>NZ_BAFT02000104.1 GCF_000308475.2 Nocardia brasiliensis NBRC 14402 | reverse complement strand
CCAGCGGTGGAATATTCACGCGGGCGGCGTACCGCGGCGGGTGTCGACGTGTACCGCGGGGATCATCGGCTTCGGCCGGATCGGGCGGGCGACCGCCCGGAAACTCCAGGCGTTCTACAAGACCGTCATCGCGTATGACCCGTACGTCGCCGCCGATCTGATGGCAGGTCACGGCGTCACCGCCGTCGCTTCATTGCACGAATTGTTCGCTGCCGCAGACGCTGTCGTCCTGCACGCGGCCCTGACCGAGGAGACCGATCAGCTGATCGACGCGGGCGCGCTGGCGGCGGCCCGGCCGGGCACGCTGCTGGTCAATGCGGCCAGGGGCCGCCTGGTAGACCCGGCGGCGGTCCTCGACGCGCTCGACGGGAGCCGGCTCGGCGGCTTCGCCTCGGACGTCTTCACGCCCGAGGATCCGAACGACGATCCGGCCGCGCGCAAGCTGTTGCCCAGGCCGGATGTGGTGGTCTCGGCCCACCGCGCGTTTCTCTCGGTGGAGTCCGAGCGCAGTTGCCGGCGCCGGATCGCCGAGGGCGTCGCCCAGGTCCTGGCCGGCGGTCCGCCGCCCGTCGCCGGCCGGGTGACGTGATCCGTGTCCGCCACAACGATTTTCGATCCCGAGTGCGAGAGGCATTGCGCGTGATGGACAACCTCCCCCTTCCGCCGGCCGCACCGGCACGGTGTCACGCCGGTGTGCGGTTGCGCGAACTGCTCGCCGGACCCGAACCGTCGTTCCTGATGGGCGCCCACGACGGACTCAGCGCGCGCATCGCGGCCGAAGCCGGCTTCGCCGGGATCTGGGCGTCCGGTCTGTGCATGTCCACCGCTCTCGGCGCGCGGGACAGTGACGAGGTGTCCTGGGGCGAAATGCTCGATCTGGTGGCCAGGGTCGTCGACGCGGGCGCGATCCCGGTGCTCGTCGACGCCGACACCGGCTACGGCAATTTCAATACCGCACGCCGCTTCGCCGCCCGTGCCGAACGGGTCGGCGCGGCGGGAATGTGCATGGAGGACAAGGTCTTTCCGAAGATGAACTCCTATTTCGGCGACCGGCACCCGCTGGCGCCGGTCGGCGACATGTGCGCCAAGATCGCGGCCTGCCGGGACAAGGTCGATCCCGGCTTCGTGCTCGTCGCCCGCACCGAGGCGCTCATCGCCGGTGCGGGCACGGCCGAGGCGCTGCGCCGCGCCGAGGCGTACCGGCAGGCGGGCGCCGATGCCATCTTCATCCATTCCCGCCGGCGCACCATCGACGAGATCGCCGAGTTCACCACCGGGTGGGCGGCCCGGCTGCCGCTCGTGATCGCGCCGACCACCTACCACACCGTGCCCCGGGAGACGTTCGCCGAACTCGGTATCGCCGCGGTGATCTGGGCCAATCAGTCGATGCGGGCCTCGGTGGCCGCGATGCGCCAGGTGTGCCGATCGCTCTTGCGCGACGGTCCCACCGCCGTCGAGCCGGATATCGCCTCGCTGCCGGAGGTGTTCGGCCTCATGGGATATCCGGAGTTGGAGGCGGACGAGGCGCACTACACCGAGCTGGCGAAGAAGTGGGTGGATTCATGATCGACGCGGACGAATTGCTCGGCGGGTTCGTCGCGCGCGGCGTGGCCGACGTGGTGGGTGTGCCGTGCTCCTACCTCACCCCGATGATCAATCGTGCGGCGTCCGGCTCGGTCGCGGGATACCTGCCGGTGACGCACGAGGGCGAGGCGGTGGCGGTCGCGGCGGGGTGCTGGCTGGCCGGTGCCACGGCCTGCGTGCTGGCGCAGAACTCCGGGCTGGGCAACATGGTGAACCCGCTGACCTCGCTCACCCATCCGAGCCGAATCCCGGTGCCGCTGCTCGTCAGTTGGCGCGGAGAACCGGGCCGCCCGGACGAGCCGCAGCACGAATTGATGGGGGCCATCACGCCGGGTCTGCTCGACCTCCTACAGGTGGGCCACGCAGTGCTTCCCGCCGATGCCGCCGGACTCGACGCCTGCCTGTCCACCGGGTGGGCCGAAATGGCCCGCGAACAGCGGCCTTTCGCGTTCATCCTGCGCGACGGAACAGTGGCGGCCGAACAGCTCGCCGAGCCGCCGCTGCCCTCTCCGGTGCTGCCGACGGTGACCCGGTCGCGGGCCGAACGGGCCGCGCCCACGCGCATGGCGGCACTGGAGGCGCTGGTCGGCGCCCTGCCCGACGCCGCCGCCGTGCTGTCCACCACCGGCAAGACCAGCCGGGAGCTCTACACCCTCGCCGACCGGCCGCAGCACTTCTACCTGGTCGGTGCGATGGGGTCGGCGAGCGCCGTCGGACTCGGCGTCGCGCGGCATACCCGCAGACCGATCGTCGTGCTCGACGGGGACGGTGCGGCGCTGATGCGGCTGGGCACCTTCGCGACGGTAGGCGCGCACGGGACCGCCAATCTGATCCATGTCCTGCTGGACAACGGCGTGCACGACTCCACCGGTGGGCAGCAGAGTCTCGCGGCGCAGGTCGACTTCCCCGCGCTCGCGCGGGCCTGCGGCTATGTCCGCGTGTTCGACTGCGCGGACCTCGCCGAATTCACCGACGCGGTCAAGGCGGCCCAGCTCGAGCCGGGCCCGGCGTTCCTCTACCTCCGGATTCGTCCGGGTTCGGTCGACCGGCTGGGCCGCCCGGCCGTCGGACCGTCCGACGTGGCGCGCCGATTCAAGGCCTTCGTGACAGGAGACCATCATGTTTCGTGACGGCGCGTACCGACCCGCCGCCGAGGAGTTCCCGGTGCACAATCCGTGGACCGGGGAAACCGTCGGATCCGTTGCGCGCGACAGCGTTTCCGAGTTGGACGCCGCCCTCCGCGGCCTGCGCGCGGCCTGGCGACCCCTGCGGCCGGACCAGCGGGCCACCATCCTGCGGACCGCGGCCCGCCTGATCCGCGAACGAGCCGCCGAGCTCGCACCGCTGATCTCGCGCGAATCCGGCGTCTGCCTCGCCGAGACCAGCCGGGAGACCGACCGGGCCGCAACGAATCTCACGGTCGCGGCGAACGAGGCCGAACGCCTGCGCGGGGAGAGCATTCCGGTGCCGGGACATGATCGGCTGGCGCTCACCATGTTCGAACCGATCGGTGTCGTCGCGGCGATCACGCCGTTCAACCGGCCGCTCAATCAGGTGGTCGTGAAGCTCGCGCCCGCCGTCGCGGCAGGCTGCGCGGTGGTGCTGAAGCCCTCGGAGAAAACACCGCTCACTGCCTTGGCGTTCGCCGAGATCATGCTCGAAGCCGGTCTGCCGCCGGAACATCTCGTCGTCACCACCGGTGCACCCGGCGAGCTCGGCCCCGCGCTCGCCGGGCACCCCGACGTCGACATGGTCACCTGCACGGGCTCGGCGCATACGGGCCGCGCGGTATCGGTGGCCGCCGCGGGCAAGAAGCTCCTGCTGGAGCTGGGTGGCAACGATCCGCTGATCGTGTTGCCCGATGCCGATCTCGACTTGGCGGTGCAGCTGACGGCCCAGGGCGCGTTCGCCACCGCCGGGCAGTCCTGCCGCGGCATCAAACGGGTGATCGCCGTGGGCACGGTGGCCGACGATCTCGTCGCGGGGCTAGTCGAGGCGGCGCAGCGGAAACGGGCGGGCGACCCGCTCGATCCCGCGACCGAAGTCGGGCCGCTCATCAGCGCGGACGCCGCGGACACGGTGGCCCGGCGGATCGCCGAAGCCGTTGCCGCGCAGGCGAAGCTGCTGCTCGGCGGCGAACGCCGTGGCTCGCTCATCACGCCCGCGGTGCTCGATCGGGTGCCCGCCGACGCCGAACTGGTGGTCGAGGAGACCTTCGGCCCGGTCGCCCCGGTGATCCGGGTGGCCGATATCGCCGAGGCGATCAGCGTGGCGAACTCGACCAGGTACGGCTTGCAGGCCGGGGTGGTGACAAGCGACGTCGCCGCCTTCACCACGCTCGCGGCGGCGCTACGGGTCGGCGCGGTGAACCTCAACGCGGGACCGCATTTCGACTCTCCGCACCTCCCGTTCGGCGGCGTGAAATCCAGCGGACTCGGCCGTGAAGGGATTGCCTACTCGATCCGCGAGATGAGCACCGTCAAGACGGTCACCCTGCCCTACCCGCGGTAAACCCTTCGGACCTCGAGAGTCAGGACGCATCGATGACCACACACCCGGACCTCACCCCCGCCGCTCTCGACTACCAGGCGCTCTTCCGGCTCGACGGCAAGCGCGCCGCGGTCATCGGCGCGGGCAGCGGCATCGGACGCGAATCGGCGCTCGCCCTGGCGGCGCTCGGCGCCGAGGTGGTGTGCGCCGATATAGATCTCACCCGCGCCGAGGAGACGGCGCAACTGGCGGGCTCCCCCACCGTCGCCCTGGCACTGGATGCGCGGGACGCGGACGCCGTCGCCGCTGCCGCCGCCGAGCTACCCGACCTGGACGTGCTCGTCTTCACCACCGGTCGTAATGTGCGCAAGCGCCTGTTCGATTATGCGACAGAAGAAT
This sequence comes from Nocardia brasiliensis NBRC 14402, assembly GCF_000308475.2. Lineage (GTDB taxonomy): Bacteria > Actinomycetota > Actinomycetes > Mycobacteriales > Mycobacteriaceae > Nocardia > Nocardia brasiliensis. The sequence goes on along the minus strand of NZ_BAFT02000104.1, from coordinate 126,483 downwards.
TCGATGCGGTGCTGGACCTGAATCTGCGCGCCGCCTTCCACCTGATCCGGGCGTTCGGCAAGGGCATGGTCGCCCGGGGCGGCGGTTCGATCGTCGGCATGTCCTCCATCCGGGCGGTCACCGTCGAACCGGGGCAAGCCGTGTACGCGGCGACCAAGGCAGCGCTGGTCCAGCTGATCCGCGGGGCCGCGGCCGAATTCGGCCCGGCCGGGGTGCGGGTGAACGCCATCGCGCCCGGGGTCGTGCGCACCCCGCTCACCGACTCGATCTTCGCGGAACCGCAGTGGCGGGCGGCGTACGCGTCCAAGAGCGCGCTCGGACGCTGGGCCGAACCGAGCGAAATCGCCGGGGCCGTCGCGTTTCTGGCCGCGGACGCGTCCAGCTTCGTCACCGGGACGATGCTGTACGTCGACGGCGGCTGGACCGCCGTCGACGGCCGCTACGACCCGCCCTGCTGACTCACAGCACGCGCATCGCCTCCTGGACGAAGGACCCCCATGTCGGGCGCCTCGAACAGCAGGTGCATCGGCACCTCGGTGTCGAATTCCGCGCGCAACGCGGTCATCAACTCGCCCGCGAGCAGCGAATCGCCGCCCAGTTCGTAGAAGTTCGCGCGCGGTTCGGTGTAACCGGTGCCGCACACCCGGCCGACCACGGCCCAAACCTTTCGCTCCACTACGCCTCCTGGTCCGCTGTGCGCAATTTGCCCGCGGCGCTGCGCCGGACGTCGGCCACGATCTCGATCGTCCGGGGCAGCTGCGCTCTGCTCAGCTCCGCGCGGCAATTGCGCCACAGCTCCGCGAGCACTTCCCCCGAATCCGTTCCGCGAATGGCGACTTCGGCATGCACCACCTCGCCGAGGCGGCGATCGGGCAGCGCGCGGACCCGCACATCGCGCACCGCGCCATGGCTTTCCAACACCCGCTCGATATCGCGGGGAAAGACCTGCACGCCACCGACATCGATGGCGTCGTCGCGACGGCCGACCAGCGTCACATAGCCTTCGGCGTCCTGCCACGCGAGGTCGCCGACGCTGAAATACCCGTCCACTTCGGCCAATCCCGGTCCGTCGCCCAGATAGGTCGGCTGCGTGGCGTTCTCGTCGGTCATGAACAGTTCACCGGTCGTGCCGACGGCGACCGGCTCGCGTCGCTCGTCCAGGATCCGGACCGAACAGTGCCGGGGGCGGCCGACCGAGCCGGGATGAGCCAGCCATTCGTCGCCGCGGATGCTGAGCACGCCGATCCGTTCCACGCTGCCGTACTCCTCGTACACCGTGCTCGGCTCCACCAGGTCCAGCCAACCCCGTTTCACCGATTCCGGGCAGCGCGCCGCGGTGTGCACGACGAGGCGCAACGAGGAGAACCAATGTCGTTCCCGCCCACTGGCTTCCAGCAGCGTGCCCATTTGCGCGGGCACGGTCCGCACCACCTGTACCCCTTCGGACCTCAGCAATTCCAGGAACAGTTTCGGCGAGGCGTTCGCGGGCACGATGATGCGATGCCCCAGCGCGAGTCCGTGATACAGCGCCCCGAAACCCGCGTGGTACAGCGGAAGACCTACCATCTGGGTCTGTCCGTAGCCCAGACCGCGCGCGCTTTCCTTGCTGCTCAACGGCCCCGACGAGGCGTACGCCCACGGGCGGTTGCGGACGACCAGTTTCGGGACACCGGTGGTCCCGCCGGACAGCGAGACCGATCGAGGTAACCCGTCCGCCGGCAACCCCGGCGGCGCGACCGCGCGCCGGTGGTAGGAAACCAGGCCCAGGTCGTCGCCTTCGACCACCCAGCCGCGTGGATAGCGTTCGACGATGCGCTCTTTCGTCGCGGCCGACCAGCGGTGGTCCACCGGAATGACGGTGGCGCAGGCCTCCCAGAGCGCGAGGGTGGCCACGACGTGACCGATACCCGACGGCAACGCGACGGCCGCGACCGCGCCTTCGCGCAGACCCGCGTCCCGGTACTTCGCGGCGTGCTCGTGCACCTTCTGCACCAACCCGTGCCAGCTGATCTCGGCGCTGGTGCCCGCGGAGAACCCGCGCACGCGCACCGCGCACTCGGCCGGGCGCTGCGCCGCCGTCTGCTCGACGAGTTCGTTGATCGCGACGGTGCCGCCCATGCTCACACCTCCGTGACGTATTCGTCGGCGAGCGAAAGCGTTTCGTCCAACAGCGCCATCCCTTCCCGCAGCTCCGACTCCTCGATGACCAGCGGCGGGCACACCAGGATGATGTTCCAGTGGGTGAGCAGATACAGGCCCTTGCGGAAGGCCTCGGCGGTCAGCCGCGTCATCGGCGCGGCGTCCGCGGCGTCCGGATTGAACGGCACCAGTGGTTCTTTCGTCACCCGGTCGCGCACCAGCTCCAGCCCCCAGAAGCAGCCGGTGCCCCGGACGTCCCCGATCGACGGATGCCGATCGGCCAGCGCCCGCAGCTGCGCCTCGATCAAGTCCCCCAGTCGATTCGAGCGCTCGATGAGCCGCTCCTTCTGGTACACGCCCAGCACGGCTACGGCCGCCGCGCAGCCCACGGGGTGGGCGCTGTGCGTGAGCCCGTACGGGAAGGTGGCGTCCTGTAGCCAGCCCGACAACCGGTCGCTCACCGCGACGGCCGCCAGCGGTATGTACCCGGCGGTCAAGCCCTTGGCGCAGGTGATCATGTCCGGCACGACATCCCACCGGTCGCACGCGAACCACGTTCCGGTGCGCCCGAATCCGGTCATCACCTCGTCGAGGATCAGCATGATGCCGTGCTCGGTGCACACGTCCCGGATGCCCTGCAGATAACCGTCGGGCGGCATGATCACGCCGTTGATACCGGTGATCGGCTCGATGATCACCGCCGCCACGTTCTCGGCGCCCTCGTACTGGAGCAGCTCCCGCAGATGCGGCGCGCCCGAACACACGGGGCACGGCGTGGGATGCCCGGCCGGACAGCGGTAGGTGTAGGGGTCGAGCATGCGCACCACGCCGGGCATGCCGGGCTCGCCGGCCCAGCGGCGCGGCTCGCCGGTCAGCGTCAACGCACCCGCGGTGCTGCCGTGATAGGACCGATAACGCGCAATCACCTTGCTGCGCCCGGTATATGCCCGGGCCAGACGGATGGCCGCCTCGTTCGCCTCCGTGCCGCTGCAGGCGAAGAAGAACGAGTTGAGATCGCCGGGCGTGATCTCGGCGAGCCGGTTCGCCAGCTCCTCGACGATCTCCACGTCCCAGGGCCGCCCGAGCGTGGCCATGGTGGCCACCTGCTTCTGCACCGCCTCCTGCACCTCCGTACGGCCGTGTCCCAGGTTGGCGTTCACCAGTTGGGAGCCGAAGTCGAGATACGACCGTCCCGCGGCGTCGAAAAACCGGCAGCCGTCGCCGCCGACGATGCGCGGCGGCGCCTCCCCGCCCTGCCGCGACCACGACTGGATGACCCGTCCCCTGGGTGACGTTGTCTCTGCCATTTCCTTGACACCTCCGATTACCTGTGGCGCGCGTTCAGCGAATGGCCACGCGACGCTGACTACTGGGGTCGAAGGCCAGCGTCGCGACGATCGACAACACGCACGCCCAGCCGACGAGTACGAGCAGATGCGGCGCGATGCTCGCCAATCCCCCGTGCTGGGCCAGCACTTCGCGCATCCCGTCCACCGCCCAGTACTGCGGGGTCAGCGGCGCGAGCGGCTGATTCCACCCGGGCAGCAACCGCACCGGGACCACCGCGCCCCCGAGCACGCCCAGGCCGAGCACCACCAGCTGGCACAGGTTCTGCATGGCCGAGACGTTGCGCGTGAGCGAGACGAGCACCAGGCCGAGGGCGATCGCGGTCCAGGCGATGGACAGGATCAAGACGGTGAGGGCGACGAGCGATCCGTTCACCGTCGCGCCGAACAGCACCCGGCCCGTGCCGATCAGCAGCGCCATCTGCGCCGCGGACAACAGGAAGTACGGCACGGCCAGCTGCAGCACCATCGTCGCGCGGGACAGTCCACTGGTGCGGACCGAACTCCAAGCGCCGGAAGCGTGTTCGCGATAGTGCGCGGTGCCCATGAACATCATGACGTAGAACCCGAACATGATGGTGAAGCCCGGCACCGTCTGGTCGGCGCCGGCGCCGTCGGTCAGGCGCGCGAAGGCGTCGCTCAGCAGGGCCTGCATCAGCAGCGGCGCCGCGAACAGGAAGACGAACAGCGTCGGGTCGTGCCGCCAGGTCGCCGCTTCTTTCCGGAGGAAGGCCCAGGTGAGCGTCATCGCGCCGCCGATCCGGGCGCGCGCTCGACGGCGTGCAGGAAGGCGTTCTCCAGCGACACCGGCACCGCGCGCACGTCCTTGACGGGCAGGTTGCTCGCGCCGAGCACCCGGACCACGGTGGCGACGTGCTCCGGCTGCTCCGCGCCCACCCGAATCCGACCGCCGTGCAACGTGATCCGGATCCCGGGCAACGCCGCGCGCAACAGGGTCGTGACGGCTTCGGTCTGATCGCTGACGATCTCGCAGTACGGTCTACCGTATTCGGCCACAAAGCTTTTCACGTCTGCGGTGGCGACGACCCGGCCCGTGTCGAGCACCGCGACGCGGTCACAGAGGCTTTCGGCTTCATCCAGGTGGTGCGTCGTGTACAGCAGCGTCGAGCCCTCCCCGCGCAGCTCGCGGAGCAGGCGGTGGATGGCCTGCCGGGAATCTATGTCGACGCCGGTGCTCGGTTCGTCCAGCACCATCAGCGGTGGCGCGTGCACGATGCCCATTCCGATCGACAGCCGGCGGCGCTCGCCGCCCGACAGGTGCGCGCCACCCCGGTCGGCGATGTGGCTGAGCCCCAGCCGTTCCATCACCTCCGCGGCCCGGCGCCCGGCGGCGGCGCGCGATATCCCCCGCACGATCGCGGCGAAACGCAGGTTCTGCCACACGGTCATCGGCAGGTACACCGTATTGTCCTGCGGGACATAGCCGATGCGCCGCCGGATCCGGCGTCCGTGCCTGCGCACATCGGTGCCGAAGACCTCCACCTGCCCGGCGGTCGGTTTGACCAGCCCGCAGATGATGTCCAGCGCAGTGGATTTCCCGGCGCCGTTGCGGCCGAGCAACCCGAATATCTCGCCGCGCCCGACGGTCAGCCCTACGTCGTCCAAGGCCAGGAACGACCCGTACTTCTTGCGCAGACCGCGCACCCGGACGATCGGTTCGTCAGTGGTCACGTCCATGACGAGGCCTGACGTGCCACGATCTCGCGGACCTGATCCCGATAGTGCACCGCGCGCCCGTAGCACTGGGTCATCAGCACCGCGCCGAGTCCGGTGGGGATGTCGTACACGAAGCTGGTCGCGGCGCGCCCCAGCCAGCCGACGGTGTGCGCGCGCGGATCCAGTGCGGCCCAAGCCGGATCGCTGCTCGGCACGTGCAGCCCGTAGGAGAAGCCGTAGCCCTTGCCCGGGATGTAATCCGGACCGGTACCGGCCAACGGCCCGATCTGGTCGACGAAGAGTTCCCGGGTGAACGGTCCGAGCGCCGGGATCGACAGCACGCCGTCGCGATCGGGCGTGATCGCGCACAGCAGCGTGGCGAAGTCCGCGGCGCTGGCGTAGCCGCCGGACCCGGCGGATCGCCACACCGGCCGCTCCTGATGGGTCACAAGGTCTCTCGGGGTCGCGGGGGCGTCGGCGCACGGCTGGGCGACCCGGTCCAGGTCGGCGGCGGCGACGCTGAATCCGGTGTCGCGCAGGCCGAGTGGACGGCACACCCGCTGTTCGACGATCTCGTCCAGCGGCCTGCCGTCCGCGGTCTCGAGTACCCGGCCCAGCACGTCCATCGCCATGCCGTACTCCCACACCGTGCCGGGGTCGGCCGCGAGCGGTTGGCGGGCCAGGTTGTCCACCACCTCGTCGAGGGTGTGCCGCGCGGCGGTGTGCTCGTACTTGCGCACCTGCGCTGTCGCGTAATACGGCGCGAGGTGCGCCGAGGTGTGGAACCCGCCGCCGATGCCCGCGGTCTGCCGCAGCAGATCCTGCAGCGACGGTGGCCGTTTCGGTGGCCGCAGCACATCGTCCGCGGCCACGCGGCTCGCGGCGAAACCGGGCAGCCACGCGGCGACCGGATCGGTCAGCCGAATTCGGTTCTCGGCGGCCATCGCCAAGGCGGCCAAAGCGGTGCAGACCTTCGTCATGGAGTAGATGCGGAAGAGGGCGTCGTCGCGCATGGGCAGACCGGCTTGCGGGTCGAGCTGCCCGACGGATCTCAGGTCGATCAGTGCTCCGTTGTCGGTCACCGCGACGACCGCGCCGGGCAATCGGCGGGCGCCGACCTCCGCCGACACGGCCGCCAGCAGCTCCGCCATCATGTCCATCGTCGCCTCCCGCGCCCCGACCCCCCTGAATCCGATACTGCGGCACCGACTCTCGGTGCTACACCGCTATGTTGTCGATCAGCCGGGTGCGGCCTACCCACCCGGCGGCCACCAGCCTCGCGTCCGGCACGCCGGCGCGCACCGGGTCCAGCGTTTCGGGGTCGACCAGTTCGAAGTAGTCGATCCGCCGGATACCGGCTGCGGTCAGGGCGTGCCGTCCCGCGGCGAGCGCCTCGTCCACCGGGCCGTTCTCGGTCCGCAGGCGTGTCGCCGTCTCCGACAGGATGCGGAACAGCGCGGCGGCGGTCGGTCTTTCGGTGTCGCCGAGGTAGGCATTGCGCGAGGACAAGGCCAGACCGTCCGGCTCCCGCACGGTCGGTACCGCTCGCACCTCGACCGGCAGGCCCAGGTCGCGCACGAGCGCGCGCATTACCACCAGTTGCTGGAAGTCCTTCTCCCCCAGATAGACCGCGGTCGGCGCGAGCATGATCAGGATCTTCGACATCTCGGTGGTGACCCCGGCGAAGTGAGTCGGCCGACCCGCGCCGCACAACACCGCGGAAAGGTGCGGAATCGCAACGTGCAATCCGAAGCCGGGCGGGAAAAGCTCGGCCGCCGTGGGCAACCACGCGATGTCGGCCGCCGCTTTCTCGCAGAGCGCCAGATCCCTTTCTTCGTCGCGGGGGTAGGCGTCGAAGTCCTCGTTCGGCGCGAATTGCAAGGGATTCACGAAGATCGAGGCGAGCACCACCTCGTCGCGTTTCCGTGCCTCGTGGACCAGGGCCAGATGTCCCTCGTGCAGAGCGCCCATGGTGGGCACATAGCCGATACTCTTGCCCCGCGCCCGCGGTTCGGCCAAAACCTCGTGCAATTCCGCCGTACTCCGGACAACGATCATCGCGTCAATTCCCTCAGCGAAACTCACAGTAGCCACCGCCACCGATGCCGGAAAACTCCCACACTCGATGCCCACGGCGAGCTTAACAGGAGTCGCGATCCCCAGTTCTCGAATCCGGCTTACTCCGAACGGCTTTCAGAATTCAGCGGATGAATTCCGGTCATTTCGCCGCACCGGGCGCCGCGCGGCGGTCAGCGATTGCCCGGGATCACGATGCCGGTTTCATACGCGAGCACGACGAGTTGGGCGCGATCACGCACCGACAGCTTGGTGAGCAGCCTGCCCACATGGGTTTTCACGGTGGCCACGCTCAGGTGCAGCGTCACCGCGATCTCGGCGTTGGAGCGGCCCGCCGCGACATGTTCGAGCACTTCGCGCTCGCGCCCGGTGAGCGCGGCGGGCCCGTCCGGCAGCGCGGGCAGTGCGGCGGGCCTGCGGGCGAACGCGCTGATCATCCGGCGGGTGATGCTCGGTGTGAGCAGGGCGTCACCCGCGGCCACCACGCGGATCGCGTGCAGCAGTTGCTCCGGCGGGGAGTCCTTGAGGATGAAACCGCTTGCGCCGCTGCGCAGTGCCTGGAAGACGTGCTCGTCCTGATCGAAGGTGGTGACGATCAGGACGCGCGGTCCGTCCGCGTCGGCGGCCAGATGCCGCATCGCTTCCAAGCCGTCCATGATCGGCATCCGGATGTCCATCAGCACCACGTCGGGCCGCAGCTGCCGGGCCAGCCGGACCGCCTCCCCGCCGTTGCCCGCCTCACCGAGCACGCGCAGATCCGTTGCGGATTCGACCAATACCCGGAACCCGGCGCGGACCAGGGCTTCGTCGTCGGCGATCAGCACCCGGATCGGATGTTCGCGATCAGCGCTCATCGTGGTCCCGCGACAGCGGAAAGGATGCGCGGACGGCGAAGCCGCCCTCGACCCGCGGACCGGCGTCGAGCCGGCCGCCGAACAGCGAAACCCGTTCGCGCATCCCGAGCAATCCGAGTCCGGAACCGCTGCCGTCGGGCTCGGCCGCGCGGCCTGCCGCCGGACCGGCATCGGTGACCGATACCTGCAATTCGGTCGGCGCATGCCGGATTTCGACCCTCGCCCGGTCGGTGTGCGCGTGCTTGACGACATTGGTCAGCGCCTCCTGCACGATCCGATAGGCGGTGGTCTGCAACAGCGGCGGGACCTCGACCGGGGCGCCGACCACCTCGTACGCCACGGCCAGCCCCTCGTGCCGTAAGCCCTCGACCAGGTCCGCGATCTCGGCGAGCCCCGGATCTTCCGGTTCGGGGTCCGGGCCGCACTCACGAATCTGCGCCAGCACGCGCCGTAACTCGTGCAACGCCGAGCGACTGGCCGTCTCGATCGCGCCGAGCGCCGCGCGCGCCTCCCCCGGCCGTTCGTCCAGCACCAACCGGGCCACTCCGGAACGCACGGCGACCATGCTCAGTGTGTGCGAGATCAGATCGTGTACCTCGCGCGAGACGCGCAACCGCTCCTCGGCCCGAATCCGGCGTTCTTCTTCGCGCGCCTGCCGAATCTGCTGCTCCGCCAAGCTGTTCCGATACGCACGGCGGGTGCGCAGCATATCGCCGAGCAGCCAGGCGGGCACCGCGATCAGCAGTTGCACGAAATTCTGTTCCTGGTCGGGATGCAGGTCCGCGCCGAGCCAGCCGACTATATAGAGCGCGACGAGCGCGCCGCCGGTGACGAGCAGCGACTCGCGGCGCGGGCGGCGGTCGGCGAGGGCGAGCACGGCGACGCCGAAGGCCGGACCGGTGTTGCTCACCCACGGCGTGAAGCGGACGCCGAGCAGGGCCGCCGAGCACAGCACACCCGCCACCGCGACGACGACCGCGACCGGCCACCGCCGCCGCACCAGGAGCGGGAGCACCGCGGCGACGCCGAGTGCCGCGATCGCGGGCGTCGAACCGATCCCGCTGGTCGCGCCGACCAGCACGGGCAGGGTGAAGAGCAGGAAGCAGCCGGCCGCGATCGCGGCATCGATCCAGTCCGGTCCGGGGCCGACCCGGCGCGGGACCGCGATGCGCCGATGAAGCCACGGTGCGGGTCCGGCGATCGAGGTCGGCGGTGTGGTCGTGATCGCCATAGCGCCGACAGTATCCGGCGGTTCGCGCAGGCACATCGCTCCGGGGTCGCGCGCCGGACTCATCCGGAGGTCGCATGCGCGTAGCGGCGTCGGCCTCGCGGCGGTGGCCGTCTCGCGGCCCCGGGATGACGACATCGCCCTGGTCAGCGGGTCAGAGTTGGGGGCATGAACAGTGACGACACCCGGGCGGAGCCACGGCTCTCGCGCCCACTGCTCGGCCTCGCCGCGATCTCGTTCGCGGCGGGTCTGATTTCCGGCGGCGTGATCTATCTGGATCGGTCACCGCAGCCGCAGGCTCACGTCGCGGGGACGGCGGCGTGGGGGCCGCATCTCGTGTTGTTCGTGCTTGCCGCCGCGACCGTCACGTACCTGGTACGCCGGCACGCCCTCTCGCCCGCCGCGTTGCTCGCGCCCGTCAGTCATGGTGCGGCCCAACGCTTGACGCACACGGTGCGGTCGATCCCGACCCACCCGACCGCCTTGCTCCGACTACTGCTCGCCGTCATACCGCTGGCCGTCCTGGTGTACAGCCCGTACCGGATCGGCGTGCAGATTCTGGCCGGTCTCGACCCGAACTTCACCGCGAACGCGTGGGGCGGGCCGAGCTATCCGGGCGCGATGGCCTGCCACTATCTCGACGCGGCCCTGCTGATCGCGGTGTCGGCCTACCTGCTGCACCGGCTGTTGTTACCAGCCGGACGCGGCAAGCAGGCCGAACCTGCGCCTCAGCGGTAGATCCAGATACCCCCGCCGCCGAGCCCCAGCACCCGGTCCACCGGATGCGGCACGCCGTTGTCGTCGTTCTGGGTGCAGTCGTACGGGAACAGCGAATAGTGCCCGTCGCCGCCGCTGCACATCAGCGGACGCGTGGTGCCGTACGGGCTGATCAGGATGCGCGAGGACAGGATCAGGTTGTTCTGTGAAGCGAACTCACCGGACCAGTCGTGCCGGTTGGCAAGCCGGGCGTCCGCGTCGGGATCGGCGGACGCCAGCGGAGCCGCGCCCAGCAGGGCGGTGGCGGCGATACCTACACATGCGAGTACTCGTTTCATAGGAGGACTATCGGCGATACCGCCGCGCTATTACGAAAACCCGGTCGCGCGCGCGATTCGCCTAGCCGAAAACCGGCGTATCGCCCACGGCGGCGGGAGCCTGCACGAGCGTCAGGCGCGAGCGCTTGCGCAACGTGAACCCGAGCGTTTCGTAGAGGCTGATCGCCGTGGTGTTGTGCGCGACCGCGTGCAGGAACGGGGTCTCGCCGCGGGCGCGAATTCCCGCGCCGACCGCGCGGATCAAGCGCGAGGCGATGCCGCGGCCACGGAACTCGGCGTCGGTGCAGACGGCGCTGATCTCGGTCCAGCCCGGCGGGTGCATGCGCTCGCCCGCCATGGCGACCAGCCTGCCGTCGACCCGCAAGCCCAGGTAGGTGCCCATCTCGATGGTCCGCGGCGCGAACGGTCCCGGCTCGGTCCGCGCGATCAGGTCGAGCATCTCCGGGACCGCGGCCGCGGTCAGCACCTCGAACTCCGGGTCGTGCGCCACGCGCAGTGCGGTGCCGTCCATCTGGACCGTTTCCACGGTGTCCAGCACGGTCCAGCCCGCGGGCGGCACGTGCCCCTCGCCACGCAGCGCGGTGCCGCCACCCGGTCCGAGCAGGGTGGCCAGATCGGCCCAGTCCTGTTCGTCCAGTTCCGGCGGATGACCGAAGAACCTGGCGACCTCCGGGTCGTACCGGGCGATCCGCCCGGCCCAGCCCGCGAACCGGCGGTGCGCGCCGAGCAACGAAGTGCGCACCGGATCGTCCAGCGGATGCACCGGGGCAAAGACATCGAGGGTCGACTCAGCGGTCACCGCACACTCCTCCACGACAGCGTTCAACCACCGAACGTTAGCGAGGCGCACAATCACCGGCCATGATTGCGCTCACCACGATTCCGGGGAGGCCGCGGTCAGAGGTCGGGCACATCCCGCAGTTGCCGCCGCGAGGAGATGCCGAGCTTGCGAAAGATGTTGCGCAGGTGGGCATCAACGGTGCGTGGACTCAAGAAGAGCTGGGCCGCCACCTCTTTCGAGGTCGCACCGCCCGCGACCAGGCGCGCGATGTGCGTCTCCTGCACCGTGAGCGTGTCGGATACCTGCGCGGATCGAGTGCGCGCACTCTCGCCCGTGGCCCGTAGTTCACCCGCCGCCCGCGCCGCGAACGCTTCCGTGCCGAGCGCCGTCAGCGCTTCGTGCGCCTGGCGCAGTTCGGTTCTGGCATCGCGGCGACGCCCTTCCCGGCGCAGCCATTCGCCGTAGATCAGATGCGCCCTCGCCCCCGCGATCGCCGGACCGCCGGCGTCCAGCAACGCGATGGCCGCCAAGTAGGCCGACTCGTCGTCCTCCACCAAAGCCCGTGCGTAGGCAGCCATTCCGTGCCCCCACGGATGGTCACCCGCACGCGCGCGCTCGGCCAGCGCGGCCAGCGCGGGCTGCGCGAGATCCGGTCGGCGGCAGCGCGTCGCCGCCTCCACCAATTCCGGCAACGCCAGGCCGGACAGGCCCAGATCACCGGACGCGACGGCTTGTTCGGCGGCACGCAACGCGGCGGGATAGTCGGCCAGACCGTTGTTGAGGACGGCGGTGGCGTACTGCACGCTGAGCGTCATCTCCGGCCCGACGCCGGCGAACAGCGCCACGGCCTCGGCCCGCCGACCGCGCAACGCGACGAGATGGATGCGCGGGTACACCAGCGGCGCCGCGCCGGTGGCCTCCGCGATCGCCTCCTGCTCGGCGATGAGCGCCGTCACGGCGCCGAAATCACCGGCCAGCGCAACCACCGGCGCCAGCATGGCCAGTCCGATCGGCAGCAGGTGAAACGAACCGAGTTCGCGCCCGGACGCGATCACCCGCTGCGCGATTTCCCGCATCGCGTCGAGGTCCCACAGCTCCAGCGCGAGCAGATAGCCGAGCGTCGGCCACCGCAGCCACGCGTCGTCGGCGCGGTCCGCCACCAGCGGGCGCAGCAGTTTCGCGGCGGCCTGGTGCCCCTCGACGGTCAACGCGACCATGCCGTCCAAGATGCTGTCGGCGCTACCGCGCGGTTCCGGCGCGCTCGGTGCACACCGCGCGGCCTCGACCACCGCGTCTACCCCGCCGATCAGCATGCTCATTTCGAACGCGTCCACATAACACGCTCGAGCCCGAGCCGGCTCGCGCTCGGCCAGCCGCGCGGCGGCCCGCAGCAGATGGCCGGTCGGCAGGTCGCCACCCCGGAAGCGCGCGAACGAGATCCGGCCGCGCAGCAGATCCACCCGCGGATCGTCCGGTGCCAGGGTCGACAGCAGCTCGGCCGCGGCGGCGAAGTCCCCGACCGAGAGCTTCGCCTCGACCGCGGCGAGCACACGCTCGGCCCGCAAGCCTGGATCGAGGGTCAGCGTGGCCGCGCGTTCCAGGAACGCCGCCGCCGCGGCCACGCCGCCGCGCGCCTGCGCGCGGGCCGCCGACCTGGTCAACGCCAGGGCCACCGACTCGTCCGGACCGGCGCTGGCCAGTGCCCGGTGCCAGGCGACCCGGTCGGGATCGGTGACCGGATCGCTCACCTCGGCGAGCGCGCCGTGCGCCCGTCGCCGCTCGACCGGCGACGCGGCCTGGTAGACCGCGGACCGCGCCAGCGGATGAATGAATCGGATCCGGGGGCCGAACTCGACCAGCGGCACCTCCTCGGCGGCCGCGTCGGCTACTCCCAGAAGTGCTGCCGCAGGCCATAACAGGCCGGGATCACCGATCGGTTCCGCCGCCGCGACGGTGAGCAACAGGCGCACCTGCGGAGTGAGTTCCGCGAGCCGGGCGCGGAAGCTGCGCTCCGCCGCCCGCGGCGCGGGTAAGTCGAAACCGCCCGCCATGCCCGCCGAGCCCGCGGTGCGCGGCAGTTCCAGCAGGGCCAGCGGGTTACCGCGGGCCTCGGCCAGGATGCGGTCGCGTACGCGCTCGTCCAACGACGCGTGGAACTCGCGTGCCAGCAACGAGCGCGCCTCGGTTTCGCTCAACTGCTGCACCTCGAGCTGCGGCAGCTGCGCGAACTCGGCCACCTCCGCCCGCGCGGCGAAGACCAGGGCCACCCGCTCCGCGCCGATCCGGCGCGCGATGAACGCCAAGGTGCGAGCCGACGCGTGGTCGAGCCACTGCGCGTCATCGATGAGGCACAGCAGCGGGCGGTCGTGTTCGAGCAGCAGCCCCAGCGCCGCGGCGCCGGCCAGGAACGGGTCCGGGGTGCCGGTGTCCACACCGAATGCGATCCGCAACGCGCTGCGATGCTGCGCGGGCAGCGCGTCGAGATGTTCCAGGACGGGGGCGCACAACTGGTGCAGCGCGGAATACGGCAGTTCGGTCTCGAACTCCGCGCCGGTGGCCCGCATGACCAGGAAGCCGGACGACGCCCGGGCAAGTTGATCGAGCAGCAGACTCTTTCCGATACCGGGCTCCCCGAGCAGCACCACCGCGCCGCCCCGGGATTCCCGCGCCTGTTGCAGCAGCGCGAGCAACCGCGCCGTCTCCGCCGATCGGCCGACCACATAGTTCACCCGCCGATCTTCGCCTGCCCGGAACCCGCTGTCACGTCGCGGATAGGTAGGTATCGCCGACGCGAACGCGGTAGCTCCGGCCGCAGACTTGGTCCAGGCCGCACGGACAGCCCGGGGAAACCCGAAAACCGTCCGGACACAACGACATCGAAAGCGAGAACGATCATGGAACAGCGCACCCTGGACACCGTGGCAGGACCCCGGCAGCTGCTCGACGGCTGGCTCACCCTGTGGAACGGTGTCTATACCTTCGCCGACGATCTGATCGCCGCCGACTTCCGGCTGCACGCCGCGCTGATGGACGGCAGCGAGGGCGACGCGGTCCGCGGGCCCGACGCGCTCGTCGACTGGATCGACCGGGTGCGCGCCGCCTTCACCGAACTCGTGTTCAGCGTGGCGGTCGGGCCGATCACCGACCGCGACCACTTCGTCGTCCGCTGGGTCGCCGTGGGCACCTACGGCGGCGGCTTTCCCGGCGCGAGCGCGCCGGCGGGCACCGCGATCCGGTTCACGGGGATCGACATCCTGCGCATCGAGAACGCGAAAATCGCCGAGTACTGGGTCAATTCGGATATGCACGTGCTGCTGGCGACGCTCGGCGTCCGGTACTGAGGCGACGGTCATGACCGCCACGACCTCGGGCCGCGACGACTACCCCCGCCGAGCGGCGGCTACGGGAACTGCGCGGTCGTGATCACGCCTTCTACACCGACCGGCTGCTGGGTCGCCCTGGTCGGCAGCACGGGACGAGCCGTGTCGCTGTAGCGCCGCTTGACCATGGCCGCGGCTTCCTCGGGCGTCTCCGGGCGCCACGGCCTGGTCGACAGCTTTTCCAGCACACAGATCAGCAGCATCTGCCGGGTGCGGGTGACGGGATGGCAGTTCATACCGGCCTGCCCCAGACCCTCGCCGGCGGTGCCCCGCTCCTCCGGCGGCACGGTCTCGGTGAGCACCCAGTACAGCTCCGGGCTGAGCAGGACGGACTCGCCGTTGCTGTCGTTGAACCAGCGCACCGAGTACTCGATCAGCAGCTCCGCGATCGGTCCGCTCTGTCGCAGCGCCTCGACGAAACGAGGCAGACCGCCGCTGCTGTCGGAGTTCCGCTGGATCAAGGTCGCGATTCGGTCCGCGACCTCGCGTAGCTGCGTGATGTCATGGTCGGCCAGTTTCGGCAGCGTCATCAATTCGTCCTTACCCGTCACCCGGCAAGAATTCAGCATCCAAACCCAGATGTCAACGCCGCGTCAATAGCTGACGGATATCACAAAGTTGTTCCGCCGCAATGGTGCTCGATTACAACGCGCACACCGGGACAAGCGGACTTATCGCGGCAAAGGGCCGTCGTGATAATCGCGTGATTCATGATCGGCGGTGGCGATAAGCGAGTCACGGAAATGGCGGCCCGCCGCCGACAGGAAGGCGTCCTCGCGCCAGACCACCCGCAGCGTGCGGTGACACTCCGGGCTGTCCAGCCGGACCCAGCGAACCGCCGGATGCGCGTCGGCGCGGCGCGACATATCCGGGATCAACCCGACGCCGATACCCGCGCTCACCAGGTACTGCACCGCGGCCAGTTCGTCGCCCTGCACGGTGATGTTCGGCGTCAGGCCGGCCGCGGCGAACAGGCGGTCGGTCAGCGCACGCTGCCAATAGCCCGGCCGGGTCGTGACGATCGGCTCGTCGGCCAGTTCGGCCACCGAGACGGTGTGCCGGTCCGCGAGCGCGTGGCCCGGCGGCACGGCGAGCAGGACCGGCTCGCGGAAGAGTTCGACGGCGCGCAACGCGGGACCGTGCAGCGGCTGTGAGGCGAGGCAGAGGTCGACCTCGCGCGCGGCGAGTTGTCTGCTCATCCGTTCGGCCGTGGACTGGTAGAGCTGGATTTCGACCCCGGGATGCCGCGCGCGGAACTCCGCCAGGAATTCGGTGAGCGAGAGCAGCGTTTCGGAGGCGACCGCGACCGTGCCCTGCGCCAGTCCGGCCGCATCGGCCAATTCCGCACGGGCATCGTCGATTTCGGCGAGCGCACGGCTGATTCGCGCGAGGAAAGCCGCGCCGAACCGGTTCAGCCGGATCTGCCTGCCCCGCCGATCGAACAGTGGCACCCCGAGTTCGGCTTCGAGCCGGGCGATGGTGCGGCTGAGCGAGGGCTGCGCCACACGCAGTTCCGCGGCCGCCCGGCTGATGTGCTCGTGCCGCGCGACCACCTGGAAATACCGCAGCGACAACAGATCCACGGCCACCATCCTCTCATAACCCGAGAGGCATGAATTCATGCCGCATTCGGTCTTGGACGCTATGTATCGCCCGAACCTAACGTCGACAGCGGAGGCGGCCGCGCCTGTGCGCCGCGTGAGTACGAATGCTGTTGTACGAGAGGTGTTCTCATGACCGAGCAGAATCCGGACGAGTTCGTTCGCAGGATGATGCGCTGGCATTTCAGCGCGGCGACCGGCTCGCCGTTCTGGCTGGCCCGGGCCGCGACGCTGGACTTCGATCCGCTGACCGATATCCGGGGCTTCGACGATCTGGTCCGCTTTCCCAATGTCGTGGACGAGTTGCGCGATATCGCGGTGCGCGACCTGATCCCCCGCGGCTACGGTGACCGCCATCCGGTGCACGTCTACGAAAGCGGAGGTACCACCGGGCAACCGAAACGGGTGGTGTTCACCGCCGACTGGGAACGCCGCGCGGTCGAGTGGATCGGCGCGCGTTTCGACGCCCTCGGCGTGCCCCGAGACGCGGACTGGCTCAGTGCCATTCCGAGCGGACCGCACGGGGTCGGCGCGACGATCGCCGGTTTGTGCACCGCACGGCACGTCGTGAACTTCGGGATCGATCTCGATCCACGCTGGGTGAAACGACTCATCGCCGAGGGGCGCGGCGCGGAGGCCGACGCGTACACCGACCACCTGCTCGAACAGATCGGCCACCTGCTGCGCAGCCAGGACGTCGGGGTGCTCGTCTCGACCCCGCCGCTGCTGGAACGGCTGGCCCGCCACGACGACCTGGTCGATCTGATCAATCGCAAGGTCCGCGCCATCGTCTGGGGCGGCGCGCATTTGGACGCGGATACCCGAGATCTCTTGCGCCGCGAGGTCTTTCCGCGGACGCTGCTGATCGGCATGTACGGCAGCACGATGATTCTCGGCGCCGCCGTGGAACGCCCCGGACGCGGTGACGAAGAACCCTGCGTCTTCGATACTTTCGCGCCGTACACGACGTTCCGCGTCGTCGATCCGGCGACCGGCGAACTGGTCCCCTACGGCGCCCGCGGTCAGGTCGTGATGCACCACCTGAGCCGGACCGCGTTGCTCGTCAACAACACCGAACGCGACCATGCCGTCCGAGTTCCACCGCCCCCGGGCGGCCTCGGCGATTCCGTCGCGGACGTGGCCCCGGTCGCCACCTTCGGCGGCGCGCCGGTGATCGAAGGGGTGTACTGATGCTGCACCTGGATGCGCTCGGTCCCGAGGGCGACTATCGGTCGCGCAAGCAGGAGACGCTGCGCGACCGCACCGGAACCCCGGTCGCGACACTGAGTCTCGCGCCCGCGCTGTATGTCACCCGGGCCATGCAGGCGCTGCGCCGGGCGCCGGAACTGCCGGTCGACGAGCGGATCGCGGCCATCGCCCGCGCGGGCCGGGCCTTCGCCACCGCGACGGTCGCCGGGGTGCGCGCGGCGGAGTACCAGCGCACGGTCAGCGCGGTCGCCGGCTTGCCGATCACGGTGGTGCGCAAGGCCACCGACGAGATCGCCCGTGCCGCCGCCGACGCCTACCGCATCGGCCGGCACGCGCGCCCGTTCGGCGCGGTGGGCGACTGGCGCGATCCGTCGACCCGCGCCGGTGCGGCGGTCTGGACCCGGCGCGGCGAGGTCTTCGCCGTCCACGCGGCGGGCAATCACCCTGCGGTGCATCTGGGTTGGCTGGAGCCGCTCGCCCTGGGGTACCGGGTCGCCGTCCGTCCCTCGCGGCGGGAACCGTTCACGCCACACCGGCTGATCAGCGCCCTGCGCGCGGCCGGTTTCGGCGCGGATCAGGTGGTGCTGTTGCCGACCGCGCACGAGGTGGCCGGGGAGATCCTCGGTCTGGCCGACCTCGGCATGGTCTACGGCGGCGCGGACGTCGTGGCCGCGTACGGCGGCGATCCCCGCGTCCTGCCGCAGGGGCCCGGCCGGTCCAAGGTTCTGCTCACCGCCGATCGTGACTGGTCCGCCGCGGTCGACACGATCGTCGAATCCGTCAGCGGCGGTGGCGGTGTCGGCTGTGTCAACGCCACCGCGGTGCTCGTCGAAGGCGATCCCGCCCCGGTCGCGGCCGCCGTCGCCGCGCGGCTCGCGGCACTGCCCGGCCTGCCGCCCGGGGACGAACGCGCGATCCTGCCGGTGTATCCGGTCGACGCGGCGCGCCGCTGGGAAGACCATCTGCGCAAACGTGCCGCCGGAACCCGGGCCTGGCTGGGCGGTGACGGCGTCGTCGAGGACTTGGGCGACGGCAGCGCCGTGCTCCGCCCGGCGGTCCATCAGGTGGACAGTCCGTACGCCGAGCAGCTCGGCGCGGAACTCCCTTTCCCCTGCGTGTGGTTCGCGCCGTGGGACCGCGCGGCGGGCCTCGCACCGTTGCGGAACACGCTGGTGCTCACCGCCTGTACCGACGACGAGCAGCTGATCACCGACCTGGTGCGCGAACCCACCATCGGCAATGTCCACCTCGGCTACCATCCGACCAACCGGCTGGACCCGGGCCTGCCGCACGATGGCTATCTCGCCCAATTCCTCATGCGCGCCAAGACGATCCGGCGCTGAACCGTCCGGTCAGTGCCGCTTCCTACCGCGAATCTTGGTGAGCGCCAGTTGCCATGCGACGGTGCCGACAGCAACCGTGGAGCGGACATTGGTGCTTTCCAGCGTCATCTCGGCGACGGCCTTGCGCATGACCTTCGCCGAAGCCTTCGACGGGTGGCCGGCGTCGTAGGGCGGGTGCGGGTCGTATTCGATCAGGAGCTGGATGATCTCGGCGCGCTCGGTACCGTAGATCTCGCCGATCAACCACAGTGCGGCGTCGATTCCGGCGGAAACCCCTGCGGCGGTGAGGATCTTGCCCGAACGCACGATCCGTTCCGTGGGACGGGACTCCACGCCCAGCAGTGCCATCGGTTTCTGCGCGAACCAGTGCGTCGTCGCGGGGTGGCCGGGCAGGATCCCGGCCGCGGCCAGGATCAGCGCGCCCGAACACACCGAGGTCGTCCACTTGGTGTGCGGATGCACCGCGGCCAACCAGCCGGTCAGCTCCTTGTTCGCCATGGCGGTCGGCGTATCGGTCCCGGAGCCCGGCACGAGAACCACATCGGGAGCAGGGGTTTCGGCGAAGGTGTGGGTGGCGCCCAGGGCCAGCACGCCACTGTCGGTGATGATCGGGCCGACTTCGTTGCTCACCAAACGGATCTCGCTGCCGGGCACCAGGCGCAGCGCCTCGTACGGTCCGATCGCGTCCAGCGCGGTCATGCCGGGATAGAGGACGATGGCGATCTGCAGCCCGCTGCCGTCGCGGGCGGGTACTGCCACCTCGGCGGGTGCCGGGGCAGGCGTCGCGGTATCGACCGCAGGCGCGGCGGCGGTGCCGTCTTCGACTGCGGCAGAAGTTGATTGCGGGGGGTGGTCGGCCATGGTGATAATCCCTTGTCTTCGATGGTGCTGGTGCCGGGAGGCGGCACTAGGCGTCCGAGAGTTCGAAATCCGCGCTCACGAGGGCCGCGGAACGGGGGCGCGCGAAGCGATCCCGGTACTCGCCGGGTGCTACCCCGAGGAGTCGCTGGAAGGTGCGGTACAGGGTTTCCGGGCGGCGTAGTCCGACCGCGAGGGCGACGCGATCCAGCGGGTAATCGGTGGTTTCCAGCAGCCTGCGCGCCGCGGCGACGCGCACGCTCTCCACGTAGCGCGCCGGGGTGGTGCCCAGGTCGGCGGCGAACACGCGGGAGAAGTTGCGGGTGCTCATGCCTGCCTGCTGGGCCAGCGCCTCCAGCGACAGATCAGCGGTGAGGTTCTCCTCGATCCAGACCTGCAGGGCGCGAAGCGGTTCCAGCCGCGGCGGCCCGGCCGCGACGGGCGCGCTGAACTGACTCTGCCCGCCCGGTCGGTGCAGATAGACCACCAGCCAGCGCGACACCTCGCGGGCGAGGTCCGGTCCGTGGTCGGCGGTGAGCAACGCGATCGCGAGATCGATACCCGCGGTCACCCCTGCCGAGGTCCAGATCGGGCCGTCCTGCACGTAGATCCGGTCGGGTTCGACATCGATGTCGGGGTACCGCTCGGTGAGGCGGCTACTGCCCGCCCAGTGCGTGGTCACCGTCCGCTCGTGCAGCAGCCCGGCTTCGGCCAGCAGGAACGTGCCCGAACACACCGAACCGATCCGCCGGGCCCGCCGCGCGACCTGCCGGATCCCCTCGATCAACTCCGGATCCTTGCGGGCGGGACCGAACGCGATGCCACCGGTCACGAGCAACGTGTCCACCGGCCGGGACAGGTCGCCGATCGCCCGAGCCGTCACCTCGATCCCGTTCGACGCGAGCACCCGGCCCGCCCGCGCGGCGACCACCTCGACCTCATAGAGCGGCGCGCCGCTCAGAACGGCGGCCGCGTTGAAGACGTCGGCCGGTCCGGCCAGGTCGAGCAGCTGAAACCGGTCGAAGACCGCCAGTTGCACGAGGCGGGTGGAAGCAGGCATGCACCCATCGTGCAACCGGTTCGGGATGGCGTCAACGACACAAAGATTGCAAATCCGGCCAGCAGACCCCGTTACGAGGTCGCACCGCGTCGCAGCGAATCGTCGAGCCGGCGTACCAGTTCCCCCGCTCTGCCGCGACCTCCCGGCGCTGCCGGGTATCGGGACAGGACACCGATCACGGTGGGGCCGGCCAGTTTTCGCGCCTCGTCGAGGTGAGCGGTGGCGACCGCACGAGCACCGTCCGCATCGAGTTCGAGCGACAGGGCGGTGTAGGCGGCCGCGCCGAGGATGTGCCACACCTGGGTGGCTTTGGCCAGCGGGTGCAGGTAGGCCGACGAGCCCGTGGCTCCCGCGGCGTGCGCCGCGGCGGCAGCGAGCGGATCATCGCGCGTTTCGGCTTCCCACGCCGCCCGGTGCGCTGCCATGGCGGTCACGCGAATCGCCTTCGTCCGTTTGCCTCCCGCGGCGAACTCGCGAGCCTGCTCGAGCACGGCACGCACCCGGGGATCGCCCGGACACACACGCTCGAAGATCACCACCACCGGCGCCGCGCAGGCCAGCGCGTACGCCGTGATCTCGCGCAGTTCGGCCATGGTCAGTTCGATCGTCGAGTTCTCCTCGCCTGCACCCATGAAACTTCACCGTATCGTTGAACTGCCGGTTGGCACTTCCAGAGGACTTGCCGGGAAGACAGACCCGAAACCCTCAAACGGCGGTTCTCCCGCCGCCTCGCGCTCAGGCGTACGCCGGCGCGGCCCACGCCACGGGGTCGACCGCCAACCACGGCGCGGCCGCAAGGGCAGTGGGTGTGAGCCCCGCGAAGGCTTTGGCGTCCCGATACAGATGCGACTGGTCGACGTAACCGCATTCGGCCGACACCCGCGCCGCGGCCACGCCGCCCGCGAGGCGGTGCGCCGCATGGTCGAACCGAACCAGCTGCGCCGCCCGCTTCGGCGTCAACCCGACCTGTGACCGAAATCGGGACCACAATCGTTTGCGACTCCAACCGAGCTCCCCGGCCAGCGGCTCGACTCGAATCCGCCCGCGACTCCGCACGATTCGCCGCCAGGCGTACGCGACCTCCGGGTCCACCGCAGCCCCTTCCTGCTGCCGCCGGGCGATCGCGAGCTCGGCGATCGCGAACCGTTCGTCCCACGAGCGGGCGGCGCGCAGTCGCGCACCGAACCGTGCGGTATCGCGTCCCCACAACTCGTCGAAAGCGACCACGGCCCCGGCCGATTCCGCCGCGGCACCCGAGATCGCCTGCGCGACAATCGGAGACAAACGGATCTGCAACAGGTCGACCTCGCGCCCGCCCCCGCGCACGTTGCCCGGGGCCAGGCCGACCACGCTGCCACCGCGCACGCACTCCCCGGCGCCATCGATCAACCGGACGTCCCCGAAATCGAGGAATATCGTCACCGCCGGATACGGCACCACCGGCAGTTCCACCGGATTCGCCGCGCGCCCGCGAAACCCGGCCATGCCGATTCCCGCGACCCGCAACCGGGCCGGGACCGCAACCTCTACCGCGGCTCCGCCGATCCGAAACGGCGCACCAGACATGCCGTCATCGTACGAGCGTCGCGGTCGGCGGGCCCGGCACGAACCCGTGGCCGGCGTTCAGAGCCGCGCCAGCCAGGCGTGCCCTGGATGCACCCGGGACAGCCATTCGAACAATCGCGCGCGCCGCGCCTTGTCCAGCGCGGGCAGCACGCGATCGAAATCGGCCTCGTCCTTTGCGCGCAGAGCTTTCGCTTTGAACAGCAATGCGACTTCGGGAATCGAGTAGGGAATCCCGTCGTCGGTGCGCAGAATCAACTCCGCGTACGGCACCGTGATGGCCGGGTCACGGCGGCACACCCAGCGATCCCCGACCTGCGCTTCCCGAAAAACGTCCAGCCGATAGCGACCCGGCCCGGGTTCGCGCAGCCAGGTCTGAAAGTGCTGCTCCGCTTCCGCGGGATACGGCCGGACTCGGCCGTCACCGACGACCTCCCAGTCGAACCCGGGCAGCGCGGCCATAATCTCGCCGAATCTCGCTGCCGGAACCCCGATTTCGAGATCGCTGTGCGACCGCGCCGTACCGCCGGTGAACAGATCGAGCGCCCACCCGGCCGCCACATACCACGGAGCCGCGACACCCGACAGCCGCACCGCGACCTCACCCGGCGTCCAGGCCGCCCACAGCCGATCGGCCTCTTCCGCCGAAAGCTCCCGCGAAGAGGTGTCGTCAGACGAACCCACGGCTTCTCTCCTCCCGTCGTGATCGACACGCCTCGCGACTCACATTGCCGCCTAGCGGTGCACGCAGCGGTGATTTGCCCTTGCGATTCAATGGAGTCCGAGGACGGCGGCTGTCGAGCGCCATAGGCGATCGGCGGCTGTCTCCGGGTCGGGCGGCGGGGTCAGCCGGAGTTGCTGGCCGATGCCGTGGCGTAGACCCCCGATGACGAAGGCGCCCGCGCTCTCCGGGTCGATCTCGGCGGGGATCTCGCCGCGCGCCTGGCCGGCGCGGATGTTGTCGGCGGCGTTGGCGCTCATGGTCTGAATGTAGACCGCTTCCAGCTCGGTGAGCTGCGGGTCCAGGGCGGCGCGGTCGAGCAGGACGGCGGCCAGCGGATCGGCGAAGTGGTAGGCGACGAAACGGCGGGTGCGTTCGTGCTCGCGGGTCGACCAGTCGGCAGCAGGGAGATGCGCGTCGCCGATGGCGTGCCGCAGGCCCTCGTAGAACGTCTCGTAAATCGCTGCCAGCAGACCACTTTTCGAGCCGAAATGGTGATACATCGCCCCGGTGCTCAGCCCGGCGCGGCGGGTGAGCGCGGCCAGCTCGAGTACGCCGTTGCCGCGGACCAGTTCGTCGCGGGCCGCGTCGAGAAGTTGTTGACGACCGATCGGTGCACGTGCCACAGTCGGAATCATAACCGAACTCAGTTATGTTCTGATCTTCGAGGAGTTCCGATGCGGGAACCTAGCGAACCGACCCTGTGCGTCGCGCCGACTGTCCGCGAGTCCCGGCCATGAGCGCCGAGGTGTCGTCCCTGCCCGACCTGGGCGGCGACCTGGCCGGGACGTACCGCCGCACCCCGAGCAGCGGCGCGAGCATCGATGCGGAAATCTGCGCGGCCGACCTGGCCGCCCTCGACCGCGACGGCTACGTCATCCTGCCCGACCTGCTGGGCCCGCAGGAACTCGACGAGATCCGTGCGGCGGTCGTGCCGCTGCTGAACCAGCACGGCCGCAACAAGTTCGAGGGCCACACCACCCAGCGGATCTACAGCGTGCTCAACAAGACGCGCACCTGCGACCGCATCGCCGACCATCCGCGAGTACTCGCGCTCCTGGATCGCTTGTTCTTGCCGAACTATCTGCTGTCGATGCTCCAGGTGATCAACATTCTGCCGGGTGAGCAGGCCCAGATGCTGCACACCGACGACAGCTTCTATCCGCTGCCGCGCCCGCGCGCCGCACTCGGCGCCGCGACGATCTGGGCGATCGACGATTTCACCCCCGACAACGGCGCCACCGACATCATTGCGGGCAGCCACCGGTGGGGCCACCGCATGCCCGAAGAATCCGAGCGTGAACCCGTGGTGATGCGCGCCGGCTCGTGCGTGTTCTTCCTCGGCACCCTCTGGCACGGCGGCGGCGCGAACCGTTCGGCGCAGCCGCGCCTCGCCCTGACCGCCCAATATTGCGAACCGTGGCTGCGACCACAGGAGGCGTTCACCCTCTCGACCACCCGGGACACCGTCCGCGCGGTCTCCGAGGACATCCGCCGCATGCTCGGATACAGCATCCACCCGCCCTTCATCGGCCAGGTCGACGGCATGCACCCCAAACGCCTGCTGGAACCCGGCGCCTCACCGCTGTGAGCCCGGGTCGTGCGGCCGGTCGGCGCGCAAGCCGAATCAGCGCCGCCGCTCGACCCGCACAAGCCGGTCGGCGCGGCAGCGACACGCTGATTTCGCTTATAGCGCAAGGGATTCCCGCGCCACCGCGAGCGATCTAACGTGGGCGCATGACCTCACCGATCACCGGCACGGCCGCGGGCGTGCCGTTCACCGCTCTGCCGCCGTCCGGGGACGCCGCCGTCGCGCCGATGATCGTCACCTGGCACATGCTGGACGCGCCCCGCACCGACGCCGCGTTCGCGGCCGCACTGCCGATGGCGGGCCTGCCCGCCTGGCGCGTGCATCTCGGCATGCCGATGTGCGGGGCGCGCATGGTCGACGGCAGCACCGACGCCATCGTCGCCCTGTTCAACGAAGACCCTCTGATGTCGTTCCTCTACCCGTTCGCGCAGCAGGCGACCGCGGAGTTCCCGGCCGCCCTCGCGGATCTGCGCGAGCAGTTGCCGGTCGACGACGGCCCGATCGGCGTGCTCGGCGGTTCGCTCGGCGGAGCCGTCGCGTTGCACGTGCTCACCACGACAGACATCCCGGTCTTCGCCGCCGCAATCGTGAACGGCGCCATCGACCTGCGCTCCGTGGTCGACCTGTTCCCCGGCGCGTACCCCTACGACGCCGAATCCGAAAAAGCCGTCGCCAGCATGGATTTCGTCGCCCAGGCCACACGCCTGGCCGATCGCGCGCCCCTGCTCGTCGTCAGCGGCGAACTCGACCACCCCGCCTTCCGCACCGACGCCGCCCGTCTCGTCGCCGCGATCGGCCCCCGCGCCGAACTTCGCACCATCCCCGGCCTCGCCCACCCCCTGGCCGACGAACCCGGCCTCGCCCCCGCGCCCCAGTCACCCCAGGCCCGCGCGGTGGACGCCGCCCTCACCCAGTGGTTCGCCCACCAGCTCGCGCAAGCCCCCATGCCCTAGACCCTGTTGTCCCCCAGCACTATTCGAGACCACGCCGACACGGATCGGCACGACCCACCGGCCTGGCCTCTCGACCAGACCGGTGGGACAACGAGCCGATCAGGACGTCTGACCGCCCTGCCGGTAAGGCGCGTTCGCCAGCTGAGCGGCGGTGCTGAACGCCTTCTTCATCTGTGGCCAGAAGGTACTTTCCACGCAGGAGTAGCGCGGCATGAAACCGCCGCACGACCCCGAACTGTTCGGGCCGATTTCGATGGTGATGGCGGCCAAGCCCAATGCGCCGTGGGCTTGGTCGTCGGTCGTTCCGGTGGTCGAGTATCCGACGGTTTCCTCCGAAGTGCCGACGACGAATCCGCTGGGCACGATCTTCTTCGTCAATGCGCGCAACTGGGTGGCGTTGCGGCTGGTGGCATTGCTCGGGATGATTCCGTAGTTGCCGTAGGCGTGCAGATCGATCACGATGCCGGTCGCGGTTTGCGGCACGTCACCGCCGCCGCTGGGCCGCTGGTTGGTGAACAGGCTCGCATAGAGCTTCTGAATCGCTTGGGTTTCCGGTTCGGAGCCGGCGCGCGGACCCTGATAGGTCTGCGAGCAAGGGTTGCGGGAATCCCCGCCCCAGCGGACGGTGAAATTGCGATTCAGGTCCACACCGGGGCCTTGACCGGAACCGTCGACGACAGAGCACGACGCCGGGGTCGCGCTGTTGTTCACATTCTTGCGTTGCATCTTCGGCCGATTGCCGCCGCTGGCGGTGACGTCGACGCCGTCCGGGTTGGTCACCGGGACCACCCAGACCTCGGTGTTGTCCAAGATCGAGGTCACCGCGGGATCGGTGCCGTAGCCGGTGGCGAGATAATCGATCCATTTCCACGCCAATTCACCGGTGGCCAGTTCGCGGGCATGGATCTGGGCGGTCAGCAGAAATCGCGGCTTGCGCGTGGTGGGCGCCAGATCGCAGCCGACGGGTTTCATCGTGGTTTTCGCGGCGGCTTTCTCCGCGTCGGTCCCCGCGGCCGTGCCGGTCAGGCAGATCACGTTCATCGTGTGCCCGCCGCGGCCCCGGTCGGCCAGCCACGATTTGCCGATGTTGTGCACCTGCGCGATGCCGGGATATTTGGCGGCGGTATCGGTCGCGTGCCGAAGCAGATCGGCCGCGGTGTGATAGCCACCGTAGTAGGTGGCGTCAGGAGTCCGCCGCTCCGAAGGGTCCGATTTGTAGACCGGCGCCTTCTTGGTCAGGGTCAACCCCTTCGCGCGCAGCGCCTGGGCACCGGCCTCGTCGACCGCGATGGTCACCTTGCCCGGTCCGGCGGGAACCATTTCGATCCCGGCGTTCTCGATGATCTCCACCTGCGCCCGCGACGGCACCGGCACATCCCAGTAGTAGGGGGAATCATCGGCGGCGTTCGCCGTCACCGGACAGAAGAATAGCGTCGAGAATCCACCGACCGCCGCCACGGTGATAGACGCAAGAATATTGCGAAAACTGCTCATGGACTTTCCTAGTCTTGGGCGGCGACCACGGCCACCGCGAGCCATGTCGTTCTTCTGTGCGGAGATTAAGCCGGTGCGTCGGCGCGGAGAAACCCCAGTCGGCGAGTGGGGAACGACGCCGGGTGGCGGCACACTCGCAGCACTCCGTAAGGTGTCGCACAACAGGTTTCGCCGATTCGCGCATCTTTTGCGCCGGTCCGGGTAAAGCACGGCCAACAGCGGTCACCGGAGGTGGTCTCGCCGGACGGCGTGCACCTGTCCGGATCGGCGAGGAGTTCGATCGAATGCAGGCACTCACGGTAGGTTTCGAAGAGGAATTTCTTCTGGTCGACGCGGAAGGCCGTCCGGTACCCGAATTCGACGCGGTCTGCGGCTGGCTGACGGACAAACTCGAGACGGCCGACAGCGCCCGGTTCAAGCCGGAACTGCAACTGACGCAGATCGAGACGATCAGCGGCATCCATACCAGCATGACCGCGCTGGCGAGCGAATTACGCAGCGCCAGAGCCACGCTCGCCGCCGCAGGGGACGCGTGCGCCGTGACGGTGCTGCCCGTCGGCACCGCGCCGCAACCGATCGCCGACGACACTCCCCTACCGGACTCGGGCCGCTATGCCCGGATCCACGACCGGTACCGCGGCACGCTCCGCGACTACACCGCGTGCGGGGCGCACGTGCACATCGGCGTCGCCGATCCGGATCGTGCCGTGGCCGTCGTGAATCATCTGCGGCCGTGGTTGCCGACATTGCTTGCGGTGGGGGTGAATTCACCGTTCCACCGCGGCCGTGACTCCGGTTACAGCTCCTGGCGGATCGCCGAACAGGCCCGCTTTCCCGGCGCCGGACTGCCGCCGTACGCGCGTTCGGCCGACGATTACGACGCGCGGATCGCCACCCTCATCGAGTGCGGCGCGCTCGTCGACGATCACATGTCGTTCTGGCTGGCGCGGCCGTCGAAGGTGTACCCCACCGTGGAGGTGCGCGCCGCCGACACCGCCGCCACCGTGGACGACGCGATCCTGCAGGCGGTGCTCACCCGGGGTCTGGTGCAGACGGCCCTGAACCAGCTGGACGAGGGCGTGGAAGGCCCGCGCATCGACGATCAGGTCGGCGCCGCGGCGATTTGGGCCGCCGCGCGCTATGGTTTGGCCGGCCCTGCCGTCGATCCGATCGAAGAGATCCGGGTGCCCGCGATCTTGATGCTGCGTTCACTCGTCACCTGGATCGCCGACGCGCTCACCGCCGCCGACGACACCGCCCTGGCAAAGCGACTGTTGCGCAACGTGGAACGCCACGGCACCGGCGCTGCCCGGCAGCGTCGAGCCGCACAGCCCGGCTTGCGCCACCTCGTCGACACCTTCCGCCTGACCAGCTGGTCCTGACACACGAACAGCGTTGCCGGTCAGCGAGATTCGCTGACCGGCAACGCGGCACCGGCGGTGCGACGACTAGTTGTGCTGATGTCCGGCTTGGCGCGCCTCGTTCACATCTGCCTCCGCGCGAGCCTTCTCGGCCGCCGCTTCCTTCTGCGCTGCCTCGCGCTCGGATTCGGCCTTGTCCTGCTGTGCTTTGCCCTCACCTTTGAGGTTCTCGTCACCGGTGACGACACCGGCGGCCTCCTTGGCCTTGCCTTTCACGTCTTCGACGACACCTTCGACGCCCTCGCGGGGGCCACTTCCATGTTCTGACACAGTTATTCACCTTTCGAGCTGCGACTGCGGCTGACCTTCGGCGCTTACCCGGAGTCGCGCGACTCAATCCATCGCGGTCAAAGGATCGGCCTGCCACCGGTCACGGCGATCCGCGCGCCGGAGATGTAGCTGCCGTCGTCGGAGGCCAGCAGCACGTAGGCCGGGGCGAGTTCGGCGGGTTGGCCCGCGCGCCCGAGCGGCACGTCGTCGCCGAAATTCGCCACCTTCTTCGGCGGCATCGTGGACGGGATCAGCGGAGTCCAGATCGGCCCCGGCGCAACGCTGTTCACCCGGATTCCACGCTCGCCGAGCAGCTGGGCCAGGCTCGCGGAGAAGTTCGCGATCGCCGCCTTCGTCGCCGCATAGGGCGCGAGGGTCGGTGAGGGCATATCGGAGTTGACCGACGAACTGCCGATGATCGACGCGCCCGGCTGCATATGCGGCAGCGCGGCCTTGACCAAGCGGAAGTACGCACTGACGTTCACCTGGAAGGTGTGATCGAACTCCTCGTCACTGATCTCCTCCAACGTCTCGTGCGTCATCTGGTAGGCCGCGTTGCTCACCAGCACGTCGATCTTCCCGAACTCCCGCACGGCCCGATCGATGACGGTCCGGCACTGCCCCGGCTCGGCCAGATCGCCGGGCACCAGCACCGCCTTGCGCCCGGCCTGCTCGACCAGTTCGGCCACTTCTTTGGCGTCTTCGTCCTCGCTCAAATAGGAGAGCACCACATCGGCGCCTTCGCGCGCGAAGGCGATCGCGACCGCGCGCCCGATACCGCTGTCGGCGCCGGTGATCACGGCCGCCTTGCCGGTCAGCTTCCCCGACCCCTGGTAGCTGTCTTCCCCGCAGTCCGGCACCGGATCCATCCGCGCCTGCACGCCGGGAACCGGCTGCTGCTGTTCAGGAAATCCCATGACCACTCCTCTCGTTGCACCACTGCCACGTAGTCGCCGACTACCGCACTACGCCGTCGGCAAACACCGGGCCGACGTGTTTCGACCGCCCGGCCGCAACAGGCAGGACGAGAAGCGGTCCTCGGGTTGGGCTACCCGGCGACCTCGACCGGGCTCACGGGCAGCCAATTGTCTTGCAACAGCTCGGATATGAACTCGATCAGCGCGTCCTGGTCCCGGTTGGCGCGTTTGCCTGCCAGCGGAAGATCGCCCAACGTGAACGTGCGCGGATCGATGTCACACGCGGCTGTCGGGTAGCCGATGCGGGTCGCCGCGCGAGCCATGATCACCTGCATCATGGCCTCGAGGACGCGGCGGTTGGCGCCGAGCCGGCGACGAATCTCCGCCGAACCGAGCGGACCGTGGTCGCCGGACGTGCCGAAGGACGACTTCAGGGCCGGCGTGCCGGTGTGATCGAAGAAGTGGCAGTGATCGCGTCCCGGTTCTCGTTCGTCCCATTCCCGGAAGAAGGCCTGCATGCGCTCGTTCAGCAGCCGGAAGCCGGCCAGCTCGGCGCCGATGACCGCGGGTGCGTAGGCGTCGGTGGTGTTGCTGCGGATCAGCAGGCCCAAGAACGCATGGTGCAGATACCGGTCGAAGATCAGCTTCGCGAACCACACCTGCGGATTGCCCATCAGCCGGTACTGATCGGTCCACACCGGCAGCAGGGTGTCGTACACCTCGAGGTAGAAGTCGTTCAGTCGCGCCGCGAGGTCGTCGATCGCCGCCCCGCCCAGGTCCCGAACGACCATATCGGTCACCAAGGTATTCGACATCGCGATGAAATCGCTGCCGGGCGAGTACAGCGGATCGTTGAAAACACCCGCTTCGCCGGTCAACGCCCACCGATCGCCGGAATACACTTGCGCACAACTGTGGGCGAAGTGCCGCAGCCGCTTGAAGTCCTGCAACGACTCCTGGTGCCGGGTGACGGCGCGCGCGACCTCGGGCTCGTGCCGGGTCAGCCAGTCGAGCGCGGCCTCGAACGTGCCGATCTCCTCGAACGGCACATACCGCGGATCGGACACGATACCGACACTGATCGACCCCGACACCAAGGGGATGAGCCAGACCCAATAGCCCTTGCCCATCAGATGATTGGTGGACCGCCAGCGCAATCCCTCCGGAACCCTTTCTCGCCAGGCCGATTTGGCGGCCGCAGAGGTGCCCACCTCCTCCTCGGCGAGTTCGTCCATCCAGATCATCTCGCTCAGCCGGAACCACACGGCGTCGCAGTTGTGCGGGCTGTCCTTGCGCAGGCCGAGTTTGCTCTTGAGCAGGCCGCGCCGTCCGGTGGCGTCGATCACCCACCGCGCCCGCACGGTCTGTCCAGCGCCCGCCCGCGCGATCACGACCTCGTGCGGCGCACCCGATTTCAGGCGTACGTCGACGACCCGATACCCGTGCCGGAACTCCGCACCGCCCGCTGCGACGATCTCACCCAACGCGTTCTCGAAGACGCCGCGATCGAGCTGAAAGGTCGCCGACGCGTAGAAGAACCCGCTCGGCCCCGATTCCGCGCGCTGCGACAGCGGCGGCGGCGGTACCGAAACGGACGGCAGGAACCGCAGGCCCGTCTTACGAATCTGAGCCTGCTCCAGATGTTCGCGCAGCTGCAGCGTTTCCGCGAAGTAGGTGCCGCTGATCACGACCGTGGATTCGCCCACCTTGTGCGCGGCCGCGCGGACCGGATGCGGCACCCGCTCCACGACGAGGACGGTGGTTTCCGGTCTGCGCAAGAGCATCTGCCGGGCGACACTGAGCCCGGCCAGCCCACCACCCAGCACGACGACGTCATAGTCCGAACGGTCGGTGATCACGGTACGAGCGTCCCTTCGCACGCGGCGGCGACGGGTCGCAGCACCTCGTCCATGCAGCGTCGCATCACCCGATAGGTGGGCTCCCCTGGCGGATTCGCGTCGAAGGCGAGTATGTAGTGCCCGAGCCCGGTCGACTCGTGCAGCTGGGTGAGGCGTTCCCGGCAGCGCTGCGGCGTGCCGACCAGATTGAGCGGAATCATCTTTTCGACCACGCCGGACGCGTCCCGGCCCCCGGCCTTGCGGCCCGCGTCGACCGCCTCGAAATAGGTGCGATAGTTCGGCAGCAGGTGCCGGCGCGCCAGCAACCCGTTCGAGGTCGCGCCCTCGGCGACCCACCACCCCACGTGCTCGCGTACGGTGTCCGCGGCACGGTCGTCCGTGTCGTCCAGTACGGCAATGCAGGTCAGCGCGTGCCGCGCGGCCGCGTCGAACTGTCCGTGCGGTCCGGCCGCTTCGCGGTATCGCGCCAGCAGTGCCCGTTTCTCGTTGTCCGGCATGGCTTCTCGGATCAGCAGCGGGTATCCGTGTGCCGCCGCCCATCCGACGGTGTCCGGCGAGCCGGAGGCGACGTAGACCGGCGGATGCGGTCGCGTCAGCGGTTTCGGCTGCACCGGCACCGCGTCCGGGCTGCCGTCCATCGACGAGATCACGTACGGCTCTTCGCCCCACGCCCGCGCCACCTGCTCCATGGTCTCGACCAATGCCTGGTGGTTCACCGTCATATCGACCTCGAAGGCTTCGAAGTCCCGGGCGTAGGTGCCACGGCCGATGCCGAAATCGAAACGCCCACCGCTGAGATGATCGAGCATCGCGACTCGTTCGGCGAGCTTGATCGGATGTTCCAGCGGAACGATGGTGATCGCGGAGCCGACTCGGATCCGCTCGGTTCCGCCCAGCAGGAACGATGCCATGTTGAGGGCGTTGGTGCACAGGCTGTAGTTGGTGAAATGGTGTTCCAGCAGCCATATTCCGGAATAGCCGAGTTCCTCGGCCCACTGCGCCGACCGTATCGCGGCCGCGAACGTTTCCTGCTGACCGATACCGGGCCGCTGCGCGACGCTCAGTACGATGTCGAATCTCATCTGCGGCTTTCCTCCCTAGACGTAGTTCACATAGGCCGGTGCGGCCGGCGGCCGTTCCCTCCCGGTGACATTCACGAGCGTCACGGTGTCTCGACTCAGCCAGCCGGCCCGCGCCAGCTTCATCGCGCAGGCCAGGGCCACCGACGAGGTGAGACACGCGTCCACCTCTTCCAGATCCCAGGCGAGTCGTCTGGCCGCGAGAATCTCCTGGTCCGACACGGCCTCGAAGGCGCCACCCGTCGCTTGCACGATCCGGTGGACGAACGGGTAGGAATCCGCCGGGTTCCCCCGCAGGATGGCCTTGGCGATACCGCTCGGACGCCGTTTGATGTGCTCGGGGCGGATCGTCGCCGAGTTGTCCCGGAAGGCCTCGTACATCGGCGCACATCGTGATTGCTGTGCGCAGACGATGCGCGGCACCCGCGCCAGCCTGCCGAGCGCCACGTATTCGGTGGCGCCTTTGAACGCACCGTAGATGCCCATCCCGCTGCTCACCGCCTGCACGACGACGTCGGGTGCGCGCGGCGCCAGTTGGTCGAAGGCCTCCAGATAAGCGAGTTTCAGACCTTCGCGCCGCGCCGGATTGAAGAAGCCGCTCTCGAACGGCAGACCGCGCTCGGCGGCGAACCGCGCGGCCGCCGCGCCCGCACCGACGTAGTCGGCGTCTACGCAGTACACCCGCACATTGGGCGCGTCGGGCACATCGATCCGGTCCAGGAAGTCCCGGGCGCCGAAGATGTGCAGCGTCACCTCCGGCATGCGCGCGGCGCACCGGCCCATCGAGGTCGAACTGTTGCCGGTGGACGAGATGACGAACTCGGTCACGCCCTGCTGGACCAGGAACGGCATGGCCACACCCGCCATCCGGTCCTTGGCGGTCCCGCTCGGATTGGCGTTCTCCGCTTTCAGGTACAGGAAGTCCAGGCCCGCCCAGCGCCCGAGTTCACGTGCCCACAGCAGCGGGGTATTGCCCTCACCGAGCCACACGGTGTGCTGAAAGTCGGTCAGCGGCAACAGGTCGAACCAGCGCACCAGCGGATTGCCGTCGTCGCGGATTTGCGCGCGGGTCAGGTCGTAGAACACGTCGGTGGCGCCCCCGCAGCAGGGGCACCGCGGCACGAAGGCGGCCGTGACGTGGTAACCGCAGGCACGACACTCCAATACGACCTGCTTGCGCAATTCCGGCGTGGTCGATGTCTCGATCATCTCGCCGTACCTTCGGTCGCGTAGGCCGGCGGACCCATGAGAGTCATGATGTCCGCCCGTGATCCGATGCCCAGCCGAGCGAGCGTTCGACCGTTCCGGTACAGCTCGCGGCCGGTCGCGGCCGAGGCCATCGTGACGATGGCGTCCAATTGCCGGTGCGGCGTGCCGACCAGCATGGCGAGCGCGGCCAACGGCACCGTACCGGTCCGCACGTGCTCGTCGAGGAAGCGATGGTCGGTGCCGCACGGGGCGAGGATGGACCGATATCCAGGGGCCGCACTCAGCGCGTCGGCCAAACTGGTTGCGGTGCCATCGTAGGTCTGCCCGAACCAGCCCAACGCGGTCGGCAATCGCACCCCCACTTCGCGCCCGAGCAGCACCCGCTCCCGGTCGGCGGCCTCGATGATTCGCGCAACCGCGGACGATACCCCCTCGGCGTAGAAACGATGCCGGTCACCGCGGTCGAGCCGCGCCAGATTGGCCAGGGCCACAACGGGTTGGATCACGGCCGTGACATTGGCCAGACTCGTCTCCCAGATCGAGGCCGCGCTGCGAACGGCGGGAACACTTCGCACCAGCAGGTCGCGGGCGCGGTCCGCGTGCCGCCGCTGTCGCGCCCCGAGCGGAACATCCCTCTTGTACTGGAAGATTCGGACGATCGACGGTCCCTCGCCGCGGCAGACGAAAGGCAGGATCATCTCGGCGACGGCCGGGCCGGGCGCGGTCTCACACCAGTCCACCCGGTCGCGCAACGCAGTGGTGACCTCCAGGACGCCGCCGGTGTGCCCGGGCACGAGCACGACCGCCTCGGCCCGCCGCAGTGCCGGCCAGGATGCCGTGACCAGGTCACGCTGTGCGGCGGCGGACACCGCAACCAGCACGAGATCCGCGCCCGAGCACACCGCGTCGAGATCCGTCGACACCGCCGCGAGGTGGACCGTATGCGTGTCCGGGTCGCGCAGGGTCAGTGTCGCGTCCTCGATATCCGCGAGATGCGCGGCGGTCCGATTCCAGAGCCGGACCTCGCATCCGGCCCGCGCCACCACTGCCGCCAACGCCCGGCCCGCATCGCCCGCGCCGAGTACCGCCGTCTTGATCGGCCTGTCCCCCATCGTCATTCGCCCGCATCGCGAACCGGCAGACCGTAGATCCGCTGCTCGAATTCGGCTCGATCCGCAGCCCGGAAGCGACCTCGGTAGTCCAGACCGCGCTCCACCGAAACCCAGCGCACCAGCGAGTGCAGCGGACGCATCTCGTCGTGCACGAACCCGGGGCGGGGCCTGCTCATCATGCCCACCTCGGTGATGCGCGAGGCCCCGGCCAACGTGAGTTCGCGTCCGAACTCCTTGCCGCGGTGCCACGGATACACGGCGACGGTCTGCGTGTCCCGGTGCACCGCCGCCACGGCGTCCGCCAGCCGCGCGACGGAATAGACGTAGGCGGTCCGGCCCAGCGGGTGTTCCAGGACCGGCGTCTCCCCCGGCGGGACGGTCACCACCGTCCACTCCGACCCGGCGCTCTGCCGGACCCGGTACCCGTCGAACCGGGCCTCCTGCCGCGCCCGGGTGATGTGCGCCTGGGCGTCGACAGTCCGGAAACCGCACGGAAGCCGTTGCGCCACATGTTCGAGCCCGCGCACGAGCGAGGCGGCGAAGGCGTCGCCGTCGCCTTCGACGAAGATCCGCTGTGGGCTGAAGCAGGCCTCCTGCTCGTAGACGCTCAGGTCGTACGCCGCACGCACCGCGACGTCGGCCCAGCCGCCGTCGTCGGCGCCGATCAGGATGATGCTCTCTTTCGGGCCGAACTCCACCAGCTCGGTCCCGACCGGGATCCGCGGCTTGATCGCCGCGATCGAGGAGTGTTTTCCCCACGCGCACACCACATCCGCAGCGTCGATGAAAACCTGCTCGATCGGATCCCCGCCGGGCCAATAGAGTACGGAAAGCGCGCGGGTGAGCGGATGCCAGGGATCGACGTCGGCGAAGGTGCGGGCGAAGGCCAGCGTCGAGACCAGATCGCGGCGCGGCAGTTTCGCGACGGTCACGTTCTTCGTGAGCAACCCGCGGATCACTGTGAACAGCCCGGCCAGCGCAACATTGCCGACCATCAAATGCAGTACGCGCCCTTTGGGCAACGCGCGCAAGAAGATCGACTGCTTGGGCAGCCAATCATCGAGCAGCAGTGGA
This sequence comes from Nocardia brasiliensis NBRC 14402, assembly GCF_000308475.2. Taxonomy (GTDB): domain Bacteria; phylum Actinomycetota; class Actinomycetes; order Mycobacteriales; family Mycobacteriaceae; genus Nocardia; species Nocardia brasiliensis. The sequence goes on along the minus strand of NZ_BAFT02000104.1, from coordinate 90,613 downwards.
TTGTCCAGGTCCGTCTCGACGATGTCGTAGAGTTTGGCCCGTGCACAGGCGCGCGCTACCCGCGTGTAGTCGTCCTCGATCATCGCCTCGTGGTAGCCGGTGATCCGCGCCGCCAGCGCGACAGCGTCGCGGCGGCCCGGATAGCCGGGATCGCCCCACAATCGGCCGACCCGCTCGAGGAACACCGTGATCTCGTCCAGGTGCAGCTCCGCGAGCGCGTCTCGTCGCGTCTTCAGCACGTCCCCGACCAGTTCGGCGGTCGGCCGGGGAATCGTGATCCGCCAGCCCGATTCGTAGGTGACGACCAGCGGTTCGACCCCGCTGTCGGCCACCGTCTCGCCGTTCACGACGATAGGCAGCGCTACCTCGTGCATCCGGCACCCCCGGACCGTTCGCTCGGCAGCAGCTCCAGCACACCGCCCGCACGGAAGGTCTCCTGCACGACCAGTCGCACCCACTGTGCGTATCGAATCACGTGGCGTAGGTTGTCCACCGCGAAGCGGCGAGAGGGATCATGCGACAACCGGACCACCCGGAAGTCGCCCATCATCGCCGGCAGTGTGTGTTCGGCTCGGTCACGGTGGTAGCTCACCTCGAACGCCGAACGGCCACCGGTCGAGCACCCGACGGTTTGATGACCGCGGTAGTGGGTGTCCTCGTTGAAGAAGATCATGTTGTCGGCGGCCTTCTCGACCCATTCGCCGCGCAGGCAACCGTCGCCGAAATAGTTCACCACCGCTTTGCGCTTCAGTTTGATCATCCGGGCCCGCAAGGTCGCGCGCAGGCGCTGTTCCGACTCGTGCCCCAGTTGCTCGGCGAAGCCGGCCAGGGCCAGGCCGTCGTCGAGCACCGTATGCGTGAAGAACTGGTCGGACGCGTCCAGCTCGCCGGGGCGGTCGAGCAGTACCCCGCGCACGCAGGTGACCGTCACATGGTCGACCGAGAGGACGCGATCACGCACTGCGCACCGCATCAGCGCCTCGACGAGATCCTTGGATTGCCCACGGGCGCTGAGGCATTGCCTGGTGGCCGCAGGAAGCCAGCGCGCCGCGAGGCGGGTGTCGGGCAGGCCCGGTGCGATGGCGGTCAACTCCTCGACCACCCGGCCGGGCAATTCGGTCCAACTCACCTGGGCGCGGGCGAGCAGCCCCTCCGTGCGATGCCACTTCGCGCCATCGATCACCGAATACCTGAAGTAGTCCCGCTCGACGTATTCCCTGACCCTACGGATGCGGTCGGCGAGCTCCAGCAGGGTCAGGTGATCCAGCGTCCGCGGCTGGCCGATCGACAACAGGTAGCCGTCCAGCCGTTGCGCCAGCACCGCACGCACCGACCGGAGCGAGAGTTCACCGTCGAGTTGTTCGAGGCCGATCCCGGCGCGCCGCAGCGCGGCCAGCCCGAGGACGAGTTCCGCGTCGTCCTCGGTCCAGGTCTCGTACGGACGTGCCTCGACCGCGGTCAGCGCGTCACGGAACTCTTTGCGGCCGTGCCAGGTCCCGCCGAAGCGCAGCCAGTGATGCCTGCTGAAGATCAACGTGGCACCCGCCGCCCGGATCAGATCCCGCGCCGAATCCGCGAAATCTTCTGCGGCACAACAGGACAACAGTCCGGCGACGTCATCGAGCGTCGACATGCTCGTCGGAATGGTTTCGATCGACACGATCGGCTCCAATCAGAGGTACGCGGTACGTACTGGAATTGCTGGGGAGCACTGCGCCGAAACTATCACCGAATTTTCGCTGACGCGATAACCCGAAAGTGACAGAGCGTATGTGACCGATGGCCCGCCGAATACCGCGCCGTCGTACGAATCACGTTACCTTGCGAGGATTTTCGAATACCGAATCGCGACAAGTGTGCTGAACGACGTATTGACAGTGCCATGGCAATTACCGTTTGGTGGACAGGGAGCACGAACTGGCCGAGAAATTCTGGCACGAGGAGCCCTGGAAACAATGCGGGTGTGGATCGAACGCACGCTCTGCCAAGGTGCGGAGCTGTGCTGTGAACACGCTGCGGCGATGTTCGCGACGGACGACGAATATGTGGCGTACGTGAAGGCCGACGTCGGCGCCGACTGCGCGCCCAAGGCGCTGCTCGTGCCCGGCGAACACGAGGAGCAGGTGCACCGCGCGGCGGCCGAATGCCCGTCACGCTGCATCAACATCATCGACTGACCGGGCGCCGATCGAGGGAAGAGCATGACCACGCACGCCAAGGTCACGGTCATCGACGCCATTCGGGCGATCGATGATCTGATCCACCAGCGCGACGATGCATTCACGCTGGCCGGGGCCGAGCTCCGTGAACTCCGCGACGAATTGATGCGCGCTGCCGTGCAGCACCATTGGCAGCGCTGCGCAGCCTACCGGCGTTATGCCGAAGCCAACGAATGGTCGCTGTCCCGGCTGGACCGGCCCGGTTTCATCGAGTCGTTGCCGCTGATACCGGCCTCGGTGTTCAAGCGCCGAACTGTTTCGAGTTGTGCGCCCGAAAAAGTGGTGCAGGTCTGCACCAGCAGCGGTACCCGGGGTACGAAAAGCCGGATATATCGCGACGGGACCACTCTGGAGCGTTTTGTCGGCAGCATCGATCAGGGCAGCCGGCTCGCCCTACCGAATCCCGATATCGAACGGCAGCTGTTCGTGCTCGGGCCGGACACCACCGAGGCCGGCGATCTCTGGTTTTCCTACGTGCTCAGCATCGTCGATCTGCTGCATCCCACCCGATTCTTCGTCAGCGCAAACATTTTCCGGATCGATGAGGTGATCGCGGCGTTGCTCGACCAGTCAATCGACCGGCCGGTGATCATCGGACCACCCGCCCTGGTCCGGGATCTCGCGGCAGCGCTGCGCGAACGCGGCATCGATCCCGGCCTCGGTGCGCGCAATGGCCTCGTCATCACCGCCGGCGGCTGGAAGCGCGCGGACGCGACGGCCATGTCCCGGCGGGACTTCGAGGAATTCGTCACGGCTGCTTTCGGTTTGGCCGGTGACGCGCCGATCCGCGACTGCTACAACGCGGTCGAGCTGAACACGGTGTTGTTCGAATGCCGGTTCCGCGCCAAACATGTGCCCGCATGGTTGCACACGAGTGCGCGTGACCCGGCGACGATGCGGGCGCTGCCGCCCGGCGAGGTCGGCGTGCTCGCGTTCTGCGACGCCTCCCCCACCAGCTATCCGGGCTTCGTGGCGACCGACGATCTGGGCTCGGTGTCGCGCGAGGGCAGCTGCCCGTGCGGCAACGACTCCGCGGTGCTCACCGTCGTGCGCCGCATCACGACGGCCGAAACTCGCGGCTGCGCCCTACGACTCGACGCCGAGGTCATCCGATGACGACAGCACCAGTAGGACATCGCCGTTCGACCACTCCGGTGACCGTGCGGTCGGAGCGGTTCGAACTGCCCACGCCCCGCGGCATGTTGCGTGGCCTACGCCAATTCCAGCCCGGTAACCACGACCCGGTCGGCCGGGTCATCGTGGCACCGCCGTTCGGCACGGTGATGCGCCGCGGCCGTGCCGTCGCCCTCTACTTTCTCCTCAACGGGTTCGACGTCATTCGCTACGACCCCACCAATCATGTAGGCGAAAGCGACGGAACCATACTGGAATTGACCCCCGATGCGCTCGCCGCGGATCTCGCGCTGGTGCACGACTGGGTCGCGAGCTGTGGCCCGCGCAGCGGACCCGCCGCCCTGTTCACCGCGAGTATCGCCTCGCGCATAGCGTTCGCGGCGGCCGCCCGGTCGGGTCGGCGTCCGGTCGCGATCGGCGCCATCTCCGCCGTGGTCGACATGCAGGCCACCATCGCGGCGGCCAACGACCAGGACTTCATCGGGCAGTGGCTGCGCGGCGAGCAGACCGACCCCGACCGCACCGCGCTCGTGCTCGACCACGAGGTGAAATGGCGGTTCGTGCAGCGGCTGGTCGAATTGGGCTGGCACACCACCGAATCCACCCACGCCGATGTCCGGTCGATCGAATCCGTGCCGATTCTGGCGGTCCAGGGCAGCCGCGACTCCTGGGTCGATCTGCACGCGGTGGAGTATGCCTTCCGCGACCACGCGTCGGCCGCCATCGTCGTGCTGTCCGATGCCACGCACGAGCTCAACACCGCGAGTGCCCGCACGGCGCTCGCCGAACTGGTTCGCTTCTTCCGGCCCGCGCCCGCGGCCGACGATCCCGTCCTCGCCCCGACCTTCGCGCACGTCGTCGCGCAGAACAAGGGCGAGCGACAGATCGATCGGTCGCAGCCCGACGGTTTCGCCGTCGAAGTCACCCATTGCGCACCGTTCGACTACGACTTGGGCCCGGGCGCTTCGTCGGCCCCCACCACATGATCGGCCGCAGCGCCACCGCCGCGAGTTCCCGCGGCGCCGTTGTCCGGCGTCCTCGCATCATGATTCGAGGCTGTGGCGAGCAGCGACGGACGTAGCGTTCTCGGGAACGCATAGTCCAACCACATGCCGGCCAACGAGGACGTCACGATGGAGAGCAGCACGATGCTGGTGAAGAATTCCTCGTTGATCAGGCCCGCGGACAACGTGACGGTGGCCAGCACGATTCCCGGGCCACCACGCGCGTTCAGCGCGACGGCGAAATTCTTCGCGTACCGGGTCGATTCGCCCACCGCGCGCGCGGCGGCCCAGATGCTGAGCCCCTTGACCGCGGTCGCGGTCAGCAAGAAGGCGGCGAAGAACACGAGGTCGAAGTTGCGGGCCAGATCGAGTTGCATGCCCACCCCGGCGAAGTAGATCGGGATGAAGAACGCCAGCGAGAAGTCCTTGATCGTATCCCATGCGGCCGCGCCCGCCACGGGCTTGCTATGCCGATTGCCTTGCGGCGCACTGATATCGGAGGAGGCGATCCCGGCCAAGAGCGCGCCGAAGATGGCGTTGATCCCGAGGAACACACACGAAAGGACCAGCGCGAGTGCGAATACCAGCCGGAACGCGATCGGACTCGCCTTCTCCATCAGATTCACCTTGCTCGTGGCCAGCCGGTTGAACAACCACTTGCCGGCCAGCAGCAGCGCCGTGATGAAAACCAGGCTGACGATCACCTGGTACGCCATCGCGCCCGTACCGTGCAGTTGCAGCAGTGAACCGAGCCCGAATGTCTTCTGGTCGCTCTGGACCAGGCTGAACGTCACGGCGAGCGCCACATACAGCACGACGTCCTCGAGCAGCGCGACCGCGAGGACGGTCCGGGCGAAGCTGGTGTTGAGCAACCCGAGGTCGAGCATTATCCGCGAAATCACCGGAATGCTGGTGACCGCGAAGGCGATTCCGAAGATGAGGGCGAAGGTGGCATCGGTCCCGTGCGGGCCGGAGTAGTCGGCGTGGTCGAGCGCGAGGGCCACCCCGACCCCGAGCACCATCGGAATCACCAGCCCGGCCGCGGCCAACGCCGCCACGGTGCGCTGCTTGCCGGGATTGCGATAGGTCATGACCTCCCGCCCGGCCAGGAACATCAGCAGCAGCAGTCCGAACTCGTTGAGCATCTGGATTCCGGCGTGGACGACACCGCCGGCGGGGAACAATTGGCTCGCCACGCCCGGCGCCACCTGCCCGAACACCGTGGGCCCCAAGAACAGTCCACCGAGGATCTCGCCGATCACCGGCGGCTGGCGCAGTTTCGCACAGATCTGCGCCCCGAGATGAGCGGCGACCAGGATGACGATCAGCGCGACGAACAGACTGGCGAAATCGCCACGGGACAGCGACATTTGACCCTCCTTGCAGGCCGATGCCGACGGCCGGCCCGAACTGGCCCGACCGGCCGCCGACAGTGCTGGATCAGCCCACCTTGACCTGCACGCTGATGCCGGCCTTGAGGTTGTAGGGATAGGCCAGACTCGCCGCGTTGCGCGCCAGAGCCAGATAACCGCGGCTGGACAGATACGCGACCGCCGCCCCGACTTCCCCCGCGTCGGCGAAGGTCGGGCTCAGCGGCAACTCGAACGGCAGCACGCCGTCGAGGGTGATCCGCAGCTTGGTGCCGTACCCGACACCGAGCTTCTCCAGATCGGTGCGATGAATGTTGGTCCACACGTTGCCGAACGGATGATCGATGTTGGTCACGTACCCGACGAGGTCGGTGTCGGCGACGAGTTCGGGATCTTTGCGTTCGAATCGGACGATCTCGTCGTCGGCGAGGCGTCGCCCGACCTTCTCCAGCGGGAAGCCGGCGGCGAGATGCGCCGACGGCAGCGCGACCATCTCACGGCTGTAGAAGGTCGGTTCCGGCTGCTCCGGAATGACTTCGGGCGAGGACACCTCGTAGGCCTCCAGGTACCCGTGCTCCTTGATGACCGTGGTGAGCAGGCCATTGTTCGGGGCGATGTAGATATAGGAACCTTCCTTCCGTTCGAAGCCCGCGCCCGAGCCGGCCCACTGTCCGCGGGCGCCGCCCTTGGAAGCGTGCGCGATCCGCAACGCGACCGAGCGCGCGGTGGTGCCGGTCGCCGGGTATGTCGTGGTCGCGAACACCGTGCCCTCGGGGAACAACCGCGGCAGATCGACGATGTACCGTGCGCCCTCCTCCACGTCCCACGGCTGCATGGTGTGGCAGATGTCCACGATCGTGACATCCGGACACACGCTGAGCATCAACCCCTTACATTGCGCCACCGAGTCGTCGGTGATGCCGAGGTCGCTCATGAAAGCGATAATTGGGCGGCGACCATTTGCTGTTGTCACTGACCCGCTCCTTCTGTATTACTGTGCGGTGAATTCCGCCACCTCCACGGGCGGAAATCTCGATGCCCGGTAGCCGCCCGGGCGGGCGTCAGTAGCGGTACTGCTCCGGCTTGTACGGACCTTCGATCGGAATATCGAGATAGTCCGACTGCCGCGGCGTCAAGGTCGAGAGCCGGGCACCGAGAGCGGGCAGATGCAAACGCGCGACCATTTCGTCCAGTCGCTTCGGCAGCGTGTACACACCTACCGGGTATTGCGCCGACTTGGTGAACAGTTCGATTTGGGCGAGCACCTGATTCGCGAAACTGTTGCTCATGACGAACGACGGATGGCCGGTGGCGTTGCCGAGATTGAGCAGCCTGCCCTCCGAGAGGACGAGCACGGCATGGCCGTCCGGGAAGACCCACTTGTCGACCTGCGGCTTGATGTTCTCCTTGCGGACGTCCGCGATCCGAGCCAGGCCCGCCATGTCTATCTCATTGTCGAAGTGGCCGATATTGCCCACGATCGCCTGATGCTTCATGGCCGCGAGATGATCGGCGGTGATGACGTCCACGTTCCCGGTGGCGGTGACGAAGATGTCCGCGAAGCCGACCACGTCGTCGAGCGTGGCCACCTGGAAGCCGTCCATCACGGCCTGCAGGGCGCAGATCGGGTCGATCTCCACCACCACGACGCGGGCCCCCTGTCCGTGCAGCGCCTCCGCACATCCCTTGCCCACGTCCCCGTAACCGCAGACGACCGCGACCTTTCCGCCGATCAGCACGTCCGTGCCGCGATTGATGCCGTCGATCAGCGAGTGCCGGATGCCGTACCGGTTGTCGAACTTCGACTTGGTGACGGAATCGTTGACGTTGACCGCCGGGAACAGCAACGCACCGCTGTTCGCCATCTGATAGAGCCGGTGGACACCGGTGGTGGTCTCCTCGGTGACACCACGGATGCCTGCGGCGAGGTCGGTCCACTTGCGCGGGTGGGCGGCCAGCGAGGCCCGTAGCAGCGCGTCGATCACCTCGTCGTCGGCCGATTGCTCGGCACCGGGATCCGCTACGGCGCCGAGCTTTTCGGCCTCGACCGCCCGATGCACCAGCATCGTGGCGTCACCGCCGTCGTCGAGCAGCATGTTCGGCCCCGCGCCGTCGGGCCAGTCGAGCATCTGCCCGGTGGCCCACCAGTACTCGTCGAGTGTTTCGCCTTTCCAGGCGAACACGGGAACACCCCGCGGGTCCTCGACCGTGCCGGACGGCCCGACGACCGCGGCGGCGGCCGCGTGATCCTGCGTCGAGAGAATATTGCAACTCGCCCAGCGCACCTGGGCGCCGAGCGCCGTCAGCGTTTCGATCAGCACGGCGGTCTGCACGGTCATGTGCAACGAACCGGAAATACGGGCACCGGTCAGCGGTTTGCTGGTCGCATACTGTTCGCGCAGCGCCATGAGGCCCGGCATCTCGTGCTCGGCGAGTTCGATTTCCTGGCGCCCGAAATGGGCAAGTGATAGATCGGCGACCCGATAATAGAATTCAGTTGTCACGGTCAACTCCATAAATGCTCGACCACTGTCCGTACTGACGATAGGGCGACGTACCGTCCAATACAACGCAGATCAGCGGGGTAAGCAGAAGATACGACGGCAAGCAATTGGTGACACGCCGTAATGTGTAGCAATTTGCGCCGATCGGCACATCGCGGCACGGATCGGACCGCCGATATCCTGAAGATCGTCGGCAGACAGTTCAGTCGCGCCGAAATTCGGCAAACTCCGGGACGGATACCATGGTTGCACCTACGGCAGAAATCGAACTCGGCATCATCGGCGGCAGCGGGCTGTACGACCTGGAAACGCTCGCCGACCGCCGCGAAGTCGCCCTCACCACGCCCTACGGCGACCCGAGCGACCAGGTCGGCGTCGGCGTACTCGACGGGCGCCCCATCGCCTTCCTCGCCCGGCACGGCCGCGGCCACCGCTACCTGCCGACCGAAGTGCCCGCCGCGGCGAACATCCACGCGCTCAAGCAACTCGGGGTCCAGCGCATCCTCAGCATCAGCGCCGTCGGCAGTCTCCGCAACGAGATCGAGCCGAGCCATCTGGTGGTGCCCGACCAGCTCGTCGACCTGACCCGGCACCGCCGGTCCACCTTCTTCGGGGCCGGCCTGGTCGCGCACGTACCGCTGGGCGACCCCTTCTGCCCGGTGCTGCGCGCCGGGCTGACCGACGTCGCCGCGTCGGCTGGTGCGACCGTGCATCGCGCGGGCACCTACGTCTGCATCGAGGGGCCGCAGTTCTCCACCAGAGCCGAATCGGAGCTCTACCGAGCCTGGGGCGCCGACATCATCGGCATGACCGCGGCCACCGAGGTCAAACTCGCGCGGGAGGCCGGAATCTGTTTCGCCACACTGGCATTGGTGACCGACTACGACTGCTGGCGCACCGGAGGGCCATCCGTCACCGCAGACATGGTCGCGTCGGTGATGCGGGCCAACATCGCGACGGCCAAGGACATCATCCGCAAGTTCGCCGCGTCCTCGGACGGCACGGCGCGCGACTGCGAGTGCGCCGACGCGATGCGGCACGCCGTCATGTCGGACCCCGCGGGCGTACCCGGCGACACCGCGGACCGGCTCGCGCTCATCGCCGGAAACCAGCTGCGTTGATCCCTTTCCCGACTCTCGAGACCACAGGATTCGCCATGTCCGATACCGTCGACTACTCGACCGCCCCGACCGCCCCGGACCGCATCGACGACCGGCTCGCCGCCGACGTCGCCGAGCTCATCCGGGCGTATCCCGATTTCCCTTCGCCCGGTGTGCTTTTCCAAGACCTCTGTCCGGTCATCGCGACCCCCACTATGACCACCCGGATTGCCAAGGCGGCGATCCGCCATTTCGCCGGCGCTTTCGACATCGTCTTGGCGGTGGAAGCGCGCGGCTTCGTCTTCGGCACCGCGGTGGCCCAGGAATCGGGCAGCCCGCTGGTGCTCGCCCGCAAATCGGGGAAGCTGCCGGGGCGGGTGTACAGCGTCGGCTACGACCTCGAGTACGGCCGGGCGTCACTCGAGTTGCAATGCGATGTCCTGCCCCCGTCCGCACGCGTCCTGCTCGTCGACGATGTGCTGGCCACCGGCGGAACGCTCTCCGCCGCAGCGGAATTGGTGGAACTCGCGCACGGTACGGTGGCGGGGTACGCGGTGGTCGCCACGCTCACCGAGCTCGGCGGGCCCGCCCGGCTCGGGCGCTACCGGGGCTATCACACGCTGACCTTGCCGATCGACTGACCCGACGGTCTGATCACCCGATCCTCGGTGACGATCGCGGTGACGAGATCAGCGGGTGTCACATCGAACGCTGGATTGCAGGCGGTGCTCGTCACGGGAGCGATTCGCACACCGCCCAATTCGAGCACCTCCGTCGCTGCCCGCTCCTCGATCGGCACCTGGGCTCCGGCCGGGCAGGTCGGATCGAGGGTCGCTTCCGGCGCGGCGACGACGAACGGGATCCCCGCGCGCTGCGCGGCCAATGCGTGGCTCAGCGTGCCGACCTTGTTGACCACGTCGCCGTTGGCCGCGATCCGATCCGCACCGACGACCACCGCGTCGACCCGGCCGTGCACGATCATCCCCGCGGCCGCGCCGTCCACGATGACGGTGTGCGCGATCCCGGCCCGGCCGAGCTCCCACGCGGTGAGCCGGCTGCCCTGCAACAGCGGCCGAGTTTCACAGGCGTACACCAGCTCCAGCTGGTTCGCCGCGTCCAGCGCGCCGATGACCGACAGCGCGGTACCGCATTCGACACCGGCCAGCGCACCCGCGTTGCAGTGCGTCAGAATGCGCCGGGCGCCCGCGAGCAGGTCGGCGCCGCGCGCGCCGATCGTTCGATTGGCGGCGATGTCGGCGTCTCGCACCGCCAAGGCCGCGGCGACGACCGCGTCGAGACCACCGTCGGCGACCGTGCGCACCTGTTGCACGCCCCACGCGAGATTGACCGCCGTGGGGCGTGCCTCGGTCATGGTCGCGGCGGCCGCATCGAGCGCGAGTTCGATCGATTCGCCGCGTTCGGCTGCCCGCAGCGCGGCGAGCGCCATACCGAACGCACCCGCCACACCGAGCGCCATCGCGCCGCGCACCGCGAGCCGGGCGATCTCGCCCGCGAGCTGGGCGGCGGTGGTCACCGTAACGACGACTTCCCGGTGTGGTAGCAACGTTTGATCGAGAATGACTACTTTTCCGTCGACCCAGTCGATTGTCCGCATAGGATCACTCTCCGGCCACTGCCGCATTCCGTCAACGACGAGACCGCGGCCATAGCCGAACGGCCATGTGCCAGACGCCTTTCAGGACACAAAAATGGAACATTCGTCGTATTGTTGTGCCGCAGTGGGCATTACTAATGTCTATCTTGAGAAACTGCCGAAACGCAGGGGCAGGGTCTCCCGCCGATCGGAGTGAAATGACCGAGCTCAGTAACGATACGCCCTTGTCGCTTACCGCAATTCGGGACCTGGTGACCCGCGAGGAGGTGGACAACGAGCAGGTGCTGCATCTGACCGCGAACGAAACGGTGCTGTCCCCGTTCGCCCAGAACGTGCTGTCCACCAAATTGGCGAACCGTTATCTGCTCGAGCATCTCGATATGCGGCTCGACTCTCCGTCGCGCCTCAACAACTTCCTCTATCGCGGGCTCAACCGGGTGAATGCCATCGAGCAATCCGCGACCCAGGTGTGCCGCGAACTCTTCGGCGCCGAATACACCGAATTCCGTTGTCTGTCCGGCTTGCACGCGATGCAGACAACCTTCGCCGCACTGTCCCAGCCCGGCGACAAGATCATGCGCATTTCCACGAAAGACGGCGGACACTTCCTGACCGAGCTCATGTGCCGGTCCTTCGGCAGGCGGAGTACCACCTATGCGTTCCGCGACCTGTGCACCATCGACCTCGAGCGGACCCGGGAAATATTCGAGCGCGAACGGCCGTCGCTGCTGTACATCGACGCCATGAATTATCTCTTCCCGTTCCCGCTCCGGGAACTGAAGCAGATCTGCGGCGACGTCCCGCTGATCTTCGACGCCTCGCACACCCTCGGGTTGATCGCGGGCGGGCAGTTCCAGGATCCGCTGGCCGAAGGCGCCGACATTCTGCAGGCCAACACGCACAAGACCTTCTTCGGCCCGCAGAAGGGGCTCATCCTCGGCAAGAGCCGCAGCCTGATGGAACGGATCACCTATACCCTGTCGAACGGCATGGTGAGCAGTCAGCACACCGCCTCGACGCTCGCGCTGTTCATCGCCCTGCACGAGATGTACGAGGACGGGCGCGAATACGCGGCGCGAGTGATCGAAAACGCCAGACATCTGGCGGGTTTGCTCAACGAGCGCGGGATCCCCGTGCTCGCCGCGGATCGCGGATTCACGCAGAACCACATGTTTTTCATCGACACCCGGCCGCTCGGCGCCGGCCCGATGTTGGCCAAGAAGCTGCTCGACGCGAACATCTCGGTGAATCGCTCGATCGCGTTCGAACACATCGATACGCTGCGGCTCGGCGTCCAGGAGATCACACGGCGGGGATACAGCGGCGCCGATCTCGAACGGATCGCCGGCTGGATCGAACGCCTGCTGCTCCGGGACGCGAACCCGGAATCGGTCGCGCGTGATGTCGCGACATTCGTTGTCGGCAGGCAGAACATCCGATACTGCGGTAAGAGCGCCGGTCCGCGCCGCGCCCCTCGCGGCAAGTCGTCACCTACGACCCCGGCTCGGCCGCGCTGGGTCAATATCAGCCTGACGAAAGCCGACAATCGTTGCGCCCCAGAGACGGTCGAGGCCGTCCGCACGCTCGGCGAGGCCGCCGCGGTGTTCGAGCACCAGACCGATTCGGCAGGCAACATCAGCGTCCGGACAAACGGTCACACCTTCGTTTCGGCGAGCGGTTCTTACCTCAAAGATCTGGCGCCGCACGATTTCGTCGAACTGCTCGGCTTCTCGGACTGGACGCTGCGCTGCGAGGGCGCCGGGCCGCCGTCGGCGGAGAGCTACATGCACTATCTGGTGCGAACATCGGTCGACGCCCGCTATATCGTGCACAACCACTACATCCCGGGTGACGAGATCGCCGACCTGGATGTGCTCGTCATCCCGCCCAAGGAGTACGGCAGTGTGCAGCTCGCGGAGGCGGTCGCGAAGGCGGCGCCACGCAGCCACATCATCTACATCCGGCGCCACGGACTGGTGTTCTGGAGCGATACGCTCGAGGAATGCACCGCCCTGATGGCCAAGGTGGCGAGCCGGCGGATCTGAGCCGCCCTACCAGCCGGAGACCGGATAGGTCATGACCAGCACGGCCTCGACGTTGTCGGTCCTCGCCTCGTAGAAGTGCGGCACGTCGGCACCGAACACCACGAAATCGCCTGCGCTGGCGTCACAGGGCGTGTCGATGGCGCCGACCCGCAAGCCGCCCTTGGCCACGTGCAGATGCTCCACCGTGCCGACCGTGTGCGCCGGGCTGTCGATCCGGTTGCCCGCCTTGCGGATTCGGATCCGCCACACCTCGACGTACACGCCGGCGCCGACGCGCTGCAGGAGTTCCTGTTTGCTGTAGTCCGGCTCGGACGTGCCCGGCCGGAGCGTGGCCCTGGTCGGTGCCGTCGCGACGATGAGGTCGCCGAGCGGCAGCCGCAGCGCCACGGCGATCGCAGACAACGTGTCGATACGCGGATTACCCGCCCCCGATTCCAACGTGGACAAGGTGGCCTTGCTGATCCCGGCCTGCCGGGCGAGCTCCGCCGCCGACATGCCCCGAGCCTCCCGCATCCTGCGGATCTGTGCGCCGATGGCCGCGGCGGCACTGTCCAGCTTCGTGCTGTCTGCTAGATCGGACATCGACCACCGTTCGCTAGATTGTGCCGCTAGGCCCAATCTAACGCACCGGGCTCGGCGATTACGGTCCGGATCCGGTGGTGTCGGGTCCGGTCCGCAACGGATGACGACTCGGTTCGGCGACGACACGGGCCGGCACTTTCCGTGCCCCTTCGAGACTGCGGCCGACGATCGCGGACCCGACCACCAGCGCGCCGCCTAACATCTGCACTACGGTGAGCTGCTCACCGGCCACCAGCACCGCGAAAAGGGTCGAAAAGACCGGCTCCGTACAGAGAATCAAGCCGACCCGGGTCGAGCTCGTCCGGCGTGCGCCACGTAGCTGAGCGAAGAACGCGAACGACGTGCCGATCACGCCGAGATAGGCGATCAGCAGCCAGTTCGATCCACTCACCGCGCCGGCCAGTCGCCACATCGGCGCACCTGTCAGCACCGAGGTCGCCGTCGCCAGCAGCAGCACCACGACGAACTCGATCAGGGTGATATTCACCAGCGACTGGTTCTGCCCTTCGGAACTGCGGCCGAACAGGGTGATCTGGGTGGCCCTGATCATCGCCGCGGCCAGGATGATCAAGTCTCCGCTCTGCGGATGGAATCCGCCCCTCGACAACAGCAGCAGACCGCAGCCGACGAGCGCGGTGACCGTAGCGAGATAGACCGGTAGCGGCTGTGCCCGACGACTGAGTACGCGTTCGAGGACCGGCACGAGCACCACGGAAACGGTGATCAGAAATCCGGAGTTGGCGGCCGACGTATGCAGTACCCCAATTGTTTCCAAGATCAGGATGCCGTACAGCATGAACCCGAAAGCGATGCCGTTGCGCACCTCGGACGAGGTGAGCTGGGGCAGCGTGCGCAATGCGAGCAGCGCGATGACCGGTATTGCCGCCGCGAAACGCAGCGCGAGAAAACCGGCCGCGGACACCGCGCTGCCGACCGTCTGCATGACGACGTAGCTGGAACCCCAGGTGATCGCCACCAGCAAGATGGAAAGATCCGTCAGAGCCACCATCGACCCTGGTTGTGACGCGTCCCCACCCCGCATCGTGGTACACCGTCCCCTCGATCGCCAAAGGTTTGCCACCTTCAGCTGCCGTACAGCATATTAGGCAGAATCGTACAGTTTGTTACGCTCGACGCTCTGCCCCCAATTCCGGTGTCAGCGGTAAGTTGTAGCGCCTGCTGCGACCTCGTGCACCCTTGCGACTGTCCAGTCCCATAGGTCACACTGGCTATCGGACATGCAGCGCGGAATGTTCGGGTCACTCGGGCCGCTGCGATCATCGCTCGTCGGCGGACCAGATCACCATGGGGGTCATCGTGGTTTGCCAGATGAATGCTCGGCGGTCAGCCGAGGCCATCCGGCAGCACGTCGGCCCGCGTGCGGCCATCGAGCGGTCCCATTCCCACGCCGACTCGCAGTCCACACTCGAGCATTTGATGCCCGAGTGCCGGGCCGGCGTTCACCGCACGGGCGCGCACGTTCGACCTAGGGGCGCGCACCAGCCTCCCTAGTTTTGATACACAGCACGAAAGCGGGGGCAGATTTGATGGTTGCACCGGCAGGAATACGACTGGTAGTCGTCGATGAACATGTGTTGTATCGGCACGGAATAGTGGAAATCCTTTCCCACGAACACGATATGGAAGTTGTCGGGCAATGCGGTGAGCGCGATGTCGAGGCGACGCTCGAGCGGTACCGGCCGGATATCGCGATCATCAGTATCAGCCAATACGAGCGGCGACCGGAACGGTGGATACGCAGCGTCCTGCTGAGCACGCCCAGCGCTGTGGCGGTGATCATCTTGGGCGACCGGGACACGCCGCGCGGCATCGGCGATCTGATCGCGGCGGGCGCGGGGGGATACGTATGGAAGAACTCGACCCGGGAGGAGTTGATCAGCGCGGTACGCAAGATCTTCGAGAACCCCGAGCAGGTGGTTCTATCGGTCACCCGAGGCATGCTGCAAGGTCTGGGCAGCGGGGACGGAGCCATACTCTCGACCCGGGAGCGAGAGGTGCTGACGCTCGTTGCCGCGGGCCTGAAGAACTCGCAGATCGCCGACCGGCTGTATCTGGCGGAAGGCACCGTCAAACGGCATCTGACGAATATTTACGCCAAACTCTCGGCCTCCTCACGCGTCGAAGCGATAAAACAGGCAATCGCCCTCGACCTGCTTTCGGTCGAGGCGATACTCGAGCCCGATGCGTCCAGGCAGCGATGAATGCCACGCCGAGCCACCGCGATCGTCGTCGGCATAGCCGAAAGACCCGCTGCCTTAGCCGCTCTCGTTGCCGCCGCCGGCCTGGCCCGAGATCTCACGGACGAATTACATGTGGTGCACGCCTTCGATCTGGGCGACTATCCGGTAGATCCCGATATCGATGATTGGGAAAGGCAGGCAGACGCGAAACAGGCCACCGTTCGGGCGTGCGCCGCGGCCGCGCTCTACGATCATCGCTCGATCGAGTGGACCTACCATGCCCGACGAGGTACACCGGAGCGAGTCCTGCTCGCCGTCGCGCACTCGGTGGGCGCCAGGATGATCGTCATCGGCTCGCATCCGCATTCATTTCTCGGTTATCACTACGGTGGTTCCGTGTCGCGTGCGCTGCTGCGCCAGCACGAATACCCGATCCTCCTTGTCGCCGACCATAATCCGCCCTGAGTGCGCTCTCGGACCGCAACGCCGGACACGGCCGGACTACACCCGGCCGTGTCTGGCCTTGTGGAACAACACATCTCGGAGACGGTTCGTACCGACCAGCGCGACGCGGCGGACATCGGCCAAGCCGTGGCCTGCCGGTAGCGCGCCGGTGTCGTCCCCGACCGCGCGCATCGCATGCAATTCGGCGCAGACACGCTCGGCGTCACGGTCGACGAAATTCGTCGAGCCCGCCAGGTGGCCGCTGTCGGCTTCTTTGGTAGTCATCTGCAGACCTCCGAGAATGTACGTTCTGTCGGCAATCGGATTACGTCATCGCCTCGCCCATGGCCGCCTCGTATTGCGCGATCTTCTCGGTGCGCGGATGGGCCAAGCGCACGTAGTCGCCGGTACGCAACGCCATCGACCGATCGAGCCGGGCCGCGTTGAAATACAGCTCGGGGATGTCGAGAACACCCGGGTCGACGATGAGTTCGAGATCGGGATGAAACGAGAAGGGCAGAATCGTGCCCGCCACCGAACCGGCGAGATTCTCGGCGATTTCGGGGGTGGCAAAGGAAACATAGGTGCCCTCGAAGAGCGCGCGCACCGCGGTGAGGTCGACCTTCGCGTCACCCGGCACCACCGCCAAGACGTACCGCTTGGTCTTCTTGCCGATCTTCACCATCACCACCATGCACTTCGCCGCATCGTGCAAGTCGTTGCCGCGCATCGGACTGACCACATCGGTGCGGCCCTCCGGTTCGTGATCGATCAATCGATACTGCGCGGAACCTGCGTCGAGGAACTCGATGAGGCGCTGGTAGGGATCACTCTGGGTCATGCGAACCTTTCTGAGTCGACGAAGACCAACGCGAGCACAACCTCCAGGCACAGCACATCCCGGCAGGTGTGATGCGATAGGCGAGCGTTTAGTAAAACGAACGATACCGACTACTATACTTTACGTCACGGGCAGGGTGATAGTCCGCATACCGTCGAATATCTACTGCCGCTTCGGTTTACCGGAGGCTCAGGCGCCGGCGACCTGCGGTTCGCAGCGCACGTCGAAATTGACGGAGTTCGCGATGAAGCACAGGTCGTGGGCGCGCTCGTGCAGCGCGAGCGCGCGATCCCGGTGCTGTACATCAGCGATCCGCGCCTGCGGGCGCAGTACTACTTCGGCGAACCGGCCGCCGCCCGCGAGGTCTTCGACCATGGTGCCCGTCGGGTGATCGGTGTATTCGGTGACCACGATCCCCGCGCGGGCGCAGAGCACGAGATACCAGAGCATGTGGCACTGCGACAGGGAGGCCACCAGCAGCTCTTCCGGATTCCAGTGTTCGGGTGCGCCACGGAACGCCGGATCAGCCGTGCCGGGAATCGGCGGTTTGCCCTCGGCGCTGACGATATGCGATCGCTCGAAGTCCCGGTACCCGCTGGTGCCCGTGCCGGTGTTACCGGTCCAGGTCACGTCCAGTGCGTACTCGTGCGCCTTGGTCATCCGCCACCCCTACGGCACTTTTTCGATCAACTTCATCACACCTGTCAATGTCGCAGCATAGCTCGGTTCGGTGGCGTAGCCCGCGGCCGCCACTTCGCGGGCGAACGCGTAGGGATCGGCGGTGTGCGCGAACGCTTTCGCGTATCGGGGCTGCAACAGCACCTGCGCGTGGCCGTCGAACGACGCGTCCGGGGAGGCGTAGGCCCGGAACCACGCGCGCACGACGTAGTTGTACCGGCCGTCGGGCCGTGGTGTCACCGAAATGATCTCGGGGTAGCCGCGTACGTTCGGTGTGCTGTGCACTTCCGTGGTCGTGCACAGCTTGCGTTGCGCCTCCGGCACTTTCGCGTCTGCTTTGATGCCGAAGAAGTTGTTGCCGCAAGCTTTCGCGCCCCAACCGGTTTCGAGCGCGGCCTGGCCGAGGGTGACCAGCCACGGTATGCGACTGCGGGTTTCGTTCGCCTGCGCGTGCGGACGGTACTTGTGCACGAAATCGACGACGTGCGCGGGCACCCGGCCGCTGGGTCGCGGCCCCGGTTTCGGCGTCGGCGCGGGTGCGCTACCACCGCCCAGGCCGGGAACCGGGCCGGCGAACAGCGGACTCGGCGACCGCGCGCCTTCCCAGCTGAGGTCGACGTGGATGTGATCGGTGTGCGGGTTGCTGCCGCCGTAGGGCCGCCAACCCTGCGCCCGGAACTGCCAGCCCCATTGCCGCCGGTTCCAAATGATGTACGCCACTTGCAATTCCACCGCATTGGATTGCAGCCAGGCGATGTAGGCGTCGACCTGAGCCCGATGCGCCGGGTCCGCCGCGTTCGCGTAGAGGTCGATCGAACGCCCTTCCCCGTGCAGCGACGGGGTGCCGAAAGTGGTTGCCCGGCAGTTGAAGGTGCCCGCCTGACGGCCGGTCAGCCGCTTCCACTGATTCGCCATGGCGCGGGCGCCGGGCTGCTCCCCTGTCGCGCACTTGGTGAACGAACCGCGCCGCACGATGCCCGCGGCACGATCTGGCGTACGGGTCGGGGCGGGCGTGGGCTTCGGCGCCGAACGGTTTCGTCGATACTGCCGCACCTGGGCGAGTGCGGCAGTATTGGCCGCACCGGTCAGATAGGTCCAGGTGTCGGGTCGTCCGCGCACGTCGATGTGCGCGAAATTGCCGCCGACGCCGAGCGCGATATCGTTGCCGCAGGCGTCGATCGCCAGTTCCGCGATCTGTAACCCGGTGAGACCGGCGATGGTGATGTCGGCGGCTTGTCCGCTGCAATGCCTACTGAGCGTGGGCTTTTGCCCGCGCGCCCGGTAGACGGCGACATTGCTCGCCCAGGACCGATAGCCAGAGGTGATCTTCACCGGCTTTCCCACCCGATCGCGGATCGCCTGCAGACAGCGGACCAGAGCCGGCGAGATGCGGGCGCGGTCGGCGGGACGTCCACCGCTGCTGACGAGTTCACCGACGGTGAAGTTCGGCGCCAGCTTCTTCGTGCGGACCTGCGGCCCGGTGTCGTAGAGCGGCAGACCGGTACTGTTCGGATCCCAATGCTCTTGCCCGGCCGCCGATGGGCCGGGCCGGGCGGTGAGCACCAGCCCCGACGGGAAACTTTCGGCCTCGAAGGCCGCCTCGGCACCGGCGACGCTCTCGTCGAACTCGTGCTGCTCGACGGCGCCGGATTCTTCGGCGGCGCTGTGGCCGGGCCACTCGGCGACGACACTCATCACTTGCCTCCCCGCGTCTCAGTAGGTGCTCTGGTGGATGGGGCGGCGCTCCCGCGGCGGCCGCGCAGGCACCGCGGGACGCGCCCCGAGGTCGGCGAGGGTGACCACGGTGCTCCCGCTGGTCCAGAAATTCTTCGCCTGTCCCCGCGCGACGAGCTCGACGCACGCGGCGTGCGCGCACTGGCTGACGCCGGGACGGGCGGGATGGAATTCGTAGTAGTCCAGCATCGAGATCTCGATCCGGGTGGCGGGCTTGTTCCGCCAGTCCTTGGGCGCCGGCGGCAGCACCCGCCACTGCACGCAGTCGATCGCGCCGTAAGCGAATTGCAGGTCGCTGTTGCGGTATTCGCTCTGCTCGATCCGGGTGAACCCGATATCGCCGCCGCGCGCGATCGACTTGCGGATCTTCTCCCGCACGCCCGCCGACCGCTTGATCATGTCGGCCACGTCGATGGTGACCTCGGCACCGCTGGCGCCGAGGAAATGCGCGAACAGCCGGGCCGCCAGCGGGCCTGCCGCGATCACGCGGGCCATCGAGAAGATCGCCACATCGCGCGGATCGCCGAACGCGCACGCACAATCGATGGCCGCCTTGGCGTCGAGACGATGACTGGTCAGGCTGCAGCGTTTGCGGAATCGCTGCTGCATCACACTCCAGGGCGCCTCCGGCTTCAGATCGTCCTGCACCGGCTTGCAGGTGCCGAGCATCCGGCGAGGGCGCGCGGGCGGCGCTTCTCCCTCCGGCGATTCGCTGTCCCTGCCCCGGCACCCGCACTCCTGCGCGATCGACTCCACCGCGTAATCCTCGGACTCCCAACCGGTCTCGCCCCAGTACTCCCCGTCGCCCTCCTGCGGCGTCCACAGCTCGTCGGCGCTCTCGTCGGCCACTTCCCGGCTGACGACCCCGCCGCTCAGGTTCGCCGACGCGTCGGCGAGCAGCTGCCAGCCGAATCGACGGGGAATCTCGTTGTGCGGCACCCGTGTCCGCTCCACCCGGAAGTTCGGCGAACCGGCCGCCCGGACCGCCGCCGCAACCCGCTCGCTGGCCCGCGCGGTGCCCTCACCAGGGCGGTACAGCACCCGCAGCGCGCCGGTGCCCGCCGCCATGCGCTTGCGCGCCCAGTCGATCAACGTTTTCGGGTCGTTGTACAGCGCGTCGAAGGTGTGCACCTCATCCGGATCGGTGTGACCCAGGATCGCCATCAGCGCCGCGCCACCGCCGGAGTGCGCGGTCAGGATCAGCCGATTGCGCCGCACGGTGGTGCCGGTCGCCGCGCCGAAACGGACCAGCGCGTCATCGATCAGCGCCTGCAGTGCACCGGGTTTCGTGAGCGCCGGGAACGTGTAGCGCGCAGGATTGCCCTTCGGCTGATGGTGGCCGCGGGGCAGAATCAGCAACGTCGGGACGGTCCGTCCGGCGGCTCCCGGCTTGGCCGGATCGGTGAAATCCAGTCCGCTGATCGGCTTCTTGTGCTTGACGATCTGCATGGCCGCGCCGTGACCCGAGTAGCCGTGCACATGGACGACCACGTCGACCACGGAGGGCTCGACCATGCCGTTCCACTCGATCAGCAGATCCGGTGGCGTGCCCGCGTGCGAACGCAATTGGGGATGCCGGTGCACGAGCAACCGGCCGGGTGTCACCGCGACGGGCTGGGCGTCTTCGTAGTCCGCGTCTTCGTAGTCCGCGTCCTCGTAGTCCGCGTTCTCGTAGTCCGCGTCTTCGTAGTCCGCGTCCTCGTAATCGACTTCCCCGTTGTCGGCATCCTCATAGTCGGCATCCTCATAGTGGACGTCCTCGTAGTCGGCTTCCTCGTAGTCGGCTTCCTCGTAGTCGCTGTCTTCGTAGGCTGCGCCTGCGTAGGCGGCGTTCTCGGAGTCCGCTTCGGCATAGCCCGCGGCCTCGAAAGGCGCTACCTCGCTGTCCACTTCGAAGACGGCGTCCTCGCTGTCGTACTCGGCACCGTAGGCGTAGTCCGCCTCGGTATCCCCGGCCTCGTCGAACTCGGTGTCGGAACCCTCGTTCTGCCAGCCGGTCTCGCCGTCGTACGCCAGATCCCCCACGTCCTCGGCGAAGACGTCTTCGCGCGTGGGCCACACGCCGGTCTCCGGCGTCGCCTCGGGCGAAGCGAAGATCGATGATTCGGCAACGGTACTCATATCAGGCTCCAATCGGTATCGCGCGATGGCGAACGACTCGACGTCCCAACGGCTCAGAGCCGTGGGGCAACTCGTCGATGTCCGTTCGTCGCGGCCGCCGCCGGCGCCGCCGGTGCCGAGGGTGCGGTGGTGCCGGACAGCACGCCGGCGGGCAGCAGTTTCGTCGGTTGTGCCGATCGGACCTGATTCGTGCTGCGGCGCATGGTGACCGCCAGATCCTTGACCCGCTCGCCGGTCGCCGACTGCCACAGATCGATGATCCGGTTCATCGTCTGGGCGGGGCCGGGCCCCGGTACGCCGGTGGAGCGATACAGCAGCTCGGCCTGCGACTGTTCGTCGAACACCCCGAGCTCGATCGCCCACAGCAGCGGGGAGACCAGCGTGGCGAGTTCGAAGAGTTCGCGCGCCTGCCGCGAGGGCGCCACGCCGACCCGCCTGCCGATCGTCGCGAGCCGATCGGCCGGGTTACCGCCGCTGATACCCGCGTTGGCGCTGAGGTCCCGGACCACGGCGCTCTCGTAGTCGACCGTGAGGTGGAACCAGTTCAGCAGGCAGACGTAGCTGAACTCTTCGCGCGAGAGCATCCCGCCGAGCCGGCGCAGCCGCAGCATCTCGGCCAGGGTCTGGCACAGGTATCCGATGTAGCTGGCGTCGGTGGGGTTCGAGCCGGAGGTGTTGCGCTCGTTCTCGATCCCGAGCCAGACCTGGCGCAGCAGTTCGTTCCACATCTCGATGAAACGGATGTTGCTCGCGGCGCCCGCGTCGCGCTTCCAGGCCTGGCTGTCCGCGCCGGGCGCCGGATGCGGGAGATCGAGTCCGAACATGCGCCAGTAGGCGTTGCGCCGGTTCACCCGGGCATCGGGGCGCAGCTGGCTGGTCAACCCGCCCACCCGGAACAGCGGCGGGTCGCGGAAGAACAGTTCCTCGGTGGCGCGTACCCAGGCCATGGTTTCGACCGAGGGCGCGGGCAGCGTCTCGCCGACCACGTAGCGCCGCACCACCTCCGCGAAAATCTCTACGGCGCCGGTGCTTTCGACCAGGTACGCGTAGAACATGTGGTCCCACAGCGGTACCACCTGCGGATCGTTGGTCGGGTTGTAGCCGAGCGGCGGCGGGAACGGCGGTGTCCCCGTGGTGGGCCCGTGCACGCCGGACTTGAACGACTCCTTGATCAAGTTGTCCGGCAGCTGCGTCAATTTGACCGCGGCCGGGTCGCCGAGCGGCACCTTGGTCTCGGTGAAGACCTTGGGCCAGACGGTGATTCCGCCCTGCGCCCAGATCTCGTCCAGCCACCGGCTCAACTGCTCCGGGTGGAAGGTGAAGACCGCGTCGGCGGGTGTCAGTGGGTCGGTGAGCTTGGGGAGTTTGGTAGCCAACTGTCGGAACATGGCGCTGCCTTCCTTAAAGTGCCTGCGGCGAATCGGAGTGCGCGAGCGAGACGCCGCCGCCGGACCCGGTGCGGATCGGTCCGTACGTCACGAAGGTGACGGCCCGGACCTGCCCGTCGCAGTCCTGGATCTGCGCCGCGACCGCCTCGGCGGGATATGTGATCGCGAAGGTCGGTTTCGACCCGCAGCCGTCGCCGTTCCCGCCGTCCCTGCGGATCTCGTCGTAGACGTAGAGGAATTCCGGGCCGCGGGCGCCACGGTGGATCACAGCGATCCGGTCGGCGTAGTTCGGCAGGCCCTTCTGGAATTCCAGCAGTTTGTGCTCGACGTCGACCAGGGCGGGCAACCGCTGGGTGATCGGCCCTTTCGCCGAGAGGTTGCGCGATTGCAACCCGTATTGCAGCTCCGAGAAGATCGACAGCGTGAAGTCGTTGCCTTCCGCGAGCGTGCTCGGCGCCGCGCTCTCCTGCTGCCGGTAGTGCTGCAGTACGCCGGTGAACAACTGGATCAGCTGATCCATGTCCACCGCCGCCTTGCCTGGCTCGTTGTCCATGTCGGTCTCCTATCTCCTACGTTCAGGCGGCGACGCGGTCGCCGCCACCCATCCGGCGCAGCCATGTCTCCATTTCCGATGGCGCGGTGGACGATTCGAGACCGCGCAGCACGGTCAGTGCCAGAATCCGCATCGGCTCGACCCGCTGCAGGTAGGTCGAGGTGTACAGCGAGGCACCTGCGCGGTCGGCCAGTCGGTTCAGTTCGGCGGGCGACACCCGCCGCGGGTCGGCCAGTGCCGAGAGCGGCACGCCATGGAAGGCTCGCATCGGCCTGCGCGTGCACACCTCGGCGATCGTGGGCAGCAGCGGCATGCTGGCCGCCACGATCGCGCCGACCTCCGAAGAAGCCTGCGCGAGTGGATGTCTGGCCTGCCAGCGCGCGGCCAGCGCGTCCCACGGGCCCGCGCCGAACCAGCTCCGGCACAGCGCCGCATTGAACTGCACCCGCAGCGCCGAAACCGGGTGCGGGTCACCGAATGGCATCCGGTACACCTGGCTCGACGGTCCGTCCACGACGGTCGCCAAGGCAGGCACCGGCGCGTATCCCAGCAAGCTGAAGGCGTAGACGTCGGCCGCCACCTCAGAGGCCCAACTGCGCCAAGCGGCCGCCGCCGGCGCGCTGTGCGGCGCCAGCGCGGCATGCAGGGCCGCCGCCAATTCCTTTGTCCAACTGGTCAAATGAGCGACCTGATGGCCGGTCTCGTGCACCAGGGAGGTCGGCTGCCACAGATTGTGCCGGGTGATCTTGATCGCGGCCGCCGGTGACAGGGAGGCGTCCCATAGCCGGGCACCGGAGCGCAGGATCGACGCGCCCATGCCCTTGTCCAGATAGCTGAGCACCGGCGGTGTGTCGATGCCGAGCGGCCGCAGCACCTGATCCATGCTGTGCACGGCCAGGGCGTCCAGCCCGCGCAGCACCGCCGCGATGCGCGGATTCGTTCTGGTGTTCACCGCGTCGCAGTAGAAGTCGACCACGGCTTCCGCGCGGCTGTACCGGCGGCGCAACCTGAGCAGTTCCGCGCGTGCGGTTTTCAGGTCCGCCGGTGTCGTCGCACCTTTGATCGTGAACAGCGTGCGGTCCGCCTGTGCGGTGAGCCTGCGCGCCTGGCCGGTGAGGCTCGCGCGGACGCTGAGCCCGAGATAGGACTCCAGCTCGCGCCACGCCACCGGTGACGCACTGACCTCGAGGTCGCCCAGCGCCGCACACGCGCGCCGCCAGTGCCGCGCCTCAGCGGCGAGCGCGGCGGTCTCGGTGGCGAATCGGGCGTCCATCACTTCGTTCCCGGCGTGGCGACGACCTCGGCGACGGGCAGTTGTCCCGAATCCGCCGTTACGCCGGTGAAAGTCACCGTGAGCGTCACCCCGTCCGCCGGATCGGCGACGGCGGCGGCGAACTGGGCACCCCGCTGCGCGAGATAGGTGGCAATGGCGGTACTGGTCGCGGCGGTCAGATCGGCGGCCAGTTTCGCCGCCGCGACCGGATCGGTCGACAGCTCGGCTCTCAGTAGGCGCCGCGCGATCCGATAGTGCAGGCGCGGCAGGAAGATCTCGCGCAACGCCGACAGCACGGCGGGCAGATCGCGCTGTCCGGCGGGCGCGGCGCGTTGCAGGCGGGCCTGCAACGCCCTGGCCCGTCGTTCGGACAGCTTGATCACGATCCGCATCCGCTTCGTGGCCGGATCCCAGCGCACCGTGGTGAGCCTGCGCGGCCGACGGCCCTTGCGCGCCGGCAGTTTCGCGACGCGCACGCGGTAGTACCGCTGGCCGGGCACCGGCCGGTAGGCACCGGGAGCGGTCCCGACCCGGCGGCGGCGACCGAGCGCGGGTTCGCGCAGCAGCAGTCCCGCGGCCTCGGCGGTGAGCGGCTGATAGTCCTCCGCGGCGGGTTGCTCTGCCGCGGGCAGGGTTTCATCTCGGGTGAGATGCCCCAGCATGGTGCCGGGCATGGTCTCGTACAGGTCGATCTCGGCCTGCACCGGCCACCGATCGACGCCGCGGTCGAGCAGATAGGACTCCAGCGTGCCGCCGTCGTTCCAGCGCACCGCCCGCGCCACCTGTCGCGGGATCGGCACCGCGAAAACCCTGGTGTACTTGCGGAATCGGTAGCGCGGCCCGGTCGAGCGGGGCAGCATCACCCAGAAGCCGCCCTCCTCCGCGGTTTCGCGCTCGGGCAGGTCCGCGCGCAGCAGTCGATCGGGCAGGTACGCGGCGGCCGACTCGGCGAACGCACGCTGCACCGCCGCACTGACCTGGAGCGGATCGGTGAACGCTGCCTCGGGCAACTCCTCGAGCACTCGCGTCACCGTCGCCTCGACCGCCGAGGCGAGCGCCTCGCCGGGGATCGCATCTTCCTCCTGGCCCGTGGCTTCCAGGCCGAGCGCGGTGAAACCGACCCCGACCACCGCCCGTGCGATCAGGACCGACGGGTCCTGCCCCGCGATCTTGCCGATGGTCCGCGCGGCGTCGGGACCGACCATCCCCTTGATCAGCTTCGCCAGCGGCTGCGCGATCAGATTGATCAGCTTCGCCCGCGCCCCGGTCACTTTCAGCCCCAGTTTGAGCAGCGGCCGGATCGCCAGCACCGCCGGGACGAACTGCTCGATCTCGGCGATCGGCGGGTCCTCCCCCGTATAGGCGCTCAGCTGGGCGGCGAGCCGGGCGCGGGCGTCGTCCAGTTCGGCGACCGTATTCGCTTCGGGCTCTTCGGCATCGGCCTCGTCGTACTCCTGCGCGTCGGCCTCGTCGTGCTCCTCGGCGGTGAACATCGCGAAGAGCTGGTGGTCGAAATCCTGCGCCAGCAGCGCCGCGGTGCCGAATTCGTCGGCAGCCTCGTCGGTTTCGTCCGCGGTCTCGTCGGCGGCCTCGCCGATTCCCAGCCGCTTGGCCAGAATCGGCACCAGCGGCCGGATCTCGGCGGGCAGGATCCGGGTCAGCGGGTTCAGCAGTTTCGCGACGACACCCTTGAGCAGCGAGAGCCCGATCTTCTTCAGCCGTTGCAGGATCGGCCCGAGCACGTGCTTGCCGACCGCCTGCAAACCGCTCTTGATCGTCTTCAGCCCGCTCTTGGCGACATTGAGCACGCCCTTGACCGGGTTGCGGACGAACCCGACCGCCTGCCGGATCTTCTGCTTGATGACCGACTTGACCTTGCGGGTGATCTTGCTGAGGAAGTTCTCGAACACCTCGGAATCGAGCGCGGCGGGGGTTGCCAGTGAGTCGAGCAGTTCGTCGAGTTCCTGCTCGGCCAGCCCGTGCAGATCGGCGTTCTCCAGTCCGCTCGCGAAGCTGTCGATGGTGCGTTCCCATTCGCTGATCAGCGGTGCGAGCCACTCCTGCAACGACTCCCGGCACTCGGACGCCGACGGCGTCACCGACCACTGCTGGGCATCGGAGAGCGCCCGCGCGGCTCCTTCGTCGAGCAGTTGCTCGAGCGCCTCGGTGAATTCTTCGTCGTGCAGGGCCTCCAGGAACTCGGTGGCGAGTTGCGACTGCTCGTCCGACGCCGAGTAACTGTGCTCCCCGAAGGGCGATTCGGTGAACGAGTAGCTCTCGAACGGCGACTCGTCCTGGGCGGCCGTCGGCTGCTCGGCCGCCTCGTCCACCGCCTCGCCGAAGGGCGAGAGCCCGGAAAAGGGCGAGACATAGTCCTCGGTAGCACCGCGAGACTCGGTGTATGAGTCACTGCGCATTGTGGTCACCTCCGCAAACGACGGGCGTTTCGCGTCACTGTGCGCGACCACGGTATGCGCGAACGTCAACGCTTCGTCTCTGCCGGCGCGGTCTCCCCCGGGGCGCGATCTTCGCCCAGTTCGGCGAGCAAGGTCGCGACCTGCGCCAGCGACGCGTCGGTATCGGCGAACACCCATTCCCGGGCGGAGTCCGGCTCGGCGGAGCCGGCCAGGACGCGGATGATCAGCCGTCCCCGGTCCCGCCAGGCCCGCACCACGATCGTTCTGCTCTCGGGTCCATTCACCGGACCACGGTCGCGCGCGGCCATACCAACTCCCGTCAATGCCGAGGGGGC
Organism: Nocardia brasiliensis NBRC 14402; assembly: GCF_000308475.2. Lineage (GTDB taxonomy): Bacteria > Actinomycetota > Actinomycetes > Mycobacteriales > Mycobacteriaceae > Nocardia > Nocardia brasiliensis. Next base: position 63,055 of record NZ_BAFT02000104.1, on the reverse strand, counting down.
GGCGTTGACGCGGCGTTGACGCACGCGCAGCACCGGGTCGCCACGCTGGCAGCACTCGGCCGCGTTGCGGCCGGTGACGGAGGGATGATCCGATGGCGGTCGCCATTTGCCTGCTCGGCGGTTTCGCGCTGCGCGTGGACGCGAACCACGTTGCCCTGCCGCAGCATTCACGACGTGTACTGGCCTATCTGGCGCTGGACCAGATCGCCCAACCCGACTGCGACCGCGCCCTGCTCGCCGAACGCCTGTGGCCCGACGCCACCGCGGCCCGGTCCCGGGCGAGTTTGCGCACCGCCCTGTGGCGGATCCGGCAGGCCGCTCCCGCCCTGGTGCACGGCACCGGCGGCCGGGTGCGGCTCGGCGCCGGCGTGACCGTCGACGTACACGAGTTCCGGGGCAACGCCGAGCGCATGCTGAGCGCGCAGTCCGACTGTCCGCGCGACCGCGCCGCCCTGCTCGCCCGTACCAGCGAATTGCTGCCGGGCTGGGACGAGACCTGGCTGCTGCTCGCGCGAGAACAGTTGCGGCAGACGCGGTTGCACGCCCTGGAAACGGACGCGCGCAAGCTCGCGGCGCGGGGTCGCTACCACGAGGCGATCGAGGCGATGCTCGCCGTGGTCGCCGAGGAACCGCTGCGCGAATCGGCGCAGACCGCGCTTATCGAGGCGCATCTGTGCGAGGGCAACGTGGTCGAGGCGCGCAGGCAGCTGCGCGTGTTCGCGGATCTGCTGTGGACCGAACTGAGCATCCGGCCGTCGCCGGAGTTGTTCGGGCGGGTCGGCATGGCCGCCCCGCCGCCGCCCGCACCGGCGTCCCGATCAGCCGATCGTCATGTCGCGCTGGGCGAGCGCCGCATGCTCCCACACATGGGTGCCCGACGCCGGATGTGAGCGGCGCGCGTGCACCGAAGCCAGCACCGAGACCCTGGTGCCGCGCGCGGGCAGCAGCGCCGCGGGCAGTCGGGCCGACACGGTGCGCCAACGACCCGGCGCGAGTTCGAAACCCACCGCCGCCGTCTGCGCGGGGAAGAAGTCGACGGGAAAGGTGGGCGGTGCGCCGGTGGTGACTCGTAACGCGAAGGTGACGACGAAGCAGCGGCACGGTCCGGCTGCCGCCGTGTTGGTTACCCGGGCGTGAATCCAGTTGTCCTGACCGGCTTTCGGCTGCACGTGGACCGCGATCCGGTCGTCCCCGTGCCGGTTCCACAAGCTCGGCGCCGCCCCGAAGACCAGGCGCGGGTCCGGCGTCGACTCCGCGAAGCCGTAGACGAATCGGTGGCAGGCGTCGACGAGATCCGCGGCACCGGAACCGGACACCAGATGCGCGACCAATTCCGCTGTGCTGACCGGAGTCCCGCGGCGCGCGCGGTACAGCTCCCCCATCAGCGTGCGCAGCGAGGCCGCGCCGATCCGTTGCGCCACACCGCGAAAGAAGCGACTGCCGTCGTCGTACGCCGCCGTCGGCGTGGTGCGCTGGAACGGCTGCCGGGCGCACAGCCGCACCGGCGCGCGGGTGAAATCGAAACTCTCGGTGCGAGTGTCGCCGTCGTCCCGGAAGCTGGTGTACGCCTCGTCCCACCACCCGTCGGTCTGTGCCGCCGGACTCAGACCACGGGCGAACCACGAGTGGAAGACCTCGTGGCCGAGCGCACCGGCCGCGGTGGTCGCGCCGCCCGCGTATTCCATGCCGCCGGCCGCGCCGTGGAACAGGCACACGAAACGGTCACCGAGGAACGCGCCGAAGACGGACTCGTACTCGGTCAGCAACACGCCGACCCTGGCGTGCAACGCGGGCAGATTCTCTTGACCGCCAACGAGTTTCCAGGTTTCCACCACCACCTGACGCCCGGACACCGGCAGCGATACGGTCGACGAGCGCAGCACGACCGAGTCGGCCGGTCGCAGCTCGAGCAGCGACGACATCGTGGTGAACCAGGACGGGAAACGCACCGTCCAGGCGTTGGCGCCGACCACGGTCGCGGCGCCGTTGGTGATCAGCGAATGGGCGACCGCCGTTCCGGTGACCCGTAATTCGAGCGTCCACGGGAATTGGTCGAACGGCAGGTTCGACGGGAACCAGGCCTCCAGGTACCGGCCCGCATACAGGTCGGACATGCCGAACGACCAGCGCACCCGACCGTTCGACCAGTGCAGCGCCGGCGGATACGCCCCGCCGAGATCGGCGTCCGGCGTATCGAGCCGGTACGTCACGCTCAGCCGGTGCGACGATCCGGCGGCCTGGGTGCGGCCGACGACCCGGATCGAGCTGTGCGCACCGGCGCCGACGTCGTGGGCGGCCAGCTCGGCGGGGTCGAGCCGGGTTCCGTCGAGCCGGGCGGAGCGCACCGTCTGCCGGAGGTCGAAGATCGGCGCTCCCGCGTGCGGGCCGACCACGTAGTCCACGGTCGCCTCGACGGATCCGGTTCCGGTCGCGGCGTCGAGCGTCACGACCGCACGCAGTTCCTCGATGTGCATCGGCACCGCGCGTAGTCGGCCGATCGGAGTCGGCGGCGGTGCGTTGCGGAAATCGGCCGGCATCCGCGCAGCGTGCCTCGCTACCGTACGCGTCGGCGTCAACGGCGCGTAGTCGCCGAGCACTCCCGGACCCCGGCGCGCCGCCCGAGTTCGGCCGACGGGCGCAGCGCGAGTTCGCGCCACAGCGTCGCCGCGAAGAGGTCGAACTGTCTGCGCGCCTCGGCCGCGTTGCCCTCGCCGAGGTGGGCATCGATCAGAATCGCCTGCGCCGATTCGCGCAGCGGTTCCTCGGCGACGACCCGCAGGATCAGGTCGATCGCCTGCGGATAGCGGCCCAGGGCGCAGTCCTTGCGGGCCACCGCCTCCAACGTGTGCAGCCGCAGCAACCTGAGCTGTTCGCGGAACAGCACCAGCCAGTCCTCGTCCCAGCCCGGTAGGAGTTCGGCCGCCGTGCACAGCTCGTGCGCATTCGCCGCCGGGCCCGCGCACCCGGCCAGCAAGTCCTCGGCGCGCCGCCGGAACCGGTCCACGTCGACCTCGACCTGATCGGTCAACCGCACACGCTCCGCGTCGCCGCCGAGCAGGGCAGGCCCTGCCCGGCGGATCCGCCACAGCGCCGTGCGCAGGCTGGCCGAGGACCGATCCGGCGACGAGTTCTCCCACAACCGCTCGGCCAGCACCCGGCGTCCACACTCGGGCGCGGTCATCCGGTGCAGTGCGAGATAGGCGAGCACCCGCTGCGCGTGCGCCGGCAGCACCACTTTCACCCCGCCCACCCGCAACTCGAACCCACCGAACAACGACAACTGCGCGCCGGCCCCCGGCAAGTCTGCGGAACCAGCCGCATACGCCGCGGTGATCCTGGTCCGCGGGTACGCCGGGAAGGGGCCTGCTGCCCTTCCCGCCATCGCTGAATTCGCTACCCACATGGTCACGTCTTTCGACGAAAGTCAATCTTTCGACACCATGACACCGCAGGTCAGGATGCCGCACCTGAGTAGATCGCTACCCGAATCGGGGCGAATCCAGCGAAACGGGTCCCCGCTGACCGAACTCGCGTTCACCGCGCGCGTAGGAAGTCACACAGAATCGGCAGCAACGCTTTGGTGCTGACCATATGGTTCTGCCCCTCGAGAGTGCGAAGGGTGGAGGTGGGAATGGTGTCGGCGAGTTGCTGTGCGACGTCGTGCAATCCGGCCGGGCTTTTCGCACCGGCGACGATATGCAGCGGTACTTTGATGCCGCCGAGCCGGTCCAGCGGGGGCACGTCCGCGGTCAGCGCGATGTCGTAGGTGAGGGTGGGTGCCAGGGCCTTCATGGTGGACCAGCCGGGAAACAGCGGCAGCAGCGCGACGAACGGACGCGGCATGCCGATTTCGCGCAGGAATTCCCGCACCGCGCCGGAGTTCTCGCCCTTTCGCAGGCGCGATTCGACCTTCCGCGCCAATTCGGCGTAGGAATCGCGTTCTGCCGCGTCGTGCACGTACGACGCGTCATAGATGACCGCCCGATCGACCTTGTGCGGTAACCGCAGCGCGGCTTCGAGCGTGAGCACAGCACCCGAGGAATGCCCGTAAACGAAGGCGTTGCCGCCGGCCGCGTCGATCATCGCCTCGATATCGTCGACTTCGCGCTGCACCTCGTAGGGCGCGGTGTCGGTACTGTCGCCGCGGCCGCGGCGGTCGTAGGTATAGACGGTGAATTCCTTCGAGAACGCTTTGACGTCGTCCACGACGGGCCGGAACTTCCGGAAGCAGGTCGCCCCCGTGACGTACACCAGTGCGGGCCCCTCGCCCACCACGTCGTAGGCCAGTCGCGTGCCGTCCGCCGATATCGCCGTGCTCATCTGTGCGCCCTTCGCGTCGAAGTCTGTCACCGTATCGACGGGGCAGGGCGGCAGAACTCATCGGTGCCGCACCGCCGCCCCGCGTCGCCGGTACCTCAGGGCACGAGCACGACTCGGCCGAACACCTCGCCCGCGTCGATCATCCGGTGCGCCCGGACCGCGTCGGCCAACGAAAGCTCTTCGTGCACCATCGCTTCCAGTTCACCGCGGCTCGCGGCGGCGAACAGTTCGGCGATCGCCGCGCTGATCTCGGGGGCCGCAACCGTATCCGCGCTGAAGGTCGCGAACGACAGCGATTTCTGAAATGCCGCGATCATCGGCGCGGCGAAGTCCGCCGGCGGCATACCGCCCATCGCCCCGACCACCACCATGCGGCCGTTCGGCGCGAGCCTGCCGAGGAATGCGGACACCGCCGCACCGCCGACGATATCGATGATCACGTCGTAGTCCGCGGGAGCTTCCGGCCCGCCGCGGCCGTGCCGGTCCAGTACGTGCGTGGCGCCGAGCTTGCGCAGGCGTTCACCACGCTCGGCCGAGGAGGTCGTCACCGCGACCGATCCCGCGCCGCGCCGCGCCGCGAGCCGGACCACCATCACCCCGATGCCCCCGGCCGCGCCCCGCACGAGCACCGACTCACCGGGCGCGAAATGGGCATGACGCAAGGCGAAATGGGCCACCATGGCCGAACTCCCGAGGGTCACCGCCGCGGCGGCCGACACCGCCTCCGGGACGGGCACCACCGTCGCGGCCGGGGCGACAGCGCGCTCGGCGTAGCCCCCGGTCAACCCGGTGTGCGCCCAGACCCGCCGACCGATCCACGCGGTGTCGACACCGTCGCCCACCGCCGCGACGGTCCCCGCCACCTCACTGCCGAGAACGTGCCCGGGCGTGGACCCGTAGGCGGTCAACGCGCCGCTGCGGATCAGCGCGTCGAGCCCGCCGACCCCGATCGCCTCGGTCACGATCAGCACCTCGCCCGCGGCCGGGCCCGGGTCGGGAAGATCGACCACGGCGAGCATCTCCGGCGTCCCGAACGCCGGGAACGTCACTGCTTTCACTGCTGCCTCCGTGGGCTTTTCGAGCTGAACCGATCCACGGAACGTAACGGACGCCCCCGTCCGTTTAGCTAAAGTGAGAGCGGTGACCACCCGTTTGTCTCAGACCCTCCGTTCCGACGCGCGGGACAACCGCGAGCGCATTCTGGACGCGGCGCGCGCGGTATTCGTCGCCGACGGCCTGGACGTGCCGATGCGCGCGATCGCCCGGCACGCGCAGGTCGGCCCGGCCACCCTCTACCGGCACTTCCCGACCAAGGAGTCGCTGGTCACCGAGGCGTTCACCGATCACATGCACGCGTGCCGAGCCATCGTGGACGAGGGCTTGGCCGACCCGGACGCGTGGCACGGCTTCAGTGTCGCCGTCGAGAAGTTGTGCGAATTGCTGGCGCGCGACCAGGGTTTCAGCGCTGCCCTCATGTCCGCCTTTCCGCACTCGATGGACTTCACCGCGATCCGTTCGTCCTCGCTCATCGGCGCCGCCGAACTGCTGCGGCGCGCCAAGGACAGCGGTCAGTTGCGCGCCGACATCCTGTTGGACGACCTCGTCCTGATGATCATGGCCAACGGCGGCCTGCGTACGAGCAGCCCTGCGGCACGCGTCGCGGCGTCCCGGCGCTTCGCCGCGCTCATGCTGCAGGCGTTCCGCGCCGCGCCCACCGTCGTCCCGCTGCCGCCGGTGCCGCGATTGACGCCCGCGAGCTGAGGCCGCGATTTACGATGCGAGGACGGGCGCCGACCCAGTGCGGGCCCGGCTGGAGGAGCACGATGACCACCGCGTTCGACGGCCCACCCCTCGAGATCGACACGCGCCCCGCGGTTCTCGACCAGTTCACGGTCGACGAGACCGGGCGCGCGGGGCAACGCCCGCGCGGCGTCGCGGCACCGGCCGATGTCGACGAGGTGGCCGCGCTGGTGCGGTGGGCGCGGGCGACGCGGACCCCGCTCATCGCCCGCGGCGCCGGCACCAGCCTGGAAGGACACCTGCTCGCTCAGCGCAACGAACTGATCGTCGATCTGTCGCAGGCGAATTCGATCCTCGACATCTCCCCCACCGATTTCACCGCCACGGTGCAACCGGGCGTCACCCGCACCCAACTGAACGCGGCGACGGCCGAACACGGTTTGCAGTTCACCGTCGACCCCGGGGCCGACGCCTCGCTGGGCGGCATGGCCGCGACCAATGCCAGCGGCACCACCACCGTCCGCTACGGCGGGATGCGGGCGAACGTGCTTGCGCTGCAGGCGGTGCTCCCCGACGCGACGGTGGCGCGCTTCGGCCGCGCGGTCCGCAAATCCTCCAGCGGCTACGACCTCAAAGATCTGCTGATCGGCTCCGCGGGCACCCTCGGCATCATCACCGAACTCACCGTGCGCCTGCACCCCATCCCGGAATATCTTCGCTCGCTGCGGATTTCGTTTCCCACGGTGGCGGATGCGGTGGACGCCGCCGTCGAGATGCTCGGTGCCGCACTGCCGGTGAGCAGGCTGGAACTCGTCGACGCGGTCAGCATGGTCGCGACCAACGCCTATCGGGGCACCGACTATGCCGAGACCCCGGCGCTGTTCATCGACGTGGAGTCGTCGTCGGAGCCGGCCGCGATCGCCGAGGAACAAGAGATCACCCGAATCGTCCAGGGCCACAAGGCCCTCGACGTCGCCGCGGCACGCACCCACACCGAGCGCTACGCCCTGTGGGAGGACCGGCACAATCTCTTCTTCGCGTTGAAATCGCTGCACCCCGGACGCCGGTTCATGGTGACCGACACCGCCGTCCCGTACTCCCGGCTCGCGGACGCCGTCGATACCGCGCTGCGCCTCGGCAAGGACCTCGGGCTGGCGGTCAGCGTCTGCGGGCACATCGGTGACGGCAACGTGCACACCATCGTGCCCTACGACGAGCACGACGACGAGGTGGTGCAACAGTACTCCGACCAGTTGGTGCGCCATGCCCTGGCCGTGGGCGGCACCGCGACGGGGGAGCACGGCATCGGCCTCACCAAGAAGAAGTACCTGCGCGAAGAACACGGCGCGGCAGTCGATCTGATGCTCGCGATCAAACGCACCCTCGACCCGCTGAACCTCTTCAACCCGGGCAAGGTGCTCGACCCATGAGCCGAACCGGAGCAGAAACCTAGGACTCGCCGGGTTCGTCCAGCACGGCCTGGCCGATCGTGAAGGCGGCGTTGGCGGCCGGAACGCCCGCGTAGGCGCCGGTGTGCAGGAGGACCTCGGCGATCTCGGCGGGGGTGAGACCGTGGCGGCGGGCCGCGCGTACGTGCATCGCGATCTCGTCGTGGCGGCCCAGCGCGGTGAGCACGGCGAGGGTGATGCAGCTGCGGGTGCGGCGGTCGAGACCGGGCCGGGCCCAGATCGATCCCCACACCGACTCGGTAATGTATTCCTGGAACGGGCGGGTGAATTCGGTTGTCGCGGCCGCGGCACGGTCGACGTGCGCGGCGCCGAGCACCTCGCGCCGGACCTGAGCGCCTCGCTCGGCACGTTCGTTCACGAGTTCTCCTTCAGGTGTCCGAGGATCAGCTGGTCGATGACGTCCGGTCGTTCGACGTTCGCCAGATGTGCGGCGGACTCGATGATTTCGAGCCGGGCCAGCGGGATGGCCGCGGCGATGCGGCGACCGTGCGCGGGCGGCGTCGCAGGATCGTCCGCACCCGCGACGACCAGCGTGGGTGCGTTGATTCTGGTCAGACCCGCCGCGATGTCCATCGTTTCGATCGCCGCGCAGCACGCGGCGTAGCCCTCGGCGGGCGTGGCGGCGATCATGTTCTCGTAGCAGCGGATTCGTTCCGGGTGGGCAGCGCACCACTGCGGGGTGAACCACCGGCGCACGACCGCGCCCGCCACCGCCGCGGTCCCTGCGGCGCGGACCGTGGCGGCGCGCTCGGCCCAGCCGGAGGGCGGGCCGAGTTCGGCGCTGGTGCAGCACAGCGTCAACGTGCGCAGCCGGTGCGGGGCATGCGCACCGAGCCACATGCCGATCATGCCGCCCAGCGACAATCCCACGAAGTGCACGCGGCGAGCAGCCAGCCGGTCGAGCAGCGCGAGCACGTCGGAACCGAGATCGGCCAGGGTATACGGTCCGGCCGGCACCGGCGAATTCCCGTGGCCGCGTTGGTCGTAGCGCACCACCCGGTAGCCCGCGGCGGTGAGCGCCGCCACCTGTGGCTCCCACATTCGCATATCGCTGCCGAGCGACCCGCTCAGCACCACCATGTCCCCCGCCGACGGTCCGTCGACGTGGGCATGCACCGCAACCGAACTCATCGCTCGACTCCCTGCCATTCGACCAGCGCGCGCAGCCGGAATTCGTTCGCCGAACCCAGATACCCGGACGGATCGAGCAGCCCATCGATTCGCCTGCGGTCCAGATACTTCCCGATCACCGGATCGGCCGCGAGCAACTCGGCAAGGTCGCCCCGCATGGCGTCGGCACAGCAGGCCGCCACGAGATCACCGGCCTCCTGTCGACCCACCGCACCCCCGCTCGCCGACACCAACTCGACGGCGACGTGTTCGGCCACGAGCAAACCACCGGAACCTACCAGATTCGCGCGCATCCGCGCGGGATCAATGTGCAGGCGCAACAGGCAAACCCGCAGCCAGTGCACCGCCGAACCGGTGCTGCGCAGCAGTTCGACCAGCGGGCGCCACTCCGCATGCCACGACCCGGCGGCGCGTTGATATTCGTGGGCAGCCGAACCCAGCACGGTCGCGACCAGGCCGGGCGCCTGCGCGGCCGCACCGGCGGCAAGCACCGCCGCGACGGGATTTCGCTTGTGCGGCATGGTCGATGATCCACCGCTACCGGATGGGCCCTGCTCGGACACCTCGGCGACTTCGGTCTGCGCGAGCAAGGTGACGTCGCGGGCGATCTTCGAGACCGCACCGCAGGTCTGGCCCAAAGCGCCCGCGATTTCCGCGATTCGGCTGCGTTCGGTGTGCCAGGGCACGGTCGGCTCCGCGAGGCGTAGCTGACGCGCCAGCTCAGTCAGCACAGGAACTCCGTGCTCGCCCAGCGCCGCCGCCGTCCCGACAGCACCGCCGAACTGCACCGCCAGGCGGTGATCCCGAACGCGATCGAGCTGCCGCAACGCCGCGACCACACCGCCCAGCCATCCGGCGGCCGTGAGCCCGAACGTCACCGGGGGTGCCTGTTGCAACAGGCTGCGCCCGGCCAGCACGGTATCCGCGTGCTCCTCGGCCGAACGCGCGAGCAACTCGGCGCACGCCACCAAATCGGCACGCAGCGCGGCCAGTGCTCGGGCGGTGACCAGCATCGCGGCGGTGTCGAGGACATCCTGACTGGTCGCACCGAGATGCACGTAGGCCGCCGCCGCAGGGCCGACCCGCGCGGTCAGCGCGCGTACCAGCGGACCCGCCGGGTTGCCGATCCGCACCGCGGCCGCACCCAACGCAGCGGCGTCGTACTTCTCGGCACGGCAGTGCTTTTCGATCTCGTCCGCGGCGGTCGCCGGAACCACGCCGGCCGCCGCCGCAGCACGGGCGAGCGCCGCCTCGAAATCGAGCATCGCCTGCACCCACGCCCGATCGCCGACCGACTCCGCGACCGGGCCCGCCGCGAGCACCCCACCGAAGAGCTCAGACATCGAAGAACACCGTCTCGTCCGGCCCCTGCAGGTGGACGTCGAAAACGTAACCGTCTCCGGCGCGTGCGGCGATCAGTGTGTGCCTGCGTTCCGGCGGCACCGCCGCCAGCACGGGGTCGACCGCGTGCCGGTCGGCGTGCTCCGGAAAGTACACCCGGGTGACGACACGGTGCAGCAGTCCCCGGGCGAACACCGACATGTCCAGGTGCGGGGCCTGCAGCCCGCCCGCGCCGTCACACACCGCTGCCGGGACCAGGATGTGCAGCGCGTATTCGCCGCGCCGGGTATCGCTGCGCGCGAAACCGTTTCGCTCGCCACGGTGCGCGTCGCCGACCAGCTGCCAGGTCTCCACCAGAGCGTCGTCGATGGCGGTGCCCGCGCCGTCGCACACCCGGCCGGTGAGCCACACCGCACCCGGCGCGCCGGGCGGGACCGCGAATTGCCCGTCCGCCCAGGTCAATCCGAGATGCAGGTAGGGACCGACGGTCTGGGAGGGCGTGCTGGGCAGCCTAGTCATCGTCGGCCTCCTCGTCTTCGAACGGGGTCGCGCCCCGCCCGCGCAGCACGATGTCGAACTCGAAGGCCAGGGCTCGCTCCGGCTCGGTGCGCGCGTGATCGAAACGGCTGACCAGCAATTCGCGCGCGTGCGCGGGCACCGAGTTGTAGACCGGGTCCTGGAAGAACAGCGGATCGCCGGGGAAGTACATCTGCGTCACCAGGCGCTGAGTGAACGCCTGCCCGAACAACGAGAAGTGGATGTGCGCGGGCCGCCACGCGTTGTGATGGTTACGCCACGGGTACGCACCGGGTTTGACCGTGGTGAACTCGTATCGCCCGGCGCTGTCGGTGTAGGTGCGTCCGGCGCCGTCGAAGTTGGGGTCCAGTGCGCAGTTCCAGCGGTCGCGGTCGTGCCGGTAGCGACCGCCCGCGTTCGCCTGCCAGATCTCGATGAGCGAGTGCGGGATCGGCTTGCCGTCACCGTCGAGCAGCCGCCCGTGCACGATGATCCGCTGGCCGATCGGCTCGCCCGCGTGCTGCGCGGTCAGGTCGTGGTCGGTGGGACCTACCCGGTCCGAACCGAAGACCGGTCCGGTCAGCTCGGTCAGCCGCTGCGGCAACACGATCAGCGATTCGCGCGGATGCCGCTGCACCGTGGACGCGTACTCCGCGTAGTCCAGCGGCGGATGGCTGCCGTCCGGATCGCGCCGGAATCCGGCCGGAGAGGGTGTCGCGCAATGCCGTGCGCTCATGATGCTGCCTCCAGAACGACCGCAAGTCCCTGACCGACGCCGATGCAGAGCGCGGCGAGCCCCCACCGGATGCCGCGCCGCCGCATTTCCCCGGCCAACTGCACGACTATCCGGCCGCCGGACGCGCCCAGCGGATGACCGAGCGCGATCGCGCCCCCGTTGACGTTGACGATCTCGGGGTCCAACTCGGGCCAGCCGGCCAGACACGCGACCGATTGCGCGGCGAACGCCTCGTTCAACTCCACCACGCCGATCTCCCCCCACCCGATTCCGGCGCGCGCCAACGCGTTTCGAGCCGCCCGCACCGGGCCTATACCGAACACGTCGGGGTCCACCCCCGCCGCTCCGCGCCCGGCGATCCTGGCCAGTGGCGCGCGACCGATCCGGTCGGCCACGGACTCGTCGCCGAGCAGCAGCGCGCACGCCCCGTCGCTCAGCGGCGAGGCGTTTCCGGCCGTCACCGTCCCGTTCGCCCGGAACGCGGGCCGCAACCCCGCCAGCGTGGCCACGGTGGTGCCGGGTCGGATCGGCTCGTCCCGGTCGAGACCGGTATCCGGTACCGCGACAACGTGATCGTCGTAGAAGCCGGCGGCCCAGGCCCGCGCCGCCGATCGGTGACTGCGCGCGGCGAACTCGTCCTGTGCCGCCCGATCGATGCCGACCCGTTCGGCCAGCGCTTCGGTGCTCTCGCCCAGCGAGACCGTCCAGGCCGCGGGCAGCGCCGGGTTGACCATCCGCCAGCCCAGCGTGGTCGAGTGCATCGTCGCGTCACCGGCGGGAAAACCCTTGGGCGGCTTGGTCAGCACCCACGGCGCCCGGCTCATCGATTCGACCCCGCCCGCCACGACGAGCGTCGCGTCACCGGTCTCGATCGCCCGGGACGCGTGCAGCGTCGCGTCCAGACTCGACCCGCACAATCGGTTCACGGTCGTCCCGGGCACCGAGGTCGGCCAGCCCGCGAGCAACGCGGCCATCCGGGCGAGGTTGCGATTGTCCTCTCCGGCCTGGTTGGCCGCGCCGAAGACCACGTCGTCCACCGTCGCGGGGTCGAATTCCGTCCGTTCGGCGAGGGTGCGCAACACATGCGCGCCGAGATCGTCCGGGCGTACGCCCGCCAGTGCGCCGCCGTAACGGCCGAACGGCGTGCGCACACCGTCGTAGAGGAACGCGCTGTTCACGACGCCTCCCGCAAGGCGTGTAGCGCGGCGAGTTCGGCGGCCGAGGGCGCTTCCGTAACCTGCAGTTCCGCAGCGACTTTCAGCTCCCAGCCGGTCGCTGCCCGCACCTGCTCGACGCTCACCCCGGGATGCACCGCGACCAGCACCAGTTCACCGGTGGTATCGGGGCGCATGACCCCGAGATCGGTGATGATCCGCGTGGGACCCGCCCCGCGCAGGCCGAGCCGGGCCCGCTCCCCGCCGCCGCGGCCGTGGCCGAACGAGGTGACGAAATCGACGCGCTCGACGAAGGATTGCCGCGATTGGCGGACCACCACGAACACCTCGCCGCAGGACGCGGCGATCTCGGGCGCGCCACCCGCGCCCGGCAGGCGCACCTTCGGCCGGCGATAGTCACCGATGACGGTGGTGTTGATATTGCCGAACCGATCCAGTTGCGCGGCACCGAGAAAACCGATATCGATGCGTCCCGGTTGCAGCCAATAGTTGAACACCTCCGGCACGCCGATCACCGCGTCCGCGGTCTCCGCGAGGATCCCGTCCCCGATCGAGGCAGGCAGCCTGCCCGGCTTGGAACCCAGCGTGCCGGACTCATAGATCAGCACCAGGTCCGGCGCGTGCGTCGTGCGCGCCAAGTTCGCTGCGGTGGAAGGCAATCCGATGCCGACGAAACACCGTTTGCCGCCGGTGAGCGCCCGCGCGGCGGCGACCGTCATCACCTCGTCGGCGGTGGCTCGCACCGGCGCGGTGTCCGTTTCGGCCGGAATCCGGTTCATGCGTCACTCCCCGCGAAGACGTGCTCGTCGAGCCATTCGGTGAAACGGCCACGGTCCCGGCTGATCGGGTCCCAAGCCGCGTAGAAGGCGTTGTCGCGCTCGGAATACCTTTGCGCGTAGGACGGATGCGCGCCGCCGGGCACCGCGGCGATCGCGGTGATCGCCCACGCGGGCAACACGATCGCGCCGGGCACCGGGGTGAGTTCGTCCACGATCTCCTCGACGGTGACCAGGCTCTGCCGCGCGGCCAGCACGGCCTCCTTCTGCACCCCGAGCAGACCCCACAGCTGCACGTTCCCGGCCCGGTCCGCCCGCTGGGCGTGGATCACGGTGACATCCGGCCGCAGCGCGGGCACCGCGGTGAGCTGTTCGCCGGTGAACGGGCAGCTGATCGGCTTGATCGTCGCGGTGACGGACGGCAGGTCGGTGCCGACGTAACCCCGCAGCACCGCGAACGGCAGACCGGACGCTCCCGCGACATAGCGGTTCGCCATGCCCGCGTGGCTGTGCTCCTCGAGCTCCAGCGCGTGCGGCCAGGCGTGCTCCACCGCGTCCCGGAAGCGGTGCAGCGAGCCGACACCCGGATTGCCGCCCCACGAGAACACCAGCTTGGCCGCGCAGCCCGCGCCGATCAGCTGGTCGTACACGATGTCCGGGGTCATCCGCACCAGGGTCAGCCCGCGCACGCGCTGCCGGATGATCTCCTGCCCGGCGGCCACGGGGATCAGGTGCGTGAAACCCTCCAGGGCGACAATGTCGCCATCGTGCACGAGCTCGGCCACGGCGGTCGCCAAGGTCGAAATCCTGGCCACGCTCACTCCTTTCGTCGTTCGGTCGGTTTCCGGTGCGCCCAGCCGGTGTAGCCCTCCGCGAAATAGGCCGCGCCGTAACGTGATCCGGTGATCAGCGCAAGTTCGCCGCGCTGGCGTTCGATATCGAAGGGCGACGCGCCGTCGATGCTGTGCAGCATGGTGGTCGCCCAGTAGGAGAAGTGCTGGGCGCGCCACACCCGGTCCAGGGCTCGCTCGGTGTACCGGTCCAGCACATCCGGGTCACGCCGGGTATAGAACTCGGCGATCTCCTCCGCCAGCACCGCGACATCGGCGAGGGCGAGGTTCAGTCCTTTCGCACCGGTGGGCGGCACCGTATGCGCCGCATCGCCGGCCAGCAGCAGATTCCCGTGGCGCATCGGCGCGGTGACGAACGAGCGGAACGGCAGCACCGTCTTGGCGACGATCGGACCCTCCCGCAGGGCGAACCCGTTGCCGTCGACCCGGCGGCGCAGCTGCGACCAGATCCGATCCTCGTCCCATTCCTCGAGCCGCGTCCTGGGCGGGCACTGGAAATACATCCGCTGCAACGCCTCGGTGCGCCGGCTGATCAGCGCGAAGCCGAATTCCGAATGGGCGTAGATCAATTCGTCGTGCGAGGGCGGCGCTTCGACGAGCACGCCGAACCAGGCGAAGGGATACTCACGGAACCACTCCCTGCGGGCGCCCGGCGGGTAAGCGTGCCGGCAGATCGAGTGCGAGCCGTCCGCCCCGACGAGCAGATCCGCCTCGACGCGCACCGGACTGCCGCATGATTCGGTGAACGTGACGGTCGGACGGTCGCCGGAGCTGTCGACGGCAGTGCCGGTCACGCCGTAGCGCACGTCGCCGCCGTCGGCGCTGCGCCGCCGCGACAGGTCCAGGAACACCTCGGTTTGCGGGTAGAGCCACACGGATTCGCCGACCGACTCCTGGAAGTCGATGCGATGGTTCGTGCCGTCGAACCGCAGCACGACGCCGTCGTGCCGGTCACCCGCCGTGCGCACCCGGTCCGAGACCCCCGAATCCACCAGCAGCCGAACCGAACCCGCCTCGAGGATCCCCGCCCGGATGGTGCTCGCGATGTCGTCGTACCCGCGGTGGTCGACGACCACGCTGTCGATCCCGGCGCGGTACAGCAGATGCGAGAGCAGCAGACCGGCCGGCCCCGCACCGACGATCGCCACCTGGGTGCGGATATCCCTCACGCCGGTCGCACTTTTCGCGCGAGCTGCGGCTCGGGCTCGACCGGGGCGAGTCCGTGCACGGTGGTCCGCGGCACCGCGGCCATGGCGAGCAGGCCGATGCCCGCGACCGCAGCGAAGAGATAGAAGCCCCACGGGTTCGCCGAGCCGGCGACGATGAGCCAGCCGGTGATCGTCGGGCCGGAGATGGCCCCCAGCCTGCCGACTCCGGCAGCGAAACCCATTGCGGTCGCACGTATCTCGGCGGGATAGGCCTGCGTCACGTACGCGTAGATGAGCACCTGCGCGGAGAAGACGAACACGCCCGTGACGAGCACCAGCGTATTGAGCAGCGCGGTGCTGGAGATCCGCACGCTGAGCGCCGCCAGGAACAGCGCCGCGGCGGCGAACCATACCAGGACCGTCGGTTTGATCCCGCGCCGGTCGGCGAGTGTCCCGGCAGTGAGCAGGCCGATCACCGCGCCGATGTTCAGCATGAGCAGCACGGTCAATGAGGTCGACATGTTGTATCCGGCGTCGCGCATCAGTTTGGGCAACCAGGTGTTCAAGCCGTACACGAGCAGCAGGCCCATGAACGACCCGACCCAAACCCCCAGCGTCGCACGCACATACAGCGGACGCAGCAGCACGGTCGGTCGCAGCCGGTTGGGCGCCCCCTTGGCCGCCAGGTATGCCTCCGACTCCGGCAGCTTGGCCCACAGCACCGGCAGCAGCAGGAAACCGGCCGCGCCACCCGCGTAGAACAGCGGCTCCCAGTGCGGGATCACCCGCAGCGCGAGCAGCGCGGTCAGCACCGCGCCGGTGTGGTAGCCGGTCATGGTGATGGTGCTCGCGAACGCGCGCCGCGCCGGCGGCATGTGCTCGGCCATGAGCGTCAAGGCGGTCGGCAGGCAGGCGCCCAGACCGATGCCCGCGATCAGCCGGAACACGGCGAAGACGCCCACCGAACCGGCCAGTGGTATCGCGGCGGTGCACAGCGAGAACACCGCGATCGAGCAGAGCAGCATGCCGCGCCTGCCATAGCGGTCCGCTATCGGGCCGGAGGCCGTCGCGCCGATGGCAACGCCGACCAGGGAGATGGTGGCGGCGAAAGTGGCACTCGCCGCGGTGAATCCGAGATGGCGCTGGTCGATCAGGGTGGGAATGACGGCGCCGAGCACGACGAGGTCGTAGCCCTCCAGCAGCACGGTCAGCCAGCAGAGCACCGCCGGCCAGGACAACAACTTCTTCATAGGGAGTTCGTTTCTGGTGTGCAGTTGTGAGTGCCATCACGCTACGATCGGCCTCATCAGAAATCCAATAGATGTTTTTCCCCACTTGCATAGAGGAGATCTATGGGCGCGGAGTTCGATCTCAACCTCGTCCGAACCTTCGTCCTGCTGTACGAAACCCGCAGCGTGACCGCGGCGGCCGACGTCCTCGGCGTCACCCAGCCCACGGTCAGCTACGGACTGGGCAAGCTGCGCCGCCGCCTCGGCGACGAGCTGTTCGTGCGGGGCCCCGGCGGCCTGGTCCCGAGCTCGGAGGCCGAGCGGCTCTATCCGCCGCTGCGCACCGCCATCGAGCAGATGGACGCAACCATCGGCGCGACAAAGGAATTCGATCTTTCCGGGCCGATCAGCTTCGCCATCGGGCTCACCGACCTCGGCGAGGTCAATTCGTTGCCGCGGGTGCTCGCGGAACTCACCGCCCGCGCGCCCGCCGCGAGCCTGCAGGTGCGCGCGTTCGACATCGCCACCGCGACCGACGAACTCACCCGCGGCCGGGTGGACGCGATCGTGGCCACCCCGATCCTGGATTCGGCCCGGCTCAGCAGGCTGCCGCTGTTCACCGAGGGCTACGCGGGCATGGTCGCGGCCGACCATCCGCGGCTACAGAGCCAGGCCCCCACCGACGCCGAACTGCGCGCCGAACGGCATATCGTCGTGGACGGCGCCACCGGCCACCCCGCCCCCAGGCACGCCCTGCGCGCACACGGCCTGGAGCGTCGAATCGCGGTCCGGGTAACCCGTTTCGCCACCCTGCCCTATGTCGTGCAGGACAGCGAACTCGTCGCGATCGTCCCGCAGCGGGTGGCCCGCGCGCTCGCCCGGACCCACCCCGTGCGCACCTTCGCACTCCCCTGGCAGATCGACCCCGCCGAAGTAGCCGCGTACACCCGTCGACCGCCCGGCCGCAGCCCCGCCCAGACCTGGTTCCTCGACGTCATCCGCGCCGCGCTCCAGGATCTGCCGTAGCCGACGGCATTTCAGGCGCGACGATACGGGGCGCGCCCATCCGGCGGTTCGGCTTTGGACTCGCTCGGTGTATCCGGGAGCGGCAGGAGCAGTGGTTCCTGCCCGACGGTGTGCGCATCGCCGTGATGGCGAAAGGTGCAGGACTCCCCGGACAGCAGCCGGTAGGTGACGGCGTCCCGCGTGATCTCGACCGCCAAACGACTGCCGCGCCAGAGAATTCGGAAAGCGAGCCGATTCAGCTGCTCGGGTAGCCTTGGCGCGAAACGCAATTCGCCGTCGCACTCGCGCATGCCGCCGAAACCGGCTACGCAGCAGCTCCATGCGCCCGCGAGCGAGGCGATGTGCAGTCCGCTCGCGACGTTCTGGTGCAGATCGTGCAGATCGGTGAGCGCGGACTCGACGAAGTAGTCGAAGGCCAGCGACAGATTACCGACCTCCGCCGCAAGGATCGATTGGGCGCAGGCCGACAGCGAAGAATCCCGGACGGTCAACGCCTCGTAGTAGTCGAAGTTCCGTACCTTCTGCTCCGGCGTGAAAGCGTTGGGGCACAGGTACATCGCGAGCGTCAGGTCCGCCTGCTTGATCACCTGCTTGCGATTCAGGTCGAAGTACGGGTAGTGCAGCAGCAAGGGGTAGCGATCGGCCGGGGTCGCGGCGAAATCCCAGCGCATGTAGCGGGTGAACCCCTCCGACTGCTCGTGGACCCCGAGCTCATCGTTGTACGGCATCGCCGTCTGCTCGGCATCGGCACGCCAGCGCTCGATCTCGGCCGGGGAGACCTCGAGACGCCGCGCAACGTCGGGGTGCCGCGCGCACGCCGCAGCAGCCCCGCGCAGATTCCGCTGCGCCATCAGGTTCGTGTAGATGTTGTTGTCGGCCAGCGCCGAATACTCGTCCGGGCCGGTGACACCGTCGATCCGGAAGGTTCCGCCCGAATCCCGGTGGCCGAGACCGGTCCACATGCGGGCGGTCTCCACCAGCAATTCCACCCCGCACTCCCGCTCGAAGCGCTCGTCGCCGGTCGCGGTGACGTACCGGATGGCGGCATCCGCGATATCGGCATTCACGTGCACCGCCGCGGTGCCGGTCGGCCAGTAGCCGGAGCCCTCCTCGCCGTTGATCGAACGCCACGGGAACATCGCGCCGGGCTGCCCGAGTTCACGGGCCCGCTGCCGGGCCAGGTCGAGCGTGGTGTGCCGCCAGCGCAACGCGTCCGCGGCGGCGGCGGGCACCGTGTGGATGAGTACGGGAAGCACGAAAGTCTCGGTGTCCCAGAACGAATGCCCGTCGTAGCCCGGCCCGGTCAGCCCCTTCGACGGGATCGCCCTGGTCTCGCCGCGCGCCCCCGCCTGCAGCACGTGGAACAGCGCGAAGCGCACGGCCTGCTGCATCTCGGGATCGCCGTCGATCTCGACATCCGCGCTCGACCAGAAGTCGTCCAGGTAGGCGCGCTGACGCTGGAGCAGCTCGTCCCATCCGGTCTCCATACCGGCGGCCAGCGCGGCCTCGACCTGCGCGCGCAACGCGGGGGTCGAGCGCTGACTGGACCAGCCGTACGCGAGGTATTTCGTCAAGCACACCGTATCGCCCCGGGCCACATCGACCGCGATCGTCAACCGGGCCAGGTCGGCTTCCGCGTGGATCGCGCATCGCGGCGTGGCCGTCGCGGTCAGCTCGTGGTCCATCGCGGCCGCCATCCGCAACTCCGATCGGGCGGTGTGGTGGGCGAGCACCGCCTGGAAGTCCCGGGCCGCGGCGAAATCGGACACCAGCGGCCGGTCCAGCCTTGCCGCGGCCCGCGGATCGCCGTGCTGCGCCGCCAGCGGTTCGTTGGCGAGCAGATCCGATTGGATCACCAGATCCAGATCGTCGTCGAGCGGCTCGACCTCGTACCGGATCGCCGCGAGGGCCCGCTCGGTGAACGAGACGAGGCGCTGCGAGCGGATCCGCACAGACCGGCCCGTGGGCGAGGTCCACACCGTGCTGCGCCGCAGTGTGCCGGAACGGAAGTCGAGCACGCGTTCGTGGGCCTCGGTGTGGCCGTAGCGCAGATCCATCGGCTCGTCGCCGACGAGCAGGCGGATGATCTTGCCGTCGGTGACGTTCACGACGGTCTGTCCCTGCTCCGGATAGCCGTAACCTACTTCGGCATAAGGCAATCGGCGCTTCTCGTAGAAGCCGTTGAGATAGGTGCCCGGCTCGCCGACCGGCTCGCCCTCGTCCAAGCCGCCGCGCAGGCCGAGGTGCCCGTTGGCCAGCGCGAAGATCGATTCCGTGCGTTTCAGCGCGGCCAGATCCAGTCCACACCACCGCAATTGCCACGGATCCGCCTCGAAGCCACGACAGTCCGCTGTCACCGCTGCTCCTTCAACTCCGACAGGTCGGCCACGACGACATCCGCGCCCGCCGCGGTCAAATCCTGCCGATGCCTGCCGTCACCGACTCGATCGACACCGACGACGAACCCGAAACCACCTGTGTGACCCGCTGTCACCCCGGCCACCGCATCCTCGAAAACCGCTGCCGCGTCCGGCTGCACGTCCAGGCGCCGGGCGGCCTCCAGAAAGCCGTCCGGCGCGGGCTTGCCGTGCAGGCCGAGCCGGACCACATCGTTGCCGTCGACCCGGACGTCGATACTGTCGGCGATCCCCGTGACCTGTAGCACCGCAGCGGCATTGGCCGAGGCCGTCACCACGGCCACCCGCAGCCCCGCGGCGCGGACCGCCGCCAGATAGTCGACCGAGCTGGGATAGACCTCGACACCTTCGCGCTCGATGAGCGAAAGCAGCAGACTGTTCTTCCGGTTGCCCAGAGCGTGCACGCTGTCCATACCTGGCTCGGCGTCCGGCTCCCCCTCCGGCAGCGTGATATCGCGGGACCGCAGGAACTCCCGCACCCCGTCGGCCCGCGGTCGGCCGTCGACGAAGCGCAGATAGTCGTCGCTGGAGAACGGCACGAAATCCGGCCCGCAGCGTTGCCGGAGATAGTCGTCGAACACCTCTCGCCAGGCTCGCTGGTGCACCGCCGCGGTGTCGGTCAGGACCCCGTCGAGGTCGAACAGCGCCACCGAGATCACATCGGGCAAACCCAGGCGGCTACCCCGGCCGTCCCTTTCAGAGGTCATGGCGGGGCGATACCCCGTCCCGCCGCCGGAAAACCCGGCGCCGCGCGGCGGGGAGGCGACCACGCCGGTGGTCCGCATAGTCGACCGCCTACCGGGTATCGCCCCACCATGGTCGCCACGATCGATGAGCTGCTGCACGCACTGACCCGAGCCGTCAATGCGCTGGCCGCGGCGGAGGTCAAGTTCGCGGTGGCCGGTGGCTGCGCGGTCTACGCGCGCGGCGGACCGGCCTCGCAGCACGATGTGGACATCTTCGTCAAACCACAGGACTGCGACAAAGCGGTACGTATCCTGGCCGAAGCCGGCCTGCGGGTGTGCGACCCGCCCGAGGACTGGCTACGCAAGGTCTACGCGGGCGACGTCCTGATCGACGTGATCTACCGGCCGAACTACCGCGACGTCACCGACGAGCTGCTCGACCGCGCGACCCCGATGCGGATCGGCCCGACCTCCGCGCCCGTGGTCAGCGGCACCGATCTGATGGTGGACAAACTGCTGGTCTTCGATGCGCACCGGCTCGACTTCGCCCCGCTGCTGCACATCGCGCGTGACCTGCGCGAGCAGATCGATTGGCCGGCGACCCGCGAGCAGACCGAAAGCTCGCCCTACGCAAGGGCATTCCTCGGCCTGATCGACGATCTCGGCATCACCGACACCGGAAAGGTGGAATAGATGGAGCAGCCGCAATACCTGGTGGCGCACCTGCGCCGCGCCCTCGCCGAGGACCCGCGCACCGCGGAACTCGGTGTGCACGTGACGATCCGCGGCGACGTGGTGGCCCTCGACGGCGAAGTCGCCACCGAGGAACGCAAACGACAGCTGGAAACCGTGGTGCGCGAAGAGCTGCCACAGGCCCGCATCCACAACGACGTCCGGGTCACCCTGCCGGGCGGCCCCGGCGTCAGTGAGGCGCTGGGCTCCGTCGACACCGGAAGGAGTTGAGCCGCATGCGGATAGCCGCCGTCGGCGATGTACACCTCGGCGTCGACTCGCACGGACTGTGGCGCCCGACGCTGCGCGAGTTGCCCGAGCACGCCGATATCCTCTTGCTCGCCGGCGATCTCACCCGCCACGGGACCGTCGAGGAAGCCAAGGTGGTCGCGACCGAATTCGCCGAACTCGGCGTGCCCGTCGTCGCGGTGCTCGGCAACCACGACTATCACAGCGACGCCGAAGACGAGATCACCACGCTCCTGGTCGAGCACGGGATCACCGTGCTCGAAGGCAGTTCCGTCACCTTCGACGTGCACGGCCGGACCCTCGGCGTCGCGGGCACGAAAGGCTTCGGCGGCGGTTTCGCCGGAAAGTGCGCGAGCATCTTCGGTGAGCGGCAGATGCGCGATTTCTCCTGTCACACAGTCGCACTGGCCGATTCGCTCGCCGCGGCGCTGGCCGAGCTCGACACCGATGTCACGGTCGCGCTCACCCACTACTCCCCCGTCAGCGACACCCTGCACGGCGAACCGCGGGAGATCTACCCGTTCCTCGGCTCGTACCTGCTCGGCGAAGCCATTGATGCGCACGCCGCCGACCTGGCCTTACACGGCCATGCCCACGCAGGCACCGAACGCGGTACCACCCCCGGCGGGATCAGGGTGCGCAATGTGGCCCAACCGGTACTGCGGGCCGCCTACGCCATCTACGAGATCGCCTGACGGGCGGCCTAGCCCAGCTCGGATTCGTCGGTACGGGCGCGCTTCAACTCGGCGAAGGCGGGGCACGCCGCCAATACCGTTACGGCATCGAACAGTTGGACGGCGCGCCGGCCCCGCGGCACCGCCGACAACACCGGCCCGAACACCGCCGCGCCATCGATCTCGATGATCGGCGTGCCCACGTCGGGTCCCACCGCGGCCACCGCCTGGCGGTGACTGCGGCGGACCGCGTCGTCGAATTCTGTGGTGTACGCGGCCGCCAGCACGCTGCGCGGGGCGCCGATGGCGGTCAGCGACTCCTCGATGATCTGCTTCGACTCGTGACTCAAGCGACCGCCTTCCGGATTTCCATGGCGGGCAGGATCTTTCGCACCTCTCGAACGTAGGCCGCGGCGTCGAAGCGCGCAATCGACCGCGACGCCCGCACAACACCGGGCGCGAGGTTCAAGCCGGCTTGCCGACGATCGAGACAGCGCTGCGCCGCTCGAATCTGGCTGGTGCCGGGCCGCCGCGCCGGGCCTGCGCGGCCCGGCGGATCTGCAGCGGCGTCGCGCCGAACCAGCGACGCGTCGCCCGGGTGAGCGCTGATTGTTCGCCCAGGCCGATCAAACTGGTGATCTCCGAGATGGGCCGCTCGGTCTCGCACAGCAGCCGATACGTGATGTCGCGGCGCGCCGCGTCGAGGACCGCGGTGAACGTGGTGCCTTCGGCGGCCAGCGCCCGCTGCAGCGTGCGTTCGTGCACGGACAAGACCCGGGACACCGCCGCCATATCGGGTTTGGCGTGGGTGATCAATCCGTCGATCGCGCAGCGCACCCGGACGGCCGTCGTCTTGTCCCGTTCGGAGTACGTGTCGGTCAGGAAGTCCAAGGCCACCGCGTACTTCGTGGCGTCGCCCGCCAGGGTCGGCCGGGTCAGCAGTTCCTCGGGCACCCGCAGCACGGTGGTCGTCGCGTCGAATCGTACTTCGGCACCGAAGAATTCGGCGTAGCGGGCCGCGGGCGCCAGCGGCGGATGCGGCAGGTGGACCGACCGCAGGCCGTAGTCACCTCCGACGGCCTGCCGCAAGGTGCGGTGGATGGTCCCGGCAGCCAGGTCGATGCTCTGGGCGAAGCCGTTCGACTCGGCGGGGTCACGGTAGTTGATCGCGATCGTACCCGGCTGCCCCTGTGGATCCGGGACCACCGCGAGCGAGACACCGACGGAGTGGCTGAACAGAAAACGGGACGCGCACGTTACCGCCGCACCCACCGTCGTGGCGTGCGCGATCGCGACGGCCAGCGGTCCGGAGGTCGTGTCGAGCTGCCGTCCCGCCAGCCGCAAGCCGAAATCCGGGCAGCCGAGTTCGGCCGCCGCGATCTCGAGCGCCCACCCCACCGCCTCGCTCGACACCATGGCGTCGTGGCTCTCGACCGCTTCGGCAGCGATATCGAAGCGTTCGAGCAGCGCCGCGCCTGCGCCACCGAGATCGTCGACGAGAGCCTGGTAGCCGCGTAATGCCGCGGCACGCGTCCACACCACCATCGTCGCTCCCGTCGTCGCGCACGAGCCGCCTCCCCGGCGGACGTCAGCTCAATTGCTGGAGCGTAGCCGAGGACCGGGGGTTGTTCCAGGGGGAAATATCCGGCGGCGCCCGAGGATCGGTCCGCTGGCCGACACAAAGCCCTGACTTCGCGCCGCGCGGTACCTACGCTCGCCCTCGAGTAGCTCGGAATCGAAAGGGATCGGGGGAGCATATGTTCACCGGACGCACACTCTGGCCGTCGAATCAGCCGATCGCCGCGCCTGCCTTGACGGTGTTCGGCAACCGGCTGGTGCTGGTCTGGTCGACGCAGAGCGGCACCATGTATGCGGCGTCGGGAATGGAAGCCGACGGAGTCGTCGACGCGAAACCTCTGCCTGCGGATTTCAGTCTGCAGCGCCCGGCCTTGGCCGCCCATGCGCAAACCGGCCTGCTGTACCTCGGCTATACCCGCACCGACGGCAACATGTGGCTCGCGTGGTCGCACAACGGCGTCGACTATCACGATCGCCGGCAGTGGCTGGAACCACCGATCGGCGGGCCCGCCATGCAGTCCGACAACGTTTCGATGTGGTTGACCTACACCGCCCAGCGCGATCTGCGGGTCAACGCGGTGCAATCACAGAATCCACCGTTCAGCCACTACGGACGCAGCCCCGAACCCGCCGAGCAGAGCGTGGACACACCAGGCCTGGTGATCCGGCCCGACAAGGGCGTGCTGCTGGCGTGGACGGGCATGGACAGCGCGAACAATCTGAACGCGCGCTATATCGGCGTCAACGTGCCGCCCGGTCGCGCCACCTTCAGCGACCGGCTCATCGGCGGCCCGAATCTGTTCCCGCTCGGCGGCCGCTACGTGGCGGGCTACACCGGCAAGAACACCAATCTCTACTTCCTCTTCGGCGTCGACAACCTGAACGAGGGGCAGACCGAACGGTGGAAGTTCGCCGACACCAGCCCCTGGCCGCCCGCGGTCGCGACCGTCAACGGCGTCACCTACGTGGCCTGGTTCGGCACCGACGGGCAGAACAAGCTCAACTTCGCCGATCTCGGCTCCATGCCGACGATCTACCGCGGCGGCAGCGGCTAGACCGGCGACCGGCACTGGGGAGCCGCGTATCCCGACACGGGGTCGGATTCGGCTATGGTTGGCGCTTGTGACCGTGCGAGTCGAGGCACCACACAGGCGAGGCATCGCCGTCGTGTTCGCGGCGTCCGCGCTGTTGCTCGCCCACGCACTGTTCATGTGCGTGCTCGGCCTGCCGGGCGTCTCCGGTACCGCGCAAGCCCTGGTGGCCGCGGAGAAGACCCTCGGGACGCCCCACCACGCCCAGTCTCCCACCGACGCGCACGATCAGGGCTGCCTCATGAGCATCCCGCAGCGCGCCGCCGAGCCCACCGCCACGACCACCGCCGTCGATCTCGACCACGCTGACGCACAAGCGAATCCGAGCCGGCCGTGGCTCGCCGGCTGGGGGACGTGGCGGATCGCCGCCCCCGACGGACGCGGCATTCTGCGAAATCTCTGTATCGATCGCTGCTGACGGCTACCCCCGCCGGCCGCCGGATCTCGGCGCGCCGGCCCGCGGGTTCGTCCGATACAGCACGGCATCTCGGATGCCGCTTCGACGCTAGGAGTTCGCTCATGTGCAGTGCCGTTGTCGATCGTGTCGTCTTGTCCGCCAACCATCTTCATCCCCAGGAGCAGAGCCGCCGACCGGCGACCCTCGTCGGGGACACCCCGGTGCTCTGGATCGGGGAACCGTTCGCCACCGCGGGCCGCGGATTCTGGGCCAAACTCGAAGCCCACAACCCCGGCGGGATGAAGGACCGCCCCGCGCTGCACATGGTCGAACGCGCCATCGCGCGCGGCGCGCTGCGGCCGGGCGCCGGGATCGTCGAATCGACCAGCGGCACCCTGGGTTTGGGGCTGGCGCTGGCGGGAATCGTGCATCGCCATCCGGTCACGCTGGTCACCGATCCCGGGATGGAACCGATGCTACGGCGCATGCTGGCCGCCTACGGCGCCACCATCGACCTGGTCACCGAGCCGAGCCCGGTCGGCGGCTGGCAGCAGGCCCGGCGCGATCGGGTCGCGCAACTGCTTGCCGCACAACCCGATTCATGGTGCCCCGACCAGTACAACAACCCCGACAACGTCGACGGCTACCAGTCGCTGGCCTTGGAACTGCTCGCCCAGCTCGGGCACATCGACGTCCTGGTGTGCTCGGTCGGCACCGGCGGCCATTCGGCCGGGGTCGCGCGGGTGCTGCGCCGCTTCCAACCGGACCTGCGCCTGGTCGGCGTGGACACGATCGGGTCGACCATCTTCGGGCAACCCGCCGCGAGCAGGCTGATGCGCGGGCTCGGCTCGAGCATCCATCCGGCCAATGTCGACTATCCGGCCTTCAGCGAGGTGCACTGGGTCGCCCCGCACGAAGCGGTCTGGGCGGCAAGAACATTGGCCTCGACCCACTATTGCAGCGGCGGCTGGAGCGTCGGCGCGGTGACGCTGGTCGCGGGCTGGCTGGCACGCACCCAACCGGCCGGCACCCGGATCGCCGCGGTGTTCCCCGACGGGCCGCACCGCTACACCGACACCGTCTACAACAACGACTATTGCGCCGAGCACGGGCTTTTCGATCAGCCGGTGCCGGCCGAACCCGACCTGGTCGACGACCCGCACGCGCAGGTGGTGCGGCACTGGACGCGCTGCACCACCGTCGTCGCGCCGAGCACGGCGCTCGCCCGATGAGCGGATGGTGGCGCCGCTGGACCGCTTTCGACCGGCCGAGTCAGGTGCTGATGGTCAACCAGTTCGGCATCAATCTGGGTTTCTACATGTTGATGCCCTACCTCGCCGCGCACCTGTCGAGCGGGCTCGGCATGGCAGCGTGGACGGTCGGCCTCGTGCTCGGCGTGCGGAATTTCGCCCAGCAGGGCATGTTCCTGGTGGGCGGCACCCTTGCCGACAGGTTCGGCTACAAACCGCTCATTGTCGCCGGGTGTGCTTTGCGCACCGCGAGTTTCGCGCTGCTGGCGCTGGCGAACACCTTGCCCGCCGTGTTGATCGCCGTGGCGGCGACCGGTTTCGCCGGCGCGCTGTTCAACCCGGCTGTGCGCGCCTACCTCGCCGCGGACGCCGGCGCCGAACGCCGGGTGGCGGCCTTCGCGATGTTCAACATCTTCTATCAGGCGGGGATACTCGCGGGGCCGCTGGTGGGGTTGGCCCTGACCGCGTGGGATTTTCGCGCCACCGCCGGGGTGGCCGCGGTCGTGTTCGCCGCACTCACCGCCGTTCAGCTGCGCCGGCTGCCCACCCGCGACCTCGACCGGGCGCGCGAAGGTGCCTCGGTGCTCGCCGATTGGCGTACGGTGCTGCGCAATCGGCCGTTCCTGTTGTTCTCGATCGTCATGGTCGGCTGTTACGTGCTGTCCTTCCAGGTGTATCTGGCGCTGCCGTTGCAAGCCGGAATCGTCAGCGGCTCAGCGCAATCCGGCACCGGGCTGATCGCGGCGATCTTCGCGGTCAGCGGCGTCGTCGCCCTCGCCGGGCAACTGCCGGTGACCAGCTGGCTCGCGCGGCGCGGCGGCTCCGGTCGCGGGCTGGTGGTCGGGATGGCGATCATGGCGGCCGCTTTCGTGCCACTGCTGTGTGCACCGAACGCGGGAGTCCTCGGCGGCAAACCGGTCGCCGTGGCCGCCCTCCTGCTCTGCGCGGCACTGCTCGCCCTCGCCACCGCGGCCGTATTCCCTTGCGAGATGGACACTGTCGTCACGCTCGCGGGCGGCCGGATCGTGGCCACCCACTACGGCTTCTACAACACGATCGTCGGCACCGGCATCCTGCTCGGCAATCTCAGCACCGGCGCTCTCTTCGACGCGCTCACCGAATCCGGTCGCCCGGCGTTGATCTGGGCCGTCCTCACAGTGATCGGCGCCGCCTGCGCGGTGGCGCTGTGGGTGCTGAACCGGTCGGCACCGCCGACCTCGGCACGCATCGAGGCGGAACGAGGTCGCCGCCAGCCGCTGACTCGGCGCACCCCTTCCGATGCACTGCACCCGTTCCGGCGTGGCACAGCGCGTGCGGGAACACGGAAGGGGTGCGCTGCTTCGGGACGGGCGCGGCTACTCGGCCGGACGGGTGTGCAGGACGCGGAAGCGCTCGGGTTCGGCCGGGTCCCGATCGACGATCTGGATCGGCGCACCCGCCCATTGCCAAATATTCAGGCCGGATACCCGGGCGAAGCCGATCGATCCGCGGGTGCCTTCCACGGCTACCCGAGCCCACGACTCGGCTATGCCCACACCGGGCTTACGCAGCGCCTCGGCGAGAACAGTGATCGTGTCGTAGCCCTCGAATGCGACGAACGAGGGCGCCGTCCCCAACCGCGCACGCAGCCGGGGCTCGACTCGGTCGCCGAGGGCGCTGAGCCGCTCCGGCAGGTAGCGCAGGAACGGGATTCCGGCTCCGCCGTCACCCAGGGCCTTCGTCCATCCGGGGAACTCCGGCTGCCCGGCCGGGGCACCGAGCAGAATCTCGTGCAGCCGCGGATCACGCCGGACGGCTTCGACGATCGGCACGGCCGGGTCCGGGTGGCCGACCAACAGGAGCAGAGCGGTCGCGCCCTGCTCGACCAGCGCGTCGCACAGCGCCGCCGGGGCGAGCACTCGGGTATCGAGTTCGCGCACGCTACCGCCGCGGGAGGCGACGTACTCCCGCAGGATGCGCGTCCCCGCAGCCCAGTAGACGCTCGGCTGGGTGGCTACCGCGATGCGGTCGCGGCCCGCGCGGAGCAGGAAGTCCGCGTAGGTCTGCCAGCCACGCGATTGTGGTGGGGCCAGCCGTGCGACCCGGTCCGTCGGCTGCTCGACGAGTTCGTCGAGGACCGCGGACGAGCACAGAAACGGCAGGCCGAGCGCGTCGGCGCGGGCGGCAGCGGTACGCGCGACCACGCTGTGATACTCCCCGGCCAGGGCCGCCACGCCGAGGCGAGCGAGTTCGTCGACGGCCGCGACGGCCCGCTGCGGATCTGCCGCGGTATCGCGGACCACCAGTTCGAGCGGTCGTCCGAGGACCCCGCCCGCGGTATTGATGTCCTCGACCGCCAGCTCGAGACCGGCGAGCAGGTGCGCACCGGCTTCGACCCAGCCGGGCCGGGTGCGGGGAACGAGAGCGCCGATCCGGACGGATCGCTGTACCGGGCGCACCTGGGTGACCATGCCGGATATTTCACCCACGGCCATCGATCCCCGGCAACCGAATTACCGCGGGCGAGCACCGGCACCGGCACACGGCTTGGTTTGTCCCGTCGCCGGCGGCAACGGCTGCACGACGACGGGCATACAGATCGTCCACTGTCGCTGTCCCGGATCGTAGGGCGGATCGGCCTGGTAACTGAACGCGGCAGCACCGCCGAAGACCAGCGCCAGGGCCGCCGCCGCACCCAAGAGCGGGCGGATCAACCGGAACCTGGGCGGCGCAGCCAACTGCCGCACGTGGCGACGGTGCGATCGCGACCACCACCAGATCAGTACAAGTTCCCGCATCGCACAGTCCTGCCCTCGCCTGTATGTACTGAATCGCGATGGCGAGCAACGTGTTACGTGACGTTGCGGGCCGGTGTCCGGTGCACGATCCATGGAACGCAACGCGTCTGGTTTTCGTTTTCCGGCTGGAGTCAGCGCAAGACTTCGTTATCGGGACAGACGCCACCGCTCGGCGGCTGGGAGGCTGAACCGAGCGACGTGTCGAATGAGGGCGTTCAACCCGAGAGCAGTGCCTCACGGCGAATGCGTCGCGCACGGAAGGTTCCTCATGACCATCCAGTCCCCTGCCGCCCGTCGGATTCGCCCACGTCGCGGTCGCGGCAACGATTCCTACGACGGGATCGAGCCAGTGTTGGCAGAACTGGCGAACTTGCGCGGCGGCTCGCTCGAGTACGAACGGCTGCGCGCCGAGATCCTGCGGCGGTGTCTACCGCTGGCCGAGCACATCGCCCGGCGCTACACCGGCCGCGGTGAGAACTACGACGACCTGTTCCAAGTCGCGAGCCTCGGGCTCGTCGCCGCCGTCGACCGTTACGACCCGGCGCGTGCGACACCGTTCCTGGCCTTCGCCGTCCCGACGATCATGGGCGAAGTCCGCCGCCACTTCCGTGATTTCGGCTGGTCGGTGCGAGTTCCGCGGCGCACCAAGGAAATTCAGCTGATGCTCGCGCCCGCCGTGGAACGGCTCTGTCACCGGCTGTCCCGGATGCCCACCGCGCTGGAGATCGCCGTCGAACTCGACGTCGATCTGCTCGAGGTGACCCAGGCGATGCTCGCCGCCAATGCCTACACCAGCGATCCGCTCGACACTTCGGCGCACGACAACGACAACGACTACGCGCCGAGCGCGGCCGACCTGCTCGGCGGGGAGGATCCGGGCTATCAGCTGACCGACGAAGCGCTCGCCGTCACACCGCTGCTGGACGAACTTTCGGCCCGCGAGCGCCTGGTCCTGCATCTGCGGTTCTTCCGCGGACAGACTCAGATCCAGATCGCCGAACGGCTCGGCGTCTCCCAGATGCAGATCTCGCGCATCCTCACCAAAACGCTCACCCAGCTACGCGAAGGCGTACTGCCGGATGACGATTGATGCCGCGCGGCACCGAATGGTCGCGGCCACAGCGCGTTTGAACATCGCGCGACGGGGCTTACGGTGAGAAAGACGATCGGGACGGCGGGTATGAAGAACAAAGAGATCACCGTGCGGGTGAAAAAGGGCCAGTGGCGCGCCATCAGCGCGGCGGCCGACTGCGCGGGCATGAGCGTCGAGGACTATATCCGCTGGAGTGTAAAGCTGTTGGCGCTGCAATCCAGGCCTGGCGGCGACCCGCACCAGACGTCCACCGCGCGTCCCGCGCCGCGCCGGCGCGCACGTCCCGTGCTCGATCAGCCCGAGTCGACGGTGTGGGAGGAGTGCTTCGCAGAGCAGCTGTCGCACCGTATCGAACAGTTCCGCGACGACTGAAACCCCGGCCACGACTGAAACCCTCGGCACCGCAACGGTGAACCCCGCGGCATGCACCTGTCGCGGGGTTCACCGTCGTGCGTCGTGCCGCTGCGCTCAGTGCCGGCCGAATGACGGGCTGGTACCGAACGAACCGCTCGCCTGGTTCGCCGCGACCCGCGGCAGCAGCAGGCCGAGCGCGACCATGCCGACGCCGAGACCGAAGTGCAGCCAGTTGTCGGCGTTGTTGACGGGAACGAAGTTCGCGCTACTGGTTTCGTCGATGATCAAGCCGTACAACCAGAGCACCAGATAGATCACGCCACCACCGATCAGGAACCCGCGCGATGCGGCGGCGGTCCGCGCCGCCGCGAGGCCGGCGACGCCGAAGAGCAGGTGCACGATGTTGTGCAGCACCGACACCTGGAACAGCCCGAGCAGTTTCGCGTCGGTGTGATGTCCGGCGAAGGTCAGTGTGTCGAAGCCGGTGGTGATGCCGGGAATGAATCCGAGCACGCCGACCAGCAGGAACACCGCGCCGACGACCAGCGAGCCGAGCTGGACCAGCGTGCGTGCCCGCGGGCCCGTATGGGCGGCGGGTTGTTGACTGTAAGTCATAGTGATGCCATCTCTTTCGTATTCCGGGGCACGGTGGCTCCGCACACCACACCCGGTCCGACGGCCACATTCAGCGGTGAACGGCCGAGCGCCCGGCACGTTCCCCACGGAGCGCACCTGTCGGCGCAGTGCACGAGCGATCTACCCGGCCTTTTCCACCCGAAACAGCATCGGCGAAGCGTAACCGCACGCGTTCGGGACTCTCTCGACAGAAGGGCGCACTGGAACCCGCGCGCGAGGGGGCAGATGCCGGACGGTGACGCCGCGGCGGACG
Source organism: Nocardia brasiliensis NBRC 14402 (assembly GCF_000308475.2). Classification (GTDB taxonomy): domain Bacteria; phylum Actinomycetota; class Actinomycetes; order Mycobacteriales; family Mycobacteriaceae; genus Nocardia; species Nocardia brasiliensis. Next base: position 31,410 of record NZ_BAFT02000104.1, on the reverse strand, counting down.
ATCTAGGTGCTGACCTTCTCGTCTTCGAGCGACGCACGGATCTGTGCGCGCAGCTCCGGTCCGTCTTCGTGCTGATGCACGGAGATCGCGTGCTCGCTGGCGGCTCGCACGACTTCGTCTTCCTCGCCGGAGATGGTGAGCGTGCAATTCGTTTCGCTGGGGAACCTGCGGCAGTCGGCTACTTTTCTCGTCATGGGACGAGCCTCCTGAGAGATCAATAATGCTGGTCTCTACGGTAGACCTCCCAGGTCACCGGGGTCGCGAAAGCGGAAATCGGTGTTCGCGGGGCTGGGCGCGCTTGGCGCGCCTCCAGGTCGTCGCTTATATTCGCGAGCACAACTGGTTCGCCGGAGGTGGAGTCGAGGAGCCCCTGATCCACCGGCCGGCGTCGAGTTCGGGCCGCGTTCGCGCGCGCTCGGACGAGAGGGAACCCGGTGCGAATCCGGGACTGTCCCGCAACGGTGAATGGGCGCGCCCATGAGTCCGAAGACCTGCCGGTTGTGCCGGGTACGCCGTATCCGGCGGTCGTCGCCTCGTGGATCGGGCGTAACGCCGAGTGGACCCGGGCACGGGATTGATGCTTCGAGGGCTCCGTCAGCGTTTCGCTCGTTATGGGCGGTGGCCACAGGGCGCTACCACGGAGTTCGTCAATGCTGAACCCTCACAAGAGTTTTCCCGCTCGCATCGCACCCGCGGTGCGCGGCGTGCCGTCGGTCGTGCAGAGCCTGCGCCTGCACTCGCGGCAGCGGGTGCCGTTCTCGGTGGAATTCAACCCGCCGCGCGACGCCGCGGGCGAAGCGCGACTGTGGCGCACGGTGCGCGAATTCGAGCGCATGCATCCGGCGTTCGTCTCGATGACCTACGGCGCGGGCGGTTCGACCAAGGACCGGACCGCGCGGATCACCGGCGCGCTGGCGCAGGAGACCACCTTGCTGCCGGTGGCACATTTGACGGCGGTCGGGCACAGCATCGCCGAACTGCGCGCGCTGGTCGGCTCCTATGCCGACTACGGCATCCGCAACATCTTGGTGCTGCGGGGCGACCCGCCGGGTGATCCGCTCGGCGACTGGCACAAACATCCCGAGGGAGTCGAGTACGCCGAGGAACTGGTGCGGATCGTGCGGGATCTCGGCGATTTCAACGTCGGGGTCGCCTCGTTCCCGCAGCTGCACCACCGCTCCCCCGACCTGGACACCGACACCGCGTTCCTGGCCGCGAAACTCCGTGCCGGAGCGGACTATTCGATCACCCAGATGTTCTTCGAGGTCGACCATTACCTGCGCCTGCGCGACCGGCTCGCGGCCGCCGACCCCGAGCAGGGGGCCAAGCCGATCATTCCGGAGCTGATGCCCGTCACGTCGCTGCGCACCGTGGCGCGGGCGGAGGAACTCAGTGGCCGCGCGCTGCCCGCGCCGATCATGGCGCGCCTGCTCCGGGCGGCGGGCACCGGGCCGGAGGAGAACCGTGCCGCGGTCCGTGAAGTCGGGATCGAACTCGCCACCGAACTCGCCCAGCGTCTCATCGATGAGGGCGCACCCTGCCTGCACTTCATCACGTTGAACTTCGCCAAGGCGACCACCGAGGTGCTGACCAACCTGGGCTACGCCGTCACCGCCGCCCCGCTGAGCGCCTGATCCGCGCGGTCGAATGGGGCGACGTGGCGCAGTCCCGGTTCCGCGAGGACACTGGAGACCGATACCGTATTCGTCCCGAGGAGCGATGTGATGGCAGCCGAGAGGCCTTTTGGGATCGATCCGGAAGATTTCGAACGCGCGCTGCGGGAGGCCGGGATCGAGATCCGCGACCTACTCGGCAAGGCAGGCAACTACGTCGACCGCGCCGGAGTGAACACGCTGGCGTCGCTGCTCGGTCAGTTCGTCCAGCCGGAGCGCCCGCGCGCGGCGAAGCCGGAGAGCGAGACCACCGGCGAGACCGGCAGCGGCGTCTGGGTCATCTACAGCATCAACGACGCGGGCGAGGCCCGGGTCGAGCAGGTGTTCCCGAGTGAACTCGAGGCTTTGCGCGCCCACCGCGACAACACCGACGAACGCCGCCGCGTCCGCTTCCTGCCCTACGGCGTCCCCGCCACCGCGCTCGACTCGCTCTGAACACCACCTTCAGTCCGCGGTGGCCACCTTCCAGAGACTAGGTGACTCGGGGGGCGGGCGGGGGCGTGTCGGGGACGTGGTCGAGCCAGGCCGCGAAGGCGTCGAAGGTGAAGGGGCGGCCGAGGAAGTCGGCGACCAGATCGGCGGCGTCCTTCGACCCGCCGGGGGCGAGTACGCGGTCGCGGTAGCGGCGAGCCACCGCGGGATCGAGTAAGTCGGCGGGGTCGAATTCGGAGAACAGGTCCTTGGCGATGACCAGGCTCCAGAGATAGGTGTAATACGCGGACGTGTAACCCGCGAGATGACCGAACGACGCTTGGAAGTGGGTACCGGGCAGCACGGCGATCAGGCCGTGGCGTTCCATCGCGTTCCGGACCGCCGCGGTGTGGTCGGCGGGCCGATCGCGGTGCAGCAGATACGACACCGCGGTGTAGCCGACCTGGGTCTGGATCTGGATGCCCTTGCCGAAATCGGTCGCGGCGCGCATCCGCCGCACCAGCTCGGCGGGGATCGCGGCCCCGTCCTCGTCGACCGCGAACCGGCCCAGAATCGTTGGGTCCCAAGCCCATTCCTCGAGCATCTGGGACGGCGCCTCGACGAAGTCCCACTCGGTGGCCACGCCGGCGAACCGCGCCCAATCCTGTTGTCCGGCAAGCACATGATGCAGGAGGTGCCCGAATTCGTGGAACAGCGTGACAACCTCGTGGTGTTCCATCAACCCGCGGGAGAAGTTGCACACCAGCACGCCTTCGGGCAGCAGCCGGCCGGCGATGCCGCCGACGAGCTCGAATTGCGCCGCGTGCTTGTACTTTCCGGCGCGCGGGTGCAGGTCGAGGTAGATCCGTCCGCAGCGCGCACCGTCGGAGTAGACGTCGTACGCGGTGACGTCCGCGTGCCAGGACGCTACGTCGACCGGCCGATACTCCAGGCCGAACAGCTGACCGGTGACGTCGAGCAGACCGTCGCGCACCCGGGTGAAATCGAAGTAGCGGCGGACCTCGCGGGCGTCCACGTCGTACTGCTCGCGACGGATCAACTCGGTGTAGTAACCGACCTCGGACCGGTCGATGGTCGCCGCCGGATCGTCCTGGCGGCGGCGCGCCAGCAACGTCGCGAGGTCGCGCCGGCCCGCGGCCGCGGCCGCCGCGGAGATCCGCTCGATGAAATCCGCGATGGCCGCGCCGGTGCCGATCATCTTGACGTCGGCGTCGTAATCGGGCCAGCTGTCGAAGCCGAGCAGGCGGGCCTGTTCGTCGCGCAGCTCGAGCATCTCGTGCAGCACCTCGTCGTTGACCGGCCAACCGCGGCTTTCGAATTCGACCGTCAGCTCGCGCCGCGCGGCGGCGTCGCCGGCGAACGACCGGAACGGCCGATAGTCCGGGTAGTCGGTGGTGACGGTGACCAGTCCGTCCGCGTCGACCGGATGCGCGGCGACGAAATCGGCGGGCAGGCCGTGGAGCCGCTCGGGCGTCAGCCGGATCGAGCGGACGTCGTCGCGGATCGCCCGCCCGAAGTCCTGCGTGAGCACGGTGAGCCGCTCGGCGATGGCGCGCAGCCGTGCCCGCGTCGGCTCGTCCCGGTCCACGCCGGTGCGGCGGAAGTCGCGCAGCACGTGTTCGCGCATGCGACGCGCGACCGCGTCCAGCCCCGCCGCGTCGGTGGCCGCGACGACGTCGTAGAGCGCGCGATCCAGCCCGCGATCGGTCCGGGCACGGTCGATCCGCTGCACGAGTTCCTCGGCGAGACCGCGCACTTCGCGCTCGGGATGGATTTCGACGAATAAACCGGCGGCCGCGTCGACACCACGCAGGGCGATATCCGCGTCGTTCCACAGGCCGAGCACCTCGGCGGTGTCACGCGAGGCCCCGTCCTTCAAGCGTGTCAGCGTCTGCGCCACCGTCGTGAGGCCGTCGTCGACGTAGTCGGCGAGCCACTCGGACCATTCGGCGGACGGCAGGGCAAGCGGCTGCGGACTCATCCCCCGACAGTAACCGCAGCCTCGGCCACGGTCATGTCGTTACCGGGCGTGCAGCCGCGGCCAGAATTCGCCCAGCGCGGCGGGGTCGTGCTCGATGAGAGCGCGAAAGCGTGCCACGAAGCGCTGTTCGGCTTCGATCTGCTCGAGCCGGTAGTGGTACTCGATCACGAAAACTTGGTCGACGTCGCCGGCCGAGGCCAAGACCGCCCGTTGCTGCTCCGCCTGTTCCGCCAGCGCGCGCTCCCGTTGGTCCAGCAGGGCGGCGACGTCGGCCGGGGGCAGCACCACGATCAGCGACAGGGTCGCCTCGAACTGCCGGAACTCCTTGGCGGGCACCGAGACCATCTCCCGCATCCGCGCGTGCAGGCGCTCCTGCCCGGCCTCGGTGGGCCGGTAGATCGTGCGTTCGGGGCGCTGCCCGGCCCGCTCGGTGTGCTCGGCGGTCAGGTAACCGGCCCGGGTGAGCTGGTCGAACACCATGTACAGCGAGGCGTGCTTGAAGTCGATGCTGCGGTCCGCGTTGCGCCCCTTCAGCAGTTTGCCGACCTCGTAAGGGTGCATCGGCCGTTCCATCAGGTAGGCGAGCACGACCAGCGCGAGCGGGTTGTGCAGTGGGTCCCGCCGGATTGCCACGGGACCCTCCTCCTAGACGTCGAGCACGAGTCGATCCCCTCGCGCGCGGGACACGCACGGGTAGATGATATCGACCCGGTCGCGCTCCTCGGCTTGCAGGACGTCGTCGCGATGGTCGGGGACACCGGCCAGTACCCGCGTCGCGCAGCTGCCACACACACCCTCCGCACAGGACAGATCGACGGTGGGATCGACGGCCTGGATCGCCGCGAGCAGGGTGCGGTCGGCAGGCACCGGCACCACCACGCCCGAGCGGCGCAGCTCGGCCTCGAACGCCGTGTTCGTCCGGTCGTCGCCTCGATTGCTCGCGGCGAAGCGCTCGGTATGCAGCGTGATGTGCGGTTGCCGGGCAGCGGCGGATTCCATTGCGGCGAGCAGCTCTTCGGGACCACAGCAGTAGACCGCGGCCCCCGCGGGCGTACGCCGGAGCAGCTCGTCGAGATCCGGGCGAGCGTGCGTATCGGCGGGCAAGAGCGTCACCCGGTCGGGGTACTGGCGCAGCAGCGCGTTGCCGAACGCCATCGTCGGGGCTGATCGTCCGCGATAGACCAGTCGCCATTCGCATTGGGCTCCGTGCAGCTGCCGGATCATCGGCAGCAACGGCGTGATGCCGATACCACCGGCGACGAACAGATACGCGGGCGCGTCGATCAGCGCAAAGTTGTTGCGCGGTCCGCGAATACCGATGCGCGCGCCCACCGGGAGGTCGTGGATCTCCACCGATCCGCCGCGCCCGCCGGGCTCACGCAAGACGGCTACTCGGTAACCGGCCGAATCGGCCGGATCGCCGTAGAGCGAGTATTGGCGGACCCGGCCGGACGGCAACACGAGATCGATGTGCGCGCCCGGTGCCCACTTCGGCAGTATCTGCCCCTCGCCGGTTACCGTCAGCGCGATTGTGCCGTCGGCGATTTCGCGTCGGTCGGCGAGCACCGCCGGAGTTGTCGGCTGCGTGCGCTCGGTCAGGACCCGGCGGCCGCGGCGGGTCTTGCCGCCGGGCTTGTACAGCGACAGCAGCACTGCCGCAATCAGACTCAGCGTCGAACCACCGAATCCCCAGAACGCCACCATTGCAGCCGCACCGAGTTCCGCCGAGCTGCCGCCGGTTTCGGCCAGCTGAGCCGCGCGGGCCGCCGCGTGTTCCAGCGCATCGTGCAGAAACCCGAACGCCACGAACAGGATTCCCACCGCGATGGCCAGTTTGGCCGCCACCCAGTAGTACCGGAACAGGCCCCAGCTCGTCGTCAGGCCCACCGCCAGGCCGGTGAGAAAGGTGGCGAAATTCGCCCACGGCAGCAGGGTCAGGTCGAAGACGGCCATCAGTTCATAGGTGACCCGGCTGGTGTGGATGTCGCGCGTCGTCATCGCGACCACCGCCATGGCGGAGATGGTCACCGCGATGCCGACCCAGCAGCACGCCGCGACGATATGCGCCGCGACCAGGGCTTTGCGCGGTTTCGGGCGCAGTTGCCCGGCCAGCGCGGCCAGGATCGGCACCGCGAGCCAGGTGGCGAACATCGCGACCAGGTCGCCGACGACAAAGGCTTGCAGTACCACGGCGACGACCAGCAGCCAGCCGCCGCCGAGCAGGATGCGGCGCGGCACGGCACGTCCCACGGTCACCAGCCCGACGAGACCACCGGCCACCGCGATGAGCAGCCACCACATCGGGACGCGTGCCGCCGTCAGCGTCGCGGGAAAGACCGGGGGTAACACCATTGCGGCGAACGCGACGATCAGGAAGGCCACCAGCATGTTTCGCGCGGGTCGCAGCGAATGCCGCTGGGCAAGCGCGGGTTTGGAAGATGTTCGGACTGACATAGGGCGTCTCCGCTTACTCATATAGTCGATATCGACTAATCGAGTATGTCGCGCCCGGTAGCCCCTGCCATCCGGGACAACCCTGAAACACACCGCACTGGCCGATTTACCAAATGTTTGCTGTAATTGGAATATCTGAATTACCAGATTGGCTCGATGGGGCCGGATCCCGAATCGACGGAGGTAGACGAGATGACAGAGCACACACCGGTCGTTTTCGTGCACGGGTTGTGGCTGCACGCGACGAGCTGGCAGGACTGGGCGCAATGCTTCGCCGACGCCGGCTTCGACCCGATCATGCCGGAGTGGCCGGGTGTGCCCGATACCGTCTCGGCGGCCCGCGCGGTACCCGAACGCCAGGCCGGCGTCGGCGTCGCCGAGATCTCCGCGGCCTACGCCGAGGTCATTCGCGGGTTGCCGCGCCCGCCCGTCCTCGTCGGCCATTCGATGGGCGGCTGGGTCGTGCAGCATCTGCTGAGCCAGGGCTTGGGGGCCGCGGCAGTCGCCATCTCGCCCGGGCAGATCCGCGGCGTCAAAGCCGTCAGCCTTACTCAGGGCCGGGCCGTGCTGCCGGTTCTGGGCAACCCGGACAACGTCAAGCGTGCGGTCTCCTTGTCCGTCAAGCAGTTCCGCTTCTGCTTCGGCAACGCCGTGTCTGCGGCGGAGTCGGACGCCCTGCACGAGAAGTGGTCCATTCCCAGCCCGGCCCGGCCGCTGTTCCAGCTCGCCTACGCGAACTTCGTCCCGAACTCCCCCGCCGCCGTGGATGTCCGTAACAACACCCGCGGACCGTTGCTGTTGCTCTCCGGCAAACTCGACCACACCATCCCCGACGTCCTCACCCGCGCCACCTTCAAGCGTTACCGGCACGCCGGGGCGGTCACCGACTACCAGCGCTTCGACGACCGCGGCCACTCCCTGGTAGTCGACAGCGGCTGGCACACCGTCGCCGACACCGCGCTGCAGTGGCTTCGCAAGGCGCTGCCGTAGCAGCGGCACGGTCGCGCGCGGCCATCTCTACAGCTTCCACCGCCTCACCGGCACCGCCGATTTCGCCGTCGAGAGCGCCGCGACGATGTTGCGCGAGCGGGCCACGCGGACTTCGCCGACCGTCTCCTGCGTGATCTGGTGGGCCGCAACGTGATTCCCGGCCGCTGGACCTTCCAGGTGGTCGAGGAGTACGACGAAACCTGCTACCACCACTTCCGTGATTGGGAAGAACAAGCGCGTCGCTTCACCGGCGGGCAGCGCCACCTGCACGAGGCCGAACTCAAACGACAGCGCCGCACCGACGGGCAGGCGGCCCACGAAGCGACCCCCGACGAATCGGCCGGCGACTAGCCCTCGCCCCTCGGGCGTCGACCGGGTCCGAACCTCCTTACACCCGGCACGACTGCCGGGGGGCAAGGGTTCGCCGGGATGTTGCGTGCGTCGGAAACCGGATCCTGGGTACGTCCAGCGCATGACTTCCTCTTCTGTCACCGAGGTCAGCGCGCTGCCCGCACCCAGGGGCGAGTTGTCCGCCGCCGTCATCGAGACGTTGTCGCGGGAACCGGGCAGCGCTGTCCCCGCCGTGCCCGATCTCGATCCGTACGGCGAGGACTTCCAGCTGGCCCTGCACACCTGCTACGAGCTGCACTACCAGGGCTTCGGCGCGGTCGACACCGGGTGGGAATGGGACCCCGGGCTGCTCACGCTGCGCGCGGCGCTGGAACAGCGGTATCTGCATGCGCTGCGCGACGATGTACCCGGCGGCACCGATCTGGCGGCCGAGCTGGAGAACTTGCTGGCCGTCCCGGCCGAGGAGACCGGTGTCAGCGCGTTCCTGCGGGACGAAGGCGAACCGTGGCAGTTGCGCGAATACTTCGTGCATCGCTCGATCTACCACCACAAAGAGGCCGACCCGTACGCGTGGGCGATCCCCCGGCTGCGTGGTCAAGCCAAAGCGTCGCTGGTCGCGGTGGAGTTCGACGAATTCGGCGGCGGTCGCGGCGAACGGGTGCACGCCCAGCTCTACGCCGACCTGCTGGCCGGCGCCGGACTCGATCCGCGCTACCTGCACTACTTCGACATCGTGCCTGCCCCGATGCTCGCACTGGTCGACATGATGTCGCTGTTCGGTCTGCATCGCGCCTGGCGCGGCGCGCTGATGGGGCACTTCGCCACCGTCGAGATCACTTCCCCGCCCGGCGCCCGGCGCATGGCGCAGGCGCTGGGCCGCTGGGATTCCGATCCCGCCTGCGCGCTGTTCTACAACGAGCACGTCGAAGCCGACGCCGTGCACGAGCAGGTGATGCGCGAGGCGATCACCGACCTGCTCGCCCAGGAACCGGAGCTTCGGGAATCGGTGGTCCTCGGCATCCAGGTGACCAACTTGCTCGAGGATCGCTTCGGCGAGCACGTGCTCGGCGCGTGGCGGCAGGACCGCACTTCGTTACGTGAGCCGCTTTCCTCGCGGTGATCATGATTGACTCGCCGACGAGCGGGCATCGCCTACAGGTGATGTTGATACGCACCCCCGGTGTCTACCGGCCACAGACCGATACCTGGCTTCTCGCCACCGCGCTGGCCGATGCCGCGCTGCCACCGGGCGGCCGGGTGGTGGACGTCTGTAGCGGCACCGGCGCGCTGGCCGTCCGCGCGGGTCTGGCCGGCGCGGCCGCGGTCACCGCTATCGATATCTCCCGCGCGGCGAGCATGTCCACCTGGCTCAATTGCCGGTTGCACGGTATCGACGTCGAGATACTGCGCGGCGATTTCGAGACCGCCTTGGCGAACCGGGAATTCGATCTGCTGCTGGCCAATCCCCCGTATGTCCCGGCCCCGTGCGAGCGGCCGGTCCGCGGCCGGGCGCGGGCCTGGAACGCTGGCACGGACGGTCGTTCGTTCCTCGACCGGCTCTGCGCCCGCGCCCCGGACCTGCTCGCCTTGCACGGCACCGCGTTGATCGTGCACTCGGTGGTCGCCGACCCGGACCTGACCATCACCCAATTGCGCCACGGCGGCCTGAAGGCGGCCGTGGTCGCCCGCACGACGATCCCGTTCGGACCGGTGATGCACCGATGCGCCGGACACCTCGTCGAGCAGGGCATGATCCAGCCGGGACAGCAGGACGAGGAATTGGTGGTGATCCGTGCCGACAAGACCCGAAAGTGACCGGCGGCGAATAACTTTCACCGACGACGGCCCGGCATTGATCGAGGGCCCGGTGGAGATCGTCACGACCGACGGCACCCGCATCGAGTGCGACCGCTTCCAGGTCGCCCTGTGTCTGTGCAAGCGCTCGAAGAACTACCCGCTCTGCGATACCAGCCACCGTAAACGGTTGCGCGGCACCTCATGAACACCGGTCCGCGGGCGGGCGTTTCGACGGGCGTGGTCCGGGCAATCGGCCGTCGTGACCTCCTTATGGCTAGACAACGTGCCCGCCAGAACGTATGCGCCGTTCGAACCGGGACGGTGGTTCGATCATGTGGTGGTCGGTGGCGGTCTCACCGGCGTCAGCACCGCACTGCTGCTCGCTCGCGGCGGTGACTCGGTCGCCTTGCTGGAGGCCCGCACGCTCGGTGCGGCCGCGACCGGCAACACCACCGCCAAACTGAGTCTGCTGCAGGGCACCCACCTCTCCAGCATCGCGAAGAAGCATGCCGCCGACACGCTGCGCGCCTACGTCGAGGCCAATCGGCAGGGCCAGCGCTGGCTGCTGGATTTCTGCGCCGACCATGGCATAGCCACCCAGCATGCGCCCGCTTTCACCTATGCGAGCACCCGCGCGAGCACCGCGCAGATCGAGGCGGAGCTCGCGGCGTGCCGCACCGCGGGACTCGACGCACACTGGGCCGAGGAACTGGATTTGCCGTTCCCTACCTACGGCGCGGTCCGCGTGGACGACCAAGCCCAGTTCGATCCGATGGCGGTGCTGCGCGGACTGGCCGACGAGGCCGAGCGGCAGGGCGCGGTGATCGTGGAGAACACCCGGGTGCTGACCGTCAACGGCGACACCGTCCGGACCGAGCACGGTGAGATCCGTGCCGGGACAATCGTTCTCGCGACCGGTACCCCGATCCTCGACCGCGGCGGGTTCTTCGCCCGGCTGGAACCGAATCGGTCCTACGCGTTGGCCTTCCGGGTGCCGGAGCCGATCCCGCACGGCATGTATCTGTCCGCGGACGCACCGACCCGTTCGCTGCGCTACGCGCCGCGCCCCGAGGGCGAGCTGCTGCTGGTCGGCGGCAACGGGCACGTCGTCGGGCGGGAGAAGCACACCCGGGCCCAGGTCGACGATCTCGTCGAATGGACGCGAACCTATTGGCCTGCAGCGGAATTGACGCACAGCTGGTCGGCGCAGGACTACTCGCCGATGGACGGGCTGCCCTACGTCGGCCCCCTGGTGCCGGGCAACGAGCACATTCTCGTGGCCACCGGTTACTCGAAGTGGGGCATGACCAACGGCGTGGCCGCGGCGCTCGCGATCGCCGGCCGGGCGTCGGGCACGCCGCCGGAGTGGGCGCGCACCCTCGAAGCGTGGCGGCCGCGGGAACTCAACGGGCTGGCCACGGCGCTCAAGACCAACGGCGGCGTCGGCCTGGCCATGACGAGCGGCTGGGCCCGCGCGGAGTTGCACGGCGACGGCGAGAAACCCGCCGAGGGCCACGGTCAGGTACGCCGCGCGGGTCTGCGGCCGGTGGGCACCTGCACGGTGGACGGCAAGACCACCGCGGTCTCGGCGGTCTGCCCGCACCTGTACGGGATCGTGCAGTGGAACGACGCCGAAAAGTCTTGGGACTGCCCGCTGCACGGCTCCCGATTCGCCCCGGACGGAAGGGTGCTCGAAGGACCCGCGACCCAGCCGCTGGCTGCGCGCGAGTGACGCCGCGCGGCCACGCTCACGCCGCGTCGGCGATCCGGCGCAGCTCCTCCTCGGTGCACAGCACGGTGACCGTGGCCGCCAGCACCGCCGACACGTCGACGCCCGCCGCCCGGGCCCCCGCGACCGCGCGCTTCAGCTCGTACAGGCTCGTCGGAGTTCGGTCGGTGTCGTACCCGATGATCGCCGCCTGCAGGGCGATCACCGCGGTGGAATGGCACTGGCTCATGTCGTCGTGTCCTGGATGGTATCGATGTCCGCCGTGCCGTCTCGGCCGCGAGATCACGTGCGGGGATGCGGAATCGGCCGATTCCGGTCATGAGACCAGGTTAGCGCCGCCGACCGACAAACCAGCGCGATCTTCCCCACCGCAACGAGACTGTTTGCTTCCTCATCAGCCGGGCATAGCGGTCGCGAGAGATCTTGCCCGCCCGACTGTAGGAGGTGTCCACGAATGCCCGGATCCACCCGACGTTCGAAGCCGAAATCGCAGCCTGTCGTACCGGGCGCGCCGGCCAGTGCCGCCCCCACGGTGGCCGAACCCACCCAGCCCCGCGAGCCGCTCCCGCCGAAGCCCGACCAGGCGGCGCCGCGGCCCAGCACGCCGACCGGAGCGGCGGTCGACGAGCCGGTCCGCGCCGCGGGCCAGCAGGGCGCCTTCCTGACCACCGCGCAGGGCGCCCGGCTCACCGACACGGACCACTCCCTGAAGGCGGGACCCCGCGGACCCGTACTCCTGCAAGACCACCATCTGCGCGAGAAGATCACCCATTTCGACCACGAGCGGATTCCGGAGCGGGTTGTGCACGCCCGGGGCGCGGCCGCGCACGGTGTGTTCACCGCCAACGGCGCCGCCACCAAGATCTGCAGTGCGTCGGTTTTCGAAAAGGACAAGCAGACACCGGTTTTCGTGCGTTTCTCGACGGTGCTCGGCTCGCGCGGCTCGGCCGACACGGTGCGCGACACCCGCGGTTTCGCCACCAAGTTCTACACCGACGAGGGCGTGTTCGACCTGGTCGGCAACAACATCCCGGTGTTCTTCATCCAGGACGGCATCAAGTTCCCCGACATCATCCACGCGGGCAAACCGCATCCGGACCGGGAGATCCCGCAGGCGCAGAGCGCCCACGACACCTTCTGGGACTTCGTCACCCTGCACACCGAAGCCACCGCGCACACCCTCTGGAACATGTCCGACCGTGGCATCCCTCGTTCGTACCGGATGATGGAGGGCTTCGGCGTCCACACGTTCCGGCTCGTCAACGCGCGCGGCAAGACGGTGCTGGTGAAGTTCCACTGGAAGCCCGCACTCGGCGTGCACTCGCTGCTCTGGGAAGAAGCCCAGATCGCCGCCGGTGTCGATCCGGACATGCACCGGCGCGATCTCGCCGACGCCATCGAGTCCGGCGCCTACCCGCGCTGGGATCTCGGGGTGCAGGTCTTTCCGGACACCGAGGAACAGACCTTCGAGGGCATCGATCTGCTCGACCCCACCAAGCTGGTGCCCGAAGAGCTGGCGCCGGTGCAGATCATCGGCACGATGACGCTCACTGCCAACCCGACCAACTACTTCGCGCAGACCGAGCAGGTCGCGTTCCACCCGGGCCACCTCGTGCGCGGTATCGACCACACCGACGACCCGCTGCTGCAGGGCCGCCTGTTCTCGTATCTGGACACCCAGATCTCCCGCCTCGGCGGTCCCAATTTCGCGCAGCTGCCGATCAATCGGCCGCATGTCGGCACGAACGATATGTTCCGCGACGGAATGCACCAGACCGCAATACATTCCGGGGTCGCGCCGTACCGGCCCAACAGTCTCGACGGTGGCTGCCCGTTCCTCGCCGGGAACAAGGACGCCGCCTTGATCGAATATCCCGAAGCCGTTGCGGGAAAGAAGGTCCGGGAGGCACCCCGGAGCTTCGACGATCACTTCAGCTCGGCTCGGCTCTTCTACGCCAGTCTCACCCCGATCGAGCAGGCGCACGTCGCCAAGGCCTACACCTTCGAACTCGGCAAATGCTACGAGAAGGCGATCAAACAGCGCGCCGTGACGGTGCTGCGCCAGATCGACGAGCAGTTGGCCGCGACGGTTGCGCAGGGACTCGGCCTGCCGCTGGACGGCAAACCGAGCAAGAAGGTCAAAGTCGCTGTGTCGCCCGCACTCTCACAACTCGGCGGCAAGTGGCCGACGGACGGGCGGATCATCGGCGTCTTCGCCGACGACACGACCGACCCGGCGGAGCTCGCCCGCACCGTCGCCGCGATCGCGGACCAGTCGATGACGCCCTTGGTCATCGCCCCGCACGGCGGCGAACTCGGCAAGGGCGCACGGCAGGTCCCCATTTCACGCACCCTGGATACCGCACGGTCCATCGAATTCGACGCCCTCCTCATCGCGGGCACCGCCGCGGATCTGCGCTTGCCGCTGCTGCTGCAAGAAGCACACCGCCACCTGAAGGCCATCGCCTACACCTCGGCGGGCACCGACGCGATCCGCTCGGCGGGCATCGCCGAGGATTCAGCCGGTGTGGCGGCGGCGGACACCATCGGCTCGGCCTTCGACGCGCTCACCGGACTCTTGCCGGAGCACCGAGTATGGGCGCGAGCCGGTGAATTCCCGCAGTGACGCGCTCAATCCGAATGCGTCACAACACTATCCGAGCCGATGAACCGGATCGCTGCGGAGCCGAGGGCGACCGGTAACCGCGCGTGCCCATTGGAGATGAAGCTGCCGACCGGCGCCAATGAGCTCGGCTCGACGGGCCGGGTAGCACGACCCCGGATGGATGGAACATTCGCGCCCGGGGACCGCCGCCGGGCGCGGCGTCAGACGATCTTGGCGTCGATCAGCAGGGTCCAAATCTTCCCCTGATCGACCACCTCGACCCCGAGCTTCTCCGCCTTGGTCAGTTTGCTGTCGCCCACGCCGGCCCCCGTGATCAGCAGGTCCGTGTTCGCCGAGACCGAGGAGGCCGCCGTCGCGCCCGCCTGTTCACATAGGCGTTGGAACGTCGGCCGGGCGACCTTCTCCCCCGAGCGCGGGTCGCTGATCGCGCCGGTGATCACCACGGTCTTGCCCGCCAGCGGTGCGCCCGCCGCGATCACCGGCGGCAGGTCCTCGGCGCGCACGTCCAGGGAGACGCCCGCCGCGCGCAACCGCTCCAGTTCGGGCCGCAGCCGGGTCAGGTGCGCGACCAGCGACGCGGCGACCTTCGGCCCGATGTCCTCCACCGCGACGAGGCGTTCCTCGCCCGCGTCGGCCACCTCTTCCAGCGAACCGAATCCCGCGCGCGCCAACCGCGCGGCGGTGCCGTCGGACGCCATCGGGATGGCCAGCCCGATGAGCGCACGGCGCAGGCCGACCTGTCTGCTGGTCTCGATCGAGTCGATCATGCGCTGGGCCGAGACCTCGCCGACGCGATCGAATTCGAGCAGCCGCTCCTTGGTGAGGGTGTAGAAATCCGACGGATTCTCCAGCATGCCCGCCTCGGCGAGACGCTCGATCCACACCTGCCCGATCGCGTCGATGTCGGCAGCCGCCCGCGAGGCCCAGTGGATCAGCCTGCGCACCGTCTGTGCCGGACAGGAAACGTTGGTGCAGAACAACTCCCGGCTGTTGCCCTGCTCGGTCACCGGCTGCCCGCAGGACGGGCAGCGGGTGGGCGGCACGATCTCGAGCTCCTCGCCCGTGCGTGCCGCGGCGTCGAGCACGCCCGCGACGAACGGGATCACATCGCCGGCGCGCCGCACCAGCACGGTGTCGCCGACCTTGATGTCGCGGGCCCGGATCACCTCCTGGTTGGCCAGCGTGGCCTTGGTGACCGTGGTGCCGCCGACGAACACCGGCTCCAGCCACGCGACCGGGACGATCTTGCCCGTCTTGCCGACGTCCCAGATCACCTCGCGCAGCAACGTGGTCTTCTCCTCCGCGGCGAACTTGAACGCCAGCGCGCCGCGCGGCGAGTTGGACCGGGTACCGGCCGCCGCGTAGGCCTCGCGATCGGCCAGTCGCAGCACCGCGCCGTCGAGGTCGTAGTCCAGTTCGTTGCGGCCCTGTTCGATCGCGGTGATCGCGGCCTGCGCCTGCTCGGCGTCGGCGCACAGGCGCATCTGCGCTCCGGCGACGCCCAGCGCGCGCAGGCCCTCCCCCAGATCGTCCGCGGCGCCGCCCTCGGAGGTGTCCAGATCGAATCCGAAGAATTGCAAGCGTCGTTCGGCGACGGTGGCCGGATCCTTGGCCCGCAGCGTGCCCGCCGCCGCGTTGCGCGGATTGATCAGTGGCTTGTCCGGATGGGCCGTGTTGTAGGCGAGGAAGGTCGAGCGCAGCATCACCGCCTCGCCACGCACCTCCACCCGCCCGGGCACCTCGATCCGCTCGGGCACGCCGTCGACCAGCGCGCGCACCAGCATCGTCACGTCGTCACCGGTGGTGCCGTCGCCGCGGGTCACGGCACGCTGCAGCCGCCCGTCCGTATAGACCAGCGACAGGGACAACCCGTCGAGCTTCGGCATCACCACCACCGCTTGGCCGGGGAACCGGTTGAAGAACGCCGCGACCTGTTCGGGTTTGGTCGCCTTCTCCAGTGAGAGCATCGGCCGCGCATGCCGGATCGGGGCGTGCAGCACCGCGGGTGCGCCGACCTGCTCCAGCGGGTTCGGATCGGGAGCCAGGTCGGGGTGCGCCTCGAGCAGCGCCCGCAACTCGTCCTCGATCGCGTCGTAGTCGGCATCCGCGACCAGCGGCGCGCCTTGGTAATAAGCGTCGCGCAGCGCCACGATGCGGTCCGCGAGCTCTTGGATACGTTCCCCAGTTTCCACAGCACCAGACGCTACCCATAACCACCGACAACACCGCGTTCCGACTGTTCGCGAGGCCATAGGAATCGGGTCGCGACTGTGACCTGTCCCGCATATGGGGGCCGATGGTCCGTGCCGGTGTCCACACCGCTTAACGTCGCGTCTGCACGACAGCACGACAGTTGGTGAGGAAGGTGGCGGCGAGCGTGGTGGATACCCAGGCGAAGCTGGATGAGTTGGTCAAGATCCTGGCGATCGCTGCGGAGCCGGCGGGCGAGGCCGGTATCGCCAAGCGGGAGAAGAAAAGTATTCCCAGCGTCCGGCAGCGAGTGCACATGCTGCTCGACCCCGGAACGTTCATCGAGACCAGCGCCTTGGCTCGGCAACCCGATCAGAAGGACGCGCTCTACGGCGACGGATTGGTCACCGGACGGGGGTTGATCGGCGGGCGGCCGGTGGTGGTGATCGCGCACGACCAGACCGTATACGGCGGCTCGGTCGGCATCACCTCCGCGCGAAAGTTCATGCGTGCGTTGCAGTTCGCGTTCGACAACGCCTGCCCGGTGGTGACCATCAACGACTCCGGCGGCGCGCGGATCCAGGACGCGGTGGGCTCGATCGCCTCGTTCGGCGACATCTCCCGGGTGCTGGAGAAACTGTCCGGCTATGTCCCGCAGGTCTCGATCATCCTCGGCAAGTGCGCGGCAGGCTCGGTGTACGGGCCGATCAACACCGACGTACTGATCGGCACCCAGGATTCCTACATGTTCGTCACCGGCCCGGAGGTGATCAAAGCCGTCAACGGCGAGGACATCACCGCCGAAGCGCTCGGCGGGGCGAAGGTGCAGGCCGAACGCGGCACCCTGCATCACGTGACCGAAACCGAAGAGCAGGCCTACGAGTGGGCCCGGCAGTACCTGAGCTATATGCCGACGAGTTGCCTCGAACAGCCGCTGATCGTGAATCCCGGCCTGGAGCCCGAGATCACCGCCACCGACCGGGAACTCGACACGATCATCCCCGACTCCGACCGGACCGGGTACGACATGCACGAGATCCTGCTGCGGATCTTCGACGACGGCGAATTCCACGAGATCCGTGCGGCGTTCGCGCCGAACCTGATCACCGGCTTCGCCCGGGTCGACGGCGTGCCGGTCGGCGTGATCGCCAATCAGCCTCTGGTACTGGGTGGTTCGATCGATGCCGCCTGCTCGGACAAGTCGACCTACTTCATCCGGCTGTGCGACGCGTTCAACATTCCGCTGGTGTTCGTCGTCGACACTCCCGGCGTGCTGCCCGGCCTCGAACAGGAGGCCAACGGCGTGATCATCCGCGGCGGACGCGTCCCGCGCGCGATCATCGAGGCCACGGTGCCGATCATCAATCTCGTGGTGCGCAAGTCCTACGGCGGGGCCTACGGCATGATGGCGGCCCGGCAGGTGGGCGCCGATATCAGCTTCGCCTGGCCGACGGCCCGGATCGCCGTGATCGGCGCGGAGAGCGCGGTCGATCTCATCGGCAAGCGGCAACTGGCGGCGGTGCCGGAAGAACAGCGGGCCGCCGCGCGCGAATTCATGGTCAACCACTACAACGAGACGATCGCGACACCGTGGATCGCCGCCGAACGCGGGTACATCGACGCCGTCATCGAACCTTCCCGCACCCGCCTGGAAATCCGGCACGCACTGCGCCTGTTGCGCGAAAAGCCCACGGTCAAGCCGGAATTCAACCCTCGCAAGCACGCCGTGTATCCGATGTGACACCGGTCGAATCGCAGGCTCCGGTGCGGGGCCTGCGATTCGATGCACGCGCTCGGGCTGGACAGTCGGCGCGATTACCGCAATGATCGCTCGGTACTTGCTGTCCGACCTCGGGGGTTGTTTGCATGTCTTCGATACGAAAATCCGCGCTGGCCATGGTGATTCCGATGGCTGGCGCGATCGCCGGCGCCGCGGCCGGGCCCGCGCACGCGGCGGGAAATCTCTACGGCGCGATCGCCGTCGGCACACATCAGATCGGCTACGTCACCGACTATCCGACCCAGGCGGCCGCGGACCAGGCCGCCAAGGACGCCTGCGGTGTCGCGTACTGCACGATCAAATTGCAGATCAAGAACAGTTGCGGCGCTGCGGCCCAATTCGATTCACGCGGGCTGTGGGGGCCGGTGACCACGTTTTACTACGGCACGGGCGCGACGGCCGCCGATGCCGAGCGCATGGCCCTCGCGCAGGTGCCCCATACCCCGTTCGGCACCATGATGGGCCTGGCCCTGGGTAGTTCGATGCACCTGGACCCGTTCATCCGGGCCACCGTCTGTACGTCGAACGCGGGATGAGGGCGAGCGCATGACGGTCTCGAGCAAATTCGCCGCGGTCATGGCCGTGTCCGCCGTCACCTGGGCCATCCTCGGCAGCGGTGCGGGCACCGCTACCGCGGCCGGAGATCTGTACGGATCCATCGCCGTCGCACCCATGAAAGTCGGTGAGGCCACCGACTATCCGACCCAATTCGAGGCGGACCAGGCGGCCCTGGCGGCCTGCGGTGACGGGGTGTGCCACATCGTGGCCCGGATCCACAACGAATGCGGCGCGGTCGCCGAAGTCGACGGGCGCACCCCGCTCGGCACCTCGCCCATGTACTTCGCGGGCACGGGCCGCACGGCGGCCGAGGCGGAGGGTAACGCGCTACGGCTCGCCGGCCCGAACGTCGGCACGCCGTTGCTGGAAATCGTGAAACCCGCCTTCATTCTCGACACCATCTGCACCTCGAACGCGGGCTGACGCCGCCCCGAGTTCACCCGGGCCACTGGTGAACTCGGGTCTGCGGCACCACCGGCGGCGCCTGCTGTTGCTGCGGCTGCGGCCGCTGCTGGACCGGCGGCGCCAGCACCGGCGGCGCCGGTTGCGCGGGTGACAGAGTGTCGCCGGACGGCGCGACATCGTCCGGCGGCGGGGCATCCGCGGGCAACGGTGCCGATGTCACAGCGACGGTAGTCGGTGTGAGCGTTGTTGCCGGAGTGGGCGGGTTCGACGTAGCCTGTTGCCGCACAACAGAGGTCGTCGCCCCCTGTCCAGGTGAGGCGTCGTCGCCGCGCACCGCGAACACCGCCCCGACGACCACGCCCACCCCGGTCACCAGCACCCCGGCCCCACCGCGATCCGCCGCCGCTTCCCCGAACCCCGCTCCCCCGACAGGGATTTCGCACCTCCGGGCGTCGCGGAGCGTGTCCCCTCCGGCAGCTGAGCCGCTGCCGCTCGACCGGCCCCATGCCGAACAGACGTCACCACCTCACCGCTCGGCGCGGATACCACCTGGGCGGCGCCATTGGCAACAGTCGGTGCCGACCGCGCCGCACCATCGCGGTCGGGTGAAACCGACGCTGCGGCACCGTGATCGACGGGCTCCGCCACCAGCGCATCGGTTCCGTCCAGCGGAGGCGCCACCGCCGCGTTTCCGATCACGGTCGGGGTAGTCCGAGCCAGGCCGTCATCGGCGGCCGCCCCGCCGAAGCGGTTGGCGACCGTCGGGGTCGATCGAGCCGATCCGTTGTCGCCGGTTCGCGGCTCCGCGTTCGCGGGGCGCGTAACCTGCGCGCCGTCGCCCGCTGCGAGAGGGACCGCATTCGAGCCGGACACGAAGGTTGCCGGTGCCGGTTCGTGGCGAGCGCTGCCGGAAAAAGGCCCCGGCCGTGGGGTTTCCACGGGCTGCGAGGTCGGGGCGAGGGCTTGGGCGGTTGCTTCGGCGAGAGCGGTGCAGCTGTCGTAGCGGTCCCGAGGGGACTTCGCCATGGCCGTGGCGATGACGGTGTCGAGAGCGGCGGGAAGTTCGGGCCGGCGCTCGCGCGGGGTGGGCGGTGGGGCGGCCAGGTGCGCGCCGATCACGGCCGCCTGGTCCTTGCGCGGGAACGGATGCTGTCCGGTCAACAGCTGAAAGAGGGTGCAACCCAGCGAATACACGTCGGCGCGATGATCGGCGACCGCGTCACTGAAACGTTCCGGCGCCGCGTACGCGAAGGTGGCGGCGATGCCGGACAACGTCACCGTGTCGTCGAGCGTGCGTGCGATCCCGAAATCGGTGAGCACCGCCCGTTCCCCGTGCCGGGCGTCGTGCTCGATGAGCAGGTTGGCCGGCTTCACGTCGCGGTGCAGGACCCCTTGTGCGTGCGCGTAGTCCAGCGCGTGCGCGGCGTCGGTGAGCAACCGCACGACTCGCTCCGGCGCGAGCCCGTCCGGATGACCGCCGAGCAGGCCCGCCGCGTCGCCGCCGTCGATGTAGCGCATCGCCAGCCACAGCGCCGGATCGTCGGCGGCACTGCGGTCGTAGACCGAGACGATGTTGGGGTGCTCCAGCCCCGCGGCCAGGCGCGCCTCCCGATCGAAGGCCGAGCGCGTCTTCCGGTCGGCGTGGAGACTGTCGGTGAGCACCTTCAGCGCCACCCGCCGCGGCATCCGCGGGTGCCGGGCCAGATACACGGTGCCCATTCCGCCCGCACCGAGCACCCGCTCGATGGTGAACCCGGCGAACCGAGTTCCCGGCTGCAAAACCACGACGTTCCTCCCCGGACACCTGACGGACCGGGCACCCGAATCCGTGCCACGACCCCGGAGAGAATCTAGCCGACGCCATGTCGCCGCGGAGCCCACCGGGCACCGGTGCCCGCCGCACGCATCAACCCACCGGTCCATCCCCCACCCCGTCCGGACACCTCCGGCACCCGGCCGCATCAGTGGCACGCGCACCACCCGCCGGGATGTTCCGGCCGATCGGATGACTCATTCAGCCGCTCGGCCCGGCCCCGAACCCCTTGTCCCGCAATACCGTTGCCTACGACCAGCGGGTTTCGTGCGGCCATCCCCCGGCACACGAGACCCCGGCGTCACGCCAGACGCCCTTATCGACAGGCTGCTGGCCGCCGAGACGAACGGAACGGAAACCAGCTCGAATGAGCAGTGCGACAGCAACGATCGAAAACACCGACCGCGCCGTGGTGATCGGCGCGAGCATCGCCGGACTGGCTGCCGCGCAGGCACTTTCGGACACCTTCGCGGAAGTCACGGTCGTAGAGCGGGATGTGCTCCCAGCCGGTGCCGGGCACCGGCGGGCCGTGCCGCAGGACAAGCACGTCCATTCCCTGCTCGCCGGCGGCGCGATCGCCCTCGAGCACCTGTTTCCCGGCTTCGGCGACGATATGGTGCGCGCCGGCGCCGTTCCGTTCTGGTCCGGTGTCCACTGGTACCTCGACGGACACCGCATCCAGGCGCCACCGCAACGTGGACGTGGTGTGGTGTCGAGCCGTGCCCTGCTCGAATCGATCGTGCGCGACCGGGTTGCCGTCCTGCCGAACGTCACGTTCGTGGACAACTGTGCCGTGCTGAATCCGGTCACGACGACGGACCGACGCCGCGTGACCGGTGTGCTGCTGGCATCGCAGGCACGCGGCGGCACGCCCACCCTGCTGCCGGCCGATCTCGTGGTGGACGCGAGCGGCCGGGGCGGTCGGTCCGCCATCTGGTTGGCGGAGCTCGGCTTCCAGCCGCCGCGGGAATCCAAGATGACCGTCGACACGACCTATGTGACACGCTCGTACCGACGCGAGCCACAGCACTTGAACGGCCGGCCCGGCACCATTGTCAGCCCGTTTCCCGGGTCACCACGCGGCGTGTTCCTGCTCGCCCAGGAGAACGACGAATTCATCTTCACCATCGGCGGCCTCTTCGGCGCACAACCGCCGCTGGACGACGACGCCCTCCTGGCTTTCGCGCAGTCGCTGCCCACCGACGATTTCGCGGACTTCCTGCGCACCGCGACGCGTATCAGCGATCCGGTCAAGATGCGTTACCCGGCCAGTGTCCGCCGCCACTACGAAGAACTCGACGAGTTCCCGGCCGGATATCTGGTCCTCGGCGACGCGGTGTGCAGCTTCAATCCGGTGCACGGGCAAGGCATGTCGATGGCCGCCAGGTCGGCCGTGATCCTGCGTGAGCTACTCGAAGCGGGCCCGAACGATCTGGCACAGCAGTTCTTTCGCGCGGTCGCCGACCCCGTCGAGGCCGCTTGGACATTCGCGACCAGGATGGATTCGCGGTTCCCGGCGTCGGGTGTCGCACCGACCCTCGAGAGCAGAGTGCTCGACCGTTATATCGCACGCATGGCGCGGGCGGCCGCGACCGACGACCTGGTGGCAGCGGCCGTCGTCAGCGTGCTCCAACTGACCGCAACCCCGGACACGCTCCTCGCTCCCGCGGTGCTGGGACGGGTGTTGCGACATATGAGCAACATCGCACTGGTTCGGTGAAACGCTCTGCGCTCGTTCAGGATCCGCTTTCCGGAGCGGTCTCGGTCACGTGCACAGCTGCCGGACGCGTAGCACGCCCGTCAGCAGCGGAAGGACGAACTCGGCACTGCTCGTCTCCGGTGTGCTCGCGAGGAACGCGCGGATGCGGCCGAGGGCGTCCGCGCGTTCCGGTTCCGGCATGACGAGCATGCCCGCGCGCGTCGCCAGCGTCGCGACGAGGGCGTCGGCCGTGCGCCGCTGGCCGTGCGGAAACTCGGACTGCTCCGGCGCACCGAATCGCGCGGGCAGGGCCGGGCCGGGCAGATGCAAGGTCGCGGTGGCGGCCCGCCAGCTGGTGCGGGTGTCCCGCGGGCCGATCGCGGCGGCGCCACCGACCTTTTCGAGTCCGGCCACCCAATCGACCCGGTCGTCCATGACGTTCCACAGTCCGGCCAGAATGCCGCCGGGCACGAGGACCCTGGCTATTTCGGGACCCGCGACACCCATATCGAACCAATGCATGGCATTACCGGCCAGCACCGCGTCGACGGAGGAGTCCGGCAGCGGAATCGACTCGGCGCTGCCCGGCAGCGCACGGACGGAGGGCAGGGCACGGCGCAATTCGGCCAGCATCGCCGGATCGGGTTCCACCGCGACGACATCGGCGTCCAAGGTTGTCAAAGTGCCGGTCAGCTTGCCGGTTCCGGCTCCGAGGTCCAGCACCCGCAGCCCGGGCGCGTGTTCCAGCGCCCAACGCACCGCGGCGGGCGCGTAGTCCGGGCGGTGCGCCGCGTACGCCTGCGCGGCCGCGCCGAACGACGAGGCATGCACCCTCCGCACGTCCTGCTCCACACCGTCACCCTAGCTGCAGCGCGGATACCACGCCGCCGCAATGACATCGGTCCGCCCGGAGAACAGCGCCTACCGATGCACTGTGCGTTCCGGCCCGGTCAGCGGCCCGCGTTCGCCGCGTCCATCGCGTCCATCTGGTCGGCGGCGTTCCGCTGGCCGGTGGCGTAATCGGCGAAGGTGGTGGACATCTGATCGATCGCCGCGAGCAGGTTCGCTCTGGCGGCGAGGTAGCCCTTGTCCCCCTGGGCGAACTTGTTGCCGAAACTGTCCTTGCCCCACGGGGTACCGGAACCGGCCACCGTGGCGCGAAGGGTGCCCAGCGTCCGCGAGATGCTGTCGTGGATCCGATCGCAGTCGCCTGCGGCCCGGCGCAACTGGTTCGTGTCGACCTCGACCTTGTCGGCCACCATTGATCCCTCTCCATGTGATCACGAGTTCGTTCAGAGCTTGAAAGGCACGTCCACCGGCGGTTTTTCGTCGTCTGTGCCGGGTACTGCGTCGTCGGGCGCGGTCTGTTCGAGCACCCACACCGAGCTGTCCGGCGCCTCGGGGCCGTGGAACGGCCGCGGCAGCGGAGCCCAATGCGGCAGCTGTTTCGGCCGGGTCTTGCTCTTCATGTCCTTGCCGGGTCCGAGGAACGGCTCCTGTGCTGCACTGCCCGGGTTGCCCTGCGTGCCGGGGTTGTTCGTGCCACCACCCGGCGTGGCACCACTCCGGCCGGACGGCGGGCCGGTGATCGAGGAGCCCGCATTGGACGACCCATCGGAACCGTTCGAATGCTGACCGGCCGATCCGCCCTGCACCGAACCACCCTGCACGGATCCGCCCTGCACCGAACCGCCCGGAACAGGGCTGCCCGCAGGCGATCCGGTGCCCGCCGTGGCGGCGCGCCCGGGTGACGCCGGTGCACTCCCGTCCACTACCGAGCCGTGACTGCTCGGCGGCCGCCAACCGCCGTCGACCGAGGACTGCCACGAGGTGGGTGGCACAAAACCATTACGCCCCGAAGACCCTGCGGTGCTGTTGGATCCATGCACCGACGACTGACCGCCACCGCCCGTGCCCGCAGAACCGCCACCGGCAGACCCGTGCACGGACGGCTGACCATTACCACCTGAGACCGCAGAGCCACCCCCTGTTGACCCCTGCACGGACGACTGACCGCTACCGCCTGAGACCACGGACCCGCCACCGTTGGACCCGTGCACCGACGCCTGACTACCGCCACCAGAAACCACGGAACCACCACCGGTGGACCCGTGCACGGATGCCGGGCCACTGCCGAGGGACTCCCGCGCCGAATGGATGGGATCCCGCGCGGTGTGGAACGACTGCCCTTCGCTGTCGACCGTCGCCCGGCCGGTGTGACCGGTGTGAAAAGGCCGTCCGTCGCTGTCGAGGGTGCCGCGGCCGTCGCTGTGCACGGACCGGCCGTCACCGTCCGCGCTCGCGCGACTGTTCGTCTCGCCCCGCACCGACGTGCCGTCGGCCGGATGGACCGCGGGCGGTCCGCCCTGCGAGCCGCGCACCGACGGCTGCGAATGCTGCGATCCGACTGCGCTTTCGGTCACCGAGCGCGCCGGATCCGTGCCGTGCGAACTGCCGCCGGCACCGGACGAACCGGCCGCCCGCGAGCCGCCGCTGCTGCCACCGTTGTGCGAACCGCCTTGTGTCCCTTGACCACTGGTGCCCACCGGCCCACCGGTGACCGATGTGGCGTGGCTCCCCCCGGTACCGTTGCGCTGCGAACCCCCGTGTGTCCCTTGACCGCCCGACACCGACGACCCCTCCGTGGTCGAACCGGCACGGCTACCGCCGTTTCCGTTCAAGGACCGCAACGGAATGGACGATCCGCCGGACCCGCGGCTCGAGCCGTCGTGCACCGACGAACCCCCGCGACTCGCCGCGTCGGACGCCGGGCTGCGCGGAGCGCCGGGCTTGTGCATCCACAGCGGGTACCGCACATCCGACGACGAGATCGGGCTCGACTTGGCGAAAGCGCCGCGCGCACCGCCGACGAGCCCGCCACGCGCGATACCGCCGACCCACCCGTTCGGGGACGCGAACGACGACCAGTCCCCGGTCGCCACCCCCACCGCGAGATTGCCCGTCGCCGAGCCCACCACGCCGGACGCCGCGCCGATGAACGCACCCCGTCCGGTGCGGCCCCACACGTTGTCCAGCGAGCGCGCCCCGAACTTGTCGATCCCCCGGCCGAGGTAGCGCGCGAACTCGCGCGAGGGCAGGGTACTCGCCACCGAGGCGAACACCGATACGCCGAATTCCTTGCCGTCGAAGTGCCGCCGCTTCCCGTCCGCCATCTGACCGAGCTGTACGGCCGCGTTCAGTCCCCCTGAAGTGAGGGCGCTTTCGCCGACCTTCACCGTGTAGACGCCCCAGCCCTTCGCGGTCGGCAGCACGAAACGCCCACCCGCCAACGACTTCCAGAAGTACCGCTTCTCGGCCGAGGCGCCCAATTTGCGCGCCAATCTGGTGATCGCGTTCTGCACCATGTCCTCGAACACCCGCAGGAACGAGCGGGTGTAACTGACCGCCGCGGCCTCGACCGCGGGCGCGGTCGGCGGAAACAGCCAGGCCCACAGGATTTCCATGGCCAGCCAGCACAGCGAGATGATGATGGTCAATTTGGTCGCCTGCAGCTGGGTGCCCAGATCGAAGGTCGAGTCCGAGATCTGCTGTAGCAGTTGCGCCAGCGACTCCAAGGACTGGTCGCCACTGCGGAGCCCGTCGAAGAGCCGCCCCATCGCCTCGCTCGCCGCGCCCTGTGGATAGGCGAGCATCGTGTCCTTCTCGGCCGCATCGATCTGCGAAAGTTGGGCCTGTAGTTCCTCGCTCGCGGTTTTCCAGGCCGCGGCGATCGCCCACATGGCATCCTCGTCACCGTCGGGCCAGCTCGATCCGGCGATCCAGCCGAGCCAGCGGAGTTCCTCCGGGAGATACAAACTCATCAGACCCGCTCCGCCCCGTCCACGCTGCGACCATCAAACCCACAGCGCCCCAGCACATCTGACCGCTCACCTACACAAGCAAGCAGTCAGCCGGGCCGCCGCAGTCCACGATGACGCACACCGCACCCCCACCACTACCCCCCGCCCCACCTCGTCTCCACAATTTCACCCACCGGTCACCGGCGCGCGTTGTGGACGTTCCCGGGAGGGATGGTCAGCCCGCCTTCCTCGCCGAGGCCGCCTAGGCGGCGCAGCCGCGGACAGGACTCAGAGTTCGGCCGCCGCGGCGATCATGAGGTCCCGAGATCGCTGCGGGGTTTCGGCTTGCACGGCGAGCCGGTCCATCACTTCGCGGTAGAGCCGGACCTCTTCCGGGCGATCCAGATAGAGGGCGGTGGTGAGCTGTTCCAGATAGACGATGTCGGGCAGCTCACGCTCGGCGAAACGCAGCATCGTGAACGAGCTGCCCGCCGCCGCGTTCGCGCCGGTCCGGTAGGACAGCACCTGGATCGTCACACTCGGCTTGGCCGACATCTCGATGAGGTGCTCGAGCTGCGCGCGCTGCACGTGCCTACCGCCGACCGGGCGGTGCAGCACGGCCTCGTCCAGCACCGCCCACAGCATCGGCCCGCCGGGCACGTCGAGGATCTCCTGGCGTTTCGTGCGCAGCTCCACCCGGCGCGCCGCCTGTACATCGATGCGCTGGCCAGAGCCGCGCCGTTCGGCGCGCCGCACGGCTTCGCTGTTCTGGTGGCCTACCGCGACGACGGCCGCGGCGTAGTCCTCGGTTTGCAGCAGGCCCGGAACCAGTTGTCCCTCAAAGGTTCTGATCGTGCGAGCCGCGCCCTCGAGGCCGATGTAGGTCTCGAACCATTGCGGCAGCAGATCGCTGTACCGGTGCCACCAGCCCGGCTGGTTCGCTTTGCGCGCCAGATCGACGAACTTGTCACGCTGCTCGGTGTCGGTGACCCCGTACAGGCCCAGCAGGTCGACGATGTCGCGTTCTTTGAAGCCGGTCCGGCCGAGCTCGAGCCGGCTGATCTTGGCGTACGAGCCACGGATGTGATCCGCCGCGACCTGCGGCGTGATGCCTCGGGCTTCGCGCAATTTGCGCAGTTGACCGCCCACTGCGATCCGCAGAGCCGTCGGACCGCGTTCGGCGACACTGGAATCGACGCCGATGCGGATCGGTTCTGCGGCCATGAGCTTCTACTCCGATGTTGGAAACCACCGACGGCGCGCGCGCCCGTTACCGTCGCAAACAACACCGTATCCACGCCGATCATAGCTTTTTACGGCTCATACTGGTACTTCCCGACGGTTCCACGCCGGAACCCACTGCCGAGATCTGGCACCGAGCGCTGGCCACGGATGCCGCCAGCTACTCACTGGACAACAGGGGGCCAGGACGGGACACAACGCGGCCTCGCGTACCGTGTGGAGGATTTTGCGGGAAAACGGAGAGTAGTCGATCCCTTCCCTTCTCAACATATAGCTCACCGGGGCCCTTGCGGCAAGACCCGGGGTGTGCCGCAGAATTGCCGAGCTCAATCATCAACTGCGGACTTTTGGGAGTAATGCGTGACCGACATCGACGTGATCATCGTGGGCGCCGGGCCGACCGGCCTGACGCTGGCCGCCGAATCGAGCCTGGCCGGTATCCGGCCGCTGGTGCTGGAGAAGCACCTGGCACCCCGAGACGTCCCCAAGGCCAGCGGCATCGCCGGCCAGATCCTGGACGTGCTGCGCTACCGCGGCATCCTCGACCGTTTCGAGGCCGCGAGCGGCAACCCGCATATCGCCGCCCGGTTCCCCTTCGGCGGAACCCATTTGGACTTCACCGAGCTGTCCGATCCACCGCTGCGCGCGGTGCCGCTGCCGCAGATGGAGATCGAGCGCCTGCTCGCCGAGCGCGCCGGTGAGCTCGGCGCCGAGATCCGTCGCGGCCACCAGGTGGTCGGACTGCGCCAGGACGAGGCCGCGGTCACCGTGGAAGTGCGTGGCCCGGACGGGCCGTACGAGCTGACCGCGCGATACCTGGTGGGTTGCGACGGCGGCCGCAGCGGCATCCGCGAGCTCGCCGGTATCGGGTTCCCCGGCACCACCTACCCGGAGGTGAATCGCGTTGCCCAAGTGTCCGTAGGGGATTCGGTCACGGTGCACGACAACGGCGATATCGAGGTCCCCGGACTCGGCCGGTTGCCCTTCGGGTTCAACCGGACCGACCGCGGCATGTTCGCGTTCGCGCCCAATCCGGGCGGACTGTTCCTGCAGACCGTCGAGGACGACACCACCGACTATGACGACGACGAGCCGCTGACCCTCGCCGAACTCGCCGACAGTGTGCGGCGGGTGCTCGGCGTCGACCTGCCGATGTCGGATCCGAAGCGCCTGTCCCGCTTCACCTTCAAGGATCGGCAGGCCGAAACCTACCGTGCCGGGCGCGTTCTGCTGGCCGGTGACGCGGCACACCTGCTGCCCGCCACCGGCACCGCGCTCAACGTCGGCATGATCGACGCGGTCAACCTGGCCTGGAAACTGGCCGCCGACGTGCAGGGCTGGGCGCCGGCCGGACTGCTGGACACCTACCACGAGGAACGTCATTTCGCCGGGGCGCGGGCTCGGTTGCAGACCCGGGCACAGGTCGCGCTGCGCCGCGGTCAGGACGAGGCCGCAGAGGCGCTGCGCTCGGTGTTCCAGGAAATACTCGGCGACGAACCGGCCCTGCGCCGCATCGGAGCCATGGTCGGCGGCACCGACATTCGCTACCCGATGCCCGGCGACCATGTCCTGACCGGCACCTTCGTCCCCGATCTCGCCCTGCACACCGACCGCGGCGCGACGAGCGTCGCCGGGCTGATGCCCGGCGGGCGGCCGGTACTGCTCGTCCTGGCGGAGCGGCCCGAGTTCGCCGAGATCGGCCGGAAGTGGCTGCACCGCATCGAGATTCAGGCCGCCAAAACGGACCGGCAGCCGGCCGACGCGCTACTGATCCGCCCGGACGGCCACATCGCCTGGGCCGCGGGGGTTGGCGAACCCGCCGACACCGCCGCACCGAGCCTGCACGAGGCGTTGACGCACTGGTTCGGCGCCGCCGCCTGATCGGTTCGCCCGCAGCTGAGTCGCCGGACCCGTGCGTCTACTGGTCCGGCGACTCACCCTCCGACCAGCCCGATCCAGGTATCACCAAGAGCCCGAGACCGGCAAGCAAGAGCAACACCGCCAGCAGCTGCTGCCCAGCCAGCAATGCGAGCGCGGCCGAGAACAAGGCACGGCGGCCGAAGACCCGGAGTAGTCGCACGACGTCGGTATCGAGCTCGTCCGGCGCATGCCCCAGTTCGCCAGGGTTCGCAACAGGTTTAGTCACCACGCCAACTCGATTCCGTCTCGCATCCGTCTGCGGCGTGAAATCAGCACGCCAGACACCTAGCGTCGCCCACCGGGCTGATCACCCACAATGCGCAATCCACGCATGCAGCCTCAGGCAGCGCCTTAGGCTGAAGTGGTGCACTACGACCTGGTCGATTTGCGGCTGTTCCTCGACGTCGTCTCGGAAGGGTCCATCACGGCGGGCGCGCAGCGGATGCATCTGAGCCTGCCATCGGCCAGCGCGCGGATCCGCGCGCTGGAACATCAGGCCGGGTTACCGCTGCTGATCCGTGGCCGTCGCGGCGTCCGCCCGACTCCGGCGGGTAGCACGCTGGCAAGGCATGCGCGGGAGGTGCTGCGGCAGACCGCGCGGCTGGACAGCGCTCTGGCCGGTTACACGAGTTCACCCGAAGTCGCGCTCACCCTGTTGAGTGGCGGCGGCGCGATGCATCAGATCGTGCCGCGGGCCTTGATCTCGTTCCTGCGCGCGCAGCCCGGCATCGATGTCGTTGTCGCGGAACGTCGTACCCCGCAGATGGTCCGGATGCTCACCGACGGCGCGGCCGATCTCGGCATCGTGATCGGCAACGAGGCAGGCGATTGCGGGCTGACGGTCGAACCGCTCTGCGACGGTTCGCTCGTGGCGATCGGACAGGCGGGCGGAATCCTCACGGGCAGAACGATGCTGACTTTCCGGGAGGTCGCCGAGCATCCCCTGGTCGGTCTGGATACCGGCTCGTCGCTGCAGCAGTGGATCGAACAGCACGTCGGGGTGCAGGGCGGTCCGCTGCCCCGCTACCGCACCCGCGTCGCCAACCTCACCACCGTCATCACGCTGGTCGCCGCGGGCGTCGGCCTGGCCATCGTGCCGCGCAACGCGATCCACGCCGACCGCACCCTCGACGTGTGCGAGCTGTCCGACGCCTGGTCCCACCGCCACCACTTGATCGCCTGGGGCAGTAAGGCCGACCCCTCCTCTCCCGCCCTGACCGCACTCGCCGACCACATCCGCCGGGCTGCCGCCCCACAGACAGCCTGACCGCGGCGGCGCGGGCACCGTCCGCGTCAGCTGAGGCGGTGGGCGGCAAGGAGTTCCGCGTCGGCGAGAACACTGTCGATCGGACCGTCGGCGACGATCCGGCCCCCGTCGAGGATCACGGCGCGGTCGCAGACGCGGTGGGCGTAAGGCAGGTCGTGGGTGACCATGAGCAGCGTGGTGGGCAGGTTGAGCAGGATCTCGGCGAGTTCGCGGCGCGCGACCGGGTCGAGGTTGGCGGCGGGCTCATCGAGGACGAGAACGTCAGGACGGCATGCCAATACGGTGGCCAAGGCGGCGCGACGGCGTTCGCCCAGGGAGAGCCGCGCCGGTGAACGCTGCGCCTGATCGGTCATCCCGACCGCCACGAGCGCGTCCCGGACCCGCTCGGCGAGCGCCGCCCCGCGCACGCCGAAATTGGCCGGTCCGAAGGCGATATCCTGCGCGACGGTCGGCATGAACAGCTGGTCGTCCGGATCCTGGAAGACCACGCCCACCCGTTCCCGGATGGTGCGCACGGTCTCGCGGCCCAAACGTGTTCCGCCGATGTGAACTTCACCAGATGCCGCGAGGAGCACGCCGTTGAGGTGCAGCATCAGCGTCGACTTCCCCGCACCGTTGGGTCCGAGCACCGCGACACGTTCACCTTGGGCGACCTCGAGATCTACCCCATGCAGTGCCGCGGTGCCATCCGGGTACGCGAACC
>NZ_BAFT02000105.1 GCF_000308475.2 Nocardia brasiliensis NBRC 14402 | reverse complement strand
ACTCACTGTCCGGCCCCAGCTCAAACACCGGCCCGGACTCCGACTCCGACAACGGCTCCGCCTCGAGCGCCGTCGTGAACTCCGGCCCCAGCCCGAGCTCGGGCTCGAACACCTACGTGGGCTCCAGCTCCAGCTCCGGCTCCGGAGCGGGTTCGGGTTCGGGTTCGGGTTCGGGTTCGGGTTCGGAAGAGGAGACCAGGGCTCGTCTCGACGCGGTCTATGCCGCCCTCCCTGCCGATGAGTACCCGACAATCCACGCCCTCGGCCCACTCCTGACCGTTGGCGGTCCCGACCGCGCCACGTGGAAACTCCGCGTCATCATCGACGGCCTTCTCGCCACAGCGGCCTCGGGCCCCGAACTCGGCGCCCGCTGATAGCGGCCGCGCGGAGCCAGCGATCAGACGCACCACTTCTGCGCTCCCGCACCCGTTCTGGCCTGGCACAGCCAGTGCGGGAGCGCAGAAGTGGTGCGGGAAGTCGGAACAGGTCGCCTGCGCGGTGCGGTCGGGTTGTTCGTTGTCACTTGGGCGGAGGAAGTAGCTCCTCGAACAGGTTGGGGAGTTCGTCGGACAGCGGGGGTGTCGAGTTCCGTGGCAGGCCCAAGTCGGTACTGCCGTGCCGGGTAACCGGCTGGTTGTTGTTCGGGCTGCTCAGAATCGCTTCCACACCCCACAGCTCGTACATCAGGGCTTCCATCGAGTCCTCGCCCAGGCCGAATCCGTCGAACGGTTCGACGCCGCGCCCCAGTCCACCGATCCGCCAGACGCAACGCCAGCATCCGTTGGCGTCGTCGTAGACGGGCTGATCGACTTCGACCGTCACGGGCACCCCGTTGCGGTCATCGAACTTGCGGCTACCGATAGGCAGAGGGTGCGGATCCAGCACTGGTCACGATCACCGATCCTATGCACCAGGCCCGGTCACGGACGCCGACTCGCGACTACTACTGGACGATTGATCACCAGGTAATGGTGTTGCAAGCCTCTCGCACGATGCCGCCAGGATTACCTGGTGATCACCTGTCCAGCGAGACTGTGGCGGGTCGCCGTCGGCGCGTCGAGGTCTGCGGCCGTGGTTGCGGCTGACGGCCAGGGTAGAGCAGCCGTCACCGCGGTATCTGCTGCCGCCTCGATGACACCGAGATACCGAGCACGAGTGCCGCCGGACAGGGTCGAGATCCTGCCGGGCGCGCCGGCGACGGACACTGGGATCAGCTCAGTCGTTCGGTCAGTTGGACGGTGAGTCTGCCGCTGTCTCGATCACATCGATCACGAGTGCCGCCGAACAGCTCAGCACCCCGCCGCCATCAGGAAAGTCGCCTGTGCAACGCGGCTCGCGACCAGCATGGGGTCATTTGCCAAGCGAGACCGCGGCCGCTCTTGGCCGGAGCACGCTGACCATCATGCGAGGCCGATACCCAGAAGTCGCGGAGGAGGTGCCGCTCGCAGCGGCCAGCTTCAGCACGGCTATGCGTCTGCCGGTCCACCGCCGAATCGTTTTGACCAGGAGCACGACCGACGCGCACACGGGCATAGGCACGGGCACAGGCACACCCGGGCACCGGCACCGGCACGGGCACCGGCACGCACACGGGCACGGGCACCGACACGCACGCAGGCACGGGCACGGGCACGGGCACGGGCACGGGCACGGGCACCCAAGAGTCCGCTGCACCCACTCCTTGCAACTCGACGTCACGCACCACGCAAGCGCGGCCCGCTCCGCCTACGACTTCACGCACCACGCAAGCGCGGCCCGCTCCGCCTACAACTTCCCGCACCACTTCCGTGTTCTCGCACCCGCTTCGGCGTGAGACCCGCTTCGGCGTGCGGAAGCGGGTGCGGGAACACGGAAGGGGTGCGGGGGCGAACTTCTGGCGGGCGGACCCATGACGGGCGTGCCGTGAGGCGCTGGGGTCAGTTCAGTCGTTCGGTCAGGTGGACTGTGACCTCGTCGCCGTCAGTCTTTTCGATGCGGCGGCGGATCGTGGCGGCGACGGGGAGCTTGTGGGTGCCGTCGCCGAGGGCCATGAAGGAGGAGGTGAAGGGGACGCCGTCTACGGTTCCTTTTACCTTCACCAGGCCTCGGGTGCCGAAGATCGTTGCGGAGTCGGGAAGTTGCACGCACGTCCAGGTGTCGCCTTCGCGGACTTTTCCGAGGACGGCGGTGAAGGTGACGTCGAGGGGTCCGGCAGCCATGGGAGGCCTCCTGTCGAGGGTGGGGATCAGAGGAACAGTCCGAGGACGACACCGCTGACGATCAGTTTGAGGACCCAGTCGGTCATGTGCACCAGGGCGGTCGGGATCGGCACGTTCTCGTGCACGATCGCCCCGGCGAGGATGGTCACCGGCAGGATCGCCACGATCGCGCCAAGGGCGGCCCCGGCTCCGACACCGTGTCGATCGCCGATGATCAGCAGAATCGCGAGCACCGCCGCCGCCAGCAGACCACGCAGGAGCACGAACGCCATCTGCACCGGCAGGCCGATGCCGGGCCGCGGCGTGCTCGTCCGCGACACCAGCGCCGCGACCGGGGGCGTCGCGTACAACACCGCACTGATGACGAACGAGACGACCGCCGCGACGGCGATACCTGCGACTACCATGGCGAACTCCTTAAGTACGATGCGGTATTAAATTTAGATTGGGGTCTTAGTACTGTCAAGTACTAAAGTGGGTCGCATGAGCTCTGCAGGTGGACGCCGCGGCCGGCCGCCGGGCAAGTCCGGCACTGAACTACTAGCCGTCGCCCGCGCAGTGTTTCTGGAGCGCGGCTTCGCCGGGTCGACGATGGACGAGGTCGCCGCGCGTGCGGGGATATCCAAAACGTCGCTCTATCGCGAACATCCGTCGAAGGCGGGCTTGTTCGCCGCGGTGGTCGAGCAGTGGGCGAGCGCGGGTCGCGATGCTATGCGGCCAGGCCTGGAGCAGCTCGAGGCGGCCGAGGATGTCCGTGCGGGGCTGATCGCCTGGGCGCGAGGCCTTCGGGCGGGCGTGCTCGCCCCGCCCGTGGTGGAGATGCGCCGTCTGGTGACTGCCGAGGCCGCGCGTCACCCCGAGGTCGGCGCGACCTATCTACACCAGAGCTGGGTCCGCAACATCGGCAACCTCGCCACCACCCTCCGGAAACTGGACAGCCGCGGCGCACTGCGGATTCCGGACCCCGATATCGCCGCCGAACAGCTGACCTGGCTGGTCGTGGGCGCACCCCTGAACTCCCGGATGCTGGACGCCACCACCGCAACCGACACCGCGACGCCCGCCGACGCCGACGCCGACGCCGCGACCGACAACGACACCGACACCGACACCGACAACGACAACGACGCCACCAACACCGCGACCGACACCGACACCGACAACGACGCCACCAACACCGCGACCGACAACGCCACCGACACCGACAACGCGACCGACACCGCGACCGACAACGACAACGACGCGGACGCCGCGACCCCACCTACAACGCAACCGCCCCTTCAACCGACCCCGCATCCGCAACTATCGAATCAGCGATCGACCTGTTCCTGGCTGCCTACGGTCGGGATTGACGATCCAAGACTTCCACCCTGACAGGCCGTGGACAAAGAACAAGGGCGGTCCCGAACTTTTCGTTCGAGACCGCCCTCATGAGTAGCGGGGACAGGATTTGAACCTGCGACCTCTGGGTTATGAGCCCAGCGAGCTACCGAGCTGCTCCACCCCGCGTCGGTGAACACAACATTACACACGGGTTAGAGCTGACGCCAAATCGCCTGGTCAGAGCCGTAAACGAGGCTGGCGAAGCATGCGAGAAAGCATTCGGCAACCGACTCGTACCTACCCGGAAAATCCACTCGTTCGCCTGCCGGACCGATCGAGGTCGCCGCTCCGCCACGCCCAGAGCACCGAATCCAGACCGCCCGCACCGGTTAAACGTGACCTGAACCACTATTAAACAGTGATCTCGAACACATAACGTTGCTATAACAGACCGCCCGGAATGCGTGTTGATGACGTTTGCGAGCTGCGTAAACAACAATATTCGGGTTATTCGCTTCATGCAATTCGTGTGTTATCAAGATGTGATCTGCCGAGATTTCTTCGTTACCGTGCGTTCACGGCCCGGATCATCCGTGAAGGGCTCGAACTCGAACCGACGAATACCGGCGACCCTGCCCCGCGGTTCGAGGATCCCCGACGACCTGGGGGCAGGGACCCGGCAGCTGGATCGCCGGGCTCGGTAGGCGCAGGGAGGGAAAACACACATGACTGAGAACCGGAAGTTCAACGCCCGCGCCCTCGGCCTCGCCGCCGTCACCGGCGCTCTTGTTGCCGTCCCGTTCGCACTCTCCACCGCGACCGCCTCCGCCGCACCCACCCATGACTGGGACGGTGTCGCGCAGTGCGAGAGCGGTGGCAACTGGGGGATCGCCACCGGAAACGGCTACTACGGTGGCCTGCAGTTCTCGCCGAGCACCTGGCGGGCCAACGGCGGCCAGGGTTCGGCCCACACCGCGAGCAAGGAAGAGCAGATCCGCGTCGCGGAGAACGTGCTCGCCACCCAGGGCGTCGGCGCCTGGCCGGTGTGCGGGCAGTACCTGCGCCCGGGCACCTCCGCGCCGGAGCCGGAAGCCGTGGTCGAGCCGGAGCCCGCGCCCGCGCCGGCCGCGCCCGCCCTGCCTGCCCCCGGCACCACCAAGGCTTACGTCGAGCAGGCCAAGTCCGCCGGCGACGCGCTGGCCAAGCAGTACGGCCTGCAGGATCAGTACCAGCAGCTGCTGCAGCAGACCAACCCACTGATCGAGTCGATCGCCGGTAGCTGAGAATAGTTCTCGCACAACGAAAGCGGCGCTGCTATCCGTTCGGATAGCAGCGCCGCTTTCGTGTTCCGTTGGAGCCTGGTGCGATTCAGGCCGCAGGAGCCCTAGCGCCCGGCGTCCTGGTATGCCTTCACTGCGGCGTCCAGTTCGTCCAGCGCCTTCCCGAAGTCCTGGAAGTTGCCCGTGCGCATGGCATTTCGCACGTTCTCGATCTTCCGGTTCAGCTCCGCGGCGGCGGCGTCCTTCGCCGCCGACGAACCGGTCGGCGGAGTGACCCCGCCCGGCGGCGGCGGAGGCGGCGTGCCGGTGTTGTTGCCGGGCGGCGGCGTGGTGCCTTCGACCGGCGGAGTGGTGCCGGGCTTCGGCCTGGTCGCCGGGTCACCGCCGAACGGTGTGGCCAGCGCACCCGCACCGGGCAGCACCTGGTTCAACGCCTCTGCCAACGTGGACGCGTAACCGACCTTCACGCTGCCCGCCTCGTCGCGGTAGCTGACCAGCACGCGCAGCAACTGCGGGAAGGTGGAGGTGTTCGGCCCGGTGTTGCGTTCGTTGTAGAACGGCTCGACGTACAGGATGCCGCCGTCGGCCACCGGCAAGGTGAGCAGGTTGCCGTACTTGATCTTGTTCGAGTTGGACAGCAAGGTCCGTTCCCGCGAGACCTCGGGCGCGGTCGTCATCGTGTTCTGCGTCTGCTGCGGACCCTGGGTCTGGGTGTCGGTCGGCAAACGCCGAATCGTGAACTTGCCGTAGCCGTCCGGATCCGAACGCACCGAGATGTACGCGGAGAGGAACTGCCGGTTGTAACCCACCATGGCGCTGGTCAGGTTGAAGGTCGGCTTGTTCGTCTGCGGATCACCCAGCAGCACGTAGTACGGCGGCTGGTTGAACGAGCCGCCGCCCTCGATCGTCGGATCGCTCGGCACCGACCAGAATGCGTTGTTGGTGAAGAACTCTCGCGGATCGTCCACGTGATATTTGGTCAGCATTTCGCGCTGCACCTTGAAGAAATCCTCCGGATAACGGAAATGCGCCCGCAATTCCGGGGAGATATCGCTCATCGGTTTCACCGCGCCGGGGAACACCCCGCGCCACGCCTTGAGCACCGGATCGCTGGGGTCGGTCTCGTACAGCGTCACGGTGCCGTCGTAGGCGTCGACGGTGGCCTTGACCGAGTTCCGGATGTAGCTGACTTCCTTGCGCGGCAACAACCTTCCGGTCTTCTTGTCCACGCTGTCTTCGATGCCGTCCAGCGACGTCTTCTGCGCGTACGGGTAGTTGTCGAGCGTGGTGTACGCGTCGACGATCCACTGGATCCGGCCGCCGACGACCGCCGGGTAGGCGTTGCCGTCGGTGGTCAGCCAGGGCGCCACCTTCTGCACCCGTTCGCGCGGCGCGCGGTTGTAGATGATCTTCGACTCCGGGCCGATGGCCGAGGAGAAGAGGATGTTGCGCTCGGCGTACTTGGCGGCGAAGGCGAGCCGGTTGAACCAGTTGCCGATCGGCACGCCGCCCTTGCCGTCGTAGGTGAACTGCGCTGCGTCCGAATCGTATTCGCGCGGACGCTGGCCCTCGGACGCACCGACGATGGCGTAGTCCGGATTGGCCTGCGAGATCACCTCGCCGTAGTAGATGCGCGGCTGGTCGACCTTGATCCGCTGCTTGTCGGTCGGCGTGAACAGGTCGCTGACCATGAAGATCGGGTAGCCGCTGTCGCTGCTGCCGCCGGTCGCGTTCGGATCCTCGGACTGCGGCTTGTTGACCCGGTTGGCCGGCGCGGCGACGAAACCGTTGCCGTGCGTGTAGACGGTGTGCTGGTTGATCCAGTCCTTCTGGTTACCGGACAGCGCCGCCGGGGACAGCTCGCGCGCCGCGACGATGTAGTCCTGCACATCGCCGTCGAGGTTGTAGCGGTCGATATCGAGCGCCTCGGGGAATCCGTAGAAGTTCTTCAGCTGCCGCAGCTGAGTGAAGGTGGGCGACAGGATGTTCGGGTCGAGCAGGCGCGCGTTGCCGATCGTCGCCGCGTCGACCGGGACGTTGACGGGGTTCTTGTTGCTCTCCCCCTTGTAGTCCACGTACTCGATCTTGTCGTCCGTGATGCCGAACGCCTGTCTGGTCGCGGCGATATTGCGCTGGATGTATTCGCTTTCCTTGTCCGCGGCGTTCGGGCGCACCGAGAACTGCTCGACGACGAGCGGCCACACCGCGCCGACCAGGATCGAGGACAGCACGAGCAGGGCCGCGGCCATCGCGGGCACCCGCAGATCGCGCAGCACGATGCCGGCGAAGAAGGCGATCGCGCAGATCACCGCGATGGACAGCAGGATCAGCTTGGCGGGCAGCACCGCGTTGATATCGGTGAACGAACCACCGGTGAAGGTGGGCTCCTTGCGGCTGCTCATCAGCAGCTCGTACCGATCGAACCAGTAGGCGATCGCCTTGAGCAGCACGAAAAGTCCGGCGAGCACGGCGAGCTGGATGCGCGCGGCCCGGGTCAACGTGCCTTCGCGGCCGCTGAGCCGCAGGCCGCCGAACACGTAATGGGTCACCAGGCTGGCGAAGAACGCGATGACCACCGCGACGAACAGCCAGTTCAGCACCATCCGGTAGAACGGCAGCTCGAAGGCGTAGAAGCTGACGTCGAGATGGAACTGCGGATCCTGCTGGCCGAACTCGCTGCTGTTCAGGAACAGCTGCACGGTGACCCAATTCGATTGCGCCACCAGACCGGACAGCAGGCCGAGCAGCACCGGGATGCCGACGCCGAACAGCCGCAGCCTGCTCATCACGGTGGTGCGATACCGGGCGATCGGATCGTTCGGACCGGCCACCGGCACGAACACCGGCCGGGACCGATAGGCCAGCAGCAGCGCCAACCAGACCACCAGACCGACGAAGATCGCGATCCCGAGGAACAGCAGCACCCTGGTCCGCAGCACGGTGAGATATACGCTGCGGAAACGGACTTCACCGAACCACAGCCAGTTGGTATAGGCGTCGGTGAGCCGTGGCCCGAGCAGCAGCAACGCCGCAAGGACGATGGCCGCCAGCAGCAGCACCCGGCTGCGTCGGGAAAGCGAAGGTAAGCCGGTGGGGGGCCGCATGCCCACGATGCCACTCTCCAAGGTCCGGCGGCGCGCGCACCGAGTGGCCCCGACCGCGCGCCGCAGTCCGATGTTGCGGGTGGTCCTTCCGGACCGTCGCGCCCCACTCTACGGAATCGGACAGTATTTGGGCCGCGCGGGCGCGGCGGTGTTCGACCCGTTTGATTTGATGTCCCCCGTGACCCCTGCAGATCTGCATGCCGAACTCGTCCTCGCCCGTTCCGTCCGGGAGGTGGCCGAGTTCGTCGACGCCGAAGGGTGGGGCAGACCGCCGCAGATGTTCGCGCTGGTACCCACCGCCGACCTGGTCGCCGCGCAGCCCGAACTGCTCGAGCAGCTCGACGCGGGCGCGGAGCTGACTCCCGTTGCGCAGGAATCTTTCCCGGACGACATCACCGGCGGGTCGATGGCACTCGACGAGTTCCTCGCGACCACCAGCTGGCCGCCCGCCGTGCAGGGGTGCGTGCTCGTGCAGGAGATCGTGGTGCTGCCGCCGGACGCCGAATCCACCCTGGACGCGGCGCTGGTGCCGTTGCTCGCCGACCACGACGCGGCCGACGCCGCCGCGCGCGCCGCGGCCGAGGCGCATCCCGATCGCCGCGAGGCCCGGCTGTTCGCGGCGGTGCTGCGCGAGGGTGCGTCGCTGTGCCTGCTGCAGGTGCGTCCCGAGGACGACGCCGACGAATTCGCCGACATGGACCTGCGCACCTACCCCAACCTGGCGCCCAACCTGATCGAGGCGTTGCTCGCCACGCTGGAGTGAGCCGGCCTCAGCCGCAGCTGACCGTCTCCTTGCCCGCGTTGATCTCGTTCAGCGATTGCACCGCGCCGGTGAGGTTCTCGACCTTCACCAGGCGCAGCCCCTCGGGGGTACGCTGCCGAGCCTCGTTGCAGTTGGCGGCGGGCACCAGGAACGTCTCCGCGCCGGCTTCCCGGGCGGCCATCATCTTGTATTGGATGCCGCCGATCGGCCCGACCTTGCCGTCGTTATCGATCGTGCCGGTGCCCGCGACGAACTTTCCGCCGTCCAGTTCGCCCGGGGTCAGCTTGTCGATCAGCGCGAGGCTGAACATCAGACCGGCCGACGGTCCACCGATATCGGCGAGGTTGAAGTCCACCTGCAGCGGCGGGCGGGCGCCCTCGCCCGGCGTGACGCCGAGGTAGCCCTTCGCCTTGTCGTCCGGGCGCTCCCCGAGCGTCACCTGGATGGTCTGCTCGGCGCTCTCGCGACGCACCTGCACGGTCAGCACATCGCCGGGCTTCTGCGCGCCGACGGCGGTGACCACGTCCTTGGGCGCGACGATCGGCGTGCCGTTGATGCTGATGATCTCGTCGCCGGCCTTCAGCAGATCTTTGGCGGGGCCGTCTTCGGACACCTTGCGCAGCAGCACCACCGTCGGCATGTTGAGAAAGTGCAGCGCCGCGATCTCGGCGTTGCCCTCGGAATCCTTGAAGTCCTGCTGGTTGGACTTGTCGATCTCCTCGCGCGAAACCCCGGGCGGATACACCTCGGCGCGCGGCACCAGGCCGTGCTTGCCGCTCGCCCAGAAACCGAACGCCTCGAAGATGCTCAGCCCGTCGCGCACCGACACGGTGGTCATATTGAGATGGCCCGTGGTCGGGTCCACCTCGGTGCCGCGCACGTCGACAACCTCTTTGCCGTCGACCTTGCCGAGGGTGTTGAAGGTGGGGCCGGGGCCGAGTGCGACGAACGGCACAGTGAGCACAGTACCGAGCGCGCCGAGCACGAGCACCGGGATCAGAGCGGCCACCAGGGTGAGGATCCGACGAT
Source organism: Nocardia brasiliensis NBRC 14402 (assembly GCF_000308475.2). GTDB lineage: Bacteria > Actinomycetota > Actinomycetes > Mycobacteriales > Mycobacteriaceae > Nocardia > Nocardia brasiliensis. Next base: position 32,091 of record NZ_BAFT02000105.1, on the reverse strand, counting down.
TCACCTGGACCACAGTAATGATCGCCGCTTTCCCCGGGTGCCGGAGGCGAACATTCCGTGTCGCCGCGCGTCCTCGATTTCGCGCCGCGCGAACATCAACAGCCTGCACCACACGCGTAACGTAAGGGATATGAGTGACGTCCCCTTCGGATTTTCGAACCGCGACGACGACGACCGCAAGCGCGGTGACGAGCCGGGCGGTCCCGAGTCGAACAACCCGTTCGGCTTCGGTGTGGGCGGGCCGGGCGGCGGGTTCGATCCGTCGCAGCTCGGGCAGATGCTGACCTCGCTCGGCCAGATGCTCAGTGGCATGGGCCAGCCGGGGTCGGGCCAGTCCGGGCCGGTGAACTACGACGTCGCCAAGCGACTGGCGCGCCAGCAGCTCGGTTCGACCATCACGCCGGTCACGGCGAGCACCGCCGGCGCCGTCACCGACGCCGCGCACCTCGCCGAGCTGTGGCTCGACAGCGCGACCACGCTACCCGCGGGCGCCACCAAGACCGTCGCGTGGACGGCCAACGACTGGATCGAGGAGACGCTGAGCACCTGGCAGCGGCTGTGCGACCCGGTGGCGCAGCAGATCTCGGGCATGTGGACCGCGTCGCTGCCCGAGGAGGCCAAGGAGTTCGCCGCCCCGATGGTCGGCATGCTCGGTCAGATGGGCGGGCTCGCCTTCGGCTCGCAACTCGGCCAGGCCCTCGGCCAGCTCGCCAAAGAGGTGCTGACCTCCACCGATATCGGCTTACCGCTCGGACCGACCGGCACGGCGGCTCTGCTGCCCGCGGCGATCGCGGAGTTCAGCGCGGGCCTCGAGCAGCCGGAGAGCGAGATCATGGTGTTCCTCGCCGCCCGGGAGGCCGCGCACCAGCGGCTGTTCGGGCACGTCCCGTGGCTGCGCCAGCAGGTGCTGGCCGCGGTCGAGGACTACGCGCGCGGCATCCGGATGGACTTCTCCGCGTTGGAGGAGGCCGCGCAGGGCATCGACCCGATGGCGCTGACCGACCCCTCGAAGATCGAGGAGATCCTGGCGCAGGGCGCGTTCGAACCGCAGACGACGCCGGAGCAGAAGCAGGCGCTGGAGCGGCTGGAAACGCTGCTCGCGTTGATCGAGGGCTGGGTGGAGGTCGTGGTGACCGACGCCGTCGGCGATCGGTTACCCGGCGCGGGCGCGCTGGCCGAGACGCTGCGCAGGCGGCGCGCCACCGGCGGCCCGGCCGAGCAGACCTTCGCGACCCTGGTCGGACTCGAACTGCGCCCGCGTAAGTTGCGGGAGGCCGCGGCGCTGTGGCGCAGGCTGACCAGCGATGCGGGTATGGAGAAGCGCGACGGCGTGTGGGCGCACCCCGACCTGCTGCCCGATTCCAACGATCTGGACTCTCCCGCCGGCTTCATCGATTCGGTGATCGGCGGCGGCGCCACCGCGTTCGACGATCCGCTGGCGCAGCTGGCCGAGACCGAAGCGCGGGAGCAGGCCGAGCGCGCCAAGGCCGGGGAGGACACCCCGGACACCGGCGAGTCGGGCCCCGACCTGGGTAAGGACGGCGGACAGTCCGCCTGAGTGTCCTGTTGGTGACCGCGAATCCCTGTGCATAACCACAGGATTCGACGCGGAGCGGGACAGCCTCGCTGCGCACACTGCTCGGCATGACCGCTCAACGCCGTGGCCCGCTGTTGTCTCCGCACATCACCGTGCTGGTCCGTCCGTCCGGTGTCGTCCAACTCGGCTGGAATCCCGAGACCGCCCTGGTCCTGGACGCCGCCGGACTGGCGGCCAAGACCGTGCTCGGGTTTCTGCGGCTGCTCGACGGCATGCAGACCCGCCCCCAGATCGTCTGGCGGGCAGGCGAACTCGGCATCGAGCCGGATCATGCGATCGCATTGCTCGAGGTCCTGGACGCGGCCGGGATGATCGAGCACCCCGAGGAACGAGTCGGCCGGATTCGGTCCGTGCGGGTGCACGGTATCGGCCCGCTGTCCGACGCGGTCGTGTCCGGGCTGCGCAAGCTCGGGGTGCGGCCGAGCCGTTCGCGCGACTACAGCGGGCCGCCGGTGCCCGCGTGGCACGCCGATCTCGTCGTGCTGACCGACGCGCTGATGCCGGACCCGCAGCTACTCGACGATCTCGGCCTGCATCGCGTCGCCCACCTGCCGGTCCGGATCCGCGACGGGCGCGGTGTGGTCGGCCCGCTGGTACTGCCGGGCGCGACCAGTTGCCTGCGCTGCGCCGACCTGCTGCGCGCCGACCGCGACGCGGACTGGCCGCATCTGGCCGCGCAGCTGCTCGGCCGGGTGGGTCACGCGTCGCCGGCCCGGATCGCGGCGACGGCGGCGCTCGCGGTCAGCGAGGTCGAGGCGGTGCTGGCCATGTCGACCCGGCGGGAATTGGCGATCTTGGACAGCACCCTGGAACTGGACCTCGATACGCACCTGCTCGACCGGCGGCGCTGGCCGCGGCACACCGCGTGCTCGTGTCACGGAATCACGGTGGACCTGCGCGAACAAACCTGAAGGTGGTTACCCCGCAGGACGTTTCGAGATGGTCCGGACGGCCTCGTGCGAGCTATGCTGCATACAGGTTCACGTGACCGGGCTCACAACCACAGGCGGCGTCGATTCAAGATTGCCGTGGCTAAGTAGTGGCTCCTTCCGCCATGATGGGTAGGTGTCTGAGATCGTGCGCCGTCGCTCGTCCCGCAACGCCAAGTTGGCCAAGATTCCGCTCGGCATCGCCGGGCGCGCGGCCGTGGGATTCGGGAAGAAGCTGGCCGGGGGCGACAAGTCCGAGATCAACGCACAGCTGAACCAGAAGGCCGCCGAACAGCTCTTCACCGTGCTCGGGGAGCTGAAGGGCGGTGCGATGAAGTTCGGCCAGGCGCTCAGCGTGATGGAGGCCGCGGTTCCCGAGGAATTCGGTGAGCACTATCGCGAGGCCCTCACCAAGCTGCAGGCCGCCGCGCCGCCGATGCCCGCCGACACCGTGCACCGGGTGCTGGACCAGCAGCTCGGCACGCAATGGCGGCAACGATTCCAAGAGTTCGACGACACCCCCGCCGCCTCGGCCAGCATCGGCCAGGTGCACAAGGCGGTCTGGTCGGACGGGCGGACCGTCGCGGTCAAGGTGCAATACCCCGGCGCGGACGAGGCGTTGCGCGCGGACCTCAAGACGTTGTCCAGGATGACCGGGCTGATCGCGTCGGTGATCCCCGGCGCCGACGTGAAGCCGATCCTGGCCGAGATCACCGAGCGGACCGAGGAGGAACTCGACTACCGCAACGAGGCGACCAACCAGCGTGCCTTCGCGAAGGGTTTCGACGGGCACGCCGAGATCGTGGTGCCCAAGGTGGTGGCCAGTGCGCCGAAGGTGATCGTCACCGAATGGCTGGACGGCACCGCCGTCTCGGCGATCATCAAGGCCGGCGCCGAAGACCCGGAGGGCAGCCGGGCGCTGCGCAATCGGGTCGCGGGCCTGATGGGCCGCTTCCACTTCTCCTCCCCCGCGACCGTCGGGCTGCTGCACGCCGACCCGCACCCCGGCAACTTCATGATGCTGGGCGACGGCAAGCTCGCCGTCATCGACTTCGGCGCCTGCGCCCCGCTGCCGAACGGGTTCCCGCCCGTCCTCGGCCGGATGCTCGCGCTCGCGGTGGACGAGCGGTTCGAAGAACTCACCGACCTGATGTACGACAACGGCTGGGTCATCCCGGGCCGCACCGTCACCCACCAGGAGATCGCGGACTACCTGCGTCCGTTCACCGACCCGATCCGGTCCGACTCGTTCCATTTCACCCGCCGCTGGATGCAGCGGGTGGCGGGCAAGGCCTCCGACATCTCCAGCGCGGAGATGAAAACCGCACGCGCCCTGCAACTTCCAGCCGAATACGTGATGATCTTCCGGGTGCTGGGCGGGTCCGTGGGCATCCTCGCCCAGCTGGACGCCGAACTGCCCTTCATGCAACTGGTCCGCACCTGGATGCCCGGTTTCAGCGCGGAACGCACGGCCAGCTGACCCGCCGGGCGACCCGGCCCGGGTGACCTGAGTTCCCAGGTCCGGCAAGGTCGGTCGGATAACCTCATCCGGTCGGGTCGGCTCCGTCGGCGAGGGGTGATGGTCATGTCCTGCACCAACCGGATCGTCGTCCTATCGATCAGCGCGGCGGTGCTGCTGGTATCGCCGCCGACCGTCGCGGCAGCCGCGGACGACGCGCCCTCGGTGCTGGCGCTGACCGTGGGCCGCGGGGTGTCGATCGCCGCCGCCGAACGTCGCGCCGTCACCCTCACCTGCGCCCCGTCGATCGGCGGTACCCATCCGAACGCGGTGGACGCGTGCCGGGCACTGACCGACGCCGACGGCAATATCCGGGCGCTCGCCGCCTTCACCGTGCCGCCGCGCTGCCCGCAGAACTTCGACCCGGTCTACGCCACCGTCGATGGCGTCTGGCGTGGCGCGCCGGTCAGCGATCACGGCGTCTTCTCCAACATGTGCGTGCTGCAGGCGACGACGGTCGCCGTCTTCAATTTCTGACACACGGGAAGCGTTCGGATCACCGTGCGGCAAACACGGGCGTTCTGTGCCGTACAGCCGAGAATGTGCAGAGCGAAGGAGAAGAGGCTGGATTGGTGCGGAACGGGAGCGGCGACCCGGCCAGATGGGCCGGGCTCGGCGATGTCGTGCACGACCGCAGGCGCGCCGCGCGGCTGACGCTGGCCACCATGGCCGCGAAAACGGAACTGTCGCAATCGTTTCTGAGTCAATTGGAGAACGGGCGCACCAACACCAGCCTGCGTTCGCTGCAACGCATCGCCGATGCCCTCGGTACCACCGCCACCGAACTGCTCGCGGCCGCGGACAACGCGCCGGGCGCGGTGCTCGTGCGCGCCGGCGACGGCACGCTCGAACAAGCCCAGACCGACAACGACGGCTCGGTGCGGTCGCTGGTGCACGGCGCCCGAGATCTGCGGGCGCTGGAATTCACCGGCGGAACCGGCCGGGGCGGGCGCGAATTCACCCATCAGAACGATGAATTGATCTACGTGGTCGCCGGGACCATCACGCTGGTCGCCGACGGCGAGGAGCTGACGCTGTCCACCGGAGACACCTTCTACTGCGCGGCGGGCGTGCGCCACCGCTGGTGGGCGCACACCGACGACACCACAACACTCGTGCTCGCCGTTGCCGACGGGCTGGCGGTCCGCCGGGCACCGAACCGGCGCCGGCGAACCTGACCCCCGAAACCACTGCAGCACAACGCAAACGAGCCGCCCACCGGGCAACGGCGGGCGGTTCGTCTGCTTTCTCGTTCGTTGGCTCGGCCCGTGTCAGGACCAACCGAATCGAGCACATCGACCGGAGGGAGGGAAGTCACTCCCGGATTCATGCCGGGACCGCGACCTTGCGCGGACGACCGCGCGGGCGCTTACGGGCGATGACGACACCCTGTTCGAAGATCTCGCCTCCCCAAACACCCCACGGCTCACGCCGATCCATGGCGGCCGTCAGGCAGCCCTTGCGGATCGGGCAAGAAGCGCACAGCGCCTTGGCCTGCTCCAGTTGGACCGGGCTCTCGGCGAACCAGAGATCGGGGTCTCCAGCTCGGCACGGCACGTCCTTGACCTCCCTGGCCCGGGTAGTCGTGGCCACGGTTCGGCATGTCACGTCAGTAGTGGCTTGTGGCCATTCCTGGGCGGTGAACACGTCGTTCTCCTTCAGCTCGTTGCAGCGGTTCGTTTCGTTGTTTCCGCGAAACCGAGGCCGGACGGCTGAAGGGCCGAAAAAGATTGGCCACGGTTTCGCTTCGTGCGATCCGTGGCCAGGAGGTCTGGGAGGGAGCTTTCCCTACCTAGGTATTCGACATCTCTGTCGAGTCCTGATCACGATCGCTGGGTGTGCGGGGCGGAGGCGCGTTGCCTGCAGATCCGCCGGCTCATAGCCGGCTTCTGCTGCGATGACGACGACGTTGTCTGCCTTCTTGAAGACAGACTTGTGCCAGCTACCCGCGTTGGGTCCGTCCTGAATACGGGTGGTGCAGACGGCGTCATGCATCTCAGCGAGATGTGCTTGCGCGCCGAATGCGCCACGGATTTCGGACAGACCGATCCCCTGCAAGGCGAGGATCCCCCGGGAGGCGGACATGGGTGAATTCACCGCAACGTCGCTGCCGCTGAAGAATGTGATGCTCACGTCTGCCTCCCTCCTAATCTCGTTGTGTCCTGTTGACTGGCCGCGCCGGGATGACCTCCCGGTGCGTAAAACCCACCATAGGCAAGTGCGCCGAAGCGCACAACCTATTTTCTACCTGCGGTTTTGGGGTCTTGCGCGCAGCCGCGACGCGATGATCGCGAGCACGTCCGCCCCGTACTGCTCGAGCTTCTTCGCGCCGATCCCGGCGATCGAGGCCAGCGCAGCGTCGTCACCTGGGAGTTGTTCGGCGATCGCGGTAAGGGTGGTGTCGGTGAACACCACGAACTCCCGCACCCGCAACGTCTCCGCCTTCTCCGCTCGCCACTCCTGCAGCGCGACCAGCAGCTCGGCATCGAGTTCCGCCGGGCACCGACGACAGCGGCCAAGCATAGTCGCATAGGTGCCGATGAGCGGCTTCGCGCAGACCCGGCAGGTCGGGCGCACGCCTTTGCCGGCGCTCTCGATGACCGGCGCGGCGATCCGCGAGGCCGGGGAATCGTCGGGTACCAGGCCGTTCAGGAACCGGGAACGCCGCCTGGTGCGCCGCTTCCCCTCGCCCCACGCCAGCGCCCAGGACAGTTGCAGATGTTCCCGGGCCCTGGTCACACCGACGTAGAGCAGCCGCCGTTCCTCTTCGAGGGCGGCCTCGTCGGCGACCTTGCCGTCGCTTTCCAGCACGTGCGCGATCGGCATCGTGCCGTCGGCGAGGCCGACCAGGAAGACCGCGTCCCACTCCAGGCCCTTCGCGGCATGCAACGACGCGAGCGTGACCCCTTGCACGGTCGGTGGGTGCCTGGCCTCGGCGCGCGCCGCCAGTTCCCGCAGCAGGCCGGGCAGGTCTAGCTCGTCGTCGTGATCGACCAGTTCTTCGGTGAGCCGGACCAGCGCTACCAGGGACGACCATTTTTCCCGCGCCTGCGCGCCCGCGGGTTCGGTCGCGGTCAGCCCGACCGGTGCGAGCACCGCGCGCACCAGCGTGACCAGGGCCGCGCCGCTGCGCGAGGCCGCGGGCAGGTCGTCGCGGGCCGCGGCCTGGCGCAGCACCGTGACGGCCTGTCGCACCTCTGGACGGGAGAAGAAACCTTCGCCGCCGCGCACCTGATAAGGGATGCCGAGTTCGGTGAGCGCCTGCTCGTAACTCTCGGACTGGGCATTGATCCGATACAGCACGGCGATCTCGGCGGCGGGGGTGCCCGCTTCGATCAGCCGTTTGATCGATTTACCGACGGCGCTCGCCTCCGCGGGGCCGTCGTCGTATTCGGCGAAGACCGGTTCCGGGCCGTCCGGCCGCTGGCCGATGAGCTGCAGCCGGGTGCCCGCGATGCGCCCGCGCGCCACCCCGATCACCCGGTTGGCCAGCGAGACCACCTGCGGGGTGGAGCGATAGTCGCGCTCCAGCCGGATCACCGTGGCGTCGGGGAAGCGGCGGGAGAAGTCCAGCAGATAGCTCGGCGTGGCGCCGGTGAACGAATAGATCGTCTGGTTGGCGTCGCCGACCACCGTCAGGTCGTCGCGGTCGCCGAGCCACGCGTCGAGCACCCGCTGCTGCAGCGGGGTGACGTCCTGGTATTCGTCGACCACGAAACTGCGGTAGCGGCCACGGAACTCGTCGGCCACCGCCGGATAGTCCTCGAGCGCCGCCGCGGTGTGCAGCAGCAGGTCGTCGAAGTCGAGCAGGAGGCCCTCGGGGGTGGCCTTGAGTTTCTCGTAGCCCGCGTAGACCTCGGCCACGCGCAGCGCGTCGTAGGGCGGCTCGCGCCGCTGTCTGGCCGCCGCCGCGGGATAATCCTCGGGCGCGATGAGCGAGGCCTTCGCCCATTCGATCTCGCTGAGCAGGTCGCGGACGCTGTCGGTGGCCGAGGAGAGCCCGGCCCGGTTCGCCGCCTGCGCGACGATCGGGAACTTGCCATCGATCAGCCGCCACGGCACGTCGCCGACCACCTGCGGCCAGAAGTACTTGAGCTGGCGCAGCGCGGCCGCGTGGAAGGTGCGCGCCTGCACCTGGTTCGCGTCACCGCCCAGGCCGAGCGCCCGCAGCCGGCCGCGGAGTTCGCCCGCCGCGCGGGCGGTGAACGTCACGGCGAGCACCTGGTCGGCCTTCACGTGCCCGGCCGACACCAGGTGCGCGATGCGGTGGGTGATCGTTCTGGTCTTGCCGGTGCCCGCCCCCGCGAGCACGCACACCGGACCCCGGGGAGCCCGCACCGCGGCGGCCTGTTCGGGGTCGAGGGAATCCAGCGCTGGGCCGGCCGGTCGGTGCGTGCTGGTTGACGACACGGCACCCATCATGTCAGTGCCCGCCGACAACTCTTGCGGCGTGACCAATACTGTCGCTTCGTGGCACACGACACGCCGTCAGCTGACGCTGGACCGACCGACCGGCACGCAACCTGGATGGAGCTGTTCTTCGACCTCGTCGCGGTCGCGGGCATCGGCCAGCTCACCCATCTGCTGCACCGCGGGCCCTCGCTGTCCGACTTCGCCCTGTATGCCCTGCTCTACCTGGCCTTTTGGACGGTGTGGGCGTGCATGATGCTGTACGGCAACATCGCCCGCGACCGCACCAGGGTCCCGTTGATGCTCGCGACGATGCTCGGCCTCGGCGTGATGACGAGCGCGGTGGCCGGGATACCGGACCGGCACGCGACGACGTTCGCCGCGGTGTACGTCATCGTGCGCTTCGTCGCCGCGCGGGTCTGGGGTCCCGGCACCTACCTGGTCGACTGGCCGATCGCGCAGCTGACCGTCGGCGTGCTGCCGTGGGTCGTCTCGCTGTGGGTGCCCGAACCGTGGAAGTACTGGTTGTGGGCCGCCGGCCTCGCGCTGGACATGTGGCTGATGTTCGCGGTCAGCGGCGAGGGCATGATCAACGGCGCACAGGAGGCCATCGATCGCCGGTTCCGCCGCTCCCGTCGATTCCGCGACGTGGAGCCGCCGAAGGTCAGGGCGGTGCACACCGACACCGCGCATCTCGGCGAGCGGCTCGGCCTGTACGTGATCATCGTGCTCGGCGAGGGCTTCATCGCGGTGATCGCGGCGGTGGGGGACGTCATCTGGCACGCGCGGGTGCTCGCCCTCGGGTTCGGTGCGTTCGTGATCCTGGCGAGCCTCTGGGCGCTCACCCTGCTGTACGGCTTCGTGCCGCGGTTGATGACCGGCGACGATCCGGAGCACACGGTGCCCAGGCAGTACGTCATGGCCATGCACTGCTGGATCACCGGCGCGATCGCCACCATCACCGCCGGCCTCGGGCTCGCCGTGGAACACGCGGAGGGTCACGTGTCGACCGGGATCGGCTGGGCGCTGTGCGGCGGCGCGGCAGCGTATTTCGTGATCGTCGCGATCGGGGGCGCGCACAGCGCCGCCGGGTGGCGCTGGGTGTGCACCTGGCCGCTGCCCGGCGCGGTCCTGGCGCTGGTGCTCGGCGCGTTCGGCCCACACCTCGGCGCACTCGGACTGGTGTACGGCGTCGCGGCGCTGTTCCTCTGGGCGGTGCTGTGGCAGACCCGTTCGGACGGCAAGTGGCGCAAGGGTTCCGGTCCGGATCGCCCGCGCCGGCGGCCCCGGCACGGGCTCGGGATCGACGAGGTGCTCTAGCCGGTGCCCCGGTCCCGCAGGGTGCGCAGGTCGGCGGCGAACGGCCGGGTCCGCGCGCCCAGCGGGCCGAAGAACTCGCGATCACAGTCCTCCACCGCGACGATCGCCCGGTTCGCCAGCGCCACCCCGGCTGCGGTGGGCACCAGAGATTTCGCCCGCCGATCGCTCGGATGCGCGCGCCGCTCGACCAGTCCCTTCTGTTCGAGCGCGCGCAACACCTGGGAGGTCATCATCGGGTCGGTGGCCGCGTACTCGGCCAGATCGCGCTGCATGAGCGGCTCGTCATCGCCGGCGAAGTAGGTTAGCGCGGCCAGCAGCACGAACTGCACGTGCGTGAGATCGAACGGTGCCAGGGCCGCGCGTTGTGCCGCCTGCCAGCGGTTGGTCACCTGCCAGAGCAGCAACCCGGGACTGTCGTCCGCGCGCGCGAACTCGGTCCGCAGCCTCGCGTCGGTCATCGGCCGCACTCGCCGGTCATGGTCCACGCGATCACGGTGAGCCGGCACCGGGTCATGCCCGCACTCGCTCGGCTACCTCGACCAGCGCGTCCAGATCGGGTTGCACCGATTTCGTGACGCCACCACCCAGGATGGCGATCCAGAGCCGCCGCAGTGGCCCCTCGATCGAGACGGTCACGCGCACGGTGGTGCGTCCGTCAGCCACCGCGACGACATGCGCGAACGTCAACGTCGCGCCGAACAGCCGGGACACGTCGACGAATTCGGTGTCGGTCAATCGTTCGACGACGAAGCGCACCTTCGGGCCGCCCTTGGGTTTCAGCGTCCCGGTCGCCCCCTGGGTGAACGGACCGTCGAGCCGGACCCATTCGGTATCGGTGTTCCACTCCGGCCAGGTTGCTGTGTCGGCCCAGCGCGCGAAAAAGACAGCGGGTGCGGCGCTCGAGGTGGCCGTCGCGGTGGCGAGGATGGTCATGGTTTTAGTATGCGCGCATAGTAAATCTGGCGCAATAGGTGCCCCGGCAGGGCGGTGGAACAGCGACGGGCCGTCCGGCGTTGAAAGATCCGTGACTGATGCGACGCCCGACCTGACGATGTACTCGACCACCTGGTGCGGTTACTGCCGCAGGCTGAAGACGCAGCTGGACGAGGCCGGGATCACCTATGTCGAGATCGATATCGAGCAGGATCCGGCGTCGGCCGAATTCGTCGGCAGCGTGAACGGCGGCAACCACGTGGTGCCGACCGTGAAGTTCGCGGACGGTTCGACGGCGACCAATCCGTCGCTGGCCGCCGTCAAGCAGGCGTTGGCCACTCTCGCCTGACCGAACGCCCCGATCCGAACACCGCCGCCGCGCGGACCATGCCGGTCCGCCGCGGCGTCATGCCGTCGGTTCGTCGCCCAGCCCGGCCCAGGATTCGGTGATGGTCCTGGCGATCGAGATCGACCCGGGCAGCAACAGTCGCGCACCCGACCCCTGCGCGGACCAGTCGCCGACGATCAGCGCCTCGCGCACCTCGTCGCGGCTGAACCAATACGCCTCGGCGATCTCACCGTCGGAGAACACCAGGGGCTGCTCCGGATCGGCGACCGCGGCGAAACCGAGCATCAGCGAACGCGGGAACGGCCACGGCTGACTGCCGAGGTAGTGGATGTCGCGCACATCGAGGCCGACCTCCTCCTTCACCTCCCGCTCGACGCAGCGCTCCAGCGATTCGCCCGCCTCGACGAATCCGGCGAGCAGCGAGAACAACGTGGGCGGCCAGCTCTGCTGACGCGCGAGCAGCACCCGGTCCGCGCCGTCGTGGATCAGGCAGATCACCGCGGGATCGATGCGCGGGAACTCCTCGTAGCCGCTCTCGGTGATCCGCGACCAGCCCGCCTTGGCAGAGGTGGTTGCGGTGCCGTCGGCGCTGTTGAAGGCGGCCTTGTCATGCCAGTTCAGCAGGGCGGCGGCGGTGGAGAGCACGGCGGCGGTGAGGTCGTCGACGGTGCTCGCCATGCCGCGCAGATCGGTCAGCGATCCGCTCAGTTCCCGATCCCGCACCGCCCACAGGTGCACGCCGTTGTCGATGCCGAGGAACACCGCGTCGGGGCTCGGCTCGGGCGACAACTCGATCGCCTTGTCCAGGACGAGCGCGCCGTCCTCGAAACGGACCTGGCCGCGCTGGTTCACCCGCAGCAGCTTGGCGTCCTGCCAGCCCGCGAGCAGGGCCTGCGCGTCGGCTCTGGTCTCCTCGGCGCGATCGAGCACGGAACGGGACAGCAGCGGAACATTATTGAGCTGAAAGGCCGGCACCCCTCGACACTATCGCGCCGCGCCGCGGCGGGTTCTACTTGGTCGTGCGCCGGATGTAGAGCAGCTTGTCCCCGGCCTCGAGCGAGTCCACGTCCGGCTCGCCGACCCGGACCAGCACGCCGCCGCGCACCACGCCGAGCACGATATCGCTGAGATGCCGCGGTGAGCCGCCGGTTTCCGACGGTTCCACGTCGCGCTCGGCGATCGCGAAACCCTCCTCCGGGGTGAGCAGGTCCTCCATCATCTCGACCACCGACGGGGTGGTGGTCGCGATGCCGAGCAGCCGACCCGCGGTCTCCGAGGACACCACCACCGAGTCGGCACCGGACTGGCGCACCAGGTGGGTGTTCTCCGCCTCGCGGATCGAGACCACGATCTTGGCGCTCTTGGTGAGTTCCCGGGCGGTCAGCGTGACCAGCACGGCGGTGTCGTCGCGATTGGTCGCGACCACCACCGACGCGGCGTTGTGCACGCCGGCCAGCCGCTGCACATCGGATTGGGTCGCCGAGCCGTGCACGGTCACCAGGCCCGCGTTCGCGGCCTGCTCCAGCGCGACCATGTCGGTGTCGACCACGACGATATCGGCGGGCTGCACACCGTCGCCGAGCATGGCATCGATCGCGGTCCGTCCCTTGGTGCCGTAGCCGACGACCACGGTGTGATTGCGCACGCTGTGCCTCCATCGCTGAATCTTGAACGCCTGCCGGGACCGTTCCGTCAGCACGCCGAGGGTGGTACCGACGAGCACGATGAGGAACAGCACGCGCAGCGGGGTGATGATGATGATGTTGGCCAGGCGCGCGTCCGGCGTCACCGGCGCGATATCGCCGTAACCGGTGGTGGACAGCGACACCGTCGCGTAATAGAACGCGTCCAGGAACGACAGCGGGTCGCCCGAATTGTCGCGGTAGCCATCGCGGCCGATGTACACCACCAGCGCGGCCGCGAACAGCAGGAAGATGGCGAACAGCACCCGCCTGGACAGCGAAATCCACGGACTGGTCTGCACTTCCGGGATGCGCAGGACGCCTACCAGCGCGAAGTGCGGGCGATTCGACAGCCCGAGGGTGCGCGCACGATCACCGAACAATGGACGCTCCCGCCCTGGTATTCATCGGGTCGATCGTCCCCGGCATCGTTTGTCCCTCCGGCACAGCACGGGAGCCTACCCGGTGTATCCGGCCTGACCCGGACTCGACGCGAACACGGGGTGGATGTAAGGGTGCCTCATGGCAGAAAACGCTCACCCGCCCGTCCGCACCGACGGCCGCCGCCCCGCGCTGGTTCTCGCCGCCCTGCTGTTCCCCATGGGCGTGCTGCATTTCGTGCTGCCCAAGCCGTTCGACGCGATCGTCCCGAAGTACCTGCCGGGCGAACCGCGCAACTACACCTACGCCTCCGGTGTCGCCGAACTCGGCGTCGCGGCGGCGCTGGCGATGCCGCGCACCCGCGGTTTCGGCGGACGACTGGCCGCGCTGCTGTTCATCGCGGTCTTCCCGGCGAACGTGCAGATGGCGATCGACATGCTGGGCAATAAGAAGCTGCCGCAGGTGGTCAAGATCGGCTCGGTGCTGCGGCTGCCGCTGCAGATCCCGCTGATCACGCAGGCGCTGAAGGTGAGCCGGTCGGCGCGGCAGTCCTGATCAGCTCGGCCAGCTCGGCCGGGCCCGCGAGCGTGGCGGGCGCGATGGTGCGCCCGGTGCGCACGTAATGGAACGCGGCACCGATCCGGCCCAGCATCTCCTGCTCGGGCCTGCCCTCCCGCGCCGCCATCAACCTGGCCCAGGCCAGGCGATACACCGCGAGCTGCATCGCGACGGCGGGCTCCTCCGCAGGCGTGGGTTCGGCGCCGGTCTTCCAGTCCACCACGATCCAGCCGCCGCCCGGTTCGGCGAACACCGCGTCCATCCGGCCGCGAATCACGGTGCCCGCGATGGAGGTTTCGAACGCGATCTCCACCTCGAGCGGACTGCGGTTGGCCCACGAGGAGTTCAGGAACGCGTCCTGCATCGCGGTCAGTTCCTTGTCCACGTCGTCGGCGGGGCCGCCGTCGGACGCGCCGGGCAGTTCGTCCAAGCCCAGCAGCCGGTCCGCACCGAACCAGCGCTGCACCCAGGCGTGGAACGCGGTACCGCGGCGGGCCAGCGGGCTCGGCGGGAACGGCAGCGGACGCCGTAGCCGCGCGGCGAGTTTGCGGGGATCGGCGCGCAGCTCGACCAGCGCGGTCGCCGCGATCTGACCGGGCAACTCGACCTCCTCGGCCGCGGACTGCTCGGCCTCGAATTCGGCGAGCAGGGCGTCGACGTCGGCGGCCCAGCCGTCGGGGTCCGCCGGATCCGCCGGCCGCTCCGGATCGAATTCGGCTGCGGCGAAGGCGATATCGGCGTCGGTTAGCGGCTCGTCGTACGGGTCGGGCGGGATGTCGGAGACCGGCGGCGCACCGTCGACACCGTCCAGCGGATCGGGCGGCGGCGGGTCGTCGAAATCCGGTGGTTCGAGGAATTCCGGTGCGGTGCCGTCGAAAAGCGTGCCGGGCAGGTGCGACGCCGACTGCTCGCGGGGATGCGCCTGCTCGGATTCCTTGCGCGACGGCGTTTCTCGTGGCGGGGGCGGCCGCAGCCGCAGTTCCTCGAGCGCGGCCCGGACGAGCGCGGCGCCCTGTTCGATCGGGTCGCGGCGGTTACCGAGCGGATCGCGCGGCCACTCGGCGGTGGCCGGGTTGTCGGTGAACGGGTTCACCGCGTCGTGCTCCGGCGGTTCGTCCCAGCGCGCGACGTCGACGACGCCGTTGGCGGGGCTGTCGGCGGCCTCGCTCGCGTGCTTCAGCTCGAGCAGGAAGTCCGAGGGCCCCTTCGGCGAACTGCCGGTCTCGGCCCAGTGATGCGACGAAACCAGCAGTACGCGTTCGGTTCTGGTGAGCGCGACGTAGAAGAGCCGGCGCTCCTCGTCGATGCGGCGGCGTTCCAGCGCCTCCTTGTGCGCCTTGATCGCCTGCTCCAGGTCGGCCCGGTCGTAGAGATCGGCCAGGTCGAGCACCGGTACGCCCTCGCCCGCGTCGTCCTGCCTGCGGTCGCCGCGCAGCGTGGTCGGGAGTTCGGCGAGCGCGCCGAGCCAGGTGCCGGAGGCGGTACCGGACGGGAACACCCCGCGCACCACGTGCGGCACAGCGACGATCTCCCACTCCAAACCCTTGGCCGCGTGCACGGTCAGCACCTGCACCCGATCCTTGGCGACCTCGACTTCGCCCGGCTCCAAACCGTTCTCCACCGATTCGGCGGCGGCCAGGAAAGACAGCAGCCCGCCGAGCGAGGCACCGGAATCGGCGGCGTATCCGGCGACCACCTCGGCGAAAGCGTCCAGATGCTCACGGCCGGCGCCGGTTCCGGCCATCGCCCGGCGCGCCTGCGTCTCCACGCCGACCCCGATGGTGCGCTCCACGTCGGCGACCAACTCGGTCAGCGACTGACCGCTGCGTTCACGCAACGCCGCGAGCTCATGGCTCAACGTTTCGATCCGGGCGAAACCGGACTCCGAATACTGTTCCCGCGGACCGGGGTCGGCGAGCGCGTCGGCGAGACCGGCCTGTTCCGCCGGTTCCGGCGCGACCTCGCGCAGCGCGGCGGCCAGGGCGGGGGCATCGCTGATCTCCTGGGCCTCGCCGCTGGTGAATCTACTGATCGAGAGCGCACGCGCGCGCCGGGCGAGCGCGGCGATATCGGCGACACCGATGCGCCAGCGCGCGCCGGTCAGCACCCGCATGGCCGCGCTGCCCGCGCCCGGTTCGGCGATCAGGCGCAGGGTGGCGACGATATCGGCCACCTCGGGGGTCGCGAGCAGGCCGCCGAGACCGACGATCTCGACCGGCAAGCCTTGCGCGCGTAACGCTTCGGCGAGCGGCGAGGCATCGGCGTTGCGGCGCACCAGCACCGCCGACGTGGGTGGCGGCTCCCCGGCGGCGCGGCGACCCGCCCACTCCTCGGCGATCCGGGCGGCGAGCCAGTCGCGCTCCTCGGCGACGGTGTCGGTGAGCGCCAACGCGACCACACCCGCGCCCGCCTCGGGTTTCGCGCGCAGTGCGTCCACCGTGACACCGCCGCCCTCGAGCGCCTTGCGCCGCAACGGATCCGCCACCAGGTTCGCCAGCGCCAACGCCTCCGGCGGGTTCCGCCAGCTGGTCAGCAACGGCAGGATCGGCGCGGGAACGCCTGGCGCACTGGGAAAGTCGGTCGCGAACCGCGGCAGGTTCGCCGCCGAAGCCCCGCGCCAGCCATAAATCGACTGCATCGGATCACCGACCGCGGTCACCGCCAACCGTTGCCGTCGGCCCGCGGACCGCTGCGACGCATCGGCGTTCCCGGCGCGACCACGACGCCCGACCGCAGTCGCACCCGTGCTTGCCGGACGCACCGGTCTCGATGTGGCCGCGGCGGTTCCAGTGGGCTGCATCTCCACCGGCTCTGGTCTGTCGGCATCCTCAGCGCGACCACTAGGCCCAGCCGCGGTCGCGCCTGTACTCCCCCGACGTACAGACCCTTCGCTCGGCGGGGCCGCGCGGGTCGACTCCTGCGGATGCGCATCCCCTGGGGTCTCGTCCGGTGCGCCGCCGAACAGGGCTGCGAGCAGGACGCGTTGGGCGTGGCCGGTGTCCTGGTACTCGTCGAGCAGGACGAGACGGAAACGGGTGCGTTCGGCGGCGGCGACCTCGGGATGTTCGGCGGCGAGGCGGGCAGCGAGGGACATCTGGGCGCCGAAATCCAGTGCGCCACGGCGGTTCAGCGCTTCGGCAAGTTGCTGGACCAGGGGCAGCAGCGCGACGCGCTCACGTTGGACTTGCAGGATGTTCAACAGGGTCTGGCTGGGCCCGCCGCGCTGCCGCGGGCCCGGCGGCAGGGTGTGCACCAGCTTCTCCAGCTCGGTGTGCGCCTCCGCGAGCTGCTCGGGTTCGATCAGATGCTCGGCGAGCTGGCCGGACAGGGCCAGGATCGCCTCGGTGACCGAGACCGGGGTGCGGTCGGTGTCCAGGTCGCCGTCCCAGGAGCGCACCACCTGGTGCGCGAGCTGCCACAACTGGGTCTGGGTGAGCAGCGTCGCGGACGGTTCCACCGGCAGCAGCAGGCCGTGTTCGGTGAGCAGCCTGCCCGCGTACGAGTGATAGGTGCTGATCTCCGGTTCGGCGCCAGACAATTGGGCGCGCAGCTGCCCCGAAGGGTCCAGCTCGCGCAGCAGCGGCGCGCCGGCCAACCGGGCCAGGCGGGTCCGGATGCGAGCGGTCAACTGCTGCGCGGCTTTTCGGGTGAAGGTGAGCCCCAGCACCTCGTCCGGCAGCACTAGACGGTTGGCCACCATCCACACCACGCGCGCCGCCATCGTCTCGGTCTTGCCCGCCCCGGCGCCGGCGACCACCAGCGTCGGTCCCGGCGGCGCCGCGATCACCGCCGCCTGCTCGTCGGTCGGCGGCGGTAGGCCGAGCGCGTCGGCCAGCTGGTGCGGCGTCACGTAAGTCACGGGAGCACCCCGCGGTCGCGCCCCTTTCGATGTGGGGCACACCCGTCGGTGACGCAGGCACGGCTGTTCGGCGGAGTCACTCGTCGGTCACCTGCCTACCGGTGTCCTGGACCGGACAGCTGCCCGCCACCGCGCAGTGCCGGCAGCCGTCGTTGCGCATGGCCAGATAGCTGGGGCCCTGCGTAGCCGCCGCCGCGTCGTGAATGGTGTTGCGCCACTGGTCGAGTGCTTCGGGGTCGAGCGGCGGCTGCATGCGCTGGGTCGCGCCCTCTTTGCTGCTCGGTTTGGCGACGTACACCAGTCGCGCGCCGCCCGGCTCACCGAGCGCGCCCGTCGGGTCACCCGAGTCGGTCGCCGCCGAGTCCGATTCCTCTGCCTCGGCATCGGATTCGCCGACGGCGGCGTCCAGCGCGCCCATCGCCGCCGCCACCTGATAGGTCGCCAGCTGCGCGTGATCGATCGCCGCCTGCTTGGTGACCGGCGTCTTTCCGGTCTTCACGTCCACGATCACGAAGCGGCCCTGCGCATCTCGCTCCAAGCGATCGACCCGCCCGCGAATCCGCACGGGCAGTTCGTCTTCGGTGCGCGCGGGCAGCACACAGTCGACCGGCACCTCGACCCCGGCCTGAGTGAGCTCGCCGCGCGTATTGCGCACCCACGCCATGAACGTCGCCAGCATCGCCTCGGTCCGGCGCAGCTCCTGCCGCGAATGCCACCCGGAGCCGGGATCGACCTGCTGCCAGGCTTTGTCGAGCGCGGCGCGCACCTGCGCCTCGGGCACCTTGCCCGCCAGCGCCTGCACCAGCGTGTGCACCAGGTTGCCCTTGACCGCGTGCGGATTGTCGCCGTCGGTGCCGCCGTGCCGTTCCAGCGCCCAGCGCAGCGGGCAGGTCCGCAACAACTCCACCGTGGACGGCGACAGGCCCACCGCGGTCTCGTCCTCGGACCACAGCCCACGCGACGAACTCAATTCGGCTGTGCCGTACCAGTCGTCGGGGTGCGTACCCGGAACTCCGGCCTCGGCCAGGCGGGCGAGCTGGTGCGCCGCGCGCTGCCTGCGCTCGGGATCGGACTCGGGATCGCAGACCGCGCCGCGCAATTCGGCCACCAGGGAGTGCATCACCAGGGCGCGTCCGGGGTCGGCGACCGGCAACGCGCCGGGCTCACCGTCCTCGTCGTGGCCGAGCAGCTCGGACAGGAACCGCGAGGGCACCAGATCGCGTTCGCCCGAAACCGATTCCACGGCGGTGACCAACAGCGAGCGCCGGGCCCGGCTGCACGCGACCAGCAGCAGCCTGCGTTCCTCGGCGAGAATCGGCGCGGCCCGGCTGACCTGCTCGCCCGCGTCGATCACCCCGGCCGTCACGTCGACCAGGTCCTCGGTGTCGAGCAGCGTGCCGCGCGGACGGGGGTTCGGCCAGATCCCTTCCTGCACAGCGGCGACCGCGACGACGTCCCACTCCCGGCCCGCGGCCGCGTGCGCGCTGATCAGCGCGACCGCCTCCTTCGGCGCGGTCCGCGGGCCGGAATCGTTCGGAATCTCTTGCTGCGAAAGGTAATCCACAAAACCTTCGATGCTGGCGCGCGGCAGCCGGTCGACGTAGCTCGCGGCCGCGTCGAACAGCCCGACGGCGGCGTCGAGATCGCGATCGGCCTGCATGCCGACCGCGCCGCCGCGTTCGGACTGGGCGACCCACCGACGTTCCAGCCGCGACCCCGTCCACAGCGCCCACAGCACATCCTCGAGCCCCGCGCCGCGACGACGCGCTTTACGTGCCCGCTCCAGCGCTTCCAGCACCCGCCGCAGCGGCGCCGCCTCCACCTCGGTCAACCGCTCCAGAATCGCCGGATCCCCCACCCCGATCAACAGATCCCGCAACACCTCCGCAGAAGACTGATCAACCCCATGCCGCAGTACCCCGCCCGCCGCCGCAGCGGGCGCATCACCCGGTGCGGTCGCCGTCGCGGCAGACACGTCACCAACCGCAGCCGCCGTCCCGGCAAGCACGTCGCCGGGTGCGGCTTCGTCGAGGACAGCACCTGTCGGGCCACTGGCCGCCGCGTCCGCAGAAGCTGCAGCGGTGGAAGACGCAGCGGTGGAAGCCGTATCCGTCGAAGGCGCGGCGGTAGAAGACGCATCCGTCGAAGCTCCGGCGGTGGAGGCCGCGTCCGTGGCGCCTGCGGCGGTGGAGGCCGCGTCCGTGGCGCCTGCGGCGGTGAAGGCCACGTCCGTGGCGCCTGCACCGGTGGAGGCCACGTCCGTCGACGGCGCGGCAGTGGCGGCCGCGCCGGTCGAAGCTGCGGCGGTGGAGGCCGGCGCGGTGAAACCGGCGCCGAGGGTGGGCGGATCGGCGGCGGGTGGGCCGGACGGGGTGGTGTCGGCGGTCTCCGGGTCTTCGGGACCGCGCCATTCGACGTCGTCCGGGATCCAGTCGGCGTCTACGCCGTACCAGTCGGCGTCGTCCGCGGCTCGTTCGAGCGTGTGCGGGCTCGGCTCGGGCAGGGCGGCGCTCGACTCGAAAGTCTCGGCTGCCGGCTCGAATTCCGGGCTCGGCGTGGGCTCTTCGCTCGTGCGGCCGGAGCGGGAGCGGTTGCGTTCGGCTTCCAGCACGCTGCGGCGCACACCACGCCGCAGGCGCCGCAGCGTGATCTGGTCGGCGCCGCCGAGGGGGCCGGCGAGCAGGTCGAGGGCGTCGTCAGGGCCGAAGGCGGACTTATGTTCGCTCGCGAGCACCGCGCGCAACGAGAGCAGCATCCAGGCCGCGCCGCGCCGCCGGGCCAGCGGGGTGTCCAGCGCGGGCTGCTGCACCGGCACCCCGGCGGCGAGCAGCGCCCGGCGCAGCGGCGCCAGCGACAGCGGCACCGATCGGACGATCACCGCCATGCGCGACCACGGCACCGCACCGGTCAGATGCGCGCGCCGCAAATGGTCCGCGATCAGCGCCGCCTCCTTGGCGGGCGTGCCGAGCACCCGGACCCGGACCTCGGTGCCGTCGTCAGCCGGTCGATGGTCCCGGTCCGGTAGCGAGAAGCGTTGCGGCGCACTGCCCGGCAATCGCGCCGCGATCCGGGCCACCGCCAGTTGCACGGGTCCACCGCAGCGATGGTTGTCCCGCAACACGATCCGTTGCCCGTCCGGGGCGTCCAGGTCGGCGACGAAGCGCGCGTCCGCGCCGCGGAAGGCGAAGATGCCCTGGTCCGGATCGCCCGCGACGACGGTGGTGTGCGCGCTGTGCCCGAGCGCCTTGACCAGCATCGCGGCCTGCGGGTCCAGATGCTGGGCGTCGTCCACGAGCAGATATCGGATGCGGGCCCGTTCGGCGGCGAGCAGTTCGGCGTCACCGGCCAGCGCATCCAGTGCGGCGCCGATCAATTCGGCCGCGTCCAGCGCCGGTGCGGTGGCCTCCGGCGCCTCGACGCCGACCGACCAGCGCAACAGCATGGTCTGCTCGTAGCGCACCGCGAAGTTGCCGGCCGCCACCCACTCCGATTTCCCGTGCTCGCGGCCGAGGCGCACCAGGTCTTCCGGGCCGAGCCCGCGTTCGGTGGCGCGCAGCATCAGATCGCGCAACTGTTCGGCGAATCCGCCGAGCGCGAGCGCGGGTTGCAGTCGTTCGGGCCACAGTCCGTCCGCGCCCGCGGCGATGTCGGTCAGGTCACCGCGCAGCATTTCGCGCAGCACCGCATCCTGCTCGGCACCGGTCAGCAAACGCGGCGGCGGATTGCCGTGCGCGGTGGCGTGTCTGCGCAGGACAGAGAAGGCGTAGGAGTGCAGGGTGCGCGCCAGCGGCTCCCTGGTCGCGCCGGGCACCCCGCCCTCGGCGTCCGGGCCGGCCAACCGCGCCGTGATCGCGTCGCGCACGGTGCTCGCCGCCTGCTTCGAATGGGTGAGTACCAGCACGGATTCGGGGTCGGCACCTGCGGCGATGCGCCCGGCCGCCAGGTCGACGAGCAGGGCGGTCTTGCCTGTGCCCGGCCCGCCGAGCACCTGCCAGGGTCGCCAGCCGGGGCGCGTCGGCCCGCCCGCGGCGGCGGCATCCAGCAGCGCGCGAACGTCGGCGCCCCAGACCCGAGGCCGGGGTGCCGCCACGTTCCGGCGCACAAGTCGCACCGCGCTATCCGATCGCACCACGCGGGCTATTGCAACAGACACGACCGACACGCCGACGCCCCCCTCCGCACGACTCGCCCAGCGGGCCTTGCGCCCGCAGGTCAGAATGGACCAGTGTCAGCTCTTCATACCTACCGATTCGGCCCGGCTACGGGACCGGTCGTCTTGGCCCTGCACGGCGTGACCGGCCACGGCAAACGCTGGGCGGATCTGGCCACCAACCATCTTCCCGAGGTCCGGATCATCGCGCCCGACCTGCGGGGACACGGCCGGTCGAGCGCGCGCCCGCCGTGGACCTTCGAAGCCGTCGCCGACGATCTGGCCGAGTTGCTCACCGCCGAGGGCGGGCAGCCGGCGACCGTGGTCGGGCACTCCTTCGGCGGGGCGTCGGCGTTGTACCTGGCGCACCGTCACCCGGAACTGGTCCGGCAGCTGGTGCTGCTGGATCCGGCGATCGGCCTGGCACCCGAATTCGTCGGCGATATCGCCGAATCGCTCGTGGCCGAGCCCGACTACGAGTCCGTGGCGCGCGCCCGCGAGGACAAGCTGGCATCGTCGTGGGCCGACGTGGCGCCGCACATCCTGGCGGCCGAGCTCACCGAGCACCTGGTGCCCACCGCGCACGGCCGGTTCGGCTGGCGGATGAGCGTGCCCGCGGTCGCCTCGTATTGGGGTCAGCTGGCCCGGCCCTATGTGCTGCCGCCGCGCGAGCTGCCGACCGTTCTGGTGCAGGCGACGAAGGTACAGCCGCCGTTCGTCACCCCGGAGTTCCGCGCCGCGCTCACCGCCCACCTGGGCGACCGGCTCACCGTGCACGAGTGGGAGTGCGATCACATGGTGCCGCAAGAACTTCCGGCCCAGACGGCCGCGCTGATCCGCTCGGTGCTCTGAGCCCCGTGGCCACCACGGACGCCGAGGTCGAGCGGGTGCGCGCGCTGGTCGCGTCGATACCGCCCGGCCGCGTCGCCACCTACGGCGATATCGCCGCGGCCGCAGGGTTGTCCACGCCGCGCACGGTCGGCTGGATCATGCGCACCGACGCGGCAGACCTGCCTTGGCACCGGGTGCTCGGCGCGAGCGGCAGGCCCGCCGCGCATCTGGCCGAGCGTCAGCTGCGCCTGCTCGCGGCGGAGGGCACGCCGGTGCGGGACGGCCGAGTCGACCTGCGGGCGGCGCGTTTTCCGTTCCCCTAGTGCCGGAAATACCCCCGGCGCGGGTGGCGCAGCGGTTACCGTTGTTTCATGTCCACCCGCCTGGCGTGTGTCGTGTTCGATGCAGACCGGCCGCGGTTCGTCGCGGACTTCTGGGCCGAGCTGCTGGGGTGGGGCGTGACTGTCGAGCGTCCGGAGGGAGTGGACGTCGCGGCGCCCGACCCCGACGGTGCCGAGCTCGCCCTCACCTTCGCGCCCGCGACCCGAACGAAGAACGCCAAGAACCGCATTCACCTCGATCTGGCCAGCCGCTCGATCGATCATCAACGGCTGCAGGTCGATCGGGCGTTGTCGCTGGGCGCGCGCCGGATCGACATCGGCCAGGGCGCGGTGCCCTGGGTGGTGCTCGCCGATCCCGAGGGCAACGAATTCTGTGTGCTGGAACCGCGGGAGGAGTACGTGGACACCGGCGCGGTGGCCGCCATCGTGGTGGACACCCGGGATCCCGTGCGGCTGGCCGAATTCTGGTCCGCCGCGTCCGGCTGGCCGGTCGCGCACGGCGGCGCGCAGATCGCGGGGCTGCGTTCCCCGACCGGGCTCGGCTCCTGGCTCGAGTTCGTCCGTTCGCCGGAGGAGAAGTCCGGCCGCAATCTGCTGCACCTGGATCTGGCCTCCTACGACGACCAGGCGGCCGAGCTGGCCCGGCTGCGCGCCGCGGGCGCGACACCCATCGCACACACCGGCGCGAGCCTCGGTTCGGTGCCGAGCCTGACGCTCGCCGACCCGGAGACCAACGAGTTCTGTCTGCTGCGCCCGGCCCGCGACCGCTCGACGGCCTAGCCGGTCTGCCGCCGCCTCCCGGGTTCGTCGCGGCGACGAATTAGCATGACCGCCATGTTGTACCTTGCTCGAGGTCGTGCTGGGTGACCGCCGCGGACGCCATCGTGCTCGCCGGCGGCCGGGCGAGCCGGATGGGCGGTGTCGACAAACCCGCGATCGTCATCGGTGGCCGCTCCATGCTCGACGCCGCCTTGGCGGCCGTCACCGGTTGCGCGCACACGGTGGTGGTCGGTCCGCACCGGCCCGAGTTGCCGGAGCCGATTCGACAGGTGCGTGAGGTGCCGCCCGGGTCGGGACCGGTGTCGGCGATCGGCGCCGGGCTGCGCGCGCTCGGTTCGGCCGCGCCGTTCGTGGTCGTGCTCGCCGCGGATCTGCCGTTCCTGACCGCCTGGTCGATCACCGAATTGCTCAGGCACGCCGGGGAATCCGGGGCCGACGCGGTCTTCGCGGCGGACGACTCGGGGCGGCCGCAGTATCTGATCGGAGTGTGGCGGCGCACCGCGCTCACCACCGCGCTCGACCGGCTGGATTCGCTGATCAACCAACCGATGAAAGCGTTGATCCCCGCCGACTCGGCGATCATCCCGCTACCCGGCGTCGCCGACTGCGACACCGACGAGCAGGTCCGGCTGGCCCGTGCGTCGGTGGCCACCCCGCCCGCGGCGGCGCTCACCCTCGCGGCGGCGCGCACCGAGTTACGCACCGGGCTCACCCGGCTGACCAGCTACGTAGCCGATCTACGCGCGGTGCGCGGGGCCGCGCTCGCCGCGCCGTTGACCGCGGCCGATCCACTGCCCCGTTTCGATGTCTCGGCGATGGACGGCTACGCGGTGGCGGGTGCGGGCCCGTGGCGGTTGCGCCGCGATATCGGCTTCGCCGGCGGCCAGCGCCCGGTCGGCCTGCTGCCCGGCGAGGCGGTGCGCATCGCCACCGGTGCGCATGTGCCGGACGGCACCACCGGCGTGGTGCGCGACGAATTCACCGCGATCGACGGGGACCGGCTGCACCGGCTACCGGATACCCCGCTCCGCGACGATATCCGCCGCCGCGGCGAGGACCGCGAGCCCGGGGATCTCGTTGCGCCGCAGGGAACTCCGGTCACCTCGGCGTTGATCTCGGCGGCCGCGAGCGTGGAGGTGACCGCCGCGCCGGTGCGCGGGCCGGTGCGCGCCCGCATCATCATGACCGGCGACGAGATCCGCAACAAGGGCCCGCTGCACGCCGGCCAGACCCGGGACTCGATCGGGCCGATCCTGCCGGAGCTGTTGTCCTGGTACGGGATTCACGCCGTAGACCGGGTACACCTGCGCGACACGCCGAACGGCTTCGACGAGGTGCTTGCCGCGGCGGCCGAATGCGACCTGCTGGTGATCGTCGGGGCGACCGGCGGCGGTGCGGCCGATCAGCTGCGCACCGCGGTCGCTCGTGCGCAGGCCAGGATACTGGTGCACCGCCTGCGCCTGCGCCCGGGCGGTTCCACCCTCGTCGCCGAACTCCCCGGCGGCACAACGCTCCTCGGTCTGCCCGGGAATCCGTACGCGGCGGTCGCCACGCTGCTGGCGTTGGCTCCCGCGGTGGTCGACGGCCGTACCGGCAGCACCCCCGGTCGCACCCAGCTCGGCCCGCTGCACAACGCGGGCGAGATCTCCGGACCGGTGCCCCGCATCGTGCCCGCGCGCTACGCCGACGCGGGCGGCTGGCTGGGCGATCCGCACATCCGAACCGCCCACCTCGGCGGACTGGTCGATCGTGACGGCCTGGTCGTAGTCCCGGTCGACGCCGCGGACGGCGCGACCGTCGAGTTCCTGCCGCTGCCGAGGTGACCGGACCGGCCGAATCACCGTGCCGACGGCGGGTCACGGTATTCGGCGTTGCCGCCGCGGCAACCGGCTGGCAATGTCACCGGGCATGAAACGAAGCTTCGAGGATCTGGTGACGGAGGCGAGCACGGTCTCCGTGGCGGGCTGGGACTTCGGCTGGCTGGACGGACGGGCCACCGAGCAGCGGCCGTCCTGGGGTTATCAGCGGCTGCTGGGTGCGCGCCTCGGCAAAGTCGATGCGGCACTGGATATTCAGACCGGCGGCGGCGAAGTCCTCGCCGGCGCGGGGCAGATCCCACGGCTGCTGGTGGCCACCGAATCCTGGCCGCCGAATGTCGCCAAAGCCACCCAGCTGCTGCACCCGCTCGGCATCACGCTGGTGGCGGATCCGGACGAACCGCCGTTGCCGTTCGGCGACAACGCCTTTGACCTGGTGACCAGCCGGCATCCGGTCACCGTGTGGTGGCGCGAGATCGCGCGGGTCCTGCGCCCGTCCGGCACCTATCTGGCGCAACATGTCGGCGATGCAAGCGTTTTCGAACTGGTCGAATATTTCATCGGGCCGCAGAGCGAAGAAATTCGCAGGCAGCGAAATCCGACGGACGATCGCGCCGCGGCCGAAGCGGCGGGACTGGAAGTCGTCGATCTGCGCTACGAACGGTTGCGCGTCGAGTTTCACGATATCGGCGCGGTGGTCTACTTCCTCCGGAAGGTGCCGTGGATGGTGCCCGACTTCACCGTCGGCAGATACCGTGATCGACTCGTGACGATGCACGGCGAGATCGAAGAAAATGGACCGTTCGTCGCCCACTCGACCCGATTCCTAATCGAGGCTCGTAAACCCTGACCACACCTCGCACCCTCGTACTACCTGGGCATTTGCCTAGGATCGCCGGTGCGACGTGCTTTTTTCACTTACCCTTTCGGAATTGCCACCGGCTCGCTATCGTGGGGAACGTTAGGCGAATAACAATCCCCGGAAAGGACCGAGTGGAGATGACTGAAAAGTCGAAGAAAGCGCCTAAGAAAATGCCGAGGCAGATGGATCGGCAGCAGCAGCAACAGCGCCAGGATCAGAACCAGAACCAAGGTATGAACCGAGGCGGCGCAAATTCCGAAGGCCAGCGCATGCCGAACCAGCGCCAGTCGGACAACGACCGGCGCGACGATGATCAGCGCAGGATGGGCCACAACTAACTGATCCACACCGCGTGCCGCCGGTTCACTGTGGAACCGGCGGCCGCGGTTGTGCTCGTTCACCCCGTGGGTTACACGCACCCTGCGTGAAACGCTGGTGAGCCAGACATTCCGCCCTATCTACTGACGGAATGCCTGTTCCCTCGCCTGCGCGCGGCTACGAGTCCTTCGACGGCGCCAGCGGACGCACCACCGCGGACCCGACGCCCGAGTGGACCTACCCGCCGACAGCGCCCGCGGGCGCACCCAACATCGTCGTGGTGCTGGTCGACGACATGGGGTACAGCGATATCGGCCCGTTCGGCTCCGAGATCGAGACGCCGACCCTGGATCGGCTGGCCGCCAACGGCGTCCGGCTGACGAACTATCACACCACGCCGCTGTGCTCGCCGTCGCGGGCCGCGCTGGTCACCGGAATCAACTCCCACCGTGCCGGTTTCGGCTTCGTCGCGAACGCCGATCCGGGCTATCCCGGTTTGCGTCTCGAACTCGCCGACGATGTGCTCACCCTGCCGGAGATCCTGCGCGCACTGGCAGCTGTTCGACGTGCGTGCCGATCCGACCGAATTGCACGACGTTTCGGACCGGTACCCGGACAAGGCGGCCGAGCTGGCCGCCGCATGGGACGAATCCGCCTGGGCCAATACGGTTTTCCCCCTGCTCACCCGCCAGGACCTGGCCCGCAGACGTCACGAGGAAGCGCGGCTCGGCGAGCCGTTGCGGCTGCTGCCCGGCACCCCGACCCTGGGGCGCTACCGCTCCCAGCGACTGATCGCCTATCGCGATTTCACCATCACGGCGGAGCTGGCCGGCTACCACCCCGGCGACGAGGGTGTCTTTGTCGCACACGGCGATCCGCTCGGCGGGTATCTGCTGTACATCGAGGACGGCTGGCTGGTGTTCGGGGTGAACAGCTACGGCCGCTACGACTCGGTGTCGACCGGTCCGCTATCCGCCGGAATCCGGCGGATCTCGGTGACCGCGACGGTCCGGCCGCAGCTGCGCTGGGATTTCACCCTCGCGATCGACGGCGTGCGGGTGGCCCGGCTCCGCGATCAGGTCCAGCTGGTGGGCATGTCGCCGTGGACGGGCATCTCCGTCGGCGTCGACGCGCGCGGACCGGTGTCATGGGAGCTGCGCGAGCGCCGCGGCCCGTTCCGGTACGGCGGCGAACTCCGCGCGGTGACCTACACGCCGGGGCCGATCCGGGTGCCCGCGGGCACCGTCGAGGCGGTGGAGCGGGAAGCGGAATTCGTTGCGGAATAAGCGAAGCGGCACTTACCCCGCAGGTAATTGTCCGGCCGTGCCGGGCGTCCTACGGTCGAGGTGGCGTCACGATCCGGCGACGCCACCGAACAAGGGAATCGCTCATGCCCGCGTATGGCTTCGCCCATCTGCGTGCGCGCACGCCGCACGCCGACATCCTGGAATACCTGGAACGCATCCAGGACACTCTCGATCCGTTCCACGGGCGCTTCGTGATTCACGGACCGCCCGCCGAGATCGTGGAGGGCAGCTGGCCCGGGTCCATGGTGCTGCTCGAATTCCCGGATCTGGACACGGCACGGCAGTGGTACCACTCGCCCGCGTACCAGGCGATCATGCCGCTGCGCACCGACCACATCGAGGGCGATCTGCTGTTGATCGAGGGCGTCGGGCCGGACTACGACCCGCGCGAGCGCGCGGCGAAACTGCGCGCGGGCACCTCGGCGGCCTGAGTCCAGGGCGGCGGTTTCGGCATCGGCGCCGGGCACGCGGCCGACTTTTCCCGGCTGTTTCGTTTCCGATACCGTTGACCAGGGACAACCTGGTGACATGCGGTAAAGGACGGGCTTGATGGACGACAGTTCTCTGATCTGGGACGACGGTGCGCTGGTCACCATCGACCAGCGTGGACTGCCGCACGAAGTCCGGGAACTGCGCTTGCGCACCGTCGACGAGGTGATCGACGCGATCAGGGTGCTGGCGATCCGCGGGGCCCCGGCCATCGGCATCGCGGGCGCGTTCGGTGTGGTCCTCGCCACCGCCGCGCACACCGTCGACGGTGTGATCGACACCGCCGCGGTGCACGCCGACGCCGACCGCATCGCGGCCGCACGGCCGACCGCGGTGAATCTCGCCTGGGCGGTGCGGCGGGTGCGCGCCGAGGTCGAGCGGGGCGCGGACGCCGTGCTGGCCGCGACCCTCGACCTGCTCGCCGAGGACGGCCGGGTCAACCGGGCGGCGGCGACGCACGCCGCGGATCTGGTGCAGCGACTCTGCGCGGACCGGCCGCTGCGGCTGCTCACCCACTGCAACACCGGCCGCCTCGCGACCAGCGCGTTCGGCACGGCGATCGGCGCGCTGCGGGTGCTCGCCGAGCGCGGCGCGGTGGCGGACGTCCTGGTCGACGAGACCCGCCCGCTGTTGCAGGGCGCCCGGCTCACCGCGTGGGAACTGGCGGAAGCGGGCATCCCGCACCGGCTCACCATCGATGCCGCGGCGGCCT
The DNA here is from genome assembly GCF_000308475.2 of Nocardia brasiliensis NBRC 14402. GTDB lineage: Bacteria > Actinomycetota > Actinomycetes > Mycobacteriales > Mycobacteriaceae > Nocardia > Nocardia brasiliensis. Next base: position 2,947 of record NZ_BAFT02000105.1, on the reverse strand, counting down.
GGGCGATGGCGACCGGACAGGTCGACTGTGTGCTCGTCGGGGCCGACCGCGTCACCGCCAACGGCGATGTGGCGAACAAGATCGGCACGTACCCTCTCGCGCTGGCCGCGCGCCACCACGGCATTCCGTTCATCGTGGTCGCACCGGAATCGACCAGGGATCCGCACATGGGCACCGGCCGCGACATCGTGGTGGAGGAACGCGCGGCCGCCGAGGTCACCGGATTCGGCGGTGTGGCAACGGCTCCCGCCGGCACCGCGGTGTTCAATCCGGCCTTCGACGTGACGCCGGGCGACCTGGTGACGGCCGTGGTGACCGAGCTGGGCGTGGTGCACCGCGGCGCGGACCTGCAGCCCTTGCCCGGCAAGGAGATCGCCGGGATCGCGCGCGGGCTCTATCGGCGGGGCTGGATGCCGGGGACCGCGGGCAACATCTCGGTGCGCACCGGCGATACCGCGGTGATCACCGGCAGCGGATTGTCCAAAGGTGAACTCACCGAACGCGATATGGTCACCGTCCGGATCGTCGATTCGACGCCGGTCACCGACCAGGGCCGGAAACCGTCCGCGGAGACCACGATTCACACCGCTGTCTACCGCGCCACCACGGCGCAGGCGGTCGTGCACATCCACCCGCCCTACGCCACCGCACTGGCGACCCGCCCCGGCGCGCTCGACACGGTGACCACGGTGCGGATCACGGACTACGAACTCATCAAGGGGCTCGGCGGCACCGATCCCGCGGCCATCGATATTCCGGTGTACCCCAACTGGACCGACGTGCCGCGCATCGGCGCCGACATCGAGCGCTACCTCATCGACCATCCCGACGCGCCGCCGATCCTGTTCATCGCGGGTCACGGGATCACCGCGTGGGGGGACAATCTTTCCCAGGCGCGCGATCGCGCCGAATGCCTGGAAGCCCTGTGCGAGCTGGTCTCCCGGACCGGCCGTACCCAGGCGTTCGGCGAGCGCGCGGACCCACTCGAGATTGGACTGACATGACCCTGCTCCAGGTGATGGCCGCCGACAACGCGGCCGACGTGCGGGTGCGAACCACCGACGACGAGCTGATCGGCACCGAATTGGCCGCGCACGGCATCACTTTCGGCCGCTGGCCGGTGCTGCCCGACGCCGCGGCGGTGTCCTCGGACGACCTGCTCGCGCACTACACCGACAACGTCGCCGAACTGAACGAGTCCGGGCGCTACAAGCACATCGACATCGCCCGCATCCACCCCGACGACAGCAATCCGGAGTGGCCGCAGATCGCCAAGGGCGCGCGGGAGAAGTTCCTGAACGAGCACCGCCACGCCGAGGACGAGGTCCGCTATTTCGCGGCCGGACGCGGCTGCTTCTATCTGCATCTCGGGCACGAGGTGCTGGCCGTGGTCTGCGAGGGCGGCGATCTGCTCTCGGTGCCCGCGGGCACGCTGCACTGGTTCGACATGGGCACCCGGCCCGATTTCATCGCCATCCGGTTCTTCGAGGAAGCCGACGGCTGGGTCGGTGACTTCACCGGTGACCGGATCAGCGAAGGGTTCCCGACCCTCGACGAGCTGCTCGCCAAGTCATGATCACGACGATCGTCGTCGATATCGAAGGAACCACCAGCCCGACCAGCTCGGTGCGCGAAGACCTCTACGGCTACACCCGCGCCCGGCTGCCGGGCTGGCTCGCCGAAAACCGCGAGGGCGCAGCGGCGTCCATCATCGACGGCACCCGGAAGCTGGCCGATCGCCCGGCAGCCGACACCGACGAGATCGCGGCTGTGCTGCGCGGCTGGCTCGACTCCGACGTCAAGGCCGAACCGCTCAAAGCCGCCCAGGGGCTGATCTGCGCGGAGGGGTTCCGCGCGGGCGAGCTGCACGGTGAGTTCTTCGCCGACGTGCCGCCCGCCCTCCGGGCCTGGCACGCGGCCGAGCTGACGCTGTACGTGTACTCGTCCGGATCCGTTCGCAACCAACAGGATTGGTTCGCCTTCGCGCGCGGCGGCGAGCTGGCGTCCTTGATCAGCGGCTTCTTCGATCTGACCACGGCGGGCGGCAAGCGCGAGGCCGCGTCCTACGAAAAGATCGCGAGCGCGATCGGCGTGCCCGCCGAGCGCATCCTGTTCCTGTCCGACCACCCCGACGAACTGGACGCGGCCGTCGCCGCGGGCTGGCAGGTGGTCGGCCTGGCGCGGCCCGGGGAACCGAATCCGCCGCGGCCGCCGCACCGGTGGGTGGACACCTTCGCCGATATCGAGACTCGCGCCGAATAGATTGCCCATCGATTGCGCTCATTACAGCAATTTTCGGGCGCAAACAAAGAGCGAATAATTCACGAGTAACGCAATCAGTTCATACCAGATGAAACTACACATATCGGACTTTGCGACATCCGTTGCGACGGCATCGACACGCCCGCGAATGTGACGCGCCCAAAAACACAGCGTTTCCACAGCATTGACAAAAGCTGGCGGATGGCTTCGGACAACAGACTTCGCTTTCGGTGAACCCGCAGGTAGTGGGCGTCTTCCTGCGGGTTTCCGCGCCCGCGGCGACCATGTCGATCAGCACCTCCACGCTCCGCGCGCAGCCGACGGGACGGACTCGGAGAATGTTTCTTGGCGGTACGCCGAAAACATCTTTAGAGTGAGTAACGGCTACCGAATTCACTGCCGCTTGGAGGCGTAGTGGTTGACTCGCGATCCGACGACGTCGGGGATCTGCTTTTACGGTTCGGCAAGTATTTCCAGCGCGGCGAAATCTCCGCCGATCAGCGAACCCTGCACAGACGGGGCGGACGCGAAGCCGACAAGTTCTACCGGGAGCGGTGGTCGCACGACAAGGTGGTGCGTTCGACCCACGGCGTCAACTGCACCGGGTCCTGCTCGTGGAAGATCTACGTCAAGGACGGCGTGATCACCTGGGAGGCACAGCAGACCGACTATCCCTCGGTCGGCG
>NZ_BAFT02000106.1 GCF_000308475.2 Nocardia brasiliensis NBRC 14402 | reverse complement strand
CACACCCACGGGATGCCCCGACAAAGTCATACGCAATCGGCCGAACTGCACGCAGCACCGACGACCGACGGAGTCGGATTCGCCTCTCGCGCAGGGAATCGCCGAGAAGTCGTCGACTTCGGTTCGGCGGTAACCCGCCCGTCCGGCTCAACCGAGGACCTGCGCTACTTCATTCGGTCGGCGTCGAAATGCGCCGTGAGTTTCCGGCCGTAGTAATCGATGATGGTGATCGTGCCGTTTCCCGTAAAGGACACGTGCTGCGGGCATGGCTGACTTTCCGGTGCTTCCCACACATCGGTCTGCCTGCTGAACAGGCCGCCACGCTCCCGCACCCTGACACCACAGATGGTGTCGATCATGGCGCTTGCGCGATATGTGACGGCCTCGTGACGACCGTCGGGGCTCACCGCGACGACCGGGGGCGTGCGGTTGCTCGGATTTGTGTGCGGCAACAACAGCAACGACAACGCCATCAGCGGCAGGAGGGGTAGCACCGACAGCGTCAGGACGATGGCGGGCACGAGCCTGTCCCAGGCGCTCCGCCATCCCATCCTCGGTGCAAGAAAAACCAACACCGCCGTCGCGATCCAGCACACCAGCACAGCCCAAGCAGGGACCTCCTGAAACCGATAGAAGCGATCCGACAGGTAGATCACAGGCACTGCCGCGACGTCGACAGTCAAAAGCGCAGCGACCGAGAACTGCCAGCCGATCCGCCGTCGGCGCGGCGCCCTGTCCCGTGCGTGCCCTTTCCCACTCGGCGTAGGAATCGTCTCGTCGGTCGCCTGTTCTGCCAACAGTCAGCCTAACTCGTTCAATCGGCGTTCGGCTCCGGCGACCGAAATCATTGCCAGTGTATCGACGTCGTCCGCCGAGCCCGATCTCATTGAGACGTCATCTATTTCGAGACAAAGGAGGGACAAGAGTTTGGATGTTGCGGTTCGGGCAATGCCCGAATCGTCCGATGTCGGCCCGCGGTTGCGGTTTTGCCCTGGTGTGGTGGTGATGAGGAACTCGAATCAGGTCCATCACGCGGTGGCCGGGAGCGCGCCGTTCCAGTTGGCTGTGCGGGTTGGGCTGATGGCGTATGGCGTAGTCCATCTCCTGGTGGCCTGGGTCTGCGTTCAGGTCGCGCTCGGTGACCTCGACGGCGGCGGCATCGGGAAGGCGGACAAGACCGGCGCGCTGCAGCTCTTCGCGAAGTACCCAGGCGGCGGGTTCGTGCTCTGGCTCATCGCCGGCGGGCTCGGCTTCGCCGTGCTGTGGCAGTTGCTGGAGACCTTCGCCGGTGCGCGGAACAGCCTGAAGGAGAAGCTGCTTCGCGTGATGAACTTCGGCGAGGCAGTCCTGTTCGGTTACCTCGCCTACAGCGCGGCCAAGCTGGCGAACGGGTCGCCGGCCTCGTCGATGGACGAGGCGCAACTCGGTCTCATCGGCAGCCTGCTCAGCCGGGAATGGGGCAAGCCGATAGTGATCGTCATCGGGCTCGCCATCATTGTCGCGGGCCTGTTCGTCGCCCGCCACGGTTGGACGAGGCGGTTCCACGAGGAGCAGGACTTCGGCGAAGTGAGCCGGTCGATGGAACGGGTCGTGATCCGGCTCGGGCAAGTCGGTTACGTCGCGCTCGGTGGAGTGTATGCCGGTGCCGGCATATTCGTCGTCGTGGCCGCCGTGCAGAGCCGGCCGCAGAAGGCGACCGGGCTGGACGTGGCGCTCAAGACCCTGGCGGTCCAGCCGTACGGCACCGTGCTGCTGCTCATCGTCGCGATCGGCCTGGCCATGTTCGCGATCTTCACCTTTTTCGATGCCCGGTTCCGCAAGATCCACTAGTTCGCCTGCCACCCTGATATTGACTGCAAAGCGACGGTGCGGTCTCCCAGCCCCGCCAGCGCCCGGCGGCGCGCCATGGCGGCGCAAACAGGCGAAACACCGCGTGAGAACTCAGGTTTCGGCACTGCGCGCTACAGCCAGGACCGGCCGAGCCGGATTCGCCTGCCGCACAGAGCATTGCCTTCCGCGCACGTGTTCGCCGATGACGTCGTACGCAACGCGCCGATACGCGCGCGGTAACGATGCATCGGGGCCAGATCAGACTGACGGCGCACCCTGATAGCCCAGAGTGCGCCGTTCGTTGTGCGAACTCAGTAGTTGGGGATCCAGAGGTCGTACCGTCCGTTGTTGTCGTTCCGCGCGACGCACTCGCCCGGCTTACCCCACTCGTCTTTGTTCTTCAGGCAGTACGACAGGGTGGCGTTCGACCCCCTGAGCACACAGACCCAGTTCCAGTGCGGCGCGTCGGATGAACAACCGTTCTGCGCGCTCGCCTGCCCGCCCAGCACGACCGCGGACGCAGCGATCGCCATCGCGGCGGCGACCCCGATTCGAGTGATCATGAAGGTCCTCCCCAGGTGAAATCCGTTGAATGACAACACGTTATCGCGGACATCAGCGGAATCACATGGCACTCGACGATGAGGGCACGAAGTTGGCAGCACGCCACCGCTGCCAGCCCGCAACCGACAGCAGAGCGTCACAAGTTGGCAGCACGGTGCGTCGACGCAGCACCCTGAGCAGGACGTCACATCCCCAACGGCACAGCACACCAGCCCATCCGCGCCTTCGATCAGGGCGAAGCACGTCTTGGTCAACCGATCACCAGGTAATGGTGGCGGCATCGGTCGAGAGGCCCCGCCACCATTACCTGGTGATCAATTGTCCAGGTCGAGATGAGCATACGAGAGCGCGTCCGTCGACTGGACCGCGGCCAGTGGCAGCCGCATCGGCCGGGGCCGAGGTGGTGTCGGTGGCGTGCGGGAAGTAGGTGACACGTCGAGCGATCACCGCGGACCACATGTCACCTGCGCGCGGCAGATCAACCTGCAACTGCACATTCACCCCGAACAGCGCCTCCGACCACAACGACTCGCGCTGCGCGGCCGGGCGCCGGCCCCTTACGTCAGCCGATCACCGCGAATCAGATCACCTTTTCGACGCCGACCGCGAAACTCAGACGCCCGTACTCACCGGCGTCGGCTCAGCCGACACCTTCGCCGCCCGCCGATCGGCCAGCCCGCGTCCGATCCCGACGCCGATCAGGGCGGGGATGAAGACGAGCAGGACGATGAATGCCGCGCCGGCGGTGAGTTCGAAGAGCAGACCGTTGTCGCCGAGGTCGAATTTCGGCAGCCAGTCGAGGATCCAGGCGCTCAGTCCGCTGCCGAGGCCGGCTGCGACCGCCGCCTTCAACCACAGCAGGGTGAGGTCGGTGCCGTACTCGGGGTTGGGGTTGGCCGTGCGATCTTTGCGTCCGTCCAGGAAGCCCCAGTACACGATGGCCGCCAGCAGAACGATCAGGCAGAGCGCCCGCATCCAGACCCCGTGGGTCGGCCAGTACACCATCGCGAACCCGAGCACCGCACGCAGGAAGACGACCAGTGCGCCGAGCACGATCGCCCGCAACACCCAAGCATTCATGCGCACCACCATAACCCCGCGTCCCGCCGAACCAAACTAGAACCGGTATCAGTTTTCTGGCGGGTCGGTCGTACCGAGGCGGCGCATCCGGTCGTTGAGGTAGCGCTGTTCGGGCACGCTGACGGTCAGTCGCGCCGCCTGCCGATAACTCTCCAGGGCCGCGGGCTCGTCACCGCCCATCTCGAGGAGGTGCGCGCGCACCGCGTGGGTCCGATGGTGACGACGCATGGACGGATCGTCGAGCAACGGCGTGATCAGCGCCAGACCCTGCTCCGGGCCGAACGCCATGCCGACGGCCACCGCGCGGTTCAGCGTGACGATCGAACTGGGCGCGACCTGGTCGAGCATGGCGTACAGGATGCTGATCTGCCGCCAGTCGGTGCTCACCCAGGTCGGCGCCTCCGCGTGCACCGCGGCGATCGCGGCCTGCAACTGGAACCGTCCGACGTGACCGCGCGGCAGCACCCGCTCCAGAATGCCGACACCCTCCGCGATCAAGGCCCGGTCCCAGCGGGAACGGTCCTGCTGGGCGAGCGGAACCAGATTGCCGTCGTCGGTCCGGGCCGCCACGCGCGCGTGCGTGAGCAGCATCAACGCGAGCGCCCCCGCGACCTCGTCGTGTTCCGGAATGGCGGCGTGCAGTTGCCGGGTGAGGCGGATCGCCTCGTCGGTGAGGCTCGAATCCACCAGCGCGCCACCGGCCGAACGCGTATGCCCCTCGGTGAACAGCAGATGGCACACGTCCAGCACGGAGGCGATGCGCGCGGGCAGCTCCGCCGGGCCGGGCAGTTCGAACACCGCGCCGGCTCCCCGCAACGTCGACCGTGCCCGCGAGAGCCGTTGCGCCATGGTGCGTTCCGGCACCAGGTAGGCGGCCGCGAGCTGACCGGTGCCGAGGCCGCACACCGCGTGCAAGGTCAACGCGACCTGCGAGGGCCTGCTCAGGCTCGGATGGCAGCAGAGCAGCAACAACCGCATCGTGTCGTCTTCGTCGCCGATCCGCGCCTGATCGGCCGACGGCACGACGTGCGCGTCGCCCGGCTGCGCGACGGCCACCGCCGTTTCCCGCCCGGCCCGCGCCTCGTCGGCCCGCACCCGATCGATCAACCGCCGGGACGCGACCCGGATCAGCCAGCCGCGCGGATTGTCCGGCACACCGTCGCGTTCCCACTGCACCGCGGCCGCCTCTGCCGCCTCCTGGGCGGCGTCCTCACAGTCGCCGAGATCACCGTGCCTGCGCAGCAGAGCGGCGAGGACGTACGGCGACTCCTGCCGCCACACGTCCGCCACCACCCGCACGCTCATTCGGTGTCGCTGCCCGGCCACATCATGGGTCGCAGCTCGATCGTCTCGCCCGGACCGGCGAATTGCGCGGCGATCTCCTCGGCCCGGGCCTGACTCTCCACATCGATCAGGAAGAACCCGGCGAGGTGCTCTTTGGCTTCCGAGTACGGCCCGTCGGTGGCCAGCGGCGACCCGTCACCCCACCGGTACAACCGCGACGACTCGGGCGCACCCAGCGCCTCCCCACCGATCAGTTCCCCCTTCTCCTGCATCTCGGAGAGCAGCTTCTCGAAGTCCGAACCCCACCGATCCCGCTCCTGCTGCGTCATCGACCGGTACTCGGGCAGGTAGTCACTCGTCGGATGCCCCCACGGCTGCGGGTTGGAGTGAATCATCACCACGTACTTCATCACGACTCCTTCGACATCGCGGATGCGTCCTGCTGACCCATCCTCACCCCGAACGTCGGAGCCGAGAGCGTGCTGTCTACACGGCGGGACCGGTCAATGCTGCGGCCATTTCCGCGCGCGGCGCCGGGCGGCCGGTGAACTGCTCGACCTGCCCGTAGGCCTGGTTCAGCAGCATCTGCAATCCGCTGACCACCGTGTGCCCCGCCCGAGTCACCGCCTCGGCGAGCGGCGTCGGCCACGGGTTGTAGATCGCGTCGAGCACCACGGGCGCGATCGCGACCGCTTCGGCCACCTGGGCCGCGGCTTCGGCCGGAATGGTGCTCACCACGACGCCCGCGCGCTCGCACAGGCCGACGAGGGCCGCGGGATCGAACGGGGTCACCGCCGCGTTCATGCCGAGCCGTTCCGCGAGATCCAGTGCGCTGCTTGCCCGTCCGGCGTCGCGGGCGATCACCGTGACGGTCTTCGCGCCGAGTTCGGACAGCGCGAGCAGCGCGGGCCGCGCGGTACCACCGGCCCCGAGCACCACCGCCTCGTCCAGGTCGACCACCCCGCCGCCGCGCAGCGCGCCGAGCACGCCGTCCACGTCGGTGCAGTCGGCCCGCCAACCACCGTCGTGCCGGACGAGCGTGTTGGCCGAACCGACCAGCACCGCCCGCTCGGTGCGCTCATCGGCGCGCGCGAGCGCGGCCTCCTTGCCCGGCATGGTTACCGACAGCCCGACCCATTCGGGGCCGAGCCCGTCGACCAGTCCGGGCAACTGCTCGGCCGTGCACTCGATGCGCTCGTAGCTCCAGTCGAGTCCGAGCGCGCGATACGCGGCCAGATGCAGTTGCGGCGAGCGAGAGTGCGCGATGGGCTTGCCCAGCACCGCCGCTTTGCGTTCAGCGGCCACTGTCGAGGATTCCGCTCGCCTGGGCCTGCTGGATGTAGCGCTGGTGCTGCTTGTAGTCGTCGGTGAACAGGGTGGTGCCCTGCTTGTCGACGGTCACGAAGTACAGCCACGGACCCACTTCCGGATTCTCCATGGCGCGCAACGCGTTCAGCGAGGGCGCCGAGATCGGCGTCGCGGGCAGTCCGGTCTTCGCGTAGGTGTTCCACGGGGTTTCCGCGGCCCGATCGGCGTCGGTGGTCTGCACCTCGGTACGGTCCAGCGCGTAGTTCACCGTCGAGTCGAACTGCAGCATCTGCGGCACCCGGAGCCGGTTCACGATCACCCGCGCGACCTTGCCCATGTCCTGCGGCTTGGCCTCGCGTTCGACGAGCGACGCGGCGATCAGCGTCTGGTACGGCGTCAGCTTGGTCTCCCCGCCGGACTGCAGCAGGCCGGTGGATTCGTAGCTCTTGGCGCTCGCGGTGACGACCTGGCGAATCATCTGCTCCGGCGTGCCGCTCGGATCGAAATCCAAAGTGCCCGCGGCGATCAAACCCTCCAGCTGCCTCGTGCGATCCGGGCAGTCCTTGACGCCCTGCGCGGCCCAGGACGGCACACCGAGCGCGGCCAGGTCGACGCTGGAGCCCGCGGCCTCGAGTTGTTCGTAGGTCGCGCACTTCTGGTTCGGGCCGATGCCGATGCAGCTGGCCTCGGCCATCATCCGATAGATGCCGTCGGTGCGCCGGTTGGTGCCGACCTCGAACTGGTCGTGCAGCAGCCGTCCCTCGGGGATGACCAGGTTCCCGACCCGGGCCTGTTTACCGACCAGCGCCGCGACCGCCTGCACGGCCGGGCTGCGCGTCGGGATCGCGTAGTAGCCCGGCTGCACCGACTGCATGTTCGAATTGCGTACGGCCGCTTCGATGAACGCGCCGGTGCTCGCGACGATGCCCTTTTCCTTCATGCTCGCCGCGATCTGCTGTGAGGTGTCGCCGTCGTGCACCTGCACCACCGCGATCGGACCGACCGGCCCGGCGAAGTCTTCGGGCGGGCCGAGCTTTTCGATCAGCTTCATGCCCGCGAACACCGCGGCGCCCGCGAACAGCACCACGAAGACGCCGGCGACCAGCCACATCGTCCGCCTGCGCCGCTTGCGCTCCTGCGCTTTACGCGAGGCCGCACGGGAGCGCTTGCCGCGCTGCGCGCTGCGCGAGCGGCGGGTGCCCTCCTCCGGCTCGTCGTCGTCCTCGTGCCGCGCCGCTTCCCGGCGACCGGCGCGCGTGCGCTGCCCGGGCCGGCGCTCGGCGTCGGGACGGGGCCGCGCGCGGGGGGCGGGCTCGGGCGGGTCCATGTCGTCGGTGTAGCGCGGGATGACGGTGGTGTCGTCTTCGTAGTCGTCCCAGTCGTCCTGCTCTCGGCCGACCACCCGGTTTTGTTCTGGCGTGTGTGTCTCTGCTGTTCCTGCCCACCCCAGGCTCGGTCGTCCCGCCGGTAACGCCGATCAGCTTCGCGCTGTCGGTACCGTTCCTCGGCCCGCGCCCATCGATCCGTCATGCATCGTCCTCCGACGACGCAGGAGCGGACCCTGCGGCGTGCCCGACAGCCTCAGGACGCACCGCTTCACCCGACCTCAACACCGCACTCCGTTCGTCCAACCATCCTTGCAGGATCGAGACGGCCGCCGCCTGATCGATCACCTGCCGCTGGCCACGCGCGCGAACTCCACTGTCCCGCAATGCACGTGCAGCTGACACCGTAGTCAAACGTTCGTCGGAAAGCCGTATAGGCACCGGCGACACGGCGGCCCGCAATTGCTCCGCGAATGCGGTGGCAATGGTAGCGGCACTGCCCTTCTCCCCGCGCAATGTTCGCGGGAGCCCGACGATGACCTCGACGGCCTCGTACTCCCGCACAATTTCAGCAATTCTGGAAATATCGCTTCCGCGCCCACCGCGCGCGTTCGGCTTGGCGCGCGGCACGGTCTCCACCGGCGTGGCGAGGATGCCGTCCGGGTCACTGGAGGCGACACCGATGCGGACACTGCCGACATCGATGGCGATCCTCCGGCCGCGCCCGGGATCGGTGTCCGGATGGGGCCGGTCGGCGTCGGTGCCCGCCGCCCGGCCGCCCCCGGCGGAATCGCTCGGCGATGCCATCACTGGGCGAGTTCGGCCACCCGGGCGCGGACCGCGGCCAGGCCGGTCGGGATGCCCGACGGATCCGACCCGGCGCCTTGGGCCATCTCGGGCTTGCCGCCGCCACGTCCGGCGATGCTCGGCCCGAAGGCGGCCACCAGATCACCGGCCTTGAACCCGAGATCCTGCGCGCCCTGGTTGACGGTCACCACGAACGGCACCTTGCCGTCGGCATTGCCGAGCAACACCACCACGGCGGGCACGGTGCCGAATCTGCCGCGAATGTCGGTGGCCAGCGTGCGCAGATCACCTGCCGGCACGCCCTCGGGCGCGGCGACCGCGACGAGCAGCACGGCGCCGATCCGCTCGGCCTCCTCGACGAACTTCCCGGCCGAGGACAGCACGGCGGCCATCTTGGTGCGCTCGAGTTCCTTCTCGGCCACCTTGAGCCGCTCCACCAGCTGCTCGACCCGGGCGGGCACCTCGTCGGAAGGCACCTTCAGCGACGCGGCCACACCGGCCAGCAGCGCCCGCTCCTTGGCCAGGTACTGGTAGGAGTCCAGCCCGACGAAGGCTTCCACGCGCCGGATACCGGAGCCGACCGACGACTCGCCGAGCACGGTGATCGGGCCGATCTGCGAGGAATGCTGCACGTGCGTACCACCGCACAGCTCCATCGAGAACGGGCCGCCGATCTCCACGACGCGCACCTCGTCACCGTAGTTCTCGCCGAAGAGCGCCATCGCGCCCATCTCCTTGGCCTTGGTCAGGTCGGTGACGAAGGTGTTCACCGGGAAGTCCGCGCCGACCGCGTCATTGGACACGGCCTCGATCTCGGACTTCTGCTGCTCGGAAAGCTGGCCCTGCCAATTGAAGTCGAAGCGCAGATAGCCGGGCTTGTTCAGCGAACCGGCCTGCACCGCGTTCGGGCCGAGGATCTGCCGCAACGCCGCATGCACCATGTGCGTGCCGGAGTGGCCCTGGGTGGCGCCGCGTCGCCACGCCGGATCGGCTTGCGCGAGAACGACATCCCCCTCGGTGATCTGCCCCTGCTCGACCGTGGCCTTGTGCACCCAGACCTTCTTGGCGATCTTCTGCACGTCGTTGACGGTCAGTTTCAGGCCCGCGGCGGTGATGGAGCCGCGGTCTGCGATCTGGCCGCCGGACTCGGCGTAGAGCGGGCTGCGATCGAGAATCACCTCGACGTCCTGGCCGGCCTGCGCGACCGGCACCCGGACGCCGTCGGCGATCAAGGCCAGCACATGCGCCTCGGAGGTCAGCTCGTCGAAACCGGTGAACTCGGTGGCACCGCGATCGACCAGCTCCTTGTACACCGACAGGTCGGCGTGCGCATGCTTGCGGGCCTGGGCGTCGTCCTTGGCACGCTTGCGCTGCTCGGCCATCAGCGACCGGAAACCGTCCTCGTCCACGGAGAGACCGGCCTCGGCGGCCATCTCCAGGGTGAGGTCGATCGGGAAGCCGTAGGTGTCGTGCAGGGTGAACGCGTCCGAACCCGCGATCGTGCTGCTGCCCTTGGCCTTCACCGCGGCGGCCGTGTTGTCGAACAGGGTCGAGCCGGTGTTCAGCGTCTTGAGGAACGCGGTCTCCTCGCCCACCGCGACCGTCTCGATCCGCCGGAAATCGGTGGCGAGCTCCGGATAGGACGGCGACATCAGGTCGCTCACGACCTTCATGAACTCACCCATCACCGGCTTCTCCGCGCCCAGCAGCCGGGCCGAGCGCACGATCCGGCGCAGCAGGCGGCGCAGCACGTAGCCGCGGCCGTCGTTGCCGGGGTTCACGCCGTCGGCGATCAGCATCGCGCCGGTGCGGGCGTGATCGGCGATCACCCGGAATCGCACGTCGTCCTCGTGCGTGACGCCGTAGGACCGGCCGGTCAGCTCCTCGGCCTTGTCGATGATCGGGCGCAGCAGGTCGGTTTCGTAGACGTTGTCCACGCCCTGCAGCAGGAACGCCACGCGCTCGACGCCCATGCCGGTGTCGATGTTCTTGCGCGGCAGCGGGCCGAGGATCTCGTAGTCGTCCTTGCTGGTGCCCGCGCCACGCTCGTTCTGCATGAAGACGAGGTTCCAGATTTCGATGTAGCGGTCCTCGTCGGCCTCGGGGCCGCCCTCGACGCCGTACTCCGGGCCGCGGTCGAAATAGATCTCCGAGCAGGGACCGCACGGGCCGGGAATGCCCATCGACCAGTAATTGTCGGCCATGCCGCGCCGCTGGATCCGGTCGGCGGGCACGCCGATCTCCAGCCAGATCTGCTCGGCCTCGTCGTCATCGAGGTAGACGGTGGCCCACAGCCGCTGCGGGTCGAATCCGAAGCCGCCGTCCTCGACGCTGTTGGTCAGCAACGACCAGGCGAAGGTGATGGCCTCGCGCTTGAAGTAGTCGCCGAAGCTGAAGTTGCCCGCCATCTGGAAGAAGGTGTTGTGCCGCGTCGTCACGCCGACGTTCTCGATATCACCGGTGCGCACACACTTCTGCACACTGGTCGCGGTCGCATACGGCGGAGTCTGCTGACCGAGGAAAAAGGGGACGAACTGGACCATGCCTGCGTTGACGAACAGCAGGTTCGGGTCGGCCAGGATCAGCGAGGCACTGGGCACCTCGGTGTGTCCGGCACGGACGAAATGGTCCAGGAAGCGCCGTCGAATCTCGTGGGTCTGCACAGATATCCAGCCTACCGGTGCCGTGCACGCGGTTTTTCATCGACTGGGGTGCTGCGCGCCACCCGGGAAGTCGGTCGAATGATCGGGTCTGGCCGGCGAGCGTGCAGACCTGCTCGGTGCCGGCCGTGTCTCGAGCGACGGTGGCGCTCCCGTGCGGGGCAGCAACGCCTTCGCTACGGTCCGATCGCCGCTCTACCGTCCGCGGATGATGCGGCGCAGTTTGTCCACGCGCGGGCCGACCTCGCGTTCGTGGCCGTGGTCGGTGGCCTGGTAGTAGTCGACGCCGACCAGCTCGTCCGGCGGGTACTGCTGGGCGAGCACGCCGTCCTTGTTGTCGTGCGGGTATTTGTAGCCCTGGGCATTGCCGAGCTTCGCCGCGCCCGCATAGTGCCCGTCGCGCAGATGCGGCGGGACCGCTCCTGCCTTACCCGCCGCGACGTCGGCCATCGCGGCGCCGATCGCAGCGACCACCGCACCCGACTTCGGCGCGCTCGCCAGATGAATAGTGGCCTGCGCCAAGGCAAGCCTCCCCTCGGGCAGTCCGACCAACTGAACCACCTGTGCGGCAGCGGTCGCGGTCTGCAACGCCATGGGATCGGCCATGCCGATGTCCTCGCTGGCGTGGATCATCAGCCGGCGCGCGATGAAACGCGGGTCCTCCCCCGCCGTGAGCATCCGCGCCAAATAGTGCAGCGCGGCATCGACATCGGACCCGCGGATGGACTTGATGAAGGCGCTGATCACGTCGTAGTGCTGGTCGCCCGCGCGGTCATAACGGACCGCGGCCTTGTCCACGCTGGCCTCGACCAGTTCGACACCGACCGTACCGTCCAGCGAGGATTCCGCCGAAGCCTCCAGCGCGGTGAGCGCGCGCCGGGCATCGCCGCCCGCGATGCGGATGATGTGATCCAGCGCCTCGTCGGAGACCGTGTACTGGTCGTCGAGGCCACGCGGATCGTGGATGGCCCGCTGCAACACCTGCCGGATGTCGTCCTCGGTGAGCGACTGCAACTGCAACACCAGCGAGCGGGACAGCAGCGGCGACACCACGGAGAACGACGGGTTCTCCGTGGTCGCGCCGACCAGCAGCACGATCCGGTTCTCCACCGCGGCGAGCAGGGCGTCCTGCTGAGTTTTGGAGAAGCGGTGCACCTCGTCGATGAACAGCACGGTCTGCTCGCCCACCGACAGCCTGCGCCGCGCCACATCGATCACCGCGCGCACTTCTTTGACACCCGCCGACAACGCCGACAACGCCTCGAACCGCCGCCCGGTGGAATGCGAGATCAACGACGCGAGCGTCGTCTTACCGGTGCCGGGCGGGCCGTACAGCAGCACCGACGCCGCCCCCGACCCCTCGACCAGTCTGCGCAGCGGCGAGCCCGGACCGAGCAGGTGCTGCTGCCCGACCACCTCGTCCAACGACGCAGGCCGCATCCGCACCGCCAGCGGAGCCCCGGCGTCCCGCCGCACCACGGTATCGATGCTGTGCTCGGCAGGCACATCACCCCCGGGCACGTCGAACAAGCCATCGCTCACGACTGCGCCCCGCAGACACGCGGCTCCGTCGCGAGCGATACCCCGCCGCGTCCCCGGTTCGCTCGCAGAAGCTCACTCACATTTCCCAACGTTACCGAGCCACACCGACAACCCCGCACACCAGCCGACCCACACCCCGGCGCCACCGGGTCAGGGGGTCAGCCGAGCCGCGCCACCGCGCCACCGGTCAGCCGAGCCACCGGTCAGTTGCGCCTCCCCGCCACCGGACCGCCGGTCAGCCGGACCACCCGGTCAATCGCGCCCCCGCGCCGCCCGGTCAGCCGGACCACCGGCCAGTCGCACCTCCACACCACCGGACCGCCGATCAGCCTGACCGCCGGCCAGTCGCGCCTCCACGCCTCCACGCCACCGGAACACCGCGCCACCGGACCGCCGGTCAGCCGAGCCAGCGCATCTCCGCGCCACCGGTCAGCCGCGCCACCGGACCGCCGGTCAGCCGAGCCAGCGCATCTCCGCGCCCCGGTCAGCCGCGCC
>NZ_BAFT02000107.1 GCF_000308475.2 Nocardia brasiliensis NBRC 14402 | reverse complement strand
GGCACCGGCCGCCACCGCGACCGAGTCGGATTCCTCCGGTAACGGCGCCACCCCGTACGTCACCCCGCTGGTGCGCAAGCTGGCCGACGAGAACGGCGTCGACCTGTCCGCGCTCACCGGTTCCGGTGTCGGCGGCCGCATCCGCAAGCAGGACGTGCTCGCGGCCGCGGAAGCCAAGAAGGCACCCGCGCCGGCCGCCGCCGCGCCCGCCGCGAAGGCCCCGGCCGCCAAGGCCGCGCCCGCGCCGAGCGCACAGCTGGCGCACCTGCGCGGCACCGTGCAGAAGGCGAACCGGATCCGGCAGATCACCGCGACCAAGACCCTGGAATCGCTGCGCACCACCGCGCAGCTGACCCAGGTGCACGAGGCCGACGTCACCAAGATCGCGCAGCTGCGGGCGCAGGCCAAGGCGGCGTTCAAGGAGCGTGAGGGCGTCAACCTGACGTTCCTGCCGTTCTTCGCCAAGGCCGTCGTCGAGGCGCTCGGCGTGCACCCGAACGTCAACGCCAGCTACAACGACAGCACCAAAGAGCTCACCTACCACGCGGCCGTGCACCTCGGCATCGCCGTAGACACCGAGCAGGGCCTGCTCTCCCCGGTGATCCACAACGCCAGCGACCTGTCGCTGGCCGGCCTGGCCCGCGCCATCGCCGATATCGCCAACCGCGCGCGCAACGGTGGCCTGAAGCCGGACGAGCTCGCCGGCGGCACCTTCACCATCACCAACATCGGCAGCCAGGGCGCGCTGTTCGACACCCCGATCCTGCTCCCGCCGCAGGCGGGCATGCTCGGCACCGGCGCGATCGTCAAGCGCCCGGTCGTGGTGAAGGACGATACGGGCAGCGAGTCCATCGGCGTCCGTTCGATGTGCTACCTGCCGCTCACCTACGACCACCGCCTGATCGACGGTGCCGACGCGGGTCGCTTCCTGACCACGATCCGGCACCGGCTCGAGGAGGCGGCGTTCGAGGCCGACCTCGGTCTGTAAGACGGGTTCGCCACAGGAAGGTCATCGTGCGCGCATGAAGGTCGTGATCGCCGGCTCGTCCGGGCTGATCGGGACAGCGCTCGTCGCGGCCCTGCGCCGCGACGGGCACGACGTCGCCCGCCTGGTACGCAGGCGGGCGGCGGGACCGGACGAGTTCACCTGGGATCCGGTCCGCGCCGAATTGGACGAACGAGCTCTGCGCGGCGCGGACGCGGTGGTGAACCTGTGCGGTGCGAGCATCGGCCGCCGCCGCTGGACCGGCAGCTTCAAACAGGAACTGCGCGACAGCCGGATCACCCCCACCGACGTGCTCGCCGCGGCGGTCGTCGCCGCCGACGTGCCGACGCTGCTCAACGCCAGCGGCGTGCACTATTACGGCGGCACGACCGGTGACCGGGTGGTCGACGAAACCTCTTCCGCCGGTTCGGGTTTCCTGGCCACCCTGTGCCGCGATTGGGAAGCCGCCACCGCCCCGGCCGTCGATGCCGGGGTCCGGACCATCCTGTTGCGCAGCGCCGTCGTGCTGTCCGGGCACGGCGGCATGCTCGGCATGTTGCAGCCGCTGTATTCGCTCGGCCTCGGCGGACGGCTCGGCAGCGGACGCCAGTACACGCCGTGGATCTCGATGGCCGACGAGATCGGCGCGATCCTGTTCGCGCTCGGCACCGACACCCTGCGCGGCCCGGTCAACGTGGTCGGTCCGGCGCCGGTGACCAACGCCGAGTTCAGCCGCGCGCTCGGCCGCTCGCTGCACCGGCCGACACCGCTGGTGGTGCCCGCGTTCGCGTTGCGGGCATTGATCGGCGAGTTCGCGCAGGAGGCGATCCTGCACGGCCCCAGAGCAATTCCCACGGCCCTCGAGGAGGCGGGCTACGAGTTCCAGCACCCCACTGTCGGCGCCGCGCTGGCGGCCATGGTGGGTCGACCCGGAGACGATCGATGACCGACCAGCTCGACACCCGCCCCGCCGCCCTCATCCGGGACGCGCGGGCCGCGGATCTGCCCGCCATCCTGGCGATCCACAACGCGAATATCGCCACCTCCACGGCGATCTGGGATCTGGAGCAGGTCGGCCTCGAGGAGCGCGAGGCCTGGTTCGCCGCTCGCACCGCGGCAGGTCTGCCGGTGCTGGTCGCCGAGATCGACGGTGAAGTCGCGGGCTACGCGAGCTACGGTCCGTGGCGCCCCAAGGCGGGTTACCGCTTCACCGTGGAGAATTCGGTCTACGTCGACGACCGGTTCCAGCGCCGCGGCATCGCCACCGCGCTGCTCACCGAATTGATCGAGCGGGCCCGCCGGACCGGCTCGGTGCACGCGATCATCGCCGGCATCGAATCCGGCAACACCGGCTCGATCCAATTGCACGAGCGCTTCGGTTTCCGCACGGTCGGCGAGTTCCCGGAGGTCGGCCACAAGTTCGGTCGCTGGATGGACCTGACCCTCATGCAGCTGACGCTGCCCGTGCACGCGCGCTGACCAAGATCAGGGGGAACTGGCGGCGTCGCGCACTCGGCCGATGCCGCCACCAGTTCCCCCTCGTGTGGCGAGCAGCACAGGGCACTGGTGGAAAGCCGTAAAGGCTCCGGCGTACCGTCAGGGTTGTGAACGACACGCGCACCACGTGGTCCGCTCGATTCGATACGACCCCGATCGTGGTCGAGGATCTCGGACTCATCGACTACCACGACGCCTGGGAGCTGCAACGCAAACTCGCGGCAGAACGGGCCGAGGGCCTCGGATCCGATCACCTGCTGCTGCTCGAGCACCCCTCCGTCTACACCGCCGGTCGCCGGACCGAGGCCGAGGATCTGCCGATCGACGGCAGCCCGGTGGTCGAGGTGGATCGCGGCGGCAAGATCACCTGGCACGGTCCGGGACAGCTGGTCGGCTATCCGATCGTGCGGCTCGCCGAACCGGTCGACGTCGTCCACTACGTGCGCCGCCTCGAGGAAGCGCTCATCACCGTCTGCACCGGCATGGGACTCACCTGTGGCCGGGTCGAAGGACGGTCCGGGGTGTGGCTGCCCGCCACCGACGTGTTCGCCGAACGCAAGATCGCCGCGATCGGGGTGCGGGTGCAGCGCGGCGTCGCCCTGCACGGCATCTCGCTGAACTGCAACTCCGCCATGGACGGCTTCCAGGCGATCGTCGCCTGCGGCATCCGCGACGCCGGTGTCACCACGCTCAGCCGCGAACTCGCCCGCGAGGTCACGGTCGCCGAGGTCAAACCGCTCGTCGCCGACGCCATCACCAGGGCATTGAACGGCGAACTCCCGGTAACCGCGCACGACATCCGCTGAGCGCGGTTATCGCACGCGTCACACCCACCGGAGGGGTCGCGAGCGGCCGACCCGGTAGGCGTAGTGTCGATCAAGTGACCTCAGCTTCAGCACCGGCAGGACGCAAACTGCTACGCATCGAGGCGCGCAACGCGGAGACCCCGATCGAGCGCAAGCCTCAGTGGATTCGGACCAAGGCGAAGATGGGCCCGGAGTATTCCGAGCTCAAAGGTCTGGTCAAACGCGAAGGCCTGCACACGGTCTGTGAGGAAGCGGGCTGTCCCAACATCTTCGAATGCTGGGAAGACCGCGAGGCCACCTTCCTGATCGGCGGCGAGCAGTGCACCCGGCGCTGCGACTTCTGCCAGATCGACACCGGCAAACCCGCCGCACTCGATCGGGACGAGCCGCGCCGGGTCGCCGAGAGCGTGCAGGCGATGGGCCTGCGCTACTCGACCATCACCGGTGTCGCGCGCGACGACCTCGCCGACGGCGGCGCCTGGCTCTACGCCGAAACCGTGCGGGCCATCAAGGCGTTGAACCCGAACACCGGTGTCGAACTGCTCATCCCCGACTTCAACGCCGTGCCCGAGCAGTTGGCCGAGGTGTTCGCCTCGCGCCCCGAGGTGCTCGCGCACAACCTGGAGACGGTGCCGCGCATCTTCAAGCGCATCCGTCCCGCCTTCCGCTACGAACGGTCCCTCTCGGTGCTCACCGCCGCACGCGAGGCCGGTCTGGTCACCAAGTCCAACCTGATCCTCGGCATGGGCGAGACCCCGGAAGAGGTCACCCAGGCGATGCGCGACCTGCACGAGGCAGGCTGCGACATCCTCACCA
This sequence comes from Nocardia brasiliensis NBRC 14402, assembly GCF_000308475.2. Lineage (GTDB taxonomy): Bacteria > Actinomycetota > Actinomycetes > Mycobacteriales > Mycobacteriaceae > Nocardia > Nocardia brasiliensis. Next base: position 76,353 of record NZ_BAFT02000107.1, on the reverse strand, counting down.
TCACCCAGTACCTGCGCCCCTCCCCGCGGCACCACCCCGTCGACCGCTGGGTCAAGCCGCAAGAATTCGTCGACCACTCCAAGATGGCCGAAGAGATCGGTTTCGCGGGCGTGATGGCCGGACCGCTCGTCCGCTCCTCCTACCGCGCAGGCCGGCTCTACGCCCAAGCAATGGCGCACCACGGCCGCGAAATCGCCCCCACCATGGCGCATCTCGCCCAAGAGGGTTCCGCCTCGCAGGAAGCGTCCTCCGTCCTGGCGCGCTTCGGCAGCTGACTCAGCAGCTACGGGCCCGCACCTGTCCGACAGGTGCGGGCCCGTCTCTGTGCGCGGCACCGTCTGCCCTGCGAATGGGCGCACCGCGAACTCCATTTACGCGCAGCCGCCGGAACTCGCGAGCGTTGCGGCGTTACGCCTCCAGGCAGACCACACAACGCGCGTCGGCCACGAAGTGCACAGCCTCGAACATCACCTTGCGCCGAATCCAAACCTCCACAGGCCGGACTGGAATCGGCGCGCGCCCACTTCGACGACCGTGCGTCCAAGCACACAAAACGGCACGGGCCTGCTGGGTCAGCGCACGCGCAGGGCGGTCAGGCGCCACTGGCCGCGGGTTCGGGTGATGCGGGCGGCGAGGGCGAAATGCCTTGGGCCTCGGTCGTATCCCGCGCAGACCTCAGCGGTGTCGGCGTCGACCATGCGCACGCTTACCCGGCCCGGCACCGCCACACCCAGACCTCTGCCCGGAATCACGTCGGTGTTCACCATCGTGCGCAGTGCGGCGACGATGCGGGCGTCGGCCACCGACGTCATGTGCGTGACCAGCCGCCGATGGTCCAAAACCTCCAGAACCAACCGAACCGCCCACCGCGCAAACTCCTTGGCGGACAACACCGCCTCCGGATCCGGGTCCGCTCCACGCCCCACCCGCGACCTCGACCGCATCGCCCCCGCTCCACCCTGCCCCCGCCCAGTGGACCGGCAACCTGCGATCTGCCTATCCGCACCGGACTCATCCACCGGTTTATCCGACCGACGCCCCTCCCGCCCATCCGCGCCACGCTTCTGCACAAACTCCTCGGCGGGCAACAGAGACACGGGACCCGCTTCCGCCCCACACCCCACCCGCGACTTGGACCGCATCGCCCCGGCCCCACGCTGCCCCCGCCCAGTTGACCGGCACTCCAGTCCCTGACTACCCGCGCCGCTCACCCGTCCATTCGTGCCGGACTCATCCACCTGCCCATCCGTCCGAGGCCCCTCGCGCCCATCCGCACCGCACTCCTGCGCATCCGACCGGCACCCACCGACCGTGCCCCCATTCCCACCGCACTCGGGAGCGCGGCCCGAACGGCACCCTCCCGCACCCCGCCCTGACGGACGGCCTGGCGCACACCTATTCGGTCGGTCTTCCTCCGTCCGTCCATCCAATCGGCATCCCTGCGGCTTCGCAGTCGACTGCAACGCCCGATCCGATCCGGTCACCACTACCCCCTCGCTGCTTTCCCCACTCTTCGGAGCCCCGATTTTGCTCCGGCACCACCGGATCTCACGAGTACTCCACTACCCGACCCCTCACCCACAGACCGTTCGCACGCCTCACAGGGCATACAACTGCTGTGAACCGTATGGAAGCGCTGTGGGTCGACAGCTCAGCCCGGGCCGCGAACGCGGCAAACCGGTCGTGGGCGCACAGGGGGCACGGCGGCGTCCACTCATGCACTCCAACGGTTTGCTGCCGACCGTGCCCCGGTGGGCTCGACGCACCATCGACCCGCGCAGGTTTCGAGGAGCGCGGCCGGCGAACTCGCACCACCGCTCAGCTGCGATCGTCATGCTCGACGGGTTCCGCTGACCGTCTCGCGACCAGACACCCTCCACCCAATGGTTCAGGGTTTTATGAATACATCGGAATCTGTACTATTCACCCTGTGGAAACTTTGCAGCACAGCGACGCGCTGGCTCGGTTCGGGCACGCGTTGTCCGATCCGACGCGGACTCGGATTCTGTTGAGTCTGCGGGCCGGTGCGAGCTACCCGTCCGAGTTGGCCGAGCAGATCGGCGTGTCACGGCAGATACTGTCCAATCACCTTGCCTGCCTTCGAGGTTGCGGACTCGTCGTCGCGATTCCGGAGGGCCGCCGCAGCCGCTACGAACTCGCCGACGCGCGCATCGGCCACGCCCTCGGCGACCTCCTCGGCTTGGTCCTGGCCGTCGACCCAGCCTGCTGCCCCGCCGCGGGCGACGAAAGGTGCTGCTGATGTCCACACCACTCGGCATGCCCGCACACCACGAGTCAGCCCTACCGACGCCCTCGTCGCGAGCGAACGCTGCACTGCCGGACTCGATTTCGCTGTCGGCACACCGGAGCAGGATTGCTTCCGGCTCCGCATCCGCAACTACGCCCGCCGCGCCCGAAGCCGCTGCGCCCTCCGCAACCTCCATATTCGCAGCCTCCGCGCCCGCAACCTCCATTTCCGAAATCTCCGCGGCCGCACCCTCCGCATCCGCATCGGAGCGCGACGACGCGGGCATCCGCACCGAGACCGGGCAATGCGACGGCACAGACACCGGAACCCTCTCTGCGCCCAATGCGCACGCTGGCGGCGTGATCCATCCGATGCACGGCGTGGCGCCCCTCGCCCCAGACAGACAAGCCGCACTCTCCCGACGCATCCGCTGGTTCGTCGCCGCGACGATCACCTACAACGTGATCGAAGCGATCGTCGCGCTGAGTGAGGGGGCTCGGGTTTCGTCGACGGCGTTGATCGGGTTCGGGTTGGACTCGGTGATCGAGGTCTCCTCGGCGGCGGCAGTCGCGTGGCAGTTCGCGGGACGGGATCCGCAAGCGCGGGAGAAAGTGGCGTTGCGCATCATCGCGTTCTCCTTCTTCGCCCTGGCCGTCTACGTCACCGTCGATGCCGTCCGCGCACTGCTCGGTGTCGGCGAAGCGAAGCACTCCCCGATCGGCATCGGCTTGGCCGCAGCCAGTCTGCTGGTCATGCCGGTGCTGTCCTGGTTGCAGCGCCGCGCCGGCCGCGAACTCGGATCCGCCTCTGCCGTAGCCGATTCCAAACAAACCCTGCTCTGCACCTACCTGTCGGCCGTCCTCCTCGCCGGCCTGCTCCTCAACGCCCTCTTCGGCTGGTCCTGGGCCGACCCCCTCGCTGCCCTCGTCATCGCCGCCATCGCCGTCCGCGAAGGCCGCAACGCCTGGCACGGCCAAACCTGCTGCCCCACCCCGCCCCACCCCACAGAAAACACCTGCTGCCCCGACCACTGACCGCGCACCAGCCCATTCGACCCAACGAACAGAACTCGAATCACGATGTCAGAACGACCCGGAGCAAACGACTCCCCTGCACATCATCCGGGACGCGCCGACATCGGATCACCCACTGCGAAGTCGGCCCCGAGAGCCGTTCGCTCAGGCGACTTTCCAACTCCGGTCGCCAAGGGTGACGACAATATCCACCGTCCCGCCGAGCGCCGCTACATAGGCCCGGATTGTGTCGATGCCGGCAATCTCACCGTGCTCGATCTTCGACACCCGTGTTTGCGAGACCCCGAGCAACTCGGCCAATTCGACCTGAGTCAGCCCGATCGCCTTCCGCATCTCCGCCAACTGATGGCCGCGGATGTACGCCTCGCGACGCTCCTGGGCCAGCGCGCGGCCGCGAGCACGTTCCTCGTCGGTTCGAGGGTCGAGTGCGCGTGCCTTCGCTTTGACGTCGCCCCACTTCACGTATTCGTCGCTCATCACTGCTCCTTCAGCGCTTCGAGATGCTCGGAAAAGCGCTTGTCGGCCAACGGGATCGCGTCGCGATACCAACGTTGCCAATTGCCGGATTTGTCACCGGCAACAAGTACTATCGCCTCCCTGGCGGGGTCGAACGCGAACAGCATCCGGACCTCGCTGGTCCCCGCCGACGGCGGTCTGAGTTCCTTCATGTTGTGATATTTGCTGCCCTGTATACGGTCCACCAAGGGACGCCCGGCAGTCGGACCCTCCTCTGCCAGCTGATCGAGAGCGTCTTCGATCAGGTCGCCCGTCTCAGGGTCGTCCGCACAGATTGCCAAGTACCACGACTCCACCTCCGCATGAAGACTTATTTCCCAGGTCACCATCCAGAATATAACCTTTTTATCATATTCGCGAGGTGGAATGCACGACTGGCCCGCCGAGACTTGGTCCGCCCAGCCGACCGAACTCTTCCAGCTGAGCTGAACCCCAGGCATCCTCGACCGACGCCGTCCACGAGGGGACCGTAGCGCATGCCGCTCCGAACATGCGATCGATGTGCGATTACCGAAGGAGTTTCCATGGGGGTTCGTTCGCGCCAGCTGATGCGAGCCGTAATAGTCATTGGTGCAACAATTTTCACCACAGCCGGTATCGCGGCGGCCGACACCATCGGTTTCAACACCGCCGACCGCAGCGTCATCTGCCGCATGGGTGACACCGACGTGAAGTGCGCGGTCGCACCGACCGCGGCGAACATCACCCTGCCCGGTCCGAAACCCTGTGGGGATTCTTCGATTCCGGTGTTCACCATCGGCCTGTCCGGGCGGGCGTCCGCCCAATATTCCTGTGCCAGTTTCGGTTACCCCGGCAACGAGCGTGTCGTCCGGCCGGGTGAACGCGTCACGCACGGGGAATTCCTGTGTGTCGCCTATGCCGATCGGGACGGCACCGCGGGGTACCAGTGCGCCAATCACGATCACAACTTCTGGGTTTCCCGCAACGACTACCACATGAGCGGCTACTGACGCCCGAAACCTATTCGGGCAGCGCCTGTTCGGATTCCACCGCCGATCGGGTGCGCGCGAGTATCCGCTGCCACAGGTACAGCACGCCGACCGCGGAGGCGATCATGCAGGCGCCCACCACCCAGAGTCCCGCACGCTGGGTGCCGGTCCAATCCTTCAGCCAGCCGGTGATGTAGGGCGCGGCGAAACCACTGATGTTGCCGATGGAGTTGATCAACGCGATGCCCGCGGCCGCGGCCGCGCCGGAGAGGAAGGTGCTCGGCAACGCCCAGAAGGTGGGCAGTGCGGCGAGGACGCCGACCGCGCACACGGTCACCGCGGCCATGGCCGCGAACGGGTTGCCGAGATACAGCGCGACCGGAATGGCGAGCCCGCCGACCAGCGCGGGCAGCGCGACGTGCCAGGCCCGCTCGCCGGTCCGGTCGCCGTGCCTGCTCCAGAGCACCATCACGACCGCGCCGATGACGTACGGCACCGCGTTGATCAGTCCGCGCTGCACCACCGAGTAGTGCGTGCCGTACTGCTCTTGGAACCCGTTGATGATGGTCGGCAGGAAGAAACCGAGCGCGTACAAGCCGTAGACGATGCCGCCGTAGACGAGCGCGAGCCCGAGCACCCGGGAATCGGTGAGCGCCTTGCGTAGCGTCCACTGTTCCTGTTTCTCCACGACAGCCTGTTCGGCGGCGAGTTCGCTGCTGAGCCATTGCCGTTCGTCGCGGGTCAGCCAGCGGGCCTGGGCGGGGCTGTCGGTGAGATAGAACCAGGTCACCACCGCGAGGAAGATCGCGGGCAGTCCTTCGACGAGGAACATGAACCGCCAGCCGCTCAGTCCGAACACCCCGTGCCCGTACTGGATGATCAGGCTGGACAGCGTCGAGCCGAGCGCGGTGGACACGGGCACGGCCACCATGAACAGGGCGACGATCTTCGCCCGCTGGTTCTGCGGGAACCAGTAGGTGAGGTAGAGCAGAATGCCGGGGAAGAAGCCTGCTTCCGCGACGCCGAGCACGAAACGCAGGATGTACAGGACGGTTTCGTTCGGCACGAACGCCATCGCGGTCGCGACCAGCCCCCAGCTGGCCAGGATCCGGGCGATCCAGCGACGCGCGCCGAAGCGGTGCAGCGCCACGTTGCTCGGCACCTCGAGCACCAGGTAGCCGATGAAGAAGATCCCAGAGGCGAGGCCGAACGCCGTCTCGGTGAGCCCCAGGTCGGCTTTCATTCCACTGGGCCCGGCGAAGCCGATATTGACCCGATCCAGATAGTTGACGAAGTAGAGCAGCCCGAGGAACGGCACCAGTCGGATTACGACCTTGCGCAGTGTCGCGCGGGAAACGTCGGGTGTGACATCCATCCGCGCACTGTCCCATATCGGGCACCAGGTTTCAGCCGATACGAGCGGCCGATCGGTATCCGGCCGGAATGGTCCGCCGAACGGCAGGTGACAGCGGAATCGCCTGATTCGTGCCGACTACGCTGACGCCATGATCAACCAGAGATTCTCCGATATCCCAGGCGTCGCACCGGGTTTCGGCTACGCCCACGCGGTGACCACCTCGGGTGGACTCGCCTTCGTGTCCGGTCAGATCGCGGTGGACGCCGCGGGCAACGTGGTCGGCGCGGGCGATCTGGCCGCGCAGACCAGGCAGGCGCTGACCAACCTGGAGAACGTGCTGCGCGCGCTCGGCGCCGACTGGACCGACCTGGTCAAATTCACCTGGTTCGTGACCGACGTCAGTCAGTTGCAGGTGGTCCGCGACGTCCGCGACGAGTTCCTGCGGCCCGCGCTCGGCGACCGGCCCAATCCCGCGAGTTCCCTCGTCCAGGTGGCCGGGTTGTTCCGGCCGGAGTTCCTCGTCGAGGTGGAAGCCGTTGTCGCGCTGCGCGCCGCGAGCTGAGCGGCGGGGATGACTCCCCGCGCACCCGAAACCGCACGGTATGCCCAGGTCGGAACCCGGTATCAGAGGTATCGGATCTGGCGATCCGGGCACGGAGCGGGACCGCCGGTGGGAAGCTCGAAGTACCGCAGGTGTCGGGGCGCGAGGGAAGCGAGACGCACAGTGGACAAGACGAGCGGATCTGCTGGAGGCAACGGCAGAGTACTTTCGGCCGAACGGCCGGAACAGATACGGAATGTGGTCCTGGTCGGGCACAGCGGATCGGGCAAGACCACGCTGGTGGAGGCGTTGGCGCTGACCACGGGGACGGTGAACCGGGCGGGCCGGGTCGAGGACGGGACATCGCTGTCCGATTACGACGAGATCGAGCATCGGCAGCACAGGTCTGTGCAATTGTCCGTGGTGCCGCTGGCCTGGGCCGGGATGAAGATCAACCTGCTGGATACCCCCGGTTACGCGGACTTCGTCGGCGAATTGCGGGCGGGTCTGCGGGCCGCGGACGCCGCGCTGTTCGTGATTTCGGCGGCCGAGGGCGCCGAAGGCGTCAGCGGCGCCACGCGCGCGCTGTGGGAGGAGTGCGCGGCGGTCGGCATGCCGCGCGCGATCGTGATCACGCACCTGGACACCGCGCGGGCCGACTACGACGAGATGACCGAGACCTGTCGCACGGTGCTCGGCGGCGGCGCGTCGGAAAACATTCTGCCGCTGCATCTTCCGGTGTACGGACCGAAAAGCGCGGACGGTCATCGACCGGTCACCGGACTCATCGAGCTGCTGCCCAACTGCGTGGTCGACTACTCCTCCGGTGAGTGCGTCCAGGCCACGCCCACGCCCGAACAGCAACCGCTGCTGGACGAGGCCCGCAACCGGCTCATCGAGGGCATCATCGCCGAGAGCGAGGACGAATCCCTGATGGACCGCTATCTCGGCGGCGAACCCATCGAACTCACCACCCTCGTCACCGACCTGGAACGCGCGGTGGCCCGGGGCAGCTTCCATCCGGTGCTGTTCGGCGCGCCCGCCCCGGAGGGGGCGAAACAGGGGTTGGGCACGGTCGAACTGCTGGACCTGATCACCGGCGGCTTCCCGACGCCGGCCGAGCACATCGTCTCTGCCGTCACCGCCGCGGACGGCAACACCCGCCGCCGGCTCGACTGCGATCCGGACGGCGTGCTCGCGGCCGAGGTGATCCGCACCGCCTCCGACCCGTATGTCGGCCGGGTGTCGCTGGTTCGCGTCTTTTCCGGCACGCTGCGCGCCGACGACACCGTGCACGTCTGCGGGCACGGACTGGAGGCACGCGGGCACGAGAGCCACGATGTCGACGAGCGGGTCGGCGCGGTGTCCGCGCCGTTCGGCAAGAGCCAGCGCCCGCTCGGTCAGGCCATCGCCGGCGATATCGCCTACGTCACCAAACTCGGTCACGCCGAAACCGGCGACACCCTGTCCGGCGTGGACAAACCGCTGCTCATCGAGCCGTGGCAGATGCCGGATCCGTTGCTGCCCATCGCCATCACCGCACATAGCAAAGCCGACGAGGACAAGCTCTCGCAGAGCCTGGCCCGGCTGGCGGCCGAGGACCCCGCGGTGCGGCTCGAGCACAATATCCAGACCCATCAGCTGGTGCTGTGGTGTCTGGGCGAGGCGCATCGCGATGTCGCGCTGGAACGGCTGCGCACCAGGTTCGGCGTGCAGGTGGACGTCGTCGAGCATCAGGTGGCGCTGCGGGAAACGTTCGCGGGCAAGGCTTCCGGGCGCGGCAGGCATGTGAAGCAGTCCGGCGGGCACGGGCAGTACGCGGTATGCGAGATCGAAGTAGAACCTCTGCCCGGCGGGTCGGGCATCGAGTTCGTGGACCGGGTGGTCGGCGGAGTCGTGCCGCGCCAATTCATTCCGTCGGTCGAGAAGGGTGTGCGCGCTCAGGCCACCCGCGGTGTCGCCGCCGGATACCCGCTGGTCGACGTGCGGGTCACGCTGTTCGACGGCAAAGCGCACTCGGTCGACTCGTCCGATGCCGCCTTCCAGACCGCGGGTGCGCTGGCCCTGCGCGAGGCCGCGGCCACGGCGGGCGTCGCCCTGCTGGAACCGATCGCCGACGTGTGGGTCGTGGTCTCCGACGACTACGTGGGTCCGGTGTTGAGCGATCTGTCCGGGCGGCGCGGGCGCGTGCTGGGCACCGAGCCACATGGCGTCGGCCGCACCAGAATTCACGCCGAGGTGCCCGAACTCGAACTGAGCCGCTACGCCATCGATCTGCGTTCGCTCTCGCACGGCACCGGCGATTTCAATCGCACCTATACCCGGCACGAATCGATGCCGAACCAACTGGCCGCGAGTCTGCGCGAGCAAGGGAAGAAGAAGTCCTGAGAACAGGATTCGGGCCCATCCACCGCGTAGTGCATGGGCCCGAACCACTTCCGGTCGATCAGCTGACAAGGTTCTTACGCAGCTTCAGGATGGTGCCGGCGTCCAGTCCGAGGCCCTGGGTGAGGAACTTGCCGAAATCGCCGTAGTCCTGCTCGATCTTGGCGACGGCGACGTCCAGGTACGCGTCGCGCACCTCTTGCAGCGGGATCAGCAGATCCGGATTCTGCATCAGACCGGCCTGTTTCACCTGCTGCCGCAGCGCCGCGTCCGCCGCGGCGCGATACTGGTTGGACAGCAGATAGTCTTGCCGCGCAGTGCGTTCCGGCACGCCGACCGCACGCAACGTGACATACGTCAGCCAGCCCGTGCGGTCCTTGCCCGCGGTGCAGTGGTACAGCGTCACCTTGTCGGTGTTGGCGAGATCCTTGATGGTCTGCCCGAACGCGGCCCGCGACTGCTGGGTGAAGAAGCTCGCGTAGACGCCCTTCATGATCTCCTCGGCCTTGCCGTTGCCGAGCATCTCCTCCTGCTTCACCGGATCACGCAGCTGGATCACCGAGAGCAGCTTCTGGAACAGTCCGGTATCGTCGATCGGCCTGGCGACCGCCTGCGCCCCCGGGATCGGTTTGTCCGCGCCGGCGAACTGCACCTCGGCCGGGGTGCGAAAGTCGATCACCTTCTGCACTTTCAGGCCCGCGAGCTGCTGCACGTCGGCGGCGGTGAGCTTTTCCAGCGAGTCGGCGCGAATGGCCTTGCCCGACTTCACCTTCGCTCCGTCATAGGTGCGATATCCGCCGATATCGCGGACATTGATCGCGCCCTGCAGATCGATCTTCCCGCCCACGGCGATCGCGGACTCCGCCTGCGCGTCGGGTTGTGCGGTCGCGAACGGCGAGGCGGTCGTCGCCGTCAGCGCGAAGGTCGCCAGCACTGCGGCGAACAGCGAAACTATTGAGTACTTCATGGCGCGGGACAGTAGGGCGCGCGACGCGGCCGCTGCCGGGTTTCCCGTTGATCCCGCCGTAGTTGCCCCGCTCACCGGAATCACCCCGCCGACCAGCGGGATCACCGCGCCGGACAACGGGATTCAGGCTGGACAACCGATCGGATTCCGCATCCGAGGCGAGGGCGAGCGCCTGGAACACCTCGTGCCCCCAGCGTGCGAACATCAGCAGGCGCTCGCCGCGACGGAGAGTCAGCAGGCGGCCGCACCGTACAGAGTTCCCCGCGCCCACCTTCCCCCGAGATCATCCCGGTCGGCCGCCGCTCTCGCAAACGCGCGCCGTACCCGCCCCTCGGAAGTCGAGCGACTAGCGTCGAGGACATGGCCGAACGCGACGAGCTGCCCGCCGTTGTCCGCGGCACCGTATTGCACTTCCTGCGTGATCCCGGCCCCGACAGCGCGCCCGACGCGTGGGAGCTGTTCGAGGACGGCGCGCTCGCGATCGCCGCCGACGGCACCGTCGCCTGGGCGGGCGAGTGGTCCGCGCTGCCGCAGCGACTTCACGGCACGGTGGTCGATCACCGGGGCAGGCTGATCCTGCCCGGTTTCGTGGACGCCCACATCCACTACAGCCAGTACGACATGATCGCGAGTTTCGGTGCGCGCCTGTCGGATTGGTTACAGGACTACGTGTTTCCGGCCGAGCGCGAGTTCGCGGACCCCGCGCACGCGCGCCGCATCGCGGAGATCTTCCTGGACACCTTGCTGGCCTGCGGCACCACCACCGCGAGCGTGCACCCGACCGTGCATCCGGCCTCGGTCGACGCGTTCTGCGCCGCGGCCCGGGCCCGTGACCTGCGGATGACGTGCGGCAAGGTGCTGATGGACCGGCAGCCGGACGCGCCGGAGTTCCTCCGGGACCGGACGCTGTCCGACGCCGAGAACCATACGCGGCAACTCCGCGCCCGCTGGCACGGCAACGGTCGATTGACCTACGCGATCACGCCACGCTTCGCGCCGTCCTCCACCGACGAGCAGTTGGCGTTGGCCGGCCGGCTGTTCCGCGAGTTCCCGGATGTCGCGTTGCAAACCCATGCCGCGGAGAGCGGTCCGGAAACCGAACAGGTCCTCGCCCGCTTCGCCGGAGCCCGCTCATACCTCGACGTCTACGACCGCGTGGGCATGCTGGGCCCCCGCTCGCTGTTCGCCCACTGCGTGCACATCGACGCACGGGACCGGTCCCGGCTGGCCGAGACCGGTGCCGCCATCGCCTTCTGCCCCACCTCGAACCTGTTCCTCGGCAGCGGACTGTTCGACCTGCCCGCCGCCTGGCAGGCGGGCATCCGGGTCGGTCTCGGCACCGATTGCGGTGCGGGCACCAGCTATTCGATGCTGCGCACCCTCAACGAGGCATACAAGGTGGTCATGCTCGGCGAATCGGCGAAACCCGAAACGCAGCGCACCAGCTTGAACGCGCTGCGCGGGTTCTACCTCGCCACTCTCGGCGGTGCCGAAGCGATGTACTGCGACGAGTACATCGGCAACTTCCGCGCCGGAAAGGATGCCGACTTCGTCGTGCTGGACTGGGCCGCCACCCCGGTCCTCGCGCACCGCGTCGACCGGGCCCGCGACTTCCATGAACGGCTGTTCGCCCAGATGATGCTCGGCGACGAGCGTTCCGTGGTGGCCACCTACGTCCTGGGACGACGCGCATACACCCGGCCCTAACGCCGGGCCGCGCGTAACTCCTCGGCGCGCGGGTCGTACACCAGCCTCGATTCGGGATGATCGAACACGCGCACGGGACGCGTGGCCGCGTCGAACCGCTGCCAGCCCGGATCGCCGTGTGCGACGAAATCCACCCAGGCACGGTGCATTTCGTCGGCGAGCGGCTGCGGCGGGTTGGGGCCGGTGATCGCATGCCCGGAGGCGAGAGTGTCGAAAATGAACGAGGTCTCGAGTGCGTGGCAGGCGCCGAGCCCGTCCACTTCGGAGGGCCAAGCGAATTCGTAGACGAATGTCGGCGCGTGCGCACAGACTTCCGCGAACCGCACGATATCGGCCCGGAACGCGACATCGGTGAAGATTGCGGCCAGCAGATCCGCCGGCGTCGCGTTCGGCCGGTCGGCGGCGAAAACGTCGGCGAGTTCCGGTGCCATTCCATAGCGGCTGAGGAAGAACGGGAACGTTTCAGCGGTCACCGCGGCGGCGACACCGGTCGGCATCAGGAAGAAACGGAACTCCTCGGCGGCGTAGCCGCAGAGCAGGGGCAGCGCTCGATCCGGTTGCGATTCCAGCACTTTCACCGGTGTGTCGGTCAGCACGTCCCCGTCGACCACCGGGAAGAAGTTGAGGATGCCGATCCCGTTCGTGATGAACGACGCGCCCCAGCGTTCGGCCGACGGATCGATCATCTGGTCCAGCGCCACCGCTTCCTGCGCGTCCAGCAGTTCTTCGTCCCCGAGTGCGCCGAAAGCCGTAGCGGACGGCACTATTCCGAGCTTGGCCGCCGCGGCCGCCGACAGCTTGCGGGCATCGTCCATGGGTGCGGCCGCGACGGTGGTGCCGTTCTGGATGATCGCGCGTCGAAAAAGCCCCTGCGCCAAAGGAGTAGCCAGCAGCGCGGCGACGCTCATACCGCCCGCGGACAAGCCGCCGAGCGTAACGTTGCCCGGGTCGCCACCGAAGGCCGCGACGTTCTCCTGCACCCAGCGCAGCGCGAAGATCTGGTCGTGCAGACCGCGATTCGCCGGCGCACCGTCCAGCACCGCGAACCCGGCCATGCCGACGCGGTAGTTCATCGACACCACCACGACGCCGTCCCGCGCGAAGGCGCTGCCGTCGGCGACCGCGCCCGCATTGGACCCGCGCGAGTATCCGCCGCCGTGGATCCAGACCAGCACCGGCAGTCCGCCCGCACTCGGATCCGGCGTCCACACATTGACATTCAAATATTCGTCGCCCGGCACCCGGTTCATGGTGACCAACGCCTGGATTCCGTCGGGGTACGGCGCCTGCGGACAGGTCGCGCCATACGCCACCGCATCCCGCACCCCCGCCCACTCCGCCACCGGCTTCGGCAATTCGAACCGCGCCACCCCCACCGCCGGTGCGGCATAAGGAATCCCGAGAAACGCATACACCCCCTCCCGCACCAAACCCCGAACCTTTCCCCCACTGACCGACACAACCGTTTCCACGATCCCCTCCTTCTCCCCGACCGCCCACAGCGATCCCCCTGCATACTTCCCCACCACTAGACGATCGAAACCCAGGTCGAATCCCCCGGACCCCACCCCTGCTTCTCCTGACGACGACCGTCCACGCCCCACCCGAGCGGGCGCTCCGCACCCTGCACGACCGCACCCCTGCGACCACGCGACCACACCCTCGCGCAACCGCCGTTCATCTACCCCGCGAGAGTCACGCTGGTCGGCGGCTCGTGCGGAATGGCCGTGGTCGCGGCGGCCCCGGCCACCACGATCTCTAACCGACCAATCCCGCCGGCCCTCGTCGAACCACGCCGCAAACAAAACTATGTCGTGATCAGGCGTACCGCCGGTCCGCAGAGCTTCCGCATGTCATCGGGGTCGCTGGTGAGCATCAGAACCGGCGGCGCCTGACGTACGGCCATTTCGGCGACGACGGCATCGATCGCGTGTTCGTGCCCGTGCAGTCCGGCGTCGAGGAGCAGGGCCGAGGCGGCTTTGGCGGTGCTGTCGTCCACCGGTTCGATCCGAAGGGCCGACAGCAGCCAGGCGAGGCGAGCACGGTCCGTTTTCCGGTGGGCCGCTTCGATGATCGTGAGCGCACTGATCACGACTTCCATGCCGCGGGAACGCGCTTCGGCGACGACCGCGACGACCGACGCGGAATCGTCGACCAGCCGGGACAGTCCATCGCAATCCAGAACCAACGTTCCTGCGTGCAGTGTCTTCCGGCTTTGGCGTCCAGGCTTGTTCAGCTTGCCGTGTGCCACTGGCCCGACTCATCCAGCGCATCGTCGAACAGTTCCCGCGCACGCCGGCGCTCCGCTTCGGGCAGCGGTCCGATACGCCGCTCGTAATCGGCGATGTACTCGTCGAGCAGCATCCCGCGCAACTCCCGCTCGACCGCGGAGGCGATGAACGACGAGAACTCGCGCTTCCCCACCCGCCGCCGGATCTCCTCGGCGGTGCCTTCCGGCAGCGAAAGACTGACCCGGGTAGCGGGCCCCTCCCCGATCCGATGCTCCGGCTCTGCGCTCACCCCACCAGATTATCAATCGAAGTAGGAAATCTCAACGCTGCCCGGAAATGGGGCGAGCCCTCCCGCGCCGTTGCGGGAGGGCTCGAAACCACTTGGGGTCCTACGACTTACACGTCGAAGTAGAGTTCGAACTCGTAGGGGTGCGGGCGCAGGTTCACGGGGGCGATTTCCTGGTCGCGCTTGATGTTGATCCAGGTCTCGATCAGGTCGTCGGTGAAGACGTTGCCTTCGGTCAGGTAGTCGTGATCCTGCTCGAGGCGGTCGATGACCGTGGCGAGGCTGGTGGGGGCCTGCGGGATGTTCTTGGCCTCCTCCGGCGGGAGCTCGTAGAGGTCCTTGTCGACGGGGGCCAGCGGCTCGATCTTGTTCTTGATGCCGTCCAGGCCGGCCATCATCATGGCGGCGAAGGCCAGGTACGGGTTGCCCGAGGAGTCCGGCGCGCGGAACTCGATGCGCTTGGCCTTCGGGTTGTTGCCGGTCACCGGGATGCGCACGGCGGCGGAGCGGTTGCGCTGCGAGTACACCAGGTTGATCGGGGCCTCGTAGCCCGGCACCAGACGGTGGTAGGAGTTCACGGTCGGGTTGGTGAACGCCAGCAGCGACGGCGCGTGGTGCAGGATGCCGCCGATGTAGTGACGCGCCAGATCGGAGAGACCGCCGTAGCCAGCCTCGTCGTGGAACAGCGGCTTGCCGTCCTTCCACAGCGACTGGTGCACGTGCATGCCCGAGCCGTTGTCACCGAAGAGCGGCTTCGGCATGAAGGTGACGGTCTTGCCCTCGGCCCACGCGGTGTTCTTCACGATGTACTTGAACAGCTGCAGGTCGTCGGCCGCACCGAGCAGGGTGTTGAACTTGTAGTTGATCTCGGCCTGACCGGCGGTGCCGACCTCGTGGTGGCCGCGCTCGAGCTCGAAGCCCGCGTTCTGCAGGTTGGTCGAGATCTTGTCGCGCAGGTCGACGTAGTGGTCGTACGGCGCGACGGGGAAGTAACCACCCTTGTTGCGCACCTTGTAACCACGGTTGAGGGTGCCGTCCGGGTTGAACTCGGCGCCGGTGTTCCAGGAGCCCGAGACCGACTCGATCTCGTAGAAGGCGCCGTTCATGGCCGAGTCGTAACGGATCGAGTCGAAGATGTAGAACTCCGCCTCGGCACCGAAGTACGCGGTGTCGGCGATACCGGTGGAGCGCAGGTACTCCTCGGCCTTGCGCGCGATGTTGCGCGGGTCGCGGCTGTAGGCCTCGCGGGTGAACGGGTCGTGCACGAAGAAGTTCAGGTTCAGCGTCTTGGCCGCCCGGAACGGGTCGAGGCGCGCGGTGCTGAAGTCGGGCAGCAGCAGCATGTCCGACTCGTCGATCGACTGGAAACCACGGACGGACGAGCCGTCGAAGGCCAGCCCTTCCTCTGCGAGGTCGGTCGTGAACGCCTTCGCCGGGATCGAGAAGTGCTGCTGCACACCGGGAAGATCACTGAATCGGATGTCGACGTATTCGACTTCTTCATCAGCAAGATATTTGATGACCTCGTCGGCCGTGCTGAACGTCACTTGTTCTCCTTACGGATCGGTTCCCAGCCAGTGTCGATTGCATGGGTTCGTCGCGTCCAGACGGTATGGACGCGGTGTTTCCCCGCAGTCAAGGCTGTGTTTCGCCA
Organism: Nocardia brasiliensis NBRC 14402; assembly: GCF_000308475.2. GTDB lineage: Bacteria > Actinomycetota > Actinomycetes > Mycobacteriales > Mycobacteriaceae > Nocardia > Nocardia brasiliensis. Next base: position 60,477 of record NZ_BAFT02000107.1, on the reverse strand, counting down.
GTGTTACACGTGCCGCTGGCCAGGTGACCCGGCCCACCCGGGCGCCACCAGCATGGTAATCCTGCCATCCGCGCAGGCCGGCGCCGACGTGAACTCCTCTTATGCCGGGCCTGCATTCCCGGCTCGTCAGCGCTCCGGCGCCGGTCGGCCGGTCGGGCCCGCATATTGTGGGGGCATGGCACGCATGACGGGATCGTGGCTCTCCGGCCCTTCGGAGGGTTCCGGCGACCAGGCAAACCCCGAGTTCCCCGGCAAAGAATTGGGCCTGCCGAAGTCCGGCGCCGGATCACTGTCCGGCATGGCCCGCCGGATCGCCGCGCTGTTCGTCGACTGGCTCATCGCCCTCGGCATCGCCGCGATCATCATGCGCGGCGGGTCGGCTTCCAGCCTCACGCTGCTGGTGTGGTTCGTGATCGGGGTGGGGGCGGTGACCATGTTCGGGTTCACCCCCGGTCAATACTTCTTGCGCCTGCGCACCGTCCGGATCGACGCGCCCGTCCCCGTCGGCATCGTCCGCGCGCTGGCCCGCCAGGCCCTGCTGGTCTTCGTGGTGCCCGCCCTCTTCACCGACTCCGACGGGCGTGGCATGCACGATCGCGCGACCGGGACCGCGCTCGTCCACTCACGCTGAGCGCCGAGGGGGAACTGGTGGCGGCATCGGCCGAGAGCCCGCCGCCACCAGTTCCCCTTGATCTCGAAACACCGCGGGCCCGCACCTCTCGAGAGAGGTACGGGCCCGCGGTGTGCGAGTTTCAGCGCCTGCGGATGGTGCGCTGCACACCGCGCATCTTGGCGCCGGCGGGCATCGGGCCCTTCGGCATGGCCGGGCCGGTGCGGGAGCTGAGGGCGGACAGGCGTCCCTCGATCAGGTCCATCCGCTTGGTGTCGATGTTCCGGGGCAGCTTGGTCAGGTAACGCTGCAACTCCTTGAGCGGCACCTGTCCCTCGTCGTTGCCGATGACGACGTCGTAGATCGGGGTGTCGCCGATGAGCCGCGCGGTGCGCTTCTTCTCCTGCGCCAACAGCGATTTCACCCGCTGCGGGGAGCCCTCGGCGACCAGCACCACGCCGGGCAGGCCGATCACCCGGTGCACCGCGTCGAGCTGGGTGGTCGCGGCGATGCCGTTGGTCACCCGCCACTTGCCCTGCAGGTTGTCCAGCACCCAGGCCGCGGCGCCCGCCTGACCCTCCGCCTTGCCGTACACGCTCTTCTGCACCCGGCGGCCGAAGATGATGAACGCGGCCAGCGCGCCCAGCACCACGCCGAACGGGACGAGCAGCCACGTCAGCCCGAAGATCAGGCCGATCACCAGGAAGATCGCGGTGATGCCGAGCAGCGCGCCGATCATCAGCGGCAGCAGCAGCTTGTCTTCCTTGCGCTGCATCTGGAACGCCTGCCAGAGCTGCTGCCTGCGCTCTTTCGACTGCTGCTTGCGGGCCGCTTTCGCCGCGGCCTTCGCTTCCTTGGTGGGCTTACCTGCTGCCATGTCACTCAGGATAGTGCCCACGTCGCGCCGATTTCGCCACGCCTGTCCCAGGCCGTCGATTCCCGGTGCGTCGGCCCATCACCGCCGGGCCGAGGCGCGCTTTTCTCACCGGCCGCGGCCGACGCCGGGATGCACCCGCCGACGGCAGTCCCGCGCGGCGCGGGTCAGTTCCAGCCGCGCCGGGCCATCGAGCCCAGCACGGTGAGATCCAGATTACCGGAAGCCTCGGTCCACCCCATGGCCCGTAACTCCACCGGCGTCGCCACGCCGAGCGCGTCGCGGAACCCGATGGCGACCGACCGCGCGAACTCGACCAGGCTGCTCAGCGAAAGGGGCCAGAACAGGGTCTTGGTCCAATTATCGACTTCGCGCCGCAGCATCGGCTCATTCCAGCCGAGTTCCCGTAATTCCGCCGCGGCGGCATCCGGAATGGGTTGCGCCAGATAGTGGTTACCGGCGAGCTCCGCCGACAATTTGATGTCGTATTGCATGAACTGCACGTACCGATTTCCCGGTGCGGCGATGATCAACGTGGCCCGGGAGGGAAGTTCGGACAGACATTGCGCCAGCGCTTGAACGAACTGTTCCCAGTCCGCGGTCACCGGCTCGTTCATTTTTCCCCCGGGCGCTCGCACTGGCCCGATCATACGCCGCCCTGCCTGAGACACCAGGCGAATTGTCTTGCGACCCCGGACACTTCACCCACATCATAGCCAAACCGAATGACCCTTTACCGGTCCGCGGTAGTTACTCGGAGACCCTTTCGCATCCGCTTCGACACGCGGAAACGGGCGCGGGCAAACCGCGGCAACGCGCGAAATCGGGGCGGGGTGCTGATTCGTCGGGCAGCGGCACGCTGCTGTTCAGCTGGTGGCAACCGGGCGGTGTTAGCTTGCGGTGCGTGTGTGCGCGGTTGGTGGTGAGCGTCCATGACGTCGCACCCGCGAGTGCGGCGGAGACGGCGCGGTGGTGCGCGGATGCCGACGGGTTCGGGATCCCGGTATCGCTGCTGGTGATACCCGGGCCGTGGCGTGGCGCGTCGCTGGCGCGGCAGCCGGAGTATGCGGGCTTCCTGCGGGAACGCCGGGCACGGGGGGACGAGATCATGGTGCACGGGTGGTCGCATCGCGCCGGACCCGAGGGCGGGTGGCCGCGTCGGACGCTCGGGCGCGCGGTGGCCCGCGGCGCGGCCGAGTTCGCCGCGCTCGACCACGGCCAGGCGGCGGCCAAGCTCCGCGACGCCACCGCCGTGATGGCCGAATCAGGGCTGTCCACAACGGGTTTCACCCCACCCGGGTGGCTGGCCTCGCCCGCCGCCGAACAGGCTTTGCGCGCAGCGGGCTTCACCCACACCACCGATCACTTCGGCGCGAAGGACCTGCGCACCGGCCGACGCCAGCGCGGCTTCGCCCTCTCGCACCGGCCCGGCGGCGGCTGGTCCGAACGCTTCGGCGCCGCCATGCTGCAAACCTTCGCCCGGCGCAACGCGCGCAACGGCGGGCTCGTCCGGCTCGCCCTGCACCCCGACGACCTGCACCATCCCGGCCTGCGCGCGGCCACCCTGCGCGCCATCGACGCCGCCCTCAGCGCCGGCGCGCGCCCCACCACGTACGCCGAGCTGATCGAAGCGGCGGCCTCCTGATGCGCATCGTGCAGATCGCGAACTTCTATACGCCGGCCTCGGGCGGATTGCGGACCTGCTTGGACGAGATCGGGCGGGGCTATCTGGCGACCGGGCACGAGCGAGTGCTCGTGGTGCCGGGGCCCGCCGACGGAGACGAGGCGACGGCGTCGGGGCGGCGAATCACGGTGCGCAGCCCGAAGTTCGGCGCGGGCGGCTACCACGTGCTGACCGCGCGCCGGACCCGCCCGATTCTCGACCTGCTGCACCCGGACGTACTCGAATGCAGTGACAAGCTGAGCGTGCGGTGGCTGGCGCCGTGGGCGCGCGGCACCGGGGTGCCGCTCGTGTTGTTCTCCCATGAACGCATCGACGCCATCCTGCGCACCCGTGTCCCACCCGGGTTCCCCCTGGCCACGGCCGCTGACCTGGCCAATCGCCGCCTCTGCGTGCGCGCCGAAAAAGTGGTGGTCACTTCGAGTTTCGCGACGGCGGAGTTCGCTCGCATCGGCGCGACCAACGTGCGGCGCGTCCCGCTCGGGGTCGATCTGAGCACTTTTCGTCCCGCGACCGAAACATCCTGCACCACCGGCGAATCGGTGCGCCTAGTGCTGGTGAGCAGGTTGTCCAAGGAGAAGTGCGCCGAACGCGCCATCGAAGCGGTGCGCGTGCTGGTCGATTCCGGTTTGCGCTGCGAGCTGACTGTGCTCGGTGACGGCCCGCTGCGGCACCGGCTGGAACGCCTGGCCGCCGGGCTGCCGGTGCTCTTCCACGGTCACCTCACCGATCGCGTCGCGATGGCACGCTTGGTCGCGGAGGCCGACATCGCGATATTCCCCTCCCCCGCCGAGACTTTCGGGCTCGCGGTGCTGGAGGCGCTGGCCTGCGGCACTCCCGTGGTGGTCCCCGACGAAGGCGCCGCGGGTGAACTCGTGGGTGCCGCCGGTTCCGGCATCGTCTCCGACGGCTCCCCGCACGGCCTCGCGGCAGGCGTCCGGGCCCTTCTGACGGTCCCCGCCCCGCAACGCCGCCGCGCCGCCCGCCGTGCGGCGGAACGCTTCCCCTGGTCCGCCACTGTCGCAGGCATGCTCGCCCTCTACGCCGACTACGAAGCCGCCTGACCCCAACCGCCGCACCGCATCTCGGGCTCCGCCTCACCAGCGCGCGAATCCCCTCGAGAGGGTGCAGATCCGCCCGCCCGTGCAGTCTCCAAGGGCGTCCCCGCCCCACTCTCACCCCAGCGGCACCCCCGCCACACCCTGACCCCAGCGGCCACGGCGCTGCCTACGCGACCACGTCCGAAACCACCCGCTGCGCGCGCTCCCCGTCGCTGGACGCCCGCACTCGTTTCGTGGGCACGCCGTCGACCCGTTCGTCGTGCAGGGTGGGCGAGTTCGCGAGCAGGGTGATGCCGGTGATCACCAGGACGGCCGCGAGCAGCAGTGGCACCGCACGGGGGTGGACGGCGGCGAACAGGGTGACGCCCGCGGTATAGCTGAGGACCGGGTCGGTGATGGTCATCGCGGTGAGCGCGGTAGGCAGCGAGCCGCGAGCATAGGCCTCCTGCGTGAGCAGTCCGCCCAGACCGGTGGAGATCGGGATGCCGAGCAGCGCCCAGCTCAGGCCCGGCAGTGCGGTGGTGGCGATGACCACCAGGACGGCCGTGGTGGCGAAACAGCAACCCGCCGCGACGGCGACCAGCGCCGAACGCACCTGGGTGGCGCGGGTCAGGCGAGAGAGCGCGATCAGCGTGACGATCACGAGGAACACTCCGGCACCGGCCGTCGGCAACAGTTCGGGCCGCAACTCGGTGTGGCTGGACGCGCTCTGCCCGACCAGCAGGATCAGCCCGGCGCACACGAAAACCGTCCCGGCCCAGTCCCGCCGCAGCAGCGGCCGCCTGCGCCGCGCCGCCGCGAACGGCAACGCGAACAGCAGTTGCACCACCAGCAGGGACTGCACCACCGCGATCGCCCCGAGCCGCAGCGCCACCGCGTGCACGACGAACCCCGCCACGTTCGCGCCCTGCCCGGCCAGCCAGCGCCGATCGGTGAGCAGCCGCCGGGCGATGCCGGCGATCACCAGAAACCGTCCCTGCGGATCCGCGGTCGCGGCTGCGCGCGCGGCGCCTTGCTGCAGCGCCGCAGACACCGCGAACAGCAGCGCGGCCACCAGCGCGAGCGTGATCGTCCCCACCGCGGCCGCATCGATCGGCGTCCCGTCCAGCGCTTCGACGCGTTCCGCCATAGCGCCAATGCTGGCGGGTCGCAGTGAACATCGGATGGCGTTCGCCCGGCGAGTCGGCGACGACCGGCGACATTCGTCCGGCGATCCGCTGATCTGCTACCCCGGTTCCAGGGTCTGGACGGTCGTCCGGGCACACTCGATAGTCCTATGGTGAGCGAACGACGTGTGCTGCTGCGCGCCCTGTGCGGGTTGCTGCTTCTGCTGGCCCCGGCCATCCCGGTGACCGCCGCGGCGGAGCCGTTGGGCGTGCCGTTCCAGTGGAAGCAAGCGTTCATCGACGCCCCCGACGGCACCCGCCTGCACGCGGACGTCCTGCGACCGGACGGTCTCGCCGACGATGTCCGCACGCCGGTCATCCTCACCGTGAGCCCGTACCGCGCGCACCTGGCGTATCTGAGCGAACCGCGATTGACCGGCGGACCGTCCACCGAGAACCTGCAAGCGGACATGTTCCTGCGCGCCGGCTACACCTACGTGATCGTCGACCTGCGCGGTTTCGGCGGCTCGGCGGGCTGCCCCGATTTCGGCGGCCCCGGTGAACGCTCGGATGTCGCGACCGCGGTGGAGTGGTCGGCGAATCAGCCGTGGTCCACCGGCAAGGTCGGCATGTTCGGCACCTCGTACGAGGGCTGGACCGGTTTGATGGGTCTGGCGACGAAGCCGAAGGGGCTCGCCGCCGTCGCGTCCTTCGAGCCGGTGGTCGATCCGTACTCGTACCTGTACATGCAGGGCGTGTCGTGGAAGTTCTCCGGCAAGCCGGTCACCGAGAGCGGGGTGCGCCCAGCCGATTTCGCCGGCCTGGAACATCTGTTGATCGCGTCGACGCCGGGCCGCCCGGAAGATTCGCCCGAATATCAGGCCGCCGCCGCGCAATTGCCGATGCAGTGCTATCAGCAATATCTCGCCGAGACCGGCAATCACGACGGCAATTCGGCATTCTGGCGCGATCGTGATCTGGTCGGGCCGTTGCGCGGCAACACCATTCCGTTGTTCCTCGGGCAGGGTTTCGTCGACTACAACACCCGCGCCTATCGCGTTTTCGATCTGTGGAACGGCCTCGGGCCCGGCGCGCACCGTGCCTGGTTCGGTCAATGGGGTCACCGCACCTGCCACGAGAAATGCGGCACACCGCATTTCGACACCGAACTGCTGGCCTTCTTCGACAAGCATGTGGCGGGCCGCGATGTCGAGATCCCCGGTCCGCGAATCACGGTCGGGCAGTTCGACGGTCGCTGGCGCGCCGAAACCGCCTGGCCGCCGGCCGATGCCGCCCGTGTGCCGGTGGATCTGCGCGCAGGCAGCTACACCGACCGCGGGTTGGTGCCAGGGCCCGACCGCGAACTCTGGTCTGTCTCAGAGCCGTTGGCCCAAGCCCAGCATTTGTCCGGAATTCCGACCGCGACACTGCAACTCGACGGCCCCGCGGCCGCCACGGTCGCGGTCGAGCTATACGACATCGCCCCGGACAACCTGGCCACCGTGATCACCCGCGGTATCGCGCCGGTCGGCGACGGCACCGCCGAAGTCCGCCTGCTCGGCCAGGATTGGCCGATCGCGGCCGGTCATCGCATCGGTGTGCGGGTCACCGACGTGGTCGACGACGTCTGGTCGCACACTCCGGCGCTCGCCACGGTCACCGTGACCAAGGCCCGGGTCGAGTTGCCGATGCTCACCGGTGCGCGCGTGGCCGACTTGCCGGGTGGTCTCACCGAGGGCATCGTGAAGTGGCGAAACGAGAAGACCATCCCGCTGGGGCCCGGCGTGTTGAACAATGCAACGGTGTCCATGAATTTGCCGAACCGCAGCGGCGACCGATGACCGAGCCGGTCGACGATCGCACCGCCGAGCGCCTTGCGGCCGCATTGCGCTGCGTCACCGTGTCCACCGACGATCCGGACGATATCGACGACGCGGCTTTCGACCGGCTCTCCGCACACCTCGAGCAATCCTTCCCCCGGGTGCACGCGGAACTCGAGTTGGAGCGGTTCGGGCACAGCAGGCTCTACCGGTGGGCGGGGGTGGAGCCCGATCAGGTCGAGGCGATTCTGCTCGCCCACCAGGACGTGGTGCCGGTCGACGATCCGCAGCGCTGGACGCATCCGCCCTTCGCGGGCGTCGTCGACGACGAATTCATCTGGGGCCGTGGCGCGATCGACGACAAGAGCAGGTTGCTCGCCATCCTGGAGGCGGTAGAGGCCGCCCTCGCGGCCGGAATCCGCCCGCGGCACACCATCTTTCTGGCGTTCGGGCACGACGAGGAAGTCTTCGGCGATACGGGCGCGATGCACATGGCGCAGCGCCTGCGCGCGCAAGGCGTGTCCGCGAACCTGCTGCTGGACGAGGGCGGCATGATCACCACCGGCGTCGCCGACCGCATCGAACCACCGGTCGCCACGATCATGGTGGGCGAGAAAGGCTATGCGACGGTACGGCTTTCGGTCACCGAACGGGGCGGGCACTCGTCCATGCCCGGTAAGCAAACGGCGGTCGGGCGGATCGCCCGGGCGGTCGCCCGCATCCAGGACCATCCGATGCCGCTGCGGATGACCCCGGTCACCGCCGACATGCTCGCCCGGGTGCGCACGGTCATGCCCGCACCGCGCAGGCAACTGCTGCGCCTCGCCGATCTGGTCGCGCCGTTGGTCACCCGCGTGATGGCGGCGCGGCCGCAGACCGAGGCCCTGGTGCGCACCACCACCGCGCCCACTGTGATCCGGGGCGGCGTGAAATCGAACGTGCTCCCTCAGCACGCCGAGGCGTTCGTGAATTTCCGCATCCTGCCCGGCGATTCCGTCGCCTCGGTGCTCGCGCACTGCCGGAAGGTGGTGCGCGACAGCGGTGTCCGGATCGAAACGGAAGGGGTGTGCTCGGAGCCGACGGTGCACGCCACCCCGGGTGCCGCGTTCGGCCTCATCGCCGAGATCGCGCAGGCCATCGTCCCAGGAACGGTGATCACCACCGGCATCGTGCCCGGCGCCACCGACTCCCGGCACTATCACGACCTGGCCGCGACCCGCTGCAACTTCGCCCCCATCGTGCTGGAAGAACGCGATCTGGCCTCGATCCACGGAACCGACGAACGCCTTTCCCGGGTGAACTACGCTCGACTCATCGAGTTCAACCGGCGGCTCTTCACCGAGCTGGCGTACTCGACGAGCAGCGAGCCGCACCCATCAGGAGCCGATGCATGAGTGAGCGCAGCAGGACCGAGCCGAGCACCGGCGAGGCACGGTCGTGACCGCGGAACCGGAGCGCGACGACGCGGGCATCCGTACCGAGACCGGGCAATTCGACGGCACCGGCAGCGGAATCGCCTGGCGCGCCTGGCTGCCCGAGGCGCAGGCGCGCGGCGTGATCGTTCTGGTGCACGGCGTCGCGGAGCATTCCGGCCGCTACACCCATGTCGGCCGGCGTTTGGCGGGCGCCGGGTTCGCGGTCTACGCGCTCGACCACATCGGCCACGGCAAGTCTGCGGGCAGCAAGGCCAATATCGGTTCGATGGACGGCGCCGCCGACAACGTGGCGGCGATGCTGGACATCGCGCGCCGCGAATACCCGGACGTGCCGCGCTTCCTGATCGGGCACTCGATGGGCAGCCTCATCGTGCTGCACCTGGCCACCCGCGCGCCGGTCGACGTCGCGGGCATCGTGCTGTCGGCGCCGCCGCTGGTCATTCCGCTCGGCAACCCGCTGCAGCGCCTCGTCGCGCCGCTACTCACCCGGATCACGCCGAATCTCGGTGTGCTGAAACTGGATTCGTCGCAGATCAGCCGCGATCCGGCGGTGGTCCGCGCCTACGACAACGATCCGCTGGTCTATCGCGGCAGCCTGCCCGCCCGCACCGCGGTCGAGATCCTGGACACGACGACCCTGGTGAAGCAGCGCCTCGGCCGGCTCACCGTGCCGCTGCTGGTGCTGCACGGCACCGGCGACGCCATCGCCGCGCCCGCCGGCACGGACCTGATCGAGCGGGGCGCGGGCTCCAAAGACCTCACCGCGATTCGCTACGACGGCCTCTACCACGAGATATTCAACGAACCCGAGCAGGACGAGGTGCTCGGCAATGTGGTGGACTGGCTGGAGGCGCACGTTACCGGCAAGTAAGATCCGGCCATGGGAACTACCGGATCCATCGCTTTCCTCCGTGCCGGCTGGCACAGCTCGATCGTCGGCAAGGCCTACGAAGGTTTCACCGCCGAATACGCCGAGCTCGGCTACGACCCCGCCACCGTCGACGTCTTCGAGGTGCCCGGTGCGTTCGAGATCCCGTTGCACGCCCAGCGGCTGGCCCGCTCCGGCAAATACGCGGCGGTCGTCGCCGCGGCGCTGGTCGTGGACGGCGGCATCTACCGGCACGATTTCGTCGCGTCCGCGGTGATCGACGGGCTGATGCGGGTGCAGCTGGACACCGACGTGCCGGTGTTCTCCGTCGTGCTCACCCCGCATCACTTCCACGAACACAGCGAGCACGTCACGTATTTCACCGAGCATTTCGTGACCAAGGGTGCGCAGGCCGCGCGCGCACTGGCCGCCACGCTGACTTCGCTGCGCTCCCTGCCGGTTCAGCGGTACCGCGACAGGCACGCTGCCTCGCCGTCGAGCACCCCCGTGCGGAACGCCTCGACGCGTTGATACCCGCTCGGCACCACCTTTCCGTTCACGTCGCTCGCGGCCAGACCCGCGGTCAGTAGTTCGGACACGGCCTCGTCGAGATCGTCGGCCGAGAGCCGCAGATCACCGCCCGGCTCACTCAATTTCGTGGACACCACACCGGACAGGCACGCGGTGCGCAAACCCGCCGTCTCCGCGCCGGTGAGCGACAACCCGCGTTCGCGTTGCACGGCAAGGGTGTAGCGGGAGACGAAGAGGACGAAGGCGGAGTAGTCGCCGTGCACCATCGCCGAAAGCAGTTCCGCCTCGCCGCGCGCGGGCGCACTCAGCTTCGTGAGGGCGGGCACGTCGGTGCCGATCCGGTTCGCCGTCGGACAATACGAAACCGGCTCTGTCGCAGTAATATTCGCACAGTCACCACCGGTCCCCGCGTAGTCGAACCGCGGCGGCTCGGCCGTAGGGAAGAGCGCGAGCAGCGTCCGGCTCAACCGCTCCAGCGACTGCCGATTCACCGGCAGCTGGAACAGCGCGTCGGCCACGCCGAAGGAAACCGGCAGTTGACCGCGGCGCTGCGCGATCTCCTTCGGCGTCAACGCCTTACAGCCCTTCGTGCCGTCGGAATAGCCGATCTGCACCGCGGTGACCCGCTCGAACGCCGACCCGTGCGCGTTGCCCGGATCGCCGAACCCTTGATCGCGGAAGGCGACCGTCGCGCCGAGCACCGCATTGAGTCCGTCGGTGGTGTTCACCGTGAAATGCGCCGAATTCCCCTCGGCCACATGACGTAAGAACACCCCGGCCAGGCAGTCGGCCTGCTGCTCCAGCACCAGGGTCGGGGTGCGCACGCCCGCCAATCGCGCTTGGCCCTGGATCGCGTGCCCGTATTCGTGCGCGAGCACCATCACCACGGCCATCTCGCCGAACTTCTCGACGACCTGCGGCAGCAGGACGCCGCGGTCCCAGCCGATGGTGTGGTCGAGACCGCAGTAGGCGGCGTTCACGACGTGATAGGTGGATTCGTCGCAGAAGCGGATCGCCTGGTCTTTCGGCGCCGGCGCCGACCAGGAGAAGAAGTTCTGCACCGGGGTGAACGGGCCCGGAAAGTCCTTGTGGTACTCCGTCGTCCAGAATTCCTGCAGATCCGCGAGCGAGTTCAGCGCGAGCGTGTCGAACCTGCCGCCGTCACCGTTCGTCGCGCTGAGCGGCGCGTCCGGCACGCCGGGCCGCGGACCGCTCGGACCCGTGGCGGTCATCGAACCGGCGATCTCCCAGTCCGTCTCGGTGGCCGGCGCCTGCGGTGCCGCCGGATCCTGCACGGTCACACCGCATCCCGCGAGCACCATGCCGAACAGCGCGAGCACCACCACCGCGCCGATCCGCCACCGCTGCTTCCCCATCGCTGCGCCTCCCGAACCACCGCGCGCCGCTCACTCAGGAGGGACGGAGATTTCAGCAGACCCCTGCCCGCCGTGCCCTAGATGGTAGTAGGCCGCACGCGCGCGCGACCAGAGGTGAGGATGTCGTAGGTCAAGTCAAACGGACTCGGGCGATCAGGGCTCGGTGGTCGGACCGGGGGATGCTGAGGGTGCGGACTTCCTCGGCTTCGGCGTCGGCGAGCAGGACGTGATCGATGCCGATGATCGGGCCCCACTGTTTGTCGTCGGGGAAGGTGAGCAGCAGGCCCGCGCCCGCCTGATCTGCGGCGGATTCGAATCGTCCGTGCAGGAGTTCGCGGTAGGCGGCGTGGTCGCGGGTGGCGTTGAAGTCCGCGCCGACGATCGCCGGACCTTGTTGCGCGGCCAGGATCTCGCGGATGCGGCGCATCTCGGCCAGCCAGTCGGCGAAGTTCATCGGCGGCGGGATCGGGTGGAAGGCGAACACCGCGACGGGTCCGCGGTCCGGATGCTCCATCGTGGCGGAGACCTGGTTCAGGATGAACCCGCTGTATTTCTTGGTGTCGCGCAACGGATATCGGCTGTAGATCCCGGTGCCGCCCCCGCCGTCCGCGGTCGGCTCGAGGTAGCGGTGCGGCAGTGCGGCGTCGAGTCCCGCCGCGGCCAGTCGATCGACCGCGGCGTTCGTCAGCTCGTTCACGGTCAGCACGTCGATGCGGTTGTCCCGGACGGCCCGCACCACCGCGTCCGCGTCGGCACCACCGAACAACAGGTTCGACTGCATCACGTTCACCTCGGGACCGGTGGCGGCGCGACTCTGCGGGACGAACGTCGGCACCGCCGTCCACAGCACCACCCCGACCAGCACCGCGGCCACGCCCGCGCTGCGCCACCCGCGGACGACCAGGAAACACACCAGCCCGACCACCGCCCCGACCATCAGATACGTGGCCCCCGACGCCAACAGCGCCAACGGCCGCTGCCGCCAAGCCACGAAGTGCAGCACCAGCCCGGCGAGCCCCGCCGCGGCAGCGCACCACCCCACTCCGAGTACGAAACGTTCCACCCATCCACGCATACCCCGACCCTAAGCGCCCGTTGTGGAGCAACCGCGTCGTATCTGTGCAGCACTTGTGTGGGTGCCAACAGACGCACCCCTTCTGCGTCGAGACCCGGTGTGTCACGCGGCAAGTCGGGGTGCGAGAACACAGAACTGGTGCGGCAGTCCGGTGTTGCCGTGGCCTACTGGCCGAACACGCGCTCCACCACCGCTTTCGCCCGGCGGGTGATCCGCATGTAATGGTCGAGGAATTCGCTGCCGTCGTCGTTCGGCCAGCCCGCCACTCGGGCGACCGCGGACAGTAGCCGGCCGGGGCCGGGGAGTTGGTCGGTCGGCTTGCCGCGCACCAGGACCAGGGCGTTGCGGGCCTTCGTCGCGGTGAGCCAGGCGTCGCGGAGCAGTTCGACGTCGGCGGTGTCGAGCAGCTTGGTCTGCTCGATCACGTCGAGCGATTCCAGCGTGGACGTATTGTGCAGGCCGAGCACGTCGTGGGCGTAGCGCAGCTGCATCAACTGCACGGTCCACTCGATATCGGCGAGGCCGCCGCGGCCGAGTTTGGTGTGCGTGGCGGGGTTCGCGCCGCGCGGCAGCCGTTCGGCGTCGACGCGGGCCTTGATCCGCCGGATCTCGCGCACCGCCTCGGTGGAGACGCCGCCCTCCGGGTAGCGCACCTTGTCGATGATGTGCAGGAAACGCAGTCCGAGTTGCTGATCGCCCGCGACCTGGTGCGCCCGCAGCAGCGCCTGCACCTCCCACGGCTGCGCCCACTGCTGGTAGTACGCGGCGTAGGCGGCCAGGGTGCGCACCAGCGCGCCGTTGCGGCCCTCGGGGCGCAGCCCGGCGTCCACATGCAGCGGCGGGTCGGTGCTGGGCGCGCCGAGCAGACGCTGCACCTTGTCGGCGACGTTGATCGCCCACTTCACGGCCTTGGTCTCGTCTTCGCCGGGCCGGGGATCACAGACGAACAGGACGTCCGCGTCGGACCCGTACCCGAGTTCCATGCCGCCGAGCCGGCCCATCCCGATCACTGCGAAATCGGCGGGGGCAGGCGTGCCCAGTTCCGCCTCGCTGGCCCGGATCACCGCCGCGAGCGCGGCTTCGAGCACCGCGACCCACACCGAGGACAGCGCCCGGCACACCTGCTGCACGTCGAGCATGCCGAGCAGGTCGGCCGAGGCGATCCGCGCCAGTTCGTGTCTGCGCAGCGAACGTGCCGCCGCCACAGCGCGTTTCGGGTCTTCATAACGGGACGCCGCGGTCATGATGCCGCGCGCGACGTCTTCGGGTTGCGGGCTGAGCAGCAGCGGCCCGCCCGGCCCGTCGGCGTACATGCGGATCGTGTCCGGCGCGTTGATCAGCAGGTCCGGCAGGTATTCCGAGGAGCCGAGCACGATCATCAGCCGCTGGGCGATCGCGCCCTCGTCGCGCAGTTCGCGCAGGAACCAGATCTGGTCGTCGAGCCCCTCCGACACGCGCCGGTAGGCGAGCAGGCCCGCGTCGGGATTCGGTGTCTCACCGAGCCATTCGAGCAAGGTCGGCAGCAGCAGCGCCTGGATGCGGCCCTTACGCGAAACCCCGCCGGTGAGCGCCTTCAGGTGCCCGAGTGCGTGTTCGGGCGCCTGGTAGCCCAGCGCGGCCAGCTGCCGGATCGCGGCGTCGGGGCTGAGCCGCAGCGCGTCGGGGTCCATCTTGACCACCGATTCGAGCAGCGGACGATAGAACAGCTTGGCGTGTAATCGTCTGACCCGCACCGCGTTCCGGCGGATCTCGGTGCCGAGCACACCGACCGCGTCCTGCCTGCCGTCGGGCCGGATGTGCGCCGCGCGCGCCAGCCAGCGCATGCCTTCCTCGTCGTCGGCGGCCGGCAGCGTGTGCGTGCGCCGCAACCGCTGCAGCTGTAGCCGATGTTCGAGCAGCCGCAGGAACTCGTAGGACGCGGTGAGATTGGCGGCGTCGTCCCGGCCGACGTACCCGCCCGCGGCCAGGGCGGTCAACGCCTCGACGGTGCCCTGCACATGCAGCGACTCGTCGACCCGCCCGTGCACCAATTGCAGGAGCTGGACCGCGAATTCGACATCGCGCAGGCTGCCGTGCCCCAGTTTGAGCTCGCGCTCACGCAGATCGGCGGGCACCAGATCCTCCACCCGCCGCCGCATCGCCTGTACATCGGCGACGAAGTCGGGACGCTCGGAGGCGTTCCACACCATCGGCATCAGCGCGGCCCGGTACTGCTCGCCGAGTTCCAGATCGCCGGTCATCGGCCGGTTCTTGAGCAGCGCTTGGAACTCCCAGGTGCGTGCCCAGCGCTTGTAGTAGGCCAGATGCGAGTCGAGCGTGCGGACCAGCGCGCCCGCCTTGCCTTCGGGTCGCAGCGCCGCGTCGACCTCGAAGTAGGCCGCGCTCGCGACGCTCATCATCTCGGCGGCCAGCCGGGTGGCGGTGGCGTCGGCGGGTTCGGCGACGAAGACCACGTCGACATCGCTGACGTAGTTCAGTTCCCGGGCACCGCTCTTGCCCATGGCGATCACGGCGAGGCGCACCGGCACCGGACCGTCCTTGCAGACCCGCGCGACCGCCACCGACAGCGCGGCGGTGAGCGCGGCATCGGCCAGGTCCGTGAGGTGCCTGCCGACCACCTGATACGGCAGCACCGGCTCGTTCTCCACGGTCGCGGCGAGGTCGAGCGCCGCGAGCAGCATGAGCTGGTCCCGGTATCGCTTGCGCAGCAACGCCACAACCTCGGGACCGTGCTCGCCCGCCCGGAAAATCATCGGACCCGCGTTGGCTCCCGTTTCGGGCACCGCGTCGACCACGTCGAGCAGATCCGCCAGCACCTCCTCGCGGGAAGGCAAAGCCTTGCGCCGCAGGATCTCCCAGGCCGCCGGGTCGGCGACGAGATGATCGGCGAACGCGCTGGACGCGCCGATCAGCGCGAACAACCTGCCGCGCAGCGCGGTTTCCGATCGGATCGCCGAATCCAGTGCCGCCCAGTCCGTTCCGAGCTGCTCGTACAGCTTCAGCAGGGTGTTCAGCGCGAGGTCGGCGTCGGGCGCGCGCGACAGCGCCCACAGCACGGGGATACTTTCGACGTTGTCCCAGCCCAATTCGCGCAGCGTGGCAGCAGCGGACGGCTCGAGTAATCCGAGCCGACCGACACCGGGGACAGCGGAGCGGGCAGACGGTGGCCGGACCATAGCTCTCAAATTACAGGCTCGAAGCTAACGGCAGGCCACCCCGGAACCTATCTTCGGTACCAGAACGGCGCAGGTGCCCGCCCGGGTTCACAGTCCGAGGTATTCCTTCAGCTCGTACGGCGTCACCTGGCTGCGGTAGTCGGCCCACTCCCGGCGCTTGTTGCGCAGGAAGAAGTCGAACACGTGCTCGCCGAGCGTCTCGGCGACCAGCTCGGAGCGCTCCATCGCCTGCAGCGCCTCGTCCAGCGTGCCGGGCAGTTCCCGGAAGCCCATCGCGCGCCGCTCGGCGGCGGTCAGCGACCAGACGTCGTCCTCGGCCTCCGGCGGCAGGGTGTAGCCCTTTTCGATGCCGCGCAAACCGGCTGCGAGCAGCACGGCGAAGGTCAGGTACGGGTTGCAGGCCGAATCGGGGCTGCGGATCTCGATGCGCCGCGAGGAGGACTTGTTCGGCGTGTACATCGGCACCCGGACCAGCGCGGAACGGTTGGACCGGCCCCAGGACGCGGCGGTCGGCGCTTCCCCGCCGTGGATGAGCCGCTTGTAGGAGTTCACCCACTGGTTGCTGATCGCGCTGATCTCCGGGGCGTGCTCGAGGATGCCCGCGATGAACGCGCGCGCGGTGACGGACAGGTTGATCGGATCGTCCGGATCGTGGAAGGCGTTGGCCTCGCCCTCGAACAGGCTCATGTGCGTGTGCATCGCCGAGCCCGGGTACTGGGCGAACGGCTTGGGCATGAACGTCGCGCGTACGCCCTCGTCGATCGCCACCTCCTTGATCAGGTAGCGGAAGGTCATCACGTTGTCGGCCATGGACAGCGCGTCGGCGTAGCGCAGGTCGATCTCCTGCTGACCGGGCGCGCCCTCGTGATGGCTGAACTCCACCGAGATGCCCATCGACTCGAGCGCGTCGATGGCGTGGCGGCGGAAGTTCGGCGCCGAATCGTGCACGGCCTGGTCGAAGAAGCCGCCGGAATCGGCCGGGATCGGCTGCGAGCCGTCCTGCGGGCCGTTCTCCAGCAGGAAGAACTCGATCTCCGGGTGCACGTAGCAGCTGAACCCGACATCGCCGGCCTTGTTCAGCTGGCGGCGCAGCACGTGGCGCGGGTCGGCCCAGGACGGCGAACCGTCGGGCATCGTGATGTCACAGAACATGCGGGCCGAGTGCTGATGCCCCTTGCTCGTCGACCACGGCAGCACCTGGAACGTGGACGGATCGGGCCGCGCGACCATATCGGCCTCCGACACCCGGGCGAAGCCTTCGACGGCGGAACCGTCGAAGCCGATACCCTCCTCGAACGCGCCCTCCAGCTCGGCGGGAGCGATGGCGACGGACTTCAGGTAACCCAAGACGTCGGTGAACCAGAGACGTACGAAGCGGATGTCCCGCTCTTCGAGCGTCCGCAGCACGAATTCCTTCTGGCGATCCATGTCCGCGAGCGTAAGCACCCGGCGTTAAATCCGTGTTACATACACGCTGAGTGTGCCGTCCTTGTTGCCGGAAAAAGATTTCCCCGGCCGCCGAGTCGCTCAGCAGGTGAGGCCGGGCGCCGGATCCTTCAGGTCGACGAGATAGTCGATCACCGCCTGATCCACGCACGAGGAACCGCCGGAGAGCGCGATGGTATGCCTGCTGCCCTGGTAGGTCAGCAGCGACGCGCCCAGCTGGGACGCGAGGTCGACACCGGCCTGATACGGCGTCGCCGGGTCCTCGGTGGTCGACACCACCACGGTTTTCCGCAAGCCGGTCACCGTGATCCGATGCGGCTCACTGGTGTTGGGCACCGGCCACACCGTGCACTGGTCCAGCGGCGCCGCGCCGGTGCCGCGGCCGTCGTCGAGGAACGGCGCGGCCTTGCGGTACTCGATGTCCTGCCTGCCGGTGACCTCGCGGTCGCTGATCCGCGGATCGTCCACGCAGCGAATGGCATTGAACGCGTCGGTGGTGTTGCTGTAGGTGCCGTCGTCGCGACGGCCGTCGTACAGGTCGGCCAGTTGCAGCAGCGTGTCACCGCGGCCGTCGCGCAGTTCGGACAGCCCGAGCGTGAGCACCGACCACAGGTCGGTTGTATAGAGCGCTTGCCGCACACCGGTCAGCGCGTCGCCGTAGCTGAGGCCGCGCGGATCGGTGGTCGGCGCGGATTTGTCCCACAGCGGATCCACCAGCGCCCGGAAGCGCGGCACCGCCTGCGCCTTGTCGGTACCGAGCGGGCAGTCCGCCTTGCTCACGCAGTCCGCGGCGTAGGCGTCGAACACCTTCTGGAAGCCCGCCGCCTGGCGCAGCGATTCCTGCACCGGGTCCTGCGCGGAGTCGATCGCGCCGTCCAGCACGAGCGCGCGCACCCGGTCCGGGAACTTCTCCGCATACGCCGACCCGATCTTGGTGCCGTACGAGTAGCCCAGGTAGCTGAGCTTCGGGTCGCCCAGGACGGCGCGCATCACGTCGAGGTCCTGCACCACCTCGCGGGTGCCGACGTGCGCCAGGAACTCCTTGCCGGTCCGGGCGGTGCAGCGGTCCGCGTACTGCCGGTTCTCGTCCTCGGCAGCGGCGATTCCCGCCGGGGTGTTGTCCTTCTGTGCCTCGGCCCGCTCCGCGTCCTGCTCCTGCGCGGTCTCGCAGACGATGGACGGCGTCGACGAGCCCACCCCGCGCGGATCGAAGCCGACCCGATCGAACCGCTGCGCCAGCGGCGTCTTGTTGCCGAGCCCCGACATGGTCAGCCCCGACTCCCCCGGCCCGCCGGGATTCATCAGCAGCGAACCGATCTTCTTGCCGGAGGCCTTGATCCGCGACACCGCGATCTGCGCGGTCGCCCCGTCCGGGGCGGCGTAGTCGATCGGCACGGTGATCTTCGCGCACTCCGCGCTCGGCGCGAACCGGTCCTCCGCCGAACCGAAGCCGGCGCAACCGCCCCACTGCACGGTCTGGTGATAGAACTTGCCCAATTCGGCGGGCACCTCGGGCATCGGACCCGTCGGATGCCCCGCGGTCGTACACCCCGCCGCCACCAATCCCAGCACCGCCACGATCAGCGCACCGCGCCCACTCCGCACCAAAGCCATCCTCTGATACTGGCAGTACCCGGCGCACGCCGACGAACAGCCCGTCCGCGACGAGCCGCGGTCAGGGCCGCAACCTCGGGTGATGTGACCAATTGCATCGGGCCGAAGCCTTAATCGGGGCCGGTCACAGCTGGCACACTGAAGCTGTCAGACGAACCCGGGGACCCGGACGGGCCCCGAGGAGACAGCGACGAAAGGGACGATGATGTCCGTATCCGATTCGGAAACCCCTGCCTACGGCGCGGCGCCCAGCCAGCCGAAGAAGGCCGTGCGTAAAACCCGGGTGCATCATCTGCAGCAGATGAAGGCCGACGGCGAGCGCTGGTCCATGCTCACCGCCTACGACTACTCCTCGGCGCGACTGTTCGAGGAAGCCGGCATTCCCGTGCTGCTCGTCGGCGACTCCGCGGCCAACGTCGTCTACGGCTACGACACCACGGTGCCGATCACCGTGGACGAACTCCTCCCGCTGGTCCGCGGCGTGGTGCGCGGCGCACCGCACGCGCTGGTGGTGGCCGATCTGCCGTTCGGCACCTACGAATCCTCGCCGCAGCAGGCCCTGGCCACCGCGACCCGGTTCATGAAGGAGGGCCAGGCGCACGCGGTGAAGTTCGAGGGCGGCGAGCGCGTCGCCGAGCAGATCGCGCTGATCACTTCGGCGGGCATCCCGGTCATGGCGCATATCGGGTTCACCCCGCAGAGCGTCAACACCCTCGGCGGGTTCCGCGTGCAGGGCCGCGGCGACGGCGCCGAACAGCTCATCGCCGACACCATCGCGGTGCAGGAGGCGGGCGCGTTCGCGGTCGTCATGGAGATGGTGCCCGCCGAACTGGCCGCGCAGGTCACCGGCAAGCTGACCATCCCGACCGTCGGCATCGGCGCCGGCGCGGACACCGACGCCCAGGTGCTGGTCTGGCAGGACATGGCGGGCTACACCAGCGGCAAGACCGCCAAGTTCGTCAAGCGATTCGGCGATATCGGCGACCAATTGCGTACCGCGGCGGCGAATTACGCGGACGAGGTACGCCGGGGCACCTTCCCCGGTCCCGAGCACAGCTTCTGACCCGCTCGAAACGAACAGCGCAGTGTCGATGACCGGCCGAGTGGTGCAGGCGCCCGCCGCACTGCTCGGACAGTCGATCGAGCCGTTGACCGATTGGGCGTTCGGCGTCCTCGCCGAGCACGGGGTGACTGTCACGGGCGCGCCGATGGAAACCCGGCGGCGCGCCTGGTCGCTGGTCGTGCGTATCCCCACCAGCGCGGGTCCGATCTGGGCGAAAGCCAACGCCCGCGCCTTCGCGCACGAGGGCCACCTGTTGGAGCTACTGGCCCGACTATGCCCGGGCAGCGCGCTGGAACCCGTTGCGGTGCAATCGGATCGCGGCTGGCTGCTCAGCAGGCACGGGGGTGACGTCGCCCCGGACACCGCCGCCGAATGGACCGGGCTCGTCCGGGCCTACGCCGAACTACAGCAGTCGCTCACCCCGCACATCGAGCAGCTACGCGCCACCGGGACGCCGTATCTGCCGCCCGCCCGGTTGGTCACCGTCTACCAGCACTACGAGCCGCGCATCCCCGGCCTCGGCGACCGGATCGCGGAGACCGCCGCGGAACTGGGCGACTACAACCGGCTCAGCATCGAACACAACGACGTGCACCCCGGCAACGCGTTCGCCGGCACCGGACTGCTCTTCGACTGGGCGGACGCGGTGATCACCCATCCGTTCCTGTCGCACAAGATCCTGCGCAGCCCACACCAGGCCGAATACTTCGCGCAGTGGCGGCGCGGCGGTCCCATCTCGCGCACCGAGATCACCCTCGCCGAGCGGCTGGCCCCGCTGATCGCACTGCACCCCTGGCGCACCATCGACATCTCCGCCGCACCGTTCGCCCGCACGGTCGAAGCCCTGCTGGACGAGTTGCGCAGCAGCTTCCGCTGAACGCGGTCCGGGCCCTGCCGGCGAATCAATGGCAGACTCGAGGCGGACATTGCCGACAACAGCAGAGGTATTTGATGCGCAGCCGTTGGATCTCACGCAGCACGCTGCTGCTGGCAGGCGTTTTCGCCGCCGCAGCACTGACCGCCTGCGGAACCGAGTCGAACCCGGCCCCTACCGGGAGCTCGGGTTCGACGACGGGATCCGCGACGGCGACCAGCAAGCCGAGCAGCACCGCCCCGAAGCCGGGCACCCCGGAGATCTCCGACGCCGCCGCGTCCCAGCTGTGCGACATGATCCGCCCGGAGCTGTCGAACTGGCGCGTGCAGGGCCCGACGCTCGGCCGGATCGGCCTCAACGCGATGGTGCACGAGTGGGCGCTGCGCAACGGCGGCATCAACGGCGCGGTGCTGGCCGACAAGCCCGTGATCGACCGGATCACCACCAAGAGCTGCCCCGACGTGCACAAGCAGGCGATCGAGGCGCTGGAGCTGACCGACCTGGCCTCCGGGCTGGCGTTCTGATGGCGGGCAGCACGCTGCGCACGCTGTACCCCGAGATCGAGCCGTACGACACCGGGCTGCTCGACGTCGGTGACGGCCAGGCGGTCTACTGGGAGGTCAGCGGCAACCCCGACGGCAAACCGGTGGTGTTCCTGCACGGCGGGCCCGGCGGCGGCACCTCGCCGTATCAACGACAGTTCTTCGATCCGGCGGCCTACCGGATCGTGCTGCTCGATCAACGCGGTTGCGGACAATCCACCCCGCACCTCGCCGACAACGCGGACCTGGCGACCAACACCACCCAGCATCTGATCGCCGACCTGGAGGCGCTTCGTACGCATCTCGGTATCGAGCGCTGGCAGGTGTTCGGCGGTTCGTGGGGTTCGACGCTCGCGCTGGCCTACGCCCAGACCCACCCGGAGCGAGTCACCGAACTGGTGCTGCGCGGAATATTCCTGTTGCGCCGCAAGGAAATCGACTGGTACTACAACGGCGCCGCGGGCTACGTGTACCCCGACGAGTGGGAGAAGTTCCTCGCGCCGGTGCCCGAGGCCGAACGCGGCGACGACCTCGTCGCCGTCTATCACCGGCTGCTGCACTCCCCGGACGAACAGGTCGCGCTCGCGGCCGCGATCGCCTGGTCCACCTGGGAGGGTGCGACGAGTGCGCTACTGCCGCAACCGGACCGGGTCGCCGAGACCGCCGAGCCGCGGTTCGCGCTGGCGTTCGCCCGGATCGAGAACCACTACTTCCAGCACCGCGGGTTCCTCGAAGAGGGCCAGCTACTCCGTGACGCCGGTACCATTTCTCATATCCCGACGGTCATCGTGCAGGGGCGCCACGACATCGTCTGCCCCGCGGTGAGCGCGTGGGACCTGCACAAGGCGCTGCCGAACTCGGAGCTGCACATCGTGGACGACGCGGGCCACGCGGCGAACGAACCAGGCATCACGCACCACCTGGTCGAGGCCACCGACCGATTCGCGAAGGCGGGGTAACCCATGACGGCCACAGCCGGTAACGCGATCATCGCGGCACTACGCGACGATGTCGACCGGCTGCTGGCCGCCGAACCCGATGTGCGGGCCGACGCCCCCGATTCGGTGCACCAGATGCGGGTCGCGACCCGTCGGCTGCGCAGCGTACTGCGGTCCTACCGCAGTCTTTTCGAGCGCGAGCCGGCCGCCTCGATGGGCGAGGAGCTCAAGTGGCTGGCCGGTGTTCTCGGCGTGGCCCGCGACGCCGAGGTGCGCGGTGAGCGTTTCGCGGTGCTGCTGACCAAACACGCTCAGCAGGGCGAACATTCGGAGGCGGAGCTGGCGCCGGTGACGGCCAGGCTGGTCACCGCCCAGCAGGAGCGCTACGCCACCGCGCACGCCGATGTCCTGCTCGCGCTGGACAGCCCGCGCTACCGCGACCTGCGCGGCGAACTCACGCACTGGCGCACCGAACCACCGTTGCGGGCGCGGCGCGCCGAAGTGTCCGCCGCCGAGTTCTTCGGTGTTGTGCTGCAACGTGATCGAGAGCGGGTCGAACGGCTGATCCAGCTGGAAACCGCTGTGACGGCGGACGAGCGGGTTGAGCTGCTGCACGATATCCGCAAGAGCGCCAAGCGTTTACGCTACTCCTGCGAGGCCGCCGAGCAGGTGCTGGCCGCCGCGGCGACCGGCCTCGGCGGCCGCGCCAAACGGCTGCAGACCGTCCTGGGCGACCACCGCGACGCCGTCGAATCCCAGCACGCGCTCTACGGCATCGCCGCCGACGCCGGTGCCGCGGGCGAAGAGCCGGCGCTGTACCGCATCCTCGCCGGCGCCGAAGACACCGCGGCGCGCCAGGCCCTGAGCCGCTACCCCGAAGCTGCCGCTGCATTGACTACCAACGGCGACTAGCCCGTTCCGACTCCGCGCTGCCTGGCAAGCCGGGCCATTGGCATCCCGTCGCCCCGCACCGCGTACACCTGCCACACCTGCCACATCCGCCGCATCCACCTCGCCGGCCGAGTCAGGCGCACTGCGCGTCGCCGCCACGGCTGGATAAGCCCGATGGAGCCCTTCGTCGGCACCCACCCTTGTCCACCACGACGATCGGAGGACCCCCGCGCACTGTCCTCACGGGTCGCATCGGCCGGCCACGCAGCCGCACTACTTCTGACTTCGCGCACCCTTTCCGTCTTCCCGCACCCGATATGGCCTGCCATATCGGGTGCGGGAACACAAAAGGGGTGCGCGAAGTCAGAAGGGGTGCGGTCCCGCACCGTCCGCGTTCAACGGACGGTGCGGCCCGCGCTCAGGGCGCGTAGGCGAAGGCGATCTTGCGGGTGGTGGGGTCGGCGGCGGTCAGGCGGACGCGCACCTGTTCGCCTTCGGGGGGCTCGCCGGTACAGGGGCCGAGCACGGGTGGATCGGCGATGAAGATCTCGGCGGCGCGGTTGCCGTTGGCTTCGCGCACCACGACCGCGTCGAACTCCGTGCCCGCGCGTTCGGCGAGCAGCGTCGCCTCGGTGAGGTCGATGCAGGCGCGTTCGACCTTGTTCGCGGTCGCGTCGCTGCGGCGCATGGTGTCCGCGGTGTCGGCGAGTCCGTCGGTAACCCACTGCGGCACTTCAGTTCCCGCGCAGCGAGCCAGGCAGATCTCGGTGGCGTAGCGGTCGACCAGCCTGCGCAGCGGCGCGGTGATGTGTGCGTACGGCGCGTGCATCGCGCTGTGCTGCAACGTTTCCGGGGCCGCGCCGGTCGTATCGCCGTTCACCACGGTGTAGGACGCGCCGCGCAGCAGGCTGGTCGCCTCCGACATCAGCACCAGCGCGGCCGCAGTGTTCGGGTCAAGTCCGGCGAGCATCTGCCCGACCGGTTGCGCCTCGGGCCAGGCGACGCCCAGCGCCGCCGCGGTCCGGCGCATGGACGCGATCGCCGATTCGGCGGGCGGCGGCATGGTGCGCAGCAGCGCGGGCGCGCCCGCGTCGAGCATGATCCGGGCCGCGCACATCCCGGTGAGCAGCGAGACCTGCTCATTCCAGTCGTCGGCGGCGGTGCGCGGTTCCACGATCAGCCGCCAGTGCCCCGGCGAGCGGTCGTCCCGGACGATGCTCTGCGCGGGCAGCCGCAAACCGATCGCGCCGCGGGCCAGTCCGGCCTCGATGCGCCGCTTGCCGAATTCCGGCAGGGCTGCGATCGAGGGGTGCAGGCGGCCCGCGTCGGCATCGGCCTGCACGCCCGCGTAGTCGAGTCTGGCGCGCGAGCACACCAGCGCGCGTTGCACCGAAAACCGTTGCGGTTCGGCGTTTTCGTCGAGTTCGATGGTCCACAGCGCGGCCGGGCGCCGCTGCTGCGGCAGCAGGCTCGCGGTGCCCTCGGACAGCACCGGCGGATGCAGCGGCACCGTGCCGTCGGGCAGATAGAAGGTTTGTCCCCGGGCGCCGGACTCTTTGGCGAGCGCGCCGTCGGGATCGATCACCGCGCCCACGTCGGCGATGGCGTAGTGCAGCAGGAAGCCGGTGCCGGTGCGCTCCAGGTGCAGGGCCTGGTCCAGATCCATGGCCCCCGGCGGGTCGATCGTCACGAACGGGATGTCGGTGCGATCGTTCCGGTCGCCCGCGAACGCGTCGGACGCGTCGCGGGCTTCCGCGGTGGCCTCGGCGGGGTACGCCGAGGCCAAACCGAATTCGGAACGGATGGCGCCGAAGTCGACCGGCGCCGAGACGATCCGCTGATGCAATTCCACGCTGGGTGTGCCAGTCCTACTGCAACGCCAGCATGGTGCCGTTCAACGAATCGAGCGGCCCGTACACGGTGAAGGTGACATGTCCGCCCGGGACCGCCGCCGACACCGCGGCGGCCGCGTCCAGCGCCTGACCGAAGGAAGGCGCCGAAGGATGGGGCAGACCGGCGAGGGTCTGCCCGAAACGGTTCTGGGCGACCCAGACCGTGTCGGCAGGGCTGAGGTCGACCTGCACCCCGCCCGGCAGCGGCGTCACCGCTACGGCACCGGCGGAACCGGCCCCCAGTATGGCGAAAACCGAAGCAGCACCGGCGATCAACGCGCCGGCGACCAGTGAGCGAACAATCCGCATAGAGTTGAGACCTGCTTTCCCGCATTCGAAGTGTGAAGAGAACGTCGCGGCCCGGCAGAGGGGCCAAGCCGACGGCCCCTACTTTATGACGTCGATCACGGTCCGGCTAGTTACTCGCGCATCGGCATGGCGGCCCGGCACGGCGGGCAGGCCGCCGACGTGGCTGCTAACGTTGCCCGCCGTAGCGTGGCTCACATTCGGCCCGCACATTCTGAAATGTCCTGTACGTCGACAATTGGGAGTTCCGTAGCTATGTCATCGATCTTGTTCGACTACCTGGCCCCGCTGATCGGCGCGGACCAGGCAGCCTATTGGGCCCAGGTCTTCGTCGTCTCCCCGGTCTGAGGCGACAAACCTTCTGCCACAACCCTGTCGCCTCCCGTTCACCGGACGGGAGGCGACTTTGGTTCCGGCCCGCTAGCATCCCGCTCCGTGATCAGAACTACCGCCGCTCTCGCGGCCAGCGCGACCCTCTTTGCCCTGCTGCTCACCGGCTGCGGGGACGACAAGGCCACCACCGATGCCGCCTCTTCTTCCACCACCGCGCAGTCGAGCGGCGACACCCAGGTCGTCGACAACGTGAAGGCGGGCGCGTTCGTCGTCAGCTTCCGCGGTGCGTTCCCGAAACTCGCCGACGGCAAGGACGACGCGAAGATCTCCACCGTGCTGAGTGACACCTGCAAGGACATCAAGGCGGGTAAGCCCGAGGACGAGGTCGTCAAGAACATCGTCAAGCGGGCCTCCGGCAAGACCGAGGCGACCACCGAGGAGTCGAAGGCCATCTATCAGATGGCCAAGATGATGTGCTGAGCCGCGGCTATTTCGGCTGACCGATGCGGGGCGCACGGCGGCGCTCGAAAAGCGTCCGCCGTACCCGTATCGGTATCCGCCACCGGCATCACTTTCTAAGGGGCGATTTGTTTCGGGGGCGGCGGGTTGTCGGGGGGATTCAATCCTTGCTGTGGTGCGGGGGCGGGAAGTTCGTCGGGTTCGGGTTGTGTCGTGGGAGCCGCGGTCGGCGGGGTGCTGCGCTCGAGAAAGCGCAGCAGTTCCACGGGGAAGGGCAGGACGAGGGTCGAATTCTTTTCCGCCGCAACCTGAACCACGGTTTCGAGCAGGCGCAGCTGCAGCGAGGCGGGCGATTGCGACATCTGCTCGCCCGCCTGTGCCAGCATCTGCGAGGCCTGTAGTTCGCCCTCCGCGGAGATGACGCGGGCCCGGCGTTCGCGTTCGGCCTCGGCCTGGCGGGACATGGAGCGCTTCAACGCATCCGGCAGTGCGACATCCTTGATCTCCACCCGATCGATGTGCACGCCCCAGCCCAGCGCCGGGCTGTCGATCATGATCTCCAGGCCCTTGTTCAGTTCTTCGCGGTTGGACAGCAGGCTGTCCAGGTCGCTCTTGCCGATGATCGAACGCAGCGAGGTCTGCGCCACCTGGCCGACGGCGAACAGATAGTTCTGCACCTCCACCACCGCCAGCACCGGATCGAACACCCGGAAGTACACCACCGCGTCCACCCGAACCGTCACGTTGTCCCGAGTGATGCCGTCCTGCGCGGGAATCGGCAGCGTGACGATCTGGGTCGACACCTTCTGCATCCGGTCCACGAACGGAATCAGCAAGCGCAGCCCGGGATCTCGCGTCGCGATCACCCGGCCGAACCGGAAGACCAACCCCTTCTCGTACTGCGCGACCACCCGGGCGCTCGTCGCGGTGGCGATCGCGCCCGCCACCGCGCCCAAGCCGAAGATGCTGCCCACAATCGTCAGGAAATCCATGCCCGCCCACCTGAATCGCGTCCGCAGACAGCAGAGGCGGGTGCCTGGACGCTGCGGCCCCGCAGCTACTTCCATCATGACACCGAACAGGGCGGGCAGGCAGACTATTTCAGCGTCAGCCGCTTCAGCGCGGTGCCGCCCTCGAGCGCCTTGTCGCCCTGGAACAGCGACGCGAAAATCCGCACGCTCTGGTCGGATTCGGGGGTAAACGGCTCGGCATCGGCCACCTTGGTCGCGGTGGCCCGCTGCGTCTGCGGCGTGCCGTCGCAGGTGGCCGCGGCCTTCGCGCCGAGCGTCTGCTCGCCCTCCGCGCGGCGGATGAACACCTGCAAGGTCACCGGAGTGTCGACGGGCTCGCACAGGTAGGTCACCGACACGACCACGTCACCACCGGTGCGGTCGGCGCCGGTGACATCGACTTTGTTCGGCGGAGCGGTGGCGGTCGTCGGGGCGGCGACGGCCGGGCCGACGCAGGCCATGGTGGCCGCGGCCGCCGCGGCGGCGAGAATGCTCATCCGGCGCGGCATGCTCTGAACGTTGATGACAATCTCCTAGCGATCGATCTCGCGGCCGCGCCGAATCGGGCACACCGCACAAAACTCGACCGACAATACTGGTATCGCGCGCGTCCTGACCGACCCAATCAGCTGGCTACGGAATGGATCTCACCCGTTCACGTGGCGTTCGCCCGGGGACCACCGGCACGGGCGGATCCGGGCCCGAGCGGGCGGACGAGTTGGCCTGTAAGCCGGATCCTGTCCCCGGTTCGCACCGGGGGGCGACCATCCATCTGGACACACCGTCGCCGGGTGTCTCGAGCGGTCCACCCGCAGGCTCGGGCGAGCAGCCCTCGAACACCTGCGCAGCCGCACCGCGAACGATGCGACCTTCGACCTTGCTCCGGGCGGGGTTTACCTAGCCGCCCCGGTCACCCGGGGCGCTGGTGCGCTCTTACCGCACCGTTTCACCCTCACCGCACGACCCCGAAAGGCCGTGGGCGGTCTGTTCTCTGTGGCACTGTCCCGCGGGTCACCCCGGGTTGCCGTTAGCAACCGCCCTGCTCTGTGGAGTCCGGACTTTCCTCGACGCCGGGCGGCGGCACAGCTGTGCCCGTTCCCGATGCCGCGGTCGCCCGGCCAACTCGTCCGCGCTGCCAGAGTACTCGGCCTGGCAGACTCCGCCAGGGTGCGGGGGCCGCGGACGCAGTACGGTGGTGTGCCATGGAACGTGTCGAGGTCGGCTTCCCGTCCGGAAGCGAGCAGTGTGCCGCCTGGCTCTACCGCCCGGACGGCGCGCCCAAGCCCCGCCCGCTCGTTGTCATGGGACACGGCCTGGGGGCGAACCGCGAGATGGGGCTCGATCGGTACGCGCGGCGTTTCGCCGCCGCGGGCATGGCCGTCCTCGTGTTCGATTACCGCAACTTCGGTGCGAGCCAGGGCGAACCGCGCCAGCTCATCCGAATCGGCAAGCAACGCGACGATTGGCGCGCCGCCATCGCGTTCGCGCGCACCATCCGCGGGATCGACGCGACCCGGATCGCCCTGTGGGGCACCTCGTTCAGTGCCGGTCACGTCCTTGCGGTGGCCCCCGAGGACGATTACCTGGCCGCGGTCGTGGTGCAGGTGCCGTTCACCAGCGGCTGGTCCAGCGCGCTGGCGAAGGGCCCGATCAGCCTGACCAAGGTGACCGCCATCGCCGCCACCGACCTGCTCATCGGCCCGCTGCGGCGCAAGCCCATCGGCATCCGATTAGCCGGTCGCAAGCGTTCCGCCGCGCTGATGAGCGCGACCGACGTGCCCGAGGGCAACGGCAGGCTGGCCGAGGAGAGCGAGCACTACAAGCCGAAAGTAGCTGCCCGCATTGCTTTTTCGGCGATGTTCGACAAGCCCGGCCGGCGCGCCAAGGCGTTGAAGATGCCGGTGCTGTACGCCCTCGCCGACAACGACTCGATCACCCCGGTCAAGCCCGCGCTGCGCGCCGCCGAACGGACCAAGCACGCGGTCGTGAAGCGTTACCCGGTGGGACATTTCGACATCTACTTCGACGACACCTTCGAGAAGGCGGTGTACGACCAGACCGAGTTCCTGGTGTCGGTGCTGCGGCCGTAGTGCGCGCGCCGGTGCCGTATCGTGGATACGCGGCCGTTGCCGCGAACTGTCCTCGACGATGGCCCCGATGCGCCGCGAAGCATCCACTCCCATGAATTCTGTTCTCTGCCACGGGAAGGCTCTTCCCGCCCACCGATGACGGCCGCGCGGGTGAAATCCCGCCCGGAACTCCGCAGGCAACGCAGATCGCGCGCGCACGGCTGCTGGAACCATCTGCTCATCGCGCCGCTGTGGCCCAAGTACGGCGTCAACCTCGGCACCCTCCTGCGCACCTGCGACGCGGTCGGCGCCTGCCTCGCCGTACCGCGCAAACCGTGGGTGCCCGATGCCCTCGCTCACGGCAACACACTGCGAAAACATCAGTGCGTGCATTGGATCGACGGCCGGGTCGAGCGCTGGCTCGCCCGTCAGCGCGCCGGCGGCTCCGCCATCGTCGGCGTCGAACTCATCGACGAATCGATCCGGCTCGCCGATCTCCCGACCGCCCGGCGGCGCACCGTCATCGTCCTCGGACACGAATCCACCGGCATCCCACCGGAGGGGCTCGAGTTACTCGACGTGACCGTCGAGATACCGATGATCGGCACCGGGCACAGTCTCAATGTCGCCGTGGCGGGGTCGCTGGTGCTCTACAAACTCGCCGGGCTCTGCTGAGGTCAGGCGAGTAGTTCGCGGATCAGCGTTGCCGCCCACCACTTTTCGACGCGCTCCGGCGCCCAGCCGCGTTCGACGGTGAGTTCGGTGTAGACGTCGATGTTGCAGAGGGCCGCGTAGATGTCGAGCGCGGTCGCCAGGTCGAGGGTGGGGCGTAGGGTGCCCGGCGGCCACGAGCCGAGAACCTGCCGGTGGGCGTCGTCGGCGCGGCTGCGCGCGTCCCGATATGCCTGTGCCAGTTCGGGTTCCGTGCGTCCGGCGTCGCGCATCAGGACGATGACATCGCCCGCGCGCTCGAACAGCCTGCGATCGTAGGCAGTCATCGCCGTGAGCTGACCGGCCGGGTCGGTCGCCGCCAATTCGGCGAGCAGGTGCGGTAGGTCCGCCGAGAGGTCGGCGGCATCGGCCAGCGCCATGGTCAGCCCGGCCTTGTTGCCGTAGGCGGCGTAGACCGTCGGCACCGAAACACCCGCCTCGCTCGCCACGTCGCGCACGGTCGTCGCCGCCCAGCCGTTGGCCAGGAACAAGGCCCGGGCGGCGCGCGCGATCTCCGCGCTCGTCTGCTGGGCCTGGGCGATCCGCCGCAACGAGTCGTAGCGGCGGCGTGCCTGCTCTTCCGCCATGGGGGTTCCCCTTTCGGTTTACGCTACTTATATTCAATATATGACAATCCAAACAGGACGTTATAACGCCTGGCCGTTCGCCCGGTTCGGCGGCCTGGGCGCCATCGGTTTCGCCGCGCTCATCGTGGGCGCCAACCTCGTTCTCGAACCCGCGGGCATGCCCGTTATCGGCGCGGACATCGAGGAGGTGAACACCTTCTTCGCCGCCGAATCCGGTGCCGTCGGACTCTCGTCGAGCGTCACCCCGGCCGCATGGCTCTGCGTCATCGTGTTCGGCGCCGCCGCGGTCGCGACCATCTGGCCGCGCGAACGGGCCGCCGGTACGGCCTGGTCGCTCGTCGGTTTCGCCGGGCTGCTGCTGCAAACCGCCGCGTTCGTCGGCGTGGTCGCCATCCGCCTCGCCCTCAGCGCCACCACCGAGCGCTCCGGCACCGCCACACTGTGGGCGCTGCACAACGCGCTGTTCGTGCTGAACGGAGTGTTTCTCACCGTCGCCCTGCTCGGCTTGTCGCTCGGCGGTCGCCGGGCCGGGCTGATCCGCCGCTGGCACGCCGCCGTCGGATTAGTCGCCGCCGCAGGGCTTTTCGTCTCCGCGACGCTCACTCCCCTGGTCATCGATCATGCCGGTCCACTTGCCCTGATCAGCTTGATCAGCTGGTTGCTGTGGGTCGTGTGGTTGGTCACCTACGGTGTCACACTCCTCCGTCTCGTACCCGCTACCCAGCCGTCAGTCGGGTGAACGACGGAAGGACGCTGATTCGTGATGCGCGCGCGGGCGGCCGGCGCTTGGAGGTGCTCGCCGCGACGGAGAGTCAGCAGGCGGCCGGAGCCGGGCCCGCCGGGCGGCGTAGATTACGAGCAAGCAGCATTGCGTGGAATCGAGGTTTGTATGCTCGCCGATCCTTTGCTTCTGGAAACCCGCCGCACACATCTCCTCGAGCAGGTTCGCGAACTCCGCAGCAGGGTAAGCCAATTGGCCGACGACTACGGCGCACTACACACCGCGGGGCTGTTGATCGATACCGAGGGCGTCGGAGCGCTCGCCTATTGCGTTGCCGGTGCACGAGAGGTTTTCGACGACGCCGCGCACGAACTCGCGGCGGCCGTGGATGCGCTCGACCGCGTCGGCACCTACACCACCCGGCTGCGGCCGGTCACGCTCGACTGAGCACCGTTCTGTCGGTGCCCGACAGTACAGTCCTCGCCCATGCATGCCGCGACTGCTGCCGTCGCCGAGATCGTGGGCGGGATCGTCCCTTTCGATACGGTGGAAAAGGAACACATCGACGAGACGCTCACGTGGTTGGCCTGCACCGATGACGTGTTCCGCCGGGTGAAGCCGGACATTCCGCCGCGACACCTGGTCAGCTACGTCGTCCTGGTCGACCCGGACACACGCACCGTCCTGCTCGGACGCCACCGCCTCGCCGGCCTGTGGTTGCCGACCGGCGGACACGTCGATCCCGGCGAACACCCGTTGGCGACCGCCCGCCGCGAGACGACGGAAGAACTGGGCATCACCGCCGACTTCACCGTCACCGGTACCACTCCCCTGTTCCTCACCCGCACCACCACCGTCGGCACACACGGCGGCCACGAAGACATCAGCCTCTGGTACGTCATCCGCGGCCGACACAGCAACACATACACCCTCGACCCCCGCGAGTTCAGCGCCCAGAACTGGTGGAGCATAGACAAATTCGCACTCCCCGACACCGACCCCCACCTCCCCCGCTTCCTCACCAAACTCCAGCACGCGCTGCGTTGAAGTTGCGGGCGCGGGCCGAGTCACCCCGCTGCCCGCGCCCTCCGAAGGTCCACAGACCTTGCATGCAGTTCACAGCGCATATAGCCCCTGTGAACCGTAGGCAAGGTCTGTGGGCGCGAACCTATCTGTCGCTTGGGTCCACGGCCGCCGCGCGCAAGCCCCTGCACGCGGTCAGCGGCGGCGATCAGGGCGCGCCAGAGCACGCGGCCAGTGGCGGTGGCGCGGGGCGCAACGGCACCGGTGGTCGAGGGCGGGTCGCGGGCGCGTTGCCGACCAGCGCACGCCGAGCATCCACAGATCTTCTTGGCGGTTCACAGGGCATATAACGGCTGTGAGCCGTGGAGAAGGTCTGTGGATGCGAACCTATCTCTCACTTGGTCCACAGCTGCTGCGCGCGGTCAACGGCGCACGCGGTCAACGGGCGGCGGTCAGGCGTAGCGGCGGCGGTCAGCGGCGGCGGCGTAGGGCGCGCCAGAGCACGACGGCGAAGCCGACCACGAAGGCGCCGGCGGCCGCCGGTTGCCTGCGGATCGTCTCGATGAGCGAACGGCCCTGTTCCGCAACAGGTTCCGGGACCGAATCAGCGACCTTCTCGGCGGCGTCCTTGGCACGCTCGGTGGCCTCATCGGTCCGCTCGACCGCCACACGAATCGACTCCGCAGCCTTCTCCGTCGCCGCCTTGGCCTTTTCCTGCGCCGTCTCAGCGACAGCCCCGGTCGCCTCCTTCGCATCGTCGACTTTCGCGTGCGCCGCCCCGAGCACCGCCGCCGCGTTGGGGTTCTCGACGCCGACCTTCGCCTCCACCTTCCCGATAGCATCGGCCGCAGCCCGTTTGGCCTCAGCCGCCACCTTCGCGATCCCCTCCGCGGCAGCATCAGCCCCCGCCTGCACCGCCCCTGCCGCCTCGTCCGCGCTCTGCCGTGCATCCCCAGCCTGCGCCCGCGCCGCCTCAGCCGAATCCGACTGGGCACCGCCTGCCTGTACCGCGCCCGCCGACCCAGCCACACTCTGCGGTGTGTCCCCAGCCTCCGCTCGCGCCGTATCGGGCTGTGCGCCGCTGGCCTGCACCGCGTCCGCCACCGACCTCTGCTGCGCGGCACCGGTCTCCGCCAGCACCGCCTCCGTCGAATTCGGCTGCGCAGCAGCCGCCTTCGCCCGTGTCGCCTCCGTCGCACTCTGCTGAGCGCTATCGACCCGACCCGCAACGACCGCTCCGGCGGCACTCTGCGCTGCGTCGCCAATGGGCGCCTGGGCAGCCCCGGCGGTATCGGCAGCGGTACGCGGCTCTTCGCTACCGGCCGCGGCCTTCACCTTCGCGGCCTCTGTCTTCCCCTCGTCGATCACTTCCGCCGCCTTCTTCTTCGCTTGGGCCTGCGCGCCCCGGATTGCTGCGGCGGCTTTGCGTTTCGCTTCGGCGGTGTCGTGTTCGGCTTCCTGCTTTCGGTCTGCGGCGGCGGCTGCGGTGGCGCGCTCGGCTTCGGCGGCTTTGGCTTCGGCCTTGCGGGTCACCTCGGCCGCTTTCTGCTCGGCGGTCTCGCGCAGGCGCGCGGACTTCTCGGCCGCGAGTTTCTCTGCGGCCGCGCCCTTTTCGCGGACCGCGTCGGTCTTCGGCTGGGACTTGCCGGTTTCGGCATCGGCGGGTTTCGGCTCGCCCATCATCGGCTCCTGTCTTGTGTGGGTTGGTCGGCTGCGGTCAGGGCCGCGTCGCCGGGGTGCTCGTCGGATTCGTTGTCGTCGGGCATGGCTCGGGTGTCACGCGGAGGCAGGAAGGGTTCTTCGTCGGGCGGGAACCCTTGTTCGATGCGCCGTCCGCGCGCGAGTTCGGCGTCGAATTCCGCGCCGAGCAGCACCGCGATATTGGAGAGCCACAACCAGATGAGGAACACGGCGACGCCGCCGAGCGAACCGTAAACCTTGTTGTAGGAACCGAAATTCGCGACGTACACGGCGAATCCGGCCGATGCGGCGATCCAGAGCAGCACGGCGAGCACGCTGCCGGGACTCAACCACCGGAAGCCCGGCTGCTGCGCGTTCGGCGCGGCCCAGTACAGCAGCGCGAACGCCAAACTCACCAGCACGGCGAGCACCGGCCATTTCGCGATGTCCCACACCAGCACCGCGGCCGAACCGATCCCGAGCCACTGTCCGACCCGCTCGGCCACCTGCCCGGTCACGACGACGCCGATGGCGCACAACGCGAGCAGCACCACCATGAGCGCGGTCAAACCGAGTTGCACCGGAACGGTTTTCCAGATCGGCCGCCCTTCCTCGGTGTCGTAGATGGCGTTGGACGCCCGCATGAACGCACCGATGTAGCCGGAGGCGGTCCACAGTGCCGTCGCCAATCCGATGACCGCCAACGGGCCGGACAACTGGCTCGCCCCTTGCAGCTGGCGCAGGGAGTCGACGAGCAGCGCGGTGCCGCTGCTCGGGCCCATCTGCTGGATGGTGTCGATCAGCGACTGGGTCGCCGACGGGCCGAGCGCTCCCAGGATCGCGGTGAGCACGACCAAGCCGGGGAAGATCGACAGCACGCTGTAATAGGTAAGCGCCGCAGCCCAATCCGAGAGATTGTCGTCCAGGAATTCGGTGACGGTCCGGCGGAACACACCCCACCACGAACGCCACCGCAACACCGTCGGCCCCATCGACCAATCCACCACACGGTGCCCGTGCCGCTTCGGCATGTCCGTCACCTCCCGATCGAGGGGCGAATACCCGGCGACCAGGCAGGCAAACGCGGTACCTCAGCGGCGGCGCACCAGTTCGTGTTCGAGGCGCGGATCATCCGGCGCCACTGGGCCGGTCACGCCGGTCCGCACGAATCCGTGCCGGAGATACAGGCGTTCGGCGACGGTGTTCCCGTCGGCCACCTCGAGCCAGACCGGTGGACTGCCCGCGGTGTCGGCCCAGTCGAGCACCGCCTCCACCAGTAGGTCCGACACACCCGTGCCGCGGGCCTCCGGCGCCACCCACATCGAAATCAGGTGCAGGCCACCGCGGTCCGCGTCCCGCATGGCGCCGACGGTGCCCAGTTCGACACCATCGGCGACGGCCAGGTACTGCACCCGCTCGGACAGGGCGGCGCGCCACCCCTGCTCGGTGCGCGCTTGCGCGTCGGCGAGCGTCGAGCCGAAGAACTGCGGTGTGTCGGCCAAGGCGCGCAACCGGATCCGCCGGAACGTTTCCCAGTCGTCGGCGGCGAGCAATCGGATGCCGATCGTCGATGTCCCCATCCGAGTTGTCTACCTGTCGCGCAGCGAACGGCGCAAACCGTTTACCAGCGCACCCGCCACCATCAGCACTGCTACGACGACCAAGAGCGCGGGCTTGTCATAGCCCGGCGTGCGCACCACGGTCACGTTTCCCATCGCGTGCAGCAGGACCGCCACGACGACATCTGAACCGGCCGAGAACCGCTCGACCCGCACCACCGCCATGACGCGCGCTCGTTTCCGCACCACCGCCATGACGTCCACTCGACCCCGCACCACCGCCGCAACACCCACTCGACCCCGCACCACCCCCGCGACGCCCACTCAGCCCGCGAATCCGCCGACCGGGTACCCCGCTCAGTACCCAGCCCTGCGGATGCCTGTGTATTCGACCGCGGCAAAAGTCGCCACCACTCCCGCGCCGACCAACAGGAACGCGACGCCCAGGCCGGTCAACCCGATCAATCCCGACAGCGCGAGCACCACCATCCCCATCGCCGACAGCGCATTGACCGCGACGACCGCGCACGCCTGCCCGAACGGAATCTCCGGGTACCCCGCGATCAACAGCAGGGCCAGCGCACCGCCGAGCATGGCGACGCCGAAGGGAACGGACCAGGCGGTGGGCAGGCCGAGCGGATCACGCAGTGCCGGCGCACCGGCCAGCAGGACCGCCCCGAATACACCGGTCCCCACCCGTCCACCCGCAAGGCGGTGCGCAGGAATTCGGTGCTGGCCTGGTCGGCGGAGAGAACTGTGCTCATTGTCGCGCTCCTGTTCGGTCGAGTTCAGCCGGACCGTTCGGCTCCGGAAACCTCACCTTGCCGACCTGAGGTGAGCGTCTCAATAACCTCCGAGGTCATGGCCCGTCCGCCGGACCACTGGTTAACCTGCTGACGTGGTGTCGACGCAGCCGGAAACCCGGACGAGAGTGGGCGGGCTGCTCCGCGAATGGCGGCAGCGCCGCAGGCTGAGCCAGCTGGATCTGGCACTGGCCGCAGACATCTCGGCCCGGCACATCTCCTACGTCGAAACCGGACGCGCCAAGCCGAGCCGGACGATGGTGCTGCGCCTGGCCGAGGCGCTGGACGTGCCACTGCGCGAACGCAATACGCTGCTGCTGGCGGCCGACTACGCGCCCGCCTACCGGGAGAGCAGCCTGGACGACACGAACCTGGCCTCGGTCCGCGCCGCCCTGACGACGATGCTGACCGCCCACGAGCCGTATCCGGCGGTGGTCATCGATCGGGTATGGAACGTGGTCACCGGCAACGCGGCGATGAGCGTGCTGCTGCACGGCATCCCGGACCATCTGCTGCTACCGCGGCCGAATGTGTACCGCCTGGTGCTGCACCCGGAGGGCCTGGCCACGCGGTTGGCCAATCTGGGCCAGGTGCGGGAGTTGTTCCTGGAGCGGCTCGCTCGTCAGGTGAGCGCGAGCGGCGACCCGCAGCTGGCGGCGCTGCACGACGAGGTGCGTCGCTATCCACGGCCGGCGCACCAGCCGGATGAGCCGAAAGTCGGTGCGGGCGAACCGAGCCCGTTCGAGGTACCGATCCGGATCCGCACGCCGCGCGGCGAACTCTCGATGTTCAGCACGATGGCCACGTTCGGCGCACCCGCGGACGTGACATTGTCCGAGCTGGCCATCGAATTGTTCTACCCCCTGGACGAACTCACCGCGGCCGCGCTGCGTGAGCTGGCGGCCGCGGCGAATTCGTCACCGCGGTAACGCGATCAGCCTCAGATGGGCTGGAAGCCGGCGCCGATGCCGTTCTGCGCGTTGACAGCGGCGAGGATCACCGCGATCGGCTGGAAGAACGCGGGCGAGTGCACCGGGTTGGCGGCCGTGGTGCACGGCACGTCGAAACCGATCGGGCCGATCCCGGTCAGCCGTCCCTGGTTCATCCCGACCAGTTGATCGCCGACGAAGACCGGGCCACCGGAATCGCCCGGCTTGGAGCAGTATTGGTTGATGCTGGTGCCGTCCAGCGAGCCCCACACCACACCGCAGTCGGTGCCGCTGGTGCGCCCGCTCGCGCACACGGTGCCACCCGGGCCGGGCGGGACACCGATACCGGCGATGGTGGTCGGGCCTATGCTGCGCACCGGCGTGACCCGCTCCGGATCGAGTTGCAGCACCGCATAATCCAGGCCCTCGCCGTTGTCGGAGAACGCGACGGTGCCGATCACCCCCGCCGAGGGTGTGCCCTCGGCGATCAACCTGGCCCCGGCGGGTGCGCAGTGACCTGCGGTGAGGCCGACGAGCCTGCCCGCGCCATCGTGGCCGATGGTGGTCAGCGAGCACGCCGAATTGTTGTCGAAGATGATCCCGGACCCGCCGCCGAGCACCGCGCTCGGCGCGGCCGAGGCATTGCCCGCGCCGCCGACGATCGCGGTCGCCACGGCGGCCGCCGCGATC
The DNA here is from genome assembly GCF_000308475.2 of Nocardia brasiliensis NBRC 14402. Classification (GTDB taxonomy): domain Bacteria; phylum Actinomycetota; class Actinomycetes; order Mycobacteriales; family Mycobacteriaceae; genus Nocardia; species Nocardia brasiliensis. Next base: position 22,723 of record NZ_BAFT02000107.1, on the reverse strand, counting down.
GCGATGGATCTGAATTTCTTTGCCACTTCTCTCCTTTTCGAAAAGGTGCGTACGAGTGCCGACACCCCCACGCACCTGGATCGGGAGGCAAACCACCCCCCGATGGAATCTGCGGCCGCCTTTGGGCAGCGGAACCAGCCGATTCGGCTCGATTCGAGCAATGCCAGTTACCTATTGGCTACCAAGCATGGCCAGGGGAAGGCGGGGGCACAACACCCTGTGCACTGCGACACAGTCGCGTGCCGATTGAGACGCAGGGCACATCGCAGCGCGATAGCCCTGAAAAGCGTTCACCCGAACCGACTTTCATACTCACCCGCCCCGATCACGGCCGAACCCGGCGGCCGACGATACTCAACCGTTATACGCTGCGCGACCGCCGCACGGCGAATCGACGCGGTGAGCGCCGCAGCAGAGTCAGCGAGCCTGCGAATGATCGTCGAGCAATATGACCAGGCAGCAGCACCCGGCGACGGCCGCGTGAACGACGGCGGTCGAACAACCGACGCGGGGCGCTCCTACTGCGTTCGTCTCAGAGGTAGGAGGTGTCGTTGAACAGCCGGACGGACGAGCCCCCGTCGGGATAGAACTCCGCGATCGACAGCGCGGCCAGGTCCAGATGCAGTCGGTACAGCAGCGACGGCCCGGCGGCCAGCGCCAATTGCAGCAGCGTCTTGATCGGGGTCACGTGACTGACCACCACCAGATTCGTGCCCGGATACTGCGTGACCAGGTCCCGGCGCACCGCGTCCACGCGCTCGCGCACCTGATCGAAGCTTTCGCCGCCGGGCGCGGGCACCGACGGGTCGCCGAGCCAGCGGGCATGCAATTCCGGGTCGCGCTGGGCGGCCTCGACGAAGGTCAGGCCCTCCCAGTCGCCGAAGTCGGTTTCGATGAGGCCGTCGAGGACGGTCAACGGCGCGTCGAGCGCGTCGGCCGCGGCCTGTGCGGTATCGCGGGCGCGACTCAGCGGCGAGGTCAGCACCGCGGTGATATCGCCTTTGGCGGCAAGCATTTTCGCGGCACGCGCGGCCTGCTCGCGACCCAGCTCGGTGAGCGGCGGATTGCCGCGACCCGAATAGCGCCGCTGCACCGACAGTTCGGTCTGCCCGTGCCGCAGCAGCAACAGGCGGGTGGGGCGACCGGCGGCGCCGGTCCAGCCGGGGGCCGGTTGCGCGGCGGCCGCCGCACTGGCCGGAGCCGGTTGCGCGGCGGCTGTACTCGCCGGAGCCGTTGGCGCTGAAGGCTGTTCGGCCGCGCGGGCGGTACGTACCTCATCCACCAGCGTGCCGTCGTCCATCGCCTCGTTCGCCAGCCGATCGGCGTGCGCATTCTCGTTGCGTGGAATCCAGGTGAAGCTCACCCGTTCGAAGTCGGCGACCAGCCTGCGCGCCCGGTCGGCGAGCGGAATCATCGCCGCGTGCTTGACCTTCCAGCGGCCGGACATCTGCTCGACGACCAGCTTGGAGTCCATCCGGACCGCGACGACCCGGGCCCCGAGTTCCGCCGAAGCTTCCAAACCCGCGATGAGGCCCCGATATTCGGCGACATTGTTGGTGGCGACGCCGATGAACTCGCGACGCTCGGCGAGCACGCGCACGTGGTCCGCGGCGTACACCACGGCGCCGTAGCCGGCCGGGCCCGGGTTACCCCGGGAACCACCGTCGGCCTCGACGATCACCTCGCGTTCGGTCACCGTGCCACTCGCTTCGCGCGGGCCACCACCGTCACAGTCCCGATTCCTTGGTGCGCACCAGGATCGCGCTGCACTCCGGGCAGCGCACCACCACGTCGGGCGCGGTCTTGGCGATCCGGGCGATCTCGCCACGGTCCAGCTCGATCCGGCAGGCACCGCAGCGGCGGGCCTGCAGCAGGGCGGCGCCGACACCGTGCTGGCTGCGCTGACGGTCGTAGACCGCGAGCAGATCGGCCGGGAACAGCGCGACCAGGTTCGACCGGTCGGCGTCGCAACGCCCCTGTGCCACTTCGAGATCCGCGAGCGCCTCGGCACGGCGGCGCTGCGCGTCGGCGAGCTCCTGCTCGGTCTTGTCCAGCCGGGCACCCGCGTGCTGGTAGTCGTCGGCCGAGGCCTCGCGCTTCTCCATCACTTCGAGCAGCTCGTCCTCGAGCACCGAACGCCGCCGCTCCAGGCTGCCCAGTTCGTGCTGGATCTCCGAAAGCTGCTTCGCGTTCACAGTTCCGGCGGTGAGCATGCCCTTGTCGCGTTCCTCGCGCTTACGGACCGCGTCGACCTCGCCCTCGAGTTTGCGGATATCGCGATCGAGATCGTCCAGCATGATCTGCACGGCGACCGCGGCATCCTTGTGCGTGTTTCGCTCGGCCTCCAGCCGGGCCACCTCCTGCTGTTCGGGCAGCACGGTGCGGCGATGCGCGATCCGCGTCAGCTCGGTGTCGACAGCGGCGAGCTGTAGCAGCTTGGCCTGGATCGGTGGTTCGACATTCAACGCGGACAAACTCCTGAACGCTATGGACGGGGTCGGCCCTCAACCGTACCCCGCCGGGGTCCGCTCCTTGACCGACGCCGCACCATCAGGCCGGTGCGCGCGTCTTTATCGCGTCGCGGGAGATGAAGACGTCGTATTCACCGGGCACCGCAATCACCGCGTTGCCGTAGGCCGAGCGCACGAACGGCTCGGTCCACCAGCGGCCCTTCGTCATGTCGTTGAAGAAGTCCTCGTCGCCGTCGTTGAGGAAGATCTGGTTCTGCGTGGTGGCCACGCCGTCCAGTCGCTGCCCGTACAACCTGCTGACCTTGTACCCGGAGTGGAAGCCCATCGCGTTCACCCAGGGTTCCAGTTCGACGATGCCCGCCTGCAACACCCACATATCGCCCTCGACCTGGTAACGCAGGTGCTGGTCCTCGTGGTCGTCGTCGCCGAACAGGGTCAGTTCGACGTCGAGGCGGTGCTCCTGCCCGGCGACCGGCTTCGCCACCACGTGCGCGGCCTTGATCTCGCCGGTCAATCCGAGATAGGTCTGCATCAGGGTGGCCACCCACAGCAGCACCACCGCGCCGAGCAGCAGCACCACACCGCTGCCGCCGCGTGTGATCAGCGCGCGCAGACCGATCCGGCGCGCCAGCACCACCCCGGAGATGAGCAGCGCGATCCCGATCAGGATGATCAGGATCAATCCGACCTGTATGAAGCCGAAATTCACCGGGAAATTCATGCGGTAGTTGTACCCCCGAATGACCGCTCGACTCGCGCAATCCACCCGCGGCACACGTCGATCCGCCGGACACGCCCCGACACGCCGGAGGCGAGTTCGTCGCACTCCCGCGAATACCGGCGTGTCCCACGACAGTCGGCGCTCAGCTGGGCGCGCCGACCGTCCACGGGTCGGTGCGCAGGGTGCTGACCCGCGTTTCCAGCTCGGGCAGCTCGGTCAGCACCACCCGTTCCGCCTGTGCGCACCAGGGGAATTCGGTGGCCCAGTGCGCGGCGTCGATCAGCGCGGGGCCGCCGCGGCGCAGCTGTTCGTCCACCGGATGATGGCGCAGATCAGCGGTGACGTAGGCGTCGACGCCCACCCGCGCGACGGCGTCGAGGTAGGAGTCACCCGCGCCGCCGCAGACCGCGACCGTGTAGACGCTGCGGTCCGGGTCGCCTGCCGCGCGCACGCCCCACGCGGTCGGCGGCAGCGCGGCGGCCACCCGATCGGTGAAGGCGCGCAAGGTCTCCGGGGCCGCGAGGGTGCCGACGCGGCCGATCCCGAGCGCCGAGGGCAGCAGCGCCCGCTCGGTGATGTGATAGGCCGGATCCTCGTAGGGATGCGCGGCCCGTAAGGCGGCCAGCAGTGCCGCACGGGCATTCGGCGGCGCGACCACCTCCAGCCGCTCCTCCTCGACATGCTGGAGTTCGCCGCGCGCACCGACCGCGGGATCGGCCTGCGACATCGGCCGGAACTGACCGATCGCGGGCACCCGCAGCGCACAGTCGCGGTAGTCGCCGCTGCCGCCCGCCCCCGCCGCGAACAAGGCGGCCAGCACCGCGTCGCTGTGTGACCGCGGCACCTGCACCACCCAGTTGTCCACGGGCGCCTCGGGTTTGGCGTCCAGCGGGCCGGTCACCGTGAGTCCGAGCGCGGCGGCCAGCGCGTCCGAGACGCCGGGATCGGCGGAATCGGCGTTGGTGTGCGCGGTGAACAGGGCGCAGCCGGAACGGATGAGCCGATGCAGCAGTGCGCCTTTCGGCGTATCCGCCGCGACGGTGTCGACCCCGCGCAGCAGCAGCGGATGGTGCACCACCAAAGCCTGTGCACGCCACTCGATCGCCTCGTCCACCACCGCGGCCGTCGCATCGACCGCGAACAGCACCCGGGTGATCTCCTCCGCCGGATCACCGGCGACGAGCCCGACCGAGTCCCAGGATTCGGCGAGCCGCGGCGGGTAGGCGGTATCGAGCACCGCGATGAGATCCGCGAGCGTGGTCATCGTCTACCTTCCTCCGATCGAATACTGCACTGTCGCAAACCTTGCCGGCGCACCTCGGCCGAACCGCCATCGCTTCCGCTCGACGTCGCCGACCGCAACCGGCGCGCTGCCGCCGAGGCCTGGACTCGCACGTTCGTTGTTCGTGTGCCGGGCCCGTCGCGCCGACCAGCAAAACAGGTGTTCGGCGCAGCGCGGGCGATCAAGCCGGACGCGTAACTGACGTGCATGGGCGGGGTCCGGACGGTCAGCACAGATTCGCCGTCCGGATCGCAGCGATCAGCTGATCCACTTCGGCGGGACCGCGCACCGCGAGGCGGAGCTGGTTCGGTCCCAGGCCGGGGAAGGTATCGGCGCGGCGCACGGCGATCCCCTTGTCCGCCAAATGCTTTCGGAGGAGCTCACCGTCTGGGACCTGGATCAGCAAGAACGGGGCGGCGGCCGGGGTGTGCACGTGCACGCCGAGTTCGGTCAGCCGGGTGATCATCGCGGCGCGATCGGCGGCGATCCGTTTCGCTTGCCGCTGTTCCTGCTCGACCGCCGCGGGTGCGGCGGTGGCGGTGATCGCCTCCAATTGCAGTGTGCCCAAAGGCCAGTGCGCGCGGCCATGATCCAGCCGGGCCAGCAGTTCCGGTGCGCCGAGGACGTAACCGCAGCGGAGCCCGGCCAGCGCCCACGTTTTGGTGAGGCTGCGCAGGACGAGCACATCGGGTGCCGCGAATCCGGCCAGCGACTCCGGCTCACCGGGGATCGCGTCGGCGAACGCCTCGTCCACCACGACGGTCCGACCCGGCCTGCGCAGGGCCTTGATCGCGTCGGCGGGGTGCAGCACCGAGGTCGGGTTGGTGGGGTTGCCGAGCACCACCAGGTCGGCTTCCGCAGGCACCGCGGCCGGGTCGAGGGTGTACGGCGGGTCGAGCAGCACCCGGGTCACCGGGACCCCGGCTTCCCGCAGTGCGAGTTCCGGCTCGGTGAACGACGGATGCAGCACCGCCGCCAGCCGCGAAGCGAGCCGCGGCACCATGGCGAAACCCTCCGCGGCGCCGGCCAGCAGCAGCACCTCGTCCGGACTGCGGCCATGCCGTTGCGCGACCGCCCGCCGCGCCGCCGACTCCGACTCGGCGCTCGGATACCGGCCGAGGTCGTCGAGCCGTGCCGCCAACCGCGCGCGCAACCAGTCCGGCGGCGCACTGCCCTGCACGTTCACCGCGAAATCGAGCATGCCCGGCCGCGCGTCCACGTCGCCGTGGTGGCGCAGGCTCGCATGGTCGACGCTGTCCTCGGGCACGAGAGCACCTTACGTGGGATCCTGGGCGGCTCAGCTCAGCGGCGAGGACATGCCTCGCGCGCCTGCCCTCGCTCCAACTCGCCGACACACGCCTCGCTGCAGCTCTCTGCCACATGCATCGGGTCTTGCACATCACCACCGCACTGCCCACCATCACCCGCGACAGCGCCACCAGGACCGCTCTGCACCACCGTCGGCTCGCGTGATCGCGACCACCTTCGGGCCGCGTCCGCGCACCCTCCGTGGCGGTGCCGACGGGCGACCGGCCAGAATGGCAGGCGTGGGTGAGCTGCACGTCTCGTTCGTCTGTACCGGCAACATCTGCCGTTCTCCGATGGCGGAGAAGATCTTCGCGGCGCATCTGTCCCGCGCGGGCCTCGCCGATCGGGTCCGGGTCAGCAGCGCGGGCACCGGATCCTGGCACGTCGGCGACGACGCCGACCACCGCACCAACGCCACCCTGCGCAAGTACGGCTACCTGACCGGGCACGCGGCGGCCGCCCTCGGCGCCGATCATTTCGACGCCGACCTGCTGATCGCGCTCGACACCTCGCACGAACGGGAACTGGCGCGGCGCGGCGTCCCCGCGGACCGGCGCAGGCTGCTGCGCAGTTTCGATCCGGACGCGGACGGCCCCGACGTGCCCGACCCGTACTACGGCGACACCGCGGATTTCGAACTGGTCCGCGATCAGATCGAGGCGGCGATGCCGGGCCTGCTCGACTGGGTTCGCGCCGCGCTCGGCGCCGAATCCGGTCCCCCCGATCCCGTACTGGACGGACGCGCATGATCCGCCGGCTGACCTTCCTGCTGCGTCCGAGCTGGGTGATCCTCGCGGTGCTGGTCGTCGCGTTCGCCTACCTCTGCTTCACCGTGCTCGCGCCCTGGCAGCTCGGCAAGAACACCACCACTTCGCACCGCAACCAGCTCATCGCCGACTCGGTGCGCGCCGACCCCGTGGACATCACCACGGTCCTCGGCACCCCCGCCACCGACGAAACACACAGCGAATGGCGCAAAGTCATCGCGTCGGGCAGCTATCAACCGGATTCGACGGTGCTGGTCCGGTTGCGCCACCTCGACGGCGCACCCGGGTACGCGGTGCTCGGCACGTTCCGGCTGGACGACGGCAGGCTGCTGCTGATCGACCGCGGCCTGGTCGCCGCGGTGGACGGGGTGCGCCCGCCGCCGATCGCGGAACCGCCGCCGGGTCCGCAGCGCCTCGAGGCCAGAGTCCGGGTGTCGGAAGGTGTTACGCCGGGAAAGGATCCGTCCGTGCAGGACGGCTTCCGTCAGGTGTACTCGATCGATCTCGCGCAGGAATCCGCTGTGCTGCAACGACCGCTCACCGCCGTCCCCACCGGCGCCGACCGCGGCGGCTACCTGCAACTCGACGAAAACCAGCCCGGCGCGTTCACGCCGACGCCGCTCCCCCAGCTCGACGCGGGCCCCTATCTCTCCTATGGCCTGCAATGGCTGGCCTTCGGCATCATGGCCCCGCTCGGTCTCGGCTACTTCGTCTACGCCGAACTGCGCGAGCGCCGTAAGGAAAAGGGCAGCGCCCCAGCCGCATCCGCGGCGAACCCCGAATCCACGCCCGCCGCACCCGCACCCGCCACCACGGAATCGCGTTTGGCCGACCGCTACGGGCGCGGCCGCGACTGACCCCGCCGGACTCGGCGGCCCGTGCTGGACCGCCTGATCTAGGCCGAGCTTTTCGCCCGAGGCGATCCGGGAACGCGCCACCGACCTGCTCTTCGATTGCGACGCCGCGCGAATGCGGCGGGTCGCGGCGGCGACCGATTCGGTGCCGACCGTGATCAGCGCCGAGGCCGCCGAGCGCGCGTCCGGACCGTGTCGGTGGGTCCGCCTAGGCTCACACCGAACGCGAGTCAGGAGAAGCACATTGGGGCATCTGCACGAACCTGGACGACCCGAAGATCTGCCCGACCCACGGCTGCTGTGGCGGCGGTGGGCCGGTGTCGCGGTCGCGACCTACAGCCGCGCACGGGAGGAGGAGTCGCCCGTTCATCGTTCGGGATATTGGATCGATGACGGCGGCCTGCATTGGGACGACTGCGGTTGCACCTGGTGGGAACTGAAGTGGTACGGCGACGGCCGCGCCGTGCTCGTCGGGGAAGACGAGTCGAGCAAGGTCAAGTGGCACGAGCCCGCAATCGACGTGCTCGCCGGTGCGCCGGAATGGCTACCGCGCCAATACCTTCGAGGTTTGATCGATGCCTACATGGTCGGGTGCGTCTATTGGTGTGACGAGGGTGTTTGGCATCGGGCGCCGTACCCGGAGGACCTGTCCGACGACGGACTCGACGCAGGCCTCTCCGCTCTGACCAACTCTGCCGACGCACTCGAAAAGATCGCCGACTGGCTGCTTTTCGAGCCCGACAGCGAGATGCCGCAACTGTGCGCGGAACTGCTCGACGCCGCCGAGCGCGGCGCCGTCACCGAACGCCTCGTGCGGCACTACGCCGAGGAAATGACGCGACTGGAAGACGAGCACTTCCCCGAAGACGAATACGACCGGGACGAATTCCCACCGCGCACCGCCGCCGACATCACCGCCATGTTCGCCCTAGCCCAGCGCACCGGCCTGGACACCCCCACCTGGACAGGCACCCTCGGCATCCGCCCCTGAAGCCTCCACCCCTCCCGCAAAGCCTCCACCCCTCCCGCACACTTCCTGTCCTCCCGCGAGCGTCGATCGACAAACACGCGCGCGGCGCACCGAAGCGTGCGCGCGACAACAGGGGCATGCGCGAGGCAACACGCCCCCGGCTGCAAACGGCGAAGCGCCGCCCACACCCCGCGCGGCGCACCAAAACGTGCGCGGGAGGTTGGGCTAGCGGGCTCCGGGACGCCTCCGCTACGAGTCCCAGGGTAGGCATAGCCGAACCAAGATCAGGGGGAACTGGCGGCGGTACCTTCTCGAAAGATGCCGCCCGCAGTTCCACCTGATCTTGTGACGACCCGCCAACGCGCCCGGGGGGTCCCCAATGGAGCACGCGGAGCGCCGGCTGAGGGGCACGCCAGGCACGGACGGGAGACGGATCCGCTGCATCGCCAGAACTGATCGCCTGTAGCGCCTTCACAAAGGTGATCGACGCTTCGCAGAGCGAATTGCCGTGTGGCGCGCCGACGCTCGGTGTGAACGGTCTGTGGAAGCCGCAGTTTCGATGAGCCGGCAAGCGGACGGCCGGGACTCGCCTAGCGGCGGGCTAGGGCGGCGCAGGCGGCCAGCGCTACGGCGGCTGCTTGGACGGCTTCGGAGAGGCGTACTGCGCGGTGGAGGTCGGCGACGGTGGGGGTGGGGCCGGTGCCGAGGGTGGGGCGGTGTTCGACGCCGTGGGGGTATTCGGTGCGGCCGCCGAGGCGGATGCCGAGGGCGCCTGCCATGGCGGCCTCGACCACGCCCGCGTTGGGGCTGGGGTGTTGCGCGGCGTCGCGGCGCCAGGCGCGGAGGGCGGCGGCGGGGCGGCCGCCGACCAGCGGGGCGAGGGCGGCGGTGAGCAGGCCGGTGAGGCGGGCGGGCAGGAGGTTGGCCAGGTCGTCGGTGCGGGCGGCGGCCCAGCCGAAGTTCCGGTAACGGTCGTTGCGGTAGCCGATCATGGCGTCGAGGGTGTTGATCGCGCGATACCCGAGCAGGCCCGGCACGCCGGCCAGCGCACCCCACACCAGCGGGGCGACGGTCGCGTCGGAGGTGTTCTCGGCGATGGATTCCAGTGCGGCGCGGGCCAATCCGTCGGCATCGAGCACTTCGGGGTCGCGCCCGCACAGCGACGGCAGCAACGCCCGCGCCGCGGCCAGATCTCCGGCCTCGAGCCGCTGCGCCATCTCGCCACCCGTGCGCGCGAGGCTGCGCCCGCCGAGCACCGTCCACGTCCCCAGCGCGGTCACCGGCCAGCCACCCCGGCGCACCCCGATCCCGAACCCGACCACCGACCCCACCAGCACTGCCTCATGCACCACCCCGGCACTACGCCGGTCGGCATACGTCGCGGACTCGAGTGCAGCCGCCGCGGTGCCGAACCCCGCCACCGGATGCCACCGCCGTGGATCCCCCAACACCCGATCCAGCACAAACCCGAGCACCAGCCCCAAGGCCGCCGAATTCCCCTTACGCACCCGCCGAGACTAACCGCCACCGAGCGCACCACAGCGAATCGCCCACCCGCACGATCACCCGAAACAGGCACGGGCCACACCGATCACCACGACCAACACACCTGTGCCACCCGCACCACCGTGCAACCCAGTCGAGGTCGACGCCACCTTCGCCTGCGACGTCAAGGTCAGCGGCGAAACCAAGAAGGTGACCATCAAGATCACCAAGGAAGACGGCGCCTACGCGGCCGAGCGGTGTGCAGGTCCGGTCGTGCCCACCCGCAGAGGTTCGCGCACCACTTTCGCGTTCCCGCACTCGCTACGGCATGGCACAGGAGGTGCGGGAACTCAAAAGTGGTGCGAACCTGAACCGGGCGCGGACCACGCCACACCCATGTCCCCCCAGCGCAGTGATCCCGGACTCGCCGGAACGGGCATCCACCACCTGGACTTTTCCGGCGTGTCACACTCTGAGGTCCTGCGTCGTCAACCCGGTGACGCACCTTTGGACTCGCCCTATCCCGGGCGCAACGATCGAACGGCGAACAGCAGTGACTTCCGCACCGTCTTCTCCTTCCGAACCTCTCGACCAGGCCGAGCTGGCCCGGCGGTTCGAGGAGCATCGGCCATATCTGCGCAGGCTCGCCTACAGCACGCTGGGCAGTCTCACCGATGCCGACGATGTCGTGCAGGAGGCGTGGCTGCGGTTGCAACGCCAGTTCGAGGCGGGCACGGCGGGCCAGATCGAGAACCTGCGCGCCTGGTTGAGCACCGTGGTCGGCCGGCTCGCCCTGGATCAGCTCGGTTCGGCGCGTGCCCGCCGGGAACAGTACGTCGGCGAGTGGCTGCCCGAGCCGGAGGTGACCAGCTGGGACGATCCGGCGGACCGGATCACCCAGGACGAGCGGGTGACCACCGCGCTGCTGGTCGTGCTCGAATCCCTGTCGCCTGCCGAGCGCACCGCGTTCGTGCTGCAGGACGTGTTCGGCATGAGCGGCCCGGAGGTCGCCGAGGTGGTGGGGCGCACTCCGGCGGCGGTGCGCCAGCTCGCGTCCCGGGCCCGCAAGCGGGTCGAGGACGGCACACCGCGTTTCCCCGCCTCGGCGGACGAGCAGGAGAAGGTAGTTTCCGCGTTCGCGGTCGCGTGGCGGTCCGGCGATCTCAGCGCCTTGCTCGGCGTGCTCGACGCGAACGTCAGCCTCACCGCGGACGGCGGCGGCAAGGTGCCCGCGATCCGGCAGCCGGTGCGCGGCGCCGAGCTCATCGCGAAGATGCTGCTCGGTTGGTACCACGCGCCGTCGGCGGCGGGCGGCTGGGGCCGTGCGGTGCTGGTGAACGGCGCGCCGGGCCTGGTGGTGTTCGACGGCAACCACATCGGCGTTTTCGCCTTCACCGTCGACAACGGCCGCATCGTCTCCATCGATGTGGTGCGCAACCCCGACAAGCTGCACGACCTGCCCACCTCGGGCGAGCCGGACTGGTACCTCAACATGACGGACCCCGACACCGAGTAACGCGAAGGGCGGGTACAGCAAAGAACTGCTAGACGCGAATATCCGCCCACCGGAACATATCTGGCGCACTACCGTGAAGTCCTCCTACGAATTGTCCAGGCGGAAAGCGGACAGCGATGGGTGCACGGGACATGCGCCGATTCCGGCGAGATCCACTGGGTTTTCTGGAGCGACTGCGCCGCGGCGCGCCCGGCGGCGCGTTCCGCCTGCCGTGGGGCGGGGTGTGCGTGAGCGACCCCGAACTCGCGCAAACGGTGTTGCACGACAACGCCTTCAATACGGACGGCGCCGGATTCTTCGGTACCGTACTGCCTGCCCGGTCCGCGCAACTGGAGCTGGGTCGCGCCGTGCGCCAGGTGATCCGCTCGCGCCTACCGGAATTCCGGCTGCGTCTGGCCGAATCGGTCGCCGAACTACCCGCCCGCACCCACTGGCCCACAGCCGGAACGGCTCTGGTGCACCGGAGCACCGCCGAGCTGATGCTGCATCCCGACTGCGCGCCGCGCCTGCACCGGGCGCTGACCCGCTCCGCCACCGCCGGGGTGCTGATCCGGCCACCCCGGATGCACCAGCGCGCACGGGCGGAATTGTTGAGCGCCAAGCTTTTCGGCGCCGTCACCGACCAGGTGCGCGATCGTCGTGCGGCCGCACCGCCCGACGAGCCCCGCGACGTCCTGGATGCCGTGCTCGGCGCGTGCTCCGGCGAGATCAGCGACCGCGCGGTGGCCGATCTGTACGTGCTGATGTTCCGCTCGATCGTCGGCACGGTGGCGTATTCGGTGGCCTGGTCGGTACTGCTCGGCAGCCTGCACCGGCCGCATGCCCCGTGGCCGTGGCTCGCCGATCAGCTCGTCCGTGAGTCACTGCGGTATCGACCCGTGGTCTGGATGGTCGGCCGTCCCGTCCCGCACGCTCTCGAAATCGGCGGTGTCCCACTGCATCCGGGCGAGATGGCGTCGGTGTGTCCATACCTGTTGCACCACGACGAAACCCGATGGTCGCGCCCCGAGGTGTTCCGGCCGCAACGCTGGAGCGAGCCGGACGGTCGTGGCCTCTATCTGCCGTTCAGCGCGGGCCCGTTCGCCTGTTCCGGCGCCGCCGTCGCGCACACCTTGATCACCGAAACAGTTGCCGCGCTTGCCGAGAACGCCCGCCTGCACGTCACCGGCGGCGATCTGCGGCCGGTCGTCATCAACGCCGCGACCCCCAGACCCTTTGTCCTGCAGCGCAGCACGGACCGCTCGTCCGGTCTCTCGCGGAAGGAGGTGAACAGCCATGATCGCTGTCTTGCGCCGGATCGTCGGTAACCAACCCGCACGATTCTGGAACATCAACCACACGTGGTGATCCGCCCGCGTGTCAGCCGACCAGCCCCATCGGCTGCCGTGCCGGGTACCCGTGTGCCGCGGCCACTTCCACCGACACGAGCCGGCCTCCGTCCGCGGTGAGACCCTGCGCGAGTTCCGGATAGTTGGCGCAGGCTTGCTGCCAGCCGAGCCCCGCGATGGCCCGGACGTAGGGCAACGTGGCGTTGGTGAGCGCGAGGGTGGCCGTGTGCGGGACCGCACCCGGCATGTTCGCGACACAGTAGAACAGCGAATCATGCACGCGGAAGGTCGGATTCGCGTGCGTGGTCGGCCGCGATCCCTGAAAGCAACCGCCCTGGTCGATGGCGATGTCGACGAGCACCGAACCCGGCCGCATCTGTGCGACCAGCTCGTCGGTGACGAGTTTCGGGGCCCGCGCGCCCGGTACCAGCACCGAGCCGATGACGAGATCGGCGGCCGGCACCGCCCGCTCGATCTCGGCGGCATTGGACGCGACGGTCGTCACCCGGCCGTCGAACCGCGCGTCCAGCTCGCGCAGGCGGTGCAAGTTGGTGTCCAGCACCGTGACTCGCGCGCCCATGCCCGCCGCGACCGACGCCGCGTTGGTGCCTGCGACACCGCCGCCGAGCACCACCACCTCCGCCGGGCGGACGCCCGGCACCCCGCCGAGCAGCATGCCCGCACCGCCCAGCGGCGCCATCAGGTGATAGGCCCCGACCTGTCCGCCGAGCTTTCCCGCCACCTCGCTCATCGGCGCGAGCAACGGCAACGACCCGTCGGTGGAGCGCACCGTTTCGTAGGCGATCGCGGTGATCCCCGAGCGCAGGATCGCGTCGGTGCACTCCCGGGACGCGGCGAGATGCAGGTAGGTGAACAGCACCTGCCCCGCACGTAGCCGGGGATACTCCTCGGCGATCGGCTCTTTCACTTTCAGGATCAGGTCGGCCTCCCACCACACCTGATCCGCCTCGGGTGCCAGTCTCGCCCCGACCGCGGTGTAGTCGGCGTCGGCGAACCCCGATCCGACACCCGCCCCGGATTGGATCAGCACCTCGTGCCCCTGCGTGGCGAGCTCCCCGGCACCCGCCGGCGTCAGCGCCACCCGGAACTCCTGCTCCTTGACCTCCCGTGGAACTCCGATCCTCATACGGTCATCGTGGACCCCGCACCCCGGTCCCGCCACGAACGACGCGCGGGTGTCACACGATGATCACGAGTACGCCGGGCCACAGCGCGTTTCTGCGCAGGTTGACCAGCAGACTCGGCGCGAGAACCTCAGACAGTGACCGCTTTGCCGAGCGGCGGGATCCGCAGCTGGTCGGCGCGGCCCGCGTTCTCGAAGAATTTGGTCAACCGTTCCAGCGTCTCGGTGAAGTGCAACCAGCCGTCGCCGTGCACCGGCACGATGGTCGCGTCCCCGAGCACCTCCGCGGCCTGCACCGCGGTGCGTGCGTTGAGGGTGATGTCGACATCGTCGAAGGCCCCGACGTTCGCCGCGCCGACGAACAGGATGGCGACGTCGATCCGGCCGAACCGCTCGACGATCTGCCGCACCCGATCGACCGAGGCGTTGTCGCCGGAGACGTACACGGTCGGCTGCCCGTCGGCCTGCAGGACGAAGCCGGTCACGACGCCGGTGACCGATTCGCATCCTTCCGGCCCGTGCAGCGCGGGCACCCCGGTCACCTTGATGCCGTCGACCGTCACGGTCTCCCAATTCGCCAGTCCCCGAACGCCGTTGATGCGCTCCCCGGCGTCCGGGGTGGAGAGCACGGTCGGCACCGACTGCAGGAATTCCCGGCCCGCGTTGTCCAGGTTGTCGGCGTGCTGGTCGTGCGAGAGCAGCACGATGTCCACCGGCCCGACCTCGGCCGCGGACACCGCGGGGCCGGCGAGCTTGTACAGCGTGACCGGTCCCGGGTAGACGCCCGGCTCGTCGAAGGTGGGATCGGTCAGGAAGGTGCGGCCCGCGTAGCGGAAACGCAGGGTGGGGCCGCCCACGTGCAGAGCCTCGAGCTTGGTGGTTCGTTCGATCGTTTCGGTCATGGCAATGATCTTGTCCGGCTGTGGACCGGCCCGACAGTGGCCCGTGAGCCGCTAACCGCTAAAATCGGGCCATGCGTACCGTCGCCGTGCTCGCCTACGACAACATCAGCCCGTTCCACCTGTCCGTGGCCGGCCTCGTCTTCGGCCGGATCGGCATCGGCGGCAAGTCGCCGTACCGGGTGGACGTGTGCGCCGAGCGACCCGGAACCCTGCCCACCCCAGCGGGTTTCGATATCGACGTGCGCCACGGCCTCGACACCCTGGCCCGCGCGGACACCGTGGTGATCCCGAGTTGGGAGCGGCACCTGCCGATGTCGGCGCAGCTGCGCGAGGCACTGTGGCAGGCGCACGGCGCGCAGGCCAGGATCGTCGGGCTGTGCCTCGGCTCGTGGGCGGTGGCGGCCAGCGGCCTCGTCGACGGTCGCGAGATCACCACCCACTGGGCCGGCGCCGCCGAGCTGGCCGCGGCCTTCCCCGCGGTCCGCGTCCGGGCCGACACCCTGTGGTCCGATCTCGGCGACGTGGTCACCTCCGCGGGCGTCGCGGCCGCCCTCGACTGCTGCCTGCACCTGGTGCGCAACGATCTCGGCAGCCGCGCGGCCACCGAACTGGCCAGAGAGCTGGTGACGGCGCCGCATCGCAGCGGGTCGCAGGCGCAGTACATCCCGGTCGCGGTACCGGACGCCGCCGACGACGACCCGATCGAACGCGCGATGGTCTGGGCCCGAACGCATCTGGGCGATCCGATCGACCTGGACAGCTGGGCGCGGGTGGCCCTGATGTCCCGGCGCACGTTCACCCGCCGCTTCCGCGACCGCACCGGTAGCAGCCCGCAGCAGTGGCTGCTGCACCAGCGCACCGACCGGGCCCGGCTGCTGCTGGAGACCACCGGCGACACCATGGACCGGATCGCCACCGAGACCGGCTTCGGCACCGCCGTCAGCCTGCGGCACCACTTCCACCGCATCCTCGGCACCAGCCCCGCCGCACACCGCGCGCTGTTCGCGACCCCGGTGCACTAGCCCCGCGCGGACGAGACGCTAGGTTCAGCGCATGAGGATTCAGATCGGTGAGTTCGTTCCGGAGATCGACGAGGACGCGTGGCTCGCGCCGACGGCGACAGTCATCGGGCGGGTGCGGCTCGCGGCCGAGGTGAGCATTTGGTACGGCGCGGTGATCCGCGGCGACCTGGAGCAGATCACCGTCGGCGCACGCACCAACATCCAGGACGGCTGTGTGCTGCACGCCGATCCGGGCTTCCCGCTCACCGTCGGCACCGGGGTTTCGGTGGGACACAACGCGATTCTGCACGGCTGCACGATCGGCGACGACGTGCTCGTCGGCATGGGCGCCACCGTGCTCAACGGCGCGGTGATCGGCGCGGGCAGCCTGATCGCGGCCAACGCGCTGATTCCGGAGGGCGCGCAGATTCCGCCCAGGTCGCTCGTCGCCGGAGTGCCCGGTAAGGTTCGCCGCGAGCTCAGCGCGGCCGAACAGGACGGCATTCGACTGAATGGGGCTGTGTACGTACACAACACGGCCAATCACCGCACCGCGAAAGAGGTGTGAGACAGAGCACACTGATCAAGCGTCCAGTAGGATTCGCTGATAACATTCTGCCAGCGTGCCCGGTGACCCGGGGTCTCCTGCCGACACGGCTGTCGTGCGGCTTGTAGCGCAGTGGTGAACCCACCCCGGGTCGGGTGGGAACGTGAGCTAGCGTGCAGGCAGGAGGTATCACGGTGGTTGCGTACGTGCAGGCGAGTATGCACCGGCCGATGGGGCGGATCAGTGTGGCCGACATCGCCGCCCAACCGGGTGGCATCGAGGCGTTACAGCGACGGGTTCATGAATTGCGTTCCAGCGGAGTCGATTTCGCTGCGAACGCGATCGAACAGGAAATGGCGGCACTGGACTTACCCCGCCAATGAGCTCGGCCCACGGTCACCGCGATGTCATGACACCGCGGTGACCGTGGCAAGTCCGGCCGTGGTGTGCTGATCCAGCACCATCAGCGCGCCCCGCACCCGCACCGCCTGCCAACCTCCGTCCAGCCGCCGCAACCGCACCGTGCCCTCCGCGCGCCGGTGCGCCAGTTCCCGCGACATCGCGCGCGCCGCGGCGAGATCGTCCGGATGGATCTGCGGCGCGGGCTCCCCCGGCAGGTCCGCCCAGGCGATACCGGGCATCGGCGGCCCGATCCAGCGAATCAGTTGCAGTGAGCGCAGATTCACGATCGCCCGATACTCCCCCGGCGCCGTGGCGGCCTCCAGCAGCTGATACTCCAGAATCATCGGCGGGGGCGCGGACGGTACCGCCGTGGCCGCGCCGATGTCCTGGGTCACGCCGCGGAACAGCACCGCACGCGCGCCTGCGGCGTCGGTCTCGATATTGATCCGGCACGCGAAATGTCCTGCCCGCAAGGCATTGTCGTCCCGCCGAATGGTCCACACCGCCTGATGCTCGGTGTCCGGCTCCGAGTTCACCAGCTTCGCCAGCGCCTCGCGCTCGTCCCGGTTGGTGACCAGCCGCGCGAACGCGCCGGCGATCGCCAGCTCCGCCGCGCGATCCTCGGGCGCGACGCCGTAGAGGTCGAGCAGATCGATGCTGCGCACCGATCGATTGGTGGTGAGGTTGAAATACCAAGCGCCCACCGGTTCTCGCTCCGGCAGCGGTTCCCGCACGGGCCCCACCCACAGCCGTACGGCGTGCGCGCGGTCCGGTGTGATCAGCAGCGGCTCGGCGCGCACGGCGCGCCGGCCATCCGCCGATACCCGCGCGACCACGGCACAGGTCGCGGCAGCCTGCGCCAATGCGGCTTCGGCATCGGCCAGCGACAGCGGATTGCGCAGGATGTGGCGCAGCGGCACGAAGGATTTCGGCGTGGCCCCGAGGGCGATCACCGTGCCCGGCGGGCCGGAGAAGCACTCGATCAGAAGCCATTTCGCCATCAATCGCGTCCGATCAATCGCGTCCGATCGTTCTTCGTCACGAGATGTGTTCGACCAGTTGCCATTTCGTCTACCCGTTCCTGCCCGCGCCGGGGCGCGCGGTCAGGAACGAAATACCATGTCCAATACCCGTTCGTGATACGAGCCGGTGATCCGTGTGACCAGATCCACAAGAAGGGCGTCCAGTCCGACGAGCACCTTTGCCTCACCGCGCGCGGCCCCGCGCAGGATCGTCCGCGCGGCCGCCGCCGGGCCGGTCCGCGCGACCCGCTCCTCGAAGCGCCGGGCCACCGCGGCCGCGTCGATCCCCGGCGCGACCCGCGCCGACCGGGCGATGGAGGTGAGCACGCCACCGGGATACACCCCGGTGACCCGGACCACACCGCCCGCCGCGCGCATGTCCTGCCGCAGCGAGTCGGTGAACCCGCGCACGGCGAACTTCGCCGCGTTGTACGGCCCGTGCTGCGCCACCCCGACCAGCCCGAAAGCCGAGGACATGTTCACCACGTGCGCCCGCTCCGCGGCCTGCAGGTAGGGCAGAAAAGCCTTGGTGCCGTTGACGACTCCCCAGAAATCCACGTCCATCACCTGTTCGAAGTCCCGGAACGGCGATTCGGCGACGCCGCCGACGTGCAGGATCCCGGCATTGTTGAACAGCGCCTCGACCCGGCCGAAGTGCGCGACCGTCGCCGCTGCGTGCGCGAGCACCGCCGAGCGGTCCGTGACGTCCAGGGTCGTCACCAGCGGTTCGGAATGCCGCGCGGCGCAGAGCTTTCCGGTCTCGGCGACGGCCTGCGCCGACTTGTCCGACAGTGCGAGCAACGCGCCGTCCCCGGCCAGCGCCAGGGCCAATTCGCGGCCGATGCCCGCGCCCGCCCCCGTGATCGCCACCACCCGGTTCGCGAAATATGCCACGGCGCAACCTCTTCCGGCCCATCCAGCATCCAAGGTGGATATCCACAGGGTAATCACTCGAAGCTGGACATGCGACCGATAAGACAGAACACCCCCTGGTTCGGCCATCCCCGACCACGCCGACACCGGCCGATGAAATAATGAATGGCCCTCACCCGCACCGTCGCGATGCCGTCCGCTCGCCCCGGCGTCCGCGCGAATCGACTGGAGACCAGATGCCCACTGTCCCGCCCATGCTGCAGCGCATCCTGGAGAAGCCCGTCGCCGACGGCGAGAAGCTCCTGGAAAGCGCGCTCTCGGCCTTCCTGGACTTCGGCATCAAACGGACCAGCATGGGCGAGATCGCCCGCCGCGCCGGCATCAGCCCCGCCACCCTGTACCGCCGCTTCGAATCGAAGAACGACCTGGTCGAGGCCGTGAGTGTGCGGGAAGCCCAGCACTTCGTCGAGATGATCGACAAGCAGGTGCAGGCCGTCTCCGGCAGCGAGGACCAGCTGGTGGAGATCTTCGTCGCGTTCATCACCGCGATCGCGCACAACGAGCTGCTGCGTCGCCTGCTGCGCACCGAACCCGACCTGATCTTGCCCCGCCTCACCACCGACGCGGGCCCCATCCTCGCCGTCGGCCGCGGCTACCTGGCCGACAAGCTGCGCGAACTGCGCGACACCGAAGGCACCCACGATTTCGACGCCGACCTCGTCGCCGAGATCATGGCCCGCCTGGCCCTCTCGCTGGCCCTCACCCCCGACGGCCTGATCCCCGTCGCCGACCGCGACGCCGCCCGCGAGTTCGCGCGCCGCACGCTGCTGCCCATGGTCGGCGTCCACCTCACCCGCTGAGCGTCAACGGAACGCGGCGGCCACCCGATCGTTCAGTTCGGCGCGGGTCGCGGGGTCTGCGCACCGGCCCTCGGTGAGGTCTCGGGCCACCGTGATGATCGCCGCGGCGTGCGGGGAGGCCGGATCCGGTAGGGGTAGGCGCGAGACGTACTGGGTGATCCAGCGGCGGCGACCGGAGTAGAGGCGGTTGCCGCAGACGGTGTCGTAGAAGCGGAGGCCGAGCGCGGAATTGGCCACGCCCATCAGCAGATACGCGAGCTGCTCGGCCTCGGCGGGGTCACGGGACAGCTCCGGTAGGGACAGCCAGTAGCAATCACCGTTGACCACCGCACCGGAGCGGTCCAGGGCGAAACGTGGGCGGTCACTGATATCCGGGAAGACCACCTTGGGTTGCCGCCACAGTTGCGGGCGCTGCGGCACCCAGATCTCGAACCACTCCCGGCCGGTGGCGCCGATGTAGCGGCGAGCGGTGAGTATGTCCTTGTGGTTGCGTAAATATTCAGCGGCACAGGGATATTCGTCGAGATCGATCGGCGTGCGCCGGGCCAGCGTCAGATCGTAGGGGTAGAGCACACGAGTGTCCTGGACCCGGGCGATCCGCCACGGCTCCAGATCGTTGTGCGTGATCAGGTCCAGCAGCAGTTCAGCTTCGGGGACCGGCTCGGCCTCGGCCCACCGGTCCGAGATGAACACTCGATCAGCAGTTGTCTTGATACCCACCCGGATTCGCGCGACCTCACCGAAAGTCCGCCAGGTCGCGGCGTCGATGGCGGCGAGCCAGGCGTCCACGCGCGCATTGGACATGCGCCACGCGGTATCCGGTGTCGTGGCATGCGGCGGGGCTCGGTGTCTCGCCGCAGATTCGGCATCGACCGGCAGGGCGGTCCCGGGTGCCCGTGGCCGAATCACCAAGTCGCCTTTCGTCTTCTGCCCGACCACGGATTCGCCGGTCACCAAAGTGCCGATCTCCACCGCGAACTGCCGCCCCTCATGGGTGACCAGACAACCGGCCGGGCCGACCATGGCCTCGAAAAGGCCGGTCTCCGTGGCGATCCCGCCGCTGTCCACCTCGTACGCCGACACATACCGGCACGCATCGGGATTCGTGCCACGCGTCGCAATGGTGATCGCGGGCAGCACCGCGGCTTCGAACAGCTTGGTGTCGCCGAGGTCGTACAGCTCGACCGGCGCCAGTTCGGCGAGCAGCAGCCGCCGGATGTTCGCCCCCGCCCTGGTCGTCAAAAACCGGTTGGCACTGAGCAATCCGAGCACACCGCCGGCGCGCAGCAGTCTGGGCAGGGTCGCCACGAACGGATGCGTCAGATCGATCCGCCCGCGCAATCCGAACTGCCTACTCAACAATTGGGCGGTCGCACCGCCGAGTTGCTGGGTTCGCACGTACGGCGGGTTCGTGATCACCGCGTCGAACGAGACCGCCGCCAGCTCGGCCGCGACCGTCAAGAAGTCGCCCACCTGCCAGTCGACGGCGATCCCCGCCGCGCCCGCCCGCGCCCGCGCCACCCGCAATGCCGCCGGATCGAGGTCGTAGCCGATCAGCTCGATCCGGGTACCCGGTAGTCGCTCGGCCGCCTCGGACCACAGCGCGAACAGCAGCTCGCCGTCCCCGCACGCGGGATCGAGCACCCGCAGCACCCCGGCGGGCGGCGGTACGACGTGCGCGAGCAGCCGCGCGGCCAGGAAACGCGCCAGCACAGGCGGCGTGTAGTGCCTGCCGTGCCGCTTGCGATCCCGCGCGCCGCGGGCCTCGGACGCCATGCGTGGATTCTGCCCTTTCCCGGCGTCCCATTCGGGGTAATCCGCGCACTGCGAGCACAGCATTGAATACCGGCTTCATAGGCAGCACGAGCACCGTGGTGCCGAGGCATGCCAAGATCGTCCGGCCGATGCTAGCGTTTGGTCTCATAATGGGACCAAATGAGGAGATGGCATGACAACGGCCGAGGTGGACACCCAAGAATTCGCCGCGCTGACCCGACTGCTGGACGAGCGCTGGACCTGCCGGCAGTTCCTGGCCGAGGCGGTGCCGCGCGCCGTCATCGAACAACTGCTGCGCCTGTCCCAGCGGACGGCGTCCTGGTGCAATACCCAGCCGTGGCAGGTGGTGTTGACCGAGGGCGCGGGCACCGACCGCTTCCGCGCGGCACTGCTCGAACACGTCCGAACCGCCGCTCCTGAACCGGATTTCGCGTTCCCCGCGCAGTACGCCGGGGTGTATCGGGATCGCAGGCGCGCGTGCGGCTTTCAGCTGTACGACAGCATCGGGATCGCAAAAGGCGAGCACGAGAAGACAATGCGGCAGACGCTGCGCAACTTCGAACTGTTCGACGCCCCGCACGTCGCGATCGTGACGACCGAGGCGGATCTCGGCGTCTACGGCGCCGTCGACTGCGGCCTCTACCTCGGCAACTTCCTGCTCGGCGCGCAGAGCCTCGGACTCGGTGCGGCACCGCAGGCCGCGCTGGCCTCGTACGCGCCGTTCATCCGGAAGTACTTCGATATACCCGACCACCGCCGGGTGGTCGCCGGCATCTCGTTCGGTTACCCCGATACCGCACACCCGGTCAACAGCTTCCGGACCGCGCGCGAGGGCATCGATCAGGTGGCGACCTGGTTCACCGATTGATCGGCGTCGATCTCGGGCCCGAGCAGTCCGGGCCCGGGTTCGGGGGTCACGTCGCGGGCCGTCACCGCGCTGCCGCACACGTCGCACTCGAGTTTCGCGTGCACCTCGCCGGTGCACTCGCGGTGCGTGTATCGCACCGGCGGGCCGTCCGGCGCCATGTAGGTGTCGCCCCAGTCCCGGATGGCCATCAGGATCGGGTAGATATCGTGGCCCTTCTGCGTGAGCCGATATTCCTCGTGCGCACCGACCGCGGCCTTCTGCTTCACCAGGATCTCGTGCTCGATCAGCCGATCGAGGCGATCCTGCAGCCGGCTGCGGGAAATACCGAGCGCACTCTGAAACGCGTTGAATCGGCGCACCCCGGAGAACGCGAACTTCAGAATCAGCAGAGTCCAGCGGTCGCCGAAGATCACGAGCGGACGCGTGATCGAGCACGGCACGTCGGCAAGTTCCTCATAGCGCACCTCTAGATGCTACCGACCCCCACCCTTCCGCTTCCCCGCACCAGTTCTGACACTTCGCACCCTCTGTGGCATGCCAGAGCGGGTGCGGGAAGGCAGTACCCGTGCGAGAAACGGGTGCGGTGCGGCGCGGAGCGGCACAGAGCGATACGGCGCAGCGCGGTA
>NZ_BAFT02000108.1 GCF_000308475.2 Nocardia brasiliensis NBRC 14402 | reverse complement strand
GTGTTGCAGGCTTCGAAGATCCGGAGCCCAACCATGACCACGAGTGCGAAGTCGAACGGGTTGGCCGAGTCACGAGCCGCCGAGAGCAGCGCTTCGAATGTAGATGCGAAAGACCAAGCGTGGGCGACTCGTTCGACACCCGCGGTCGACGCACGTACTCAGCCGGCGAGTGCTCCAGGATGCCGTCGATGACGCAGGTCCGGTAGAAACCGGTCACCACGGCCATCCGGCGCGCGGCAGTGGCGGGCTTGAACCTGCGGACCTCCCGCATCCAGCCAACGTAGCGTTCGATCTCGGCCCGGTTCATCGCTAGCGGACGGGCTTCGCGCTCGACGCACCAGGCGAAGTACAGGCGCAGATCCGAAGAGCAATGGATTCTGGACGTTCCGGTGAACCGGGCGAGGTAGACCGCTGAGGCCAGCCGCAACACTAGGTCGTCGTCGTCGGCGAAGGCGACGTCGATGTCCGCTGAAGTACTCATGCACCACGATGCGCCCGCAGGCCTGGTCACTGGAATCGGTCACGCGCCGGAATCCGCGCGGAACGCGGCATGAGCGCGCACTCTTGTCGACTGAAGTCAGTGGCGGAGATGAGCCGAAGCCGTCTGCTGTAGAACGTCTTCGCTGATTATCGGATGTTGTTGGTAGTAGCCGCCGAAGCCCGACAGCGTTGCGTTCGTGACGAGGATTTTCGCGCGATTCCCCGGCTAGGCGCCGTTCTCGGCTTCCAGCACGGCCACCAGTTTCTCCAGCACGGGCAGCGCCCGCTGCAAGGCCTGCTGTTCACGTGCGCTCAGTTGCTGCAACGCCCTGGCCAGGGCGGTCGAGCCCAACTGGTTGTAGCGATCCAGGATCTCGCGGGAGGCGGGGGTGAGCGACAGTCCGACGGCACGGAAATCGTCGGGGTTGCTGACCCGTTCCACGAGACCGGCCTGCGCCAGGCCCTTGACGAGATTGCTGACCGTCGACGGGGCCACCCGCATTCGCTCGGCCACGAGCCGCGGGCCTATCGTGCCGTGCTCGGGCAGGGCGCGTAACAGCTCGACCTGGCTCTCGGACACATCCGTGACCTCGCCGGTGCGTCGGATGTACCGCCCGAGCACTCGGCGCAATGGTCCGAGTATGCGATCGAGCCGATCGGCGGTCTCCTGCAGTGACACTGTTCTCCTTTTATTTCGCAGCAAAAGTACTTCGATCATAAAGCACGCCGGTGGATGCTGGTTTCCGAGACACGTCGGGCGAGTGTACGAAGGGTCACATACTGCTAAAACAGTTTTGGCTATAAAGTACTTTTCATTGAATCTCGGAAACTTCCATGCACCGCAGTCAAGGAGGTAAGACCGATGACGGACACGATCAGAGATGCTGAGCGCACCGACCACCGTAACGGCAGCGCACACCCTCAGGCGAGGGCCCCGATGGGCTGGGCCAGCGCCGCGGGGGTGGTCGCTTTGCCGCCGGCCACCGCCGGTGAGCCCCGCGAAGCGCTGGATCGACTCATGATCGCCGATCGGATCGCCCGCTACGGTTGGGCCTTCGACGAAGGCGACCGCGAGGCCCTTGCGGACTGTTTGACCAGCGACGTCACCTACCGATCGGTCTACGCCGGACAGTTCCACGGCAGAACGGAGCTGCCCGCGAGCGAGGGTGTGGGGGCGTTCATGGACACGGTGACGACCGTGTGGTCGGCCTTCTCCAGCCAGCCACGCCACATCTTCACCAATGTGGTGGTGGGCGACCTGGCCGGGGACCGGGCCACCGCCTACGCCTATATGCCGTCGATCAGCGCCGACGACGCCGCGCCCCGGCTCGCCTACTGCGAATTCATGCGGTTCGAATTCCGGCGAACCAGCGACGGCCTGTGGCGTATATCGAGCCTCACCTACGGCATGGATGTCGACGCTCTGCTGCTCCCGCCGGGGGTCGACCTGTAATCGCCCCGAACGAGGAGGAGCTGAGGCGCCCGATCCCGTCGTAACCCGCCGATATCACCGGCGAATCCAGCCAGATCGGTGGGGCAGAAGAAGGTTTCGGCGAAGGGTATCCGACGTCGTAGTTTCCGCCGTGCCGGGCGTATTGGAATTGAATGGTAATCCCGTCGCGGCTGCATGCGGTGTCATGCGATTGACGATCACTTCAGAGTGATTACAGCATTCCCGGAAACATTGATGTATCTCAGCCATGGAGGTAAGACCGATGACGGAAACGACAAAAGATGTCGAGCACACCGATTCCCGCGACGGCAGTACAGTCTCGGAGGCGGGGGCCCCGATGGGTTGGGCCAGCGCGGCGGGGGTGGTAGCTCTGCCACCGGCCGTCGTCGGGGAGCCCGGTGATGCGCTGGATCGGTTGATGATCGCCGATCGGATCGCCCGCTACGGCTGGGCCTTCGACGAGGGCGACCGTGAGGCGCTCGCCGACTGTTTGACCAGTGATGTCGTCTTTCAATCGGTCTATGCCGGACAGTTCCGCGGCGGAAAAGAGCTGCCTTCGATTCAGGGCGTGTCCGCGGTCGTGGACCAGCTGACGACCGTGTGGCCGTACTTCCCCCGTCAACCACGCCACATCTACACCAACGTGGTGGTAGGCGACCTGGCCGAGGACAAGGCCATCGCCTACGCCTATATGCCGTCGATCATCGCCGACGACGCCGCGCCCGTGCTCGCCCATCTCGAGTTCCTCCGGTTCGGCTTCCGGCGAACCAGCGACGGCCTGTGGCGTATCTCGAACCTGTTGTACGGCATGGATGTCGACGCTCTGCTGCTCCCGCCCGGGCTCGAACTCTAACCGCCTCGGACGATCGTAAGCCGAAGGTGCCCGATCGCAGCGGTAGCGACCCGCTGGTATCACAAGGAGGCTTTGATGGCTCGTTTGCCGTATGGCGATCTCGACGCCCTGTCGCCCGAGGTGCGGGCGCAGGTGAAACTGTTCGGTGATTCGAATATCGACCGAATGCTGGCGCACGCAGACGCCGTGGTCGGGCCTGTGCTCGAAACCAGGTTCGTCATGCTGGCCGAATCCGCACTCGACCCCCGATTGCGGGAAATGGTGATCCTGCTCATCGCGCACCACTGCCACTGCGCCTACGAGGCGGCCCAGCACGAGGGCTTGGTGCAGAAAGTCGGCCTGACCCAGGCTCAACAGGACGCGCTCGCCGCAGAAAGACTCACCGATCCGGTGTTCACCGACGCCGAACGCGCCGTGCTCGATCTCGTCGCCGCCGCATTGGCCAACCAGGGAGACGTGTCCGACCAAGTTTTCGACCGGGCATACCGCTACCTCGATGATCGGGCCGTGGTCGAGTTGATGATCGTGGTCGCACTCTATTCCGGCCTCGCCATCCTGCTCAACACCCTGCAGGTCGACATCGAGACGGCCACGCGCACACGCGTCGCCGCGGCCGACCATCGAAGGGCTGTCTGAGACCGCACGCGACATCATGAATGACTGACATATTGAGACTGGCCGGGCCGCGTCGCTCGCTCGGTGACCTCGAGAAATCGTTCGCCGAACGGCGAGCGGTCTTGAAATACGGCATGCCGGCGGTTGGTCGCCTCGACATCGATCGACTCAGCGCGGCATTTATCGCGCTGACCGACCGTAACCCGGTGCTGTATGCGCGGATTGGGCAGGCCGGGGACCGTTACTACTTGGAGCCGCGGGAGCCATACGCCGTGCCGTTCGAGGTCAGTGACGGCGATCCGGACGAATTCCTCAGTGCCCCAGTGGATCCGCTCGACCAGTCCAAGCATGTGGCTCGGCTTCAGGTGGTGCGGCGCGGTGACGTCGCGACGGTGGCATTCACGTTCAATCATGCGATCGCCGACGGTAACGCCGCCGCCGCGCTGATGGGGAAGGCGTGGGCGAATTACACCACACTCGTCGAAGTCGGCGAACTCAGTGCGGCCACACCGCGGCCGATACCGGTCGGGCCGCACCAACTGCTCGATCCGCACGACGCGCCCCCGCTTCAGCCGCCACCGACCGAATTCCAGAGCCCCGCAACTCATCTGACCGGGGTGACCAGCTTGCCTCGGCTCACTACCGTGCAACTGGACACGGACCGGACAACGGGGATTATCGAGGCCGTACGTGCGCGCGGCATTACCATGCACGCCGCCGTTGCCGGTGCGGTACTCGCGGCCGAACGCAGTCTGATCGACCGCGCGGGACCGGTGCCGATGCTGGTCCTATCCACGGTCGATTTCCGCGCATTGCTCCCGGTCCCGATCGACGTACTCGATATCACCAACGGCATCGGCAGCGTGGTCACCGGCCAGTTGGTCGGTCCGGACGACCCGCCGCTGCGGTTGGGTGAGACGGTCGTCAGTGATATCAGAGCTCGCGTGGCCGACGGCTGGGCCGTGTACTCCAGTATCGGATTCTTCCCGACACCGCAGTTGCAGGCCGCTGCTCCGCCGATTTCCTACATCGGCAATGTGGGGCGGATTCCCGAACTGAAAGTGCCTGCGGAGCTTGCGATTATCGACGTTCGATTGGGAAGCCCCAGTTTCCCGACGAACGCAGCCATGTATCTCGTGTACGGCTACGGCGGCCGACTGACCATCAGTGTGCTGCAACCGGCCGACGGGATCACCGAGGCGCGCCAACAGCAATTGACCGACCGGATTATCGACGGGTTCACCAATCTGACCTGGTCGCACGATGGCGCCCCTCCATCGACACCTTTACTGAGCGCCGAAGAGGGGCAGTCCGTTGGAGAGGTGTATCGGCCCGTACTTCTGCTGTGGCAGATCTTCGGGCGACGTGACCGGCTCGACACGGTGCTCGATATCGCGGCTCACGCGGAAGATGTTGCGGCACTGGTCTACCGGTCGATCGGGATCGAATCAGGCATCGGTATGGGAATGAGACGGAGTGGTCCCAGTGAATGGCCCGTACGCCAAGGTTTCTGGACATCCGTCGTCGTAGTTCACTGACGGGATGGCACGACCATGACGAAGACGACACCGAAATTTCGCGGCCCTCGACACGCAGCCCGAGCTGGCGGAGTTCTATCGCGACCTGCACCGGCATCCGGAACTGTCATTCCAGGAGCACCGCACGGCCGAGGCGGTGGCTCGCGCGGTGCGCGGGCTGGACGGCTGGCGGGTGAGTACCGGTGTCGGCGGCACCGGGATCGTGGCCGTGCTGAACAACGGTCCCGGGCCAACGGTGTTGCTGTGCGCGGACTTCGACGCCCTGTCGATCGAGGAGCACACCGGTTTGCCCTATGCCTCGGTGAACACCGGCGTCATGCACGCCTGTGGCCATGACCTGCACACCACCTGCCTGCTCGGCGCGCTGCCCCTGCTCACCGAATCGCGAAATACGTGGTCGGGCACGGTTGTTGCGGTCTTCCAGCCCGCCGAGGAGCTCGGCCAGGGCGCCCAAGCCATGGTCGATGACGACCTGTTCACTCGCTTCGGCACATCCGACATCGTCCTCGGCCAGCACAGCTGGCCGCTGCCGGTCGGCGTGCTGGCCGTGCAACCCGGCACCGCATGGGCCGCTGCCGATGCCTGGCGGGTGGTCCTGCACGGCCGCGGTGGACACGGCTCGAGTCCCCAGGCCACCGTCGATCCGATCGTGATGGCCGCCGCGGTGGTGTCGCGGTTGCAGACCGTGGTCGCACGCGAGATCGCCGCGACCGGCCAGGCCGTGGTAACCCTCGGCGCGATCAACGGCGGCACCAACGACAACATCATCCCCGGCGACGTCGAACTGCAACTCAACATCCGCACCTTCACCCCACCGTCCGCGACACCGTGCTGGACGCGGTCACACGCATCATCAATGGCGAAGCCACCACCGCGGGCGCACCGAAACCACCGGAAGTCTCGCCCATCGACCCCTACCCGTCCTGGTCAACGACGTGAGACCCCGGGACATTAGCGGCTTCGCAAGGTCGTGACAGCCCTCGATCTTGCAGCTACTGCCGTCATCGTCGCGTGGTGGCTAATGGCTGTGACCGGTCACGCCAACGGGGATCCCCGAATCTTGACGCTCAGCGTGCTGCTCTGCCTGTGCTGACTGTGATCGCGTGGATGCGGACCGGCCAGGCGAGCATGGTCGGTCTGGTGGCGGTTACCGCTATGACGTGGGCGACGGACCACAGCCATATTTTGCATGTGCCAGGTTTGACCTTCATCGGTGCTGCACTGGGCCGCAACTTCGGTTCCCCCCAGGTCGGCTGGCCAGCGTTGCACCGCGTGCTGGCGCCTGGTAGACGCCGGGGCTTCCTGCTGACGCAGAGTCAAATCGCGCGGGCGAGTTCAAGTGAAGCCCGCGAAGCGTGTGACCGACGAAGATCCACCCGTACGGGTGGTAGTGCTGCAGCCGGGCGTGGCGGACAATGGGGAGAAGTCCGACTTGCGGTGGAGGGGAGTTGGTCGTGGACGAGTGGTCGCCAATTCGACAGGTAATCAACAAGATTCGTCGGAGACCGGGTGACGGTTCTGCAGGACTCGGCGCGACCATGGGCGCTGAAGGACGGCGCGGTGGTGCGGCGATTGCGGTAGCGCCGCGGCGGTTGCCTGTGCTGGGGCATCTGGTGCCGTTACTGCGAGATCCGCTGGGATTCATGGCTTCTCTTCCTGCGTACGGCGATGTGGTGAGTATCGGACTCGGACCGGTGTCCGCTGTGGTGGTCTGCGATCTCGAACTGACTCGGCAAGTACTGCTTCATGACCGAATCTTCGACAAGGGCGGGGCACTGTATGTCGGTGGCCGAGAACTGGTTGGCGACGGCTTGGCGACTTGTCCGCATGCCAAGCATCGTCGGCAACGACGCCTGCTGCAGCCGGCGTTTCATTCGAGACGTATCACTGCGTATGCGCCGGTGATGGTGGAGAAGATTGCTGAGATGGTCGACTCCTGGTGTGACGGCCAGGTTGTCGACGTGAAGACTGATCTGCACACCTTCGCCGCCCGCGTGATCGCAGCGACGCTGTTCGGCCAGGCGATCACCGAGGAAACCCAACAGCGGCTGCTGCATGATGTCGAGGTTGTCTTCGCGGGGAATATGCGTCAGGCCGTCCTGCCGGTGTGGCTGCGTCGGTGGCCGATCCTCGGCAATCGAGCCTGCGTCGAGGCGGCAGCCGAGGCGCGTGCCCTCCTCAGCGAGCTTGTGGCGGCTCGTCGCGCTGAGGGGGTCGATCACGGTGATCTGTTCTCGGCGTTGCTATTTGCCCACGACAGCGCCGGAGGCGGGCGGTTGAGTGACGAGGAAATCGTCGATCAGGTGCTCACCTTCTTCTTCGCAGGCACCGACACCAGCGCCGCGACACTGGCGTGGGCGCTGATCCTGCTCGACCGGCATCCGGAGTTTGCTGCCCGACTGCACGCAGAAGTCGACATCGTGCTGGCGGGACGCCCCGCTGGCCCCGAAGACTTGCCGAACCTTCAGTTCACCGCCCAAGTGATCAACGAGGTCTTACGCTTACGGCCACCAGCGTGGCTGCAGACTCGGACGGTCGCCGAGGACACCGAACTCGGCAACTACTCGCTGCGGGCCGGTACCACCGTCATCTACAGCTCGTATCTGATCCACCACCGCGCCGACCTCTATCCCGACCCCGAGCGGTTCGACCCCGACCGTTTCGGCCCCGACCTCCCCGCTCCGCCGTCGCGTCATGCGATGCTGCCCTTTGCCGCTGGAGCCCGTAAATGTATCGGTGACCAATTCGCCTTGACTGAGGCAACTTTGGCGTTGGCGACCGTCGCTGCTCGATGGAGGCTGCAGATGCTTCCCGGTACCGACGTCAGGCCGACCCTGGCTGTCGTACCGCAACCTCGACAATTGCGGATGCATGCCGCCGCGCGCATACCGCGTCCCGCCCGGCCTGAGGGCACAACTCAAAGAGTCTGAGACCCTGAACGAAGCGGCACTGGGCAACTGGGTTCCGCGACTCAACACTCGAAGGTCATACTCCCTCTGCATGTTTCGTGACGCACTCCCTGGCGTAACCAACGTCGTGGTACTCACTTCGGTTCGCCGCAATGCGCACAGAGGAGGCCGCGGCCGTGGATGCAGTCGATCGAGGACCGGGACGGGCCCAAGCGTTCACGGCGTACGCTCAGGGACCTACGTGGCTCGAATCTGGTTGATGCGATCGTATTTCGACTTTGGCGCGACATCGTCCGTGCCCGGCATTGGGTGGTGGCGAGTTGCGGATACGTGAAACGAGTCTAGCAGAGATGGCACATTATCGCTGAGCCACAGGACAAATGGGCGTGGCAGACCTGTCGATGGTTCGAGCTGGACACCCAGGACGCAGAATGGGGAAATTCCGTTATGGGCGGCATACAAGCGTCACGATATCGCGCCCGGGTATCTCTATGAACTAGAGAAAGGAAAGTGCCAGCCCGGCCCGACCAAGCTCGATAGTCTGATCAGGGGTTACAAGCTGAACGAAGATCAGGCGCGCTACCTACACGACCTCGACAGCCCCTCAGTGGATCTTGCGCCGGAAGAGGAGCTGAGGATCTTGTGCGTCAAAATTCTTGGCAGGGTAGCCAGGTTTAAGGGTCCTGGCCCTACGAGCCAGGAAGAACCGCCATGTCACGGTCGGCGAAGCCGAGAATCCCCGTCGAGGACAAGCTGCGGATCGTCCTATCGGTGCTCCGAGGCGAGATGAGCGTTTCCGAGGCGGCGCGGCGACGGGGCGTGAGCGCGGTGGCAGTGTCGAAATGGAAGCAGGCATTCCTGGAGGCGGGCGCGAAGGCCCTCGAACCGCGCCCGAGTGGGTCGGCCGGAGCTCGCGGCGGGGCCGAGGAGCGGCGGCTGCCGATCGAGAACGAACAGCTCGAGCTCGCACTCGCCGAAGCGACGGTGCAGCTGCGGATCCAGCGTCACGGCGGTGTCGAGCGTGTCCCTTCACCGACCTCGAAGCCCTGAGAGCGGCACAGCGATTGCCGGTTTCGAGGTTCGCCCCACTGGCCGGGATCCCAGAACGCACCTACCGCCGTCGGCTGGCTCTGCTTCGGGCCGGTGGGCCGCAGCGTGTATCGCGGCCGTCACGCGGCTCGATCGGTTCGAGCCGATCGCGGCGGAGGATGCCGAGGCGTGGCCTGCGTGGGGACACCGCAAGATCGCGGCAATGATGCGCGCCGACGGCCACGAGGTGCCGACCTCGACGGTCGAGCGGGCTCTGCGCCGTCGCGGGTTGTTGTTGCCGCGCGGGTTTCGTGCGGATCGCAAGTCGTGGGTGGCGTTGCGGCGCAGGGTGTTCCGAGAGCCACCCACCCAGCGAAACAGGGTGTGGCAGACCGATTTCAGCGAGTTCGAAACCAGCGGCGGAGGGATCTGGCGGATCTGCGTGGTCATCGACTACGTCACCAAATACTGCCTCGCCATCACGGTGACCACGACCGCGCGCGGCCACGACGCGCTGAAGTGTCTCCGGCTCGCCGTCGCTGAAGCCGAGCATGTCCTGGCATCTTGATGACCTGCGCGTCGACCGGGGAGTAGCCGAGGGCCTCGGGCTGGAGGGTGAGCCCGTCGGCGCGGTTCCGGCGCCGATCGCGGTGGTCTCCGACAACGGGTCGTGTTTCCGCGGCGAGGTCTTCAAGACGGCCTTCCTCGGCGCCGATCCGCTGCTGCGGCATGTCCACACCCGTGTGCGTTCCCCGCAACCAACGGTGTGATCGAGCGGTTCTTCGGGACGTTGAAATACGAGCATTTGTATCGCGGTGTGATCGCCGACGGTGATGCGCTGGACATGGAGGTCCACCGCGTCCGCGTCATCTACAACACCCTGCGACCGCACCAAGCACTCGGAGACCGGACACCCAAGATCGCCTACCTCCAGGACCAATCCGCCTGAGAACACGCGACATGCGGCATGTGCGGACATCCAGATCAACGACGGCTATCGAACACCCCTGCCGACGGGTTAGTCGCTACGAGATACCGTGCCCTGTATCTCAGACGTGCCAGTTCCGCCGTAATCCGCATATTTGTAGGTCGCCGAAACCACCCGGTTACTGCCAGCCTCACAATTCGGAGTGTGCAGGTCAGTAAACGCGAACTTGTTGCCTGTACCGGGCCGATACAGCATCAGGGCGGTTCCCGGCGGACCCGACCGTAACGGCAGCTCGTCTCGGAACGAGATCGCGGTCGGCGGGGTAGATTCGACGCTGCCTGTGCCGTTACGCAGTGTGACCACGACCCTGAACACGCTGTCGGGCACATCCTTCGGCGGATACGACTGTGTCGCGCCGCCGGTATAGACGGTTGTCTGTCCCTCGTCGGTCCAGTCCGACAAGTTCCTGCCGCAATGGGGGTTGGCGACGAGCCAAGCTCGGACACCGGACGGGGTGTCGCTACCTGCGATCAGCGGCGGAATCGTGAGCACCACACTGACAAGAATGGCAACTACCAGCACTGCGCCGCCGCGCATCGAGGCGGCGCGCGTCCGGCCGTTTCGGTTGCCATACCAATGCAAGAAGGTTGCCGTGAACGCTGCGGTAAGTGCGAAGCACGCCGCGACGATGCTCGCGTCGAGGTGTCCGGATAACTCCGGCTTGTAGTCGGACAAGTACAGTTCGGTTCCAACCCGCTGAGCGAACCAACTGACAACTATCCCACCCGCGATGGTGCCGCCAGGCGCGAGCCGGTGCGGCATCAGCCCGAAAAAGCCAGTGACGACCAGCACCGGGCTGATCACAAACCGGAACGGCCAATAGACCATGACGTTGGCCGCGAAGTTGCCGCCCGCTTCGAGCTCGAACCGTGGATCTGCTCCCGGCTCGGAGTACAGTCCGAGCCCGATCTCCAACCACGCCACAGCCAGCACGCCGACGGCAACGACCTGCAGTATGTACGTGAGAAGTTTCAAGCGATTCCACGATGCATCACGAGCAAACACGCGGTCACTGTATCGACCAGTTGTGTCCGATCCGGTTACCAAGTGTGGAGAAATTGTGTGGGTCTGGTAGGAGGCTCCGCAGTCGGGGAATTCGAACTCATGCAGAGAGCGTCGTGAGTGCA
>NZ_BAFT02000109.1 GCF_000308475.2 Nocardia brasiliensis NBRC 14402 | reverse complement strand
GCTTCCAGCCGCGTGGGGTAGGTGTTGGTTTGCCGCACGGGTTTTGGGGTTTCGCACTCGCTGTGGCGGGGTGTATGGGGTGCGGGGCGCAGAAGGGGTGTGGGAGCGGGGGAGTATCGAGTCGGAGGTGTTGGGTGGGCGATTTGGGTGGGTTGGGATCAGGGCGACGGAAAGGGTGTAAACCGCGAGGGGTGGGTGGTGTGCTGATTTCCATGACGGTTGCACCTGCTCATTCCACTGTCGCGGTGACGAAACTCGGCGCACGTATCGGAGCTCGGGTCGACAATGTCCGGCTCGGGGGTGACCTCGATGCGACGACCGTCGCGGCGATCCGGCGAGCCTTATCGGCGCACAAGGTGATTTTCTTCCGTGGACAGGACCACCTGGACGAGGACGGGCAGTACGCGTTCGCGCAACTGCTCGGCAGCCCGACGACGCCGCACCCCACGGTCACCTCGCACGGCGTCAAGAGTTTGGCGATCGACTCCGAGCACGGTCGCGCCAACAGCTGGCACACCGACGTGACGTTCGTCGACCGTATCCCGAAGGCGTCGATCCTGCGGGCGGTGCACCTGCCGACCTACGGCGGGTCGACGACGTGGGCGTCCACGGTCGCGGCCTACGAGTCGCTGCCGGAACCGTTGCAGCGGCTCGCGGAGAGCCTGCGCGCGGTGCACACGAACGTCTACGACTATGCGGCCCGCAACGTGGAACCCCTGCGCCCGAACACCCAGGCGTATCGCGCCGAGTTCGAATCCAGCTATTACGAGACCGAACACCCGGTGGTCCGGGTGCATCCGGAGACCGGTGAGCGCGCGTTGCTGCTCGGTCATTTCGTCAAGCATTTCGTCGGCCTGTCCACCGGCGAATCGCAGGCCCTTTTCCGCCTCTTCCAGGATCGTGTCACGCGCCTGGAGAACACCGCCCGCTGGAACTGGGCCCCCGGCGACGTCGCTATCTGGGACAACCGCGCCACCCAGCACTACGCCATCGACGACTACGACGACCAGCCCCGCAAACTCACCCGCATCACCCTGGCCGGCGACATCCCGGTAGCCGTGGACGGCACCCCTAGCAAGATCATCGCCGGCAACGCCGAGCACTACTCCGTCCTCGACCAACCCACCCGCCTCGCCTCCTGATCGGTCCCGCCCGCCCCGCCGTGCGCGTCGCCCACCACAGGCAACTCCCCGCACACCCCGACCGTCGCGGACCCTGACGGTTGCACACCCCGACCGTTGCGGCCCCTGACTATTGCGGCCCCTGACTATTGCGGACCCTGACGGTTGCGGGCCCGGCCGTTGCGAACGCTGACTGTTGCGGGTCCGGGCGTTGCGGACCCTGACGGTTGCGGGTCCGGGTGTTGCACACCCCGACTGTCGCGGACCCGGGTGGCTGTGGAACCGGACCGCAGTGGTCCGGGGTGGTGGCAGGGCCGTCGGCCGCGACTTCGCCGGCCGCCGGATCGGCCCGCGGACTCGTGCTCGGATCGGCTTGTCGTCGAGTACTCCCGTCGGCCACCGTTCGCGCTTCGTGGTGAGGCAGCACCGGAACGCTTACCCCTAGCCGATGGCGACGGGCCCCCGGCGGGCTGAGCGGTGTCGTAGGGGACCTTCATACTGGTGCGATGAGTATTCGGCCGTTGGATGGGGTTCGCGTCCTGGAGCTGGGCAATTACATTGCCGCGCCGACCGCCGGGCGGATCCTCGGCGATTTCGGCGCCGAGGTGATCAAGGTGGAGCGGCCCAAGGCCGGGGACGAGCTGCGGAACTGGCGGCTCTACGGCGGCGACACGTCGATGCTGTACCGCACGGTGAACCGGAACAAGAAGTCGATCACGCTGGATCTGCGCAGCGAGGCCGGGCGGAACGTGGTGCTGGAGCTGCTGCGCTGCTCCGATGTGCTGCTGGAGAATTTCCGTCCCGGCATGCTGGAGAAGTGGGGGCTCGGCCCGGAGGTCCTCGATCGGATCAACCCGAATCTGGTGATCACCAGGATCTCCGGCTACGGGCAGACCGGCCCGCACGCGTCCCGTCCCGGTTTCGCCGCGGTCGCCGAGGCGGTCGGCGGATTACGTGAGCTGATGGGGGAACCGGATCGGCCGCCGGTGCGCACGGGCGTGTCCATCGGCGACTCGATCGCGGGAGTGTACGCCGCGTTCGGCACGGTGATGGCGCTGTTCCAGCGGGAGCGGGCGTCCACGGCGGAGACGCCGATCCCGTTGCGGGAGCGCATCATCGATGTCGCGTTGAACGAAACGATCCTGTCCATGATGGAATCGCTGGTCCCCGACTATCTGGCGTACGGTATCCAGCGCGAGCGCGTCGGCGGTCTGGTGGAGGGCATCGCGCCGAGCAACGCCTACCCGTGCAGCGACGGCGTCAGCATCATCATCGGCGGCAACGGCGACGCCATCTTCCAGCGCTATATGCAGGTGATCGACAGACCGGACCTGGCGGCCGACCCGGAGTTACAGGACAACGCGGGCCGCTGGCGGCAGCATGAACGGCTCGACGCCGCGATCACCGCCTGGACCAGCCGGCACACCCGCGCCGACGCGCTGAAATCACTGGAGGCCGCGGGCATTCCGTGCGGCCCCATCTATACCGCGGCGGATATCGTCGCCGACGAACAGTACAAGGCTCGCAACATGATTCAGTCCTTTTCGGTGGAT
Source organism: Nocardia brasiliensis NBRC 14402 (assembly GCF_000308475.2). Classification (GTDB taxonomy): domain Bacteria; phylum Actinomycetota; class Actinomycetes; order Mycobacteriales; family Mycobacteriaceae; genus Nocardia; species Nocardia brasiliensis. The sequence goes on along the minus strand of NZ_BAFT02000109.1, from coordinate 42,009 downwards.
GTCGGTGCGCCGGAACCGAAGACGGTCGGGTTCACCGGCATCGTCCCGGTGATCGGCGAGCAATCGCTGCCCATCCGCAACGTCGGCCCCGACCTCGGCGAGCACACCCGCGAGGTGCTGTCCGGGCTGCTCGGCATGAGCGACGCCGAGATCGACGCTCTGGAGGCCTCATGAGGAAAGGTCGCAGGCGTCCGCCGGGGCGCGGTCCCGGTGATCTGCGGTCGCCGGGTTTCACTCGGCCGACGGTGCATCCGAATCCGGCGGGCGGGCACGAAAAGCCCTGGGGCGGCGTGATGTGCGCGCCGCGGCAGGAACGAGACGAGCGATGACCGCCGCGGTGCTGCGGGACGTGACGTTGCGCGACGGCTTACAGCTCACCGGCAAGGTGCTGCCGGTGCAGCGCAAGGTGGAGGTGGTCCGGCGACTGTTCGCGCTCGGCGTGCCGGAACTGGAGATCGGCTCCATGGCGCGCCCCGATCTGGTGCCGCCGATGGCGAACACCATGGAGTTGGTGGCCGCGCTGACTCCCGAAGAGCTGCAACGCTGTTGGGTGTGGGTGGCGACGCCGCGGCACGTGGAAAAGGCGGCCGCGGCGGGAGTGCGCAACTTCCAGTACTGCTTCTCGGTGTCGGACGCGCACAACAAAGCCAATATCGGCCGCACCACCGAGGACAGTGTCGCGGCCATGCCGGACGCGGTGCGCCTCGCCGAGTCGGTCGGCGGCTCGATCCAGCTCTGCCTGGCGACCAGCTTCACCTGCCCATTCGACGGCCCGGTCGATTCCGAGCGGGTGCTCGCCATCGCCGCCGATCCGCGCACGGCAGGCGCCGCGGATATCGTGATCGCCGATACCCTCGGTCAAGCGGGCCCGGCCGAGGTGGCCGCGCTGATTTCCGCGGTGCGCACGCGAACCCCGCAGCGTCGCATTGTCTTCCACGGCCACGACACCTGGGGAATGGGTGTCGCGAATACGTTGGCCGCGGTGCGCGCGGGCGCGACAATGGTCGACGGTTCGCTCGGCGGCCTGGGTGGCTGCCCGTTCGCTCCGGGCGCGAGCGGCAATACCTCCACCGAGGATATTCTCTTCGCCACCCGCCCCGAATGGTTCACTCCGCCGACGCTTGCGAGCCTGGTGGAATTGACCGAAGGATTGTTGAGCGAACTCGGCGAGCCGAATCGATCGCGTACCGCCGAAGGCGCGCGTTCCAAAGCCGAAGCTTTCCCCTGGGTGATCCCGCAGCCCGGATAGGCTCCAGCTCAGCGACCTGACGATGCGTGTACTGGCACGTATCGGCCGGAAAATCGGTCGCGGTCGAGCAGCTCCGGCATTTATCGTTTTCGGCATGTTCAGCTACGCCATCGCCGCATCGTCCGCAGTCGCGGGCGCGATGGCTGCTGTCCTGGCGGCGTCGGCACTGGTTGCCGCGCAGCTCGACGGCGCGCGAAGCTGACCTTCCCCGGGATGTCCCGGGACCTCGGACGGGGAAGGTCGCCCCGCCGCAGAGGTCCCGCTCGACACCGTCGGGCACATTCGCTCGTGCCCGCCAGGGAAACCAGGAAAGAACATGTCCAAGAAGGCTTATGTCCGCACCAAGCCGCATCTCAACATCGGCACCATGGGCCATGTCGACCACGGCAAGACCACCCTCACCGCGGCGATCACCAAGGTGCTCGCCGAGCGTGGCGGCGGCAGCTTCGTGCCGTTCGACCGGATCGACCGGGCGCCCGAGGAGGCACAGCGCGGCATCACCATCAATATCGCGCACGTCGAATACGAGACGGCCACAAGGCATTACGCGCACATCGACATGCCGGGACACGCCGACTTCGTGAAGAACATGATCACGGGTGCGTCCCAGCTGGACGGGGCGATCCTGGTGGTCTCCGCGCTGGACGGCGTGATGCCGCAGACCGCCGAGCACGTGCTGCTGGCCCGGCAGGTCGGCGTCGAGCACGTGGTCGTCGCCCTGAACAAGGCCGACGCGGGGGACCCCGAACTGCTCGACCTGATCGAGCTGGAGGTCCGTGAGCTGCTCACGGCCCAGGGGTATCCGGGCGCCGAGGTACCGGTCGTGCGGGTGTCGGGGCTGCGCGCGCTGAACGGCGACGCGCAGTGGACCGCGGCGCTGGTCGACCTGCTGGACGCGATCGACACGTATGTGCCGATACCGTTCCGCTACACCGACGCACCCTTCCTGCTGCCGGTGGAGAACGTCCTCACCATCACGGGTCGAGGCACGGTCGTCACCGGTGCGGTGGAGCGCGGCCGGGTACGCCTGGGTGACCGGGTGGCGGTGGCCGGGTTCGGCGACGAACTCACCTCGGTCGTCACCGGAGTCGAAACCTTCGGTCGCACCATGGATTACGCGGAGGCGGGCGACAACGTCGCCCTGCTGCTGCGCGGGGTCCAGCGTGACCAGGTCCGACGCGGTCACGTCGTCGCCGAGCCGGGCAGCGTGACCGGGCACACCGGCTTCACCGCCCGCGTCTACCTGCTCGGTGCGGCGGAGGGCGGCCGGCGCACGCCGATCGGCACCGGCTACCGCCCGCAGTTCTACATCCGCACCGGCGACGTGGTCGGTGACGTGTCGCTGCCCGGCGACGTGCGGCTGGCGATGCCGGGGGAGACGGTCGAACTGACCGTCCGCCTGGGTCGTCCGGTTCCGCTCGAGCCGGGCCTCGGCTTCGCGATCCGCGAGGGCGGTCGCACGGTCGGCGCGGGCACCGTCCTGACCGTCGGTTAGCGGCTCCGCCCCGCGGACGTCATGGACGACCGGTCGATCCCACCACCGCGGTCGGGATCGGCCGGGAGTCCATGGGCGGCGTCGCGCCGAAGTGGGTGCGAACATCGGTGCAGGCCGCCATGATTCGATCGACCTGCGCGTCGGTGAGCCCCGCGTGCAGGCAGAGCCGTACCAGCGTGCGATCGCGGGAGGTGGCCGGTGGGCACAGCAGCGCGGCGAAAATGCCCCGGGACTCCAGGAAGTCGCGGATCGCGGCACCGCGCAGATCGGGTCCGGCCTGCAGGGCGACGATATGGCTCGCCGAACCTTCCAGGTCGAATTCGAGTGCGGTCAGCGCCCGCCGGATCGTGGTGGCGAGTTCGCGCAGTCGTTGCCGTCGCCAGTTGTCCAGCCGGATCACCTCGAGTGTCGCTGCCAGACCGGCGATTTCGTGCGGTAGCAGGGTCGAGGAGAACATCGAAGGGTGCGACTCCATCTTGAAGTAGTCGACGAAGTCGGGGTTGTTCGCGGTGACGAAACCGGCCCGCCCGGCGAAAGCCTTGGACAGGCTGATGATTCGGTAGGGCACCCGGTCGGTGAGGCCGAGCGCGGCGACCATGCCCGCGCCCGCGGGCCCGTCGGTGCCTGCCGCGTGTGATTCGTCGACGATCAGCACGCTGTCGGTCTCGTCGGCGATCTCGCAGAACTGGGTCAGCGGGCAGCGGCTGCCGTTGCTGCCGTAGATGGCGTCCACCGCGATGATCCCCGGCCCGTGCGCGCGAATCAGCTCGCGCAGGTGCCCGGGGAAGTTGTGCCGGAACGAATAGGTCGGCGATCCGGTGACCCGCGCGCCGTGCCAGAGCGACATATTCGCGAACTGATCGATGTAGACCGGTGTCTCGGTGTCCGAGATCGCTTGCAGCAGGCCGACACTCGCGTCCCAGCCGGATTGGCAGAGCACGCCCGCAGGCGCCCGGAGATGTTCGGCGAGTGCTCGTTCGAGCACCACCTGCGGGTGCGCGCCGTGCAGGAAAACGCTCGGGGTGGCGCCGCAGGTGGGCGCGGAGCGCAGCGCGGTCCGCACCGCGTGCGCGATGCGGGGGTCGCCGGTGAGTGCCAGATAGTCGTTGCTGCGCAGCACGATATCGCCATATCTGGGGGTGCGGCTGTGCAGAATGTGCCGCCCACCCCAGCGACCGGCGATTCTGTCCGAATGAAAGCTGTCGACGCGCAGGTGGATCCGTTCGGCGATGGTCAGATCCATGGAACTCCTTTCGCTAGCATTAGCTACTTCAGAGCACACGCAGTTTTATTGAACCACCGCGTTATCGATGCAGGACCGTAATCGATAACTTGACGGATGACCACTATCTGCCGCGTCGGCGCGCGGGTTTCCGCAATGCTTCGGCAACGGGCGATCCGGTCGGTACGCAAAAGCCGGTTGCGCGAGAATCTGAAACGCAACCGGCTCAGCGTATCCGGCCAGCTCAGCGGGTGGCGTGCGGCGCTCCGGCGCCCGGATCGATTCGGGTCGGGCCCGAGGTCGAAGGCAGTACCGGGAAGTCGAAGATCGCGGTCGGGAGGTACACCGTGGCGCACGAATTGGGGATGTCGACGACGCCGGAGAAGCGACCCTCGATGGGCGCCGCGCCGAGCAGCAGGTAGGCCTGTTCCGGCGTGTAGCCGAACTTCGTGAGGTAGTCGATGGCGTGCAGACAGGCCCGTTCGAAGGACAGCTGCGCGTCCAGGTAACGCTGCTCCCCGCCGAGGGTGACCGAGGTGCCGGAGAAGGCGAGGTACTCCGAGTAGATGGGCCCCGAATTGCCCGGCACGAAGATGGCGTTCTCCGCCACACCGTAGAGCTCCATGCCGTTCTTGATGAGATCGACGCGCAGATCGATGAAACCGCCCATCTCGATGGCGCCACAGAAGGTGATCTCGCCGTCGCCCTGGGAGAAGTGCAGGTCGCCGACCGAGAGGTGGGCGCCGTCCACGAACACCGGATAGAACACCCTGCTGCCCCGGGTGAAGTTCTTGATGTCTTGGTTGCCGCCGTTCTCGCGCGGTGGCGCGGTGCGCGCGGCTTCGGCGGCGGCGCGATCGAACTCGGCGCCGGTGAGGGTGCCCAGGATGGCGTCGCGTGGTTCCGGCGGCAGCGCGAGCGGCGGTACCCGCCGCGGGTCGGTGGCGATCAACGCGCCCTCGCGGGCATTCCATTTCGCCAGCAGTGCCGCCGACGGGGCGGTGCCCATCAGGCCGGGATGGGTCATACCGGTGAACTTCACCCCGGGGATGTGCCGTGACGTGGTGGTCTGCCCGCTGAAATCCCAGATCGCCTTGTAGGCGTCGGGGAAATGCTCGGTGAGAAAGCCGCCGCCGTTGTCGGTGGGGAAGATGCCGGTGTAGCCCCAGCCCTGCCCGGCCAGCGGGCCCGAATCCTCTTGGGGGATAGGGCCGATGTCCAAGATGTCCACGATCAGCAGATCGCCGGGCTGGGCGCCTTCGATCGCGAACGGCCCGGACAGGCAGTGCACCGTACGCAGCGGCGCGTTCAGGACGTCTTCGGCGGAATCGTCGTTGTGGATGGCCCCGTCGAACCATTCGCGCACGTGTACCCGGAACTCGTCGCCCGGTTTGACCGTCACCGCGGCGGGGATGTCGGGGTGCCAGCGGTTGTGGCCGACGAGCTTCTGATCGGTGAACCGTTTGGTGGAGTCGAGCGGAAACAGCAGTTCGGGCACGGTCTCGTCCTTCGGGGTCAGGGGCGGGGGAGCTTGCGGTGCAAGGGGTTTCGGCTCACGGGTGCCGACCGGCGCGGGGGTGGCGCAGCGACGACGGCTGGTTCGGCGGCGGTGCGCCGGGTGGCGTCGAGCAGCCGCGTCGCCGCCGCGCCGGGGCGGATCAGCGCACCGCCGCCGAACTGTCGCTTGCTGTCCGCGGCGCAGGCCGGGCAGGACGCGGCGGCGGGGACGTCGGCCATGGCGAAGGCGCGGTCGAAGCCGCCGCACGCCCGGCAGTGGAACCGATACAGGGGCATGGGTACCTCTTTATTTTCATATGAATATGTTTCGTATGACGACGATACAAAGGCTGCGAGGTCGCCGCAGCGAAACCGGGTGGTGAAGTTCGTGTTACGAGTTCGACGAGCTCAGCTCGGCCCGCACGCTGAATTCGAGCGCGTCGGCGTCGGCCAGATAGACCGGCTGCGTCGTGTGCGCGCCGCGCACCCGCACCTCGCCGCGCGGCCCGCCGTAGCTCACCCGGGGTGCGTGGCGTTCGATGGCACGCAGATCGAGACTGCGCGCGGATTCGGCCAGCGAGGCGAACAGCAGCAGTCCCTCGTAGCAGGATTCGCCGATGTTGTTCAGCGCGGGCGCGGCGGGTCCGAACTCCTGCAGGTAGCGGGCCCCGAAATCCATCCCGGCCGAGGACACCACACTCTCGAAATAGCCGCTGGCGGTGAATAATCCACGGGTGCTTCCGGCGCCGCCCGCGTACAGCACGTCTTCGCCGATCATCATGCTCAGGCGCACCCGGCCGTCGTCGAGCCCGGCCTTGGCGAAGGCGCGATTGAACGCCGCGCAGTCCGCGCCGACCATGAACAGCAGCACGCCCTGCGCGGGCGAGTCGCGGACCAGGGCCAGGGCCTGGCGAAAGTCGCGCCCGCTCAACGGCACGAAGGTCTCGCCGACGATGCCGATATCGGTGGTCGCGGCGAATTCCCGGGCGGCCCTGGCGGTTTCGCGCGGCCACACGTAGTCGTTGCCGACCACGCACCAGCGGCGGATGCCATGCTCGGCGCGCAGCCAGTGCAGTGCCGGAAACAGCTGCTGTTCCGGCGTTTCGCCCACCATGTAGACGCCGTCGGAGTCCTCGCCGCCCTCGTAGAACGTCGTGTAGACATAGGGCACCCGGCCCGCGGTCTGCGGCGTGATCACCTTGCGCGCGTTGGACAGATGCCATCCGACGACGCCGTCGACCAGTCCGGCGCCGACCATGCGATCGATCGTCGCGGCGAGCACCGGCAGCGGCGCGCCCGCGTCCACCGGATGCAGCCGCACCGGGCGATCGAGAATGCCGCCCATGGCATTGATATCGGCGACGGCGAGGGCGGCGCAGGCCTCACACGAGGGGCCGAACATCCCCGCCGGTCCGCTGAGCGGCACCACGAGCGCGATGTCCACCGTGGCGCGACGAAAACCCGAGAGCGGCAACGGAATCACCACCGTATATTTCCACTTGAATATTTACTGCGCGGCGTTGGATATAGTGCTCCGGTGGACGATAGCATCGCCCCCGCCGCGCTGGAGGAGTTGGCGCGACTCGTGCGCCGGGCGTCACAGGAACTCGACCGGGCCATCGCGACGTGTCTCGGCGAAGCCTCGGTCGCGCGCTGGCACGTCCTGGCGACGGTGGCCGACGGTGCCGGCCACCCGATGTCGCATCTGGCCGAGGCGACCCTGCTCACCGGTGCCAGCCTCACCCGACTGATCGACGGCATGATTTCGGACAACCTCGTGCACCGCAAGGTCGACGAGGTCGACCGGCGCCGGGTCCTGGTGTTCCCGACCCGCCGCGGCTTGCTGGCGTATCAGACGATGAACAGCGCGGTAGCCGACGGCGGCCTCGACGCGCTCGCCGCGTCCAAGGGACGTTTGGCCAAGTCGCTGGTCACCCTGATCGGCCAGTTGCACGCTCAACCCGCGGTGCATTAGCACCTGCGGCGCATCGATACTCGGGGTTTCGGGGAATTCCCTGATGGCGCGGGGGCGCGAACGCGGTAAGACTGGTGTGCATGACTTCGCAAGCTTTGGGCGCCGACGCCGCCGACGTGGCGGTCCCGGCCTCCGTCGCGGCCCGCGCTATCGACCTGGTCAAGGTCTATGGGTCAGGAGATACGCAGGTCCGGGCGCTGGACGGGGTGTCGGCCGAGTTCGCGAAGGGGGAATTCACCGCGATCATGGGCCCCTCCGGGTCCGGCAAGTCGACGCTGATGCACTGCCTGGCCGGACTCGACAGCGCCAGCGCCGGCACCGTGCGCATCGGCGACACCGACCTGGCCGGGCTCTCGGACAAGCAGATGACCCGGCTGCGCCGGGACCGGATCGGCTTCGTCTTCCAGGCGTTCAACCTGGTGCCGACGCTGACCGCGCTGGAGAACATCACGCTGCCGCTGGACATCGCGGGCCGCAAACCGGATCAGGCCTGGCTGGACACCGTGCTGAAGCGGCTCGGCCTCAACGACCGGCTCACCCACCGGCCCAGCGAACTGTCCGGCGGGCAGCAGCAGCGGGTGGCCTGCGCGCGCGCCCTCGCGGGCAAGCCGGAGATCATCTTCGGCGACGAGCCGACCGGCAACCTGGACTCCCGGGCCTCTGGTGAGGTGCTGTCCATTCTGCGGGCTGCGGTGGACGAGTTCGGGCAGACCGTGGTGATCGTGACGCACGAGCCGCACGCCGCCGCCTACGCCGACCGGGTGGTGTTCCTCGCCGACGGCCGCCTGGTCGACGAGCTGCGGGACCCGACCTCCGATACCGTGCTCGACCGGATGAAGGCACTGGAGCAGGCGTGATGGCCGCAAGTCCGATGCGCAAGGTTGCGCTGCGCAACCTGGCCGCGCACAAGGTGCGGCTCGCGCTGACCCTGCTGTCGGTGGTGCTCGGCACCGCGTTCATCGCCGGCTCGTTCGTCTTCACCGACACGCTGCAACGCACGTTCGACGGTATTTTCGCCGGGCAGGCCAAGGGCGTCGACGTGCGGGTGAGCCCCAAAGAGCGGCAAGGGCTGGGCGTGCCGAACAACATCGTCGACGAGTTGGCCAAGTATCCCGGCGTGCGGACCATCGCGCCGAGCGTCAACGGCGTCCTCGTGCTGCTCACCCCCGACGGCAAGAAGGCGGTGCAGACCGGCGGCGCGCCCACGTTCGGTCAGTCCTACGTACCGCCGGATCGGGCGGTCGCGGAGCCGAACAAATTCGTCGCCGGGGTGCCGCCGACCCAGCCCGGCGAGATCGCGATCAACGCCGGCGGTGCGGAGCGGGCCGGGCTGAAGGTCGGTGACCGCACCAAGATCCTGGTCCCGTCCGCGCGCGACCCGATCGACGTCACGGTCACCGGCCTCTACCAGATGCCTTCGGACACCGGCGGTTTGATCAGTCTGCTGTTCGACGACACCCAGGCGCGCAAGCTGTTCACCGACGGACTGCACGTGGCCTACGTGGATATCGCGGCCACCGGCATCCCCGGCGATGAACTGCGCGACAACCTGGCCAAGGCGCTGCCGAGCCTGAAGGTGCAGAACGGCGATCAGGTGCGCGAGGACCTGAAGAAGGAGATCTCCAACGCGCTCAATTTCATCAACTACTTCCTGCTCGCCTTCGGCGCGATCGCGCTGATCGTCGGCACGTTCATCATCTACAACACCTTCTCCATGATCGTGGCGCAGCGGCTGCGCGAACTCGCGCTGCTGCGCGCGGTCGGGGCGAGCAGGCAGCAGGTGGGCCGGTCCGTGGTCGCGGAGGCGTTCGTCATCGGATTGATCGGCAGCGCACTGGGTTTGGCGGGTGGTATCGGACTGGCGTACGGGTTGGCCGGGGTGCTCAACGCCTTCGATCTCGGCCTGCCGACCGGTTCGATGGCGGTACTGCCGCGCACCATCGGCGTCGGATTGCTGGTCGGCCTCGCGGTGACGATGGTCAGCGCCTACGCACCCGCGCGCCGCGCCGCGAAGATTCCGCCGGTCGAGGCGATGCGCGAGGAATTCGCCTCGGCCGGTGACTCGTTGCGGGTGCGGACGCTGGTCGGCGCGCTGCTCGCGGTGGCCGGGACCGTCCTTGTCGTGCTCGGCGCGCAGTCCACCGGTGGCAACGCCGCGCTGACCGTCGGGATCGGCGCGCTCGCCCTGATTCTCGCGGTGCTGCTGTGCGCGCCCGCGCTGTCGCGGCCGGTGGTCGCCGGGCTCGGCGCGTTCGTGCGGCCGTTCGGGCCGATCGGCCGGATGGCGCGCAACAATGCCGCGCGCAATCCGCGGCGTACGGCGGCAACGGCTTTCGCGCTCACCCTGGGGTTGATGCTGGTGACCGCGATCGGCATGCTCGGCGCCTCGGCGAAGGCGAGTGTGGGCGTGCTGGTGGACAAGGGGGTGAAGTCCGAATACGTGCTGTCCAGTCAGCAATTCATCGGTGTGCCCTTCGGCGCGGCCGAGGCGGTGCGCAAGTCGGTGCCCAATGTGGCGGACGTGATCGGGATCCGCGGCGTCGGCTTCAAACTGGGCGAGGACGACCAGATCGGCGGTACGTCACCGGACGGCAGGCTCGATCGGGCGCTGAACTACGAGATCCTGCGCGGCACCGACACTCTCGGTGACAAGGACATGCTGGTGTCCGAGGACGAGGCCGACGAACGCGGCTGGAAGGTGGGCCAGCAGGTCACGCTCACCAGCTTCGACGGCAAGAAGGTGCCGCTGACCGTCACCGGCGTCTACCGCAAGACCCCGTTGCTCGGTGCGCTGGTGGTGTCGCCCGCGATCTACAAGGACGTGGTGCCGGTCAGCTTCCAGAGCAATGTGGTGGTGCTGGTCACCGCGCAACCGGGCGCGGATCTGGCACAGATGCGCATGGATCTGGAGCGGGCGGCTGAGCCGTTCCCGGTGGTCCAGGTGCAGGATCACGAGCAGTTCAAAGGCGCGCAGGGCAAACAGATCAACACGCTGCTCGCCATTCTGTACGGGCTGCTCGCGCTGGCGGTGGTGATCGCGATCCTCGGCATCGTGAACACCTTGGCGCTGTCGGTGGTGGAGCGCAGGCGGGAGATCGGCATGCTGCGTGCCGTCGGCATGCAACGGGCGCAGGTGCGCCGGACCATCTACCTGGAGTCGATGTTGATCGCCGTGTTCGGTGCGATCGTCGGCATGCTGCTGGGGCTGGGTCGGGGCGTCGGCTTCCTGCGCACGTTGCGTGATCTCGGACTCGACCAGATCGCGATCCCGTGGTCGCAGCTGGTGCTCGTCCTGATCAGCTCGGGGGTGGTGGGTGTGCTGGCCGCGCTCTGGCCGGGCATACGAGCGGCGCGCACGCCGCCGCTGGCGGCGATCGCCGACCTCTGATCCGAGTCCTTGCGGCGGGCCCCGATTTTCGGGGCCCGCCGTTCTCGTGTGTCGACGCGCGCGAAATCTGCTGGGAGGGTGAGTATTCGGCTCCTATGTCGATCCGGTCACAGGAACGCGGGGTGAACCGGGGGTGATGCTAAGTTAAACGGAGGTTGTAACTCCACTTAATGGCCCGGCACCGGCCGGTGCGGATGGGGAAGGAGCCGCAGGCGATGCTGGCTGTGGGTCTCGCGGCGGTACGTGGTCGCGGTCGGGAAGCGATCGGGCAACTCGCGCTGATCACCGTGCTTTACCTCGGCTATCGCGTCGGGCGGCTGTACACCGCCGACGACACGGTGCGCGCCCTGGACAACGCGCGCGAGCTGCTCGGGCTGGAACACCGGCTCGGCATGTCCAGCGAGCGGGTGGTGCAGTCGATCTTCGTGGACCGCGAGTTCTTCGCGGTGCCCGCCAATTTCTATTACGCCACGGCGCATTTCACCGTCGCGGTCGCGGTGCTGCTGTGGCTGTGGGTGTTTCGGCCCGAGCACTATCGGTGGACCCGGAACCTGATGGCGGCGTTGACCGGCGCCGCCCTGGTCGTGCACATGCTCGTGCCGCTCGCGCCGCCGCGCATGCTGGCCGAGTACGGCTTCGTCGACCTGGCCGCGCGGTACGGCCCCTCGGTCTACGGCTCCGCCGAATCCGGCGGTCTGTCCAACCAATTCGCCGCGATGCCGTCCCTGCACGTCGGCTGGGCGCTGCTGCTCGCCGTCGCGATCGTGGCCGCGGCCCGCACGGCGTGGCGCTGGCTCGCCCTCGCCCATCCGGCGATCACCACGGTGGTGGTCGTCGGCACCGGCAACCACTACTGGCTCGATATTCTCGTCGCCGTCGGTTTGCTGGCCCTGGCCGCGCTGCTGCATCCCAAGCTCGTCCCCGCGGCCGCGACGGCCTGGGGCAGCATGGGTCCCGCGCCACGGAAACCGGTGTTGACCAGCTGAGCAGTCGTCACGAAACCGTGTCGCCGAACTGATCTCCCGTGCCGCACCCCTGTCGTACGATCTGCTGAGCTGTCCGGTCGCCCGTTCAGATAGGAGTTCCATGGAGCTGCTCAGCTCGCTCGGTACGCTGCTCGGCATCGCCTCGAATCTCATCGGCCTGATCCAGGGCATCGCCACCCTCTCCGGCTGAGCCCGGCCCCCTTTCGTCCCGGCGGGCGATGTCGGTCATGTGCACGGGGATGCATGACCGGCATCGCTAACCCCGGCCGGTGTTCGCCTCGGCCCACGACCGGAGATCGCCGCGGTCCAGCGCGACGGCCAGCAGGTCCGGAAACCTATCCGGGGTGCAGGCGAAGGCGGGCACGCCGAGCGCGGCCAGGGCGGCCGCGTTCTCGTGATCGAAGGCGGGCGCGCCTTCGTCGGAGAGCGCGAGCAAGGCGACGATCTGGACGCCGGATTCCTTCATCGCATTGATCCGCCGCAACATCTCGTCCCGGACGCCGCCCTCGTAGAGGTCGGAGATGAGCACGAACAAGGTGTCGGTGGGGCGGGTGATCAGGGATTGGGCATAGGCGATGGCGCGGTTGATATCGGTCCCGCCGCCGAGCTGTGTGCCGAAGAGGACCTCCACCGGGTCGTCGAGTTTGTCGGTGAGATCGACGATTTCGGTGTCGAAGACCACCAGGGAGGTGCGCAGCGAGCGCATCGAGGCGAGCACCGCGCCGAACACCGAGGCGTAGACCACGCTCGATGCCATCGAACCGGATTGATCGATGGCGAGCACCACATCGCGTTGCACCGCTTGGGCTTTGCGGCCGTAACCGACCAACCGCTGCGGTACGACCGTGCGCTGCTCGGGCAGATAGTTGGCCAGGTTCTTGCGAATCGTTCGGTCCCAGTCGATATCGCGCAGCCGGGGCCGGGCCACCCGGGCGGCCCGGTGCAACGCGCCCGAGACGGCGGCGACGGTGCGTGCGGCGATGCGCTGTTCGATCTCGCGCACCACCTTCTCCACCACCAGACGCGCGGTGGCCTTGGTGGTTTCGGGCATCACCCGGTTCAGGCTCAGCAGGGTGCCGACCAGGTGCACATCCGGCTCCACCGCCTCCAGCAGTTCCGGCTCGAGCAGCAACTGGGTGAGGTTCAACCGCTGCACCGCGTCGCGCTGCATCACCTCGACCACGGTCGACGGGAAGTAGCTGCGGATATCGCCGAGCCAGCGGGCCACCCGCGGCGCGGAACTCTGCAGGCCGCCGGATCGCTTGCCGGAGGTCCGGTCCTGCTCGTCGTCGTTGTACAGCGCCGAGAGCGCCCGGTCCATGGCGACGTCGTCGGCCGAGTCGAGCCCGCCGAGCCCCGCTTCTGCGGTGGTGCCGAGCACCAGACGCCAACGGCGCGCCTGTGTTTCATCGACCGCGCTCATCGCTTCGCCTCCTGCGGGTGGGGGATCGGGACGCCCAGGATCGCCGCGGCGGTGGACAGTGCGCGGGTGCCGCGCTCGACATCGAAATCCCCGCCGGCGCCGGCGCCGGCCGCGACCGGGCCGCCGTCGCGCACCGCCTGACCGATCGCCCGGCGCTCGCCCGATTCGAACGCGGCGAAGGTCCGGCGCAACAGGGGCAAGGTTTCGACGAACTGATCCTCGCGGAGCTCGCGCAGCCAGTCGTCGATGCGGCGCAACAACTCTCGGTCGTGCACCAGCAGTAGTCCGCGGCCGCCGAGGAACCCGTCGATCCACGCCGCCTTCGCGGCGGCGGTATTGCCGACGGACAGCGCGGCGGCGAGCCGGCGCGCGGATTCGGTGTCATCGATGCTGCCCCCGTCGCAGAGCAGCCGGACCGCGCGGCCGACGAGTGCGCCGTGCACGTCGTCTCGATCGGCGAGGCGGCGTAGCGCGCCCAGCCATTCGCCGGTGGCCCAGCCGTCGTCGCGGGTGTTGATCGCGGTGTGCGCCGCGTCGAGCAGTGTGCGGAATTCGGTGGCCGCGTCGGCGTCCAGACCGGTCACCGCACCGGGCAGGCCCGCGCAGACCCGGACCAGCAGGCCGTCCGCGACGTGCGCGAGCGCCTGCACGTCGGTGCCGCGCACATCGCCGTAGCGCAGGGTCCGGATCAGGCCGGGCAGTGCCGCGAGCAGATGGGTGATGTCGTGATCCAGCGCGGCGACCGAGGCCAGCCGGGCGATCAAGCCGTCGGTGGCGTCGCCGAGGTCGGCCAGCAGCGCCACCTCCAGTGCGGCGGTGAGGTCGCCGACGCCGCTGTCCGCACGATGGGCGGTGTCGAGGATCTTCGCCGCGGCGGCGGTACGCACGGTGGTGCCCCAGCGCGAGGCCTCGATGATCGAAATCGCGTAGTCCGGCCGCCATTGCAGCGTCCAGGTCTCCCGGAAGGTACCGGTGCTGCGCACCTCGCTGGTGGTCAAAGTGCCCCAGGGGATCTCGAGCACCCGCAGCCGATGCAGCAGCCGGGAGCGTTCGACCTCGCGCTCCTTGCGCAGGTCGAGGTCGACGGTGCGGGCCGAGGGTTCCTGCTTCATCCGCAGCGTCCGGATCCGGGCGCGCAGATCCGCGTCCAGCGGGACGGTCGGCGTGCCCTCGGGCACAGTGCCCAGGGCCTCGCCGACGACCAGTTCCTCGACCACCCAGCGCAGCATCGTCTCGTCGCCCCCGCACATCACCGCACGGGTGGCCTCGGTGACCTCGGACAGCCCGGCCAGCGGCCGGCCGCGCAGGCCGGCCAGCGTATCGGCGAGCCGGACCGCCTCGATGATGTGCGCGCTGGAGACCGGCAGGTCGTGCGCGCGTAGCACGCCGGCCACCTTGGTGAGCCAGCGGACGATCGGGCGCTCGGTTTCGGCGAACAGATGGTGATACCAGCCCGGCGAGGTGATGCCCGCGCCGTAGCCGGAACGGCTGGACAGGCGCGAATGTGTCCACGGCACCCAGGTCAGCGTGGCCTTCGTCTTCGGTAAACCTTTCAACAGCCGGGCGTCGGCCGTCGCCGGGCCTAGCTTGCCCGCCAACGCGGGTGCGTGCCAGGCGCCGCAGACCACCGCGAGCCGCCGCGAACCCGCCTTCACCGCCTTGCGCATGGTCTGGCGCATGTAGGCCTCGCGCCGCAGCGTGTGCGCGTCGATCCGGGCGGGCCCGAGCGGCGCGGGGTCCGGTTCGAGCACGTCGGCGATCGCCTCGTCGACCGAATCCGCTTCGGCACGTTCGGTTTCCGCCGGCCACAGGTCGAGCGCCGGTGCCTCGGCCCGATCCGCCGCCTCGCGCAGCGCGCCCATCGCCTCGGTGATCGCGTCGAAAGCGTCGGCGTCCGGCGCGGATTCGACCACCGCGTCCCACCACCGCTCGGCATCGTCGTAGCCGCCCGCCGTGGCCAGCGCGGTGAGCGGGTCGAATCGCTCGCCCGGCTCGTCCTCGGCGGCCAGCACCGTGCTGGCGGGCAGATCGCAGAAACGAACGGGCACTTGATGTTCCGCCGCGTACGACAGCGCCTGCCACTCCGGCGAGAACACCGCGTACGGCCAGAACGCCGCCTTGGCCGGCGCGTCGGGCACGTAGGCGAGCAACGCGACCGGCGGCGTCATCCCCGCCGCGGCAACGTAGCCGACCAAGGGATCGGCGTCCGCCGGGCCTTCGATCAGAATGGTGTCGGGCCGGAATTCGGTCAGCGCCGAGCGCAGCGACCGCGCCGAGCCCGGCCCGTGGTGCCGGATGCCGAACACCCGCGTGACCGGATCGGCTGCCGCGCCGTCGGTCACCGCGCTGCTGGTCATCGTGTCGCCTCCGGCCGCGCCGGTCGAATCTCGCACGCCTACCCGCTGATCTCGCGGCAGGCGCGATAGAAGTCCGACCACTCCGGGCGTTCCCGGACCACGGCTTCCAGGTACTCGGTCCACACGACGGCATCGGCGACCGGATCCTTGATCACCGAGCCGAGCACCGCGCCCGCGATATCGGCGGCGCGCAGCACGCCGTCGCCGAAGTGGGCCGACAGCGCGATCCCGTTGGTGATCACCGAGATCGCCTCGGCAGTGGACAGGGTGCCGGAGGGCGATTTGAGCTTGGTCCGGCCGTCGGCGGTGATGCCGGAGCGCAGCTCACGGAAGACGCGCACCACGCGGCGCACCTCCTCGGCCGCGGCGGGCACCGTCGGCAGCTCCAGTGCGGCGCCGAGCTGGGCCACCCGGCGGCTCACGATCTCGACCTCCTCGTCCTCGCCGGCGGGCAGCGGCAGCACCACGGTGTTGAACCGGCGGCGCAGCGCGGAGGACAACTCGTTCACGCCGCGGTCGCGATCGTTGGCGGTGGCGATGACGTTGAAGCCCTTCGCCGCCTGCACCTCGGTGCCGAGTTCGGGGATCGGCAGCGTCTTCTCGGACAGCACCGTGATCAGCGCGTCCTGCACATCGGACGGGATGCGGGTGAGTTCCTCGACGCGGGCGATGGCGCCCGTGCGCATCGCGGTCAGCACCGGCGACGGCACCAGCGCGCCCGCACTCGGACCCTCGGCGAGCAGTCGAGCGTAGTTCCAGCCGTACCGGATCGCCTCTTCGGCGGTGCCCGACGTGCCCTGCACGAGCAGCGTCGAGGCGCCGCTGATGGCGGCCGAAAGATGTTCGGAGACCCAGGTTTTCGCCGTGCCGGGGACGCCGAGCAGCAGCAGCGCGCGATCGGTGGCCAGGGTCGCGACGGCGACCTCCATGAGCCTGCGCGGCCCCACGTACTTCGGGCTGATCACGGTGCCGTCGTCGAGGGTGCCGCCGAGCAGGTAGGTGACCACCGCCCAGGGCGAGAGCCGCCAGGACGGGGGTCGCGGCCGGTCGTCGGCGGCCGCGAGGGCGCGCAATTCCGCGGCGTAGGACTGTTCGGCGTGCGGACGCAGCAGATCAGGCGCCAGATTGTCGGTGGTCACTGCAACTCCTCGAGCATCATCGAGCGGTGGTTGAGGTCATCGGCGAGTTTCTCGAAGGCCCGCTCCCATGCGGTGTCGCCGCAGCGCCGCGCCGAGACGCTCGCCGCGCCGGCCGCGGAAACGGGCAGGTGCACCGCAGCCGCGGACAGCAACGAGCGGTGCGCGCTGGGGCTGGTGCCGTGCGGCTCGGGTCGTCGTGCTGCCGCGCGGGCCCGCTCGAACAGCAGCAGGATCATGTGCTGCGCCAGCGGTTCCGGCCACGGATGTCCCATGGCGGGCAGCAGGGCCTCGATCTCGGAGAGCCAGGATCCGTCCAGATCGAGCAGATGCCTGGTGCGGTCGGGTAGCGGCAGCAGCGCGAACAGCTCGCGCCTGCGCAGCATGGCGAGGTCGGTCGGCACGCCCGCGTCGAACAGGGCCCGCGCCCAGGTCGAATCATGCTGTGCCAGTGCGGCGTCCACCCAGCCGTCGAAGATCGGCTGACGGAAGCGGTCGTCGATCTTGGCCTTGACGACCTTGCCCGGGGCGCCGAGCACGCTCGCCCAGTGCGCCAGCGGCGTCGCGGCGACCAGCTGGCGGAGCCGGCCCGCGGCACTGTCGGGCGCGCCGCCCCACCGGTAACTGAACTCGACCGCGCGGTCGCTGATGCCGTCGCGCTGCGCCGCCTGATCGAGCGTCTCCGGCAGGGCGAGCACGAGTTCGGTGTGCAGCAGCCGGTGCTCCACCCGGATCCACGCCCCCGCGCGCCGAATCATGCGCTGGGCGAAGGCCGAATCGGGTAGTAGCGCAAGCAGTCCCGCGGCGGTGCGGCGCACATCGGCGCGCCGGTCGTCCAGCCCCGCCTCCAGCAGCGGCTCGTCGGCGCGCGCGAGGCCGTCGGCGAGCACCGCGAGCAGTTCGGCTTTCAGCGGTCCGGATTCCTTGGGCCAGGCCGTCGCGAGCGTCTCGCGCGCCGCGTCGGCATCGGTGCGACGGAGTTCGGCGAGCCAGGCCAGGCGTTGCGGCGGTTGGCCGTACTGCCACAGCTGCGCCGCCGAGGTCGCGGCGGGCTGGGCGCTCACCAGGCTTCGCCATTGCGGATGCTGGGCGGCGAGCCATCGGCCGCGGGTGCCCGCGAGGCGCAGCAGCGGCTGCCGGAGTTCGGTGTTGCTCGTGGCTTGATCCAGCAACTGGGCGCACAGCGCGTCCGGGGCGCGGTAGTCGTGCGGCGTGGCGGCGGCGAACCATTCGGGCAGGAAGGGGGAGCGCTCGCGCAGCATGCGCGCGAGGCGGGACGCCGCCGGGCGCGGCAGCAGGGATCGGGTGTCGTCGGCGGCGGGTTCCGGCGTGGTCGCGGTGCTCGCCCGCGCGCCACCGCGGGCGAAAACATCCTGGAGTGCGGCGGATTCGAGCAGGCGCACGGCCGGGTCGGTGGCCAGGTGTGCGGCCATTTCGGCGACCGGTGCGGCGAGCTGGGCGAGGTCGGGCGCCCGTCGGGCGGTGCCCAGCAACGCGACCGACGTCAGGTCGTTTCCGCTCGCACCCTGCGGCACCGGGGAATTCACCGCCCCGCGACCGGCGGGATCGATCCGCGCCAGATCGAGGACCTCGCCCGCCGTGCACACCGAGATCGGCGTCAAACCGGCGATGGTCCATTCGGCGGCGATGGTCACCGGGTGCCCGCCGGAGACGCCCAGCAGCCGCCACGGCTGCTCGGTACTCGACACCGGTAGCGCCGCTCCATCGGATCCGACTATGTACCAACCGCTTTCGGTATGGACCGGCACGACGTCGACGAGCAGCACCGGCCAGCCGCGCAGCCAGGGGTCGGCGCCGAGGGCCGCGGCGTGCTCGGCCAGCGCCGCCGCGATGGTGCCCGGCCGGTCCGGGGAAACCGGCAGCGTCGTGAAAGGCTCTGGCGCACTGTGCCGTTCACCCCACAGCGCGCGCAGCGGCGCGGCGCTCGGGTAGAAGTGCAGCTCCGCTTCGGCGAGCAGGCCGAGCGTCGGCACCTCGCCGGAAAAGCCGGGCGACCCGAACGAATGGTCCACCACCAGCGCCCAGCGCCGTGACGCCCGCCCGTACAGCCAGGTGCGCCGGGTGTAGAGGCGCTGCTCCTCGGTGATGCGGACGCCGAGCACCATCCATCGGTCCCGGACCGCCGGTTCGGCGCGCACCGACTCCGCCGGGTTCGGATAGCCGATATGGGTGCGGACGCTGGCCTGCAGGGCAGGGGTCAGTTCGTCGAGCCTGCGATGGGCGGCGATCAGCAGATGCAGCCGCGCGTATTCGCGCAGCACCGCGTCCGGCCAATCGGGCTTGGTCACCACGGTGACCGGCAACTGACGCAACGCGGCGGCGACACCGGGGGCCTGGGCGTCGACCATGCGGGCGGCGATCGTCTCGAACGCGCGGAACGAGCGGTCGGTCTGGGCGAGGCCGGTGCGGACCTGGTCGCCGAGCCAGACCTCCAGTTCCGCCAGCCCCGCGGTGACCCGGACCCGGCGCTGTTCGGCCGTCGCCGGATTCGTCGTGCGGCCGGCCGTGGCCGCTGCGGGGCGCGCGGCGCGGGCCGCCCGGCCGTCGATCCACGCGGCCGCGAAGTCGGCGAGCATCGGCACGTCCTCGACGCGGCCCGCCGCCCATTCGAGCAACAGCGACAGCGCGTGCTTGCACGGGAATTTGCGACTGGGGCAAGAGCATTTGCAGGCGGGACCGTCGAGATCGACGACGGTCTGATACGGCTTGGCGCCGCTGCCCTGGCACAGCCCCCACAGCGCGGTGTCGTGCCGCCCGGTACCGCGCCAGCGCCCGGCCAACCCCCGCGCGGCGGACAGCGAGCTCGCGTCCGGTGCGAGCGCCGTGACCTGGTCCTCGCTCCAGCGCGGCATGTGTTCCCCCGTTCCTCGGTTGACGGATTTCTACCGCAGCCCACCGACAAGTGTGCCGTCGCCCCGGCGGCGGTTCGCGCGGGCGCGCGACGACCCGACGGGTGGGGCCGGTGGCACGGAAAATACTGTGCCGTCGATGGATTCGATACCCAAAACATCTTGCATAGGTGGGTGTTGTCTGGCATTCTGTCCTGTTCGGCTCGACCGAGCCACCCAAATCGGGTGTTACACCATCGAGCTGCCCGCCGGGGCTGGCGAGGGGTGGACATCGAAGCGCGGCCCCAGCCGATTCGATGGCCATATCCATCCCCGCGGGCAGATTCGCACCAGGTTCGCCACCGCCGTCTCCGGTGGGCGAAAGCGGCCCGATCGGGTAGCGTTTCGCACAGCTTCGACAGTGCGCCGCTGGAAGCGCTTGCGCGTCAGGCGGGCGCACGGGATCGAAAGGACCTGTAGCGGCTCGGTGGTGGAGGGGGTTCCCGACGAGATGCGTCCCGACGCCGATCCGGTGCCGCGGCTGAGCGAGGTGGTCACCCGCAGGCTCGCCGCGGACCCCGCGGTGACCCCTTCGGTGGCACGCACCGTCCTGCGCGCCCTCGGCGGCAGCGAAAACGACGACCGCGCACCGGTATTCGATGACTGCGGGATCTTTCTGCGGGCCATCCGGGTGCGCGGTTTCCGCGGGATCGGCCCGGAGGCGGAGCTGCAACTGCCGCCGGGGCCCGGGCTCACCCTGGTGGTGGGTCGCAACGGCAGCGGCAAATCCAGTTTCGCCGAAGCGGCGGAACTGGCGTTCACCGGCGGGAACCGGCGCTGGGACGGCCGGTCGGCGGCCTGGCGCGAGGGGTGGCGCAACCTGCACGCCGGCGAGGCGGCACGCATCGAGGTCGAATTGTTCAGCGCGGGCAGTCACCCGCAGCCGGCCCACCCCTCGCCCGACCGCCACCCCTCACGGAATCGCTCCGCGATGCCGGCCCACCCCACGCCCGACCGCCACCCCCCACGGAATCGCTCCGCGATGCTTACCATCGCCAAGGAGTGGGCGGCCGACGCCGACCTGCCCGACGCGCACTGGACCGAACAGCGTCCCCCTGCCGCGCCAACGGAATTCGACATCGATCGCTGGGCGGGACGGCTGGAGCTGTACCGCCCGTTCCTGTCCTACAGCGAACTCGGCGCACTGGTCGACGGCAAACCGAGTGACCTGTTCGACGCGCTGCACCAATTGCTCGGCCTCGACGAATTGACGTTGGCGCAGGAGCGGATTCGGATGCGCCGCCTGGAATTGGAACGCGCCGTGCGGGATTCCCGGCAGGAGCGGCTCGAACTGCTGGAGGCGCTCGACGGCGTGGCCGACGACCGCGCGGTGCGGGTCACCGGACTGTTGCGGCCCGCGCAACCGGATCTCAACGCGGTGGGCAACGAGGTGATCGGCACCTTCGATGATCCCGGCGGCCCGGCGGGTCTGCGCGCGATCGTGCGGCTCACCCTGCCGAGCGCCGCGGAAGTGGCGGCGGTGGCCACCCGGCTCGCCGAGTGCGGCACCGCGCTGACCGAGGGCACCACCGCCGACGCCGAGGCCGACCTGCGGGTGCTCGAGCTGCTGCGCCGGGCCCGTGCGCACCACGCGGCCAGCGGTGAGTGTCCGTGCCCGGTGTGCGGTCGCGGTGCGCTGGACGACGCGTGGCTGAGGCAGGCCGACGATTCGATCGCGACGCTGGCCGCGCGGGTCGACGCCTTGACCACCGCGCGCACCGAGCTCGGCCGCGCGTTGCAGGCCGCGCGAGCGCTGCCCGATCTCGTGCCGCCGGAACTGGATTACGATCCGCGCAACCCGCCCTCGGTGGACACCTCGGCGGTGCGCCGGGCCTGGGCCGACTGGGCCGCGCTCACCGCCGCCGACTACAGCGCCGAGCTGCCGGACCGGCTGCGCGGCGCGCACGCCAGGCTGGTCGACGAACTCGAGCAGGTGCAGCAGGGCACGCGCAAGGAGCTCGACCGGCTCGACGAGGTGTGGACCCCGCTGGTGCCGCGCATCGTGAGCTGGCTCGAAGGCGCGCGCGAGGTCGCCGCGCACGCCGCGGAACTGCGCACCACCAAGAAGGCCGAGGAGTGGCTCAAGTCGGCCACCGCGGGCCTGCGCGGGGAGCGCATGACGCCGCTGGAGACCACGGCGCGCTGGGTCTGGCAGACGCTGCGCCAGCAGAGCAACGTGGAGCTCGGCGCGATTCGCTTGCAGGGCAACGCCGGAACGGCGCGCCGGGTGCTGCTCGACGTCACCGTCGACGAGGTGGACGGCGCCGCGCTCGGCGTGATGAGCCAGGGGGAGTTGCACGCGCTCGGCCTGTCCTTGTTCCTGCCCCGGGCCACGGTCGAGGAGAGCCCGTTCCGTTTCGTCATGATCGACGACCCGGTGCAGGCCATGGACCCGGCCAAGGTGGACGGCTTGGCCCGGGTGCTCGCCGCGGTCGCCTGGACGCGGCAGGTGGTGGTGTTCACCCACGACGAGCGGCTCGCCGAGGCGGTGCGCCGGATGGAGCTCGACGCCACCGTGCTGGAGGTGCAGCGGCGCGATCGATCGGTGGTCGAGGTGCGCGTGTCCAGCGATCCGGTCCGCCGCTATCTCGACGATGCCCGCGCGCTCGTGCGCACCCCGCAACTGCCGCAGGCCATCGCCGACGAACTCGTCGCCACCTGCTGCCGGTCGGCGGTGGAGGCGGCCAGTCTGTCCCGGGCCCGGCGCACCCTGCTCGCCGACGGCATGAATCACCGGGAAGTGGAACGCTACATCGACTCCGCCCACTCCACCCGGGCGAAGGTCGCGCTCGCGGTGATGGGGGTCGGCGGCAAGGTGGACGATCTCAACAAGCATCTCGTCGCCCGCGAAGGCAAGTGGGTGGTCGAGGCGCTGCGCGACGCCACCGCGGGCGCGCACGTGCCGATCGGCCGCAGCATGCGCGAATTGATCACCGAGACCGAGCGATTCGTCGCCTGGCTGGCTCGATGACGAAGGTGTGCCGATGACCGAGCGGCGCACCCCGCGCGGCCCGCGCCGCGGCCCGCGGCGCAATGGCAAACCGGGACAACCGAAGCCGAGACCGCGGCCGTCGGTGGCCGAGCGACTGGACACGGTCGACAAGCTGCTCTCCGGCGCGGTCACCGACGCGGGCGGACTGTGGTCGCGGGCCACCGCGTGGATCCTGCGCATCGCGTTGGAACAGTCCGTGGACGAGCTGTGGGCCCGGGTGGCGCCCGCCCTGATGCGCTGTCCGATGCGCGCGCAGCTGATCGCGTTGCGGGCCTTCGCCGGTCCGGAGGTGGCGGCCCAGGTGGGCGTGTTGTGGGCCGCGCTGTCACGCGCCGCGCACCACCACGATTACGAACTCGCGCCGAGCGTCACCGATCTGCGCCGCTGGCGCGAACAGACCGTGGCGCTCGCCGCGGACCTGGCCGCGGCCGGTGCGTCCGCGTCGAGGCCACCCCGGGGTGAGCTGTGATCAGGGTGACGCGCGAGAATCAAGGGATGAGTGGGACGCGGATGTGTCCGTGTGGCCGAGGCGAAGCCTTCGACGACTGCTGCGGGCCGGTGCTGAACGGGAAACGTGCGGCGGCGACCGCCGAGGCGTTGATGCGTTCGCGCTACACCGCATTCGCGGTGGGGGACACCGAATATCTGAAGCAGTCATGGCATCCGCGTACCCGGCCCGCCGAGGTGGACCTGGATCCGGGACAGCGGTGGCTGTTCCTGGAGATCCTGCGCACCGCGGACGGCGGGCTGTTCGACGAGTCCGGGCTGGTCGAGTTCGTCGCGCACTACCGCGCGGACGGCACCCGCGGCTCGCTGCACGAGGTGAGCCGGTTCCTGCGCGCCGACGGGGCCTGGGTCTACCTGGACGGCGAGATCGAGGCCTGAGGGTACGGTGACCGGCATGCCGCGTGTCGCGATCGAATACTGCACCCAGTGCCGCTGGTTGCTGCGTGCCAGTTGGATGGCACAGGAACTGCTGACCACCTTCGCGGCCGAACTCGGTGAGGTGGCGCTGATTCCGGGTACCGGCGGCGTCTTCCGGATCACCGTCGACGGTGCTCAGGTGTGGGAACGCAAGGCGGACGGCGGTTTTCCCGATATCGCGGTGCTCAAGCAACGGGTACGCGACCGCGTCGCGCCCGAACGTGATCTCGGCCACGTCGATCGCCGCGACTGAACCGCCGCCGCGCCGGGTTCAGGCGCAGCAACCGCCGCCGCAGCAGCCGCCGCCGGACGGCCCGGGCGCCGGACTCGGCGTCGCCGCCGCGCCACCCCGGCTGACCGTGCCAAATGTGGTCAGCAGCTTGACTGTGTCGGCGTGGCCGCTCGGGCAGGACGCCGGCGCCGACGACTCCGCCATCGGGCGGTTCATCTCGAAGGTGTCCCCGCAACTGCGGCACCGATAGCTGTAACTCGGCATCGGTAAAGCGTACCGCCCCGGTCTCATAATGGTGCGTCGCACGTTTACACCGTCAGGATGGACGTACTCTCGAAGAAGAGATCACGAGGTGCGGGACCCGCTGGAGCAAACCGGCAGCACACCAACGGGTCGCTGGTGGGAGGTGCGAACATGGCCACACAGTTCGAGACAGCACCGGACTGGGAGGTGCGCGGCGCCGAGCCAGTGGTCGCTACGGCCGCGGGAAAAGTGCGCGGACGCTGGGACGGACCGGTCGCCTACTGGCGCAGCATCCCCTACGCGGCCGCGCCGAGCGGGGCCGACCGCTTCCGGCCGCCCCGGCCCGCGCCGAGCTGGGACGGCATCCGCGACTGCGCCGCGTTCGGCGAGATCGCACCGCAGACCATGGGCAATATGGTCCCGGTCGATTCGGACCTGCGGATGGGCGAGGACTGCCTGTGGCTGAACGTGTGGGCGCCCGGAGGCGCGGCGGGCGAGGCGATCGAGCCGTTCGATTCGGGTGAACCGCGTCCGGTCCTGGTCTGGCTGCACGGCGGCGCCTACTGCCTCGGCACCGCGGCCCAGGGCATCTACGACGGCCGCAAACTCGCCGAGACCGGTGACGTCGTGGTGGTCACGGTCAACTATCGGCTCGGTGCGCTCGGCTTCCTCGATCTGTCCTCGCTGCCCGGCCCGTTCACCCCGAATCTCGGCCTGCACGATCAGATCGCCGCGCTGGCCTGGGTGCGCGACAACATCGCCGCGTTCGGTGGCGACCCGGGCAACGTCACGCTGTTCGGCGAATCCTCCGGCGCGGGCTGTGTCACGGCATTGCTCACCTCACCGAGCGCGGCCGGGCTGTTCCACAAGGCGATCGCGCAGAGCCCGCCCGCGACCACGGTGTTCGGTAAGGACCGGGCGGCCGGGGTGGCCCGGCGCTTCCTGGAACTGCTGGAGCTGCCCGCCTCGCGCGCGGTCGAACTGCTCGACTGGCCGATCGAGAAGATCGTCGAGGTGGCGGGGATCCTGCTGGACGAGATTCCGCTGAAGGAGCCGGGCCGGTTGGCCGCGGCGCCGGTGGTGGACGGCGATCTGCTGCCGACCTATCCGATCGATCGGTTCCAGCACGGCCGCTCGCATCGGGTGCCGCTGATGATCGGCACCAACAAGGACGAGGCCTCGCTGTTCCGGGTGTTCCGCTCGCCGATCATGCCGGTGACCCCGGACGCGGTGAACGCGATGCTCAACGACGTGGCGGCCGCCCACCCCGAATGGTCACACGAGCGGATCGCCGAGATCACCTCGGCCTACCCCGATCTCGACAAGACCCGTGGCGCGCTGGCCATGTCCGGCGACGCCGCGTTCCGGATGCCGGCGCACTGGGTCGCCGACGCGCACGCCCAGCACTCGCCGACCTGGATGTACCGGTTCGACCATGCGACGCCGATGCTGCGCGCGGCCCGGGTCGGCGCCGGACATGCCACCGAATTGCCTTATGTGTTCGGCAATTTCGGCTCGTTCAATCATGATCCGACGTTCTGGCTCGGCGGCCGCAAGGTGGCCATGGAGGTGTCGGGGCGGATGATGCGGCGCTGGCTCGCGTTCGCCACGCACGGCGTCCCGGCCGCGCTCGACGGTTCCAAGCATTGGCCGCCGTACCGTCCGTCGAACCGGACCACGCTGCTGATCGACACCGTCGACCGGGTGGTCGACAACCCGGACCGCGACCTGCACACCGCGTGGGGCGAACAGGCCGTCGGCTTCAGCTGATCGTGTGTCCGTACCCCGCTATGCGGGCAACTGGTTGTACCCGAACACGTTGATGAAGTAGTTGCCCGGGATCAGCTGGTTCATGGCGTGCCACTGGCCGCCGGGATCGCGCTGGTAGTAGCTCACGCCCAGGGCGCCCGCGTCGTAGCAGACGATGTCGGCGGTGCCGAACGGGCTCCAATACGTGCTCGTGCCCGGGCGGCCGAATTCCAGCGGCGTGCGGAACAGGTGGCTGCACGGGGTGATGCTCGGTTCGTAGATGGAGGGCGCCGCCACGGCGGTCGGCGCGAATCCTATTGCACAGCCGGCGAATACGGCGGCGGCCAGCACGCGGTGGGCGAATTTCCCCATCGATGTCTCTCCTCGGCTCTTGCGGTCGGTGAACAGTGCGCACACGCGGTGATCCCGCGGCGCGCGCCACGAGACCCCGCGCTGCACCCTGCCAGACCGGCCGTCGCCGCGGAACCGTTTCCGGCCGGTAGCTTTTCGGGCCGGAGGATCAGACGTCGGTGGAGAAGCGGATACCGCCGTCGGGAATTTCGACGCCGGGCCAGACCCGGGCGCCGCGTAGTAGCTCGCAGCGGGCACCCACCTGCGCGCCGTCACCGATGACGCCGTCGCGCACCAGCGCGCGCGGACCGATCCGGGCGCCGAAGCCGATGATCGAGCGCTCGACCGTCGCTCCCGCTTCGATGACCGCACCGTCGAAGATGACCGCGCCGTCGAGCCGGGCGCCCGCGCCGACCTCGGCCCCGCGACCGACGACGGTGCCCCCGATGAGCAGTGCGCCCGGTGCGACCCCCGCGCCCGGGTGGACGAGCGATTCGCCGCGCTGGCCTGGCAGCGCGGGCGAGGGGGCGATACCGCGGACCAGATCGGCGGAGCCGCGCACGAAGTCCTCGGGGGTGCCCATATCGCGCCAGTAGGAGGAGTCGACATGGCCCTGCACGCGCGCGCCCTCGGCGAGCAACGAGGGGAACACCTCGCGCTCGACCGACACCGGGCGTCCGGACGGGATCTTCTCGATGTATTCGCGCCGGAAGACGTAGCAGCCCGCGTTGATCTGGTCGGTCGGCGGATCCTGCGTCTTCTCCAGGAACGCGGTGACCCGGCCGTCCGCGTCGGTCGGCACACAGCCGAACGCGCGCGGATCACTGACCCGGACCAGGTGCAGCGTCACGTCGGCATTGGTGGACTCGTGCGTGTCCAGCACCGCGCCGAGTTCGGTGCCGCCGAGCACGTCGCCGTTGAACACCATCACGGTGTCGGCGCGCAGCTTGGGCAGCACGTTGCGGATGCCGCCGCCGGTGCCGAGCGGCTCGGTCTCGGTGACGTATTCGATGTCGAGGCCGAGCTCGGCGCCGTCACCGAAATGCTCCTCGAACACCTCCGCCTTGAACGAGGTGCCGAGCACGACGTGGGTGATGCCTGCGTCCGCGATGCGGGCGAGCAGATGCGTCAGGAACGGCAGCCCGGCCGTCGGCAGCATCGGCTTCGGTGCCGAGAGGGTCAGCGGGCGCAGCCGCGTCCCCTGCCCGCCCACCAGGATCACGGCGTCGGTGCCTGCATTTCCTGCCATTCAAGGTCCCCTGTTCACAGTGGATCGAGTATTGCGCGCGCCGAGGTTCGGCCCGCCTAGGGTGCACCGGGCCGCCGTGCACGACGGCCCTGCGCCATTGTCGCTCAGCAACCGCCGAATCGATGAGTTTTCCCAGGCCTGCCGCTCAGCTGCCCGGTATCGGGATACCCGTTTCGCGCGCTAGGCCGGGTGTCCCGCTTCCCGCGCCTGTTGGCGCAGCGCCGATCGAACCGCAATCCGGGAGCGCACCGCAAGTCCGGCGCGCAGCGCCAGCCGCAGCGGCAGCTGCCACCAGTGCGGGTGCCGGTCGGCCTGGAAGCGGTAGGCACTGGCGTGGTGGGCGGGCAGCATCTTCTCCGGGTGCCGTCCCGCGGCGTGCCCCTTGGCGTGGGTGACCTCGGCCGAGGGCACGAACACGTTGTGCCAGCCCGCCTTGCCCATGCGGTCGCCGAAGTCGACGTCCTCCATATACATGAAGTAGCGCGAGTCGAAACCCTCGATCGAGTCGAAGGCCGCACGCCGCACCAGCAGGCAGGAGCCGGACAGCCAGCCGACCGCGCGCTCGGAGATCTCTTCGTTCTCCTGCCGGTAACGACGGGTCCACGGGTTCGTCTTCCACACCGTGCCGAGGATCGCGTGCCCCGCGCCGTCGAGCAGTCCGGGCACCCGGCGCGCCGACGGGTAGACGCTGCCGTCCGGTTCCAGCACCAGCGGGCCCACCGCACCGGCCCGCGGCCAGCGCTGCGCGGCGGCGAGCAGCTGGTCGATGGCGTCGGTGCCCCAGCGGATGTCGGGGTTGGCGATCACGATGAATTCGATGGCCGGATCGATCTCGGCGACAGCGCGGTTGATCGCGCCGCCGTAGCCGATGTTGCCGCCGGTGCGTAGCAGTCGCACATGCGAGTTGGCCTCGGCGACCAGCTCCGGCACCCCGTCGGTGGAGCCGTTGTCGGCGAGGATCACCTGTGGCTTCTCGGTCGTGGCGTCGGCCAGCGTGGTGATGAAGTGCTCGAGGTGTTCGCCGGGTGAATAGGTCACCGTGACGACGGCCAGGCCCGCGCTGGCGGAATCGGAATCACTCACGGCCGCTGAGCCTAGTGGTCGCGGCCGGACCCAGTCCATCGGACGAGCGGGACAGCGCCTCGTCCAGCGCGGCTCGCCACGGACGCAGCGGGGTGAGCCCCGCGTCGTGCCAGGCCCGCGGCGACAACACCGAATATGCCGGGCGCCGTGCGGGTCTCGGATACGCGGACGAATCGCACGGGCGCACCCGGGCCGGATCGGCGCCCACCGCCGCGAACACCGCGCGCGCGAGCTCGAACCAGCTGGCCTGCCCGGCGTTGGTGGCGTGCAGCAGGCGCGGAGCGTCGGGCCGCCCGGCCAGTTCCAGCAGCGCGGCGGCGAGATCGGCGGCGTAGGTGGGGGATCCGAGTTGGTCGTCCACCACGTCGACGGTGTCGCGTTCGCGTTCCAGCCGGCGCATGGTGGCGACGAAATCGCTCCCGTGCCCGGTGTATACCCATGCGGTGCGCACCACGTGCGCCTGCGGCGCGAGCGCCAGCACAGCCTTTTCGCCCGCGAGTTTGGACTGTCCGTAGACCGTGACCGGCCCGGTCGGGTCGGTGGTCTCGTAGGGTCGCTCGCCGGTCCCCGCGAAAACGTAGTCGGTGGAGACGTGGATCAGCCGCGCCCCGGCCCGGGCGCAGGCGGCGGCGAGCACGGCCGGTCCGGTCTCGTTGCCCGCGAACGCCGCGGCGATCTCGGTCTCGGCCTGATCGACCGCGGTGTAGGCGGCGCAGTTGAGCACCACCGACCCCGGCCGGAGCGCGGCGGCGACCGCGTCCGGGTCGGTGATGTCCAGATCGGCGCGGCTCAGGCCGCGAGCGCCGGGCGCGAGCCGCAGCAGTTCCCGCCCGAGCTGTCCGCGGGCTCCCGTCACGACCAGACTCGCGGGTGCGACGGGGCCGGGCGGTGTCGAGGTCGTCACAGTTGTCAAGTCTGGCACGCGGGCGCGGGCACGCCGCCACACCTGCGGATTGCCGGTCGGACCGGCGGTATTCGTTAGCCTTCGAACAGGCGCCCCCGACTCGCGTGCGTGGCGCGGCGATGTTTGCCAAATGGTTGCGGGGGTTATGGAAAGGTGGGGTGGTCGAGCACACCGCGTGGCGGAAGCAGACCCAGAGCGTGTCGAAAGGATGTCGAGTTGTCGAGAGGTTGCAGGTTAGCCGCGGCGCGGAAGGTGCACGGTGACCCGGCCGCGCGGCGCTGAATCGCCGCTGCCCGCCGGCGGTCCGCTGCGCGCGCTGGCCGCGGTGGTCGCCGCCGTGGTGTTCGTCATCACCGGTTTCGCCTGGCACAGCGTCGACAGCCTGATCTCCAATATCGAGCGCATCGGCGGACTCGGGCTCGGCGGCGGCCGGGACGGCGCCGTCGACATCCTGCTCGTCGGCGTGGACAGTCGCACCGACGCGCACGGCAATCCGCTCAGCGAGCGGGAACGCGCGATGCTGCACGCGGGCGACGAGGTGGGCACGAACACCGACACCATCGTGCTGATCCGGGTGCCGAACGACGGGCGCTCCGCGACCGCGATCTCGATCCCGCGCGACTCCTACGTCGACATCCCCGATCTGGGCAAGGGCAAGATCAATTCGGCCTACGGCGCCACCAAGGAGACCCAGCGGCTGAAGCTGATCAACCAGGGTGTCGCGGAGGACGAGGCGGACAAGCAGTCCACCAAGGCCGGCCGGCAGGCACTGATCAAGTCCGTGGCCAATCTCACCGGCATCAGCGTCGACCACTACGCCGAGGTGAGCCTGCTCGGCTTCGTGCTGCTCACCGATGCCGTCGGCGGCGTCGAGGTCTGTTTGAACAACCCGGTCGACGAGTGGATGTCGGGCGCCGACTTCCCGGCCGGACGCCAGCGCCTGGACGGCCCCGCGGCGTTGAGTTTCGTGCGGCAGCGGCACAATCTGCCGCGCGGCGACCTGGACCGGATCGTGCGCCAGCAGGTGTTCATGGCCCAGCTGGTCGGTCAGGTGCTCAGCGCCAAGACGCTCAGCAATCCGGGACGGATGAAGCAGCTCAGCGACGCCGTCGGCCGCACGGTGGTGCTCGACGACGACTGGGACGTGCTCGCGTTCCTGCAACAGCTGCAAGATCTTTCGGGTGGTCAGGTGAAGTTCGAGACCATTCCGGTCACCGATCTGAACTACATGACCTCGGGCGGTGAATCGGTGGTGCGGGTCGATCCCGCCGCGGTCAAGTCGTATGTGTCCTCGCTGGTCGACGGCAAGGCCGACGAGGCGGCCGCCGAGCCCGCCCTGGATCCGGCCACGGTGACCGTCAGCGTGTACAACGCCAGCGGGATCGGCGGCCTGGCGGGCAAGGTGGCACAGGCGTTGACCGGCAAGGGGTTTCACGAGGGGCTGGTCGGCAATTACACCGGCCCGAACGTGACGGGCAGCCGGGTGCTCGCCGCGAACGCCGGCGACGCCAAGGCCAAGGCGGTGGCGAAGGCACTCGGCGGTCTGCCGGTGCTGGCCGACACCTCCCTGTCCCCGGATTCGGTGAGCGTCGTGCTGGCGAGCGACTATTCTGGTCCGGGTTCGGCGGCTGGGAGCATGTTCGACTTCTCCGGAACGTCGAGCGCCACCGCCACGCCAGTCCCGCCCGCCCCACCGATCGACGCAGGCCAGAACGGACCGAAATGCGTGAACTAGACAGGCGTGAATCAGTCGATGCGTGAATTCCAAGAGTCGCTCACCCTGACCGAGCGGGTGCTCGACCCGATTCTCGAGCGTGAGCCGGCCGGCCCGCGCGTGACCTACTACGACGACGCCACCGGCGCCCGGATCGAACTGTCCGGGCTGACCCTGGCGAACTGGGCCGCCAAGACGGCCAACCTGATCAGGGACGAATTCGGGCTCAGCCCCGGCGCCCGGATCGCGGTGCTGCTGCCCGCGCACTGGCAGACCGCCGCCGTTCTGCTCGGCTGCTGGTGGGCGGGTACCGAGGTGGTGCTGCGCCCGGACGACGACGCCGAACTCGCCCTGGTGACGCCCGATCGGCTCGACGATACCCAGCAGGTGGCCGAGGTCGCGGCGCTGTCGCTGGACGCGCTCGGCGCCCCGGTGCGCGACCTGCCGATCGGCGTGACCGACTTCGCCACCTCGGTGCGTGTGCACGGCGACCAGTTCCGGCCCGCGGGCGCGGGCGCGGCGCTCGATGGCATGACCGTCCCGGAGGTCCTCGCCGAGGCGAAGAAATCCGCTATGCGCCAAGGCATTTCCGAAGGGGACCGGGTGCTGTCCAGCACGCCGTGGGACACCCCCGTCGAGCTGATCGACGGTTTCGTCGCCGTGCTGGCCGCGGGCGCGAGCCTGGTCCAGGTCGCCAATCCCGATCCGGCGCTGCGCGAGCGGCGCATCGAGGCGGAGAAGGTCACCGCGCAGCGGGGGTGAGCCCGGATTTCGCCGGACCGGTGCGCGGCGCGGGGTGGGCGCAGTACTTTGGGTGTGGTTCTGCGGGATCTGGCGCTCTGCTGTCGATGGACTCCTACCGCGGTATAGGTCGAAGTCCGACTGGGGCACGTTCCACATTCTGACCGGGTTCCGTACGGTGGTCCTCAGGCACAACGACGGAGTTGGTGAACTATGAAGCCGCAGTATTGGTTCCGCTGGTTGTCCGTGCAGGGTGCGCCCCGCCTGGTGCTACGCAGGCAGGCCAAACGCGGCGAGCCGTTCGCCGAACTGCTCGGCGGGCCCACCGGCTTCGGCAATCCGTATCCGCTGATCGAACAGCTGCGCGGCGAGGGCCGGATCATCCGCACCGCGCTGTCCTGGGCCACCTTCGACTACGAACTGTGCCGAGGCGTCCTGCGCGACAGCCGATTCGGCGTGCGCACCACCGAGAACTTCGACATCCCCGGCCCGATCCAGAAGCTGGCCAAGTATTTCCCGCTGCCGCCGAATCCGGTGGAGCCGCCCTCGATGCTGGTGATCGACCCGCCGGAACACACCCGGATGCGCAAGCCGGTGGCCTCCGCGTTCACGCCGCGGGCCATCGCCAGACTGCGCGAGCGCGTCGAGACGGTCACCGCGGAGTTGCTCGCGACGCTGCCCTCCGGCGGGTCCGCCGACCTGATCGGCGCGTATGCCGCGCAGGTGCCGATCGCGATCATCTCCGAGATGCTCGGCTTCCCCGACCAGGACCGGGAACTGTTCCTGCGCTGGGGCGACCTGACGACTCCGCTGCTCGACCTCGGCATCTCCTGGCGCGCGCACCGGCGCGCGATGGCGGCGATGGAGGTGATGAACAGCTACCTCGACGAGCACATCGCCCGGCTGCGCCGCGCACCCGGCGACGACATCCTGAGTACCCTGGTGAGCGCGGGCGAACTGAACAACCTGGAACTCAAGGCCACCGCCAGCCTGCTGATGGGCGCGGGCTTCGAGACCACGGTCAACCTCATCGGCAACGGCGTGGTCCAGTTGATCGCCCACCCCGACCAGCTGGCCCGGCTGCGCGAGGAGCCGGAGCTGTGGCCCAACGCCGTCGAAGAGGTGCTGCGCTTCGACGCCCCGGTGCAGACCACCGCGCGCACCGCGGTGCGCGACGCCGAGGTCGGCGGCGTGCCGATCCGGGCGGGCGAAACCATCGTGCTGTCGCTCGCGGGTGCGAACCGCGATCCCGCGATGTTCACCGAACCGCAGCGCTTCGATGTGGGCAGGCCGAATGCCAAGGAGCACTTGACCTTCAGCAGCGGCATCCACGTCTGTCTCGGCGCGAGCCTGGCCAGGATGGAAGGGGTGCACGCCCTGCGCGCCCTGTTCGAACGCTTTCCCGACCTGCGGCTGGACGGCACGCCGCAGCGCAGGGAGCTGTTCACGCTGCACGGCTACGAGCAACTGCCGGTCCGCCTCGGCCGCAGCGTCTCCGCCACGGAACCCGCGGCGGTCTGAGGTCATCGAGAAAGCGTGTCGCGCCGGTCTGGTCGGCGAAACCCGTTTCAGGTCTTGGATTTCCAGACGTAGCGGGTCTTGGGGCGGCCCGCGCGGCCGTAGTCGGAGCGGCGGGTCACCAGGCCGTCGTCGGCGAGCTTCTCCAGGTAGCGCCACGCGGTGATGCGGGAGACGCCGATGGTGGTCGCGGTGTCCGCGGCGGTGATGCCCTCCGGGGCCGCGCGCACCGTCCGGGAGATCTCGTCGAGTGTTTGCGGCGCAACGCCTTTGGGCGTGGTCGCGCGCTGGTCCGGGGTGCGCAGGGCGCTGAGCGCCCGGTCGATGTCGTGCTGGGACACCGCGGTCTCGCCGGCGGGCAGCGCGGTGCGGAATTCCCGGTAGCGGTCCAGCTTGTCGCGAAAGGCCGCGAAGGTGAACGGCTTCAGCAGATACAGCACCACGCCGTGGGAGACCGCGGTGCGCACCATCGCGAGGTCGCGAGCGGAGGTGATGGCGATGACGTCCGGACGCGGCGCGAGGCCGGTCAGCGCCGCCGCGACATCGAGACCGCTCGCGTCGGGTAGGCCGATGTCCATGAGCACCAGGTCGATCGGGGTGCCCTCGGCCGCGTTGTCGGCGGCGGCCCGCATCGCCTCCCGGCCGGTGTGCGCCACGCCGACGGGGACGAAGCCCTCGATGCGGTCCACGTAGGCGCGGTGCGCCTCGGCGATGAGCGGCTCGTCCTCGACGATCAGCACTCGGATCACTGTGCGTCCTTTCGCGGAATCGTCACGGTAACCGCGCTTTCCGGATCTAGGTCGGTACGAATGGTCCCCCCGTGCCGGGCCACCAGGCGGTGCACCAGCGCGAGGCCGAGTCCGTGATGGTCGGCCTTGGTCGAATAGCCGCGCTGGGACGCGCGGTTGAATATCTCCTCGGACATGCCGGGGCCGCTGTCCGCGACCCGCAGGTACAGTGCCGAATCTTGTTGCCGCAGGGTGACTTCCACCCAGCCGTTCGGACTCTCCGCGGCGGCGTCGATGGCGTTGTCGGTCAGGTTGCCGACCAGGGTGACCATCTCCTGCGGCGAGAGCGGCTCGATCGAGTCCAGCGCGGTCTCCTCGGTGACGGTCAATTCGACGCTGCGCTCGTTGGCCTGGTTCACCTTGCCGAGCAGCAGCGCGGCCAGCGCGGGCGCGCCCACCGCGGCGAACAGCCGGTCGATGAGGGTCTGGGAGAGTTCGAGTTCCGAGGTGGCGAACGCGACGGCCTCCCGGTAGCGGCCGAGCTCCACCATGGTGACCACGGTGTGCAGCCGGTTGGCCGATTCGTGCGCCTGCGCGTGCAGTGATTCGGCGAAACTGCGCACCGAGTCGAGTTCGCCCATCACCTCCCGCAATTCGGTGTGATCGCGGATCGTCATCACGGTGCCGATCGGCCTGCCCTCCCAGGTGACGATGTCCTGGTTGATGAGCAGGATGCGGTCCCCGGTCACGTGCATCTCGTCGCGTACCACGCCCCAGCTCATCTGCTGCATGGAGACCGGCAGGTCAGCGCGGCGCACCTCGCCAGCCGGCAGCCCGAGCAGCTCGCGGGCCTGATCGTTCACCACCTCCGCGCGTTCGCCCGCCATGCCGAACACCACGAGACCCTCGTGGATCGAGTGCAGTACGGCGTCGTGCTGTTCGTAGAGTGCGCGCAGTTCGGCGGGTGCGAGTCCGTGGGTCTGCCTGCGCAGCCTGCGGCTCAGCAGAAACGAGCCGCTGCCCGCGACGATCAGCCCCGCCGCGGCGACGCCGAGGATCAGCGGCAGCTGCGTGGCGACCTGATCGCCGATCTTGGCCCGGGTCACCCCGGCCGACACCAGCGCGACCACCCGGTTGCCGTCGTAGACCGGCGCCACCGCGCGGATCGAGGGGCCCAGGGTGCCGGTGAACGTCTCGGTGAAGGTCTCCCCGGCCAGCGCGCGATCGATGTTCCCGCTGAACGGCTTGCCGATCATGTCCGGGTTGGTGTGGGTGTACCGCGTCCGGTCCGGCGCCATCACCACGATGAAGTCCATTCCGGTCGCCCGCCGGATCCGCTCGGTGACCGGCTGCAGTAACCGGGGCGGGTCGGTGGTGTAGACAGCGGAGAGCGTGGACGGTGCCTCAGCGATGCTCACCGCGACATCCCTCACCTCGCGGGTGGTGGTCACGTCGCTGTGATGGCGCGCGTCGACGACCGCGAGCACCGCGCCGACGATGACCATCAGGGTCAACACGATCAGCTGCAGCGCGAAGGCCTGACCGGCCAGGGATAGCCGACCGCGTCTCAATTACTGCCTTCCGCCGCTGAACGTAATGCACCAAACCGTGACCGGTGTCACCTGCACGGCCATCATTCTGCCTGGGGGTCGTGAGGCACCTCACGTCGGCACCACCTCGGAGGACACCAATCGCATGAGCGAAGCAACACCACAAGCAGCACCGAAGAAGCGCGACCGTACCCACTGGCTGTACCTGGCCGTCATCGTGGCGGTCGTCGCGGGCATTCTCGTCGGTTGGCTGGCGCCCGGCTTCGGGGTGGCTGTTGCTCCGCTCGGCAGCATGTTCATCAATTTGATCAAGATGATGATCGCGCCGGTCATTTTTTGCACGATCGTTCTAGGGATCGGTTCGATCCGCACCGCTGCCACAGTCGGCAAGGTGGGCGGACTGACCATCGGGTACTTCCTCATCATGTCGACCGCAGCGCTCGGCATAGGTCTGGTGGTCGGCAATCTGGTACAGCCGGGCACCGGCCTAAACATCGCGAGCTCTGCGAAAGCTGGCCAGGATCTCGCCAAGACGGCGCACAGCGCGGGTGGAACGTGGGATTTCATCCAGAGCATTGTCCCCACGTCGCTGCTCTCTTCCTTGACTGCAGGCAGCGTGCTTCAGGCTCTGTTCGTTGCGTTGCTGGTCGGGTTCGCGGTGCAGGCTATGGGCAAGGCCGGTGAGCCGGTAATCCGTGCGGTGTCCACTATCCAGAAGCTCGTGTTCCGCATCTTGTCGATGGTTCTTTGGCTGGCCCCCATCGGTGCCTTCGGAGCGATCGCAAACGTAGTCGGCAAGACAGGGCTCGATGCGGTGGTGAAGCTAGCGACACTGATGCTTGCGTTCTATTTGACCTGCCTGGTGTTCGTATTCGGTCTCCTCGGCGTTCTGATTTGGGCAGTATCACGAGTCTCGATACTGAAGTTGTGCCGCTATCTGGCGCGTGAGTACTTGTTGATCGTAGCGACTTCATCTTCAGAGCCCGCATTGCCGCGACTGATCGCCAAGATGGAGCATCTAGGCATCGAACGTACAACCGTGGGTGTTGTTGTGCCAACAGGGTATTCATTCAACCTCGATGGTACGGCCATCTACCTGACAATGGCCTCGCTCTTCATCGCCGATGCAATGGGCAAACCGCTGAATCTCGGGGAACAGGTCGGCTTGTTGCTGTTCATGATTGTGGCCTCCAAGGGAGCGGCGGGGGTGACCGGTGCGGGTCTTGCCACGTTGGCTGGTGGTTTGCAGAGCCACCGCCCAGAGCTCCTGGACGGGGTGGGTCTCATAGTCGGTATCGACCGCTTCATGTCTGAAGCTCGAGCCCTCACGAACTTCTCCGGTAATGCGGTCGCCACCGTACTAATCGGAACCTGGACCAAGACGATCGATACTGACCGCGTCAGGGAGGTCCTTGACCGGAAACTGCCTTTCGATGAGAAGACCATGGTCGACAACGACCACGATGCACAGCCGCAGCAGGAGCCCGGCACCAATGACCTGGTACGGGCGTAGTTGCTCTGTGAAACACGAAGGACCCGCAGGATCTGCGGGTCCTTCGTGTTTCACAGGAATTAGGGAACGGTTTCCGAGGTCGGCTCGATAATGAGGCAGGCCTAGTTACTCTTTTTCACGATAGATATTCTCGGACGGACCATGTCTTGGGGCTGGCTCTGTATCCAGTCGAGAAGTTCACGTGTCAGACGTACAACCGATATGTCGACGTGGAACAGTCCGGTAGGGTCAATGCTCCGGCCGGACCCATAGACCCACCTGTGCCACGAATATTCGGTCGTGATGTCATTCAACGCATCGGATACCTGGTCCTCTGACCATTTCTGTGCGGCTATTCCCCTGAAATCGTCATGGGACGTCCCGAGCTTGCCGGAAGGGATCGGCGGACCAGTATCGGGCCTGTAGGCCGAGGTGATGCTCATTGCAGTCTCGACTGGTGATGAATCCAGTGGTTGGAAATCCTCGGCGAAGATCATCCCATCTTCCCACCTGCCTGACACGGTGAACCATGACGCAACGCTCTTTCGTTCAGGCCGAAGTAATTTAGCGTTCACTCCGGCAAGTCGTACGGCATACTCCGGAGTTTCCGTGGGGAGTAGTGGTGTCGCGGGACAGAAAAAGATGCCGGATGAATCTGCGATGACCGACCCCGTGGCGAAAACATGGTCGAGATCTGCGAAAATCATTTCTTCCAGCATCTCTTTCCTCCCACAAACGGCGGTATTGTGTATTTATAGGTGCTCAGGAAGGTATGTATTTAATCTGTGACACCATCGTCTGCCCAAAGATTATACGACCCGTCCCGCGTATCTTCGTGGCACCGCCAGTATACGGTATTCAAAGCGACGCCTGCGTATGCGCAGCTCCTGGCGTCAGGGTAGTTGCCTTTCCAGACGGTAGACGCCGAAGCGGTTCCAGCGTTGAATATCGTAGCTGCGGAAGCGATAAGCAGTGCGCCGGTCGCTATTCTGATAAGACGAGTCATCTGAAT
The DNA here is from genome assembly GCF_000308475.2 of Nocardia brasiliensis NBRC 14402. Taxonomy (GTDB): domain Bacteria; phylum Actinomycetota; class Actinomycetes; order Mycobacteriales; family Mycobacteriaceae; genus Nocardia; species Nocardia brasiliensis. The sequence goes on along the minus strand of NZ_BAFT02000109.1, from coordinate 3,890 downwards.
ATATCATCCTTCGAGTGGGATTCGCGGGTTTGAATTGATATCAGTCTCGCTCGTCCATGTACAAGTGATAGAGGCCATTTCGTTCAAGATAGCAGTGATATCCGTTAAATTCATGTGGTCCTCCCTCGATAAACGCCAGGCCGGCGTTGTTGCATTCCAAACTCGTTGGGTAATAGCCGTATGGGACATACCCGGCGTGTCCTACGCCGGTGCTAATCCCCAGAGAAAGCGTAAAGAATGTAAAGGTAATTAGTGCTGCTCGTTTGGCCTTGATGGAAAATGTGCGTGTCATTCCGTATCAACCACCTGTGTACGTAGTCAAGGCAAGGGTTTCGAGTCCTGCTCGACGTTGACGCATCTACCTTGCGAAATTGCGCTTCGATGAAGTAGTGCTGCGCTGGGCGCCGTGATCGGCGTATTTCAACTGGTGAATATGTAAACCCCCGGTCGTGCGAACCATCGCGTGCAATCTACGCTAGCCTGAAGGGAGGAAGCTGCAAAGGGTTAATGCTGGTCTGGCAGTAGCCATTTGATTGCTAAAAGGTTGTGGTGTATCTCAATTTGTCAGACGCTTAGGCAATCTTACTGTTCGCGCGAACTTCCCTGCCGTTGCGAGGGTTTAGCTGTGCGGCCGCAGTTGGCAGCGCCTGCGTGCTGACAACGCGCTGTCCGAGGGTGGTTCAGGAGGCCCACTTCGCCGGGTTGAGGTGGTACTGGGCGAGCGCGGTGGCGTGGCCGTGGCCCATGGCGTGCTCCGACTTCAGCCATTCGACCAGGGCCTTGTGTGCGGTGATGCCGGAATCGCGGAGGGTGCTCAGCCACTCGTCGATGCTGCGGCCGTACTTGGCTTCGATCGAGGGGAAGTAGGACGCGGGGCCGTGCGGCTTGGTTGCCATGGTCTCTCCTGGGCTCGTGCGGTGTTCGAAGGTATGGACGGGGGAGACCTGCGGAATTCATCGCCGGGGTGCGGATTGTGGTGCGGGTCACCGCGGCGTCGAATGCTGTTCTGCGCGAGCACAACAGCCCGGCACCGCGCGGTGCCGGGCTGTTGTGTGCGGGGTCAGGCGGTGACGAGTGCGCGCGCCGGGGCCGAGCGGCGCGCGAGCCGGTGCTCGAGCAACAGCAGCGCGCCGGTGGCCGCGACGAAGACGGCGGTGAGACCGTGGATGCCGAAGGCCGCGGCCGTGGAACCGTGCCAGCGCAGCGCGGTGAGCATGTCGCCGACCGGGACCAAGGCGACGACCAGCGTGACGATGCCGAGCGCGTAGCGCTGCCGCATGGCGAGCAGCACCAGGATGAGCACGCCGAACACGGTGTCGCGCACGCCTTTCAGGTTCAGGAACGCGGCCTCCTCGCCGTCTGGCCAGGCGGGCAGGCCGAAGCCGGGGGCGATGACGCCGGGCGTGAACAGGTAGCTGATCCCGATGTAGAGGATGAACGCCGCGCCGGCGAGCGAGAACGCGGTGGCGATGCGGGAGATGGTCATGGCGGGTGACTCCTTGGTGATGCTCTGAAGTCTAGCGTCGCTAGATCCAATAGCGACGATAGAGTATTCCCGCCGAGCTTGTCTAGCGCTGCTAGGATTTCTGTTTGTGAGCCCCCAGACGCGCAAGGAACGTGAAAGAGCCGAACGCCATCAGCGGATCATCGACACCGCGCGTGAGCTGGCGGAAACGCAGGGTTGGGAGGCGGTGACGGTGCGCAGGCTGGCCGAGCGCATCGAATACAGCCAGCCCGTGCTGTACAGCCACTTCGCGGGAAAGTCGGCGATCGTGGCCGCGGTCGCGGAGCAGGGCATCATCGACCTGACCGGCGAGATGCGCCGGGCCCACGCCGCCGCCGCCGGCCCCGCCGACGCGATGGCCCGAGTGGCCCGCGCGTACCTGGATTTCGCGGCCGCCCACCCGGCCCGCTACGACGCCATGTTCTCGATGAACATCGATCTGGTCTTCGGCCTCGACGCCCCGCAGCCGCTCAAGGACGCGTTCGCCGAACTGGAGGCGATGTTCCGGCCATTCGTCGACGACGCCGAACTCGGCGCCCGCACGGAGGTGGCCTGGAGCGCGATCCACGGTTTGGCGACCCTGGACCGCGGCCATCGGCTGCGGCCGGAGCTGCGCGATCAGCGGCTCGAGATTCTCGTCGCCGAATGGCTGAGCGCGGTGGGCGCCGATTCGGCGTAGCCGCCGCGTCGAGTGCGACGGTGTGCCGAAACACGATTCCGTGCGCCCGATTCCCGGGCCGGTAGCGTGGAGGCATGCCTGATGTTGTGGTAGTCGGCTCCGGACCCAACGGACTCGCCGCCGCGGTGATCCTGGCGAAAGCCGGGCTCGCGGTGGAGGTGTACGAGGCGGAGGACGCCGCGGGCGGCGGATCGCGCACGGCGGAACTGACCCTGCCCGGCTTCTGGCACGACATCTGCGCCGGTGCGCATCCGATGGCCTTGGCGTCACCGTTCTTTCGCGCGTTCGACCTCGCGGCGCACGGCGTCGAGCTGCTGATCCCGGAGGCGTCCTACGCGCACCCCATGGACGGCGGCACGGCGGGCATCGCGTGGCGCGATCTCGACCGCACCGCCGCGGGCCTGGGCCGGGACGGCTCGACCTGGCGAAAACTGTTCGGTCCGTTGGTCGAAAACTGGGACTCGGTGGTCGACCTGGCGATGTCGGACCTGCGCCGGCTGCCGAAGGATCTGCTGACCGCGACCCGTTTCGGCCTGCGCACCCTGGAACAGGGAACGCCGTTGTGGAACATCAGGTTTCACGAGGAGACCGCCGCCGCGCTGCTGACCGGCGTGGCCACGCACGCCATCACGCCGCCGCGCGCCATCCCCGCCGCGGGGGCCGGGCTGATGCTCGGCACGCTGGCGCATGCCGGTGGCTGGGCGATCCCGCGCGGCGGCAGCCAGGCGATTCCCGACGCGCTCAGCGCCGAACTCGAACGCCTCGGCGGCCGAGTGCACACCAAGACCCGGATCGACTCGCTCGGCGAGTTCGACAGCGCCCGCGCCGTGCTGCTCGACCTCGCGCCCGCCGAGTTGATCCGGCTCGCCGGGCATCGGTTGCCGGACCGCTATGTGCAGCGGCTGAACAAGTTTCGCTACGGGGGCGCCGCCTGCAAAGTCGACTTCGCGCTCGCCGGGCCGGTGCCCTGGCAGGCGGAAGGGATGGCGCAGGCGGGCACCGCGCACCTGATCGGCACGCGGGCCGAGGCGATGGCCGCCGAACGCGCGGTGGCCGCGGGGCAGCACGCGGCGCGGCCCTACGTGCTGTCTATTCAGCCCGGCGTGGTCGATCCGTCGCGCGCCCCCGCCGGACAGCACACCTTCTACACCTACGCGCACGTGCCGAACGGCTCCACGCGGGATGTCAGCGAGACGGTGATCGCGCAGGTCGAACGCTTCGCGCCCGGCTTCCGCGACCTGATCCTGGCCAAGCACGTCTACACGGCGGCCGAGATGCCCTCGCACAACGCGAATTACGTCGGCGGCGATATCTCGGCGGGCGCGATGACGCTGCGCCAGTTCGCCTTCCGCCCGATCGCCGGCTGGAACCCGTACGCGACACCACTTCCCGGCGTCTACCTGTGTTCCGGGTCGACCCCGCCCGGCCCCGGCGTGCACGGTATGTCCGGCGTGCACGCCGCCAGGCACGCGCTGCGTCAGCGCTTCGGCATCACGACCGACCCACTGGACCTGCTCCGCGCGTAGCCGGCCTGAGCGCCGCACCAGTTCTGCTCCGTCACAACGGTTCTGCGCCGTCGGACCGGTTTTGCGCTGCTGCACCAGTTCTGCGTTGCCGCACCAGTTCTGCGTTCCCGCACCCGGTACGACCCGCCGTAGCGGGGCGGATTCAGGCGGTTATTGCAACACCGGGTTGGTTGGGTTGGAT
>NZ_BAFT02000110.1 GCF_000308475.2 Nocardia brasiliensis NBRC 14402 | reverse complement strand
GGTGGCGGAGGCGGCGGTGGCTGCTGCTGCTGCGGTGGTGGCGGCTGCTGCTGCTGCTGCGGAGGAGGCGGCTGCTGCTGCGGAGGAGGCGGAGGCGGAGGCGGCGGAACCTGGGCTGGAGCAGGCGCTCCCGTTCCATCCCTGGTCCCACCCCCATCCGACGCCGGCGGCTTGGGCGTCGTCGGCTGCCGCACCAGCACGGGCCCCACTCCACCAACCTGACCACCGGAACCAGCAAAAACCCGCGCCGGAGCGAGCGCCGCCGCCCCGTCCCCATCCGACGCCACCTTCGGACTGGTCAGCACCCCCACCAGCACAGGCCCCACTCCACCAACCTGACCACCGGAACCAGCAAAAACCCGCGCCGGAGCAAGGGCCGCTGCCCCGTCCCTGCCCGACGCCATCTTCGGACCGGTCAGCAACTCCACCAGCACAGGTTCGGCCGAGCCATCATGAAGCCTGAGGCCATCCGCATACCCGAGGACGCCGCTGCCGGCGAGGGCGAAGAGAAGCCCAACGGCGCCAGTCTTTTCCGCGCGCAGTTCTTGCCACGCCAGGTCTGCCCTCGGCGGCAGGTATTCAGCGACCCTGCCGTCGACCAGCCAATTCCCGGATCGCCCACCGCTGACCGCCGGGGACAGGGACTGCGCTTGCCCTCGCACGGAGGCGTGCGATCCCGCGCCGGCAAACACTTCAGCACCCTGCGACACCGCGATGCCCGCCGAGTCACCATGGGTCCAAGCGACCGCCTGCCCCGGCACGACAGTCGACGCACCATGCGTAGCCGGCGTGAACCCCACCACGCCAGGACCACCCCCAACGGACGCACCACAGCTCAACGCCACGGCGCACAGCACCCCCAGCCCAGCGACGTGTCTCGCATGCCGAGTTCGCGCCTGCCGGGACAGTGCACCGACACGCGCAACGACTGGTGCCAACGTCCCCATCGGCCGTGCTCTCGCTAGGCGTACCTCCGCCGTCGCTTCGGTCAAGTGGTGTGCCGGCGGAGTCCGTCCGGCCGCCCCCTGATGCGTGCGGATCACTAGCATCGTAATGCTCTGTGCGCCAACGCGGAGCCAACTCCGGCGCGCCGCTCGCCGGCTGTCGCGCGCCGGGGCGCGGCGCCGGGGCGCGGCGCATGTTCCGCCCCCTGGACGTTCCCAGTGCATACCATCGAGGTAGCCGGTCCACTGCCCGACTCAGACACTGCGAAGAGGACAATACGAACTATGCACCGTAACGGGCCGACCCAGGATATCGACGAGTCCGAGCTCACCGTCTCCGCGCCGAAGGAGCAGGCGGCGGGTGTCACCGCGGTCGCGGTGTCGCTGCGCCGCGCGGTGGAGGAGATGGGCGTGATTCGCACTGCCCGCACTTTGGCACGGGTCAACCAGGTGCACGGCTTCGACTGCCCCGGCTGCGCCTGGCCGGAGCCGACGGGTCATCGCCGTCCGGCCGAGTTCTGTGAGAACGGCGCGAAGGCGGTGGCGGAGGAAGCCACGCTGCGCACGGTCACGCCGGAGTTCTTCGCCGCGCATTCGATCGAGGAGCTGGCGGGCAAGTCGGGGTACTGGCTCGGCCAGCAGGGCCGGTTGACCCATCCGATGGTGTTGCGGCCCGGCGACACTCATTATTCGCCGATCGGGTGGGACGACGCCTACCGGTTGATCGCGGATCAGCTGGGCGCGTTGGCTTCGCCCGACGAGGCCGTCTTCTACACCTCCGGCCGCACCAGCAACGAGGCCGCCTTTCTCTATCAGTTACTGGTCCGCAGCTTCGGCACGAACAATCTGCCGGACTGTTCGAACATGTGCCACGAGTCCTCGGGCGCCGCGCTGACCAGCTCGATCGGTATCGGCAAGGGTTCGGTGTCGATCGATGATTTCGCGGCGGCGGACCTGATCATCGTCGCCGGGCAGAATCCCGGCACCAACCATCCGCGCATGCTGAGCGCGCTGGCGAACGCGAAATCCGAGGGCGCCCGGATCATCGCGATCAACCCGCTGCCCGAGACCGGCTTGCTCGGTTTCCGGGATCCGCAGACCGTCAAGGGTTTCACCACCGGCGTCGCGATCGCCGACGACTTCCTGCAGATCCGCCTGGGCGGTGACATGGCGCTGTTTCAGGCGCTGGGCCGGTTGTTGTTCGAGGCGGAGGACCGCGCCCCGGGCACCGTCGTCGACCGGGGATTCGTCGACGCGCACTGTGCTGGTCTGGCCGAGTACGAAAAGCAGGTTCGCGCCGTCGATTTCGACACCGTGCTCGCCGCCACCGGGCTGAGCCGGGCCGAGATCGACCGCACCGCCAAGTATCTGGCCGAGGCGAAGAACGTCATCATCTGCTGGGCGATGGGCCTGACCCAGCAGTCGCACGGTGTCGCGACCATCGAGGAGGCGACGAATCTGCTGTTGCTGCGCGGGATGATCGGCAAACCGGGCGCGGGAGTCTGCCCGGTGCGCGGGCATTCGAACGTGCAGGGCGACCGCACCATGGGCATCTGGGAGAAGATGCCGGACACCTTCCTCGACGCGCTGGACCGGGAGTTCGGCATCACCAGCCCGCGCAAGCACGGGTGGGACACGGTCGACGCGATCCGCGCCATGCGCGACGGTCGCGCCGCGGTGTTCGTGGGGATGGGCGGCAATTTCGTCTCAGCCACCCCCGATACCGAGGTGACCGAGACCGCCCTGCGCAATTGCGCACTGACGGTACAGATTTCCACCAAACTCAACCGTAGCCATGTCGTGCACGGCCGGACTGCGCTGATCCTGCCGACGCTCGGCCGCACCGACAAGGATCTGCGTGACGGCGTGAAACAGCAGGTGTCGGTGGAGGATTCGATGTCGATGGTGCATCTGTCCACCGGTCGGCTCGATCCGGTGAGCAAGCACCTGCGCAGCGAGATCGCGATCGTCTGCGATCTGGCCCTGACCCTGTTCGGTGCGGATCATCCGGTGCCGTGGGCGCGCTTCCGCAGCGACTACGACACCATCCGCGACGCGATCTCCCGGGTGGTTCCCGGGTGCGCCGACTACAACGCGAAGGTGCGCGCCCGCAACGGGTTCGTCCTACCGCACCCGCCCCGGGACAGCCGCGAATTCCGTACCAGCACCGGCAAAGCCAATTTCGCGGTGAACGAGCTCACCTGGACCCCGGTCCCGGAGGGCAGACTGATCCTGCAGACGCTGCGCAGTCACGACCAGTACAACACCACCATCTACGGCTTGGACGACCGCTACCGGGGCGTGCACGGTGGCCGCAAGGTGGTGCTGGTGCACCCCGAGGACATCGCGGCGCTCGGCTTCGCCGAAGACGAACTGGTGGACGTGATCTCGGAGTGGACCGACGGCACCGAGCGCCGCGTCGAGGGTTTCCGCCTGGTCGGCTATCCGACCCCGCGCGGTAACGCGGCCGCCTACTACCCCGAGACGAATCCGCTTGTGCCACTGGACCATGTCGCGGCGCGGTCGAATACGCCGGTCTCCAAATCGGTCACCATCAGATTGCAGCGTGCCAGTCATGAGTAGAGTCACCGCCCGCCGCCGGACGCGCCGGATCTCGCCGACCGGGGAGATCCAGCGCCCCGACACCCTGGCCGTCGAAGAGCCGCTGGAGATCCGGATCGGCGGCCGGTCACTGACCGTCACCATGCGCACGCCCGGCAACGACGTGGACCTGGTGCACGGATTTCTCTTGAGCGAGGCCATGATCGGCGTCGCCGAGGACATCACGGCGGCCCGCTACTGTTCGGGCACCGACGACGACGGCCGCAACACCTACAACGTCCTCGATCTCACGCTGCGCAATCCGGTCCCGGTGCAGACCCGCAGCTTCCTGACCACCGGCGCCTGCGGGCTCTGCGGGAAGACCGCCCTGGATGAGGTGCGCAAGAACACCCGCTATCCGATCGCCGAGAAGGGCATCGTGGTGGACCCGCACACGCTCGGCGGCATGCCGGAGACGTTGCGCGGCAAGCAATCCCTGTTCGAGGCCACCGGCGGGCTGCACGCGGCGGGCCTGTTCGCCGCCGACGGCACGGTGCTCGCCGTGCGCGAGGACATCGGCAGGCACAACGCGGTGGACAAGGTGATCGGCTGGGCGCTGCGGCAGAATCGGGTCCCCGCCGCCGATCTGGTGCTCATCGTGAGCGGGCGCGCCTCGTTCGAGCTGGTGCAGAAGGCGGTGATGGCGGGCATTCCGATGCTCGGCGCGGTCTCGGCGCCCAGTTCGCTCGCGGTCGACCTGGCCGCCGAGGCAGGGCTCACGCTGGTGGGTTTCCTGCGCGGCGACACGATGAACGTCTACACCCACCCGGATCGGGTCGTCGCCTCGAACGCCACGCCGATGCCGGCCTGAGCACCCTTGCCCGGCCCGAAGGCCGGCTTTACCGTGACAGCTACGTGATCGGAGCGGTTCGGCGGGAACGGAGAGACCGATGCGGATTTCGGTGGAGGGCACGCAGGAGGGGCTGCGCGTGCGGATGCGGTTCGAGCAGTATCGCCGCCGCCTGCTGGCGACTCGAATCATCTTGGTGGTGTTGGCCGTTCAGGGCGCGATCAGCGGACTGTGGGCCACGGTGGCGCCGCACTCCTGGTACACCAGCTTTCCCGGTTTCGGCATGCGGTGGGTCGCGGCGGACGGCCCCTACAACCATCATCTCGCGGCCGATGTCGGCGCGTTCTTCCTCGCCTTGACCGCGGTATCGATTGCCGCGCTGGTGGTCGACGGCACCAGCGTGGCACGGATCGCGGGCCTGGGCTGGCTCTTCTTCAGCGTGCCGCATGTCGTTTATCACCTCTTCCACCAACCCGAGGGGATGAGCACCGTGAGTTTCACGCTGAGCGTGCTCGCCTCGGCCCTGCTGGTGGCGCTCGCCGCGGCCTGCGTACTACTGCCGCCGCGCGGCGATATCCCGATGTCGGATCCGAGCCCGATCAACGTCCGGTTTCCGCGCCGCAAACGCGGTTAAGACGACAACGCCCCACAGCCCGTGCCGGCGCTGTGGGGCGTTTGAACTGTCTATGCGGTCGTGCGCGGGCTCAGCCGCGCCACCGAGGTAGAGCTGTTCGGTCCGCTTAGCCCCGTCAGTCCTTCAGGGCGTCGAGCAGGGCCGCACGCTGCCGCGCGCCGAGCCCACCGATACGACGATCTTCCGGGATCTCGGCTTGGTCCATCAGCTTGGCCGCCTTCACCGGTCCGACACCGGGCAGAGCCTTGATCACCGCGGCGACCTTGGTCTTCTTGACCAGCTCATCGGAGTCGGCCTTCTTCAGCAGATCGGCGACCGAAACCTTGCCCGCCTTCACCTTGCCGATCAGTTCGGAGCGCGCCTTGCGGACCGCTGCCGCTTTGGCCAGCGCCTCAGTGCGCTGCTCCGCGGTCATGGTAGGCAGTGCCATGTCTCCTCCGCTTCCACTCGTCACTCGAACATCTGGTTGACCGGACCGAGTAAACAGCACTTCACCGGCAGCGCAAGGTCGACACACCGGGACCATTTCGGCGGAGTTAGCGATGAGTTTCCTGGACCGGGGCCGTTGAAAGCAGTAATCGAGCGGCACACAACGGGCAAATGGGATGAACAAGGACTCCCGGTCCGCACACCGAAACGGACGTAACACCGCACCCGACCGATGCGACACAATGGACGAAAGCATCAGCGCGGGATCAAGGTTCAACGGCGAACCACGGGAGATCAACGGCGATTTCCGGCTCCGGGCGCGATCGGTTTCCCCGATCGTCACCGTGTCCCGTCAGCGTTGGTGCCGACAAAAGAAGAGCGACTGCGGGGGCAAGCCAAACTTTGGGGGGACTTCGCGACGGGCCGAAGCGCCGTCGCCCGTTCGACGATTGAGCGGATCCATTGCTTGACCGCCCCCGCAGGCGTCGAACGAGGACGAAAGCAGCGGCGTCCACCGTTGGGTTCTGTCCGAATCAAACCATCGTCAGCGCGTGCCCGGCTTCCTACCGTTCACAGCCGTGACCACTCATCTGAGCACTCCGCTCAACGACATCGGCGACGCCACCGCGCAAGCGGTCGCGACCGACCCCGCGAACGCGCTGGTGGTGTTCCGTGCCGCAGGCACCCCGGAAGGCACCGTGGGCAGCACGATCACCGCGCGCCGGCACGTCGTCCGGGTGGACGAACCACCCACGCTCGGCGGCGCGGACACCGCCGCCAATCCCGTCGAGGTCTACCTCGCCGCGCTGATCTCCTGCCAGGTGGTGACCTACCGCTTCTGGGCCCAGCGACTCGGGATCACCGTCGACGAACTCGATATCCAGGCCGAGGGAGACCTCGACGTCCGCGGCTTCTTCGGCTTGGACGACAGCGTCCGCGCCGGCTTCCAGGCCGTCCGGGTGACCGTCCGGATCTCCGGTCCGGAGACGCCGCAGCGCTACGCGCAACTCCAGCGCTCGGTCGACGCGCACTGCCCGGTCCTCGATCTCAGCACCGGCGCCACACCGGTCGAAACCACCCTGATCACCAACTAGCCACCGCGATAACCCAGGAGCATCGATGACAGAGTCGCTCGACCCGTCCGCGACGTGGAGTTTCGAGACCAAGCAGGTCCATGTCGGTCAGGTCCCTGACGGCACGACCAGCGCCCGCGCGCTGCCGATCTACCAGACCACCTCCTACACCTTCCGCGACACCGACCACGCCGCCGCGCTGTTCGGCCTCGCCGAGCCGGGCAACATCTACACCCGGATCATGAACCCCACCCAGGACGCGGTGGAGCAGCGGATCGCGGCGCTCGAGGGTGGCGTCGCGGCGCTGCTGCTCTCGTCCGGGCAGGCGGCGGAGACGCTGGCGATCCTGAATCTGGCGGGCGCGGGTGATCACCTGGTGTCCAGTCCGCGGCTGTACGGCGGCACCTACAACCTCTTCCACTACACGCTGCCCAAGCTCGGCATCGAGGTGTCCTTCGTCGACGACCCGGACGACCTCGAACAGTGGCGCGCCGCGATCCGGCCGAACACCAAGGCGTTCTACGGCGAGACCATCTCGAATCCGCAGAACCACATCTTCGACATCCGCGGCATCGCCGACGTCGCGCATGCCGCGGGCGTTCCGCTCATCGTCGACAACACCGTCGCCACACCGTATTTGATCCAGCCCTTCGCGCATGGTGCCGACATCGTGGTGCACTCGGCGACCAAGTACCTCGGCGGGCACGGCTCGGCCATCGCCGGCGTCATCGTCGACGGCGGCACCTTCGACTGGACCGTCCGGTCCGGCGAGGAGCCGCGTTTCCCCGGCTTCGTGGTGCCCGATCCCAGTTACCACGGTGTGGTGTACGCGGATCTGGGTGCGCCCGCGTTCGCGCTCAAGGCCCGCGTGCAGCTGCTGCGGGATCTGGGCGCGGCGGTCTCGCCGTTCAACGCGTTCCTGATCAGCCAGGGGCTGGAGACGCTGAGCCTGCGCATCGAGCGACACGTGAGCAATGCCCACCAGGTGGCCGAATTCCTCAGCAGCAGGCCGGAAGTCACCTCGGTGTCCTATGCCGGGCTGCCGTCCTCACCGTGGTACGAGCGCGGGAAGACGCTGGCGCCGCGGGGCGCGGGCGCGGTGATCGGATTCGAACTCGCCGGCGGCGTCGACGCGGGCAAACGTTTCGTCGAGGCGCTGACGCTGCACAGCCACGTCGCCAATATCGGCGACGTGCGCTCGCTGGTCATCCACCCGGCCTCCACCACGCACTCCCAGCTGACCCCCGACGAGCAACTCAGCTCCGGCGTCACCCCGGGACTGGTCCGGCTCGCGGTGGGCATCGAGGGAATCGAGGACATCCTCGCCGATCTGCGCGCCGGGTTCGCCGCCGCCGGATAGCGGCAGACACCCTCGGGCGGGATGGGCGAAACCATCCCGCCCGTTGCCGTTTCGTCCGCGCCGACATGCTGCTACGCTGCCGGAATTAGAACACGTTCCAATTCCGCAGGAGTTCAGATGACCGAGCAGATCCGTGATGTCGTCGACCGGTACGTCAAGTTGGTCGGCTCGGGTCCGACCGAAGCCATCGTCGAGCTCTACGCGCCGGAGGCGACCGTCGAAGATCCGGTGGGCGCACCGGTGCGGCACGGGCACGATGCCATCCGCGAGTTCTACGACATCCTCGCGCCCCTGGACCGCGAGACCGAGTTGCGCACCGACTCGGTGCGCGTCGCGGGCAACGAGGTGGCCTTCCAGTTCACGATCATCACGCGCGTCGGCGGCCAGCGCTTCACCATGTCGCCCATCGACTACATGGAATTCGACGAGTCGGGCAAGATCGTGCGCATGCGCGCCTTCTGGAGCCAGGACGACATGGCCATCGAACCGGAGTGACACGCCGCGTTTTTCGGTGCAATCGACCGCGTGGCGTGTTGTTGGCGCGCGGAATCGACTAGGAAGAGTGGGTATCGGGGCCTCCCGTCCGATACCCTCTCATCGAGCTGGGACCCAGCTCTCGGTGAGCGGGCTGCCCGGCGTCTTGCTATTTGTCGAGTTCCGTTCAGCACATCCACTTTTGGAGCCGCATGCCCGACGAACACCCCATCGACGAAGTCGCACAGCTGGCCAGGCGGGTCGAGCGGGCCCGCGGACGGCTGGCCTACCAGTTCGATCCCGCGCTGACCGATGCACTGGCCGAGGACGAGCTGGAGGCCGAGCGCGAGCTGGCCGAACGCATCCGCACGCAGGAGCGCGGCCAGCGGTGGAAGTACGCCCAGGCCGTGTCCGCCGCGGCCGACCGCGCCCGGCAGACCAAGGAGGCCATCGACAAGGCCGACATCCGCGATCTGCTGATGGCGCGCAAGGCCATTGCCGCGCAACGCCGCGAATCCAGCCCGCACGCCCAGCTGGCGTCGCTGTACCGGCACCGGACGTGGTCGCTGCGCGCGCTGGCCGGCGTGGTGATCGCGGGCATGCTGTGGTCGGCGGTCAACGTGCAGCACAACATCGCGCCGGACGGCGCCGGCGACCCGCTGTACTGGTTCAGCTACCTGGTCGAGGCGATGATCAGCGTCTGTCTGGTGATCATCATGGTGGGCACCACCAAGATCACCGAGTGGGGCGTACTGGACAGTCGCACCCAGGTCGTCGCGGCCGAGGTCGCGTTGCTCGCACTGACGGTCGGGCTCAACACCTACCCGCATGTCCGCGACGGCCGCTGGTTCGACGCCGGCGTGCACGCCGTCGCGCCGGTGATGATCGGCGTCGCGCTGCTCACCCACGACGCCGCGAATTCGCGCTACAGCCAAGCGATCGCGCGCGCCACCGAGCACATCCGCGACAACCCCAACACCCCCTGGCCGCGGGCCGAAAGCGGTCTGCTCAACACCGCCCGCGCGTAATCGCACGAGCGCGGCGAAGGCCGCACGCTCCCCGCACGACTGTTCGGCGGGCAAAACTTTGTCGGGCGAGGCACCACTTCGTGAGCGGGGCACAACTGCTCGACCGCGCACCTCTTGCTGAGCGACGCACCTCTTGTTGGGCCAGGCACCACTTGCTGAACGGGCACCTCTTGCTGAGCGCCGCATCACTCGCTGAGCAGCACACCACTCGCTGGCAGTGAGCTACTGCTCGACCGCGCACCACTTCCTCGGCAGCACACCACTTGCCGAGCGACGAACAAGCTCGCTTGACGACGAACCCCATTGCTGGGCCGCACACCACTCGCTGGGCCGCACACCACTCGCTGGGCCAAACACCACTCGCTGGGCCGCACACCACTTGCTCGACCGTGCGCCACTTGCTGAGCGATGCACCGTTTTGGTGAGCCGCGCACGACTGCTGGGCCGCAGCACGACTTGCTGCGCCGCCCACACCGCTCCGCGATCGCACAGCCGCTCCAAACCTCGGCTGCCATCAACCCGCCCAGCTGGAGCACTTGGCCCACCGCGGCGCTCTTCTGCTGCGCCGCACCCCTATTGAGCCTTCGCACCCTCTACGACCCGCCCCAGCAGGTGCGCGAACACAGAACGGGTGCGGCTACGACACTCGGGTTCGGCGGCGCAGCGGCCGCTGGGCACACGCAGCCCACCCGCCGCGCTCGCTAACGCCTGTGCTGCATCGGGACGGGTAAGGGGCGGCGGGGCACCGGCTCGGATACCACGATCGAGGTGGTGGTCTGGCCGAACATGAGGAACCCGTCGAGCAGTTCCTCCAGTTCGCTGATCGACGGGCCGTGCACCTTCAGCAGGAAACAGTCTTCGCCGGTGATCCGGAAACACTCGACCACCTGCGGGGTGTCGCGAGCGGCCGCCACGATCTTGGGCAGTTGGCCGGGCCCGGGCCGGATGCGCACAAGAGCGGTCACCGGCATGCCGAGCGCGGCCGGGTCGACCTCCATCCGGAAGCCGGTGATCACGCCACTCTGCTCCAGGCGCTGTACCCGCTCGGTGACCGCCGGCGCCGACATGCCGACGCGGCGCGCGAGTTCGGACATGGACAGTCGCGGATCGGCGTGCAACTCGTCGAGCAGGCGCACATTCACCTCGTCCAACAGCCGCGCCCGATCGGTGAAGGCGATGTGGCTGTTCTGCCTTGATTTTCCAGACAACTCACGCCATCTTCCTGGATAGTGCCATTCCGGCCGCGGGTATTTCTTCGGAAGATACTCCGCATGACCGAATCGTCGCGGGGCATCGCACAACGCACGGCCCCACGCGTACCCGCCGTGGCCTACTTCGGCATCAGCGCGGTCTTCCACTACCTCGGTCCCGCCTGCGCCGTGCTGCTGTTCGCCCGGGTGGATGTGCTCGGCGTGGCGTGGCTGCGGATCGTCAGCGCCGCACTGGTGTTCGCGATCTGGCGCAGGCCATGGCGGTTGCTCCGGCACGGCACCTCTGAACAGCGACGGGAGCTGTTCGCCCTCGGGATCGTGCTCGCGGCGATGAACGCGACGTTCTATCTCGCCATCGCGCGGCTGCCGCTGGCCACCGTCGGCGCGATCGAATTCCTCGGGCCGATCGTGCTCGCCGCGATCGGTCTGCGCAACGGGCGCAACATGATCGCCCTTGTGCTCGCCGTCGGCGGGGTCGTCGCGCTGACCGATATCCAACTGGCCGGCGCGCCGATCGGATTCGTCTTCGCGTTCGCCAACTGCGCGCTGTTCCTGCTGTACGTGCTGCTCGGCCACCGGATCGCCAACAGCACAGCGGTTTCCGGCCTCGACCAGCTCGCAGCCGCGATGTCGATCGCCGCGGTGGTGGCGATGCCGTTCTGTCTCGGCGCTGCCGTCCCAGCGTTCACCAGTCCCGTGGCATTGCTCGCCGGGATCGGCGTCGGGCTCTGTTCCTCGGTCATTCCTTACGTGACCGATCAGCTCGCCATGGCGCGATTACGCCGCAACACCTTCGCCCTGCTGCTCAGCATCCTGCCCGCGGTCGCGGCGGTGATCGGGATCGTGGTGCTCGCCCAAGTCCCCACCGTCCAGGAACTGGCCGGCATCGCGCTGATCGCCGCGGGCGTCTCGATCCACCGACAACACGACAACGAGGAGAACTGATGGAATACCGCCGATTGGGCAGCACCGGCCTCACCGTGTCCCGGATCTGCCTGGGCATGATGAGCTACGGCGACCCCGCGTCGTGGGCATGGGTGCTCGGCGAAGACGCCGCCGAACCGATCGTCCGGCAGGCGGTCGAGTCCGGGGTGAACTTCTTCGACACCGCGGACATGTACTCCGCGGGAGTCAGCGAATCGATCACCGGGCGGCTGCTGGGCAAGCTGTTCCCGCGCCGCGACGACTACGTGCTGGCCACCAAGGTGTACTTCCCGATGGGTTCCGGACCGAACGACAAAGGCCTGTCCCGCAAGCACATCATGTCCGCCATCGACGCTTCGCTCGACCGGTTGGGGGTCGACCACGTCGACCTGTATCAGATCCACCGCTGGGACGACGAGACGCCGATCGAGGAAACCATGCAGGCCCTTCACGACGTGGTCGCCGCCGGGAAAGCTCGGTATATCGGCGCGTCCAGCATGTTCGCCTGGCAGTTCGCGAAGGCACAGCACGTCGCCGACACGCACGGCTGGACGAAGTTCGTCGCGATGCAGAACCACTACAACCTCGTCTACCGGGAGGAGGAACGCGAAATGCTCCCGCTCTGCCGCGACCAGGGTGTCGGCGTGATCCCCTGGAGTCCGCTCGCCCGCGGACTCCTCACCGGCTCCCGCACCCGCGGCGGCCACCCCACCACCGCCCGCTCCAGCTCCGACCACATCGCCGCAAACATGTACACCGACAACGACTTCGACGTCGTAGACGCGGTCCGCCATGTAGCCGCCGCCCGCGACCTGCCCCCAGCCCAGATCGCCCTCGCCTGGCTCCTCGGCCGCCCCGGCGTCACCGCCCCCATCATCGGCGCCACCAAACCGAACCACCTGAACGACGCCCTCGACGCCGTGCGACTACACCTCACCGAAGCCGAAATCACCACCCTGGAAACCCCCTACCACCCCCACCCAGTGCTCGGCCACCAGTAGCCCGGTCGTCCTGGTACCCGGGGCCGCCACGAGGCGTGGCCGCCCCGGCACCAATTCGCGATGGCGCAGCCACGACAACTCCGGCCACCACTCAGCGTCACGACCCGCTGCCCCCGCTTCCTTTGCGCCGCACCCTTTCTGAGCCTTCGCACCCCCTACGACCTGCCACAGCCGGTGCGCTAACACAGAACGGGTGCGGCTGCGGCACTTGGTTATCGGCCGCGCCGATCCGGTGGTGGCGCAGCGGCTGCTGCGCATGCGCACCCTCCCCGCGCCACCGCACACCGCCTCGTCATCGGAGTCGAGAGGGATCGCCGCCCGCCGTCGCATGCCGCCGCCCGCCGCCGCGCTCGCTGAGCCGCTGCGCTCTTCTGCTGCGTCGCACCCTTTCTGAGCCTTCGCACCCGCTACGGCCTGCCACAGCGGGTGCGGGAACGCAGAGGGGGTGCGGCTGCGGCGGCACAGTGGCCGCTACGCATGCGTGCACCCCTGCCGCCACCGGCTGGTACGCACACTCACCCGCCGCCGAATGCGCCTGCATTCACCGGTGCGGGCGTGGTTGACTCGTCGGGTGATCGAGTACGACGTGTTGCGCGTGTTCTGTGGACCAGGGGGCGGTTTCGGGAACCGGCTCGGGGTGGTGCGGGACGGGGCTGCTGTGGCGGATGTGGCGGCGCGGCAACGCTTTGCCGCGGAGTTGGGGTTCAGTGAGACGGTGTTCGTCGATGACGCCGAGCGCGGGGTCATCGATATCTACACCCCGACGGTGCGCCTCCCCTTCGCCGGGCATCCGTGCGTGGGGACGGCCTGGCTGCTCGGTGCGTCCGAACTCGTGACCGCGGCGGGCGTCGTCGGTGTCCGCTATGACGACGAATTCACCTATATCGCAGCACGATCCGAGTGGGCACCGCCACGGACGTTGCGCCAGTACGGATCCGCGGCCGACGTGGACGCGCTGACCGTGCCCGAGCCGGGTGAATGGATCTACGCTTGGGCATGGCAGGACGAGCAGGCCGGTCACGTGCGCGCCCGCGCCTTCCCCGGCCGTGGTGACGGTATCGATGAGGACGAAGCAACAGGCGCCGCCGCCCTGCTCCTCACCGCCGAACTCGCACGCCCCCTGCATATTTCGCAAGGTCGCGGTTCGATCATCGCGACCGCACCGCAGCCGGGCGGGCTGATCGAAGTCGGTGGACGCGTAACAGCGGAGTAGGACTCAGATCAACCGCTCCACCAGCAGCAGCCCGCCGATCAAAAGCATTGCCACGCCGGAGATTCTGGTGACGATCCGGGCCGCGGTGGGCCGGGCACGCAGCACAGTCCGAGCCAGCATGCCGACGCCCAAGTAGATCACCGCGCAGCTGAGGGTGTGGATCAATCCCAGTGCGCCGATCTGAGCGGCGAGCGGCCAGCTCCCGGTCCGGTCGGTGAACTGCGGCAGCAATGCCACGAAAAGCAACAGCGCCTTGGGATTCAGGCCGCTGATCCCGATGCCGCGCAACAGGCTCGCGCCCCACGGCGCGGGGTTCTGCTCCCCCGCCACTGCGGTGGGTGCGTTCGACGCGGCCAGCGTCGTCCCGCCGAGCCACATCAGATACAGCCCGCCGAACACCGTAAGTGCCGTCAGCACAACCGGATTCCGATCGACGACCGCCGCGACGCCGGTCGCGACCACCACGGTCAGCGCGACATAACCCAGCAGCAGCCCGCCGACCGCGGGCACCACCGACCGCTCCCGCAGGCCCGCGGCGATCGCGTACGCCCAGTCCGCACCGGGAACCAGGATCAGCAGCACCGACACCGTCCAGAACGCGGCGATGTACCCGACAGCCATACCCAACCCTCTCCCTCGAACAGCGACCCCCAGGAAGGATAGGTGCGATCAACGGGGAGGTGATTCCAACTTTTCGCAGGTGAGCCCCAGATTGTGGAAGAATCTTCCGCATGGATCGGATCGACCGGAAGATTATTGCCGAGCTACAGCACGACGGCCGTTTGACGATCACCGAGCTCGCCGCCCGGGTGCGCCTCAGTCTCTCGCCGTGTCACCGCCGGTTGCGGGAGCTGGAGAAGTCGGGGGTGATCCGCGGCTATCGCGCACTGGTCGACGCGGCGGCCGTCGGTTTGACCTTCGAGGCGCTGGTCTTCGTCACGATGCGGCAGGAGGATCGCCCCACCGTCGCCGCGTTCGAGCAGGCGGTCGCGGAGATACCGCATGTGCTGCAAGCACAGCGCCTGTTCGGCGATCCCGATTTCCTGTTGCGCGTCGTAGCCGCGGATCTGCCTGCGTTCCAACAGCTTTACGACGAGCGCCTGGCGACGCTGCCCGGTGTGCAACACCTCACTTCGACCCTGGTGATGAAGCATGTGGTGCACGAGCGACCGGTGCCGCTATGACGGAAACCGCGCTCAGTACCGGCGTTCGTGTTGCTCCACAGCGTCTTTGGCGTCTTTCAACCCCGCACCGGTGAGCTCGCGGTAGCGCTTGATAGCTTGAATCTTCTTGCCCTGCACCAGAAGGTCATCGATCTCGGCCCAGCTGAACGATACGGGACGCGGAGCGACCGGCATCGCGGGGATGGGTTTGGCGGTGGTCAGGTCGGGACGTTCCTGGATCCCCAGATGATCGAGGATCAGATCCAGCTTGACGTGCAGTGCGTCGATCTTCCGCTCGAGGCGGCGGTGGGCGAACATGCTCGAATCGTAGTGTCCGCCGACGGCGGTCAGGAGGCGAGCACCGCGTCGGCGAGATTGTCCGTGGTGTCGAAGGCGGCGACGTCCCCGCCCGCGGCGAGCAGCCGATTCACGCAGCGCGGGCCTGTGACCAGGCGAATCCTGCGGCCGATGTGCTCGGCCCAGGTCCGGGCCTCGAGCAGCACCTGCAGCCCGGCAACGCCGAAGAAGGTCACCTGGGACAGGTCGATGACCACGGTCGAGGCAGCGTTGCCGAGCGCATCGGTCAGCCGGGAGCGGAACAGCTCAGCGGTGTAGAAATCGACCTCACCGGCGAGCGCACACAGTGTCACTGTGTCGCTGGGCGCCGTCAGGGATACGCGCAGCCGGTCCAAGGGGTCGGGCCGATTCGGCACCGTGACTCGACTCGGTGCCCCACCTCGCTTCGGGATGGTCGCGGCTCTCGCCTTGTTGTCGACGAGGAATGATGAAGTAGCGAGTGTGGTCGACATGAGGACCTCGGTCCTGTCGCGCGCGGCAAAGTGAAGTCCGGTTGCCGGCAAGTTTTTCGCCCTGATGCGACGGTGCCATCCCGAGCTGGGCTGTCTACTCAACCCTCAAACCAGATTACCCAGCGACGACTCGCGATAAACCGAAGAAGCCACCGCGACTCGCGGTGGCTTCTCTCGACGGTACGTCCGTACCGAAGGACTAGGCCGACTTCTCCCGGCGCTCGGTGCGCTGCGCCTTGCGCGGCACGATCGTCGGCAGCACGTTCTCGGTGACGGTGTCGGAATCAACGACAACCTTGGCGACGTCGTCGCGGCTGGGGATGTCGTACATGACCGGCAGCAGCACTTCCTCCATGATGGCGCGCAGGCCACGGGCGCCGGTGCCACGCAGGATGGCTTGATCGGCGATCGCCTCGAGCGCGTCGGTGGTGAACTCCAGGTCCACACCGTCCATCTCGAACAACCGGATGTACTGCTTGACCAGAGCGTTCTTCGGCTCGGACAGGATCTTGACGAGCGAATCCTTGTCCAGGTTGGTCACCGACGCGACGACCGGCAGCCGGCCGATGAACTCGGGGATCAGACCGAACTTGATCAGATCCTCCGGCATCACCTCGGCGAAGTGGTCGGTGGTGTCGACCTCGGCCTTGGAGCGCACCTCGGCGCCGAAACCGATGCCGCGGTGGCCGGTCCGGTCGGAGACGATCTTCTCCAGGCCGGCGAACGCGCCCGCCACGATGAAAAGCACGTTGGTGGTGTCGATCTGGATGAACTCCTGGTGCGGGTGCTTGCGGCCGCCCTGCGGCGGCACACTCGCCTGGGTGCCCTCCAGGATCTTCAGCAGCGCCTGCTGCACGCCCTCGCCGGAGACGTCGCGGGTGATCGACGGGTTCTCGCTCTTGCGGGCGATCTTGTCGACCTCGTCGATGTAGATGATGCCGGTCTCGGCGCGCTTCACGTCGTAATCCGCGGCCTGGATCAGCTTCAGCAGGATGTTCTCGACATCCTCACCGACGTAGCCCGCCTCGGTCAGCGCGGTCGCGTCGGCGATGGCGAACGGAACATTGAGCATCTTGGCCAGGGTCTGCGCGAGGTAGGTCTTGCCGCAGCCGGTGGGCCCGAGCATCAGAATGTTCGACTTGGTGAGCTCGACGACCTCGCCGCGACTGTCGCGGCCCTTGTCGCCGGCCTGAATGCGCTTGTAGTGGTTGTACACGGCCACCGCGAGCGTGCGCTTGGCGGTGTCCTGCCCGATGACGTAGTTCTCCAGGAAGTCCCGGATCTCCGCCGGCTTGGGCAGTTCATCGAGCTTGACCTCGCTGGACTCGGCGAGTTCTTCCTCGATGATCTCGTTGCACAGATCGATGCACTCGTCGCAGATGTACACCCCTGGTCCCGCAATGAGCTTCTTGACCTGCTTCTGGCTCTTTCCGCAGAACGAGCATTTCAGCAGATCGCCGCCATCTCCGATGCGCGCCATCTCGTGGGTCCCTACTTCCTTGTCCGCGTGCAACCGTCGTCCAGGTTGCCAGCTATCTGCCGCCTTGCTTGTCGGCACCACGGCGTGGTCGAAAACGCGTCGACCGGTTCCGGTGTGTACGGCAGTGCTGTCAACCGGGAGCAAAGGTCCCTAGGTTGACCGTACCTGGTGTGTGCGATGGAGGTCGACAACTCGAGCATGTTTCTCCGCCGGGTTGTGCGAGTTCTCACGGCACCGGAGCGCGTTCTGTCATTGCGACGGCCTGTTCGAGCTCCGGCCGCTTGTTCATCGACGCCGGAGACCGAAGTGTTTCGGCGCCGACGTCGTCATTGAAGCAGTCCGGCCGGGCCGCATGCCACCTGGCGTGCTTCCCGGCCGGAACTCCGTGGGGTACAGCTATTCGCGCGCGAATCGCCGCCGGGAAACGGCGACACGCGACGAGATCACTTCTGTGCGCTGAGCTTGCGATAGTCGAACACCGTATCAACGATCCCGTATTCCTTGGCCTCTTCGGCGGTGAGAATCTTGTCGCGGTCGGTGTCCTTGCGGATGGTGTCCGCGTCCTTACCGGTGTGCCGGGCCAGCGTGGTCTCCATCAGGCGCCGCATGCGCTCGATTTCGGCGGCCTGGATCTCCAGGTCCGACACCTGACCCTGGATGCCACCCTCCAGCGACGGCTGGTGGATCAGCACGCGGGCGTTGGGCAGGCAGGCGCGCTTGCCCGGGGTGCCGGCCGCGAGCAGCACGGCGGCGGCCGAGGCAGCCTGACCCAGGCAGACGGTCGCGACATCGGCGCGCACGTACTGCATGGTGTCGTAGATGGCCATCAGCGAGGTGAACGAGCCACCGGGCGAGTTGATGTACATGGTGATGTCGCGGTCCGGGTCGAGCGACTCGAGCACGAGCAGCTGCGCCATCACGTCGTTCGCGGAGGCGTCGTCCACCTGCACGCCGAGGAAGATGATGCGCTCCTCGAACAGCTTGTTGTACGGGTTGGACTCTTTGACGCCGAAGCTCGAGTGCTCGATGAACGACGGCAGGATGTAGCGCGACTGCGGGCCCTGCGGCGCCATGCCGCCGAGTGCGCGTGGGTCAAACTGGTTGGCCATCTTGGTCTCCAAAGTCTCTGTGGGTAAGCGGCTGGGGCGTTGGCACCGGCGAAGAGTCGCCGATCGCGCCTAGTTGTCGCTCACGCCGCCGGTCTGGTTCGCGTGGCTGACGACCCGGTCGATGAAGCCGTATTCCAGGGCCTCCTTGGCGGTGAACCAGCGGTCGCGGTCGGCGTCGGCCGTGACCTGCTCCACGGACTTGCCGGTGTGCTGCGCCTGCAGTTCGTTCAGCTCACGCTTGGTGTGCGCGAACTGCTCGGCCATGATCGCGATATCGGCGGCCGAACCACCGATACCGGCCGAGGGCTGGTGCATCATGATCCGTGCGTGCGGCAGGGCCAGGCGCTTGCCCTTGGTGCCCGCGGTGAGCAGGAACTGGCCCATCGAGGCGGCCAGGCCCATGCCGACGGTGCGGATATCGCACTCGGCGAACTGCATGGTGTCGTAGATGGCCATACCGGCGGTCACCGAGCCACCCGGCGAGTTGATGTAGAGCGAAATATCCTTGGTCGGATCCTCCGCCGTGAGCAGCAGGATCTGCGCGCAGATCTTGTTCGCGATGTCGTCGTCGACCTGGGTGCCGAGGAAGATGATGCGCTCGCGAAGCAGGCGCTCGTACACCGAATCACTGAGGTTGAGCCCAGCAGTCGCGGACGTCATAGCGATCCCTGCCTGATTACTTGTCACGGATACCTGCCTTCTCATACCGGCTCGCTGGCCGACGGCCATCTCTGGTTCGTTGTCACAAACATTAACGAAGCAGGGCGGCACCGAACTCCCGGTACCGCCCTACTTCGCTCACAGCGCAACTTCGCGGCGCTCAGCTGCGCTGTGCTCTACTACTCTGCCTTCGCCGCGGCGGTCTCGTCCGACTCGACCTCGACCACGCCGTCGGCGTCGATCTCCGGCGCGGAATCCTCAGGCGCACCGAACATTTCGGCGGTGTCCACGGCGTTGCCCGCGGAGTCGGTCACCTTGACCTTGCCGACCACGCCCGCCAGCGCCTTGCCGCGACGGACGTCGGCGAAGATCGCGCCGAGCTGGCCCGCCTGCTGCACCTGCTGGATGAACTGCTCCGGTGCCAGGCCGTAACGCTGCGACTGGAACAGGATCCGCTCGGTGAGCTCTTCCTGGCCGACCTGGGTGTTGTCCGCCTCGGCGATCGCGTCCAGCAGCAGCTGGGTCTTCACCGACTTCTCGGCGGACTCCTTGGCGTCCTTGTCGAACTCTTCGCGGCTCGAGCCCTGCGCCTCCAGCGCCTCGGCGAGCTTGGCCTCGTCGTGGTCGAAGCCGTGCACCGCGTCGTGGGTGACGGCGTCGATCTCGGCCTTGACGACAGCCTCGGGCAGCGGCACCTCGACCTGCTCCAGCAGGGTCTCGAGCACCTTGTCCCGGATCTCGCCGGCCTGCTGCACCTTCTTGCTGCGCTCCACCCGGGTGCGCAGGTCTTCCTTGAGCTCGTCCAGGGTGTCGAATTCGCTTGCCAGCTGGGCGAAGTCGTCATCGGCGGCGGGCAGCTCGCGCTCCTTCACCGACTGCACGGTGACGGTGATGACGGCTTCCTTGCCCGCGTGCTCACCGGCCACCAGGGTGGAGGTGAACTCCTTGGACTCACCGGAGTTCAGGCCGATGAGCGCCTCGTCGAGGCCCTCGATCAGCTGGCCGGAGCCGACCTCGTGGGACAGGCCGGTGGTGGCCGCCTCGGGCACCTCTTCGCCGTCCACGGTGGCGGACAGGTCGATGGAGACGAAATCGCCGTCCTGCACGGCCCGCTCGACACCGGTCAGGGTGCCGAAGCGCTGGCGCAACGAGAGCAGCTGCTCCTCGATGTCCTCGTCACCGATGGTGAACGCGTCGACGGTCACCTCGATGCCGTCGTAGGCGGGCAGCGTGATCTCCGGGCGCACGTCGACCTCGGCGGTGAAGGCGAGCTCCTCGCCGTCCTCGATCTTGGTGATCTCGATCTCGGGCTGACCGATGACCTTCACCTGACCTGCGGTGACGGCCTCGCTGTAGCGGCCCGGCAGCACGTCGTTGACGACCTGCTCGAGCACCGCGCCGCGGCCCAGGCGGGCCTCGAGCAGCTTGGCCGGCGCCTTGCCGGGACGGAAGCCGGGGATCTTGACCTGCTTGGCCAGTGCCTTGTACGCGCGATCGAAGTCGGGCTTCAGTTCCTCGAAGGGCACCTCGACATTGATCCGGACCCGGGTCGGGCTCAGCTGCTCGACGGTGCTCTTCACGGACATGCTCCTTGTTCGTCGTCTGTTCTGGTTGAGACGCGATCCCCCGTCATCCCGGACATGCTCCGGGACACCGGCACCCGCCGGGTGGCGAGGGACGCGGCGTACGCATCCCGACCAGGTTAGTTGACCGGCCGGGGCGGGCTGCACTCGGCCGGTCGCCCAGCCCCTACTTTCCGATCGACACGGCGTCGGTGACGAAGACCAGCGTTTCGTTCGGCGCGATCCCGCGACCGCCCGCGCCGTAGCCGAGGTCCGGCGGCACGATCAGCAGCCGGCGCGCGCCCTGCTGCACGCCGACCAGGCCCTGGTCCCAGCCTTGGATGACCTGGCCCGCGCCGAGGGTGAGCTGGAACGGCTTGCCGCGGTCGAAGGAGCTGTCCTTCTTCTGCTTGTTGGACCAGGTGATCAGCGCGTAGTTCATGGTCAGCTGCTGGCCCGGCTCGGCGCCGGGCCCGCTGCCCGGGTTCAGGTCCTTGGTGATCAGCTGCTTCGGCGGATCGCAGTTGTCCGGGATGGTGATCGTCGGGGCGGCGCCGAACTCACCGCTCACGGCGATGTCGTTGGCGGTGCATTCCCGGCCTTTGCTCTGCGTCGGGCCCGCGGCGGCCGAGGTGGCGGCCCGCGCGGCCGAGGTGGTGGAGGGAGCGGGCGACGACTTGTCGTCCGAGCCGCACGCGACCAGCGTGCACGCCGCCGCGGTCATGGTGCCGATCGCGATGATCCTGCCGAGTGTCTGCATGCGGCGGACCCTAGACCACACCGGCCCGAATGTCCGAGCCGACATGTCCGAGTCCCCCGCCCACCGTGCCCCCGCGCACTACGCTGGCCGTGAATTCTCTGTGCGGACTTGTGCACACCGTTCAGTTGGGTATCGCGGCTACTGAGGACCCCGAACACGAGGAGAGGCGGCGCATGACCCACATGGCGAGCGCCGGCGGCGACACCGCCGCCGACAATGTCGAAAGCACCGGCGGCGAGACGGTCGCACCGGAGCCGTATCGGCTGGCAGCCGTCGACGGACCACTCGAGCGCGACGAACTCACCTCGATCGACGCGTGGTGGCGGGCCGCGAACTATCTGGCGGTCGGTCAGATCTATCTGATGGCGAATCCGCTGCTGCGCGAGCCGTTGCGGGCCGAGCACGTCAAACCGCGGCTGCTCGGCCATTTCGGCACCGTGCCCGGACTGAATCTGGTGTGGGTGCACGCGAACCGGGCGATCCGGCAACGCGGGTTGGACGCGGTGTTCGTGGCCGGGCCCGGACACGGCGGCCCGGGCCCGAACGCGTGCGCCTGGCTGGAGGGCACGTATTCCGAGCTCTACAGCCATATTCCGCGGGACGGGACCGGCATGGGCGCGCTTTTCGCCCAGTTCTCCTTCCCCGGCGGCGTACCCAGCCATTGCGCGCCGGAGACGCCGGGCTCGTTCCACGAGGGCGGCGAGCTGGGCTACTCGCTGCTGCACGCCTACGGCGCCGCGCTGGACAACCCGGATCTCACGGTGTTCTGCGTGGTGGGCGACGGCGAGGCGGAGACCGGCCCGCTGGCTGCCAGCTGGCATGCCAACAAATTCGTCAATCCGGCGCGCGACGGCGCGGTGCTGCCGATTCTGGCGCTGAACGAATACAAGATCGCGAACCCGACCATTTTGGCGCGCATTCCGGAAGCCGAACTGGTCTCGCTGCTGCGCGGGTACGGATACGACCCGATCGTGGTCGCGGGCAGCGACCCGGCCGCGGTGCATCAGACCATGGCCGCGGCGGTGGACACCTGCATGGAACGCATCGCACAGATCCAACGGGCCGCTCGCGGCGGCGCCGACGGCAGCAGGCCGGTCTGGCCGATGATCGTCCTGCGCACGCCCAAGGGATGGACCTGCCCCCCGGTGGTCGACGGCGACCCCGTCGAGGGCACGTTCCGGGCCCATCAGGTGCCGCTGCCCGGAGCGCGCTCGAATCCCGATCATCGTGCGGTGCTGGAGCAGTGGCTGCGCTCGTATCGTCCCGAGGAGTTGTTCGACGACCACGGCAGACCGGTCTCGGAACTGCTCGATCAGGTGCCCGAGGGTGAGCGGCGCCTGAGTGCGAACCCGATTGCCAACGGCGGCACGCTCGTTCGCGATCTGAACCTGCCGGACTGGCGCGACTTCGGGGTCGAGGTGAGCGCGCCCGGCGCCACGGCGCACGAGGCGACCAGGGTGCTCGGCGGTTGGTTGCGCGAAGTGACCCGGGCCAACCCGGACAACTTCCTCACCTTCGCCCCGGACGAGCTGGCCAGCAATCGATTACAGGACGTCCTCGACGTCACCGGGCGCAACTGGCAGGCCGAAATCGGCAGTCACGACGAGAAACTCGACCGCGCCGGGCGGGTGATCGAGGTGCTGTCCGAGCACATGTGCCAGGGACTGCTGGAGGGCTACCTGCTGACCGGCAGGCACGGGGTGTTCACCTGTTACGAGGCGTTCATCCACATCGTCGACGCGATGTTCAACCAGCACGCCAAATGGCTCGACGCCAGTGCGGCGGTGCCGTGGCGACGGCCCATCGCCAGCCTGAATTACCTTCTCTCCTCGCATGTCTGGCGTCAGGACCACAACGGGTTCACCCATCAGGATCCCGGATTCCTCGATGTGGTGCTCAACAAGAAGCCGTCGATCGTGCGCGTCTACCTGCCGCCGGACGCCAACACGCTGCTGTCCACCTACGACCACTGCCTGCGGTCACGGCACTACGTCAACGTGGTGGTCGCGGGCAAACAGCCACAGGCGGACTGGCTTTCGGTGCACGACGCCGCCGAGCACTGCGCGCGCGGCATCGGCATCTGGGACTGGGCCGGGCACAACGACGAACTCGGCACCGTCCCGGATGTGGTGCTCGCCTGCGCCGGCGACGTGCCGACGCTGGAGACGCTCGCCGCGGCGGCGATCCTGCGGGAACGGTTGCCGGAGTTGCGGATTCGTGTGGTGAACGTGGTCGACCTGATGCGCCTGCAACCACAGGACGAACACCCGCACGGTCTGCCCGACAGCGAGTTCGACACCTTGTTCACCCACGACCGGCCGGTGATCTTCGCCTTCCACGGTTACCCGTGGCTGGTCCACCGGCTCACCTACCGGCGGACCAACCATGCCGGACTGCACGTGCGCGGCTACAAGGAACGCGGCACCACGACGACACCGTTCGACATGGTGATGCTCAACGACCTGGACCGCTACCACCTGGTGATGGACGTGATCGATCGGGTGCCCAGCCTCGGCGAGCGGGCCGCGGGACTGCGCCAGGAGATGGCGGACGCCCGCTGGACGGCACGAGCCTGGACGCGCGAGCACGGCGAGGACATCCCCGGGGTAGCGGACTGGAGTTGGCCGCAGCCGTCGCGGTGACGGGCTGCCAGACACTGCCACCAGGATGAAACTTCCTTGCGCGGGTTCCCGCGACTGGGCGACGATCGCTGCATGCTGCTGACGATCACCTGCACACCGCCGGACGGCGCCGCCTGGCCGGCGACCGACCTGGGGTTCTTGCTGCACAAGAACCCCGACCGGGTCCAGGCGTTCGAGCAGTCGTACGGCACGGCGCACGTCGTCTACCCGCAAGCCACGGCCGAGCGGTGCACCGCCGCCCTGCTGCTGGAGATCGACCCGATCCGTTTGGTGCGCGGACGTTCCCGTGGCACACCGGATTTCAGCCTCGGCCAGTACGTGAACGACCGGCCGTACGCGGCGTCGTCACTGCTGTCGGTGGCCATCGGCGCGGTGTTCCGCACCGCGTTGCACGGCCGCTGCACACTGCGCCCGGAACTGGCGCAGACCGCGCTGCCGCTGCAGCTCGAATTGCCCGCCGTGCCGTGCAAGGGCGGCGCCGAGGTGGCCGAGCGGATGTTCGCGCCGCTGGGCTGGACGGTGACCGCGACTCCCCTGCCACTGGATCCGGCCTTTCCGGACTGGGGCGATTCCCACCATCTGCGGCTGGCGCTGTCCGGCACGATGCGGCTGGCCGACGCACTGTCGCACCTGTACGTGCTGCTGCCGGTTCTCGATGGGGCCAAACACTATTGGCTTGCCGCCGACGAGGTCGACAAGCTGATCCGCGCCGGCGAAGGCTGGCTGGCCGAACACCCCGAACGCGCCTGGATCACCCGCCGATACCTGGTCCGCCGCCAGTCGCTCGTACGAGCCGCACTCGCCCGCCTCGCCGAAGTGGACGAGGTGGAACCGGAAGAGCTCGACGCCGTCGAGGAGGTAGTGAACGAAGGCGCGGACATCGCGGCGACCGAAAGCGCTGCCGCGCAGTGCGAACCGGCACAACATGATTCGGGCGGGTCGGCGTCCGAGGCGACGGGTGAAGCCGCCTCGCGTACACCGTCTTTGGCGGTGGCTCGGCGGGCGGCGGTGATTGCCGCGTTGCATGAGGTCGGGGCCGGTCGGGTGCTCGATCTCGGGTGCGGTGAAGGCGTGTTGTTGCGGGAACTGCTGGCCGACAAGGCCTTCGGGGAGATCGTCGGCGTCGATGTCTCGATGCGGGCGTTGCATATCGCCGAACGTCGCTTGCGGCTGGATCGGCTGCCCGAGCGGGTCGCGTCCCGCTTGACCCTGCGTCAGGGCGCGCTCACCTACACCGATGCCGAGCTGCGCGGCTACGACGCGGCGGTGCTCATGGAGGTCATCGAGCACATCGATCCGCCGCGGCTCAGCGCGCTCGAGCACGCCGTCTTCGCCGCGGCCGCGCCGCGGGCCGTGCTCGTGACGACGCCCAACGCCGAGTTCAATGTGCGTTACGAGAGCTTGCCCGCGGGGAAATTCCGGCATGCCGATCACCGATTCGAGTGGACCCGTGCAGAATTCGAGTCGTGGGCGGCGCGGGTGGCGGCCGCGCACGGTTACGCCGTGCGCTTCGTGCCGATCGGCCCACTCGACCCAGCAGTGGGCGCGCCGACCCAGATGGCAATCTTCACCACATCGATCCAGGAAGGAGCAGCGTGATGACGGAACTCTCGGTGCCCGAACTGTCGCTGGTGGTGTTGATCGGCAGCACCGGCTCGGGCAAGTCGACCTTCGCGCGCAAGCACTTCCGGTCGACCGCGATCGTCTCCTCCGATGCCTGCCGCGGCGTCGTCAGCGACGACGAGAACGACCAGTCGGCCACCGCCGAAGCCTTCGCCCTGCTGCACCACATCGCGGGCATTCGGCTGCGCCGCGGTCTGCGCACCGTGGTCGATGCGACGAATGTCCAGGCCAAGTCGCGGCAGGAACTCATCGCGGTGGCGCGCGCCCACGACGTGCTGCCGGTCGCCATCGTGCTCGATGTCCCGGATTCGGTGTGCCTGCAACGGAATTCGACCCGGCCGGACCGCGCGGGTCTCGGCGCGCACGTCGTTGTCCGGCAGCAGCGCGAGCTGCGCCGCAGCCTGCGCAGCCTGGAACGCGAGGGTTTCCGCAAGGTCTACGTGCTGCGCGGCGCCGCCGAGATCGAGGCCGCGACGATCGTCGACGAGAAGGCGTGGAACGACAAGCGCGAACTCACCGGCCCGTTCGACGTGATCGGCGACGTGCACGGCTGCCGGGGCGAATTGGAAGCGCTGCTCGGCGAACTCGGTTACACCATCGACCGGGACGAGAGCGGACGCGCGGTCGGCGCGCACCATCCGGCGGGCCGGACCGCGGTGTTCGTCGGCGACCTGGTCGACCGCGGGCCCGATACGCCGGGCGTGCTCCGGTTGGTGATGGGCATGGTGGCCGCCGGAACGGCCCTGTGCGTTACCGGCAATCACGAGCACAAGCTGGTCCGCGCCCTCGACGGCAAGCAGGTGCGGGTCGCGCACGGCCTCGCCGAGTCGCTGGCCCAGCTCGACGCCGAGGACGAGGTGTTCCGTAAGGCCGCGCACGAGTTCTGCCGCGGCCTGGTGAGCCACTACGTGCTCGACGGCGGCAAGCTCGTCGTCGCGCACGCCGGGTTGAAGCAGGAGTACCACGGCCGCGCCTCCGGCCGGGTCCGCTCCTTCGCCATGTACGGCGAAACCACCGGTGAGACGGACGAATACGGCTTGCCGGTGCGTTATCCGTGGGCCAACGACTACCGCGGCACGGCCACCGTGCTGTACGGGCACACCCCGGTGCTCGACCTGCAGTGGGTGAACAACACCCTGTGCCTGGACACCGGCGTGGTGTTCGGCGGCAGGCTCTCGGCGTTGCGCTACCCGGAACGCGAGCCGGTCTCGGTTGCCGCGGAACAGGTTTGGTACGAGCCGGTACGGCCGTTGCAGGCCACCACGATCAGCACCGCCGAAGGCGTGGTGCACCGGGATCCCGGCGTGCTCGATCTGGCGGACGTGATCGGCCGCCGGGTCGTACAGACCCGCTACCACGGCCGGGTCGGCGTCCAGGAGGAAAACGCCGGTGCCGCACTGGAAGTGATGAGCCGGTTCGCGCTCGACCCACGCTGGCTGGTGTACCTGCCGCCGACGATGGCGCCGTGCGCGACGTCGGAGCTGGACGGCTACCTCGAACACCCGGACCAGGCCTTCGCGTACTACCGCGCGGAGGGCGTCGACCGGCTCGTGTGCGAGGAGAAGCACATGGGTTCGCGGGCGGTGGTCCTGGTGGCCCGGTCCGCGCAGGCGGCCCGGGACCGCTTCGGCGTCGACGACGGCGGCACCGGCGTGATCTACACCCGCACCGGGCGTCCGTTCTTCGACGACCGGGACCACACCGAAGCCGTGCTCGCGCGGGTCCGTGCGGCCGCCGAGCGTGCCGGGCTCTTCACCGAACTCGAGAGCGAGTGGCTGCTGCTCGACACCGAGCTGATGCCGTGGTCGGCGAAGGCGCTCGGCCTGCTGCGCTCGCAGTACGCGGCGGTCGGGGCGGCGGCGCGCGCCGCGCTCGACGCCGCCGGGGAGGTGCTGGCCGCCGTGACCGCCCGCGGCTTGGACGTGGGCGAACTCGCGCACCGCACCGGCGCGCGCAGGGACGACGCCGCGGCGTTCACCGCCGCATACGGCCGCTACTGCTGGCCGGTGGACGGCACGGCGGGTCTGCGGCTCGCACCGTTTCAGATCCTCGCCGCCGAAGGCGCGAACCACGCAGTGCGCGAGCATGATTGGCACCTGGAACGGATCGACCGGCTGGTCGCCGCCGATCCCGAACTGTGCGCGCCGACCGGGCGCGTGTTCGTCGACCTGAGCGACGAGCACAGTATCGCCGCCGCCACCGCGTGGTGGAGCGAACTGACCACGGCAGGCGGCGAAGGCATGGTGGTCAAGCCGCGCCAGGCGCTGGCGCGTGGTCCGCGAAAGGACGAAGCGACGACGGAAGAAGGCCGGCTGGTCCAGCCCGGCGTGAAATGCCGTGGGCCCGAGTACCTCCGGATCATCTACGGGCCGGAGTACCTGCGCGAGGACAACCTGCGACGGCTACGGACCCGTGGCCTCGGCCGCAAACGCTCGATGGCCTTGCGCGAGTACGCACTCGGGCTAGAGGCTCTCGACCGGCTGGCCGCGGGTGAGCCCCTATGGCGGGTGCACGAGGCGGTTTTCGCGGTGCTCGCGCTGGAGTCCGAACCGGTGGACCCGCGGTTGTGACGTCCCTCACTCGGCGCTGAGCGCGAGGTGTCCGCACCTCGCGTTCCGGCCCCGGACCCCCTTGCACGGGGCAACTGAAACACGTTACCGTGCGAGTTAGCGGGCTGCTTGCAAGTGTTATACAGCGGGCGGCCCGGCGTACTGGACAAGGGAGTCTGACCATGCCCGCAGCGACCCCGGACGGCGCCTCGAGCACCGGCCGCATGCTGGTCGACGACCGCTTCACGGCCGTCGCCGCCAAGTTCTTCGCCATGTTCCGGCGCAGGCGACAGGGCGGTGGCGCGCTCGCGGTCTACCTCGACGGCGAGCCCGTACTGGACATCTGGGCCGGATGGGCCGATCCGGAACGACGCTGGCGCTCGGACACGATGGCGCTGACCTATTCGACGGGCAAAGGCGTCGCCGCGACCGTCGCGCACCGACTCATCGAACGCGGCCTCCTGGACCTCGACGCACCGGTGGCGACCTACTGGCCCGAGTTCGCGGCGAACGGCAAGGACGCCATCACCGTTCGCGACGTCCTGAATCATCGTGCGGGACTGCAACGCATCCGTGGGCTGGTCGACAGCCAGGGCGCCCTGCTGGATGACGACGCCCTGCTCGACCACGACAGTCTGGCCGCGGCGCTGGCCGCGTCCGCGCCGGATCCGTTGCGGCTGCGCGCCTCCGGCTATCACGGCCTCACCTTCGGCACCCTCGTCGCCGAGCTGGCGCAGCGGGCCACCGGGCGTTCGTTCGCCGAAGTCGTGCACGCCGAACTCGCGGAACCGCTGGGCGACAACGACTTCTGGTTCGGCGTCCCGCGCGCCGAACGACACCGGCTCGCCACTCTCTCGCCGCGGCTCACCATCGGCCGGGTCCCGGTGGACCGGCTGATCGCGCCGTTCGGCGCGCTGCGCAGGGTGCAATCCGCGCACAGCGCGATCTACGACGGCTGGGCCGACATGAGCGTCGGCCAGCGGCCCTACGACGCCGTAATGCCCAGTTGGGGCGGCGTTTTCACGGCGCGCTCGCTGGCGCGGATGTACGGCGCGATCGCCAACGACGGCGTGGTCGGCACCCGCCGCCTACTGCGGCCGGAGACCACCCGGATGATCGCGCAGATGCCGCCGAACAGTCGCTTCGACTACGTGCTCGGCGCGCCACCGCACTGGGCGCTCGGTTATCACCGCGGCATCGTCGGCACCAGACTGACCCGAGAAGCATTGGGGCACTTCGGTGTCGGCGGCTCTGGCGCGATCGCCATGCCAGGCGTCGGCGTCTCCGTCGCCTTCGTGACCAATCACCTCGGCTACTCCGGGATGACGCTGGGCGACGCGCGACTCCCCACGCTGTCCGCCCTCGCCAGGCGTGCGGGCGCCCTCGGCAGAGCCACGGCGGCGTTGCGGTCACGCGGCAGGCCGCAGCGGGCTGATCCGGCTCAGTCCTGCACCGACCGGTAGCGCGGTATCGCCGCAAGGATCGATACGACACCGCCTCGCCGCGGTGTGATCCGTGCCCAGCGACACCGCGAGCCGGACGGTGACCGATTCTCGCCAGCCTGAGTACGATCGACCGTATGGAAAGCGGCCCCGACTCCGTCCTCACCCGGCGCGAACCCGCCGAGATCACGGACAAGCGCCTGCTGCGCGGGGCCCGAACCCGGGAGACGGTGCTGCGGCACGCGGTCGACATCGCCTCGCTCGACGGACTGGAGGGCTTGAGCTTCGGTCGGCTCGCGGCCGAGTCCGGCCTGAGCAAGGCGGGCATCCAGACGCTCTTCAAAACGAAAGAAGCCCTGCAACTCGCCGCGATCGACCACGCACGTGACCTGTTCGTCGAGGCGGTGATCGAACCCGCCCGCACGACGCCGCGTGGCCTGCCCCGGCTGCGGGCATTGATCGAATACTGGCTGGCCTACATCGAGGCGCCACTGTTCACCGGCGGCTGCTTCTGGATGGCCGCACTACCGGAACAGGACAGCAGACCCGGCCCGGTGCTCGACGCGCTGCTGCGCGACCGGCACGCCTGGGTCCGCGTGCTCGAACACGAACTGCGGCGCGCGGTGACGGCCCGGGAGATCGCCGAGCTCGACGTGGAACTCGCCGCGTTCCAGATCGATTCGGTTCTCTGCGCCACCAATACCGCGCTCCGCGTCGGCGACACGGCGGCCATGCGCCGCGCGCGCCGCATTGTCGACGGGTTTCTCACCGCCCCCTGACCCACCCGATCCGGTCAAGCCGACTTGTGCGCCACCGCGAAGATGCGGCGGAACGGGAACCATGTGGTGCCGTCGGGCAAGGCCGGGTAGACGACGCGCAGGCGCGGGGCCAGCTCGGTGCGGAATTCGCGCCAGTCCTCGTCGTCCAGCGCGGCCCGGATCGGTCGCAGCGCCGTGCCGGTGACCCACTCCAACACCGGGTCCGGGCCGTGCATGCGCTGGTAGTAAGTGGTTTCCCAGATATCGGCGACGGTGTGCTCGGTGCTGAGCACCGCCGCGTACCTGGCCGGTTCGGGCACCGCGTCCACCCCGCGCAGCATCGCGTCGGCGAGCCGGGACCGCCAGCGCGCCTCGCCGGCCAGCGCGCGGATCTCCCGATGCGACGGCGCGTCGAAGTTGCCGGGGACCTGCATGGCGAACCAGGCGCCGCGCGGCAACTCGGGCAACCACTCGGCGAGCAGCGCGAGATGATCCGGAACCCATTGCAGGACAGCGTTACAGACGACGACGTCGGTTTCCTCGTCCGGCTGCCAGTCGTGCACGTCGAGCACCTTCGCGTCGATCCCGCGCTGTCGCGCGTCGTCCACCATCTCCGGCGCGGAATCGAACGCGTCCAGGCGCGCGTCCGGCCAGCGTTGCGCGAGCGCTTCGGTGAGATTGCCCGGCCCGCACCCGAGATCGACCACGCGCCGCGGCTTTTCGGCGTCGATACGCCCGATCAGCTCGAAGAACGGGCGTGCCCGGTGATCGGCGAAGTCGAGATACTTCTTCGGATCCCACATACGAACCCTCCTCGTTTAGCAGTACGGGCGTACTTAGTACGATTGTACTGTATTGCTTGACAGGCAGATATGCCGAACCCCTATCACCCCCTATCGGCCGCACCGACAACCGGGCGCTGCCCGAGTACCCGGCATTACGGGCGCTTACACCTCACTCGGCCGACCTGCGCGAGTTCGCTGATGTTGTTCCGGGGCAGCATCTTTCGCGATACGCACAGTTGCGGATAACCCCCGGTCACGACGGCCTTTCGGCGTCTCGGTGTGTGGCAGGGTGATCGGCTATGAAGACGATCCTGATCACGGGGGCCACGTCGGGTATCGGACTCGCGGCAGCGCGGCAGATCGCGACAGGGGGCGATCGACTGGTGCTGGTCGGCCGAAATCCGCGCAAACTCGCCGAGTCGGCGACCGAGGTCCGCACCGCCGGGGCAGGTGCGGTCGACACCCTCGAGTGCGACTTCGGCGAACAGGACTCGGTGCGGCGACTCGCCGATGCGGTGCTCTCCCGGTACGACCGGCTCGATGTCCTCGCGAACAACGCAGGCGGCTACCAGAAGGATCGGACCGTCACCAAGGAGGGCGTCGAAAAGACTTTCGCCGTCAATCATCTCGGCGGCTTCCTGCTCACCGAGTTGCTCACTGAACTGATGGTGCGCAGCGCGCCCTCGCGCATCCTGTTCACCTCTTCGGTCCTGCATTTCGGCGCGGGCCTGGATCTCGACGATCTCGCGTTCCGACGCGGGTACTCGGGCGAAAAGGCCTACAGCCGATCGAAACTCGCGAACATCCTGTATGCCCGGGCGCTGGCTCGAACCCTGGAGGGCACCGGGGTGACGGTCAACGCCTTCCACCCCGGGGCGGTGGCCACCGGGATCTGGGATGACATGCCGTGGTTCGGGCAGCCGCTGGTCGCGCTGGCCAAGCGGCTGTTCATGATCACCGCCGAGGAGGGCGGGCAGGCGCTGGCCTACCTCGCCACCGGCACGGAAGTGGCCGGGGTGAGCGGCGCCTACTTCCAGCACAACCGCATCAAGACGCCGTCGCGCCGGGCCCAGGACGAAGTGCTCGGCCAGCGGCTCTACACGGTGAGCGCGAACCTGGTCACCGCCACCGGATAGGTACGCCACACAGTCAACGACAACGTTGTCGAAAGCCTTAGCGACACAAATAGTTTGTCACCGACTGAGCTGTAGAAAGCAGGGACAATGCAGCGTACGCGTTTCGAGTCCATCGGCTCGTATACTCCGGCCACTGTCCGTTCCACCGAAGAACTGATCGCCGGTCTCGCGGTACCGCGGTCGCTGGATCTGGCGCGGATCACCGGAATCGAACAGCGGCGAGTCTACGATTCCCATCCGGACCGCTACGAATCGTCGTTCGAGCTGGCTTTGCGCGCCACCGACGACTGCCTGCGCCATTCCGATTACGCCGCAGGCGATCTGGACATCATCATCTCGGCTTCGATCACCCGCACCCGCGGGAAGGAAATCTTCTGCTACGCACCGGCGTTCGCGCTGATGCTCGGCAACGCCATCGGCGCGACCGAGGCTCGGCACTTCGACGTGTCCAATGCCTGTGCCGGAATGATGACCGGCGTGCTCGTGCTGGACCGGATGATCAAGGCCGGGGTGGTGCGCAACGGCATGGTGGTCAGCGGCGAGCAGATCACCCCGATCGCCGAAACCGCGATGCGCGAGATCAGCCAACCGTACGACCCGCAGTTCGCCGCGCTGACCGTCGGTGACGCGGCGGTCGCGGTGATCCTCGACGACCAGGGCGACGACCACGACGAGATCCACTACGTCGAGTTGATGACCACCGCGGAGGGCGCCGAGCACTGCCTCGGCATGCCGAGCGACCGGTCGGCCGGTATCGCGCTCTACACCGACAACCGCGCCATGCAGAACGAGTCGCGCTACCGCCAGGGCATCGAGCGGATCGACACCTTCCTGCGGGAGAGCGGAAGATCCTGGGAAACCGAGAAATTCGACTACTGGATCCATCACCAGTTCAGTGCTCCGGCGCTCGAATACCTGGGACAGCTCACCGAGGAACACTTCGGCACTCCGATGCCGCAGGCGCTGAATGTGTTGCAGGAGTACGGCAATACGGCGTCGACCTCGCACTTTCTGGTACTGCACGAGTATCTCGCGCGACAGCAGATACCGAAGGGTTCGAAGATCCTGATGATCCCCGCGGCCTCCGGAACCGTTTCCGGCTATCTCGCCGCGACCGTCTCCCGGCTGGAGGCCTGAGTCATGGCGACCACCATCGTCGCGGCGGCGACGAACACCGATCTGGACACCGGCAGCTATTTCGAGCTGGCGACCCGTGCGGCGATGTCCTGCCTGGAGCAGGCCGACGTCTCCGTCGACGAGGTCGGCATGCTGGTCAATACCGGCGTGTTCCGCGATGACAATATTTCCGAGCCCGCGGTCTCGGCGCTCATCCAGAAACGGGTCGGCATCGGACTCGAATACGAGCCGGGCCGGGTCCCCGCCTTCTCCTTCGACCTCATGCACGGCTCCACCGGCCTGCTGCACGCGGTCACCGCCGCCGAATGCTTCCTGTCCACCGGCGAAGTCGAGTACGCGCTGATCCTGGCCGGCGATACCCATCCGTCGCGGCAGCGGTATGTCGCCGGGTTCCCCTACACCACCGGCGCGGCCGCGGTACTGCTCGAAAGCACACCGTTCGCAGCGGGTTTCGGCCACCTGTACACCAGCCGGACCGACGGCGACGTCCCTCCCAGCGCGTGGGTGGCGCTCGGCGAGGCGGGTGCGAACGGCCGCTCCGCCATGCGCGTGCGGCACGGCGACGAGGATCCGCTCACGCTGGCGGCGGCCGCGGTACGCGCCTGTACAGCCGAAGAGGGCATCGACAGCGACGACTTCGCCACGGGCCGGGCCCTGTTGCTCACACCCGCACCCGCGCTGGGGTTCCGGGCGCGCTTGGCCGAAATCCTCGGGCTCGCACCGGAATCACTGGTCGGCGTGCCCACCGAGGTCGGTGACCCGTATTCCGCGGCGCCGGTGCACGCGTACCTGAACGCGCAGGAATCGGGTGTGCTCGCCGCCGCGGAGACAGTGCTGTTCCTGGCCGCCGACGATGCCTCGGCGGCCTGTCTGCCCTACCGGCAGCCGGTACCGGCCTTCGTCGGCCGCGCTGCCGTTACGGAAACCGAAAGCCCTTGACGTTCGGGAGCTTCCACGGTTTTCCACGCATTACCGGCATTCCGGTGGTCTTGTCGCCGCAATGCCGGGACAGGTCAGGGAAGGCAGCCTAGGCTGTTTGCACCGGCTGGATCAACGGGGCATCCGGACATGCCCCTGCTGCGACGACGCATCGATGGTGCCCTTCCACAGTCGGGCACACTCATCGATGAAGGGACTAGGGCATGCAACGGCCGATCTCGGTACAGAACACCCAATGGTCGACCATCGCGGAATCCAGTATCGGCCAGGCCATGGCGGTGCTCGGCGGGTGCAGCACCGTCGGCCTGATCGCGGAGCTGCTCGCCGTGGACGAGACGGCGGTCCGCACCGTGGTGCGCAGGCTGGCCGCGCGGTCCTCGACCCGGGTGGTGATCGACGATCTGGACGCGGTGGAGCGGCGCCCCCGCGAAATCCCCGCGCCCGCCCATCCGGAACTGCGCTGTCGTGCGGCGGAACTGTTGCACAGCAAGGGATTCCCGGCGGCGACGGTGGCCGACCAGCTGGTCGAGGCCGGCGTCGCCGACTACCCGTGGGCGGCCAGGGTGCTGCTCGCCGCCGCCGACGAGGCCTTGGCCAACGATCAGATCGACCGGGCGGCCGACCGGTTGGAACTGGCCTATCGCGCTACCCGGGAGCCGAGCGCCCGCGGTGCGCTCGCGGTCCGGCTGGTCTGCGTCGACTGGCGCGGCAGCCCGTCGAGCCGGACCCGGAATTTCAGCCGGATGCGAGCGGCGCTGCGCGGCGGCCGGGTGCCCGCCGCACAGTTGCCCGCCGCCGTCATGTTCCTGCTCTGGCACGGACAGACCCAGCGCGCGGATCAAGCGCTGGGACAGCTGAGTTCGTGCCCGCACGACGAACCCGCGCCGCAGGCCGAGTTCCTGCGCGCCTGGCTGCGCTTCACCCACCCGCCCTACGTGCCCCGGCACCAGGGTCTGTTCGCCGACGGACACCTACCCGCCGACGACCGATTACCCGAACCCGCACCCGGGACCGTCGAGCCACGAAGACCGACGCAGCCGGACCAGCGGCCACCGCACCTGCTCGGCGCCGAGTTGCTCACCCGGCTGTGCACCACCCATCCGCTCGACGACACCACCACGCTCGCCCAGCGCCTGCTCACCTGTCATCGACTCGCCTCCACCACCGTGGAAACCCTTGCCGCGGCCGTACATTGCCTGATCTACACCGATCGGCTCGATACCGCCGCCGCGTGGTGTGATTCGCTGCTCGCCGAGGCCGAGGCGCGCAAAGCCCCCACCTGGCAGGCGATCTTCGCCGGTCTGCGCGCGGAAACCATGTTGCGCAAAGGCAATCCGCGTGCCGCGGCCAACGAGGCCGCGCTCGCGCTGAATCATGTTCCGGCCGAACATCTCGGCGTGTGGGTCGGGATCCCGATCGCGGTGCGGGTGCGCGCCTTGACGTCCGCGGGCCGACTGGCCGAGGCCGAGGCACAGCTGCGCAGGCCGGTGCCGCGCGCGCTGTTCGAGTCCCGCTTCGGACTGTTGTACCTGCACGCGCACGGCCACTTCCAGCTCGCCACCGGCCAGCCGCGCGAGGCGTTGCGCACCTTCCGGCGCTGCGGTGAGCTGATGCGCCGCTGGCGGATGGACTTCCCGTGGCTGGTGCCGTGGCGCAACGACATCGCCGTCGCGCATCTGGCGCTCGGCGAAGGCCGACATGCCCGCGCCTTCGCCACCCGCCACCTCGACCTGCTCGGCGGTGCGCCGACCCACCGCACCGGCGGCGTCTCGCTGCGTCTGCTCGCCGCGACGGCCGACCGCTATCAGCGGGTCCGGTTACTGCGCGAGGCGACCGCGATCGCGCGGTCCGCCGGCTGCGATCTCGAACTCGCCACGGTCCTCGGCGATCTCGGCGCCGCGCACCGGGCCGTCGGCGATCACGAGAAGGCGCGCACGCTCGTTCGCGAGGCGGTGCGCATCGCCGAAGCCTGCGGCGCCGATCCGCTGCTGCGCGAGCTGCTCGGCGAACGCCAGCCCGCACCCACGGTCTCCCCGCTCACCGCGACACCCACCGGCGTGGCCGCCCTCAGTCCCGCCGAACGCCGCGTCGCCGAGCTCGCCGCCCACGGCAAACGCAACCGCGAGATCGCCGCTGCCCTGGCCATCACCACCAGCACCGTCGAACAACACCTCACCCGCGTCTATCGCAAGCTGGAGATCACCCGCCGCACCGAACTCACCTTCACCCTCAACGCCTCGAACTCGGTGTCGGCGCCCGCCTGACGATGCACGGCCCCGCAATCCTGGCTCAGCGCTGCCGAGCGTCGAGCCAGTCGGGAACGTGCTGTGCGCTGCGTGGAAACATCTCCAGTTCCTGCTGGAACGCGCGTGGGCCGGGTCGATGGTCCCAGTCCGGCTCGTGGTCCCAGTCGTATTCCACGTTGTACTTTCCGTTCACCACGAGGTGGAACCGGGCAGAGGTCCACGTGCCCTGCCATGGCCGGTACATGTCGCGGCGCAGCTCGCTGAAGAAGGTCACCGCTTGCGGGGCCTGCCACTCGATCGACTGACCGAGCACGGTGAGAACCTGCGCCCGCGTCTCCACGTACTCGCCGACCGACCGGAAGTCGATGAACAGCTGCTGCCAGTCGCTCGGCAACCGGTGCAGCAGATGATCGCGGTAACTGCCGAGCACCATCGCGACGAGCTGCATATTGAGCGGTATGAGCTCGGTGATGTCGGTGGCGGTGTTCTTGTACCGCCCCTGCCATTTCGGCAACCGATCCAGCAGCCACTCCGGCGTGTACTCGAGTTCGCGCGGAAACCGCTCGAGTTCTTCGATATACGTCGCCGCATCGACGGCAAACGGCCAGTCCGGCTCGTAATCGGTGTTGTACGAGCGGAAGAACGAGCCGGATGAGTCGATGAGGAACCTGGCCGACAACCATGCGCCGCGTTCGGGATCGCGCTCGTAGTGTGCAACCTTGATGGCGTCCAGCAGCGGCGCCAGCTCGGTCGGCGCCGCAAGCGCGGTCGCCCCACCGTTGTCCGGCAGCACCGTCAGCGACAGTTCGTGGATTTGCCCGCTCGAACGCGCGATCAGATCTATCCGGCGCCAGCCTGTTTCGCCGACCAGGTCGACCAGTCGGTTGCCGAGCTGCTGGGTGAGATCTTCGAGATCACGTCGCGCGTCCCCGGCAGGTGCCGCTCCGCCCGTCGATCGAGCGAGGTGGGCCAGCCAGCCGCGCACCTGGTCGGTGAGGTCGTGCTCGACGCCGTAGACACGTTCGGAGTCCGCCAGCACACGCGTATAAGTGGCGATGGCGTCGTCCATCCGTCCGGCGTCCTCGTACACGCGTGCCAGGCTGTTGCGCATGGCTACC
The DNA here is from genome assembly GCF_000308475.2 of Nocardia brasiliensis NBRC 14402. Taxonomy (GTDB): domain Bacteria; phylum Actinomycetota; class Actinomycetes; order Mycobacteriales; family Mycobacteriaceae; genus Nocardia; species Nocardia brasiliensis. Next base: position 444,560 of record NZ_BAFT02000110.1, on the reverse strand, counting down.
GGATCGGAATGGTCCGGGCCGACGATCCGGCTGTATTCCTCGATCGCCTTGGTGTGCAACGCGATCGACTCATCGAAACGTCCGGCCGCGCCGTAGGCGCGAGCCAGCGTGTAGCGAACCAGGATCGTCTGCGCCTGCGCCGCACCGAACACACGCTCATGCTCGGTCAGCGCCGTCTCGTACGCGGTGACCGCCTCCTCGATTCGCCCGGCCGCGGCGTACGAGCGCGCGATGCTCAACTGCGTTCCGAGAGTGTCGGGGTGGTCCGCCCCCAGCTCGCGACAGCGCATCTGCAGGTTGGTCTCGCGCAACTCGATAGCGCGGCCGAAGCGATCGGCGGACTCGTACGCGTCGGCGAGAAAGTCGTGGTAGCCGACCGGATTGTCATGAGCCGGACCGAAGAACTGTTCACGCGCGGTGAGCACAGCAGCGTCCAAGGGAATGGCGTCATCGACCCGACCCACTTCCCGATAGCAGTTCGCGAGGCAGGTTCGGGTCGTGATGGTGAGGGTGTCCCCGGCGTCGAGCACCCTTTCGCGAGCGGCGAGCGTCGCTTCGAAATGCGTGATGGCACTGTCGATGTCACCGATGGCGTGATAGGTCTGGGCCAGTTCGTGCCGGATCGTCAGGGTTTCCGGATTGTCGGCGCCCTGCGTCTGCTCGGCCCCCGCCAGCAACACTTCGTACAGCATCGCGGTGGTACGATCCGCCATCGGGTTACCGAGCGCGATATCGACGAATTGCTGTGCTGCATAGAGTAATTCGGTATCAGCTTCGACGCGTTGGGCGGCGAGGGCAGCGGTCAGCGTCGCGCGTGCGGTGACCGAATCCGGTTCGGCCGCAATGTCTCGCAGGTCGATTCCGGGGTAACGGTGACCGATCAGCCGCCGCAGTTCACCGTATGCGTCGAGCACCGCCGCGGTGGTGGTGCCCGGTTGTCCGGCAGCTCCGGCCGCCACGGCGGTCGTGATGATGTCGATGGGATGCACGTCTCGGGTTCGAACCTTTCCAGCGATAGCGGTCGGACGCCGCCTCGCTTGCCGATGGCGCGGAACAGATATCGAAATCGTGCGCGTCGCGGCCAGCGGCCTCCCCTGCGCGCCGACTCTAGGTGCGCAAGAGATCGTCCGCAAGACGGCGGCAACCCCGTGCGGCTTCCCGAGTAAGGCCGTCGGCGCGGCTGCGGCCGATCGGCACTCGGCGCCCGTGCGGCGAACGCGGCTGCGCCGTGGAACCCGACGAGTTAGCTGGTGAGATGTCCGCACACCCGGGTGACGTAACCCATGAAAAGCCTCCGCTCATCTGACAAAATGTGCCAGGAGGGCATCGCATGCCATAAAGGTAAGGCCTGTCACATGATCTACCATCGAGTGATGCAGCGCACCGTCGATGGCGATACCGGGGACGGCCCGCCAGACCTGCGGGCCCGCCGCCGAGCCCAGACGCAAGCCGAAATACATTCGGCCATACTGGAACTGGCCATCGAGCACGGCTACGACCGAGTGACCGTGGATGACATCGCGGCCCGCGCGGGGGTGTCGCCGCGGACGTTCTTCCGCTATTTCCCGACCAAGGACAGCGCGATCGCCCACGACCGGTGGGGTTTCGGTCGTGCGATTCGGCGGATGGCCACGACTGCCGCAGGCCGCACGTTGCGCCTGTCCGATATAGAAAGCGTCTACCGCGGCCTCATCCAGGATCTCGTAGACGATCAGCAGGCCACCGACGCCCTCCTGCGTACCCACCGCGTGACAGCCGACTCCGCACAACTGGCCGCGGCGACCTTCGCGGCGTTCGACACGGAAAACCGGGCCGTACTCGAATTGCTGGCCGGGCACACCGATCTCGCCACCCGCTCCCGCGCCCGCCTACTCCTTCTCGTGGCGCAAGGAACCATGACCGCGGCACTGGCCGAATGGACCGACCGCCACGAAGCAGACAAGGCCACACATGCCAGCGCGACCGACCTGCTCGGCATCTACACCCGTCTCGCCGCCGAACTCCGCACCCCCGAAGCCCTGTCGTAGACGCACCGACCCGCGACCCGCATCGATCGGCTAGAAGAAATGGTCGGGGTGACAGGATTTGAACCTGCGACCCTCCGCTCCCAAAGCGGATGCGCTACCAAGCTGCGCTACACCCCGTGTCCCTCGCGGCGGGTGATCGGCCGCCGCCGAGGCTGAATCCTGTGTGGAGCGGGTGACGGGAATCGAACCCGCACCATCAGCTTGGAAGGCTGAGGTTCTACCATTGAACTACACCCGCAGGCATACGACATCTATGGGATCGCCACGATGTCGTGTGCGTTGAGACTGTACCGAACCCGGCTTCACAAATGCCAATCAGCCCCCCGCGCAGTGCGATCACGCGGGTGCCGGGACCGGTGGTCGTCGCAACGCCCCGCAGGAGTCTCGCACGGTACCGCCCCGGTCAGCGCGGGGCGCGCAGAACAGAACTAAATGAAATTAAAAGGGATCCCTTCCTTGAAACTCGGGCGTGTCGGACCGGAAACGGGGAGCATATGGTTCGCGTGACGACTCCTGTCGGGGGGAGCCGTGGCCCACGGGGTGGCCATTTGTCACGCTCGACCGGTCGCGGAGAGGATGCCACCCATGGGGACATCACGACTCGCCGCAAGGGCAGCAGCAGTTTCTTGTCAGCTGCCGCCGACCGCCGAGTGTGCTACTGGCAGGAAAATCCGGCCCAACACCCTTACCGGGTCGAAGACTCGCGCATCCTCGGCTACTCCTCCGGCTACTTCGATGTCGAGGTCCGAAACATGGATCGGCGGCCGGCGAGCCCGGCCCCACGGCATCGAGGCATCGCGAGGGGTCGCGGGGACCCGTTCGGCGTGGCGCTCCAGCGTGTCGCCAGCGCGTCCTGGCGCGACTTCACAGCGAACGAAATCCTGGTGTAACACTGGCGCGACTGCTGCGATCACATACCCGATCGCCATTCGCGAGGGATCGAGAACACGTTGTAAAACAGCGTTTTTCGATGCCGGGTGGCTTGCTAGGATCCTTTTTGCCGGACGGGGGTATCTGGAAAGGGGGCGGTGAGCGTGCACCGAGCGAGGTGGACCCAACCGCGTAGCAGTGCGAAGGATCGGGGTGAAACCGGCACCTGTGCCGGCGCCGTGCCGCAAGGCACCGACGTTACCTGCGTCGGGTGAGTTCGATGTCGATCGATATCGAGCCCCCCGTCGCCGCGATGGCCCGCGCCTGGGCCCGTGCGGTGTGCGCCGAGCCGGGTTCCGGCGCGGCGCCGCAGCAGCTGGAACCGGTACTGATCGAAATCGTCGACCGGCTGCTCACCCTGGCCCGGTCCGAGCCGTTCCCCGTGCCCGAGGCGCGGATGCTCGGCGCCCGGCTCGCCGAGGCGCCGTTCGACCGCATCCGGATGCTCGCGCAGGCCACCCGCTGGCTGCTCGGCTTCCCCTCCGGCGCGCCGGGTTCGCTGGTCGCCACCCGCTGGCCGTTCGTCGCGAGCCAGGCCATCGACAGCTACGCCCAAGCGCTGCAGGAACGCGCGCTGGCACAGCAGGAACAGAATCTTTCCGCGAAGGTGTCGCTGCGGGTCCAGGAGATCGCGGCGCTACAGCATCGGCTCCGGCACGAGGCGACCCACGACGCGCTCACCGACCTCGCCAACCGAACCCTGCTCCAGGATCGGGTCCGGTTGATGTCCACCGACCCGAACCGCGGCGTCGGCCTGCTGCTGATCGACCTCGACCGTTTCAAGCAGATCAACGACGGCTACGGGCACGCGATCGGCGACGAGGTACTCGTCGAACTGGCCAACCGGCTACGCGAGGTGTGCCCGCCCGACACCGTGATCTGCCGGTACGGCGGCGACGAATTCGTGCTCGCCGTGAATCCGCCGCACAACACCCTCGGCGACCTCGCCCATCGGATCGTGGCCGCGCTGCGCGACCCGGTCTGGTCGACGGCCGGCCCGGTCCCGGTCTCGGCGAGCGTCGGCACCGCGTACTGCCCGCCCGGAAGTTCCTGCGATTTCAGTGATCTGCTGCGTCGCGCCGACCGCGCGATGTACTCGGCCAAGACGGCAGGCGGACGTCGCTTCGCCCTCGCCGACGAACCGGAGATCGACACGGCCGTCGCCGGATAGGACGGCCGTGTCTACTCAGTCAGGCTGGCAGGTGGGGCACCAGAACAGGTTTCGGGCCTCCATGACGGCATGGCGACCGGGATGCCGCAGCGGCGGCAGGCGGATACCTCGAGTCACGCGATCGCGCAGAAGACGGCTGCGAATGCGGTCGCATACCGTTCGTTGGTCTGCTCGGTGTTGACGCTGATGGTTGCCGCGGTTCCCGCGCTCGTGGCTATCGCCATCGTGCTGAAGCCAGGAATCCCGCCCGAGTGCCCCCACGCCTGTTTCACTTCGTTCCCGCAGGGCACCTCGAAACGGACCAAGCCGAGTCCGTAGGTCATCTCGGTGAAGGACGGCATCGGCATCGCATCTTCCATCTGCGCGAGTTGCGCTGCCGGTAGCAGTTTGCCGGTGACCAGAGCGGTGAAGAACCGGTTCACGTCGGCGCCAGTAGAGATGATCGCGCCGGCCGCCCCCGTCCATGCCACCTCGGCGTCGGTGGCATCGACCCACTTGTCGTCGATCTTGCGATAGCCCCGCGGGTGCGGATCGCGTAAGCCGGTGTCACCGCGCGACGGAATGTAGCTGTCGCGCATGGCGAGAGGTTCGAAGATGCGGCTGCTGATCTCGGCGGCGAACGGACGGCCCGTGACGTGTTCGATCAGCATCGCCAAGAGCGCATAGTTGGTGTTGGTGTACCGGAACTGCGCTCCGGGCTCGAACTGCGGCGGCATACTCGTCGCGATACGCACCAGGTCGGCCGGTGTGAAATCGCGATAGGCCCTGCCGTCGGTCGTCTGATCGAGTTGCTGAGGCAGCTTCTCGGAGCCGCCTTCGGGGGCAAAGTCCGCAAGGCCACTGGTATGCTGGAGCAATTGGTGCACCGTGATCCGGTCGCCGTCATTGCCGTTGCCATGCACCACGCCCGGCAGATACCGCTCGATCGGAGCCTCGAGATCGACGGAGCCCTCGCCGACGAGTTGCATCACCGCCGTGGCAGCGAAAGTCTTTGTGACGCTGCCGATTCGAATGTGAGCCGCGTCCGCATATGGTGCGCCGGTGGCAAGGTCACCCGCACCGGCGGTGAAGGTGTGCTGTCCGTCCGGTCCACTGATAACTGCCTGCGCGCCGGGCATCCCGGAGCGGACCAGATCGGTCAGTGCGTCGGCAACTCGACTAGACATCGATGCGTCAGCACTCCGATTCGCTGTGCTGTCGGCCGCTGTGTTTTCATCGCAACCCGCCGCGACCAGCATCGCCGCGGTGAAGACGATGTACCGGCCACGCCCCCGAAATATGCCCCAACCCACTCTGTTGAACCTCTTTCCACCAGATGACCGATTTCCTGCTCGATCTGACGGTAGAGGCGGGGTCCATCCATGCCTATCCGGTGACGCCCGGAATTCGCTGTACCCCCAGGGTGGTACTTCTAGGGTTACGAGTGCCGGTGATCGGTCGGCGGAGAGGGCGTGATCAAGCCGCTCTCGTAGACGGCGACGACGACTTGCGCACGGCTGGACAGACCGAGTTTGCCCATGATGCGCTTGACGTGGGTTTTGACGGTTGCTTCGCTGAGTCCCAGGTGCTGCGCAATCTGGGCATTGGTCAGGCCATTGCCGATCAGCCGCGACACCTCGGTCTCGCGAGGAGTGAGAGCGTTCAGTCGAGGGCCGGCGACGGCCCTGGTCCGGTGCCGGTGTGCATAGGTTTCGATCAGTCTGCGCGTGATGGCGGGCGAGAGGAGTACGTCACCGGCGACAATGGCCTGCACGGCGGTGATGATCCGCTGTGTCGGGGTGTCTTTGAGCAGGAATCCGGACGCACCGGACGCGAGCGCTGCGTAGACGTATTCATCGAGGTCGAACGTGGTGAGGACGATTACCTGCGGTCGATCGTCATGCGGAGCAGCCAAAAGCTCTCGGGTGGCCGCGATCCCGTCGAGTACGGGCATCCGGATGTCCATCAGGATCACATCCGGGGAGGTGCGGTTCGCGAGCTCGACGGCCTGGCGACCATCGGCGGCGGCACCCACGATCTCGAATCCGGGTGCGGCACTGAACAGGGTGACCAGACCGGTGCGGATGAACGTTTGGTCGTCAGCGATGAGTACGCGGATGGTCATCGGACCCCGTTCGTCGGCAGTCGCACTTCGACAGCGAACCCGCCACTCGTGCGCGGGCCGGCGGTCAGGACTCCGCCGTAAAGCTCGGCGCGATCACGCATGCCCGAGATACCTCGGGGCACAATGGAGCTCGTCGATGCTCGGCCCGCACGACCGTTGTCGATCACCCGCACCGTCAGCGTGTGCTCGCCGTAGTCGAGGTAGATCCGGGCCACCGCGGGCCCGGCGTGTTTGAGGACGTTCGTGAGCGCTTCCTGCGCGATGCGGTAGGCGCACAAGTCTATTCCCGGCGGCAGGGACCGAGCGCGCCCGGTGCGGATGAGTTCGATGGGCAGACCAGCCGCACGAGTGCGGTCGGCCAGTTCACTCAGCTGCGCCAGTCCCGGTTGCGGGTGGTGGTCCGCAGTATCTCCGGGGTCGGTCCGCAGCACCGCAAGCATCCGTCGCATCTCGGCCAGCGCCTGGCCACCGGAATCTGCGATCGCGGTGAGCGCCGTACGTGCGGCCCGCGGATCGGAATCCAGTACGTACTCGGCAACGCCGGCTTGCAGGGAGATGACCGATATGTGATGGGCGACAATATCGTGCAGCTCCCGCGCGATCCGCGCCCGCTCCTCAGCGGCGGCCTGCGCGGCGCGAAGGTCGGCCCCCTCGGCCCACCGCCGGAACGCGTCGCCCAGTGCCCACGCACCCACGGTCTGCAACACCGCGTTCAGCACATCCGGCCAGCTCAATCCGGCCGCCGTAGGCAGGTAGGCGAACAGCGCGGCGGCTATCGCCAGACCCCAGATGGCCGCTGCAACCCTGGTGGGCCGATGCTGCGCCACGCTGAACATCCCGACCAGCAGGCCGATCCCGTAGAGCGGGAAGTCCCCGCCATGGCCCAACAGGAGATAGGCGACCACCGCACCGCTGATGATCAACATGCATGTCACCGGCGCAAAGCTGCGCACCACGATCGGCGCTGTCGACAATGTCGCCAACATCACCGCCGGCCAACTCATACGATCCGTGGTCGGCATGCCGACCACGGTCAAGGCTGTCAGTGTTACCGCGAGCAGCATGTCGATCAACAGTGGCCGATGATTTGCCAGCACTTGCCTCACGATAGCCATGCCGACGTGTAAGCCACCATCGGCGGAACCTCAGCGAGCCTGACAGGCCGGGCACCAGAACAGATTCCGGCCCTCCATCACCGCATGCGAGATGGGGCTGCCGCACAGGCGACAGGGTTCACCGGCGCGCCGGTAGACGTAGGTACGGGGACGGTCGGCAGCGTACGACGGTGCGCCATGGTCGTGTTCGGGGCGCACCACGTGCATCAGGCCGCGGCGAACGCCGACCTTCATCAACTCGACCAAGTCGAGCCAAACAACGTCCCACTCGGCGCGGGTCAACGACCGGCCGGGGCGATACGGCGAAACATTATGACGGAACAGGACTTCCGCCCGGTAGACGTTGCCGACGCCGGCGACCACCTTCTGATCCATCAGCAGCGCGCCGATCGGCCGCTGCGAACGGTGCATGCGGGCCCAGGCGCGCTCGGGGTCGGCACCACGCCGCAGCGGGTCGGGACCGAGCCGGTCGGTCAACGCCGAAACCTCCGGCGGCAGCAGCACTTCGCAGGCGGTGGGACCGCGCAGGTCGGTGCCGAAGCCGGGCTGCCCGTCGGGCGCGCCGAGCATGCGCATGCGTACCTGCCCGACGGGCTCCCCCATGGGCAGCTCGAAATCGTAGAACTTGCCGTAGAGGCCGAGATGCACGTGCACGACCAGGCCCGAATCGTAGTGGTGCAGCAGGTGTTTGCCCCACGCCTCGGCCTTGGTGAGCAGATGCCCGTCCACCTGCGCGGCGCCGGCGGCGAACTTGCCCTGCGGGCTAGACACGCGCACCACACCGCCCGCGAGCCGCCGCTGGTGCAGCTTCGCGAGACGGTGCAGCGTATGTCCTTCAGGCACAGCCGGTCTGCGTCAGTACGCGGGGACCGCCGGTGCGTCGCCGGACTTCTCGTACTCGGCCAGGATGTCGATGCGACGCTGGTGGCGCTCCTCTTCCGACCACGGGGTCGTGACGAACGCGTCCACGATGGCGAGCGCCTCCTCGGTGGAGTGCATGCGGCCGCCGATACCGGCCAGCTGAGCGTTGTTGTGCTGACGGGCCAGCTTGGCGGTCTCCACGCTCCAGGTCAGCGCGCAGCGGGCGCCGGGCACCTTGTTCGCGGCGATCTGCTCGCCGTTGCCGCTGCCGCCGAACACCAGTCCCAGGCTGCCGGGGTCGGCGACGGTGCGGCGGGCCGCTTCGATGCAGAAGGCCGGGTAGTCGTCCAGCGCGTCGTACTCGAGTGCGCCGCAGTCGACCACCTCGTGGCCCGCCTTTTCCAGATGATCCTTGACAAGATTCTTGAGTTCGAAACCGGCATGGTCGGCACCGAGGTATACGCGCATGGCAGGCATTCTGTCAGGCGGCTCGATTAACACCGGGAGCGGCTGCCGCGAATCGAGAGATACGCCGCGAGCGACCGGCAGACCGAGGTCTGCGCGCCGTCGCGGCACCGCCTGTTCCCAGCAACTGAATAGAGTTCATTTCATGCAGCCGCACGAACCCCAGCCCCCACAGACGGGCCAGCAGGCCGACCCGTATGCCTCGGCCGGGTGGGCGCAGGTCCCGAACACGCCCTACGGCTCCCCGCCGAACCCCGCTCCCTACGGCCCGTACCCGGGCGCGCCGGTACCGCCGCCCCAGCAGCAACCGCGCGGGCTTTCGCCCTACGGCATGCCCGCCCGGCACAGCTGGGAGATCCCGATGCTCGTCGTGATCGTCACGCTGACGGTGATCGCCTACGCGATCGCGGTGCTGCTGCTGGTGACCGGCAGCATCGACCAGTACGTGCTGCTGCTGGTCTTCGCGCCGGTGCTGTTGTGGGTGGGTCGCGGCATCACCTACTCGACCCAGCGGGTCAACGGGGTGCGCATGTCGCCGACCCAGTTCCCCGAGGGGTACCGGATGGTGGCCGAAGCCGCCGCCCGCTTCGGCATGGCCAAGGTGCCCGACGCCTACGTGGTGCTCGGCAACGGGCAGATCAACGCGTTCGCCAGCGGGCACGGCTTCCGCCGCTACGTCGCGGTGTACAGCGACCTGTTCGAGATCGGCGGCGCGGCACGCGAACCCGACGCGCTCGCGTTCATCATCGGGCACGAGGTCGGGCACATCGCGGCGGGCCACACCTCCTACTGGCGCCAGCTCGGCATGTTCCTCGTCCCGTTCCTGCCGTTCCTGGGCAACTCGCTGATCCGCGCGCAGGAGTACACCGCCGACAACCACGGCTATTGCCATCGGCACACCGGCGCGCCCACCGCGATGGCCACGCTGGCCGCCGGCAAATACCTGAACACGCTGGTCGGCTTCGATGAGATGGCCGACCGGGCGGCGCAAGAAAAGGGCTTCTTCGTCTGGGTGGTCAACGCCATGTCCTCGCACCCGGTGCTGACCTGGCGGATGTGGGCGCTGCGCGACCGCAGCAGGCACGGCAAGCTCTGGTTGCGCCCCAGCCCGCCGGCCGCGGCCGCGCCACCGGTCTATCCGAGTTCGTACGGCCAGACTCCGGCGTTCCCACCGAAACCGGTGCAGTAGCGGACGAGTGCCGCGGAACGCTCCGCGGCACTCGCCGAACTACTCAGTCGAACTCGGGCTCCTCGTTGCGCGTGCGCTTGAGCTCGAAGAAGTGCGGGTAGTCGGCCAGCGTCACCGAGGCGTCCCACAGCTTGCCCGCCTGTTCGCCACGCGGGATCCGGGACAGCACCGGGCCGAAGAACGCGGTGCCGTTGATGTGGATCGTCGGCGTGCCGACATCCGGGCCGACCTTGTCCATGCCCGCGTGATGGCTGGCGCGCAGCGCGTCGTCGTAGTCGGTGCTCTCGGCGGCCTGCGCCAGTTCGGCGGGCAGACCCACCTCGGCCAGCGCGTCGGCGATCACCGCGGCCAACGACTCCTTGCGCGAGTCCCGCTCGTATTCGGCGCGCCGGTTGTGGATCCGGGTGCCCATCGCGGTGTAGAGCGGCAACAGCACCTTGTCGCCGTGCTCCTGGGCCGCGGCGATGGCGACACGCACCGGTCCCCAGCCAGTGGCGAGCAGTTCTTTGTACTGCTCGGGCAGGCCCTCTTTGTTCTCGTTCAGCACCGACAGGCTCATCACGTGGAACCGGGCCTCGATGTCGCGGACCTGCTCGACCTCGAGAATCCAGCGGGAGGTGATCCAGCACCAGGGGCACAGTGGATCGAACCAGAAATCGGCAACATCCTTCGCGGAGCCTTTGTCACTCACGGCGGGTCCTCTCGAATCGCAGGCTTATCGGGGCGGTGTCCCCCCAACCGCTACCTCCAGCAACCACGGCGGGCGCCGATTCGTTCCCGCCCGCCGCGGCGTTTTCCGCCGATGCCGTCGCCGGCCCGGTTAGGGTTGATCGCCAGGAGTCCAGTTCCCTCTCGACAAGGAGTCCGCCATGAGCTCGGGGCAGCGGTTTGTCATCGTCGGCGGCGGGCTCGCCGCGGCGAAGCTGGCAGAAGCATTGCGCGCCAACGACTTTCCAGGGTCGGTGACCATGATCGGCGCGGAGGAGCACCTGCCCTACGAGCGACCACCGTTGTCCAAGGAACATCTGCTCGGCAAGAAGGCGCTCGCCGAATTCACCGTCGATCCGGCCCAGTGGTATCGCGACCACAATGTCGATCTGCGGCTCGGCACCACGGTCACCGGCCTGGACCCGGCCGCGAAGACCGTCGAACTGCCGGACGGTTCCACCGTCGCCTACGACAAGCTGGCCCTCGCCACCGGATCGACGCCGCGCACCCTGTCCATCCCCGGCGCCGACGCGCCCAACGTCTACACGCTGCGCACGATCAACGACTCCGACACGTTGATCGAACTCTTCGCCAGCGCCGCGCAACGGATCGTGATCATCGGGGCGGGCTGGATCGGCCTCGAGGTGGCGGCCGCCGCCCGCGCCGCCGGTGTCGAGGTGACCATCGTCGAGACCGCCGAACAGCCACTGCTCGGCGCGCTCGGTCCCGAGATGGGTGCGGTGTTCGCCGAGCTACACCGGTCGCACGGAGTCGACCTCCGGCTCGGCGCGAAGATCAGCGAGATCACCACGCGGGAAGGCATCGCGACCGATCTGGCCACCGGCGTGCAACTCGACGACGGCAGCACCATCGAGGCCGAAGCGGTGCTGGTCGCCGTCGGTGCCAAGCCGAACGTCGAGCTGGCGGAAGCCGCCGGGCTCGCGGTGGACGGGGGCGTGCTGGTCGACGAACATCTGGTCACCAGCGACGCGGACATCGTCGCGGTGGGTGATATCGCCGCGCAGCAGCATCCCGTGCTGAACCGCCGGATTCGGGTGGAGCACTGGGCGAATGCGCTCAACCAGCCCGCCGTCGCGGCCGCGACCATGCTCGGCAAGCAGGCGAGCTACGACCGGCTGCCCTACTTCTTCACCGACCAGTACGACCTGGGCATGGAGTACACCGGTTACGCCGCGCCCGGCGACTACGCGCGGGTGGTGACCCGCGGCGATGTCGCGGGCCGCGAGTTCGTCGCGTTCTGGCTGGACGGGGACGATCGAGTGCTCGCGGGCATGAACGTGAATGTGTGGGACGTGACGGATCGGATCAAGGAACTCATCCTGGATGGCGCCCCGGTCGACCCCGACGCGCTCGCCGACACCTCGAAACCCCTGTGATACGGACACCCGATGAAATACATGTTGCTGAAGACCTACAACACCCCCGCCTACTGCGACACACCGATCAACGAGTGGTCCCCGGAAGAAATCCAGGCGCACATAGACTTTCAGCGCGCCCTCGGCGAGCAACTGGCCAAGTCGGGTGAGCTGGTAGACGCGCAGGGGCTCGCCGGTCCGTCCGAAGCCCGCATCGTCAGCTCCGACGGCCGGTCCGCGCCGATGGTGACCGACGGACCGTTCCCGGAGACGAAAGAGTTCTTGGCCGGGTATTGGATCGTGGATGTGGAAAGCCCGGAGCGGGCCTACGAGATCGCCGCGCAAGCCTCGGCGGCCCCGGGTCCGGGTGGTAAACCGATCGGCGAATACATCGAGGTGCGACCGGTCATGCACGCCCCGGCCACCCCGCAGTGACCAACCGGCGAGCGGTGCCCGACGACACACCGCTCCCGGCGAGGGCCGAGGACCTGTTGCGCGAGTTGGCGCCACAGGTCCTCGGTGCGCTGGTCCGCCGTTTCGGCGATTTCGACACCGCGGAGGACGCGCTGCAGGAGGCCATGCTCGCCGCCGCGACCCAATGGCCGGTCGAGGGGCTGCCGGACAACCCACGCGGCTGGCTGATCCAGGTAGCACAGCGTCGGATGGCCGACGCGGTGCGCGCCGAGGTGGCCCGGCGACGCAGGGAGACAACGGCATTCGAGCGGGCGGTGCCCGACGCCATGCCGGTCGAGCAGGACGACACGCTGGCCATGTTCTTCCTCTGCTGCCATCCGGCGCTGTCCACGGCCAGTGCCGTGGCGCTGACGCTGCGCGCGGTGGGCGGGTTGAGCACGGCCGAGATCGCGCAGGCCTTCCTCTTGCCGGAAACGACGATGGCGCAACGGATCACGCGTGCCAAGAAGAAGCTGGCGACGTTGGACCGGCCGTTCGCCGGGTCGGATACCGCGGAGTGGCACGAGCGGCTCGGCGCGGTGCTGCACGTGCTGTATCTGATCTTCAACGAGGGCAATACCAGCACCTCGGGCCCGGACTTGCACCGAACGGACCTGTCCGGCGAGGCGATTCGGCTCGCCCGCGCCGTGCACCGGCTGCTACCGGCGGATACCGAGGTCACCGGCCTGCTCGCGCTGATGCTGCTGACCGACGCCCGGCGCGCGGCCCGCACCGGCACGCACGGCGAGTTGATCCCGCTCGCCGAGCAGAACCGGGCGCTGTGGGATCGCGCGCAGATCGTCGCGGGTGTCACGCTGACGACGGGCACGCTCGCCGCGGGACTCGACGGGCCGTACCAGATCCAAGCGGCCATCGCGGCGTTGCACGCGCAGGCACGGTCCACCGAGGACACGGACTGGCCCAAGATCCTCACCCTCTACGAACTGCTGGACAAGCTCTCGGACAATCCGGTGGTGACCCTGAATCGAGCGGTCGCGCTGGCGATGGTGCACGGGCCGGCGTCCGGTTTGGAACTCGTCGCCACCCTCGACGACCAGCTCGCCGACAACCATCGGCTCGACGCGGTCCGCGGCCATCTGTACGAGATGGCCGGCGACCCCGCCGCCGCGATCACCGCGTACACCGCGGCCGCGGAACGCACGCACAGTGTCCCGGAGCACCGCTATCTGACGCTGCGCGCCGCCCGGCTGCGGCACGCGTGAGCCGACATGCGCCGCCGCCGAGTGTGGTTCGACCGGCGGGTGGGGGCAGACTGCGAGGGTGACGGATAAGACCAGTGCCGGTGTGCTGCTGTTCCGGCGGACGAACGGCGAGACGATCGAGGTGTTGCTCGGGCACATGGGTGGCCCGTTCTTCGCGCGGAAGGACGACGGCGCGTGGTCCATCCCGAAGGGCGAGTACGAACCGGAGCTGGAGGACGCCAGGGCCGCCGCGAGCCGCGAATTCCACGAGGAGCTCGGGCTTTTCGTGCCACCGGGCGACTGGATCCCGCTCGGTGACGTGCGCTACGGCAGCGGCCGGGGCAAGAAGACCCTCACCGTGTGGGCCGTCGAGTCCGACCTCGACCTCACCGACATGGCGCCGGGCACCTTCGAGATGGAATGGCCGCCCCGCTCCGGCAAGCAGGCCACCTTCCCGGAAATCGACCGCGCCGACTGGTTCGACCTCGCCACCGCGCAGCACAAGCTCGGCACCGGCCAGCGGCCGTACCTGGAACGTCTGCGCGAGCATCTCGCCTAGGGCCTGTCTCGAAGTCGGGCCGAGCCGAACCGTGGAGGCGCCGGATGGGACTTCGCGACAGGGCCTAGGTCCAGGGGTTGCCGGTGATGAGTTCGTAAGCCTCGCGGTACTTCTGGCGGGTGGCCTCGACGATGTCGGCGGGAATCTCCGGACCCGGGTATTCCTTGTTCCACCCGGTCGAAGTGGACCAGTCCCGAACGAACTGCTTGTCGAAGGAACGTTGCGGACGGCCGGGTTCCCACTCGGCCGCGGGCCAGAAGCGGGACGAGTCGGAGGTGAGCACCTCGTCGCCCAGGGTGAGTGTGCTGTCGTCCCAGCCGAACTCGACCTTGGTGTCGGCGACGATCACACCGCGCTCGGCGGCGTGCGCGGCGCCGCGCGTGTAGACGTGCAGGGTCAGCTCGCGGAGCCGCTCGGCGACCTCGCGGCCCTCCTGGTGCACCACGTCGTCGAAGGTGATCGGCTCGTCGTGCCCCTCGGACGCCTTGGTGGTCGGGGTGAAGATCGGCTCGGGCAGCTTGTCGCCCTCGCGCAGCCCCGGCGGCAGCACGACACCGGACACGGCACCGGTCTGCTCGTACTCCTTCAGCCCGGAACCGACCAGGTAGCCGCGGGCGATGCACTCGACCTGCACCATCTTCAACGGCTTGACCCGGATCCCGCGCCCGGCGAACTCGGCGGGCACATCGGTGGCGGAGATCACGTGGTTGGGCACGTCGGTGAAGTAGTCGAACCACCAGTTGGACAGCTGGGTCAGCATCGCGCCCTTGTCCGGGATCGGGGTCGGCAGCACCACGTCGTAGACCGAGACCCGGTCGGACGCGACGAGCAGCAGGGTGTCGCCGTCCTCGTAGAGGTCGCGCACCTTGCCGGCGTGCACATGCTTCACTCCGCAGCTCCATTCCTGGATAGGGTTCTGGAAAAAAGTCCCGCGCGGGCAACCTTACCCAGGTGGCATCGTGGGGAGCGCCCGAGTAGTTCTTCGAACCCGAAGGAGCCTTATGTCCGCACCGAACCTGACTCGTGACCAGGCCATCGAACGCGCCTCGACCGTGTCGGTCGAGAACTATCGCATCGACCTGGACCTGACCGACGGTGCCGGCAAACCGGGCGAACAAACCTTCTTCTCCCGCAGCACGGTCACCTTCACCGCGACGCCGGGCGCGAGCACCTTCATCGACCTGGTCGCCCGCGGTGTGCGCTCGGCGGTGCTCAACGGCACCGCGCTCGATGTCTCCGGCTACGACGAGTCCACCGGTATCACGCTGCCCGATCTCGCCGCGACCAACGAACTGGTGGTGGAGGCCGACTGCGAGTACTCGCACACCGGCGAGGGCCTGCACCGCTTCGTCGACCCGACCGACGACGCCGTCTACCTGTACTCGCAGTTCGAAACCGCCGACGCCAAGCGGATGTTCGCGTGCTTCGACCAGCCCGACCTCAAGGCGACGTTCGACGTGCACGTCACCGCAGCGCCGGACTGGAAGGTCATCTCCAACGGCGCCGTCGTGGAAACCCTTGCGGCAGAACCGGGTAAGCACATCTTCCGCACCACCCCGCGGATGAGCACCTACCTCGTCGCGTTGATCGCGGGCCCCTACGCCCAGTGGACCGACGTCTACACCGACGACCACGGCAGCATCCCGCTCGGCATCTACTGCCGCGCCTCGCTCGCCGAGCACATGGACGCCGAGCGGCTGTTCACCGAGACGAAGCAGGGATTCGGCTTCTACCACAACAACTTCGGCGTACCGTACGCGTTCGGCAAGTACGACCAGCTGTTCGTGCCGGAGTTCAACGCGGGCGCGATGGAGAACGCGGGCGCGGTGACCTTCCTGGAGGACTACGTCTTCCGGTCCAAGGTGACCCGCGCGTCCTACGAGCGCCGGGCCGAGACCGTGCTGCACGAGATGGCGCACATGTGGTTCGGCGACCTGGTCACCATGAAGTGGTGGGACGACCTGTGGCTGAACGAGTCGTTCGCGACTTTCGCGTCGGTGCTGTGCCAGGCCGAGGCGACCGAATACACCAGCGCCTGGACCACTTTCGCGAATGTGGAGAAGTCCTGGGCGTACCGGCAGGACCAGCTGCCCTCCACCCACCCGATCGCCGCGGACATCCCCGACCTCGCCGCGGTCGAGGTGAACTTCGACGGAATCACCTATGCCAAGGGCGCTTCGGTGCTCAAGCAGCTCGTCGCCTACGTCGGACTGGAGCCCTTCCTGTCCGGTCTGCGCGCCTACTTCGCCGAGCACGCCTACGGCAACGCCACCTTCGACGACCTGCTCACCGCGCTCGAAAAGTCTTCCGGCCGTGACCTTTCCACCTGGGGCGCGCAGTGGCTCAAGACCACCGGTCTGAACACCCTGCGTCCCGACTTCGAGGTCGACGCCGAGGGCAAGTTCACCTCGTTCGCGGTGGTCCAGGACGGTGCCACGCCGGGCGCGGGTGAACGCAGGGTGCACCGGCTCGCCGTCGGCGTGTACGACGATCAGGACGGAAAGCTGGTGCGCACCAAGCGCGTCGAGCTCGATCTGGACGCCGCCGAGCGCACCGACGTCCCCGAGCTGGTCGGCGTGCCGAGCGGACAGCTGGTCCTGGTCAACGACGACGATCTGACCTACTGCTCGGTGCGCCTCGACGCGGGTTCGCTGGACGTGCTCATCAACCGGATCGCCGATATCGCCGAACCGCTCCCCCGCACCCTGGCCTGGTCGGCCGCCTGGGAGATGACCAGGCAGGCCGAACTGCGGGCGCGCGACTACCTCGCGCTGGTGCAGCGCGGCGTCGGCGCCGAAACCGAAATCGGTGTGGTGCAACGACTTCTGATGCAAGCCAACCTCGCGCTCAGCAGCTACGCCGACCCGGAATGGGCGGCGAGCACCGGCTGGACCGAGTACGCGGACCGGCTGCTGGAGCTGGCGCGCGAAGCCGCGGCGGGCTCGGATCACCAGCTGGCCTTCGTCAACGCGCTCACCGGCGCCAAGCTGTCGGCTTGGCACACCGAGGTGCTGCGTGAACTGATCGACGGCGATCCGGCCAAGGTCGGGCTGCCCGGCCTCGTGATCGACACGGACCTGCGCTGGCGCATCGTCATCGCGCTCGCCATCGCGGGCGAGATCGACGCCGACGGCCTGGCCACCCCGTTCATCGACCAGGAACTGGCCAACGATCCGACCGCAGCGGGCAAGCGTCAGGCGGCGACGGCGGCGACCGCCCGGCCGATCGCGGAGGTCAAGGCGCAGGCGTGGCGCACGGTGTTCGAGGACGATTCGGTCTCCAACATCACCACGCGCGCGATCGTCGCGGGCTTCGCTCCGGTGGGTCAGGCCGAGTTGCTCGCGCCGTACGTCGAGCGCTACTTCGCCGAGGTCGCGCAGGTGTGGGAGCGTCGCTCCAGCGAGGTCGCGCAGACCGTGGTGGTCGGGCTGTACCCATCCTGGGACGTCAGCGCCGACGCGGTCGCGGCCGCGGACAAGTTCCTCGCCGGTGATCACCCGCCCGCACTGCGCCGCCTGGTCACCGAGGGCAAGGCGGGCGTCGAACGCGCCTTGCGTGCCCGCGCCTTCGACGCGCAGTAGCAGTCGTGGCCCCCGCCCGCCGGGGCGGGGGCCTTCATCATTCAGCTGAACGCGGCGGTGTTGGCGGCGGCCCAGCTCGCGAAGGTGGTGGCGGGGCTGCCGGTGAGATCCGCGACGGCAGTGGTCGGTTCGGGCTGCCAGCCCAGCATCGAGCCGGTCGCGTCCACGTACCACTCGGCCCCGTCCCCCATGCTGCGGGCGAAGATCGCGATCGCCTCCGCACGGGACACCTTTCGTACCGTGAGGGTCCGTCCGAGTGCCGTGCCGATCTGCTGGATGCGCTCGGCGCGGGTGAGCGCCTCCGGCCCGGTCAGCTCATAGGTCCGGCCCGCGTGACCGTCGGAGAGCAGGACCGCCGCGGCGACGCGCGCGATATCGTCCATCGTGATCGGCGTGCTCGCGACCTCGGGGAACGGATCGAGGATCTCGTCGGACGCGCGGATCTGATCTGTCCAGATGGTGGAGTTCTCGATGAAGTCGCCGGTGAACAGGTGCGTCCAGTCCAGACCCGAATTCTCTACGGCCGTGGCGATCGGCGTCCAATGCGCTTCGCCGGAGAGATCCACGATCTGCCCGACGCCCGCCTCCTTCGCCAGTGCCACCACCTCATCGATGGTGTCCAGCAACGGTGCGAGGTACATCCGGTCCACCCCCTCGAAGGCGGCGGGCAGAGTGGACACCCGTCCGAGATAGCCCTCGGCGACTTCGACACCCGGGGGCAGCGCCGCACGCGCCGGGTTGTTGGTGAGCGCTCGCACGTTGTGCGCCCCGGCCGCGACGAGGTGGTCGACGACCTTGCGGCCGATGTTTCCGGTGGCTCCCGTGACAAGAATCTGCATATTCCCAAGGTGCGCGAGCGAGGCCACGACCAACAAGCCCAAGTTCTTGTGCTTGCCGAAAAAAATCGGACCGCGTCTGCGCACCGTGGAGTGGGCAAACGAAACCGGCGCGCACACCCTGCTGAGGTGTGCGCGCCGGAAGAACACGCTCGTGCTTTCGCCGTGCCGCGCCGGCGGTAAGGCTCAGGCGCGGTGGCGGTTTCGGATTGTCAGCGGCCGATGGCGGCGGCCATCACGCGCACCGCCGAAACCAGCCCGTCGATCAGCTGGCCCTGCCGGAACGAGCTGAGCGCGGCGGTGACGCCGAGCTGGCAGACGCGGTCGTTCGCGCGGTCGGCGACCGCGCGGCCGGAGCGCACCTCGATCGCCTTGTCGTTGGGCGAGACCGCGATGAGCACCGAAGCGGGCGCCTCGGGGGTCGAGGGGAAGATCGCATCCGCGCCGGCTGCCGGGTCGGTGCCGAGATCGCCGATGTAGATGTTGAACCGCACCTTGGTCGCGCGGGTCGCCTCGGTGAGCACGTTGTCGATGGCCAGCCGCTCGTCATCGCTGAACGGGGCTTCCTTGAACACGTCACCGGCCTCGTGCACGCCGGACACGCGTCCGCTGCTGGTGACGACGTACCCGTGCGGCAGGTCGGCCTCGACCACCGCGGGCCACTTAGAACTTGCCACTTGCCCGGCCTCCGATCAGCTCCGCCTTGGGGGCGTCGATGGCCGCGTGGTGACCATGCGGCTCCGCATGCCCGCCGTGCGCCTCCTCTGCCCTTTCGTGATGAACCGCCGAGGTCACCTCGTCGGTCGCACTCCACAGCACCGGCGCCGAGGTCCACTGCTGACCGAGGTCGTAGTGGGCCGGCTTCTCACCAGCGAGTGGCTTACCGAGATACGACAATCCGGCGATGGCGCCATAAATCACCAGCGGGATGCCGCCGAAGATCAGCACTGTCTCGAGAATGCTCACAGTCCAACGGTAGACGATGCTGTGTAGTAGTTCGCCTTCTGGTCGTCCCGACCCCGTCGTGTCGAGCGACGACGCGCCGAGGGCGGGCGGTTTGCCCGCCCCCGGCCGCGCGCTCAGCTGCGCGGACCACGGAAGCGGATGCGGAGAGAGATCTCCTCGGGTCCGCAGTACCGCCATACCGCGCGGAGGATCGGCCACGCGGTGCGCGCCGCGAACAGCGCCGCGCTACCTGCCATCGTCGTTTCCAGTCCGTCGTCCGGCCAGCCGTGTCCGGCCAACTGGGTGAACGTCGCGGCCGTGAACGCGCTGCCCGCGACCAACCGGAGGTCGACCTTGGCTCGTCGTGTCAGCGCACGGAAGGTCGCGGGCCGCTCGACGACCATCGGCGCGGGGAGTGGCGCCAACGGCGGCTCGTGACCGCAGCTGTGCTGGTCCTCGGCGTGAGCCCCCGGTTGCGGCTCGGCCGGTGGCAGCGGCACTACCGTGGGGTGCACCTGATCTGGGACGGCGCCGAGGCGCTCGGCGTCGTCCGCGGGATGTCGGTGTGAATTCAGCATCTCTGTGTTGTTCTCCTCGTGTGGCATCCGTGTTCCAGGACCGCGTCAGCCCGCCGAACAACGGACTCGTGAATCTTCAGGGAATGTGACCAGCACACAACCAAGTGCACGTTCGAATTACCGGCGAACCCGATCCGCAAGTTTGTCGGAGTTCGCCCGCCTCGCCGGACCGGAAGGCGATCACGAGCATAACTAAAAACGGCCGGGTTTCAACGTTTGTTTTGAACCGTTCCTACTGGACCGTTCCGAACCCGGAGAGAAGTGTTCCAGCGTTGACCGGATCCGAATTGGACGTGACATCGAGTCCGACTATTCCAACGAGGTGCGGGCTTCAATTGGAATTCCCCAACGATTCCAATTAACTCGTGCTGACAACCTAAGCAAGGCAGCGCGGTCGACTTCAAGACCATTTGGACTGGTCCAAAATTGGCGTTTACCAGTGCTTTTGGAAGCTGGGACCGGGATGGACACATCCAGGACAGCACTGCCGCACACATGTCAGGGTTGTTCCGACCCCTGGTCCGTGGTTCACTGGACGGCGAGTTGAGCGCGGCGATCTCCTCGCGCGCCGACTCCCCCCGGACTCAAACAGGGAATGTGACCGAGAATCGGGGTGAAACCGGTGGGCTTCCGTCCGCAAGCGGAGGTCCACCCTCAGCATTCCGGGCTCGGTCTTATTTATGCCGGATCGTCCGGTTCCATTGAAACTTGAGTGGGAGAATGGTCGGCGGGGAATAATCGGGCACGATTATGATCGGGTGGAAGTATTTCGGGTGGGTGCGATGGGTTTCCCGGGCGGGGTGTTGCGTTTGGGCAGTTGACTGCCGGAGAGAACGTTGCGCTGGGGAGGTGGGCTACCGGAGAGAACGTTGCGTTGGGGTGGTGGGCTGGCTGCCGAAGTTTGCCAGCTCAGTTTGTTGTTCCTGCCGCGGGAGTTACATGGATAGTGCTGGGCGCGTCAGGTGGCCTTCCCCGCTGTAGGCGCAGGTCAGACGCGCGGTGTCTCGTCCCCGCGTGGTCGCCTGGCTGTGGTGCCGTTCTCGAGCGTCCCTCTCGGGGGCGGGTGGGGCGGTCTGCGGGGGCTTTTGGGATCCGCACCAGTTCTCGGACGCACACCAGTTCGTTGGATCGCTACCAGGTCCCGGACTCGCACCAGTTCCTGGAATCTCCACTAGCTCTCGGGATCCCCCACCAGTTCCCGGGATCCCCCACCAGTTCCCGGGATCCCCCACCAGTTCTCGGAATCCGCCCCAGTTCCCGGAATCCGCACCAGTTCTGGGCGATATGAAGGGTTCAGATCCCAAAACTGGTGCAGCTGTGGGGTTTCCGAGTGTCGACCCGCACCAAGCTGTCGCTTGGTACATACCCCACTAGTTGCCCCGCGTTCTCGGCGAGATCCTCTGCGCGCAACAGCACGACCCGAGGCTTCACAGAGCTTCCATACGCTTCACAGCAGCTACAACCCCTGTGAACCGTATCGAAACTCTGTGGACCTCCCACCTATCTGTCGCTTGGTCCAGACAACCCAACCTCCCCCTATCCCACGCCGCTCGAGCCGCAACCACAGCCAGTCGACCACCCCGGAACGAGACACCACGCACCTGACCTGCACCTACAGCCGGGTACGGCACACGAAGCGCCCAGCATGATCCGGG
The DNA here is from genome assembly GCF_000308475.2 of Nocardia brasiliensis NBRC 14402. GTDB lineage: Bacteria > Actinomycetota > Actinomycetes > Mycobacteriales > Mycobacteriaceae > Nocardia > Nocardia brasiliensis. Next base: position 422,805 of record NZ_BAFT02000110.1, on the reverse strand, counting down.
TGCAAACCCGGGAAGGGCTACACATCACTGGTAGCCCACCACACCTAAAACCCATACCGCCCAAACGAACTCGACGCCCCCGCACAACGCGCCAACCTGGGACGGCTACGCCCTCACGGGTAGCCCCCGCACTTAAAACGGGCTGAGCCCAACCAAACTCGGCACATCAGTCCGGCGCGCAACCTGGACGGCCGCACCGGCACGAGAATCGCCACTCCCCAAAACCTCCACCGCCCAACCTGACTCAGCGCACCAGTCGACGCACCCGACCATTGACGTGCAACACCATCACAGGTAGCCGCTACGCCCAAAACGGTCGGCAAGTTCGAAGAATGGCTTCGAGCATCGCATGAGTCGCACCGAGTCGGCGCGGTCCGAGCGACGCCGAGCTGCCCGCAGTCACCGCGGCCCAAGCGACAACGAGGTACCAACCAAGTCACCGCGGCCCGAGCGAGGCCGACCTGCCCAAAAGGCCACCACCCAACCGCTCCACACGCCACACGAACTGGGAAACAACGAGTTTCGCTCACGCGACTCCGGTCTTCCGCCGCTTGACGTCACCACGCAAGCGACACCGTGCCCGACCTGGCACCCACTGCACCACAGGGGGACTCGCCGCTGCCGCCGCAGTCCAAGCCTCGCGAAGCTGCCACCGGAGTCTCCACACGCACACGAACTGGGGCTCAAAGGATTCCTCCCACACGGCTCCTGGCCTGAGCCGCCTGACCCAACGCGCTCGCGATGTCGTCCCCGATCTGGCCAGCACCAGCTGCGCCGCGATCGCGGACTCGCCGCTGCCGACGCGGTCCGAGCCCTGCGAAGCTGCCGCTGGAGTCTCCACATGCCACATGAACAAGGGCACACAGGGGATTCCGCTCATGCAACTCCCGGCCTCGGCCGCCTGACCCACCGGGCCAACTGTGCCGAGCCGGACCTGGCCAGGAACAATTGTGCCGCGGTCGCAGGATTCGCTGGTGCCTGGTCGGGCGCGGTGGGCAAACACGCATCCAGGGGATACACCGGCTCACACCGCGGATCCCATGCCGCGGTCATTGGCGAGAACTCGACACCACCCCGAAAGTTGGCTGCAGCGAACAACTCTCGGGAGCTGAGCGGCAGCACTACCCCGCGCCGCGTGACCTGTTCCACCACCTCGATCACCATCGCGACGACCTCGGCCGTTTCCGGACTCCGGTTGTGTCTACCGCTGCGACGTTCGCCGAGCCGGTCGATCCGCATGAGACGGCCCGCGTCGTCGTGCTCGACCATCGTCACCGCGCTCACCAGCCCGTAACCCGTTCGAGCCGGGACCGCGGACACCCGCCACGCGGCGGCGTACACTGCCGGATGCAAATCGGTGACCGCACGGGTACCCGCAGGCCCCAGATGCACCAACTCCCCACACTCGCCGTAGATCCCGAGCAAGCCCGACTCGGTGAACACGATGTCGCCCGGTCGCACCGCCAGCCGCCGCAGCGCGACCGCCATCACCGGCAACTCGAACCTGATCTCGGCGGGCAACGGCAGGTCGATCGCCTCGAACGCCGCACGCACCAGCCACCCTTGCGACCCCTCATACGGAAACACCAGCCGATCAACCGCCCGCAGCGCCGCCAACCCCGGCACCGCCGCCCGCCCCGCAACCTCGACCAGCCGACTCGCCGCCCCCATCGCCCGCTCGTAAGCTGCGACAACCTGTTCCGTCGAACGTGCCCCCTCCGGCTCTCCCACCAACCCCGAACCCGCTGGCTCTTCCGCCGACCCCGAACTGTGCGGCTCTTCGTTCGACCGCGAACCCTCCAGCCGTTCCGTAGACCACCGCCCTTCACGCTCGTCCGCCGACTTCCAGCCCTCCGGATCGACAGGATGGGGCGGCGCAACGTCGGCATAACTCGGCACGACGTCGGCGGCGCACAGCGCACCCTCAGCAGCGCACGACGCAACGTCGGCGCGGCACAGCGCACCGTCAGCAGCGCACGACGCAACGTCGGCAGGGTCGGAAGCGATGCTCACCGGCCGCAGGGGCCGGTCCGGGAGCTGGCGGTTGGAGTCCGGACGAGCCCCGCTCGGGAGGTCCGGCCTGTGCTGCAGGGGCACCGACGCCCAGGTGATGCGGCGCGTCGTGCGGATTTGATCCGGTTGTACCGGTTGAGGATTCGGGTTGCCGGTGCCGAGCAAGAGTGCCGTGCCGCTGCCTGCATACAGGGCGAGGCCGCCGTCGTGTCGGATGAGAATGTCGCCTGGTTCGGCCTGGTTCAACGGCACCGGCACTCCGGCTTCGGCCTGCTCTCCGGCCCGCGTGTGCAGGGCGATGCCGGCTGCGTCGTATGCCCGGCGCACCAGGCTCGCTGCAGCGGTGTGATCGTCGTGCCGCACACCACTTTCGAGTTCCGCATGCACCATCCGCAAGGCCATGCGTCCCGGTGAGATCCGCACGCCCGAATCCCGCACGGCACTGCCCACCCAGCGGCCGGAGCGGTCAGTCAGCGAGACATCGGTCGCTCTGCGGCCCGGCTGCCACTCCTCCGCCGGGAACGGCTCGTACACCGCAGGCGACAGCAGCGTGATGAACTGCTGGCCGACCGCAGCGAAACCTGTTCGCGGCGTGCATGATCGCGCCAATCCGTGCCATAGACCCGGACGGTCGGGCGTGCCGAGACCGGTGCCCTCCGGCCTACCGTATTCCGGTATCCCACTGATCTGCGTGGTGGCGCTCGCGGATCGCCCAGGTGCGTGGTGGCCCAGGCTTTCCGGCGGGGCCGGTTGCTGCTTGCGCGGTCCGGGCTTGCCTGCCTCCGGATACCTGCGTCTGATCTCCGCGCAGCGCTCGACCGCGAACCGCACCAGCTCGGGCGCGAGGCCGCAGTGCACCAGATACCGTTGCAGGAGTTCAGGTTTGGGGAAACTCAGGTAGTCCGGGGCACCGGCGTAGTTGTACACCGTCTGTTTGCCGGGCCGGCCCGCGCAACGTTTCACGATGTCCGCCCTGGACCGTCCCGAGTCGCGCTGCGCCGCCGCGGTCATTGCCAGGAACTCGACGCGCAGTTCCGGGTAGGCGGCCGCGTCGAGGTCGAGGGTGCAGCCCAATTCGGCGCCGAGCCGCGCCAACTCGGCGCTCAACGCGCCGAAAAGCGGTCAGTGACACCTGAATCCGGACGTAGCGCATGATCGAGCCCCGCGAAACGCCCAGCTCTCCGGACAAGACCGGTCACGTCAACTCCTCAACCTGTGGAACGGGGGAGTTCGCGGGCCGCGAGCCGATCACCTCGATCAGTAACTCCTGGGTCGGGATCCATCACCAGATGGGTTCCCGCCCGACGAGCTTCGCGTGCCCCGCGAACCCCCAAAGCATTGTGGGTGCAGCCCAATTCAGGGACTTCTGCGACGCAGTGCGCTACCAGCCAGTTACGGTTGGCGCGGCCCCCCCACTGCACCAGGGGCTGCCACCAGTCTCCCACTCCGGAACGTTCCTCGGCCACCCTTCGCGAGCAAAAATCACAAATGTGTAACTACGCGCTCAACGAACGCGGCGCTCACCCAGCCAAATGCCGTCGACCAGCGGTTTACCTCCGATGAACGGACCACCGAACTCGGCCCGAAATCGACCAACGGTGTCCAAATGGACAGATATGTTGCACGCCAACGCAAGTATCCGTGCATTGCACACCCTCCCCGACACTGCACACAGTGCAACCTCTTCTGAACCGATCGATCAACACCCCCAGGCTGGACCCCCATACCGAGCACGGCACCCTTATCAGCAACAGCAGAGCGATCGACACTCACGGCAGATACGCGCCCCAGAAGGCTGGACGCTAAGGCTGCAACACCCAGCGGGAAGGCAACCCATCCGCGACGGAACGGCCGCCGAGCACACCTCGGCAGACAGCCCGTATCAAAGCAGTTTGTCGCTGTAATCGACTCCCGTACAACAGATCTCACGCAGAATGCAGATCGATCACAGCACCGAAATCAGCAACGCACTGCGCCCTGGGTCCCCGCCCTCCTTCCTTCTAAAATGCGAGCGACGTCGGGAGAGCAGGCCCTTCTGCGAGCAGACCGCCGTGAACGAGCGTCCCGTCTACGGCACAACCTTCGTCCCATAGGCGGACTGTGTCCACGATCCTGGCCGCCGCACCACGCCGTTCCCGTCAGCCACGCACGCCGCGGCGGCAAATCAGGCTACGTCCGCAGCGTGGGCTGCGGCACCACGCAGTCTGCGTCGGCAACGCACGCTGCGTAGACGGTGCGGGCCACGTCCGCCGCACGGGTTGGAGCCGCAGTGTGGGCCACGGTACCAACGCATTTCGCGTAGAAAACGCAGGCTACGCGGACACTCAGGCACCGTCGCAAATCCAGGCCCCCGCCGAGGGTGCAGGCTGTGGTAGCAACATGACCCTCGCCCCTCGGGCGGAACTCGACCGCGGTGTCGGCTGTGGCCACGGCGGAGGCTGCGGCGGCAACGCGCGCTGAGGTAGCGGGGCAGGTCGCGGCAGCGGTGTGGGCCGCGGCGCCACTGCAATTCGCGTCGGCAATGCACGATGTGTCCACGGTGCGGGGGGCGCCGAGAATGCAGGCGTCGCAAACGGCGACCACGTCGAGGGCGGGGGTTGCGGCGGCAGCATGACCTTCAGCGCAGGGGCGATCTCCGGCGGAAGCGCAGGCCCCGCCGGCGAACCGGACGGCGCCGGCCAGCCGGGCCCCACCTGCTGAACAGACCGCACCCGCGAAGCAAGTTGCGTCGGCACCCCAGGCTGCGGCGGCAGCGTGACCCTTGTCGCAGGGGCGATCTCGGGCAGAAATGCTGACCGCGTCCGCGTGCCAGGTCGCATCGGTGATTGGGGCCCCGCCTGCGGTGCAGACGGCGGCGACGCTCCGGACACCATCCACGATGCAGATCCCGGCGACGCTCCGGGCCCGACCGACAGCGCAGACCGCGGCGGAACTCCCGACCCCATCCACGATGCAGATCCCGGCGACGCTCCGGATCCCACCGACAGCGCAGACGGTAGTGGTGCTCCGGACACCGCGGGTGGCACAGACTGTGGCATCGGTGCGGGCTGGGGCAGCAGAACAGGCGGCGTGGTCTGCGGTCTCGGAGTTGCACCGAGGGCCGCGCGGGCGGCGCGGGCCAGTGCGGTGGCGGTCGGAAAGCGTTCGGCGGCAACCTTTGCCATGCCTCGACGGATTACGGCGTCCATGGCGGGTGGGACCGTCGGCCGCAGTGTGCTGGGGCGCGGCGGCGGGTCGGTCAGTTGGCGGTGGATCACCTCGCCTGTGGTCGCGGCGGGAAATGGGGGTAGACCGGTGAGTGCTTCGAAGAGCACTCCGGTGAGCGCGTAGATATCGGAACCCGCGGTGACGGAGGTGGCCGTGAAACGCTCCGGTGCTCGATAGGCGCAGGCCTCGACGTTGGCTCCGGGCCCGGAATCGGCGGCCGGGTGGGCGATTCCGAAATCGCTGAGGTAGGCGGCACCGCCAGGGGTGAGCAGGATATTGGCCGGTTTCACATCGGCGTGGACCAGCCCGACCGCGTGCGCGGCGTCCAATGCGGCGGCTATCTGCTCGATGACGGACACGGCCTGTTCCGCGGTGACCGGACCGCGCCGCAGCACGGTGTGCAGGTCGGTGCCGTCGATCAAACGCGTCGCGGCGAACAGCACACCGTTGATCACGCCCCAGTCGTGGATCGGGACGATGTACGGCGCGGCGAGCTGTGCGGCGAGCGCGGTCTGCCTGCGAAAGTTGGCCTGGTAGGCCGGATCCAGTGCCACCGCCTCCGACAGGAGTTTGACCGCGACCCGCCTGCCCTGGACAGTGTCGAAAGCCTCGTAGACCTCACCCATCCCGCCCTTGCCCACGAGCGACCGCAGGCGATAGCGCCCGAACCGTGCCCCGGTGCGCCGCCCGAGCGACCGCGGGCGAGCCGCGAAAGGCTGCTCGCCGCCGCCTTTGGCAGCTTGTCTCCGCTCGTTGTTGATCCGGTCGATGATCTCGTAGGCGGGCACCGGGCGACGCTCCGGCTCCGGGCCGAACCCGACGGAATCCGCCTGCACCGAACCGGGTTTCGGTGCCGACGTGATGCCGACCAGCAGCTCGTGCATGTTGCGCGCCTGCGGCCTGCGCCGAGGCAATCTCGGCAGCGGCGGGGTCGAGATGTCGATCAAATCCCTCGCGGTCAACGACGGTTCCCCGGCACCTGCGCCGCGCGTTGCGGATTCGCGTGGCGTTGTCGGCGCACCGGTCTCGTCTCCGTGCGGCGGTTCCACCAGCGCGGCGGCGGCGTTGCCGAACAGGTGGACCAGGGCGGCCGTGGTCAGGATGCCAGCCAGTACCGCCCCCGACACCGGGTAACCGGAGATACCGACCCACCCTCCTGCGGCGGTGCCCATCACCACGCAGACCGTGCATTCCATCGGCACGTCGGTGAGCAGGAGACGCACTCCGCGCATGCTCAACGACGCGAGCCACCAGCCGGTCCACACCAGACCCACAGTCCCGGCGACCGTTCCGGCCGCCACGGAGTCACCGGCATGCGGGACGACCGTCGCGATCGCCGCCACCGCCACACCCACCATCGCCACTGCCGCAGGCGCATTCGCCAGCCGGTGATATGCCGTGCGGCGGTTCCGCTCGACGGCACCCAGCCCCACCATGACCAGCGCGCACAGTAGTGCCACCAGATATGCCACGGTCACCGGCCCGGCCAGCGTCCGATCCGGGCCGGCGAGCGCGTGCAGCACCACGATGATCAGCGCGGCCGACCCGAGCACCGTCAGAACCGAGCTGACCTGCCACGATCGGCGCGCACACCGCGAATCCTCGCGAACCGAACCAACTTTTGCACCAGGCTCCGCCCCCGCGCCCGATGCCGCACTGCGGTCGGCGACCAATTCGTGCGCGTGATCGAGCGCAGGCTGTTTCACTGTGGACGCGGCGCCAGTCCACGTCGGACGCGTCACCGAAGGGCCAGGCTCCGCCGACACCTGCACAGAACTCATCGACGCAGACGCAGAACCCGTTGGCACCGGAGTGACCAACGCTCGCCCTCGACCTGGCCCGACCTGCACAGAACTCGCCGGTGCCGGAACGGGATCCGCCGAATTGTGCACAGCACCACCCGAAACCTGCACAGGAACCGCCGCCACTGGCCGGAAACCCGGCGACAGCTGCGGACTCTGCGGCGACACCGAACCCGGCGGTCCGGGCGCATCGATCGGCGGCAGCTGTGCAGAATCCGACGGCGCCGCAACCTGACTTGTCGGCATTTGCACGGCACTCGGTGGGACCGAATCGGGACACACCGGTACCTGTGCAACAGTCGGCGACACCTGCAGAGGGCCTGCCGACATCGCCACCGAACCGGTCGAACCCTGCCCACGACCCGAAGGCGTCGACAAGGGCGCAGGGCTCGCCGGCACCTGGTCCGGCGGTACCTGGACACGGCCCGGCCACGCGAATGCACCGACAGGCGGAACGTGCGAAGAATTCGGCGGCAGCTGAGAAGGTTTCGGCGGCACCGCGATCAGACTCGCCGCTTCTTGCACAGGGTCGGCCAGCGCCTGAACAGGATTCGGCGACACCTGCACAGGGCTCCCCGACGTCGCGAACGGACCTGTCGGCTCCCGCCCACGTCCCAGCTGTGCCGACACGGGACCGACAACATCCGGTGTAGAACTCAGCAGCTCCGACACCACACTCGCCCGCGTCACAACCGGACTTGCCGACCCGCGCCCCGGCTGCGACGGCGCGGAACTGACCGAACTCGGCAACGCCGACGCACAGTCCATCGTCACCGTCCCTGAGCCCACCTCGCCACCCTCCTGCGCGACTTGGACTTTCACCTTCTTCGGCGCAGGCGGGGTGGGCTTGGCACGTGCCGCGTCGAGTCGCTCCCACAGCGCCAGTACGTGGACGAGCTGGTCGGGGGTGAGTTTGCAGTAGCGGAAGATCGCCTCGACTTGGACGCGGTTGCGGGGCAGCGCGGTGTAGCCGGGTCGCAGCCAGTTGTAGACGGTGCTGCGGGAGATGCCGGCGTAGGAGCTGAGCTGGCCGGGGGTCAGGCCGGATGCGGTATGTGCGGCGCGCAGGATCGCCAAGAACTCCTCGGGGGTTTCCGCTTCGAGCTCGAGGGCATCGAGGGCTTCCCGGACTGCGGTGGACGTCGCCGTGTTCACCGGTCGCGATGCCGATGATCCAGGGCTTCGGGCGATGCGGCGCACCGCCGTCCGGCCGTCGCGCCGACGTTCGTGGATAGCAGACCGTCGATGGTCACGAGCACTCCTCAAGTCCGGCAAGGAGTTCTGCGGGCGGCGGGATCGCGGCCGACCGCGGTACGCGGCGGGCCACGATGCACCGGTCGAGCGAAGCGATCTTCCTGCGTCACGGACTCCACGCTGTGGTTCACGAATACGTCAGTCGAAGGCAGCGCCAATTCTTTCACGGTTCGACCGACCGTATCCAGCCCTATTGACCCGAAGATGCCCCCGCCGAACACAATTCATGTACAACTCGGTCCAAACGAGGGCCCTACCTGCAGGTTCATTTATTATCGCGCACCGTCCACAGAGTTCATTGGACCGTAGATGGACGCGTTTGGAATTCCAACAAATCCATTGTTACCCAGTGATTTTGCAATTGCATTTGCATTCCCACTCGGCTGTGCATACTCGATCGCGACCATCAAGCCCGGTCGTGCAGGGTGACCTGATAACCGTCGGGATCGGCGAAGGTGAAGGTCCGGCCGAACGGCCCGTCGATCGGTGCGGCGACAATCGTATGCCCGTCGGCGACGAGCGCATCGTGGATCGCTTGGACATCCGTGGCGTGCAACCAGATCGCGGCCCCGATGCCGGGCTGCGCCACGGAGGCGAGATCGGTGCCGGGAACGAGGTCGCGGAGTGCGAACGCGATCGGCTTCGTCTCGAAGACGACCGCGTGCGGCGGTCCGGCCGCGGAGCGGACGAGGCCGAGGTACTGCTCGTAAAACGCCTGCGACGCCGCGAGGTCGCGCGCTTGGAGCGAGATGAAGTCGGGGCCGGTGACGGGCATGATGATGCTCCTTCGTTGTGTGTCAGTCTTCTGACACGACTCAACCTATGTCAGAATACTGACATGAGTCAAGACGGGGTCGACCTGCAGACGTCACTGGGCTACCTGTTGAAAGAGGCATCGAGTGCGCTCCGCACGGCGATGGAGGAGGTGCTGCGCCCACTCGGAATGAGCGTGACCCACTACTCCTGCCTCGAGCTGCTGGCGCAACGACCGGGCCTGTCGAACTCCGAACTCGCACGGGGCGCGTTCGTCACCCGGCAGACGATGAACGTGCTGCTCCAAGCTCTGGAACGCGACGGCTACGTGACCAGGCCCGCGGCGGCGCCCGTCGGCAAGGTGCTGCCCACACGGCTCACCCCCCGTGGACGGCGAAGCCTCGAGCAGGCGTCCGCCGCGGTCCGTTCCGTCGAACTCAGAATGCTGGCCGGGCTGAGCGACACCGAGCAGTCAGGCGCGTTCCGGATCTTGCAGAGCATGATCCATTCCCTGCGCGCGGGCGACGCGACGAATCGCTAGACCAGCCAGGCCGCGGCGTTCGGCGGAAGGTGACCGCCGTCGAGCGGGATGCTGGCCAGCAGCACGTCGCCGGGCGGCAATTGGGTCGGCGTGTTCGAGGCGTTCAGCACACAGACCAGTCCACCCGGGCGGCGGAAGGCGAGACAGCCGGGCGGGCTGCCGTACCACTCGATCCGGTCCCCCGCGAACTCCGGCCGCATGCTGCGCAGGTCGATGGCCATCCGATACAGCGACAGGGTGGAACCGAGTTCTTCCAACTGCGCCTCGACCGTCTGGTCCGCCCAGCCGACCGGCATCGGCAACCACGGTGTGCCGGTGGTGAATCCGAACGGCGGCGTGTTGCCCTCCCACGGAATCGGCACCCGGCAACCGTCGCGACCGCGTTCGGTGTGCCCGGACCGCTCCCACGCCGGATCCTGGAGCACTTCGTCCGGCAGATCGTCCACGTTCGGCAGGCCGAGTTCCGCACCGTTGTAGATGAATACGGCTCCGGGCAGGGCGAGTTCGAGCATGATCATCGCGCGGGCCCGTGCCACCCCTTCGGGGCCGCCGCCGTACCGGGTGACCTCACGTTTGATGTCGTGATTGGACAGCGTCCAGGTGGGCACGGCCGCCACCGGAGCGACCGCGGCGAGCGAATTGTCGATCGCGTCGCGCACGCTGTCCGCGTCGAACGTGGTCTCGGCCAGCCGGAAGTTGAACGCCAAGTGCAGTTCGTCGGCGCGGACGTATTCCCCGAACCGGACGTTGTCGTTGACCCACACCTCGCCGATGGACACCGCTTCGGGGTATTCGTCGAGCACCTTGCGAATACGGCGGTGGATCTCGTGCACCGCCGGATTGTTGAAACGCAGATCGTCGTCATCGTTGACGAGCAGCGCGGAGGTGACCTTCGCCATATCCGGCAGGCCTTCCGGCTTGGCCATCCCGTGCGCCACGTCGAGCCGGAAGCCGTCGACGCCGCGGTCCAGCCAGAAGCGCAGCGTCTTCTCGAAATCGGCGGCCACCTCGGGGTTTTCCCAGTTCAGGTCGGGTTGCTCGGACGCGAAGATGTGCAGGTACCACTGGCCGGGCCTGCCGTCGGACTCGCGAACCCTGGTCCAGGCCGGCCCGCCGAAGATGCTCGGCCAGTTGTTCGGCGGTTCGTCACCATTAGGCCCGCGGCCGTCGCGGAAGATATAGCGGGCCCGCTCAGGACTGCCCGGCCCCGCCTCGAGCGCCGCGTGGAACCACGGATGCTCGCTGCTGGTGTGGTTCGGCACCAGGTCCATCGTGATCTTGATCTGGCGGTAGTGCGCCTCGGCGATCAGCTCGTCCATCGCGGCCAAGCCGCCGAACATCGGATCGATATCGCGCGGATCGGCGACGTCGTAGCCACCGTCGGCCATCGGTGACCGCATCACGGGGCACACCCACAGCGCGTCGACGCCCAGCAGTTCCAGATAGCCGAGCTTGTCCCGGATCCCGCCGAGATCACCGACGCCGTCGCCGTCGGAATCCGCGAAGGAACGGGGATATACCTGGTAGAACACGGCCGACCGCCACCATGGTTGGGTGGTGCGATCCACCGTCGCCGGCCCGGCTGGTGTATCAGTCACACAGCCAATAGTGCCAAAGATCTACGGTAAAAACCCTTAGGCGGAGCAGCAATCTCGACTTCGGGCAAATTGCCAGCGAGCGCGCGAACACTCCGGCCAGGACGGGAACTACCTCGGGCCGTAGGGGTGGGCGCGCGAAACGACCTCACCAGGGTGCGTTCATCAGCGAATTCGCCGCCATCTCCAGGTAGTCGAGTAGGGCCTTACGATGCTCGTCGTCGAGCAGCTCGGGTTCGATCTCGGCGACGGCGATTCGCATGCACCGCAGCCACGCGTCGCGCTCGATCGGCCCGATCACGAACGGATGGTGCCGCATCCGCAGCCGCGGATGACCCCGCTCCTCGGAGTAGGTGCGCGGACCGCCCCAGTACTGCTCGAGGAACATGCGCAGCCTGCGTTCCGCGGGGCCGAGATCCTGTTCGGGGTAGAGCGGGCGGAGCACCTCGTCGGCCGCCACCTCGCGGTAGAACGAGGCGACGATCCGCCGGAACGTTTCCGCCCCGCCGACCGCCTCGTAGAACGACGTCGTCGGCTCGCCCGCCGTTGCCGCTGCTGCCTGCTCGCCCGAAGTCATAGACCCTCTCGATTCGCTGGATGCGCCACAACCATTGTGCGGCCTCCCGAGCCCACCGTCACCTTGCCCCCATCCCGGAAGCCGATAACTCCTCAGCTGAGCACCGGCGCCGGCAAGTGCGGCCTGAGCGCTCCGTACTGGGCCTTGAAGCCCGCCCACATGGCCGTTTCCGGCGGTGGAAAATCGCGGAGCGGTGGCTCTTCAGCCACAGTTAACCGGACATTGTTGAAAATCACCGTGCAATGGCCGTCGTTCCATGGTCAACTGAGTGGCAATCTCTGCCGAGCTAACAGCATGATCCTGCCAATCATGAAATTGAGGTCCAGATGAAGCAGCGGCACAGCGCCAGGTCACACGAGGCGCGGACACACCGACAACTCCAGCCCGCCGACGTCCACAATCGTGGGTCGGGGGCTACTCCGCTGCATATCTTGTCCGATCATTATCCGGGCGCGCATCACGGTCATTCCGATCATGCGCACCGCTGCGCACCGCCGCCCAGTGAGACTCCGAGCTGGTTGAAGCGCCGGGTGCTGCTGCTGAACGCCACCTACGAGCCGCTCACCGCCCTGTCCGCGCGCCGCGCGATCGTCCTGCTCATCTGCGACAAAGCCGACACCGTCCACCATGACGCCGAAGGTCCGGTAGTCCATTCCGCCGAATCCGCCGTGACCATTCCCTCGGTGATCCGCCTGCGCAGTTATGTCCACGTGCCGTATCGGGCCCGTGTCCCGATGACCCGCGCCGCCCTCATGCATCGCGACCGCTATCGCTGCGGTTACTGCGGAAGCAAAGCCGAAACCATCGACCATGTGATTCCGCGCAGCCGGGGCGGCGAACACTCCTGGGAGAATTGCGTCGCCAGCTGCGCGCCGTGCAATCACCGCAAGGCCGACAAACTGCTGAGCGAACTGGGGTGGACGTTGCGTTCGCCGCTCGTCTCGCCGAAGGGTCCGCACTGGAGGTTGCTGTCCACGACGGCCGATCTCGACCCGGTCTGGTTGCAGTACCTCGGCGAGGGCGCGGCCTGACCGCCCCGTAATCGGCGAACCCGCCAGTGGCTCACGGGTATTCGTTCACCAGCACGGCCCAGGTGCCAGGCTCGAGCGCCTCGAAGACGTGCGGCAGATCGCCTGGATACGAGGTGTAGTCACCAGGGTGCAATTCGACGGGCTCGTCGGACAGGCCGACCAGAGCGCGGCCGGCCGCGAGCAGGACGTGCTCGACCACGCCCGGCATATGCGGGTCGGAGCTGCGCGCATGCCCCGGCTCGGCGGTCACCCGGAACAGGTCGCGGCGCGAACCCGGCGGACTGGCCGCCAGCAGCGTGGCGCGATAGTCGGAACGTTCGGCGGCCAGCACCGGGCCCTCCCCCGCCCGGATCACCTGGACCCGCGGCCGCGGCGGATCGAGCAGGCGCGAAAACGGCATGTCCAGCGCGACGCACAGTGCCCAGAGGGTCTCGATGCTCGGGTTGCCGGTGCCCGATTCCAATTGCGACAGTGTGGACTTCGCGACCCCGGCGCGGCTCGCGACCTCGGTGAGGGACAACCCGGCCCTGGCGCGTTCGCGTCGCAGCGCGACCGCGATCATCGCCTGCGGCGTCGTCACCGTCGGTTCGTCCTGCGCCATCCCCAACTCCCGTCACGTAGCAGACCGCTCAACAGAAAACCATATTGACGAACCGGACGACCATGTTCACTATAAACAACATGCGTTCGATATGGCGAACACTCGGCCGGGACACGTGCACCGGGATCGCGGCGGTGGTCCTCGCGGTCTGGGTGATCGGCGTCTCGTATGGCGCCACCGCAGTGACCAGTGGCCTACCGGCCTGGTTGCCCATCGCCCTCGGCTTCATGGTGCTGGCGGGCGGCGCCGAGTTCCTGTTCATCGGGATCGTCGCGGCGGGCGGCAGCCCGATCGCGGCCGTACTCGCCGGACTGGTGGTGAATGCCCGGCACCTGCCGTACGGACTGTCGGTGCCGGACGTGGTCGGGACCGGCTGGCGCCGAATGTTCGGCGTGCATCTGATGAACGACGAATCCGTGGCGATGGCTCTGGCCCAACCCGATGCCGAACGTAAGCGTGCGGCCTACTGGGCCACCGGTTTCGGCGTGCTGCTCGCCTGGCCGAGCGGCGCCGCGATCGGCGCGCTGATCGGGTCGGTCGTGCCCGACACCTCGATCCTCGGGCTCGACGCGGTGTTTCCCGCGGTACTGCTCGCGCTGGTCATTCCGTCGCTGGCGGACCGCGCGACGTTGCGCGCAGTGCTGGTCGGTGTGGCTCTGGCCCTGACCAGCGCGCCCTTCCTGCCCGCCGGAATGCCGGTGCTGGTGGCACTTTTGGGCGTGCTGGTAGCGATACCGCGACGAGACGACGAGACACCCGCGCCGGAGCAGGCGGTCACGGTACCCGAACGCACATTCACGAATTCGGAGGCGAAGTGCGAATGATGCTGGTGGCCGGAATGTTCGCGCTGGCCGCGGGCACCTTCGCGTTCCGCTGGGCCGGGCCGGCGTTGCGCGAACGTATTCGCTTCCCCGCGCGAACCGTTCGCGTCCTCGAGGTCGGCGCGGTGGTGCTGCTCGCCGCACTCGTGGCGGTGACCGCACTACCCGCAGGGACCGGTCACCTCGGATTCGCTTTACCCACAGGCGTTCTCGTCGCCGGAGTGCTGGCCTGGCGCAAGTTGCCGATCCTGGTGATCATCCTCGCGGCCGCCGGGACCACCGCGCTGCTACGCTTCCTCGGCGTCGCCTGATCGACGAGATCCGTTGCGCACCCGAGCATTCGGTGCCCCGACTGCTCGGGTACGCGCGATCAGCTCGGAGACAGGGAGATACCGCCGCCGAGGCGACGGGCGACCGAGCCGTAGCGAGCGTCTATGCGCAGCCAGGTGCGGCTGGCCCGGACCCGGACGATCTCGGTGGGCATGATCCGCCGAGAGTCCGCCTTGTCGCCCGAATGCGGGATGAAATCCATTGCGGTGAGCGCGAAGACGACCCGCATCGGAACCTGCACCTGGGTGCCCGCCCCGGACACGGTCAGCACCGTCTGGTCGAGCAGCGAGGCGGGCGGGCCGTGGCTGCTGCCGTGCTCCTTCGCCAACTGCGCCCCTTGCTCGGCCAGTTCGACCAGGGTGCGGGCCGGAACGTCATCGATGTGCGCGAAACCGTCCGGCGGCGGCAGCGCCCCGCGCCAGGCGGAATCCATCGAGTACCCGAGATCGATCGGCAGGCCGGAGCCCAGACCGGTCAACACCAGCTCGGCGTCGACGGTGACATCGTCGACCCCGAGTTCGGCGACCACGGTGCGCACCGCGAGCGTCTCGAAACCCGTTGCCACCCAGGCCGAAACGTACTGCGCCCCGCGGCGGCGGATACGTACCACCGCCGCGGGGTCCAGCCGCACGGACCGAGTCAGGAACGTCGCGAGATTCTCCCGCTCCGCCGGATCGGACACGTGCAACACACGTTGTTCTGACATCACGACTGTGCTGGATCAGTCGTTACGCCATTGCGCGAGATAATCCCGCTCGTCATCGGTGAGCCTGCGCAACCGCTGCGCCTGCATGTCGAACGCGGCGATCTGCGTGGATGCGATCACCGCCGGCGGCGAGTCCGGGGCCGCGGCGGCGGCCCGCACCTCGTAGCCGATGGTGAAGTCGACGGCCCGCAGCTGCTCGATCCACATGGCGATATCGAGCGGGGTGTCCTCGTGCCGCAGCTGACCGCGGTAACGGACCCGCAGGTCGGCGAGGACGCAGCCCGTGCCGAGCGCGGCGGTCGGCCGGCCCGGCTCGAGCAGCCACGGGATGCGCGCTTCCTCCAGCAGGGTCACCATGCGGGCATGGTTCACATGCTGAAAAGCATCCATGTCCGACCACCTGACCTCGACCTGGGTGTGGAAACGCTTGGGCAGCACGGCTTGGCCGCCCTGCGCCTTCCCGTGACCGTTCAACGGACTCGTCACCGTGCTGCTACCTCCGACTGGGCGCCCACCCCGCTCACCATGCTTCGCACCTGCCGCGCTGCAACCGACAGCGTGGCGAGATCGTGGGTTCCGGACTCGAACAACTCCGACAGTGCGGCACGGGCACGCCCGAGCCTGGACTGATTCTTCGACTCCCAGTATGCAATCTTCTCGTCGGCGCTCTCCTCCGGGTCTCCGGCGGAGAGCACGTCCAGGGTCAGCGAGCGCAGCGAGGCGTACATGTCGTCGCGCAGCGCGAGCCTGGCCAGCGAGTGCCAGCGGTCGCCGCGTTCCAGGTGGCTGACCGCCTGCAACAACCAGTCGATCTTGAGGTGCTCGTTCAGCGCGTAGTAGAGCGCGCCGACCTCGTCGCCGTCCCGATCGGTGATATCGGCGATATCCACGATGTCCAGCAGCGGGAACAGGTTGAGCAGCCCGAACACCTCGGTGGCCAGGTCGGTCGGCGCCCCGCGTGCGATCAGCTCGGCCGACTGATCGGTGAGCGTCGAGACGTGGTGCCCGCGCAGCCAGCCCGGCACCTTCGGCGCCAGTTCCTGCA
This sequence comes from Nocardia brasiliensis NBRC 14402, assembly GCF_000308475.2. Lineage (GTDB taxonomy): Bacteria > Actinomycetota > Actinomycetes > Mycobacteriales > Mycobacteriaceae > Nocardia > Nocardia brasiliensis. The sequence goes on along the minus strand of NZ_BAFT02000110.1, from coordinate 406,529 downwards.
CGTCCCGGCAGTACCGGTTGATCTCGGCGCCGACCGCGATCGGCTGCGGCCGGTTGCTCAGGAACCACCGCGACGCCCGGTCCAGCGTGCGCTTGGTCTCCAGTTCCAGCAGGTCACGCACCGATGTGGTGGCGTCGGCCGCCCGGATCCGCGCCCACATCTCCGGCAGGCCGAAGATCTCGGTGGCCGCCGCGAACGCGCGCACCGAGTCGGTGGCGGTGGCGCCGGTCTCCTCGCTCAACCGGTGCGCGTAGGTGATGCCGCCGTAGTCCACCATCTCGTTGACGATCATCGTGGTGAGGATCTCGCGACGCAGCCGGTGCTTCTTGATCGCCGCACCGAACCGGTCGCGCAGCGGCGTCGGGAAGTAGTCCGGCAGCCGGGTGGTGAAGTACGCGCTGTCCGGCAGGTCCGTCTGGAGCAGGTCCGCCTTGAGCGAAAGCTTCACGTGCGCCATCAGATTCGCCAGCTCGGGCGAGGTCAGGCCCACACCCTCCTCGAGCATGCGCTGCATCTGCGCCTCGGAGGGCAGCGCCTCCAGTTCGCGGTCCAGGCCGCGACGCTCTTCGAGATCGTCGATCAGACGCATGTGCACGTTCAGCATCTGCGGCGCGTCGGTGCGCGAGATACCCATCAGGAAGTTCTGCGCCACATTGTCTTCGAGCACGATCTGCGCGACCTCGTCGGTCATCGAGGCGAGCAGCGGGTTGCGATCCGGCTCCGCCAGTTCGCCGCTGCTGACGACACCGTCGAGCAGCACCTTGATGTTGACCTCGTGGTCGGAGCAGTCGACGCCCGCCGAGTTGTCCAGCGCGTCGGTGTTCATCTTGCCGCCGTTGCGGCAGAACTCGATCCGGCCGAGCGCCGTCGCACCCAGGTTGCCGCCCTCGCCGATCACCTTGACGCGCAACTGGTTTCCGTTGACCCGGACCGGATCGTTGGACTTGTCGCCGACGTCGGCATTGGATTCGGTGCTCGACTTGATGTAGGTGCCGATGCCGCCGTTCCACAGCAGCTGCGCCGGAGCGAGCAGGATCGCACGCACCAGCTCGGGCGGCGACAGCGATTCCACATCGTCGCCGAGGCCCAGGGCCTTTCGCGCTTGCGGGCTGATCGGCACCGACTTCACCGTACGGTCCCAGACGCCGCCGCCGGCACTGATCAGCTTGGCGTCGTAATCCGCCCACGACGAGCGCGGCAGCTGGAACATGCGCTGCCGCTCGGCGTAGGACGCCGCCGTGTCGGGGTTCGGGTCCAAGAAGATGTGCCGGTGATCGAACGCGGCGAGCAGGCGGATGTGCTCGGAGAGCAGCATGCCGTTGCCGAACACGTCACCGCTCATGTCACCGATACCGACGACAGTGAAATCCTCTGTCTGCGTGTCGATATCCATCTCCAGGAAGTGGCGCTTGACGCTCTCCCAGGCGCCCTTGGCGGTGATGCCCATCGCCTTGTGGTCGTAGCCCGCCGAACCACCGGAGGCGAACGCGTCGCCGAGCCAGAAGCCGTAGCGCTTGGCCACGTCGTTGGCGATGTCGGAGAAGGTGGCCGTGCCCTTGTCCGCGGCGACGACCAGGTAGGTGTCGTCGCCGTCGCGACGGACCACCCGGGCCGGCGGCAGCACCTTGCCGGTGGCGCGATCGACGTTGTCGGTCACGTCCAGCAGGCCGGAGATGAAGGTCCGGTAGCAGGCGACGCCCTCGGCGCCCAGGGCCTGCCGATCCGCGACCGGATCACCCGTGGCGGCCGGCGGCTGCTTCACCACGAAGCCACCCTTCGCGCCGACCGGGACGATCACCGCGTTCTTCACGGCCTGCGCCTTGACCAGGCCGAGCACCTCGGTGCGGAAATCCTCGAGCCGGTCGGACCAGCGCAACCCGCCGCGCGCGACCGGACCGAACCGCAGGTGCACACCTTCGACCCGGGGCGAGTACACGAAGATCTCGAACTGCGGCCGCGGCTTGGGCAATTCGCTGATCTCGCGCGGCTCGACCTTCATCGACAGGTAGTCGCGCGGCATGCCCTCGGCGTCGGTTACGTAGTAGTTGGTACGCAGCGTCGCCCGGATCAGGTTGAGGATGGCGCGCAGGATGCGGTCGGCATCCAGGCTGACCACCTCGTCGATCCGGCCGCGCACCTGGGTCTCGAGTTCGGCGGCGTGCTCGGCCGAAACGGTGTCCGGGTCGAACCGCGCACCGAACAGGTCGACGAACAGCCGCGCCACATCCGGATAGGTGAGCAGCACCCGGGAGATGTTCGCCTGGCTGTACGGGAAGCCCGCCTGCTGCAGGTATTTCGCGTAGGCCCGCAGGATCGAGACCGCACGCCACGGCAGCCGGGCGCGCAGCACCAGCTCGTTGAGGCCGTCGGCTTCGGCCCGGCCGTACCAGGCCGCCTCGAACGCCTCGGTGAACCGCTCACGCAGGCCGCGCACTTCGGCCTCGAGCACCGCGGCGCGCTTGGACGACTCCAGCAGTTCCGCGTCCAGGTCCCGGTCGAGCGCGCTGCGCAGCAACTCCGGGCGGGCCAGCAGACCGAAGTCGTAGATCCAGCGCTCGCCGCCGCTGCTCGGGTCGCCACCCGGCTGCGGTTCCAGCTCCAGCTGGTAGGGCCGCTCGTCGACGACCTCGACGCCGAGGCTCTGCAAGACCGGCAGCACCTGGCTCAACGAGATGCCCGCGCCCCCGACGTAGAGGGAGAAGCGCCAGCTCCCCGGATCCGAGCCCGCATTGCGGTACAGGTACTGGTCGATGCCGCCGTCGCGCAGGTGCTCGAGCCGGACGATATCGGCCAGCGCGCGGTCGGCTTCGAAATCTTCCTTGTAGGCGTCCGGGAAGGCCACGGCGTAGCGCTGCACCACCGCCGGGTCCAGCATCGTCGAGGTGCTCACCTCGTCGTTCAGGTGGTCTTCCCAGGTGCGGCTCGCCTCGGCGAGCAGGCCCTGGATGCGCAGGCGGTTGGCCTCGGAGGTGTCCGCCGCCGGTGCCGCCGCGTAGCGCGGGGCGCCGTGCTCGGCCGCGGGCATGCGCACGGTGAAATACACACTGGCCAAATCGCTTTCGGCGACCCGGGCGGAGTAGTCGATATCGACACCGCCCAGTTCCCGAACCAGGATCTCCTGCATTTCCAGGCGCACCCGGGTGGTGTACCGGTCACGCGGCAGGTAGACCATGCAGGCCACGAAGCGGCCGTAGCCGTCGGCGCGCAGGAACAACCGCACCTGCCGGCGCAGGCCGATGTTCAGCACCGCCACGGCGGTCTTGCGCATCGTGTCGTCGTCGGAGGAGAACAGCTCGGTGCGCGGGAAGGACTGGATGACCTCGAGCATCGCTTGCCCGGAGAAGGAGTCCAGATCGAACCCGCTCTCCTCGATCACCGAGCGCACGCGCCGCTCGATCACCGGGATGTCGAGCACGTTCTCGTGCACGGCGGTGACCGTGAAAACGCCGATGAACAGGTGCTCGCCGACGATGGTGCCGGACTCGTCGAAATCGGCGACCCCGATGAAGTACGGGTAGACCGAGCGGTGCACGGTGGCCGGGACCAGACCCTGGGTCAGGATCAGCAGCGGCCGGTCGAGCGCGTTGATCGGCACCTGGAAATCGGTGCCGACGTCGGGCCGCAGCACGCCGAGGCAGGTGCCGGGCAACGCGTTGGAGGATTGCTGTTCCTGGTCCGAACTCAGCCGGTAGCGGGCGTACCCGAGCACGGTGAAGTTTCCGCTGGCCAGCCAGCGCAGCAGGTTCGCGGTGTCGATCAGGTCGGTATCCGAGAACGGCGCCTTGCCGGACTTCGCGGCCAACTCCAGGTCCTCGGCCAGCTTGCTCTGGACGTCTTTGATCGCTTCTGTGTCGCCGATGACCTGGCGCACGTCGGCGATCACATTCGGCAGGCCGGATTCGATCCGGCTCAGCTGCGCCCGGCTGGTGGCCGGGTGCAGTTGCAGATGCATCCACGACTCGCGCAGTCCGGCCGTGCCGTTGCCGTCCACCTCGTGCGGGGCGGCTTGTTCGAGGCGTCCGTCCGCGTCGCGCTCGACCTCGAAAATCGGATGGATAACTTCGCTCACGCTCACGCCGAGCCTGCTCAGCGACGCGGTGACCGATTCGACCAGCAGCGACATGTCATCGGTGACGACCTGTACCGCCGCGCCGAGGCCGGAGCTGTCATCCGGGTGGTACACCCGTACTAGTGCCCGGCCGGCCGGACGGTGCATGGCCAATTCCATGTGCCGCCGGAAGATCTGTGTGATGCCGGTGATCGCGCAGTCCACATCGCCAGCGTCGACGTGGCGGAAATACGCCTCCTCGAGGGTCGCCAGTTCGCCGCGCAGTGCCTGCGGCAAACCAGCGGCCCACGCCGCACTGGACAATTCGGACGAGACCGTCATTTTTTCGCCAACTCCTCGGATTCGGTTCCGTAACAAAGCGACGCCGGTCCGAGAGTAGCTGTACGTCGAAGACGCGGGGGTGAAATCCCTTCCAATCCTGGGGTGTTCACCACAACCGCCGTGTTCGCCACGCGATTGCCGATCTCGAACGGATGATCTCGGCACACAGCATCGTTCGGACCCACGAACGTCAGGTGTGCGCGACAGGTGCTTTCCGCGGCGGCAACGGGGCCGAAGCACCTCGGTTCAGCTCGGCCACCACCTCGGCGGTGCGGACCGCCGACTGCTCGAACTGCGCCTTCGCATTCACGTATCCCACCCTAGCGAGATCCGCGCGGGTCGTGTGCGCGGGCCGGTCGCCGTTGTGCCGGATCCGAGACAGTGCGTTGGGAGTACTTTCGGTATCACTCACCGGGGTAGGTGCGCGGCGCACCTACCCCGAGACGACCGGTATCAGTCGCGAGTGAGCTTGCGGTGCGTGACGCGGTGCGGGCGAGCCGCTTCGACGCCGAGGCGCTCGATCTTGTTGGCCTCGTACGCCTCGAAGTTGCCCTCGAACCAGAACCACTTGGCTTCGCTGTCCGAATCGCCCTCCCACGCGAGGATGTGGGTGCAGGTCCGGTCCAGGAACCAGCGGTCGTGCGAGATGACCACGGCACAACCGGGGAACTGCTCGAGCGCGTTCTCCAGCGAGCCGAGCGTTTCCACGTCCAGGTCGTTGGTCGGCTCGTCGAGCAGGATCAGGTTGCCACCCTGCTTGAGGGTCAACGCCAGGTTCAACCGGTTGCGCTCACCACCGGAGAGCACGCCCGCGGGCTTCTGCTGATCCGGGCCCTTGAAACCGAACGCGCTGACGTAGGCCCGCGACGGCATCTCCTGGTTGCCGACCTGGATGAAGTCCAGGCCCTCGGAAACCACCTGCCACACATTCTTCTTCGGGTCGATGCCCGCGCGGTTCTGGTCGACGTAGCTCAGCTTGACCGTCTCGCCGATCTTCACCGTGCCACTGTCCGGCGCTTCCAGGCCGACGATGGTCTTGAACAGCGTCGTCTTACCGACACCGTTCGGGCCGATGACGCCGACAATGCCGTTGCGCGGCAACGTGAACGACAGATCCTTGATCAGCTGCCGATCGCCGAAACCCTTGTCCAGATGCTCGACCTCGACGACCACGTTGCCCAGGCGCGGGCCCGCCGGAATCTGGATCTCCTCGAAATCCAACTTCCTGTGCTTATCGGCCTCCGCCGCCATCTCCTCGTAGCGGCCGAGGCGCGCCTTGTTCTTCGCCTGCCGCGCCTTGGCGCCCGAGCGCACCCAGGCCAGTTCGTCCTTGAGCCGCTTCTGCAGCTTCTGATCCTTCTTGCCCTGCACCTCGAGTCGCTGGGCCTTCTTCTCCAGGTAGGTGGAGTAGTTGCCCTCGTACGGGTAGGCGCGGCCGCGGTCCAGTTCGAGAATCCACTGGGCCACGTTGTCGAGGAAGTACCGGTCGTGCGTGACGGCGAGGACGGCGCCCGCGTACGCGGCCAGGTGCTGTTCGAGCCAGAGCACACTCTCGGCGTCGAGGTGGTTGGTGGGCTCGTCGAGCAGCAGCAGGTCGGGCTTGCTCAGCAGCAGTTTGCACAGCGCGACGCGGCGGCGCTCACCACCGGAGAGGTTGGTGACCGGCTCGTCCGGCGGCGGGCAGCGCAGCGCGTCCATGGCCTGCTCCAGCTGGGAGTCGACGTCCCACGCGTCCGCGTGATCCAGGTACTCCTGCAGCTTGCCCATCTCATCCATGAGCTCGTCGGAGTAGTCGGTGGCCATCAGCTCGGCGATCTCGTTGAAGCGATCCAGCTTCACCTTGACCTCGCCGAGGCCCTCCTCGACATTGCCGCGGACCGTCTTCTCCTCGTTGAGCGCCGGCTCCTGCATCAGGATGCCGACGGTCGCGTCGGTCGCCAGGAACGCGTCGCCGTTGTTCGGCTGGTCCAGTCCGGCCATGATCTTCAGGACACTGGATTTACCAGCACCGTTCGGGCCGACGACACCGATCTTGGCGCCGGGAAGGAAGTTCAAGGTGACATCGTCGAGCACGACTTTGTCGCCGTGCGCCTTGCGAACCTTCTTCATCGTGTAAATGAACTCAGCCATACAGGGAAGCCTATCGGTAAGGGGATCAACGATTACGCCCCACTGCCCCACCCTCGCAGCTCACGGGCCCGTACATTCAACCAGCACCTGATCACCGAGATTCCCACCCCCACCGGGATCCGCGTCGCCGGAGTCACCATGCCGCCGGCGGGCCGTCTCAGCCTCGCCCGAAGCCTTGAACACCGCGCCGATCGCCGCGCGCACGGCCGTGACTGGACGGCATCAGATGGGCGGTGAGATACGTCGCCGAGCCGTCCCAGCCGCGCGCCGGCCGCAGTTGCGATGCCACCGGAGCGGGCGGAGTTGGCGGGTGATCAGACCGGGGCGGGGACGGCTTCGTCGTGTGGGAGGAGTTGGGGCGGTTGGGTGGGTGGGAGGGGGGCGGAGAGGACGCCGGACTCGGCGACCGAGAATTCTTGTGGGGGTTGGTCGTCGGACCAGCGGTCTGCGGACCAGCGGGTTACCTGGGCGGTGCAGCGGGCGAGGTCGGGGCCTACTGCGGTGGCGCGCATTTCCAGGTCGCGGCGCTCTACGCCGTCTCTGCCGCGGTATTCGCGCGAGCGCAGTTGGCCGTGGGCGAGGACGGGGTCGCCGCGGTGCAGCGACACATCGACGCCCGATACCAAACGACGCCAGCAGGAGACGGTGAGGAACAGCGCACCGTTGTCCACCCACTCCCCTGTCGCGTGGTCGAGTCTGCGTGAATTGCTGGCCATCCGGAAGGTCAGCATCTGCTCGCCGTTCGGCAGATCCCGCTTCACCGGATTGTTCACGATCGTGCCGATCACGGTCGTATTCGCCTCGTACATGGTGACGCCCCTTCGCATTCCGCCCGCTTGCCCGGGAACTTCCGCCCCTTGGTGGGATGCCACCAGCGTCGCCGATCCGGCGGCCGATCGGACGGTGCGAGCCGAGAATGTGCACAACTTTCCCGGATGTGGATAACCGTTGCTTCGCAGGCGATTTCACGTTCGCGCCCGATCCTCGCGCCCACGGCCCACCTCGCGCTCGCGCCCGACCCTCGCGCCTACGGCCGACCTCGCGCTCACAGCCGACTCGCGTTCGCGCCCGATCCTCACGCTCACAGCCGACCTCACGCTCACGGCCGACCTCGCAACCGTAGCCGACCCGCAGCAGCGACCGACCGCGCAACCGCGACCGCTCTCGCGTTCGGAGCTAGAGCGCCGCGAGATCCGTATTCGCCCCGCACAGCACGATAACGGGCCGCTCCCCAGGAGCCGGGACGTACACCCCGCTCTGCACGGCCGCCAGTGCGACCGCGCCGGCCAGTTCCACCACGATCCGGAACTCACGCCACAGATAGTCCCTCGCGGTGGTGATCGCATCGTCGGTGACCAGCAGCGAGCGGATCTCGTGCCGGCGCGCCACGTCCATCGCGATATCGCCGATCCTGGTGGCGCCCAACGATTCCGCCACGATACTGGACACCGCGATCTCGACCGGCCGGTTCGCCCCCAGCGCGGCGTGCAGGGTAGGTATCCCCTCCGGTTCGACGCCGATGATCTGCTGGCGCCGGCCGATCGCGGCGGCGATCCCCGCGATCAGCCCACCCCCGCCGACCGCGGCCAGCACCGGTGGCCGCCCCCGCACCTGTTCCTCGAGCTCCAGCCCGACCACGCCGGCCCCGGCGACGACCGCGGCCAGGTCGTAAGCATGCAGACGCAATGCCTTGCGTTCCACCGCCAGTTCGGTGGCGTAGTCGAGCGCCTCGGTGTAAGTCGTGCCATGCCAGAGCACTTCGGCGCCGTGCGACCACATCGCGGCGACCTTGGTGTGCGGCGCCGACTCGGGAACGACCACCGTGCAAGACTTTCCGAGCTGCGCGGCGGCCAGGGCGGCGGCGATGCCCGCGTTCCCGCCCGAGGCGATCACCACCTGCTCGGCGCAGTCCGGCGCCGCCAGCAACGCGTTGAGGCTGCCGCGAACCTTGAAAGTGCCTCCGTACTGGAGGTATTCGAGCTTCATCGTGACCGGCACCGGACCGTCCGGTCCGGCGACGGAGGTGTGGAAGACCGGGGTCTTACGGGTACGTCCGGCCAGCCGCTTGCGCGCGGCCCGCACATCGGATCGGTGCACGCGGTCGATGTGGTCGTGCTCGGGGAAGACCATGGAACGCTCGTTCACAACCACACCTTGACCACATTCGACTCGACCACGACTGCACAACCATGTCCGACAGCACAGCGCCCGATCGTGGAGCACCACCCCGCAAGACGGATTTCGCACGATTGCCTTCGCAGGACACTGTGTCAGTGGAACACACTGTGCCACTCAAATCACGGTTGTGCCGGATCGCCCGCCGACTTCTGTGGTCCCCGATCACGTTTGGCCAGTTCGGCGAACATCGCGTTGTGCGCGGCGAGGTCCGCGTCGTGGTCGCGGTCGGCGGCTCGATCGGTGCGTTGCGCCAATCGCTTATCGCTGCGCGACCATTGGATGAGCAGCGCGAGCATCACCACCACGAGCGGCACCTCGCCGCTCGCCCACGCGAGGCTGCCGCCGGTGCGTTGATCGCCCAGCAGGTCACCGTTCCAGCCGAGTCCGAGACCGCGGTAGAACCAGCCGCCGAGCACCGTGGTCATGCTCATCAGCGCGATCCCGAAGAACGCATGGAACGGCAGCGAACCGAACACCATGGCCAGCTTGGTCAGCGGTTCCACCTGACGCGGTTTCGGGTCGATACCGATCACCACCCAGTAGAACAGGTAGCCGCTGAGCAGGAAGTGCAGGTTCATCAGCAGATGCGCCCCATGGGAATCCGCGAACGTGTCGAAGATCCCGCCGAGGTACAGCGCATAGAACCCGCCGACGAAGATCACCGAGGCCACGATCGGGTGGGTCAGGAACCGCGATACCGGATTGTGCACCGCGGCCAGAATCCACTCGCGCGGTCCCGGCGCCCCGCCGCGGCCCGCGGGTGGCAGGGCGCGCAAGGCCAGTGTCACCACGCCGCCGAGCGCGAACAGGATCGGCGCCAGCATGGACAGCGCCATGTGCGCGCCCATGTGCACGCTGAACATCGCGGGCGCGTACCGGCCCACCCCGGACGAGGTCGCCAGCAGCAACACGACACAGCCGGACAGCCAGGCGATGGTCCGTCCGATCGGCCAGGCGTCGCCGCGGGCCCGTAACCTGCGCACGCCGAGCAGATATCCGATCGCGAGGATGATCGCCAACGTGCCGAAGATCAGGTCGAAGCGCCAGTCGAACAGCATGCGCGCGACCGTCGGCGGCCCGGCCAGGTTGTAGCCGAGCTCCACCTCCGCGGGCGTGGGGATGCTGGTCGGCGGCGGTGGCGGCGTCCGGCCGAGGCCCACCGCGAGACCCATGGTCGCGGCGAACACCAGCACCTCGACTCCGGCGAACCGGATCAGCGCGCCGCGGTCTTTCGGGTCCGCTGCCAGCGCGGGCAGCGCGGCCCGCCGTTGCGCGTAACCGAACAGCCCGAGCAACACCAGCGCCGCCGCCTTCGCCAGCACCAGCCTGCCGTAGGTGCTGGTGAACAGCTCGTCCCAGGGCACCCGGACCCACGAGTTGATCACCCCGCTCACCCCGATCGTGGCGAACGCGAAGGTGGCCGTCAGGGAGAAGCGCCGCGCGGCCAGATCGGTGTGCGCGCCGCCGCGGCGGGCGTGTGCCAGCAGCGCGAACAGGCCGCCGACCCATACCGCGGCCGAAACCAGGTGCAGGATCAGGCTGTTGGTGGCCACGTCGTGCGCGCCGCCCGAGGAGGAATGACCGGTCAGCGCGAGCGGCATCATCGTCGCGATCGCCGCGCCGAACAGCACCGGCGTCCAACCCCAGCGCAACGCGAGCCGGGCGCCGACCGCGACGATCAACGCGAACAGCACCGTCGTGCGCCACGCGCCCGCCAGTTCGATCTGATCGATCGCCCGCCACAGCCCCACCGGGTCCAGCGTGTCGCGCACCGGCTGTCCTGTGGTGTCGGACACGGTCAACGGAATCAGCAGCGCCGCACAGCAAGCCCAGAGCAGCGCGAAGTTCGAGGCGCGCCGCACCGCGCGATAGCCGCCCACGTCCAGCAGCCCGCTCGCCTGCGGCGGCACCAGGAACGCGGCGAACAGCAGCGAGCCGACGGTCAACGCCGCGGACAGATCCGCGAGCGCGCGCACCGCGGGCAGCCCGTAGGTGGTCAACGCGCCGGGATCCGGAATGCCGAGCAAACTCAGCGCCTGCGCCGCGGACAGGCCCACCACGAGTGCCGCGACCACCGCCGCGATCGCCGCGGAAAGCGCGATCACCACTGCGTATGTCGCCGCCGGCCGGTTGCTTTCCAGATCGGGGGAAGCGGACGGGTCCAGCGCAGACGACATACGACTGAGCGTAGTTCCAGTGTTATCGCGTGGCCGCGCCGGGTTTGGGCCGATATTGTGGGCTGCGGATCACGGAGGTGCTGTGTCGGTCGTGTCGATCGTGTTGATTGCCTTGGTGGCGTTGTTCTTCGCTGCCATGGGCGTTTTCGGGCTCTTGCGGCCCAGCCAACTCGTCGACCCGCTCGGGCTGCTCGCCGACCGCGCGGACGCCCGCGCCGAGGTGCGGGCCGTCTACGGCGGCTTCGGCATCGCCATCGCGGTGATCCTCGGGTTGGCCGCCGCCGATGTCGGTGACCTCAGATTCGGGGCGTGCGTGGCGGTGGCCGCCGTGCTCGGCGGCATGGCGTTCGGCCGAGTGTGGTCGTCTGTCGTCGAAAGCCCGTCCGCCTTCTACCCCGTTTGGTTCTACCTGGTGCTAGAGGTGATCTTGGCCGCGATGCTCGTACTCGCCGTCGCGCTGGACCCTTAGCCATCTGGTCGGTCGCTATAATTGGCGCGCTGGACAGCACGACCAATGTCGGCCATGGTGGAACCCACTGCCTCCGTAGCTCAGTTGGATAGAGCAAGGGCCTTCTAATCCCTAGGTCGCAGGTTCGATTCCTGCCGGGGGCGCCACACAGATGGTGCCAACCATCGCGCCGTCACCCTTATCGGGGGTGGCGGCGTTCTCATTTCGGCCTGTGACCAGCACCTCCTGCGCGACACCGGACGCGAGAGCCAGCGTGCGCGCTACCAGGGTGATCCGGTAGCTGAGCCGGTTGTGGGTCTTGTGGTAGCGAACCTCCAGCCTTCGGGCATCGAACAGTCGCCGGGCCAACGCGTGCGGCAACTCCTCCACGCGCAAGTACCCAATCGGGCGAAAATTAATCAACCCAGGACTCGACACGTGCGCGATCTCGGTTTCTACCTCGGCGAGCCGCCCCTTCAGCTGGGTCTGCTCGGCAAGAGGTCGATGGGCATTCCACGATCATGCGTCGCATCCAGCAGATCGTCTGGGTGACGCTCCGCCGGTTGAAGACGGCCCGGCGGAACCAACCGTTGTGATCATCGCAATCTGTGACTGCGGGGCAAGTGGGCAGCCGATGTGGTCGGCAGTACATGGTCGAAATGATCTGGGGGCCGTTTCGTACGGTCGCGGACGCTGGTGGCCAGTGCGGTGCATCCGGCGACGAGCAGGAGCGCGCCGATCACATCGCTGGGGCGATGCCACTGCTGTGTGACCACCGACGCGGCTGTCGCGCTCGTGCATGCCAGACCGGCGGCCACGGTGAGTCCGCGGGCCGGGTGGCTGGTCGCCGGCGTTGCCGCCGCGGCCACGGCGGCGACCCAGGTGACCGTGCCGCTCGGGAAGGAGTTCGACATTCCGGTCGCCAGGAAATCCGGACGAACCAGGGCGGCTTTCGCCAGGGCGGCGCTGGTCGGAGCGCCGACCAGCACGGTAGCGACCCGCGCCGAGTTCAGCGCGGACCGTGAACGCGCCAGGCAGATCGCGATCGCGGTGAGTGCGAGCACCGACGCGCCGGTCAAGAGCGTGGGGTCGAGGAACGCCGAGTGGGTGGTTGTCATGCCGCACCTGCCGGGACTCGGCGCGGGCCGGGTACCGCGGTGACCATGGCGATGTGCACCAGCCACTCCAGGGGCCCGCGACGGAATCGCTTGCGCCACAGGGCCGACAGCGCGAGGACTGCCACGATGACGCCGCCGAACCCGGCCACCGAGAACTGTGTCCGGGGCTCGAGAACGGAGTACAGGAACAGCAGGTGCCCGACGTACCAGGTCAGGGTCATGCTCCCGGCCGCGACGAGGGGCCACAGCAGCAACTGCGCGCGCGGGCGGTCCAGCAGTGGCAGCAGCAGACCGAGCAGCAGCAGCGCCACGCCGATCATGAAGGTGATGCCGACGAGACTGGTGGCGTACGGGGCCGTGGCGCCGGGCATGTCGAACAGGGATCGCCAGGTGAGCATGTCGGCCGCCGGAAGCAGATGTGGAACCAGGGCCGCGACCGCCGACGCGGTGAGTGCCAGCGCGAGGCCACCCCCGGCCATGCGGCGGCGTACCGCCGTGGCGCGCAGGTCGAGGCGGCCGATCGCGATTCCGGCCAGCACCAAGGGGATTCCGTAAACGGTTTGGAAGCCGCCGCCGTAGCCCACCAGGGAGAACAGGTATGCGGCCCAGTGCTGCGGCTGGAGAAGTATCGCGGGCCCGCTCGGGATCTCGGTCATCAGCCAGCTCATGTGGTTGTTCATCACCCACACGGCGTAGAGCGTCACGGCCGGCATGGCCGCGGCGGACATCAGGGCGAGAGTCCGGGGTCGCAGATCGGTGCAGGGCACCAGCAGGAGCAGCAGCACCCCGTAGAACTCCAGCACGTTCGGCGCGGCACTCTCCAGGCACAGCCCGATGAGGAAGATCATGCCCGCGCGCACGGCCAACCGCCTGCGCGCCAGGCTCATTCGCTGGCCGGTGTACGGTCGCGCACCGCCGGTCATGAGCGCCACGGATACTCCGGCGAGCAGGATGAACAGGCTCATGGCGCGTGAGGATGTCTCGTTCTGGAGCCACGCGACGGGTGCGGTCGCGACGTCCGGCGCACCGGTGTGCAGCCAGCCCGACATATGGAAGTGCATGAGGAATACGCCCAGCAGCGCGAGCCCGCGCACGGCGTCGACGCCGAGCAGCCGTGGCGGCGCTTGCCCGGTCCGCAGTTCTGTGGAAGTGGCGAGTGCTGTCATGCCGGATACGGTGCCCGCCCGATGTGGGCGCTTCGTGGCAGCTGTGTCGCGGTTCTGTCGCAAACAGTCAGCGCTGGACCGGACAGGTCAGCGGGCCGAAGTCCGCGCCGATGGTGGGCTTGATCAGCACGGTGGCCGATGGGCGGCCCGCTTGGCGATGGACTCCCAGTGCAGTGCAGGCGACCTGGGCGACCGCGTGATCGCTGAGTTCTGTTCTGGGGTAAGGCATGTCGATGGTGATGAGGGTGTCGAATTCGGTCACCATGGGGGCCGGGCCGCCCTCCGCCTCCGGTATCTCGGTGTGCAGTCCCGGGCCCGGTTGCGTGCGGCGCATCAGGTCGAGTGCCTCGCCGACCGTCCCCAGTTTCCCGGTTTTCCGGAATTCCGGGGTCACGGTCCCGTCGGCGGCGACGTAATATAGGGCCACGCCCGGCGCGATGCCGGTCGGGGCGTCGCCGCCCGCGACGACGGCGCTGCCCGAGATCCCGCAGCCGCCGCACACCGCCGCCGCGAGCAGGAGCGCGACCGGCCCGATTGGGGTCCATTCTCGGTGCCGCCCAGGGATTTTCACGGCTGACTCCCCGCTGCGGGCCGCCCCGGGGTCCGGGGCAGGCGAACGGTGAAGCGCGCGCCACCGGTGGGTGCACGGCCCGCGGTGATGTCGCCGCCGTGCAGGCGGGCGTGCTCACGGGCGATGGCCAGGCCGAGTCCGCTGCCCCCGGCCCCGCCGCGCCCGGCGTCGGCCTTGTAGAAGCGGGTGAACACGCGGTCGGGATCGGTTGCGGGCAGCCCTGTTCCGTGGTCGTCGACGGTGATCAGCACGTCCTCGCTCGCGGTGCGAATATCCACCTGCACCGGCGGTGTGCCGTGCGCCAGCGCGTTGCCGACGAGGTTCGCCACGATGACGTCCAGGCGGCGGCGGTCCACGATCGCCTCGACCGGCTCCATCGCCCGCAGCCGCACTCGGCCGTCGTCCCAGAGCCGGGCGGCGAGGCTGTCCCGCACCGCCGCGACGATTTCCAAGGCCTCGGGGTGCAGCCGTTCGGCCGCGGCGTCGAAGCGGGAGACCTCGATCAGGTCCGCGACCAGGGCGGTGAGCCGCCGGGTGGCGTCGACCGCGAGCAGCGCGGACGCACGCTGGTCGCCGGTCATCCGATCGGATTCGGCCTCCAGCACCTCCACCACCGCGGTGAGCGTGGTGAGCGGTGTGCGCAGCTCGTGCGAGACATCGGCCACGAAACGGCGGGACTCGGCCTCCGAGGCCCGCAATCGGTACACCGTCGATTCCAGTTGTGCCGCCATGTGATTGACCGTCACGGTGAGCTCGGACAGTTCGTCGCCGCCGCGGGTGTTGCCGCGCGCGGTGAGATCGCCGTCGGCGAGTCTGCGTGCGGTATCCCGCAATTCCCGCACCGGCCGCAGCACGCCGCGCGCGGCCAGCAGCGCCAGCCCGGCCGCCAGGGGCAAGGCCAGCAGGCTGGTCAAGATGGCGGCGCGGCCGGAATCGGCTATGCGGGCCTGCGTTTCGCTGAGATCGCGCACCGCGTACACCTCGATGCCCGAGCGCGTGCGGCGGCCGTCCACACCGGTGACCATGACGGGGGTGCCGATCAGCAACCGAGGGCCTGAAATCCTTTGCAGCATCAGGCCGCCACTGTCGCGCACCGCGTTCCGGAGCTCATCGGTCACCAACTCGCGATCGGAACCCGTTGCCGCGGTGAGGTTCCCGTAACGCACCCATACTCGGCCGCCGACCAGGTCCCGTAACCGGTCCAGGGTCTGCTGATCGGGAGGATCGGTGAGCGATGGCGCCGCGGCCGTGATGCGCGCCGCCACCTCGGCTGCGGCGCTGTTCTGCGCGTCACTGGTCAACGAGGCCCGCGCCGAGGCGAATCCCGCCCAGGCCGCCGCCGCCGCGCCGATCACGGTGACCAGCACAAATGCGGCCAGCAGCCGGGCGCGCAATCCGCGCGGCCATCTCATATCGGCCCGAACCGGTAGCCGAAGCCGCGCACCGTCTGCACGAACAGCGGCGCGGCGGGATCGTCTTCGATCTTGGCGCGCAGCCGCTGGATCCCGTTGTCCACCAAGCGCGAATCGCCGAGGTAATCGTGCTCCCACACGCGTTCGAGCAGTTGCTGGCGGCTGAAGACTTGCCCCGGGGCGCCGGAAAGCTCCAGCAGCAGACGCAGCTCGGTCGGCGTCAGCGCCACCGCGACTCCGTTCTTCGCCACCGTCAGCCCGTCACGGTCGATCTCGAGCGCCCCGAATCGCACGGTGCCGCTCTGCACGTCCCGGCCGCCCCGGCGCAGCACCGCCTTGATGCGCGCGTCCAACACCCGCGGCAGCACCGGCTTGACCACGTAATCGTCGGCCCCCGCCTCCAGCCCGCCCACCACGTCGATGTCGTCCTCGCGCGCGGTGAGCATGATGACGGCGACGTCACCCCGCGCCCGCAGCCGTCGGCAGACCTCGAAGCCGTCCATGCCGGGCAGCATCACATCCAGCACCACGAGCTCGACCCCGTCCGCGGCGAGCCGCAGCCCCTCCTCCCCCGACGCCGCGACGCGCACCTCGTGGCCATGCCGCCGCAGCGCCATTGCGAGGCTGTCCCGGATCAGCGGGTCGTCCTCTATCAGCAGGATGCGCGCCACCGCCTCATCATGGCATCGCCGCGGCCCGCCGAGGCGAGTGCCACAGTGCAGTGCTCGAGACAGTGAACGCCGAAGGCGCCGAGGGTGCAGCACTCGCGCGAAAACAAGCCGAGGTGCTGTGGGAGATCACCAAATGGCAGGCATGGGATCACCCCAGCGGGTTCCAGGCGGCCCAAATGGCGGGTCGAAAGAGTGATCGTTGCTGGGGTTGCCACTGCGGAGATGATTTGAGATAAGGCCTTTGTACACCGCCTGCCCGTTGCCCGCGGCTGCGCCCGGCCAGGCCCCTGATCGCCGACACGGTCAACTGCCAAGAACGTTTCAGCGGATTGACCCGACATTCGACGGTCGATACAGTCGGACCGCCGGATCATGATCACGGCGCGATCGACGGGGGACACCTGATGAATGCCATTGGCACGACCGACCTCAGAGCTGCCTGCAACGCTTCAGCGAAGGGGCAATGATGGCTGCCCAGGGCTACTACAACCATTACGATGACCCCGACGAGTTCTGGGACGACGCACCCCTCGAGGTCGCCCGACGCCCGTCGGCGGAGGTTCCCGCATCCCGCCACGTCGGCGCATCCACCGGCGAGGCCCCCGAGGGTCACGTCAGGTCAGTTCAAGCCCAACCCCTGTCTCAACCGCGGGTGCCCAATGACGATGTCGCCGCTCAGCAGGAGCAGTTCGAGCGTCGCCGCGATATCGCGCGAGGTCGTATCGACGCGGTGATGGCGAGTGTCGGTTCGATGCTGTTCACCGGGACGTCGTCCGATCGGGCCGCGGTCGCGAGTGTCTCGAGCTCCGGTGATGTCGTCGACATCCGACTGGCAAGGGGTTTCGGAGATTTGACGCGTCCGAGCTGGGCGGTCGCCGATGACATCAACTCTGTTGCGACCGCCATAGTCGAGGCGGTCAATGCCGCGCGGTTCAGCAGAGCCGAAACTGTCGCCGACCGATTGACCAGCGAATCCGCTCGCTGACACGGGAACGCGAAACAACCTAGGATATGCATGTCGGATTTCGATCGCCTGTACCACTTGACGCAGGAGAGAAACAAGCAGTGGCGTGACCTCATGGAGGACGTCAACTCCGGTCGATTCTATGCGACGCGCGCGGCGCAAAGCCGCGAAGTGCCGGTTGTCGACGACTGTTCCGGAGCAACGTACGGATTCCTGATCGTCGATGGAAACGGCACGATCAGGTCGATGGATCTCGATCCGCAGGAGGTCGTTCGATCGAACGAGGGCGACGTACTGAAAGCTATCTCCGCAGCGATGAACTCGTCGGCCACTCGATCGCACCAAGGTTCCTACCAGGGAGAGGGTAAGAATGTCTGACCAGGATTTCCATGTGGTTCCCGAGGCGCTGAAGCTGGAAGCTGAAGAAATCCGTCAGACTTCAGGGCATTGGGACGCCGCGAAGAAGAAGATCCTCGAGTCCCCGATGGATCTCCACGCGCTCGGCTCTTATGGCAAAGACAATGCCGCCAAGTTCAATCTCGCCACGACCTATCTGACCGCGAAGCTCCGCGAAGGGGCCACTTCGATTCAATCCGCCGCGGACGGATTGAAAACGTGCGCTACACATTTCGAGAACCTGGACGCTGACTACTACCGTCAATTCGGCTACATCGACGCGCAGTTAGGGTACTGATCCGTGGGCGATACGAAGGGTTTCGCCATCCCGGCGGAACGAAACCCCAATGGCCTGCCCGCTGAACTCGTGTTCCCCTGGGATCAGGCAGCTTACGTGGTCACTTGGGCCGAACACCTCGACGTCGACGAGCCCGTCCGCGATCGAATGAGCGTCCTGCAGAAGATGCTCGGGGACCCCAGCAAAGTGTCGTCCGTCCTGGCGGCCTGGCAGGAGGCGGTCACCGAACTCACGAAAGCGGTCGATGGCAGTAACGACGGCATGGGTCTGGCGACAGCGAACGAAAACCTGAAAGCGCGCTGGGCAGGCACTGCACGGGATGCCGCTGTCGACTACGTGGACCGGCTGGCTACATCCACGCGCTCGAACAATGGCCACATCGCGCAAATCGCCACATATTTGAACGATCTCGGCGCCTACGTGACGACCGCATATACCAACGCCACGTCGAATGTGCAGAGCACCGCGGCAAGCCTTGCGCAGTACGAGGCTGCGCGCAAGAAAGCGCAGACCAACGCCTTGATCGTGATCTTCACCGGCGGCGCGGGCGGCACCGACAGCTACCAGAGCGCCGCACTAGAATTCGTGGACCGGTTCATGACCGACACGAAATCGTTACTGGATAATCTCAGCAAATATATGGTCGATACCGGCGGTAAGATCGACGATGTCATCACCAAGATCAACCAGGTAGAAGTCCCCGCAGCGATAGCGCCAGCCGCATTGACCGTTCCCGGATGGCAACCACGTAACCCGACCGGACCGGGTTGGGGGACCCCGTCATGAAAAATATCGGAACTGTGACGATGGGCATCGTCTTGGCCTCGCTCGCACTGACCGGCTGCGAGGAGAAAACACCCGACTCCGCCCCGCCGTTCAGCACTCCGCCCACCGACTGCCTCGAAGTCCAGGCAGTCACGAAGGACGCGGTGTCGAGCTATGCGGGTGAACTCTACGATCCGAAATCCGAATTCCGTCCCGAGCAACCGCAGAAAGAGTCCGCGACAGTCTTGACCTGCTACGGCGCCTTCGTGAACAACGCGTCCCACAGGGATGGCGCCGACGCAACAGGAACCCGCGCTGCCACCGTTTTCATCGCGATCACCGTCAACCAGCCCGGCTCCTGGGGGGACAAGGATCCGGTCAACGAGACCGAGCGCAGCTTCACCAGCTATCGGGACCAGCATTCCCCCGCGGTAAAGATCGTGAACGGTATCGGTGACGACGCTTACTCATTCCACGAGATCTCATCCACCGACGCCGCGGCCGAGACCGATTTCCGTGTCGCCAACGCCACCGTGCACATCCGCCTGAACCGAACGTTCGCCGGCCCGTCCACGCCCGAGCAAGGGACCGCTGTCGAGCGTCACGCATTGGAGGTGGCCCGCGCTTTGGCAGGGGGCTTCGACAGAGTCATGAAATAGGTCAGCTCGTGCCTCGCGCACGTCGGACTCGACTGCGGCACTTACCTGGTCCAGTTCCACTACCAGCTCGGCGATGCGCCCCCGCGAAAAAGCTTCCGGTGGACGAATAGCGTTGCACTCCTGGACATTTCGACGATTCTCCGCACTGCCGTACCAATCCGTTCGATCGCGGCGACCTCAGCGCCCGAGTTCAGCTCCGGTCGGGTTCGGACCCCCAATAGGTGTGGCAGTGGCTGTGGCCCCCCAATAGGTGTGGCAGTGGCTGTGGCTCGGGTACGAGTTCGCGGTCGGGTTCACCGACCAGCTCGAGGCTGCGGAAAAGGCGTTTCATCACAAGCACTGGTCGAACAGTTCCGGGTTCACCACGTCACCGGGAGTTCGTGCACCCCGTACACGACCATGTCGTGCTTGAACTCGACCTCGTCCAGCGCAACGGCGAGCCGTAGTGTCGGGATCCGCCGGTAGAGCGTGCGGTAGACCGCCTGTAGTTCGACTCGCGCGAGCGCCTGGCCGAGACACTGGTGGATGCCGTAGCCGAACGCGAGGTGGTGGCGCGCCTCGCGGGTCACGTCGAGCCGGTCGGGGTCGGGGAACCGCGCCGGATCGCGGTTGGCCACGTTGTCCGCGGTGATCAGCCCATCGCCCTGGCGGATCCGCTGTCCGCCGACCTCCAGATCCTCCAGTGCCACGCGCCGCCGTCCGCTGTGCGAGATGGTGAGGTAACGCAGCAGCTCCTCGACCGCGTTCGCCACCAGTGCGTCGTCACCGTCGCGGACGGCGGCGAGCTGATCCGGATGCGCCAGCAGCGCGGCGGTGCCGAGGGCGATCATGTTGGCCGTCGTCTCGTGCCCGGCGACCAGCAGCAGCAGCCCCATCGACGCCGCCTCCGCGACCGTCACCGCGCCGGCGGCGACCTGTTCTGTCGCAAGCCGACTCAGCAGGTCGTCGCCAGGGCCGGCGAGCTTGTCCCGTACCAGTCCGCCGAGGTATTCGAGCAGTGTTTGCATCGCGGCTCGTGATTCGGCCGCGGACGTATCGCTCGCGGTCAGCACCTTGCTCACCCGGTGGAAGAAGGCCCGGTCGGCGTACGGCACGCCGAGCAGTTCACAGATCACCAGCGAGGGCACCGGAAGTGCGAACGCCTCCACCAAGTCGGCCGGGTTCGGGCCCGCGAGCAGATCGTCGATCAGGTCATCGACGATCTGCTGGATCCGCGGTCGCAACCGTTCTATCTTCCGCACGGTGAAGTCGGCGGTGAGCAGGCTGCGCTGCGCGGCATGTTCCGGGTTGTCCATGGTGATGAACAATCTCGCCTGGTCCGGACTGGCCTTGATCCCCGGCGACTGCGCCGGATACCCGTCCCGGGTCGAATCGGCGCTGACGCGCGGATCGGCCAGCAGCGCGCGCACGTCCGCGTGCCGGGTGAACAGCCACGGCTCGCCGTCGTCCCAGATCCGCACCTTGGACACCGGCTCCTCCCGCTGCCTGCGGCCGAGCTCGGGTGGCGGGTCGAACGGGCAGCGCCCCCGTGCCATCGGATACTGGCGTGCTCCGGACCGAACCTCCGACATCGCAGTCCTCCTACAGAAATTCAGCGAACAATTGTTTCCGCATCGCCGTACTCGGCATTTCCAATAACCTGCACGACGGGTTCGTACATTTATTCGGCGTATCGGGCGCTTTCGAGGTGAATGTCGTACGTGGCCTTCACCACGGTCTGCACTCCGGTGAGGAACCGCAGTGCTCGGTCGATCTGATCGAGGTCGGCGTCGAGCTTGCGCAATGCCGCCGGCAGGGTCTCTGCGGCTTCGACAAGAGCGAGGATATTGTGGTTTGCGATCTCGATCGCGCGGGCCGTCGCGTCTTCGCGGGTGAGCCCTGTCGATCGTTCCAGGACGGCTACCGCATTCTCCGTGTCGCCGCAGCGGATTTCCTTGTCGTAGGAGAAGACGTCGTTGATCATGATGATGATGTCCAATGCTGCCCGCCGCAGGCGAAGCATCGCCGGACTGGTGTGCACTACCGGCGATAGTTCGCAGTCGTCGGTCAGTTCGATGAAATCCAGCAGCGGGTCGGACACTATATCGAGTCGCCGATGCGCGAGGTAGTCCTCGATGCTGGTTGATCCGCCCGCCGCGCGCGCGGCGGAGTGATGGGCGAAACCGGTGAGGCCCGCGGCGAAGTGTTCGCTGAATCGATGGAACCAGATCGCCGATGCGCTGTCCCGGAATCGGCGCATCATGTCGGCGAGCGCCCGAGCCAACGGCACCTCGGACGTTTCCCGGAAAGCCGCTGGGGCACAGATGATCTCGATCATGCCTTCGACGGAGGCAGCCACCGTCCCCGGCAATGCGCCCAGACTGCCGTTGAATTCGTCGTCGTAGAGAAAGCCCCAGCAATTCCAATCGGTGACCAGGGCCAGATGGTCTACACCGGCGTGTGGATAGAGACGGCCGATAATGAGCGGAAGGTCGGCCCCGATACCCGCGGTCGCCGCAGGGGCGATCCCCATGGTGTCGATCCAGTCCCGATGCGGCTCACGGACCAGCTCTGTTCGCGGGTTGCGAGCGCTGGGGAACGGGATGTGCAAACCGTCGACTGCTTGTCCTGCGTCCACCGACATTGTGGTTTTCCAATCTATTCGAGCGGCTCGGATGGTTACCGGGATCGGCGCGCCGTAACACGGAGGCGGAGATGGCGAGGGGTCAAGGTCGCTTTGACAGCAGGCTCGAGAGATTGATCCGAAAGCGGCGTCAGGCGCCACTGGCCGACAATAGTGATCAATGCCATCGTCGCCTGGGTGATGGCAACGCGGTCGCCGATGCACTTGCGGGCTCCGGCAGCGAATGGAATGAAGGCCGTTCGATCAGGCTTGGTGTGCCGCCAGCGCTGCGGGTCGAAACGATCGGGATCGTCGTACAAATCCGGTCTACGGTGAATGACGTAGGGACTGTAGGCCAGCGTGGTCCCGGCCGGAAGCTGGAAGCCGCCCAGCGAAGTCTCCTTCGTAACTGTGCGGGTGAGCAGCCAGGCCGGTGGATAAAGCCGGAGAGTCTCGTGGATGACATGGCTTGCCATGTCCATGTCGGTCAACCGCTCGAAAGTCATCGGGTCACCGGCCAGGACGTCTTGGATTTCCTGATGCAGCCGGTCCTGAATTTCGGGGTGACGGGCAAGCAGGTGCATCGCCCAGGCCACTGTGCTCGCGGTCGTCTCCGTCCCGGCGCCGAAGAAGGTGGTGATCTGGTCGACCAATTCGATATCCGTCAGCCGATCGCTGCTGTCCGGATGTTCCGTGGAGTCGACAGCCTCCTGCAGGAACGCCAGTAGGTCGCTGTGGTGGGCGTCGTCCGCACGACGTCTGCCGACGGCGTCGGCTACCGCACTCCGTAACCGCTGGTTCGCCTGGTCGAAGCGCCGGTTTCCCAGCAGCGCGAAGTGGTTGAGGAACCGGGGTGTGATCATTCGCCGGAACGCTCCCTCCACCACCGTGACCAAGTCGGCAATAAGCTGTTCCGGCTCCGGGAGGGTGTTGGCGAACATTGTCAGCACGGCCGTGCCTGCTGTCATTGCCATCAATTCTCGGTCGACATCGACGACTTGGTCGTCCTGCCAGGAACTCGCCATTTCTTTCGCCGCGGACGCGAACACCGCGCCGAATTCAGGGAGCCGGGTCGGATGAAACGCCGACTGGCACAGACGACGCTGACGCCGATGTCTGCTGTGCGGGCAGGTGATCAAACCGTCACCGATCACCTCGGCAGCCTTGTCCATGACCGGTCCGCCCTTGTCGAAGGTGCTGTCCGCCAGCAGAACCTGCCGGGTGAGTAGCGGATCGCACACCATCACCATCGGAAGGGATCCGATTCGTATCGTCGTCACATCGCCGTGGGCGGGAAGTGCCGAGATGAACGCCAACGGGTCCCGCAGCAGCGCTAACGAATGTCCGACCAACGGCAGCGCTCCCGGGGCAGTCGGAATCGCCTGATTTTCCGAACCGCCGTTCGGCAGTTCTCGGTACTGGCTGAATACTGCTCGCATCGTGACTCGGACTCCTATTGAACTATCGGTTGCGGTCGATAGCCGACGAACCGAGAATTCTCAGCTCGGACACATCGATAAAACTGGGCAATGCCGCCATGGCCGCGAGTCGATGCTGCTCGGCCAATTGCCGCGCCACAGTCATTCCGCCCGCTTTCTCGACCAACTCGGCAACACGAGCCAAGTCGGCCTTGCTCAGCACTCGGTCATCGAAATACAGACCTGCCAGCTCGGTTGCCGCGGGATGGTCCGATTCGAGCGCCGCTATAATCGGAAGAGTTCGTTTTCGCCGAGCGAGATCGTTGCCGGATGGTTTTCCGGTAATGGCCGCATCGCCCCAGATGCCCAGTAGGTCGTCGACGATTTGGAATGCGATGCCCGTCTCCCGGCCATAGGTTTCCAACGCCGCCACGGTGGCGTCGTCGGCTCCGGCGTACAACCCGCCCAGCGCACACGCGGCCCCGAGCAACGCGCCGGTCTTGCCGGACGCCATCAGCAGGTAGTCGGCGACATCGACCCCACCGCCCTGCTCGCAGGCGCAGTCGAAATGTTGACCCGCACACAGGTCCAGGGCCGTCGAGGCCAGCAGCGCAACCGCTCGGACCACAACACGGTCCGGACTGCCGAGGAGGACGCGCGTCGACAAAGCATGCAACGCATCGCCCAGAAGCACGGCGTCACTGACACCCCACACGCTCCACACCGTCGCCCGGCCACGACGCAGCTGGTCGCCATCCATCACATCGTCGTGAATCAGCGTGAAATTGTGCAGCAACTCCACCGCTGCCGCCGCCGGCGCCGCCACCGTGGCATCGGCCCCCCACGCTCGCGCCGATGCGAAAGTCACCGCGGCACGCAACCCCTTTCCCAAGGTCGAGCCCGTAGGACGACCCTCGACGTCCCACCATCCGAAGTGATATCCGGCCATTCGTCGCAGCGGGGCCGCGAGACCGTCTACTGCCGCACGCAGCAGCGGCTCGACCTGTTGACGTGCAGCGTCGAGGAGCGCGCCCGCATCCAGGTCCGGTGGGTCATTCCGAGAGCGCTGCCCGCCCACCTGAAAGCGCATACACGACGGCACCGCGGTCATATCGATTTCCTATCGCGATTTATCGTAGGCCAAATGAATTGACTGACAATCAAGCCAATATTTGCCCGCACCGTGGACGTTGTCAAGCCGAATGAGACCAACGCAACAGGGGGCCGGACGCGATGGCGAGACATTGGTGTCGCCGCTGCTCGGAGACCATGTCGGCCAGCAGCTTGGCGGTAGCTTCGACGTGGAGGTGATGGTGACCAGGGCGACGGGCGCGGAGGGGAAGTGCTAGCTCGACGCCAAGCCGAGGCGCTGCGGGAGATCACGAAATGGCAGGCACCCCGGCAACACCGGCCGCCCGGAACCTGTCCAGCCGTAAGGCATCGAACAGTCGCCGTGCGAACGGCAACATCTGCCTTCGGGTCTGCGACTACCCGTGCAAAGTGTGGCTGGGCGGCTGTCCGAAGCGTTCCTGGTAGACGGTCGCGAAGCGACCCGCTCGCTCAGCGATCGAGGCGGTCATGACTCGGACTCCGGTGTGGTCGCGGGCGAGCCCGGCGCGTTGAGGGTGGTGTGCGGGGGTTGGCCGTAGAGGTGCCGGTAGGCCGCGGCGAAACGGCCGGGATGGCTGAAGCCCCACTCGATGGCGATCCCGGTGACCGTGCAACCGTCTCCGGCCCGGCACTGGTCGAGTTCGTTGTGTGCGGCGTGCATGCGCAGCTCCCGCAGGTACGCCATCGGGGTGGTGTGCAGCTGGTGCCGAAACGCCAGCTGGATGGTCCGCACCGAGACGAAACCCGCGGCCGCGATATCGGCGATAGCGAGTTCGTCGCGCAGATGCTTCTGCATGAATGCCACCGCACGCCGCACCGGCTCGTCGGCAGTACGCGGTTCCGCGGCCGGTTCGACCGGCACAGTTTCGGCGGGCACGACGGCGTTCGCGCAGGCGGCCAGGTAGGCCGCCGCGTCCTCGGCCAACCCCAACTCGCTGGTCTCGGCCTCGACGGACTGCTGATGCGCGATCACCGACCGCACCAGTTCCACCGCGCGCATGTCGGGGGCGGGTCCGTCATACCCGCGGGAGCAGACCACGCGCAGGAACTCCTCGATCGCGGCCACGTCCCGACCGCTGAACCGCTTCCTCGCTGCCACCAGTGCACCTCCCACAACCCGACGGGCACGATCTACGTGCCGAATCCCTTCCGATCAGCCTGCTCTCGGCATACCCGCATGGACAACCGGGGACACGCGATGACACCGACCGATTTCGTTGATTGTCCTGACGCGAATCAGGGTTCGTTTTCTGGACTGACGCCGACTACCGAGGCTGGGCGTCGGAAAGGGCGTCGCTGTCGCAGGAGGACGGTTCAGCCCAGAGCAGGACTCCCGACCAGTCTCGGCGCGCGGAGGTTCTCATGACCGTCCACACCCCCCCGGCCGCTGCTGCCGCCCCGCCCAGCGGCACCGTGGCAAAGACTCTTACGCGGTACGGTTTTCCTGCCGATGTTCGACGTAGCGGAGGCTGATCGAGCCGCGGTGCGCGCCTATCAGCGGGCCATGCCCGATCACCACATCGTCGGCGTGCCCGCCCGAGTTCCCGCCGGGTCCGGCGGCACGATCCACTGCCTCACCATGCAGATACCCGCACCGAGCGCGCGCTGAGCGACGATGCGGTCCGGTCTGCGACGAGCGGACCACCGGCTGCGACGAGATCGGCGACCACCGATGAGTTCTCGGCTCCGGTACCGTCGATATCGGCATGACGACAAACAAGCTCGAAACCTCCGGCGCGACGCTCACTTACGATGTCCACGGACCGCTTCCGACCGCGGACGGGCGTCCGCCGCTGCTGATGATCGGCCTCCCGATGGACGCCAGCGGTTTCACCGCGCTCGCCGCGCATTTCCCGGACCGCACGGTCGTCACCTACGACCCGCGCGGGCTCGGTCGCAGCGTGCGCACCGACGGCGCGGTCGACAACGTGCCCGCCGTCCACGCCGGTGACGTGCACGCCGTCATCGAGGCGCTCGACGCCGGGCCGGTCGAGGTCTTCGCCAGCAGTGGCGGGGCGATCGTCGCCCTCGCGCTGGTGACCGCACACCCCGGCGACGTGACCACGTTGGTGGCCCATGAACCGCCGCTGCTGTCGGTGCTCCCTGATGCCGCCGCGGCCGAACGTGCGGCGGACGGCTACCGCGCCGCTTACGCGAAGAAGGGTTTCGGCGCGGGCATGGCGACCTTCATCGCGATGACCTCCTGGCAAGGCGAATACACCGACGACTATTTCGCCGCGCCGGCCGCCGATCCCGCGATGTTCGGCCTGCCGAGCGAGGACGACGGCGCCCGCGACCACCCGCTGCTCTCGGAACGTTCCCGGCCGGTCGTCGGCTACCGCCCCGACATCGCCGCGCTCACCGCGGCATCGACGCGGATCGTTCTCGGCTACGGCGAGGAGTCGACCGGCACCGTCACCCACCGCACCTCGGCGGCGCTCGCCGACCAACTCGGCCACAAGCCCGTCCTGTTCCCGAGCCACCACGGCGGCTTCACCGGTCCCGAGTCCGGCTACCCGGGTCAGCCCGAGGCGTTCGCCAGGGTCCTCCACGAAGTCCTCGACCCGGCCAGCTGATCGAGCGTTCCCGATGGTCGAAAACCGTTGTCGCGGCGGTACGGTGCAGAGGATCAGCACGCTGTGTGCCGTACTCGCCGGAGTGGCGGTGCTCGTCCTCACTGCTTGCTCCCCGCCATTGACCGACTATCGCGCCGAAGCCGACAAGCTCGAGCAAGAGATCTCGGCGATGTCGGGGGTGCAGCGCGTCGAACTCGCCGTCGCCGACGATTTCTTCCTCGGGGACAACTACTTTCGGCTCACCGCGTCCATGCCCGAGGCGACCGAGCCGCAGATCGGCCAGGTGATCGCCCGCATCGACGAACGCCTGGGCAAGTTCGGCGGTTTGCGGGATCGGAGCTTCGAATTCGTCGTCGGTGATCGAGCCAGGGTCGGCGCTCCCGAGGCGCTGGCGGTGGACCCGTTCCTCGATGCGGTCCGAAACGTCCGTCGCTACAGTGCCTCGATGCCCGAGGGGACCATCTCTTGGGAGGTGCGTCCCACACCACGGATCTCCGTCGGGACGAAGGGGACCGGCACAGCCGAACCGCTCGCCGCGATCCGGGCGATGATCGGCCCCACGACCGCCGCCGAGATCTCGATCGAAGCGGCCGAGCACGGGCGGTGGAACGTCGACCTACCGCTGTCCGTCGAGCGGGAAAGGGAGCTTCGCCGCCAGTTGCCCGAAAACCCTTGGGCCACTGAGTTCGTCGTTATCAAGAACGGCGCTGTCGTCCAACTGTCCTTGCGCAACACGACACCGTCCGCCGTCGACCCCGACCTTGCCTACACCCAATTATCCGAAACCGTAAGGACATTGAGCCCGACCGCCGCTAACCCACTACTCCTGAACTGGATCTGGTTCTTCGCCTACACCGGAGAAAAGCGCAACGAAGGCTCCGTCCACGCCGCGGGCTGCCATTACACGATCCCCACCGCCGACGAAACCCTCAGCGCCCCAGCCCGAACCGTCCAGCAGAGGATGCGCCAGGAGTTCGACACCTGCCGATAGGACTTGGACTCCGCAGCACACCGGCGGACCGGGTATCGCATGATCAGCGCACCCGGCTCCTGCGGCGCAACTTCAGGCGGGATCGAGACCGTTGAGCACGGCGCGCAGCCCGTGGCCGAAACGTTGTACGGGGTCGATGTTCGGATAGCGGTCGAAGTAGGCGGTGACCGGCGCGACATCTTGTCCGTCGGCTGAGGTCAACCGCGAAATGTCGGCCGCGGTGAACGAGCTCGCCGCTCGACCCGCACGAGCCCAAGGGGATTCGGCGAGCGCTGCGCCGAGCACATAGTAGTAGAAACCCGTCAGCGCCGAATCCAGCCGGCCACCGGTGAAGCCCGCGGCGGTCAGCACCCGCAGGATCGTGCCGAATTGTGCGACGGCCGCTGGGCCCAGCGGCGGATTGTCACCGACCAGGGCGGCGGCCCACGGATGGCGCACCAACGCCTGAAAAGTGCGGTGGCCGATCGCGGTCAGCGCGGCTCGCCAGTCGTCTGTCGCCGGATCGGCCGCGAGCGCCTCCGCGAACACCGCGTCGACCGCGAGTTCCAGCAGATCGTCTTTGGTGGCCACATATCCGTACAGCGTCATCGGCGCGGCGTCGAGCCGGGCGGCGAGCTTGCGCATGGTCAGACCGGACACCGCCTCCTCATCGAGCAGCGCAACAGCGGTGGCCACGATCTGGTCGCGGTCGAGTGCGGGCGGGTTGCGCGTCGGCTTCGCCGGGCGCAGCCACACCGAGTTCCGTTCGGGCATTGCCCGATCCTACGGCCGCACGTACATTGAACGCGTACCCGTACAACGTACGGACTTCACGTATTGTGTACGAACCGCGGACGGCCGCATGCTCGCTCCGCCTGGATCGAGGGAGAAACTATGTCGGGGAACGAAACTCACGAGGTAGACGTCGTGGTCATCGGCGCAGGCCTGTCCGGCCTGGCGGCGGCGCGACGACTGGTCGACAACGGTCGCTCGGTCGCGGTGCTGGAAGCCAAGACACACGTCGGCGGGCGCACCCGCGACGGCTGGGCGGGCACGACCCGCGTCGATGACGGCGCATCGCTGGTATATCCCGTGCACCACAACGTGTTTCGGCTCGCCGCGGCGCACCGGGTCGCGCTGTTCGAAGGGAGCTTCGACGGACGGTTCTTGTTCGTTTCCGACGGCGTGACGCACACGCTGCGGCTCGGCTCGACACCCGGTATCCGACTACTCGGCCGCCCCAGCTTGCGACCGCTGCTACGGATAGCGTTACGTCTCACGGCACGATGGCTCGACCTGCCGCTGCCCGCCGCGGATCTGACCGAACTGATCGGCGTGATCGGACATTTGGACGACTTGGCGGCCACGGTGCCGGCGCAGGCACCGTGGACCGCGCCTGACGCGGTCGCACTGGATCGGCACACGCTGGGTTCCTGGCTGGCCGACGAATTGACCTCGCCGTCCACGCGCGCGGTAGTCGAGTCGAGTCTGGCCGGGTTCGTGCCGTTGTCGGCCTCGCTGCTCTACACCCTGCACTTCTTGAACACCTGGGGTGGTGTCGGTTCACTGCTGTTCGGACAGCAACGCTCGGTCTATCGATTCACCGGTGGTGCACAGGGTTTGGCAGTGGCCGTCGCGGAATCACTCGGCGATCGGGTGCAGCTCGGCAGCCCGGTGCAGGCCATCCATCGACAGCGCGACCGTGTCATAGTGCACAGCGCGACAGCGGAATTCGTGGCACGGCGAGTGATCGTCGCGTTCACCCCGTCGGGCATGCGTGCGGTGCGCTTCGAGCCCGAACTACCCGGCGACCGCGCCGTGCTGCACGATGCTTGGCTACCGGTGCACGGACGCAAGATCAATGTTGTTTATCCGGAGCCGTTTTGGCGCCGGGCCGGGCTTTCCGGCGCCGCACTGGGCGATCTCGGGCCGATTCCCGGGGTGACCGATGTATCGCCCCGTGACTCCGGGGTGGGCATCCTGACCAGCTACGTCACCGTGAACGAGACCACGATCGACCCGGGTACGCGACAGGCCGCCGTGCTGGCGGCGTACGCCCGGCTCTTCGGCCCGCGAGCGCTGGATCCGCTGGCATACGTCGAAAAGAACTGGGCGGACGAGCCTTTCGCCCATGGTTGCGAGGGCGGGCTGGCCTGTGGCGCGCTGACCACGGCGCGGCGCCTGCCGAAAGAACCTGTGGGCCGCGTCCATTGGGCGGGTGTCGAGACCGCCGACGCCTGGATGGGATTCATGAGCGGCGCGATTCAAGCCGGCGAACGCGCCGCCGACGAGGTCCTCGCCGCAGCTTGAGCCCGGTAAGGGAGCTACGGCGGGACGCTCTCGATACCCGGTGACCGGCACATCTCACTCGCCGCTGTCGCCCCCACCGGCGTGGAATTCCGACGACGAAGACCCGGTTCCACCGCGGCGCAGGACGCCGCTTCTGTCTGGCTCGTCGTCGCGGCGACGGAGTCCGATGATGCCGAGCACCACCAGCGCGGCCGCCACGAGCACGCAGATACCCGCGGCGGTCAGGGAGAAATCCACGAGTGCGGCGGCGGCGATCAGCACCACGCCCGCGACGACGAACAACATCAGCCCTCCCAGCGCAAGCAGTGTGACCAGCATACGAACTCCGCCGGACACGGTTCTGCAAAAACGCTGTTAACACCGGTACCCGCGATAGACGATTGCTACTACATCTAGTTGATAGCGCGATGCGCTTGCGGCGGGCAGGGCCCGACCCGTCCGCATCGCGACGGCACCAGGGGAAGGAACGCATGAACCCCGCCGACGCCACCGATCCGGGAACCGCTCGTGAGCAACGACGTGCATCCTGAGCAAACATTCGCCGGATACACCATCGAACGACTGATCGGGCAGGGCGGCGCGGGACGCGTCTATCTGGCCAGGCACCCGAGACTGCCGCGGCTGGTCGCGCTCAAGGTGCTGGACAAGATGTTCGCGGGCGATTCCGGTAGCCGAGCCCGCTTCGAGCGCGAGGCCGAAACGGCGTCCCGGCTCGACCACCCCAACATCGTCACGATCTACGATCGCGGCCACACCGCCGACGCGACCTGGATAGCGATGCGGTTCATCGACGGCACCGACGCGCTGGCCGCGATCCGCAACGGGCCGATGCCGGTCGCGCGAGCCGTGCGGATCACCACCGAGATCGCGAAGGCGCTCGATCATGCGCATGAGCGCGGCGTGCTGCACCGCGACATCAAGCCGTCGAACATCCTGCTCGAACATCCGCCCGCCGACGAACCGGAGCGCGTGTTCCTCGCCGATTTCGGTATCGCGAAGATGACCCAGGGCGCCGGTCAGTTGACCGTCGAAGGCCTGTTCGTCGGGAGCCTCAGCTATGCCGCGCCGGAACAGTTGAGCGGGCAGGACCTCGATCGTCGGGTCGACGTCTACGCGCTCGGCTGCACGCTCTACCAATTGCTGACCGGCGAAACCCCGTATGGCACAGACAATATGGCGAACCTGCTGCAGGCCCACCTGTTCGCGCCGATCCCGTGTCCGAGCCGGCATCCCGGCGTACGCCCCGAACTCAGCGCCTTCGACGCGGTCATCGAACGCGCACTCGCGAAGAACCGCGACGACCGATTCGCGACGTGCGGAGAACTAGCGGCCGCCGCCGAAGCCGCCTTGAGCAGTGCGTTGCCCGAACTTCCCACCGTGACCGGACGCATCCAGCAGGTCGACGTCGTATCGGGAGCTCCCGGCGGCCCGAATAACGACAGCCCGACAATCGTCCACAACACCGCTCAGGTGACGGCGTCGGCCCCGCCGACCAACACTGTCGATGCCTCGGGCGATTTGTGCGGACACCGGATGGGCGGGCGATACCACCTGCTCGAATACATGGCCCGCGGCATCTCCGGCGACCTTTACAAGGCCTATGACGACATACTCGGCGAATTGGTCGCGGTGAAGGTCGTGCAGACCGTCGACGCCGACACCAAGAAACGGCTCCAGCGCGGCGGCCGGGTATGGCTGAAGCTGAAGCCGCACCCCAATGTCGTCGAAGTGATGGATGTGCAGAACCAACTCGGCACCGACCCGCCCTACATAGTCAGCAGAATCGTCGACGGCATCGATCTCGCCGAACTCACCAAGAACCGGGATCTCCGCCTCGATGAAGCCATCTGGATCGTCATCCAGGTCTGCGCCGCCCTCGAACACATCCACGCCAGTGGCATCGTGCACCGCGAGATCAAGCCGAGCAATATCTTGGTCGCCGGAAAGGAGCTGCTCGTCACCGTGTTGGATTCGGGCATCGCCAGACACGAGAACCCGGCCGTCGACTCGTTCACGAAAACCGGCATATTCGTCGGCGATCTCGCCTACGCGGCGCCTGAACAGATACAACAGGGATACCAGGTCGGGCGCCGCGCCGATATCTACGCGGTGGTCGCGGTCCTGTACGAACTGGTGACCGGCGCCCGGCTGCCGTTCCCCATCCCCGACGGATGGCAACCGGATCAGCAATCGCTCGCCGAGCTGCCCGAACGCCTGCGATCGGCCTTGATCCGCGGGCTGTGCCAGAACCCGAAAGATCGATTCACCAGTATCGGCGAGTTGCACGACTGCCTCGCCCCGCTCTCGCGCCGGGCCTCGCAACCTCCGATCCAGGGGCCCGTAGTTGTTGCCCTGCACGGGATTCGAACGCACGCCGCCTGGCAGCGCGCTTTCACCGAGGTCGCGGGCCGAGCCGGCTTGGGCACGCACGTCGACCTGTGGAATTTCGGATACTTCTCCGTGCTCCGTTTTCTGCTGCCGTGGGCGCGCCTGTCCAAGGTGCGCTGGTTCCGGCAGGTCTACCAGCAGGAATTCGGCACCGGCAGCCAGGAACCGCCATCGATCGTCGCGCACAGCTTCGGCACCTACATCCTCGGCAACGCGCTCTTGCGTTACCCCTACCTGCGATTCCGCAAAGTACTGCTCTGCGGATCCATTCTGCCGACCAACTTCCCCTGGGATCAGCTCATCGAACGCGGCCAAGTACAAGCCGTACGAAACGAATTCGGCAGCGAAGACGTGTGGACCCGTGCCGTCAACTGGTTCGTCTCCGGAACCGGACCCTCCGGGCTGCAAGGGTTCACCGCACAATGCCCACGACTGCAACAAGAGAATTTCACCTTCGCGCACAGCGAATACTTCGAACGCGGGCACATGAACAGCCGATGGTTGCCGTTCCTCACCGCACACCTCGAAGAGCGCCCGATCCACGAAACCTGTATCCCCACACCACCTGTCGAACACCGCCCCTGGGGGCTGTACCTGGCCTACTCGGTGCTCGCCGCCACCGCCCTACTGGTCGCCCTCCTCGTTCTCTGAGGTTGTCACGCACGCTGACGAGCCGAACAAGAGACCGCAACCCGGGCCGGCGAACCTTGCCGCCGACGGCTCAATGCGCGGGCTCGTTCCCCTCATCCGGATCTCTGCGACGGCGATATCGCGCCACCAACGCGCCCTTTGCCGTGCACGTGCGCCGATCACCGTTGCGCCCACGCAATTCCGACTTACTCATGCTCGGCGGCACCCACCGACAACGCTCCTCTTCGCTCATATCGGGTTGGACCCACGAACGGCAGCGCAGGTTCCCCGCGACACGCACCTGTCCCCGACGTGTCCTGTCCAGTGCCACCGTAAGGCACCTTCAGAACACGGAAAGACATCGCGACGTGCCCTTCAAGGTTTGCTGCGCAACGCCGCGAACGTCCTCGATCGCGGCTGCACCAAGCCTCGGGCACAGACCGCCGAGGACGAAGCGGACAACGTCGTAGTTGATCTACAGTCGCGGCACCCGAGCAGACCGATGGAGCCGTCGACGCAGCGATCAGAGCTGTTCGCCCTGTTCGCGGCGCCGGTCCAGGTCGCTCTGCCGCTCTGCTTCCTGGCGGCGGGCCTCGGCGCGCTGCTGTTCGGCGCGCTCGCGCAGGCCGCGCAGGAAGGCTTCGTCGGCGGCGGCGTCCTGAGCGACGTGGCGGCCGGGACGGTCGTACTCGGCGTACGCGGTGGTCGAGCGTGGGCGGCCCTCGTGCACGGGGCGGCCCGCGAAGAGCCAGAGCAGCGCGCCGACGGTGGGGATGAGGATGACGACGATCAGCCAGCCCATCTTGGGTAGATGACGGATGCCCGCGTCCGGACAGGTGATGATGTCGATCAGGCAGTAGACCCACAGTGCCAACGTGAGTAGTCCAACGATCGCGTAGGGCATCAGTACCTCCTAGTACGTCTGCCAGCCCGGTCCGTGCGGCGATTCGTGGCGAATCTCCCCCCAACCGGCCCGGGCCCGTGCCCGTAGCTGGCAGATCTTCTCGAACGGGCGGCAGGATCGGCCCCCGACTGCCGCACCACGGCAGACCCTATCGGACGACCGCGCGGCTCTCCACTCGACGCGGATGTGCGTCTTTACCCAGCAGACGTGCTGGTCACCCGGCACTGCTCAGTGCACCGACTTCAAGCCGATCACGCTGCCGATGATGCCGAGGAGAAAGACGACTTTGAGGAGGGTGATCGGTTCGGAGCCGGTGGTCATCGCGTAGGCGACGGTGAGCACGGCGCCGATGCCTACCCAGACGGCGTAGGCGGTGCCGACCGGGAGGTCGCGCATGGCGAAGGCCAGGCCGACCATGCTGGCGGCGAGCGCGAGCAGGAAGACGAGGGTGGGGATCAGGCGGGTGAAACCGGCCGATTTACCCAGAGCGGTGGCCCAGATCGCTTCACAGACGCCGGACAACACGAGAATCAACCAAGACATGACGAGCCTCCGAGGCCGTCTTGTCGCGCGCCGGGTACGGCTCCCTCGTCCGGGGTCCCTGCCGGGACCTGCCTTCCACGATGGCAACTCGGCGCACCGGGGGCAAGCGGGCAGCCGGTGACGTTTCTCTCCATGAAGTGCGCAATTTTGTGTATCGAGCAACGCGGAGGCTGCGTCCTAGCATCGCGGTCGTGACTGAAATCGAGCCGTTTCCCGTGCACATTCCCGAGCGCGAGTTGCAGGACTTGCGGGAGCGTCTCGACCGCGTACGACTGCCCGAGGCGGAAACGGTGGCGGACGGTTCGCAGGGCATCGGGTTGGCACGATTGCAACGGCTCCTGGACGGCTGGCGGCAGCACGATTGGCGTGCGCTGGAACAACGCTGGAATGCGCTGCCGCACTTCCGCACTCGGCTGGACGGACTGAATATCGCGTTCTGGCATGTGCGTTCGCCGGAAGCCGGCGCTTTTCCGCTGGTGCTGACGCACGGGTGGCCGGGCTCGGTGCTGGAGTTCGAAAGCGTGATCGGGCCGCTGACCGATCCGGTCGCGCACGGCGGTTCGGCCGCGGACGCTTTCGACGTGGTCGTACCGGCCCTGCCCGGTTTCGGGTTCAGCGAACGGCCGCGGGAAACCGGCTGGAATCCCGGCCGGACCGCACGCGCATGGACGGCTCTGATGACCCGGCTGGGGTACGAACGCTTCGGGGCGCACGGTGGCGACTGGGGCGCGTTCGTCAGCACCGAATTGGCCTGCCTGATACCGGAAAGAGTTGCCGCACTACATCTTACGATGCCGATCGCGGCACCGACGCCCGAGGACATCGCGACGGCCGACGCCGCGGAGCAGGCCATGCTCACCCGGCGGGACAGGTTCATGATGACCGGGCCCACCCATGTGATCGCCCAAGGCATGCTGCCGCAGACGATCGGCTACGCGCTGCTCGATTCGCCGGCCGGGCTCGCGGCTTGGCTGAGCGAAGCTTTGGTCGCCTTTTCGGACACGCGACCCGAAGCAGGTGGCGGCGTCAGCGTTGCGCAGCAGCTGGACGACATCGCCCTCTACTGGTTCACCGGCACCGGAGCCGCCACCGCTCGCTGGTATTGGGAGGCCCTGCGGTGGACGGCGCGAAGCGCGGCCGAGCAGAACGGCCAGCCGGTTCTCGTGCCCACCGCCTGCACAGTGTTCCCGGCCGAACCGTTCCCGGTGGCCCGGCGCTGGGCGGAACACCGCTACCGGAACCTCACCAGTTGGCACGAGATGGAATACGGCGGGCACTTCCCGGGGTGGGAACACCCGAACGTGCTGGTCAGCGAACTACGAAACGCCTTCCGCGCGATCCGCCAGGACACCGAGCGCTGCGGTGGGGAGGCCCGCACACCTCGGCAGTTGCCCCGTGCAACGCTGTAGTCATGCCCGCCTCCTCCCCTCCCGGCTCCCCGACCGACGCGCCGATCAGCAGATATGGACTGGGGACGGCCGCGGTGGGACGCCCGGGCTACATCACGCTCGGACGAGAACTGGACCTGCCCGCCGAGCGCACGGTGGACGCGATGCGCACCCGCACACACGCGCTGCTCGATGCCGCGTGGGCGGCCGGGGTGCGCTACTTCGATACCGCCCGCTCCTACGGTCGCGCAGAGGAATTCGTCGGCGAATGGCTGACGGCGCGGCCGGAAGTCGCGGCAGCGGCCACCATCGGCAGCAAATGGGGCTACACCTACACCGCCGGCTGGCGGGCGTCGGGTGTCTCGGCCCATGAGGTCAAGGAACACACGGTCGCCGTGTTCGATCGTCAAATCCGGGAAACCCGAGCCGCTTTGGGCGAGCACCTGGATGTCTACCTGATCCATTCGGTCACTCCGGACAGCCCCGCGCTGGCCGACCGGGAGCTGCACGCGCGACTGGCGGACCTGGCCGCGGCCGGGGTCCGGGTCGGGCTGTCGACCAGCGGGCCCGCCCAGGCGGCGACCGTGCGCGCGGCGCTGGAGGTCACCGTGACCGGTGAGCCACTGTTCGCCGCCGTCCAGTCCACCTGGAACCTGCTCGACCCGTCCGCGGGACCCGCACTGGCCGAAGCACATTCGGCAGGATGGCTGGTGGTGGTCAAGGAAGCCATGGCCAACGGCCGCCTCGCCGGCCGCAACGCCACCGGTCCCGGCACCGCCGCCCTGCGCGCGGTGTCCGACCGTCTCGGCACCGGCACCGACGCGCTGGCGCTGGCCGCGGCAGCCGCCCAACCCTGGGCCGATATCGTCCTGTCCGGCGCCGCGACCCGGGACCAGCTGACCTCCAATCTCACCGCCGCCGAACTCGACCTCAGCGCCGACGACCTGAGCGAGCTGGCCGTCCTGGTCGAATCCCCCGAGACTTTCTGGCGCACCCGCGCCGAATTACCCTGGGCCTGAACGTGCGGCGCGAGCCATGCCGACCCTCGCGACTGCCGAGTGCACTATGCTTCCCGACCACATGAACTAGAACAGGTTCCAGGGGGAGGGATTCGCGGTGCGGGGATCAAGATTGCTGGCTGCTGCCGTCGTCGCGGCTTACGTCACAGCAACGAGCGCAGGCTGGGCAACGGCAGTGCCACTGCCGGAACAAGATTCGTTCTACACGGTGCCGCCGGGCATTGCAGACCTACCCAACGGCACCATTCTCGCGTCGCGGCCGATCGACGCACGGTCCTACTTCCAGCCGCTGGCCGCAGACGCATGGCAGGTGCAATACAAGACGGTCGACAATCGCAACGAGCCCAGCGCATACATCGCCACGATCCTTGTGCCACAGCAGGAATGGCCCGGCGCCGGCCCTCGGCCACTGCTGTCGTACCAGGTCGCCGAAGACGGCGTGGGCACGAAATGCGCACCCTCCTATGCGTTGCGCGGCGGACTCGGCGGCGGTCCGAGCAACTCGTTCAGCGAGACCGGGATGATAGGCATTGCGCTCCAACAGGGTTGGGCCGTGGTCGTGCCGGACTATCAAGGCCCGAACTCCGACTTCTCCGGCGCGGACGGCTACGCGCACGGCGTCCTGGACGGCATACGCGCCGCGAAGACGTTCCCGCCCGCGGCGGTCGACCCCGCCGCTCCGGTCGGCCTGTGGGGCTACTCCGGCGGCGCGCAGGCCACTGCGGTCGCGGCCCAGGCGCAACGCGCCCAGCTGGAGGCCTGGCCCGGTTCGCTCACCGACAATGCCGAGCTGAGCCGGGTCATCCGGTCGACCAGCCCGCTGTTCCGGGCGGGCGCGCCCATCGCGCCGGTGCTGATCTATCACGCGCTCAACGACGAGTTCGCCCCCGTCGATTCCGCTCGGTCACTGGCCGAAAAATATTGCGCCGCAGGCACTCCGGTGCAGCGAGTGGAGAATCCGCTCGGTGAGCACGGCACCGAAGCGGCAGCCGGGCTCCCCGCCGCCCTGACCTACCTGTCCGACCGCTTCTCCGGCAGGCCCGCGCCCAGCACCTGCTGACACATTTCCCGCGGAACGAAACGCCGGACGGCGTGGTGTCGATGATGTGGTAACAGCATCACCGCAGGCCGGACGGCCCGCGACGGAACACCCCGGGGGCGAGATGACCACCGCACAAGTGCACCATCGACGGTTGATCGTCTACGTACCCGGCTTGACCGAGCGCCCCGGGGCGATAGACGGCCTGTTCGCGCGGTTGCAACGGGAACCCGGCTACGGAACCGACGAAACGATCTACTGGCAGTTTCCGGACGGGATCCGCCGCTTCAGCCGCGGCACGCTGGCGAACCGGTGCCGGGATCTGGCGGACCGGATCGACGCGTACTGGACCGGGCCACGCAAGACGCCGGAGATCGTGCTCATCGGGCACAGCATCGGCGGGATCATGCACCGGTACGCCTACTTGCAGGCGTTGCGCGGGATCGACGGGCACCGGCTGCCGTGGGCGGACGCGGTGACCAGGATCGTGCTGCTGGCCGCGCCGAATCGCGGGGTCGATCCCGATCGGCTGCCGTGGTGGCAGCGCTATCCGACGAAGGTGCTGGCGCCGCTGCTGCGCCGGTTCACGGCGGTCGAATTGATCTGCGGCGCACCGTTCATCACCAATCTGCGGATCCTGTGGCTGCGCGAGATCGCCCAGCTGGGCAACCAGGCGCCGATCGTGGTGCAGGTCAGCGGGAAGAAGGACCGGGCCGTCGTCAAGGAGGACAGCCGCGATCTGGAAACGCTGCCGACCGGCGTGCAGAAGGTGGTGCCCGGCGCCACGCACGCGGACATCATCAGCATCGAAGCGGGCTTGTCCGAGGACTATGCCGGTCAGCGGTACGAGATTCTGCGCGCGGCGATCACCGAGCCGCTGCCGCCCAGCAATCCGGAGCCGCTGCCCGCCGCCGAGGCCACGAAAACCTCGGTGGTGTTCGCCCTGCACGGCATCCGCTCGGGTAACGGCGAATGGCCGAGCGAGCTGGAGGCGGCGCTGTTGGCGGCCGACAAGAATGTGCTCGTGGTGACGCCCTCCTACGGCCGGCTGTCGGCCTACGATTTCGCGCTCCCGTTCACGCGCCGGCGCAACCTGCGCTGGTTCGCCGACATGTACAGCTACCACCTCGCCCGTCACCCGGGCATTCCATTCCATTTCGTCGGGCACAGCAACGGCACCTATTTGTTCGGCCAGTCACTGAAACAGATCCCGGCCCTGGAGTTTCAGCATGTGTTCCTGGCGGGCAGCGTGCTGCCGCGCGAGTTCGACTGGGTCCGGTGCGCCGACGCGGGTCAGATCGGCTCGCTGGTCAACATCTGCGCCAATCAGGACAAGCCGGTCGGCTGGCTGTGCAGCGGGCTGCGCGCGTTCCGGATGCGCGATGTCGGGGTCGGCGGATTCACCGGCTTCGATTCGGTACCGCCGGGCACCCGGCAGATCCGGCACATCGAGGGCGGACACGGCGCGGCCCTGGTGACCGACCGTCTTTCGGCCGTCGTCGACTACGTGCGCACCGGAGAGGCAGGCGGCGAAGCGCACGTGGTCAAACCCGGCCGCGGCTTCGAACTGATGTCGCGGGTGGCGCCCAGGCTGGCCTGGGCGACGGTGGCCGCCGTGGCCGGGCTGAGCTGGCTGGCCCTGTCCACGATGGGCATTCTGCTCGGCGCGGCGATCGTGGCCGGGCTGCTCGGGCTCACCTACACCACTTTGAAAGTCGCTTGAGCCCAACCGTTCCCCTGGCCGGGCACCTTCCGGCACAGTGGCACTGTGCAGCAGGACTTGCCGTTCACCAGGCGCGTTCATTCCCCGTTCAGCGCGAGACAGTGGCCATTGATCCACTGTCCCTACGGTCCGAAAACATGACGAATCGGACCCCTCCGCCACTGGCCGCGCTGCACGAACCGTGGGGGTGGGTGAAGCGGCTGCTGGTCCTCGTGTTCGTGGCGGTGGGGTGTGTAGTGCTCGAGGTCAAGGACCGCCTCCTCGGCTGATGGCGGACAGCGGGACGCCGACCCTTAAGATCGGGTGATCCCATGTTCCGCTGAAAGAAGCCGATGGACGCTGCCGACCTGAGTTTTACGGTGCTGGGCCGCGTCACGGTGCGGCGCGGTGCGCTGACGCTGGCGTCGGAACGCCTGCGGACCCAGGCCGTGCTCGCCGCATTGCTGTTCGCGACCGGGCGGCCGCTCACCGCGGCACAGCTGGTGGACGCGGTATGGGGCGAGGAGTTGCCCGGCGACCCGATCGCCTCGCTGCGCTCACACGTGCTGCTGTTGCGCAAACTCGTCGAACCCGATCGCGTGCGCCGCGGCGCGGCCACGGTGCTCGTTTCGGTCGGCGACGGCTACGAATTGCGCGTCCCCCGGGAATCGGTGGACGCCTTCCAGGCCCAGTCACTGGCCGCGACGGCCGACCGAGCCCGCGCCGCAGGCGATTTCGAGCAGGCGCGAGCACAGCTCGATCAAGCCCTGGCATTGTGGCGTGGCGAAGTGCTGGCGGGTGTACCGGGCCCGCTCGCAGTGGATCGGCGCCGGCACTTCAGCGAGTTGCGGACGACCCTGCTGGAGGCCGGTTTCGAGGTCGATCTCCAGCTGGGGCGACACGAGCAGGTGCTCGGCGAATTGGCCATGGCCAGTGACGAATTCCCGTTCCGCGAGCGACTGCGCGGACTGCGGATGACCGCGCTGTATCGCTGCGGCCGGCGCAGTGAGGCCCTGACGGTGTACACCGACACCAGGCGGCTGCTCATCGACCAACTCGGCATCGAACCCGGCCCCGAGCTGGCCGAGCTGCACCAGCGCATCCTCGACGACGATCTGGCCTTGCCCTCGGCGCACTCAGCCCCACCCGAGTTGCGCGAAAGCGTCCGGCCAGCTCAAATACCCAGGGGCGTAGCAGATTTCACCGGACGCGCAGCACTGGTCGACGAGCTTGGCGCGACGTTGATCCCCGCGGGAGACACCCCGCCCATCGTGGTGCTCACCGGGATGGGCGGGGTCGGTAAAACGACCCTGGCGACGCACGTCGCGCGCGAGATCAGCGCGCACTTTCCGGACGGACAGCTCTACGCCGACCTGCACAGCATGGACGATCGTCCCGCCGAACCGGTCGGCGTGCTCGGGGCCTTCCTGCGCGCGCTGGCGGTGCCGGACAGCGATATCCCACCCACCGAGTCCGAACGAGCGGCTCTGTTGCGCAGCATGCTCACCGATCGCCGCATGCTGCTGGTGCTCGACAACGCGGGCACGCTGGATCAGGTGCGGCCGTTGCTGCCGAGCGGGTCCGGTTGCGCGGTCTTGGTCACCAGCCGTACGGTGCTGCCGTTACCGGACGCGACATACCGGCCGCTCGGCGTCTTGTCCGCGGCCGAGGCGCGAAGCTTGCTGGAACGCATAGTGGGAACGGACCGCATCGCCGCAGCGCCCGCGGCCGCCGCCGCGGTCGTCGCGGCCTGCGGTCGATTGCCGTTGGCGATCAGGATCATCGGCGCCCGCCTGGTGGCGCGACCGCACTGGAGCATGGCCGCCGTGGCACAGCGGCTGGCCGACGAACGGCATCGCCTCCCGGAACTGCGCTGCGGCGATCTGACCGTGCACGCCTGCTTCGCGTTCGGCTACCGGCAGCTGCCCGCCGCCACCGCGCGGACTTTCGTGGCACTGGCCGTGCCCGCGGTGCCGGATCTTTCGGTCGCCGCAGCCGCATCCATCCTGGGTCTCGAAACCGCAGCGGCGGCACAGGTCTGCGAGTCACTCGTCGACCTCGGGCTGTTGCAATCCATCGGCGACGATCGGTACAGCTACCACGATCTGCTGCGGCTGTTCGCCCACACCGTCGACACCGAGATCGACCGCGCAGAGGTGCTGTCGCGCCTGCTGGACTACTACCTCGCGACCGCGAAAAACATCGTCCGCCATCGTTATCCCGGCCATCGGCTCGACTATGTCCGGCCCACAGCGCAACCGGGCACCGCGATCGGCACCGAGGCCGCCGCACACGCCTGGCTGGATACCGAGCGCACGGCGTTGATCGCGCTGCACCGCCAGATCGCCGCGGATCACCCCGCACTCGTGCCCGCGAGCGTGGACGTCGCGATGTTGATCAGCGAGAGCGTCGACCCGTCGGCCCAGTCCGGGCAGTTGGCCGACGCGGTGCGCGGGCTGCTCACCGTCGCAGCGGGATTCGACGACCGGGACACCGAATTCCGCGCGCGCGTGGCGCTCGGCTTGATCCTCGCCCTGGATCTGGGCCGAGGTGACGACGCGGTCGCCGTGCTCGAACCCGTGCGAAAGATACTGCGACCGAACGGGAGCAGTCTGCTACTGGCCTTCGCCGAACACCTGCTGGGGGCCGCCGCGCTCAGCGTCGGGCGCGCCGCCGACGCGATCACCCACATGGCCGCCGCGGTCGAGATCTTCCGCGACCTGGACGACCCGGCCTGGGAAGGATGGGCCTGCGCCACCCTCGCCGATCGGTACGGCGATGCCGCGCAATGGGATCGAGCCGCCGATGCCGCCGAGCGCGCACTGCGCTTGGCCGAGCGACTGGGTGGCGCGGCCTTCGAGTCGCTGGCCCGGAGTCAGCTGGGCCGGGTGGTGCTGATGCGCGACCGTGATCCGGAGCGTGCCGTGACGATCTGCGCGGACGCGGTGCGCACGGCTCGCGGACACGGACGACGGCTGCTCCTGGGCTGGGCGCTGTACCGGCAGGCGGAGGTCGCCCTCTACGGGCAACACTTGGATATCGCGGAAGCCGCTGCAGCCGAAGCTGTTTCGGTACTCACGGAGGCCGCGGACCCGATCCGTCGCGGGCACGCACTGGACTATCGGGCCCGGGCGCTGGCCGCGCTGGGACGCGATATCGAAGCCCAGCAGGCGCGCGCGCAGCTCGCCGAGCTGGCCACCCGGATCGGCCGCACACCACCGGCGGCGGCCGAGTTCGAGGCCGTCGGCGCGGGGAGCACCGGCCGACCCTGACCGTCGGCCTGCGCCGTCTCTCCCATCGCACCAGGTCGGGCGGGCGTTCATTCGCGGCTCAATGTCTGCTCGAGCACACCGCCCAAGATCGGATCGACAGCACGTTCCCCGGTCCGATCGGAGCAGTTCACCATGCCTTCCGCCGCCACTATCGGCAGCAAGACCATCGATGTGATCGGGTATCCGTGCAGTGCGCGCGGACGAGGACTGCGCACGGCCGTCACGGCGGCGCACTACCTCGCCGCCCGCGGCGCCCGGGTCCGTCAACTGCGCGGCACCACTCTCGCGACGACGATCGACCTGATACGCGAGCGGCTCAGCCGACCCGACCGTCCGGAGGTCATCGACACCGAGGCGTTGCTCGTGACCGTGGGCAATATCGGCCGCACCGGCGGCAAGCGGATCTGCCCCGGCGCGCGGCTCGACGACGGCTTGCTCGAAATCACCGTGATCGGATCCGCACCGCGCGGACGGACGCTCCGCCTGCTCACCGCGTTGGCCGCCGGACGGGCGGTCACTCATCCCGCCGTCACCTACCACCAGGCGGCCGCCGTGTCCGTGTGGTGCCCGGCGGGCAGCGCGATCGTCGACGGCGCCTCGCTGGACGCGCGGCCCTGCACCGCACGCGTTCTGCGCGGCGCACAGGCCGTCCTGGTGCCGTGAATCTTGTGAACCTACCCCTGAGGAGAACCTCGTGAAATACCGAATCGGCGCCATCGACCAGAACTTCGCGCCGAACAGACTCACTGTCTCGTACGTGGCCATCTGCGCGGGTGCGGTCGATGTCGACCTACTGCGGCGGGCCTTCGCGCACACGTGCCGTCGCTTTCCGATGCTGTGCGGGCAACTCCGCTCGGACGACGGCGACTGCTACGTCCACATTCTCGACAGCGATCGCGACGAGGCCGTCTTCGAGACGGTGCACAGCAGCGTCTCGGAGTGGCTCGTGCGCGGGCTCGACCCAGTCGATCCGACAGTTCGGCTGGCGACGCTGGAGATCGTGCACGCCGGCGCGACCACCGCGGTCGCACTGCGCGTATCCCACGCCATCGGCGACGCGCACCTGGGATTCGAGCTCATCACCGAACTGTGGCGGACGGCCACCGCGCTCGCCACCGGGGCACTCGCCGACCCCACCCCGCTCGTGCCCCGCAGGCTGGAGGAACTACTCCACGAGCGCGGGATTCCCGTCCCCGACGTGGCGCTGCCCGCACCCAACGGTCTCTACCGCTGCACACCGACGGAGATACTCGGCCGACCGGGCCTGCGCGTCGCCACGGAGGAGCGGATCACGCTGTCGGACAGGGACACCGGCGCGCTGCTCCGCCTCGCACGAGCGCAGGGCACGACGGTGCACGCACTGCTCAGCGCCGCGGTGATCCGGGCCGAGCGGGTGATGATCGCCGAAACTTCCGGCGCCGCACCCGAAGACGAGCTGCCCATGATCATCGGACATGCCGTCGA
The DNA here is from genome assembly GCF_000308475.2 of Nocardia brasiliensis NBRC 14402. Lineage (GTDB taxonomy): Bacteria > Actinomycetota > Actinomycetes > Mycobacteriales > Mycobacteriaceae > Nocardia > Nocardia brasiliensis. The sequence goes on along the minus strand of NZ_BAFT02000110.1, from coordinate 361,851 downwards.
CCTGCGCCCGCACCTGACACCGCCGGCTCCGGTCACCGACACCAGCAACGGTCTCGGGTACGCGCCCACCGTCACCCTGTGCGGTCCGGACGCCGACCTGCTCACCCTCGGCAAAGAGGTCAAGGCGCAGATCGTGTACGGCATCGACAGCGGCACCGCGCTGGCCACCATGTTCGCCGCGGCCCGCAGCGGGGCGAGCACACCGGACACCGCCGTCAACATCCTTACCAACTGGGGCGTGGTGCCCGCGTTGGACTGCCCGGAAGGGATGGAGGTGGTCGACTTCCGTGGCTTCGTCACCGGTGATTCCGTCCCGGAGCTCAGCTACTTCGTCTACACCTTCCGAGGCCGCCTGAGCATCGAGTTCACCTACGCCGAAAACCACCATCACCGCACCCGGATCACCGAACTGCGCCGCCTCGTGGCGGGGAACCTCGAGGAATTGATCGATGATCTGGCCCGCCAGAACTGACCGGCCGGGCGCTGCGACGATATCCGGGCCGCTGCTGCCGAATCCTTTTTCCGCCTCGGTCGCTCTTATGTAGGAGCGGCCGAAAGGGCCGGTGTCGAGGAGGATCGATGACAGTGATCGTGGTCGCCGTGGTGGCGGCGGTGTCATTATGCAGCTGTGTGGCCGTGCTGCGGTGGCGTGGAAGGGCGAACAGGCATGAGTGAATCGGCTTCGTGGCCCGGCGACCAGCTGGTGCTGGCAGCCCAGCACGGCGATGAAACCGCCATCACCGCACTGGTTTCCGGTGCATATCCGCACATCCGGCGGTTCGCGACGTCGCTGTGCGCGAGCAGTCAGGACGCGGAGGACGCGGCGCAGGAGGCGGTCATCGTGCTGTTCCGCAAGATCGGCACGCTGCGCGCGACCACGGCGCTCGCGTCCTGGGTGTTCCGGATCGTGCGGAACGAATGTCTGCGCCGCGCCCAGCTGTTCACGCGCCGCACCGCGGCTGCGGCGGAGGAGCTTTCGCCCTCGGCCGAGGACGACGTGCTGAACAGGCTGGAGATCGAACGGGTGGCCGCCGCCGTGGCGTTGCTGCCCGAGGATCAGCGTCGCGTCCTGATCATGCGGGATATCCAGGGGCTACCGGGGAAGACGGTCGCGGCGTCGCTCGGGCTCAGTGCGGCGGCGATGAAGTCGCGGCTGCATCGTGCCCGGGCGGCGGTGCGGGCGCACCTTTCCGTCATCGAAGGGAGTGAATCGCGTTGAGCACCGACGCACCGTCGTTCGCCAGCAGATCCCTGCCGGTCCACCTGGCCAAGGGCGCCATCGGTTTCGGACTCCTCGCCGCCTCGCTGGCACTGCTGCCGATCCTCGGCTGGATCGGCCTGCTGCTCGTGGTGCCGGGTCTGGTGGCATTGCGCGGCTGCCCCACCTGCTGGGCGATCGGCCTGGCGCAGACGCTCTCGCGGGGCCGCCTGCATCGGGTCTGCACCGACGGCCGGTGCACCCTGCAATCCGCGCCGCCCAGCCGATCTTCGTGACCAATTTGCCGTCGTCCGGTTATCGCACCGGCGTCGCGTCCAGGAACGAAGTGAGCAGCGGTACGAGCAGGTCTGGGCGATACATGATGTCGTAGTGGGTTGTGCCCGGGACTGTTTCGAGGCGTGCGCCCTTTCCGGCGTCGAGCCGGGCGACGAGATCGGTGGTGTGCTCGCGGTACAGAGCATCGGATTCCGCGGTGAGGATGAGGGCGGGTGCTTGGATTTTCGGCAGTTGCGCGGTCCAGTCATAGTCCTGGGTGAGCAGCTGCCTGGTCTTGGTGACCAGGGCCGTCCAACCCGCCGGGTCCGGAGCGACACCGCTGTACAGCTGGTAGAGCGGAGTCTCGCGCAGTGCATCGGGATTCATCGCGGCCATCCCGGCTCGGGTCTCGGGCAGCCAGCCGTCGGAGCGATAGGGGGCGGACGCGATGGCGAGACGGCCGACCAGATCCGGTCGGCGCGCTGCGACCTGCATGGCGACGCCACCGCCCAGCGAGTAGCCGAACAAATCTGTCCTGCCGAGGTTCAAATGAGTGATCAGCGCCGAAATGTCATCGGCCAGTGACTCATAACTCAACGCTCGCTCGCGATCGGGCGTGTGACCGTGGGCTTGCAGGTCCACCGAGATGACCTGGCGTGTCTTGGACAGCTCGGGAATGTAAGTGCCGAACGTGGATTCAGCGGTGGCGAGCCCACCGTGCAACAGGATCAACGGCTGTCCGGTGCCCTGTGTCTCGTAGTACAGCCGCCCGCCGTTGATCTCGGCATACCGTCCTTTACCATCGGTGGACGCCGGATCGTCTGCGGCAGAGCGTGTTTCCGACGCAACCGCGCCGGTGTCGTCGGTTCCGCCGCAGCCGGTGAGCAGCACTGCGGACAGGGCCACGGCGCTCGAGGCCGCCAATGACACGATGCGGATTCGCATGGGGTGATCCTTAGAGATTGCTGGATGTCAGGCCGCGAAGTGATCCGCGCCGACGAGGAAGGCACCCGAAACCGGTGCCAGGAGTGCGATTTTCGGATCGTGGCTCAGCTTCGCCACTTCCTCGTGCCGCGCGTTCGGAAGCACGGCGGTAATGGCACGGGCGGCCGACCGCAACAAAGCGCCGCTCTTGGTACCCGAAATGACCAGGGTCGGCACCTCGACGCCCGCCCACTCGGCGGGCCGCAACGCTTCACCACGCATGTACGGGCCCATGATCGCCCAATCGTGGGCCGAGGCGGGAGCGGTGGCCAACAGCGACTTCCAGAACGGGGTGAATCGCATGACCGCGGCGAGCAACCACGGCATGCCCATGCCTTTGGTCATGTAGTAGCGCACCACCTCCGCGCGCCGGTCCGCGGCGATCATCTCGTGCAGCCTGGCAGCCAGATCCGCTGGGGGAACAAAGTTTTCCTGGTCGGTGACGAAAGGCGGTTCGTAGGCGACCACTTTCGTGATGCCGTGCACCCGCTCGGAAGCGGCGGCGAGCAGTGCCAGGCCCGCACCCGACGACCAACCGAACAGCGCGGCGCGGCCGCCGACCGCCTCGATCAGCGCGGCGAGGTCGTCGATCTCGTTCTCTACGCTGTAGACACCGGGCGAGTCGGTGCTGTCGCCGCGTCCGCGCCGGTCGTAATTCACGACCGTCAACCCATACTGTTGCGCCAATATCTCGGCCAACTCGACCAGTTTCGGAAACTTTCGATAGCTGAACGCGCCGCCGATCAGGATGACCGTTCCGGCGGTACCGCCGACGATCCGATCGAAGGCGAGGACGACGCCTCCGGGCGTGGTGATGGTCTGCACCATTCGTGCCTTTCTCAGCAAACATTTTCAGCGGCACCACGAATCTCAACAGCCGGCGACAGGCGCAACAAGCGGCAAGTCGGCAACGCCGGATGTAGCGCGGCTAAACGATCACCGATGCGGCGGCTCACGCCGAAAGCGCTGCCTCGGTGATGGTTTCGAGGAACGGGGGCACCAGCGGGTGCTGTCCGGCGCGCGGCCACATCAGCCCGTAATCGATGTTCGGCGCGTCGCGGAAGGGGACGAACACGATCCCCGGGTGCGAGTGGAACCGCTCGGCCCGCAGGGCGACGGTACTGACGCCGACACCCTGGCTGACGTGCACGAGCACCTCGGCCCAGAAGGTCGTCGCGGGTCCCTGCGGGATCGACCGGCCCGCGGGAGTCCGGCGGGGAAAGTGGCAGTCCATCCAGTAACGCGGGACCGATGCATCCACGAGGGTGATCAGCTTCGTGTCGGCGAGATCTTCCACGGACACCGATTCCGCCGCCGCGAAGGGATGCTGCTCGGGCACCATCAGTCCGCGCGGTTCGGTGAAGACAACCGCCCCGGTCATGATGTCGGGTTCGGCGATCGGGAATGCGGTGAGCTGGAGATCCACTGCGCCCGAACGCATCCGGCGGAGCGGATCGGTCAGCTGGATCTCTTCGATGCCGATGACGGCGCCGGGGTAGCGAATACGGAACAGATCGGCCGCGCGCACGAGCAGATTCCCGCACCAAGGCGTCGAGAAACCGGCCGTGATGGCCCGTTCGACGCTACCGCCCCGGCTGGCGGCCAGGACGCTCGCGGTGATCTGCTCGTACGCGGGACGCAACTCGTCGCGCAGCTGCCTGCCCAGCGGCGTGAGGGCGACCGTGCGACTGTTGCGCTCGAAAAGCGCACTGCCGATCCGGCGTTCGAGCTTTCCGATGGTCTGGCTGATCCGGCTGGTGGTCACCCGCAGGCGTTCGGCGGTTCGGCCGAAATGCAGTTCTTCGGCCAGCGTGAGGAAAGCCTCCAACTCGTGCCGCTCCAGCATGGGCGTTGCTCGGGCGCCGGTCGATCACCGACGCGCGGACCGCTGAGCCGACTCGGTCTCGCGCACGGCCGCGGCGACGGCGCGAAAGTCTTTACGCAGGATGTGGGAATGGTTGCTCGCGACCTTCGCGCTCACCTGGATGTGCGGGTTGCGCGCGAGCACCGGATCGAGGGAGGCGCGCACCGCTTCCATCTCCTCCTCGCCGCCGCCGAGGCTCGCACCCGTGGCCAAGACGTAGCGCACGGGGCAGCGCACCTGATCGAGCACTGGCGCGATCGCCGCGACGATCTCGTTGATCTCGATATTGACCTCGGCGTGCTCGGCCGCGCTCATCCGCGCCGCCATGCCGAACGGACGCGCGAGCGGCAGCAGAAAACGCATGCGGTGGAACAACTTCCGAATCCGCTCCTGCCCCTCGGCACCGGTCAGCCCGTACGGCATCGCACCGTCCACCGACACCACGCCGAGCGCGCGCTCCGGATTCCGCGCCGCCCAGTGCGCCGCGAGGGTCGCACCGTAGGACCAGCCCACCAGGATCGCCCGATCCACGCCGCGCGCAGCGAGAACGGCATCGACATCGCGCAGGCACGCCTCGAAGGTGTAGTCCGCGGACTGCCGCGACTTGCCGCGCGCCCGCATGTCGTAACTGATGTGCCGGTATCCGGTACCGAGATCGGCGATCACCGGCCGCCACGGGCGCCGATCGGCGTAGGCACCGTTCAAATACAGGATCACCGGACCCGAACCACCCGTGTCGGTCACCGCCAGTGCGGTGTCCTCGACCGGCACCAGGCCGGTCCAGGTCGAGTCGGCGGTCGAGTGCTGTGCGGTCATGGTCCTCATCGCGGATCTCCTCAGGTGCGTTGTCTGCGCTTCACGGTTCCCATGTTCGGGAATCTCTGAACGTCATCGAACGTACATTGCGTTTAGCTATTCGTCAATATTAGATCGTCACGTAACTACCGAAATAGCTCGACGTTCAATGATTCATTGCAATGGCATTGGCAGTGAATGCAATGCGCCTCGTACTACCTCTTTGCAATGAGATCCGGAGGGCGGCATACTTGAGCAGCCAGCGGCGGGCATCGCCCACCGACACACCGAGAAGATCGGCACCCTATGCCCGGAGGCAGACTCAGCAACGAGGATCGGCAGCGCATATCCATGGGCCTGGCCGAGGGACTCGGCTATGCGGAAATCGGCCGGCGACTGGGCCGGCCCGCCTCGACCATCATGCGCGAGGTCACCCGCAACGGCGGCGCCGACGGCTACCGCGCGGATCGAGCCGACGAGGACACCCGTCAGCGTGCGCGCCGACAGAAGCGACCGCAGCCGACGACGCGACCACTCCCGGACAGCGCTTACGGCCGCGACCCGCGGGAGGTCCAGGACGCCGCCGAATCCTTCACCGCGCTGCTGGTCGGCCAGGGCCTCGCCCGGATGGAGGCGCGCGTGCTGGCCTGCCTGCACTTCACCGACTCCGGCGCACGCACCGCCGCCGAGTTGGTCCAGCTCCTCCAGGTGAGTCCGGCGTCCATCTCGCACGCCGTCGCCTTCCTCGAACAACAGGGCATGCTCCGGCGCGAACGGATGCCCGGTGGACGCCGCGAACGCTATGTCATCGACGATGATCTCTGGCTGCGCAACCTGCACGCGACGCTGCAGATGAGTGAAGCCCTGGCCGCCGAATCCCAGCGCACCGCCGAGATTCTCGGCGTCGACACCCCGGCGGGAGCCCGGTTCGTCGCCTCGACCGAACTCCTCCTGCTGGTGAACGAGGCGTTCCAGCACGCGATCGAGCAATGGACCCGGCGTACCGCCGCGCGCGAAACTTCGGACGTTGCGCGGTAGATCCGCGCCAATCCGGTAGAACGTTCCCGCCACCAGGTCTTTTGCGATGGTCCTCGGTCAGCGGACCGATCTAAGGTCCCTTTCATGAGTTCCGTCGAAGTTTCCTCGTATCCGGTCCGGTGCGATATCCAGCCGCGGCAGGCCGATCTCGGCCGGGACGGCACCGCGAGCACGACCGCGCTGGCGCAGTGGCTGCTGGAAGCCCGCAGACGACTGCAGCTGCCTCGATTCGAGCGACTCGTGCACTCCGGCGCGTTCGGTCCCTTCCAGATCGTGCTCGTCGGCGAGCGCGCCGAACGGCTCGCGCCGGTTCGCCTCTCGGACCCGGATATCACGGTGCACACCGGAATCCGGCGGTTCGGCCGGTCGTCGTTCACCTACGAGCAAGCGGTGTTCACGGGCACCGAGCAGGTAGGCCGCGGTGGGGCGACGATCCTGCTGCTCGGCCCCGCGGGACCGCTCGCACTGCCGGACGAGATGATCGCCGATCTCACGGAGCTGTCCCTCCCGGATTCGACCGAACCGGCTCCCGCGCGACCGGCGGTCGAGCGCCGAAGCCGCGGCCACTACTCGTTTTTCGCGCCCTTGCGGGCACGGATAACCGACGTCGACATCAATCAGCACGTCAACGCCATCGTCCTGGCGACCTGGTACGACGAGGCGGTCGCCGCGTTCACGGCCGCGGCGCTCGGCGTGCCGGGCCTGGTGCCCGACCTGGCGCCGACGGCGCACCGCATCGACTACATCGGCGAGGTCACCTATCCCGGGGACTATGAAATCGGTGTCGCGGTCGGCTCTTTCGAAGCCGATACCGTGCACTACGAACTCGGCATCTTCGGCGGCGACACGTGTTTGGGCGTCGCCGACCTCACCGGACCGCGCGGCGAACTGACCCCGGAATCCTCAGCAACCGACGTCCCCCGCTGAGCGAGCGTAGTCGACCGGCGTCCGACCGTAGCGCTTCTTGAACGCGCGGACGAAGTGGCTGCTGTCCGAAAAGTGCCAGCGCGCAGCGACTTCCGCGATGGTCGGCCGTCGGCCGGGGCGGGTGAGCGCGCGCCGCGCCGCGTCCAGCCGCCGGTGCCGGATGTAGGTCGCCGCGGGCTCCCCCGCCTCGGTGAAGGCCCGTTGCAACGTGCGCACCGAGACGTTGAGTTCCCGCGCCAACATCGCGGGAGACAGGCCCGGATCGGTGAGGCGGCGGTCCGCCAGATTCTTGGCCGCCCGGGCGAGCGCGGGCCGGAACTCGGCCTCCGCGTCGTCGAAGCGCCCCGCCGGCACGGCCCTGGCCAGCTCGAGCAGCGCGTCGTGCGCGGCGTGCACACCGGCCGGGCCGAGCGCGGTCACGGTCTCCTGGACCATGGTCGTGTGCGCCATCAGCAGGCGCATCTCGGCCGAATCCGCCGAGCCGAGGCTGCTCCGATCCCGCAGCCGCGACTCGAGCACGGCTGAGGGCAGCGTGAGGATCCGCACCGTGGTGTCCGGCGCCGCGCCGAAATGCAACGGCGAACCGTACCGCAGCAGGAATTGTCCGCCCGTCACGCGGTATTCATCGCCACCGGGCGTGCCGCCCAGCGCCCAGGTGCCGCGCCGGACCACGTACATCCGTACCTGATCCGCGTAGCCGTACGGGGTGCCCGCGGTGCGGATGACCGACGCGCTGTCGAGATCGGTGACCGCCACGTCGCGCACCTTCGCGACCCGGGTCCGTACCCGGAAATCGCCCCGGGTGGTGGAACTGAAGGTCGGCAGCGGGAAGGCCGAGCCGACCTCGGTGAGCCACCCGTGCCGGAAGATGTCGAAACCGCGCGAGACGCGGCCCGGGTCCGTGGAGTCGAGGGCGAAACCGCCGCGGGTGTCGGCCTCGGGCGTATCGGTGTTGTTCATCGGCGGACACCGTCACCCTCGTGGCGCACCGCGTCGAGTTCGGCGTCCGGTGCGCTGAGCACGCGCAGGTGCGCGGTCAGCAGGACATGATCGATCCGGGTGCGCAACGCGGTCGGGGCCGCGCCCGAACCGGTGACATCGGCGATGAACTGCTCGGACAACGCCCGCAGTTTGATGTTGGTCTCCTGGGAACGCCAGCGCAGCACATTGAACGCTTGATCGGCATCGATGCCGTAGGCCAGCATCAGCATGCCCTTGGCCTGCTCGATCGCGGCGCGGGCCGCGACGACCTCGGGCAAGGTCTCGGTGAGCACCGTCCGTCTGTCGGTCGCGACGGTGGCGGTGATGTCGACGTAGTAGCCGGTGGTGCCGATGATCTGTCCGGCGTCGTCGTACAGATGGTCGCCCACCACCATCACGTGCCGGACCACGCCCGTGGCGTCGACGAGCCGATGCCTGCTACTGAACGGCTGCCCGTTCTCGACCGCGGCGGCGATCGCGGCGGCGACCTGCTCGGAATCGTCCGGATGCCGATGTGCCAGTAGCAGTTCCGTGGTCGGCTGGACGGTCCCCGGCTGATATCCGTGCAGTTCGGCGACTTCGGGCGACCATTCCCAGCGTTGATCGGCGAACCAGTACCAGAAGGTGCCGACCCGCTGCGGCGTCCCGCCGATCACGTGCTCGAAGTCCTCCGTACTCGCTCGAGCTGGCAGCGCATCACCGGTCACGGATCCAGTATCGCTTCGAACGTCACCCGAGGCGACGTGCCCGGACGAATCGCCCGGCTGACCAGCGAACCTTCACGACACGCCGGTCAGTACCGGGAGCAGTCCGTGGTGGCGCGCGGCCCAGACGACTTTGCCGACGGGCCGGCGCGGCGCACAGCCCATGCCACGTTCAGCTGCGAAATACTGTGCAATCCACCGGCGTGCGCGCCCTCGGCGCCGGGTTCGGCACACCGCGGAGGTCTTGCGCGAGCTGCTGTCCCGCGATCCTTCCTGAACGTACGCGCACAGGCCGGCTCGAATCCGAGCCGGCCTGTGCCAGTAGCGAATCGGGGTATCAGTTCAAGCCGGTCACCTCTTGGGCGATCGCGGCGAGCCGGGTCTGCGCGGCAGAGATGACACCGTGCCGGTCCTTGTGCTCCTCCTCGTAGGCGACGATCGCGCGAATGTCGGCGGGCGAGGTCAGCTCCTTGATCGCGGCGACGGCCTGGGTCACGTTCAGGTCGGCGTAATCGGCGATCGGCAGTTCCGCCGGTTCGAGCACGCCGGTGCTGGTCCGCAGCGAATGGACCGCATCGGCGGCACCACGCGCGCCTTCGCGGCGGGCCACCTGCTCGGCGGTCTCCAGGACCGCATCGCGGGACGCGGCAAGCGTTTTCACGGCGACATCACCCGCGTACGCACCCCTGGCGAGCAGCTCTTCGAGCGCGGGCGGCGCGCTGCGGAAAGTGTCCAGCGCCCGGTCGATACCGCGCGCGGACCAGGTCACCGGGATGTTGACCAGCTTCACCGCAGTACCGGCGGCTGCCTGGAACGGCGTGCGGCGCAACGCCGCCGGGCCACCGAGGGCGTCCTCGGCCAGCACGGTGGTGAGCCAGTCGACGGTCGCCGAGTGCGCGGCGATCAGCCGGTCCGCCAGCGCCACGATCCCGGCGTGCTCGGCGGTGGTGGCGAGCGCCTTCAGGTAGCGGGCGCGGTCGAGCAGCTGATGCTCCAGTGCGAGATCGCCCAGCAGGGCTTCGTCGAACGGCTGCGCCTGCTCGCCCATCGTCCTGACCGCCGCGACGGCCCGGCCGAGGAAGGGGCCGATTCTGGTTGGTATGCCGCCCAATTCGCGCAGCGCGGCTTCGATGGCGGCGGCGCGGGCCCGGGCGTTGTCGGCGTTCTCGGACATCTCCCGGCGCACCGCGTCCGTACGCGCCTGTGCGATACGGGTTTCGGCGACCTGGATTTCGGTGTTGGTCAGATCGCGGACAGCGCGCAACTGCGCCAGCAAGGTGGTGGTGTCGCGTGTGCTCATGAAAATCTTTGTCCTTCGACGTGGATATCAGGTCGGCGCAACGGTGCACCACTGATACGACTACCCACCTGGCCCGTCCGAAACATTGCGCCCCAACATTTTCGGTCTCGAGCCGCCTGACAACACACTGGTCAGGCACTGATTGCGGCCGATCGGAGTCGGCACCGATCGGCCGCAGTGGCTCAGCAACACCGGGCACGCGTTGCCGGGCCGTGCGATCAGGGCTTGTCGGGATCCAGCGTGTCCTTGATCTTCCCGATCAAACCCGCTTCGGTACCCAGCGCGGCCGAGCGTGGTTCACCCATCGAGCCGTCGTAGGTGACATAGAGCTGCGGGTCCGGCGGCGGCGGTGCGGCCTTGTCCCCCAACGGAACCGGATCCGGGATGAAACCGTTCTTGTGCAGGCCGTCCGGCGCCATGCCGTGCGCCCACATGCCTTGGTCGGCCGCTACGCCGTCGGACAGGTGCCACAGGCTGGTCGCGTGCTCGCTGTGCTCCTCATCGAGCAGCGCGTTCGGGGTGATGGTGTCCTCGATGCCGTCCGCCTTGAGCTGCGCGATCGCCGACAACCACAGATTCTGGTGGTAGGTGTCGCGCGCGAGGTTGAACTTCAGTATGTCCTTGACACCCGGGTCGTCGGTCATGTGATAGAGCCGCGCGGTCTGCACGCGCCCTTGGGATTCCGCGGTGACGTTGGCCCGGAAGTCGGCGAGCAGATTTCCGCTGGCCACGATGTAGCGACCGTTCCACGGCACCCCGTTGCTGTCGGCGAGCACCGGCCCGCCGCCGGAAACGATCGCCTGCTGCGGATCCATCCCGCCCAGCACGGCCGCGACCACCGGGTCGCCCATCGCCGCCTGGGTGGCGTGCGTCGCGGGCGCCCCCTCGAGCAGGCGCGCGACCATCGTCGCGATCATCTCGACGTGCCCGATCTCCTCGGTCGCCACGTCCATGATCATGTCCTTGTATTTGCCGGGCATCCGGCAGTTCCAGCCCTGGAACAGGTACTGCATGGTCACGGTCATCTCGCCGTAGGCGCCGCCGATGAGTTCCTGCAGCTTGCGCGCGTACACCGGGTCCGGCTTCTCCGGCTTGACATCGAATTGCAAATGGTCGGTATGGCGAAACACGTTGTCCTCCAAATGTGTTGTATACGTTCCCTTCCCGCCGCGACTACCGCGGCAGCGGCGGGGCAAACACCGATTCGGCGCCGCCAAAACGGCGAGTCGCCGAGTTCGATCTTGTCTATACGTATACATCTACGTATAGTCAGAACGTCGCCGGAAGTCGGCGGCGCCGAGACCTACGTTCGATCGGAAGACCATGACCGTCCTGCAGACCACCCGCCCGGGGATGCTCCCCGGCACGAGCGCCTACGCCGCGTTGGCCGATCGGTACCGGGGGCTGCGCGCGGAATGGGAGGCGGCGCTCGCCGGACCGCTGCGGCACCTGCGCAGCGAACACGCGCTGGCCCAGCTCCTTCGGTTCGCCCTGGTCGGTGGTGCCAGCAATATCGCCTACGTGCTGCTGTTCCTGGCCATGCACGGCAGCGGACCTCTGGTCGCCAACATCGCGGGCTCCCTGATGAGCACGGCGATCGCGAACGAATTGCACCGGCAGCTCACGTTTCGCGCGGCAAACCGCGTCGATTGGCGCACCGCGCAGTGGGAAGGCGGCGGGCTGGCCCTGCTCGGCCTGGGCATCAGCACCGCGGCCCTTGCGGGACTGAACTTCTGGGCACCGGGCCTCGGCGAAACCGGACAGGCGGGCGCCGTCCTCGCCATCATGGCCGCGGTCGGCGGTCTACGCTTCCTGGCCCTGCGCACACTCGTATTCTGACGCGTCAGATCCGGTCGTCGCCTTCGTTGGCCGACGGGTTCCCGGTGGACAGGGAGGTGTCGTCCTTGCCGCGCGACCGCTTGCGGAACAGCAGCACGGCGGCGACCACGACCACCAGCGCAATGATCACGATTATCTCCATGATCAGGTGCTACCCGGCATATCGATGGTTATTCGCCGCGGCGGCGATGCATCTTTTCCCGCACCCCGGGTACGCAGCGTCAAGCACGCCGAACCTATGCGGCGCTGCGGCACAGCAACGGACTCGAACACAGGAGGACTGATGGTCTCCCAGGACACGATCGCGCAGCTACGCCAAGACCTCACGACGGCCTCCGACGCGGGCGACGAGGCGGCGGTGACCCGTCTGCGCGGCGAGCTGGACGAAGCACTGAACGCCCAGGGTTCCGAAACCGAGGCGCTCGACGATCCGACCGCCACCACCGAAGACCCGGCCGCCAAGATGGACTACGAGGGCGACACCCCCAACTAAAACACCTTCGCAGGGTCGTCCTCGTGCGCGATGGTGCGCAGGTCCAGACGGCGGGTCTCCCCCGCCCAGAGGAATGCGGTGGCGGTGCAGGCCAGCATCGCGCACAGCAGCAGTGCGACAGGGACGGTGGACGGGTACCGGTCCAGCAAAGCGACACCGATCAGCGGGGTGAGCGCTCCACCGACGACGGTGGCGAGCTGATAGCCCAAAGATGCTCCCGTGTAACGGACTTCACTCGGGAACAGTTCGGCGAAGAACGGCGCCTGGATGCCGGTGAGCAGGCCGTGCATGGTGAGCCCGATGGTGATCACCACGGTGATCACGGTCCACCGGCCACCGTCCACCAGTGGCAACGCGAGGAAGGCCCAGAGCGCGATCAGCCCGGCCAGGAGCACGCTCGTCGGCCGGCGTCCGAACCGGTCGCCCACTGCGCCCCCGGCCACGATGGCGGCCGCCTGGAAGCACGAGGCGATCGTGATCGAGGACAGCACGGCGCTTTTCGGCACGTGCACGACCTGGGTCAGGTAGGCGAGCAGGAAGATGCTGAAGGTGTAGTAGGTGGCCTTCTCGCCGACGTCCGCGAGCGCGGCGATGAGCACCTGTTTGCGGAAGCGGCGCAACACGATTCGCACCGGCGCGTGTCCGGACCGGTCCGCGGCGCGGGCCTGCGCCGCCAGGAAGATCGGCGACTCCTCCACCGCGTGCCGCAGCCAGATGCCGACCAGCACCAGCACGATCGAGAGCAGGAACGGGATCCGCCAGCCCCACGCCTGGAATTCGGCATTCGACACACCGAGCCCCAGCACCGCGAGAACGCCTGTGGCCAAGAGGTTTCCGAGCGGACCACCGGTTTGCGGCCAGCTACTCCAGAAACCACGATGGGCGGGCGAGCCGTGCTCGGCCACCAGCAACACCGCGCCGCCCCACTCCCCGCCGAGCGCGATGCCCTGCACCAGCCGCAGCAGCACGAGCAGCAGGGGCGCGGCGACGCCGATGCTGGCGTAGGACGGAATCAATCCGATCGCGACGGTCGCACCGCCCATCAGCAGCAACGTGATCGACAGGGTCCGCCGCCGCCCGAGCCGGTCGCCGAGGTGCCCGAACAGCACGCCACCGAGCGGCCGCGCCAAGAACCCGACCGCGTAGGTCGCCAATGCCAGCAGCACCCCGACGAGGGGATCGTCCGCCGGAAAGAACACCTTGTTGAAGACCAGCGCCGCCGCCAGCCCGTAGAGGAAGAAGTCGTAGAACTCGATGGTCGTCCCCGCCACGCTGGCGGCGACCACCCGGGCGAAACGAGCACCGGAGGTGGGAGTGTCGGTCATAGTCGAGCATCCAGTCGATCAGTGGTCGCGGTGACCTGTCGACTATGCCGTCCGAGGCCACCACCCGTCCCGAAATTCGTCCGATCAATTCGACCGCCTGGCCGGCCCGCCGAAACGCGGTCGCACGCGAGTACTTGACTTGGAGTGCACTCCAAGTCGTAGCGTGCTCACCGAGAGTCTTCGACAGACAAGGGGCTGGTCATGGAACTCGGCTTGCATCTTCCGATCTTCGATATCGACGGTGGCACCACTGCCATCGCCGGTGAACTCGCCCGGGTCGGGGCCGCCGCGGAGGCGGCGGGCGCGACCTGGTTGTCCTTCATGGATCACTACTTCCAGATCGAGCCGACGGGCCTGCCCGCGGAGGCGAACATGCTGGAGGGCTACACCTCGCTCGGCTACCTCGCCGCGCACACCTCCACCGTCGAACTGGGCCTGCTCGTCACCGGCGTGACCTATCGCCATCCCGGGCTGCTCGCCAAAATCGTCACCACCCTCGACGTGCTGTCCGGCGGCCGGGCCGCGCTCGGCATCGGCGCCGCGTGGTTCGAGCGCGAACACCGCGGGCTCGGGGTGCCGTATCCGCCGCTCGGCGAACGTTTCGAGCGACTGGAAGAAGCGTTGCAGATCTGCGCGCAGATGTGGGATCCGGAGCACAACGGGCCGTTCGAGGGCACGTATTACCAACTGGCGGAGACGCTCTGCGCCCCGCAGCCGATCTCGAAGCCCACGGTGCTGATCGGCGGCAGTGGCGAGCGCAAGACCCTGCGCTTGGTCGCACAGTACGGGGACGCCTGCAATCTGTTCGGCTCCTCCCCGGAGGACGTCCGGCACAAGCTCGACGTGCTGCGCAGGCACTGCGACGACGTCGGCCGGAACTACGACGACATCCGGATCACGGTGATGGCCAACAATCCCCGCCCGGACCCGGAGCGCCGCAATGAATTCGTCAGGCAGATGGCCGATTACGCCCCGCTCGGCGTGCACACCGTCATCATCACGCCGACCACAGGCGCACCCGCCGCGTGGATCGACGCGATGGCGCCGACGGTCAAGCAGCTCGCCGAACTCGGCTGACCCGCAACGAATCCGGCCTACCCCACTGCGGTAGGCCGGACCGTGCGAGACCGGACTAGCCGGTCGCGACGTTGAACACGCCCTGCCCGCCGACCACCGGGAAGGTCACCTTGGTCTCGGTGAGGTTCACCGAGAACCCGGGGCCCGGCTTGGGTCGCAGGGTGTATTCGTTGTCACTGGACAGGATGACCACGCCCAGCTTGTGTCCTTTCGGCAGCAGGTAATCGTGCGGCTGCATGGAAAGGTTGATCGAGTACTGCGTGCCCGGCGTGATCGGGGTCGTCTTGCCGAGCGAGTCCCGGTTCTGCGGATCCACCCAACCCCTGGTGATGATGCGGGATCTGCCGTCCGGTCCCCGATCCACCAGCAGCGCGGTGACATTGGCCGCGGGCCGCTGGAAGGTCATCCGGAACGCGACATCGACTGTGCCGCTTATCCGCAGCGCGGACCTGGTCGCTTTGGTGTAGTAGGCCAGGCGATTCGGCGAGCTGGGCGCGGCGACGAGGTCCGCGGCCGTCTTGCTCGCGTCGTCGTCGAGTGATTCCGGCGGCGCACCGTTCGCGCCGCCGATCGGCACGAGCCCGCCCGCGCTGCGGCCACCGGGGGTGAACTGCGCGATCGCCGCGGCGGCACCGGGTGCGGGCCATTCCGCCTCGTTCACCCAGGACTTGTCCTCACGCTGGATGGTGGCCTTGGGTTCCCGATCGATCCCGTTGTTCTGGCCGAGCAGATACTTGCTGAACCAGCGGTTCACCGTGCGCAGCCATTCGTCGCGGCGCAGGCTGATCGGGTCGACGTGGCCGGACTGGTGCAGCCAGATCTTGTGCGGGATATTGGCTTTCGTGAGCGCCGCGTACCACTGCGCGACATGCTTGGTCTTGACATTGAAGTCGTTGAGCCCGTGCACGGCCAGTACCGCGGCGCGCACCTTGCCGACGTCGTTGAGGTAGTCGCGCTCCTCCCAGAACTTGTTCACATCACCGGTGATCCGGTCCTGGTCTCGTTCGAGCTGGTCGATGACTGGCTTGCAGATGTTCTGGTCCGCCCTGGTGTAGACGTAGCGGGCCAGCACGTCGGTGTCTTCACCCTGGTACGTGCCGGGCGCGACCACCGCACCGGCGGCGCGGTAGTAGTCGTACCAGCTGCTGATCGCGGCGATGGGCACGATCGCCTCCAGGCCGGGCACGCCGGTCGAGGCGACGGCGTTCGGCAGCGTCCCGTTGTAGGAGACGCCCATCATGCCGACTTTGCCGCTGGCCCAATCGGCTACGGCGCGCTTGCCCTGCTCGTCCCTGGCCTCGGCCCGGCCGTTGAGCCAGTCGATCGGGGCGCGGGCGCCGATCGTCTCGTTACGCGCGCCCGAGGTCGGGCAGCCGGTGGACTTACCGGAGCCGAGCGATTCCCCGTACATCACGGCGTAGCCGCGGGACAGGAAGTACTCCTCGTACTGCCAGGTGATCTGCCCGTTGCCCAGCGTGATGCCCGCGACCCGCAGGTCTTCGGCCACCCGTGCGCGCATCTCGCCGGGCGCCTTGGCCATTCGGCCTTCCGGCCCGCCGGGCACGTAGAGCTCGACATCGACGCCGTGGTTGGTCACGTCGTTGCCGCCGGAGAAGTACGGGCTCGCCTGGTACACGACCGGCAGTTTGCCGGTCGCCCCGGCCGGACGGACCACCTGGATATGCACCTCGTCGTCCTTGCCGTCACGGTCGCTGTCGATCGGCGCCCGGACCCACAGGTCCTTGCGGATCGGTGCGGCCGCGTCGAAGACCGGCTGGGCCTCGCCGCCGGAAAACGATGGCCCGCTTGCCGGTTGCGCCATCGCGGGTGCGCCGCACAGCAGCATCGCACCCACCGCGCTCACCAGGGCCAGTCGTTGCCACGGTCTGGGAATCGCCGCCATAATCCACTCCTTGTCATCCCCCGCGCGACCTTTCCGCGCGGGGCTCGAAAAATTCACTGGCTCAAAGGAATTGCTGGATCAGGGCTTGTTCGGCGGAGCCTTCCGCTCGATCGCGGCCTTCATCGCGTCCAGGCCGATGAGGTTGAATTCCCGCCCGAGCGCTCGCATCAACGAGTTCTCCGTCGGCCGGTACACCCCGCGCTTGTGATAGACCGCGCCTTCGTAGGTGCCGACCACGCCGCCGTCGGGTGAGGGTTTGCCGAGGTACTGGTACCACTTGGTGCGCTTCTGCTGCATCTGCGCGCTGGTGTAGATCGAGGCGTTGACCTCGCGCGGTTCGCCGCCGGTGTAGCGGTCGTCGGGGTAGTCGTACTCGTCGGCCAAGCCGCCGATGGTGTGGCCGAGTTCGTGCAGCACGATCTGCCCCGCCGCGGTGTTGCCGCCGGACGAGGTGGCGACCCGGCCGCCCGCACCGCCGTATTTCGTGGTGTTGGCCAGCGCGACCACCTGGTCGACCTCGGGTGCGAGCCGGGCGAACTGCAGCGCCTTGTTCTCGTTGACGCAGAGCAGCCGCTCCGTGCCGCCGCACCAGAAGGTCATGTCCAGCGCGGTATTCCGATAGGTGCCGCGGGGATCGTTGTCCACCCCGGACTGCTGGGACACCACGTTCACGGCCCAGACGTTGAAGGAGTTCTTGTACGACTTGAACGGTTCGACCTGGGTCAGCTCGTTCCAGCGACTTGTCGCCTGCTGCTTGTATTTGCCCAGCTCGGCCGAGGTATAGCCGTCACCGACGAAGACGAGATCGAAGCGCTGACTCGACGGGCCGGTCTGCTGGATCGGCACCACATCGGCCTGTACCGCCGAGCGCGGCGCCGGGGTCTGGTCCTGGACCGGTGCGACGACCCGGCTGATCGTGCCGTCGGGCGAAAAGACTTCCCGCTCTTCGTATTGCGTGGCGGATCCGGTGGCGGTGGACAGTCCGGCGATGATCACCGTGCCGAACATGATGGTGGACAGACGTCGTAGCAGAGGCATGACGAAACTCCTGGAATGGTCCGCGAATTCGAACGAAACGGCGGTGGCGCGCTGTCTCTGGATGCGTCGAATGCCTAATCAAGGAACCACATCCGGGCGAGCAACTCGACTGGCGCACAACTGGGGATCGGCATCGGCGTTCCGGACCCGGCCGCCGCGCGGCGAAGTAACGTCGGAGTGCATGGCGAAGCTGCTTTTGGGGCCGGTGTTACGGCACGTCGACACCACCTCGGCGACCGTCTGGGTGGAGACGGACAGTGCGTGCGAGGTAGATGTTCTGGGCTTGCGCGCGAACACCTTTCGGGTAGGCGAGCAGCATTTCGCGCTGGTGCTCGTCACGGGATTGACGCCGGGCACGTCGACGCCGTACGAGGTGCGGCTGGACGGGGAATCGGTGTGGCCGGAGCCCGAATCCCGTTTTCCGGCCTGCCGGATCCGCACCCGGCCCGTCGAGAAGATCCTGTTCGGCTCGTGCCGGGCGGCCAAGGCGACGGCGAGCGCCGAGGCGGACGCGGTCGGCCTCGACGCGTTGGACGCCTACGCGTCCCGCATGCGGGACCTGTCCGAAGACCGGTGGCCCGACGCCTTACTGCTGCTGGGCGATCAGGTGTACGCCGACGAGCCCACGCCGCAGCTGCGGGAATGGTTGCACCGGCGGCGCGGTGACCAGGAACCGCGGGGTGAGGTGGTGTCGTTCCGGGAGTACGGCGAGCTGTATCACGAGACCTGGAGCGATCCGGAGATCCGCTGGCTGCTGTCGACGGTGCAGACCTCGATGATCTTCGACGACCACGACATCCGCGACGACTGGAACACCTCGCGCATCTGGCGCACGCAGATGGCGGAAAAGCCGTGGTGGCGCAGCCGGATTCGCGCGGGGCTCGCGAGCTACTGGGTGTACCAGCACATCGGTAATCTCGGACCCGCCGAACTCGCGGACAACGAGCTGTACCGCGCGGTCACCGAGTCGGGCACCGATGTCCGCGCCCTGCTAGAGGATTTCGCCGAACGCGCCGATCGAGAAGCGGACGGGCGCAGGCCGACCCGCTGGAGTTACCGGCGCGATTTCGGCCGGATCCGGCTGCTGATGATCGATACCCGCGGTGGGCGCATCCTCGACGGTCAGCGGTTGATGGTCGGGACGGAGGAATTCGACTGGATCGAGGCGAACGCCGCCGGTGAGTTCGACCATCTCCTTATCGGATCGTCGTTGCCGTGGCTGATGCCGCACGCGCTCAGCCACCTCCAGTCGCTCAACGAACGCGCCGCGAACCAGCCGGGATTGCGCGGCCGTCTCGGCGAAAAGCTCAGGCAGGCGGCCGATCTGGAGCATTGGCCCGCGTTCCGCGCGTCGTTCGAGCGCTTGGCCGGACTTATCCACCGGATCGGTACCGCGCCGGACGCGCCACGCACGATCTGCGTGCTGTCCGGGGACGTGCACCACAGCTACGCCGCCCGCGCGGACTACGGTCACCCGACGAAATCCCATGTGCTGCAACTGGTGTGCTCACCAGTACACAACGATCCGCCGAAGCGGTTCCGGCCCGTGTTCGCCCTCTCCTGGGCCACGCCGATCGCCTCGGCGCTGCGGTGGCTCGCCGACCGGCGCGGCATCTCCCCGGACCCGGTGCGCTGGACCAAGGTGAGCGGCCCGCATTTCGGGAACTCGATCGCCGCGCTCGACATCACCGGCGATGCCGCCCGGTTCACCCTGGAGACCGCCCGGAAAGGGGTCGGCTTGGTCGAGGTGGCCCGGCTGGACCTGACGACGACCTGACCGCACACGCGCACGGTGGCGGGAATCACCGACGGCGCCGCGTGACGACCGTAGGCTCGGTCGTGTCGATCCGACAGCGGGCGACACCATGTTGTCGCGCGGGAAGAACGGAAGGACTGAAGGCAATGCTGCGGAAGTTCCTCGATCAGGGTGTCGTCTCGATGATCGACCGGTCGGCGCGGTTACAGAAGCCACTGGTGGACAAGTACGTCGGCTTCGTGCAGGGCAGGCATCCGGTCGAATCGCCCGATCAGATCGTCGAGCGGCTCGGACGGCACTATTTGATCGCGGTCACCGCGAGCGGCGTCGTGGTCGGCTTGAGCGCGGCCGTTCCCGGCGTCGGAACCTTGGTCGGGCTGGCCGCGGCCGGCGCCGACACGGTGTTCTTCATCGAGGCCTCGACGGTGTACACGGTGGGCGCGTCGGAGGTCGCCGGAAGCAAGGCCACTGCGCCGCGACCGCCGCTGGTCTCCGCGGTCGTGCTCGGGCAGGCGGGCACCGGTGCGCTCGGCGCGGCGGGCCGTTCGGCCAAGCAATGGGACACGATGCTGGCCAACAAGCTTCCGGTGCTGCGCCGGATGGATGATTCACCGATCAAACGATTCGTCGTCCAGTTCATCGTCAAACGTGGTGCGCTTGCCTTCGGCAAGGTGATCCCGGCCGGGATCGGCGCGGTCGTCGGCGGCGTCGGCAACCACGCGCTGGCCCGGGGCGTCATCAAGAACCTGCACGCGGCACTCGACGACACCGCTCGCCCCGACCAGGTGGTGCCCGCGGACGCTTAGGCCCGTAGCCCGTGGCTGGTCCACGCCGCGTCGAAATTCGGATGGCCTCGATAGACGTCGAGGAAGAGATCGAGCACCTCGCGGAGCGCGTGTTCGGCGCTCTCCGCGCAGATCTCGGCGCGCCCATACCGATACATCACCAGCACACCCGCTTTCGCCTGCGCCTCCGCGGCGAACCGGGTGCCCGCGTCGGCGTCGTCGATCGACACCTGTGCCGCGTGCCGTAGGTCCTCGCCGATGCGGGCGACCAGAAACGATTCGGCGGCCGCGGGCAGAGCCCACGTCCGTGCCCGGTCCACGTGCAGGTCTTCAGCAGTCATGGGTCACGCTCCCTCGTAGTGGCGAACAGGCACGGCCTAGTGGCTCAGGTGCACCCCCTTGGCACAGGTGAACTGCATGACGTCGATGTGCCCGACCCGGAAGTGGGTGCGCACAGCCGCGCAGCGCCGCGGCCCAGTGGTCGAGCGTCTTCGCGTAGTGCAGCCGCAACGGGTGGATCCGGGTCACCGCGAAACCGGTCGTCTCGGCGTATTCCCGTACCCCGCGCGGGAATCGGCCCCACGGAATCGGCAGGTGACCGCCGGGGAATATCTCGCGCGCAGCATCGTCGCGCCCCAGCCGCACCCGATGTCGAGCAGCGTCATTCCGGGTTGCAATGCGCACTTGTCCAGTGCCAGGTCGATTTTCGCCCGCTGCGCCTGCTCCAGGGTGTAGCCGGACTCTTTCCAATACGCACAGCTGTAGGTGCGGCCGGGGTCGAGAAACAGCGCGAAGAAATCGTCGGACAGGTCGTAATGGGATTGCACCTCGGCATAGAACGGAGCGTGACGACTCATGCAGCAACCTCCAGGAAGTTCGACGTTCGAATGTGGTGGTCAGGCCGGAGCACCGAGAGCTCGCCCGCCGCCTGCGCGACAAGGCGGTCCGAGCGACATCGAGTTGGAGCCGGACCCGCTGGGCCCACTGCGCGATCAGTACGGAGTCGCAGTGCGGGAGTACACGGATGACCGGAAGATATGTGATGTACATCACATATCAACTGGGGATTTCCGGATACCGTGGGGAACGCCGTCGTACCTCGATCGACTCCTGGAGGCGCTTTGCGCATGCTCGCCCGTGTCCTGCTCGTCCTGCTCACGCTGGTCATCGGCGCGGCGACCGCGCTGCCCGCGGCCTCGGGCGCCCCGGGCGTCTCCTACGACGACGCCACCGCGCGCAGGATCGATGACGCGCTCGCGGCCCGCGCAGGCGCGCAGAGCAAAGGCGAGTCGATCGAGCGGGTGTCGCGCCCCTTCCTCGGGACGCCGTACGTCGCGAACACGCTGATCGGCTCCGCGAGCCAGGACGAGCAACTGGTGGTCGACTTGCAGCGGGTGGATTGCTTCACCTACCTCGACTACATCGAGGCGCTCAGCCGATCCACCACGCGCGACGAGTTCACCGCCAACCTGATCCAGACGCGGTACACCGACGGCGTCGTCGACTTCGCGCATCGCAAGCATTTCTTCAGCGATTGGGCGCACACCCCGCGCGTCGCCGCCACCGACATCACCCGCTCGCTCAGTCCGGACGCGGTCACCGCGGCCAAGCGACTGAATGCGAAAGCCGATGGTGGGCAGTACCTTCCGGGACTTCCGGTCACCGATCGGGACATCACCTATATTCCGAGCGACGCCGTCGACGACACCGTCATCGGTCAGCTCCGCACCGGCGATTACCTCGGCGCGTATGCCGACGCACCCGGGCTGGACGTCACCCACGTCGGCATTTTCGTCATGACATCGACGGGTCCGGTATTTCGCAACGCGTCGTCGCTGGCCGCCGATAACAAGGTGGTCGACTCACCGTTGGCGGAATACGTCCGAACGGTGCCGGGCCTCGTGGTGTTCCGCGCGCAATAAGCCGGTCGCCTCGGTTAACCGGCCCGACACTTCCACCCGGTAATACTGGGATTCCGGGAACGCTTCTGCCGAATCGAGGTTCGCCGTGTGGCAACACACCGTCCGCTGGTCTGCCGCACTGGCCACCGCGTTCGCACTGGCCGCCGCACCCGCGACGGCGCAGCCGGCCGCACCGCCCTACCGCGAATATGTTTCCCTCGGTGACTCTTTCACCGCGGACGTGCTCACCGCGATCCCGCCGACCACCGAGTTCGCCCCGTTCAACTGCGACCAATCGGCCACGAACTACCCCAGGCTGGTCGCGGCCGCACTGTCGGTCCCGGTCTTTCACGATGCCAGCTGCGGCGGCGCGAAAACCGCGGACATGACCGCGCCGCAAACGGTGCCGATCGGCACCAATCCCCCACAGCTGGACCGGCTGACGCGCACCACCGACCTCGTGACGCTGAGCATCGGCGGCAACGATCTCGGCCTGCAAGAGCTGATCCCGCAATGCCTTTCACCCGCGGCGCTGCTGCCCGGCCTGCCCGCCGCCGGTGGTTGCGCCGCGCGGCTGACCGCGGCGGGCAGCGATCCGATCGAAACCCGCACCCGCGCCACCGAACCCGAGATCGCGGCGACGATCGACCGGATCCGGCACCGGGCCCCGCATGCGCGGATCCTGCTCGTGAACTACCTGGACGCGCTCCCGGCCACCGGGTGCGTGCCCGACCTGCCCGCCACGGACGTCGACGCGGCATACCTGCGGGCGAAGCTCGTCCGGCTGAACACCATGCTCGCCGACGTCGCCGCGAGTACCGGCGTGCAACTCGTCGACACGTTCACCGCCACGGCCGGGCACGACGTCTGCCGAGCGCCCGACGTGCGCTATGTCGAAGGGCTGCTGCCGTTCTCGGCCAGAAACCCGCGGCTGGTCGCCTTCCCGTTCCACCCCAACGCGGCCGGCGCGCAGGCACAGGCCCGCGCGGTACTCGACGCGATCGGCCGTCCCGCATGAGAACACGGCGCAAACTGGTGTGGTGACAGACGACCCCGGGCAACTGATCGTGGTGGACGCCGCGAACGTCGTCGGCTCGCGACCCGACGGCTGGTGGCGTGACCGTGCGGGTGCGGCCCGCCGATTGCTCGCCAAGCTGATCGTGCTGGATCAGCGCCTGACCGAACCGGCGGAGGTGGTGGTCGTGCTGGAGGGCGCCGCCAAAGCGGCGGCGCCGGACGCGCCGGACGCGCTGCGGGTGGTGCCGGCCCACGGGTCCGGGGACGACGCGATCGTCGACGTGGTGCTGGCCGCCGTGCAGGACGATATCGACCGGACGATCATCGTCGTGACCGCCGATCGCGGCCTGCGCGAGCGGGTCGAGGCGCTCGGCGCGGACACGATCGGGCCGCGCTGGCTTTTGGACCTCATCGAGCACCCATAACCCGGCGATCACTGGGTAGTCCGCCGACATGAACAATGCATTCGAGGAACGTGGCCAACCGTCCCTCGGACGTGCCTTACCCGAACTCCTGGCCGCACGGGCCGTGATCGAGCAGGCCAAGGGCGCGTTGATGTTGGCCTACGGTATCGATGCCGAGCAGGCGTTCGGCATGCTGCGTAAGCGCTCGCAGGCAACGAATGTCAAGCTCAGGGAGCTCGCGGCGCAGCTGATCGCCGAGTTGCCGAGCCTGGATCTGGCGCCGCCGGAGTTGCGGCGCAAGGTCGACCACCTGCTGCACGGGCCGTCGCAGGCCGAACACTGAGCGACCGGAAACTCGTTGGTACCTAAGGGACGATTCGCGCTCGACGACGCCCTGACCGAGGGCCCGATGCAATCGGACACCGCCGTGGCGCTACCGTGCGCGGGTGATCCTGCTCACGGTCGGCCTGATTCTGTTGGGTGTTTTCGCGTTGCGCTTCCATCTCGATCGCCGGCGGTTGAGCAACGGGATCTATCTCTTGTCAGGCGTCCTCGTCCTAGGCGTGTGGGCGATCGGGTCGGGCGATCAGGTGGATCTCACGCTGGCGCTGGCCGGCCTGCTCGTGGTGCTCTCCCCGCTGGCGGTGCTGGTGCTCGCCGGGCTATTGCTGGCCAACGGCATGCAGATGCTGCGCCGGGAAGGGCTGCGGATCGCGAACCTGCTCTCGATCGGGCCGGGCGTCGTGCTGCTGGCGCCCTACGTGCTGCTCGGTGTCGCCATCGCGACCGGCAGCCTGCGGTCGGTGCTGCTCGCGTCACTGCTCATGGCTGTGAGCTACTTCGGCTTCGTGTTCACCGGCTTCGTGCTGTACTCGCTGCTCTACGGCCGGCTGCCGTACCAGCCCGGCATGGACGCGATCGTCGTGCACGGCTCCGGGTTGGTCGGCGCGCGGGTGCCGCCGCTGCTGGCCGCTCGCTTGGACCGTGCCGCCCAGATCTACTGGGCCGAACTGGCCGAAGGCCGCAAACCCGTGATCATCACCAGCGGCGGCAAAGGCTCCGACGAGGCGGTATCGGAGGCGGCCGCGATGGCGGACTACCTGCTGGCCCGCGGCATCCCCGAGGACAGCGTGGCACGCGAGGAGAAGTCCACCACCACGCGGGAGAATCTGCTCTTCATCAAGCGGCTGCTCGGCGAGCGCGGCACCACGACCCGAATGGTGCTGGTAACCAGCAACTTTCATATCCTGCGCACCGCGATTCTGGCGCGCAGACTGCGCCTGGACGCGGAGGTGACCGGCGCGCGGACCGCCTTCTACTACCTGCCGAGCGCCGTCCTGCGCGAGTTCATCGCGATCGTCGTCGCCTACAAGTGGACCAACGCCCTCACCTGCCTGACGCTGGTATCGCTGCCGCTGGTGCTCGGTTTGGCCGCCGGCGAGTCGCTCACCGGCCGGTGAGCGACCTCAGGACGCGTCGACGCGTTCGTGCACGGTCAGCAGCAGATGGTCGAAGCGCGTGCGGAACCCGGCGCTGTCCTTGCTGATCATCCTGAGTTCGGCGACGAACTGCGCGGCCAGGTCGCGCAACTTGGTGTTGGTCTCCTGGGAACGCCAGCGCAGCACCCGGAACGCCTGCTCCGCGTTCACCCCGTAGGCCAGGATCAACGCGCCCTTGGCCTGCTCGATCACCGCCCTGGCCTCGATCACCTCGGGCAGGATCTCCTCGAAGACCTCTTGGCGTTGCTCTTCCAGCCGTTCGGTCACGTCGACGTAGTAGCCGGAGGTGCCGACGATCGCACCGTCCTCGTCGGTGAGCAGGTCGCCGACGACCACCACCTCACGCACCTCGTCCTTCGCATCGACGATCCGGTGCCTGCCGCAGAACGGCTGGCCGGTCTCGGCGGCCGCGGCGATGCAGCTGGCCACGTGCTCGCGGTCGTCGGGGTGCTTGTGCGACAGCAGCAGCTCGGTGGTCGGTTCCACCTCGCCGGGTGCGTAGCCGTACATCGCCGCCAGCTCGTCGGACCATTCCCACCGCTGATCGGCAAACCAGAAACGGAACCAGCCCGGTTCGGCGCAGGGGTCGACGCCGATGGTCTCCTCCATCGCCTGCACCACGCCCGGTGGCACCTCGTCGCCCAAACTCACGCGTCCAGTATCCGCCGAAACCTTCGCGCACCGCGAGGCGGCCCGTCATTGTGGCAGCAGCTGACTCACGAGGAGAACCATGAGAAGTGTGCTGCTCGCCCGACGGCTCGCGATCCTGGCGGTGGCCGGGGCCCTCCTGCCTGCCCTCACCGCCTGCGCGGAGCGCCGCGCCGATCCACCCGCGACCGAGCCCGCCACCACCGCGGGACCGGTCGCCGACGAATCCGCCTTCGTCTCCATCACCGCCGTCGATCCGACGATCCTGGTCGACGCCCGGTACTACGGGGAACACAACTTCCTCGGCACCCGGGTCAACGGCTACGAGGCACCGAAATGCCTGCTGACCAAGCAGGCGGCCGCCGCTTTGGCTCAGGTGCAACAGGAGTTGCGGCCGATGAACCTCACGCTGAAGACCTACGACTGCTATCGGCCGCAGCGGGCGGTCGACCATTTCGTGGCCTGGGCCAAGGACCTGGGCGACGTGAAGATGAAACAGGAGTTCTACCCCACCGTGGCGAAGGCGAATCTGTTCCGCGACGGCTACATCGCCGAGAAATCCGGGCACAGTCGCGGCAGCACAGTGGATCTCGCCATCGTCGCGTTGCCCGCCGCCGACCCCGAGCCCTACCGCGCCGGTGATCCGCTGCGCGCCTGCTTCCTGCCCGCCGAGCAGCGATTCCACGACAACATCCTCGACTTCGGCACCGGTTACGACTGCTTCGACCCCGCCGCGCACACCGCCAACCCCGCCACCGGCGGCAACCAGCGCGCCGTGCGGACGCTGCTGACCGAACTGATGGACGATCACGGCTTCACCAATCTGCCCGAAGAGTGGTGGCACTTCACCCTGAAAGACGAGCCCTTCCCGAAGACCTTTTTCGACTTCCCCGTGCGCTGAGCGCGATCGACCTTGCGGCGGGGGTGCACACGGGACGCGCGGGCTCCTACACTGAGAAAACTGCGGCACGGTCGAGCGTCGAAGCGGCCCGCATTCGGCGATCGGCATCCATCGAAGTCTTGATCCGCTCGCCGGTTGCGTTGCCCGGCCCGTTCCATGGAAGAGGCGCCATGCCCGATCCATCACACGTCAAGGTCTGTTTGTTCGGGCAGGATTGCCGCTGCCCCAGCATCACCGTATTCCTCGCGCCGGAACCGCTGCTGCCCGGCGGCAGCATCCTGCATCTGCTCGAACAAGCGCCCCTGAGCGCGGACACCGGACCGAGCCCCGACGCCGACCTGATCGACCGGGTACAGGCCGAATCGGCCGACGCCGATCGAACGGCCCTGTTGCACACCGAGTTCCGCGCGTTTCTGGCGGGCCTGCCCGAACCCGGGCAGGTCGGGACCATCCTGCACGACCATCAGATCAGCGCCACCGCACCGGTCGGCCTCGATCTCGACGATCCCGCCGAGCTGACCCGGCTGGCGCTACTTCCCGAGCACCCCATCGGTTTTCGCCGCACCGCGGACTTCCGCGAGGCGGCCATGCGCCGTGCGATGGCGCTCGTCTATCGGCACTTCGAGGTCGACCAGCGCGTCCGGCTCATGTATCACGGCTTCGCCGATCCGAGCACCGGCTGGTTCGCGCTGCGCACCGCGAGCGCCTGAGGGTCGATCAGGGTTTGCGGGCGACGCCGCCGTAAGCCCCGGACCGCTCCGGGAACTCGCCGATATCCGCGGCGTTCTCCGGTCGCCAGAGCGGCAGGTGCACGAGCCCCGGGTCGAGCAGGTCCCAGCCCACGAAGAACTCGGCGATCTCCGGCCGGCTGCGCAGCACGATCTCGGTCGAGGTGCGCCCGGACAGTTTCTGGGCCTCGAGCACCTCCTCGGGCTGTCCGTCGGCGGTGGCGTGGGTGATGGCCAGGTAGCTGCCGGGCACGACCGCGTCGCGCAGCCGGGCCACGCAGCCCGCCGGGTCGGCGTCGTCGGCGACGAAGTGCAGCACGCCGAGCGCGAGCACCGCCACCGGCTGCTCGAAATCGATCAGCTCCGCCACGGCCGGATCGGCCAGGATGGCTTCGGGGTCACCGATATCCGCGCGCACCACCGCCGCGGCGGGATTGCCGTCCAGAATGGCCCGGCTGTGCGCCACCGCGACCGGGTCGATATCGACGTAAACGACTCGCGCCGAAGGGTTTCGACCCTGGGCGACCTCGTGCACATTGCCGACGGTCGGGATGCCGGAGCCGATGTCGAGGAACTGGGTGATGCCCTCGTCGACCAGGAACCGTACGCATCGGCGCAGCAAATCCCGGTTGGCCCGCATGGTTTCGGCCACGTTGGGGGTGAAGGCCTCGATCTGCCTGGCCAGGGTCCGGTCGATCTCGAAGTTGTGCATGCCGCCGACGAAGTAGTCGTACACCCGGGAGGCGCTGGGCCGATCCAGATCGATTCCCTCGGGCGCCCAACTCGGTCTGGTCATCGATCCCGAACCCTCCTAGAAATATCGCCAGCTCACGATCGACGCGGCGAAAGCTTCGTCATCGTAGCCGGGTTCGCCCGTCGCCCGCAGTTGGGCGAGCGCCAGCAAACCGGACTACGATCAGAGCTTATGGCGTGGGATGCCGGGAGGGGTTCAGATCCTGGCGGACCGCACGCCGAACTGGCCGAGCAATGGGCGGCCGCGCTCGGTGGCGGACCGCGCGATCATGTCGTGCCCATGAGTTCGGCCGAATCCCGGTTGCTGCTCACGACGCTGGCCGAGGAATTCGCGATCGCCGCCGAGACCGGCGCGCCCGTCGAGCAGGTCTCGGAACTGGGTGCCCGGCTGGCGGAATCGCATTTCGTCGGCGACGAGGTGCTCGGCCGCACCCTGGCCGTGCTGAACACCTACCTCACCGAGGCCAGCGGCGTCCCCGCCGGGCGCGTGGCCGAATTGGTCGGCGCGTTCGCGACCGGCTACCTGCGCGCGTTCCGCGCCTGGCTGCTCGCCGAGCAGGAGAGCGTGCGCACCGCCGAGATCGCCGCCCGCCGGATGGTCGAGCAGCAGTTGCGCTCCAGCGAGGCCCGGCTGCGGGCGGTGTTCTCCCAGGCCGGCATCGGCACCGGTCTCTCCGATATGACCGGACGCATCATCGAGGTCAACAACGCCTTCGCGAACATGCTCGGCTACCGGCCCGAGGAGATGTGCCGGCTCTCGGTGACCGATCTGACCCACCCCGACGACGGCCCCGACATGTGGCAGAAGTACGCCGGGGTGCTCGCGGGCAAATACGACAACGTGCAGTTGGAGAAGGCGTACCGGCACCGGGACGGCGGCACGGTGTGGACCCATATCAACGTCTCGCTCATCCGGGACGAGCAGGGACAGCCGCAGTACACGCTGGTGCTGGTGGAGGACGTGTCCGAGCGACGGGCGCTGCGCGAACGGTTGCAGTACCGCGCGCACCACGACCAGCTGACCGGCCTGCCGAACCGATCGCGCTTCTTCGACGCGCTCGCGGCCGCGTTCGCCGACTGCACCAGGGTCGGGCTCTGCTACGTCGATCTGGACCATTTCAAGACCGTCAACGACACCTACGGGCACGCGGTCGGTGACGAGTTGCTCGCCCAGGCCGCCGCCCGGCTCAGTGCCTGCACCACGCGCGCCGATCAGCTCGTGGCCCGGATGGGCGGCGACGAGTTCGTGGTGCTCGTCCCACATTCCAGCGGCGTCGAGGAGATGGCCGCGGTGGCGCGCACGGTGTTGCACGCGCTGTCTCAGCCGTTCTATGTGCACGAGCACCATCTGGCGATCACCGCGAGCATCGGCGTGATGGAGGAGCGCGCGGATCGCTCGTCCACCGGCGACTTCCTGCAGGCCGCCGACACCAGCATGTACTGGGCCAAGGCCGCGGGCCGCGCCCGCTACGCGATTTTCGACGCCGATCGCGGCCGGCGCGAACACACCAGTGCCGAACTGTCCGCGGCGATGCCCTCGGCCATCCGGCACGGCGAGTTCTTCCTCGACTATCAGCCGATCGTCTCGCTCGCGGACGGCCAGACCGTCGCCGTCGAGGCGCTGGTGCGCTGGCGTCATCCCGATCTCGGCGTGCTCAGCCCGGCCCGTTTCGTCGACCTGGCCGAGGACAACGGCCATATCGGCGCGCTGGGCGCGGTGGTGCTCGAACGCGCCTGCCTGGACAGCCGGGAATGGCATACCCGCTACCCGCATACCCCGACCATCAGCGTGAACGTCTCGGCCGCCGAGGTGGCCGATCCGGCCTGGCTCGATCACGTGCAGCAGGTGATCGCGGAAACCGGCATCGAGGCGGGCCTGCTGCAACTGGAACTGACCGAGCGCGCGTTCATGCAGACCACGGGCCGGCCGCTGCGGGCATTGCACACGCTGGCCGAGTCGGGCGTGCGGATCGCCATCGACGATTTCGGCACCGGCTACTCGAATCTCGCCTACCTCGGGCAACTTCCGCTGCACGTGGTCAAGCTCGCGGGCCCGTTCGTCCAGCGCATCCGCACACCGGACACCGCGAGCCCGACCGACCTGTTGCTGCTCGAGACGATCATCGATCTCACCCACGCCCTCGGCTTCACCGTCACCGCCGAATGCGTCGAAACCCGCCACCAGGCCGACCAACTCCGCGACCTCGGCTGTGACACCGCACAGGGCTGGCACTTCCACTATCCGATGCCCGCCGACCAGGTGACGACCCTGCTCGGCAGCACGGCGGGCGCGAACGACGCCCTGTTCAGACGAAAACCTCTCGGCGACAAGTGATTCCGGCCGCCCCGGCGGCAATCTCGGGGCGGCCGTGGCATGTTCAGCGATCGGTGGTGCCCGGTGGATAGATCATCCGCTCGGGTGGGTTGCTGGTGCGGCGGGCCAGGGGGTAGTAGACCGCGGCGGTGAACACGATGCCGACGATCCAGGAAATATCTGCGCCGCCGAGCATTTCGGTGAGCGGGCCGGTGTAGAGCTGCTGGGCCAGGAACGGGACCTGCGCGAGAATGCCGAGGACGTAACAGGCCAGCGCGGTGACGTTCCAGCGCCCGTAGCGACCGTCCGGGTCGTAGAGGGCCGGAATGTCGATCCGCTCACGGGAGATCAGGTAGTAGTCGATCAGGTTGATCGCGCTCCACGGCGTGAACACCATGAGCAGCGTGAGCACGAAATTCTTGAAATTGTTCAGGAAGTCGGCGCTGGCCGCGAGCGCGATCAGCATCGACACCACCGTGAACCCGACGATGTAGGCGGCGCGGACGATCGGCGTGGCCCGCGATTGCCCGGTGAACGCGGTCACCGAGGTCAGGATGCACATGAAGCCGCCGTAGGCGTTGAGGCAGTTGACGGTCAGCTTGCCGACCACGATCACCAGGTAGATCAGCAAGCCGAGCACGAACGGCCCCGCCAGCGCACCGAGGAAGCCGACCTGGTTGCCCAGGAAGGCTTTTCCCGCCGCCGCCGCGACGATCGCGCCGAACGTCATCGACCACTGTGAGCCGAGCACACTCCCCGCGAAGGTCGCCCAGAAGGTGGTGCGGTCGCTGGTCGAGCGGGGCAGGTAGCGCGAATAGTCGGCCACGTACGGCCCGAAGGTGAGCTGCCAGCCCGCGCCGAGCGAGATGGCCAGCACGAAAGTGGCCGCATCGAACGGCTCCGCCCCGAGCAGGGCGCGCACGTCGTATTCCGCGGCGAGCCGGACCGCGAGATAGCCGAAGCCCACGATGCCGACCACCGTGGCGATCCGGCCCACCACGTGGATGAGCCGGTATCCGGTCACCGCGACCACGGCGGTGAGCGCGCCGAACACGAGGATCCCGACCGTCGCGTCCTCGACGCGCAGGATCTTGTTCACCGCCTGACCGGCGAGCACCGTACCGGTCGCGGCGAACCCCAGGTACATGACGACGACGAGCAGCAACGGCAGCACGGCGCCGAAGACGCCGAATTGTGCTCGGCTGGAGATCATCTGCGGCAATCCGAGGCGGGGTCCCTGCGCCGAATGCAGTGCCATCACGATGCCGCCGAGGATGTTGCCGATCAGCAGGCCGAGGATCGCCCACAGCGCGTCGGCCCCGAACACCACCGCCAGCGCACCGTCGACGATCGCGGTGATCTGCATGTTCGCCCCGAACCAGAGGGTGAACTGGCTGCGCGGGGTGCCGTGCCGTTCGGCGTCGGGGATCACCTCGATGGTGCGCCGCTCGATCGGTCCCGTCGCGTCGATGCGCTCGTCCTGCGCCATGGGTCCGCCTTTCGTCCACGAGGCACGATCAGCGAAACGGCGTTGCCCCGGAGCAGCAGTATGCCGGATACCGGACGGTCTTGTACGGCGTTGCGGCGCAACCGGTTCCGCGAACCGCGGCTACCCGGTCGCGAGCGCCCGCGGCGATTCCGGCGCGGGCTCGGCCTTGATCCGCAGCAGCGCGCGGCAGATCGGATCCGCCATCACACCGGCCAACCGGGTGTAAGGCCAGATCGCGATGAACACCATCAGGATCAGGCCCCGGGCCTGATAGATGAGCGGCGCGTGCACCATGACGTCGGGTTGCGGGTGCAGGCTGAACAGCGACCGGAACCAGACGAAAAGCGTTTCGGCGGTGCGATATCCGCCTTCGGTGGAGTTCGGGTCGAACTTGATCGCCACCCAGGACAGCAGCGCGGTCACCATCAACGGGAAGGTGATGCGGTCGAACGGGCTGATCACCGGCCGGGCCGACCCACCGATGATATCGGGCACGAACAGCAATACCGCGCCGACCGCGGCCGCGACGAGCGCGCCGATTTCGACGAGGGCGAGCGCCACGTAGAGCGGGCCGTCCGGATGGCCGTGCGGCCCGGAGACGAGCAACTCGGTCACCCGCGCCGCGATCAGCACACCGATGCCGGCGCGCAGCGCGGTGGTGCCGAACCGCTGGCCGGGGTCGGTCTCCTCGCGATTGCCGAACCAACTGAACCGATCGTGCCGATAACGCCACACATGGCCGAGGACGAACGACAGAAACGCACTGTAGGGAAGCGTGATCCACAGCATCGACATCATCTGCCGACTCGCCTTCTGCATCGAGCTAATCGAAAACGAAACTATCCGGTGCACTACTTTCGCAGACCGCGAGTCACCAGGCAAGCATCGAAAGCCCCATTACCCAGCGTGTACTACCTTTGAACGACAGTGGATCCGGGGTGCGGCGCCGAGGCCGAGTCGGCCGGCGGGGCGGCCACCACGGCAGACAGGATGAAGGCCACCACCGCCGCGGTTTCGGCCACCGTCCGCTTAGAAATACGCATATCCCGATCCCCAACTGTGCACCGCACACCTCGTCGACACTCCCTGTCGAACGAACGGTATCCACCCGCGAACGGCGTTCCCAGACAGTACTTTTCCTGCCCCGGGAATCGGCGTTACCCCGCGCGTGCGCGTCAGCCCGAGGCAATCGCGGTGATGAGGGTGCGGGAGGCGAGCGTGCGGGTCGTGATGAGCTGGGTGAAGGTGCGCGGCTGTTCGCCTGGGTACTGCTCGGTGAGTTTCACCTCCCAGTGCGCGAGTCCGTCGTCACCGTCCTTGGCCCGGGTGACCAGGACGCAATAGCGGGTGCCGACGGGAGTCTGGTTGATCCCGCGCTGGATCTGGTCGGCGGGCGAGACGATCGCGTTGTCCGCGACCACCGCGCGCGCCCGATATCCGGAACGCTCCACGTAGTAGGCGTATTCGAACGCGAGGATGGCGTCCGGGCCGTTGGCGGTGCCGCCGGGATCGGTACCGGACACGAGGTCGGGCGTGCGCCGCTGTTCGCACCCCTGCGTCGCGATCGCCGAGGCCTGTGCGGGCGGTGCCGTGCTGGTCGCCGCCGTCGTCACCGCGCCGGGCGCGCGCACCGTCGAACTGGCCGCGGCGGGCTTGTCGTCGCCACCCAGACCGTTGATCGCGGTGTACAGGATCGAGACCACCGCGATCCCGACACCGAGCACGATCAGTACGGCGAGGATCCGATTGCCGTTCGATTGCCTGCTGCGCTGGCGGGTCGGGTGGCGCAGCGGTACGCCCGGGTGGATGCCGGACCGGTTGATGATCGCGGGCGGCGGGGCGACATTGTCGTCGTAGCCGGCGGCTCGATCGTCCTCGTCCGCGACGGGGACGCGCCGCCGTTCCGGCGCCACCGACGGCTCCGGTACCTGCTCGGCCGTCCGCGGCGGCGGATCCAGCCACTGCTCCCAGTCACCGGTGCGCCGCGGCCGGGCAGCCGGTGCGTCCGGGTTCGGCTCGGGCACGTAGACCTCCGGATCTCGGCGGCGCACCGGCGACCGGCGACCGGACGGACGCCGCCGCTTGCGCGCCTTGCCGACGGGCGTGCGCACCATGGGCAGTCCGGTATCGAACGGATTGCCCTGCCCCTCTTGCCGACCCGGAGAATTCGGGTCAGAGGGTGTCATCGTCGTAGTCGCCGAGCACCGGTGTCACGGCGACCACCGCGGTCGGCACGGTCACGCCGAGCTGGCCTTCGCGGGGCTTGTGCTCCCGATCGTCGGGCGGCGGCGACGGCGGCAACGCGACGCCGCCGGTGGTGCCCGGCGGGTGCGGCTGATCCGGCGCGGCGGAACGCGACGGCGCGTCGTCCACCACCGGTGGCGCCGGGGCGGGCGCGGGGGCCGGCCTCGACTCCGGTTTCGGCGGCGCCTCGTTCGCGGTCGGCGCGGAACCCGGCCCGGCCGACGGAATCACACTGCTCGGACCGCTGGGACCACTCGGTGCCGGGGTACGCACGCCCGCACCGAAATCGAACAGCTTCGGCGAGGCACTCGGATTCGACGAGCCGTTCGGCCCGTCGCCGGTGGTGCTGCCGGGCCGGATCGCCTCGGTCACGGCCTTGTCCGCGCCGGCCGCCACCGTATCGATGGCGTGCGTGCCGACCTCGGCGACCTTGTCGATGATGTGGGTGCCGACGCCGGCGATCTTGTCGATGATGTTCGTGCCGATATCGACGCCCGCGTTGATCGCCGCCGTGCCGACCTGCACCCCCGCCGAGATCAACTGCTGCTGCAACTGCAGTTGCGCGGCCAGCGCCGGATCCATCGGCTGCCCGTTGGCGGTCGTGCCCGGCACGTATTGGCTCGTCACACCGGGCGGGTAGGTGCCGGAGGAGTACGGCCCGGACGAGTAGGGCTGCGCCGTGGTGACCCCGGACGGCTGCGTGACCGTGAGCGGGCCCATCGCGTCGAGCCGCCTGCTGTGGTCGTCCATTTCGGTCTGCGCGGCGTTCACCGTGGTGAGCGCGTCCCGCAGGGCCTGGGTGGCCCGCGCGATCACCGCGTCGGTGTCGGGCGCGGCGGTGGCGTTGCCGAGGATCTGGCGGGCGTCGCTGCGGAAGTCGGCGATGATCTGATCGACCGTGCGCGCGGCGCGGGCGCTGGTGGCGTGTGCGTCACCGAGCACGCTCAGGTAAGCCGGTCCGCGGTCGGAGATTTCGCCGATCTCGGTCTGTGTGGTACGCAGCGCGGGCACCGCGGCGTCGGCGCCGCGCGAGGTCCAGGTCGACTCCAGGGCGTGCAGGCCGTCGCGGTGCGGGCCCTCGGTATCGGCGGCCTGGGTGCTCGCGGCGGACAGCGCGGCGGTCGCGGTCTGATTCGGCACGGCGACCCCCGAACCGAGCGTGGACCGCAGTTGCAGCAGCGGCCGCACCAGCGCGGCGACGATCGGAGGATCGACATTCGGGTCGAGATAGGTCGTTGCGGGCACGGCATTATCGGTGCGCGCCGGCGCGGCCGCGGGCCGTCTGCGTAGTCCGGACAGGCTTCTCATGTCAGCGTCTCCCCCGTCCGGGTGATGGCGCCCGCGGTGTCGCCGTCGACACCCTGCATATTCGCGGTGTAGTCGCGCAGTACCTGCCCATAGGTGCCGACCAACTGGCCCGCGGTCGAGAGCGCCTGCGCGTGTTCGGAGACCGCCGTGGCGAAGCGCGCCGCGAAGTCGGCGCCGATCAGTCCGAGGTCGGCGGCGAGCTGGTCTTGATTCACCGCACCGGACGCCACGGCCGACGCCGAGGCGAGTTGCTGGGAGACCGCGTCCGCGATCGCGGTGTATGCGGCTACCGCCGCCGGGTCGAGCTTCAGCGTGTCCACCGTTCCCCTCCCGGGTTACCAGTCCTTCGCTACCGCGACATGATTCGAGGACAAGCCTACTGCGCGACCTGGACACCTGCGTCAGATCTTCGCTTGTCGCTCCGCTGAGTATGGCAATCAACGTGCGCGCTGTCATGCGCTGGCCCGGCACTTCGTCGAATTGATGCTCGAGGGGTTACCTCGGGTTGCCGGAAGCACTAGGCTTGACTCTTTGTGCACGGCAGTGTGGAGGGGGACGGGAAAGTCGCTGCGACCGGGCACCCTTGGCGGGTCATCGCGGTATACGCCCAGTTGGCACGGGCCGGGTTCCGGCGGCAGTCCCAGTACAAGCTGGCGATGTTCGCCGGACTGTGCACCAATTGCGTGTTCGGCTTCGTCCGGGCCGCGGTGATGCTGGCCGCGGTGCGGGCGGCGGGCGACTTCGGCGGCTACACCGAAGGTTCCATCGGCGCCTACGTCTGGTTGTCGCAGGGGCTGCTCGGCGCGCTGCAGTTCATGGGGCCGCCGCTCGACCTGTCGGATCGAGTGCGCAACGGCGACATCGCGATCGACTTCCTGCGTCCGGTCGACATCCAGCTCGGCTATCTGGCCGGCGATATCGGACGCGCGGCGTGCACGATCCTGCCGCGCGGGGTGCCGAGCGTGTTGATCGGCGTGCTGACCTTCGGCCTGGCGATGCCGACCACGCCGGGCCCCTACCTGCTGGGGACGGTGAGTGTGCTGCTCGCCGTTGCCCTCTCGTTCCTCTGCCTGTTCGTGGTCGCGCTGATCGGTTTCTGGGTGGTCGAGACCCGCGGCATCCGGGTGGTGTACCAGATCTGCGGCACGTTCCTGGCCGGGCTCTTCGTGCCGGTGCACATGTTCCCGCTCTGGCTGCGCACGATCGCGCAGGCGACACCGTTCCCGTCCATCCTGCAAGCCCCGATCGACGTGCTGTCCGGCCGGACGACCGGCACGGCGGCGGTGGGCGTGCTGGCGGTGCAGGTGTTCTGGGTGCTGCTGATCGGCCTGGCCGGGCGGCTGCTGCTGGCCGCGGGCCGGCGCAAGCTGGAGGTGCAGGGTGGCTGAGCGGGCCGCCGCCGCGGGCACCTGGTTCACCCCGTACGCGGCGGTGCTGCGCTCGCGGATCCGCGCGCAGCGGTCCTACCGGTTGTCTTTCGCCAGTGAGGTTTTCGGCGCGTTCCTGATCGGCCTCGTCGAATTCGCCGAGGTGTGGGTGATCTTCCACAACGTCCGGGTGCTCGGCGGGCTGGATCTGAACGCCGCGCTGCTGCTCTTCGGCTTCGGGCAATCGACCTTCGCGCTGGCGCAGGTCCTGTTCGGCCATCTGGACACGCTGCCGACGCTGATCCGGATGGGCCAGCTCGACGCCTACCATCTGCGCCCGCAGCCGCTGCTGCTGCAACTGATCACCAGCGATATCTCACTGCGCCGCTTCGCCCGGGCCGCGGTCGCGATCGTGGTGCTCGGCATCGGGCTGTGGCGCAACGACATCGATTGGAGCCCAGCGACTCTCGCCCTGATCGCACTCACCCTGGTGAGCGGCGTCGCCCTGTTCGGCGGGATCTTCGTGTGCGCGGCGGGATTACAGTTCTATTTGATCGACGGAGCCGAACTCACCAACAGTTTCACCTATGGCGGTTCGTTCGCCGCGGTCCAACCGGCCACGGTGTTCCCGATGCCGCTGCGGGTGCTGTTCGGCTTCGCGATTCCGGTGTCGTTCACGGCCTACCTACCCACCATCGCGCTGCTCGACTTGCCCGGCCCGCCGCTGCTACCCGCGTGGCTGGCGTGGTTCGTCCCGCTCGCGGTGCTGTGGGTGTGGCTGCTGGCACTGATGCTCTGGCGCTTCGGTACCCGGCACTATCAAGGAGGGGGCGGCTAGCATGGCGAATCCCGGTGCGGCAGCAGCCATCATCGATATCGAGAACCTGACCAGAGAATTCACCCTGTCCCGCAAGGACGGCCGCCGGTGGCGGCGGCGACGCGAGACCTTGACCGCGGTGGACCGGATGACTTTCCGGATCGAGCGCGGCGCCGCGGTCGGCTATATCGGCGCCAACGGCGCGGGCAAGTCCACCACCATCAAAATGCTCACCGGCATCCTGGTGCCCACCGCGGGCCGCGTGCGCACCTGCGGGCTGGAACCGGTCCGGCAGCGGCGCGAACTGGCCGCCCGGATCGGCGTCGTCTTCGGACAGCGCTCCCAGCTCTGGTGGGACCTGCCGCTGCGCGAATCGTTTTCGATCCTCGCGGCCATCCACCGGCTGGAACCCGATGCCGCGCGCAAACGGGAGCACGAGCTGGTCGAGCAACTGGAGATGGCCGAGACGCTGGACACGCCGGTGCGCCAGCTCTCGCTGGGCCAGCGCATGCGCGCGGAAGTGGCCGCCGCCCTGCTGCACTCACCCGAGCTGGTGATTCTGGACGAACCGACGATCGGGCTCGACGTGCTGTCCAAGCAACGCCTGCGCGAGTTCCTGCGCGCCGAACGCGCCGAGCGCGGCACCACGCTGCTGCTCACCACCCACGACATGGGCGACATCGAAAGACTGTGCGGCCGAGTGCTCGTCGTGGATCACGGACACCTGGTCTACGACGGGTCGCTGACCGGGCTGGCCGCCACGGTGGGGGCGCGTCGCGTCCTCGTCGTCGATCTGGCCGAGCCCACACCGGATCTCGACGATCTGCCGTGCGCGCAACTGCTCGAATCCGAAGGCGGCGGCATGCGCCAGCGGCTGGCCTTCGATCCGGAACAGACCACCGCCGCGCAGCTGCTCGCGCTGGTCTCCGAGCGCGCCGAGGTGCGGGATCTGTCCATCGAGGAGCCCGAAATCGAGGACGTGGTCCGGCGGATATACGAATCCGCCCGCTGAACCAGCGGGCGGATCCGGTGCGAAGGTGCTTGGGCGTCAGCGGGTTTCGCGGGCACCCTGATCGAGCCGGAACGGCGGGTATTCGTCGCGCATCAGGGTGGCGTAGGCCTGCACCCGAATGCTCCAGCGGCTGATGCCGAGCAGGAAGTCGTACACGCCCTGCGGGTACCGGGCGGTGAACAGCAACCCGATCACCGCCACCAGGACCAGAATGCTGGTCAGCGAAATACTCGTGCTGCCGGCCCAGGAGTCGCCGTCGCCCATCGCGAACGCCGCCCCACCGGCCATCATCGCGGCCAGGATCAGATAGTGCGGAATGGCCAGCAGCCACCACTTCACCAACACCAGGCCACGGCTGAGCCGTTCGGGGTAGTCGACCTCGAGATCGGCCGGGTACTCCGCGTTCGGTTGCAGGCTGAACGGCGGGTACTTGTCGGTGCCGAGCACCGACAGCGCGTAGAACTCCACCCGCCACGTCCACCGCATGACACCGACATTGAAGTCGAACAGCGCCTTCGGATACTTGGCGGTGAACAGAATCGCGAAGAACGCGACTATCGTGAGCACGATATAACCGATGTGCAGGAAGAACAGCACGATGTAATGCGGAATGGCGAGAAGCCATTTCACCAACCACATCCAGCGTGACAGTGCCGGATCCAGATCACCGCGCACACGAATCGGAGCGACCGCGTCGACCGCTTTCGCGGCAATCTCGGGATTTTCGGGTTCCATGATCGACGCCCCTTTCAGATGCTTTCGATCCACGCCGCGAACAAATGCGACTTGCATCGATTGTCACGTACCCGAAGTGCGCGAACGCCACGATCTGATATCGACACGCCGACGAATAGATGTGCGGAGGCGGGCGGTGCACACCGCCGCCGTAATCGCGCTACTCCAGCGGCCGGCTCAGCGGCACGTTGACGAAGCTCGGCGCCGCTGGGTCGAGCACCAGGTGCTGCGAGGTCAGCGCGTTGCGGATGCCACCGTCGAACAACAGCGGCGGCGGCAGGAAGCCGCGCGGGAAGTTGCTGGCGAAGACGTTGACGCGCAACCGATGTCCCGGCTTCAGCACGGCGTCGAGCGGATTCACCGCGACGTCCAGAGCGGTCGGCTGACCGGGCACCAGCGGCTGACGGTCGGCCAGCGTCAGCTTGTACACGGTGTGCGTGTAGTCGCCGTCGGCGTCCTTCTCGCTCTTGTCGTCGTCGACCGCGCGCAGCGACGCCGCGAGCTGCCCGCTGGCCAGCACTGTCGACTGCCCGTCCGGCGCAACGTCGTTCACGCTGACCGCCCAGTAACCCTCGATGTTGTCGTACATCGTGTTCAGGTGCACCGTGATCGGGCCGGACAGCACGGTCGGCTCGGTCACCGGGGCGCCGGTGAAGGTGAGCCCGCCCGTCTCGTGGATCCGATCGTCACGGCCGCAGAAGTTGAAAATGCTGAGCACGCCGGTGGATTCGACGGCCGAGTCGCGCGAGCACAGCGAGGTGATTCCGGTAACCGGTGAAACGGTCAGCCGAGCCGCGTCCTGCGGCGTCTGCGCGCTCAGCGAACCGTCGTAGACGCTGTTCGCGGTGCCGCTGCGGACCGGCGAGAGGTACATGCGCTGAT
Source organism: Nocardia brasiliensis NBRC 14402 (assembly GCF_000308475.2). GTDB lineage: Bacteria > Actinomycetota > Actinomycetes > Mycobacteriales > Mycobacteriaceae > Nocardia > Nocardia brasiliensis. The sequence goes on along the minus strand of NZ_BAFT02000110.1, from coordinate 321,549 downwards.
ATTCCATGCCGGGCCGCGGGAAGGCCGGCGCGGTGGTCCAGCCGCCGCCCTGCTGCCACAGCGCGACCGGCCCGTACTGATCGATGCCGTTGTCGATTCCCTTGAGCCACTTGTCGAACCACGCCATCTGCAAGACGTCCAGCCGCGGCGGCCGCCCCGGATTGCCCAGTCCGGAACCGGGATTGATGTGGTACGTATCGCCCATGATCAGCTTCTTGCGCTCCGGCGGCAGCGGAATGTCACCGAACGAGCGCGCACTCGACGAGGCGAAGATGTCCTGCCAGCCGCCGTAGGCGAAGGTAGGCACCCGGATATCCTCCGGGTGACTGTCGGTCCACGCGTTGCGCAGCGGACTACCGGGCAACAGCTGCTGCTTCAGCGGTTCGGGCACCGAATCCACCGAGAGCGACAACGCCATCAGAATGTAGTCGAAGAACTCCAGCGGCGTCTGGACCCGGTCCATCAGCCATTTCATATCCAGATGACCGAGGGCGATGCCCACCGGGTCGGGGAAATTGGAGATCAGGTCGATCGCGGCGATGTAGAGCGGGCCGAACAGCCCCACTCCGCCGCCGGGAAACGCGACATCGGTGAGCGTATCGGTACTGCCCTCGACCGGGAAGATGGCCTTGAGCGCGGGCGGATTCTGTTCGGCTGCCTTGAATTGATTGATGCCGGAGTACGAGATACCCGACATACCGATATTGCCGTCCGACCACAGCTGCTTGCTCGCCCAGTCGATCAGTTCGACGGTGTCCTGAGTCTCCCGGCTCTGGAAGAACCTCCAGTCGCCCTGGGAATAACCGGTACCGCGTACGTCGGCCACGATGTAGGTGTAGCCCTGTTGCACCAGCTTGCGATCCGCGCCGAACGTCCGTGCGGCGCCGCCGCTGAGCGCCCTGGTGAGATCGGTGATCGAGTCGAACGGGGTGCCACCGAAATCGAATCGGTTCACCAGCTCGATCAGCGCATCCGAGAGCACCGGGATGTTCAGCGCGAGATCGGCGATCAGGGACACGAATTTCGTATATGGGGTCAGGTTGACGATGGTCGGCAGCGGTTCGTCGACAATCCGGCCCGCCGCATCCACCGGACGATAGATGTTGGCCTTCAGCACCGTTCCGTCGCTCATGGTGACCGGCACATCGAAGTCGATGTGCACGGGCCCGGGGTATCTCGGCGGGCCGTCGTGCGCCGCGAGCCACGCCGCGGCGAGCGCGCCACCGTCGGGCGGCGTCTCGGCGACGGCCGTGCTCGGCACGACCCACAGTGCGGTCATGGCGGCCGCCACCGCCATGACCCCGGCCCGTGCCGCGGCACGGCGAACTGTCCTCATCGTCATCGAACCTCCTGGCAGACCCGCTTAAAAACATCGCCGTACCCAACTGGGATGTGAGAGTAACCGGGACCACATCCGGCGGGCAAGTATGAGACGGATCACTATCGTGAAGGTGACTATCCTCAGAGGATGGGACTCGAAGCCGGCGTCGACCGCGGCCGCCTACCGCGCGGCACCCACGGCATGGCGCCGGAGGCGGTCGCGCACTCGCAACGCATGCGGATGTATCTCGGCGTGCTCGAGGCGGTGGCCGAACGCGGCTATGCCGCAACGACAGTCGGCGATATCGTGGCCCGCGCCAGCGTCTCCCGGCGCACCTTCTACGAGCTGTTCCGCGGCCGCGACGACTGCTTCACCGAAGCCTTCGAGGCCGCGGTGGACCTGGTGCTCGGCGAACTCGACACCAGCGTGCACGCCACGCCGCGCTCGGAATGGCGGGTGCTGATCCGCCGGACGCTGGACACCTACCTGCGCGTGCTGTCCGAGAACGGCGTCTACGCCCGGGCGCTGCACATCGAGTGCCTGGTAGCCGGGCCGATCGTCGCGCAGCAGCGGCGGGCGATGAAAACGCTGCTCGCCAACCGCATGCACGCCGCCTTCCGGATCGGGCGCACCGCGGGCGATATCCCGGTGGACGTCCCGCCCGAAATCTTCGAGGCGCTCATCGGCGCCGTGGACGACCGCATCCGCGACTGCCTGGACGGTCCTGGGGCACAGGCACTACCGGACCTCGGTGCACACCTGTACCAGATCACCATGGCCCTGTTCGGCGTACCGGATTGGAACCAGGACTAGCCGGGCCCGGTGCCCTGCGCCGAGTAGAGGCTCACTTCGCCGTCCTCGCTGAGGAAGGCGTTCACCAGCATCATGCGCTGCGCCTGCAGTTCGTCCGGGTCAGGGGCCTCGGTGGTGATCGAGATCTGCGGTATCGCGGCCCAGTTCACCACGTAGCGCTCCGGCGGACCGTCGTTGTCGGACAGGCGGGCGAGCCGGAACACCGAAACGGTCTTGCGCACGATGAGGGTGCGCACCACCTCGCCGATTCGCTCCGGGTCTTCCAGCGCGAACATGAACCCGAAGGTGAGCTCGGGCGATGACACGTAGGCAGGCACGAATATCGAGGCTAGCCGATCGCGCGGCGGCCCGCAGCCGCCGCGCCGAACCGGTTGCTGCCCATGAACTGAGGATGCGATGTCGGAAACTGCGACGGTATCCGCATGTGACCGCTCCGTGACGGATCATAACGATTCATCGGCGCCGGATAGATTTGTACACCATACTATTGCGCGGATTCGACAACCGCGCTTTCCTGAAAGAGTCCCGATTTCTCGGGCCGTCTTCCTCATCGCATCGTCGCGGATTTCCCGGTTTCTTTGCCGTGCTGGTGGACTGTTGGGGGTGGCGTCCGAGCGCGGGGCTGCGCCGGAGCCGAGGGGTGCCCCTCCCCGAAATCCCCCTCGGCCCTGGCGCATCCAGAATTGGATCGTGACCGCAGGGGTGTGCACATGCCTACCGAATACGCAGGCGTCCGTATCGGCATCGAAGAGTTGCCACCACCCGCGGAGTTGTTGCGCGCCTTCCGAAACGAGCCGAATCACCGCAAGCACAGCGTGCTCACCGCCGCCCGCGAACTCGTCGAATGCCATGAGCGACGGCGTAATGCGCTCGAGGCCGCGCACGCACCGGGCGTCACCACCGGCCGCGTGGTGGCGTGCGGTCAGCTCATCGAGGACATCGACACCCACCGGGCCGAACTCGTCGCGCGCATCGACAGCTGGGTCGCGGGCAACGTCGAGCACCGCGGCGGCGCCTCGCTGCACACCGAGACCCTCGGCGCGGTCATCGATCGGCTGGCGGCGAAATGGATTGCGGCACAACAGGCTTTGCGAAAGGCGCCGCAGCAGGCGCACCGCGTGCAGGTGGACGGGGAAGCCCACCTGCAGTGGTGCAGGCTCGCCGAGCTGACCGACGGATACCGCGACCTGATCACCGACGTCACCGAGCACCGGCGCAGGCTGCCGGTGTGGTGATCAGCGCGACGGGTCGATCAACGCGGCTCGCCGGGCTCCGGTTCGACCACCTCGGCGTCCACATAGGGCGCCTCGGTCGCCACCGGCTCTTTCACCACCGGCTCGGCGGCCGGCGCCTCGAGATCATCGTCGAGATCGAGATCGCGTTGTGCCGCCGCGTCCCGGCGCGCAGCCGCGGCGGCCTCCCGCATCTCGATCCCGTCGGTGATCCACTCACCGATCTCCTTGGTGACCTCCGCGACCGTGCCCGCGATGATGCTCGCGATATTGCCGACATGCTTCGCACCCGAGGACGTCAATTCTTGAATGAGGTCCTTGTTGCTTTCGAATTTCCCAATCATTCACACGCCCACTTCGCTTGCCTTTCGCTGACGCATCACGATAACACCGGGAGAAGGCTCGCTCTTGACCAAGCCGGGCGGCAGTGCGAGCTTGAAAATTTTCAGCCACACCGAACCGATCTGCTTGCCGAGCGGGCCGGTGTTGTACGGCAATCCGTACTTTTCACACAGTGCCCGGACCTCCGGCGCCATCTCCGGATAGCGCGCGGCGGGCAGGTCCGGGAACAGGTGGTGTTCGATCTGGTGTGACAGGTTGCCGGACATGATGTGGAACAGTTTGCTGCCGGTGATGTTGGCCGAGCCGAGCATCTGCCGCACGTACCATTCGCCGCGGGTCTCGTCGGCGGTCTCTTCCTCGGTGAACGTCTGTACGCCGGTGGGGAAATGGCCGCAGAAGATGATCGAGAAGGCCCACAGGTTGCGCACCAGGTTGGCGGTCACGTTGCCCGCGAGCGTGCTGAAGAACAGCGGGCCGCTCAGCGCCGGGAAGATCACGTAGTCCTTGAGCACCTGCTTACCGGCCTTGCGCCACTGACCCTTCACCAATTTCTTGATGTCGGACCACTTCCGCTTGCCCGCGACGATGTTCTCGACCTCGAGGTCGTGCCCCATCACGCCCCACTCGAACAACACCATCAGCGCGAAGGCGTACAGCGGCTGACCCAGGCGCAGCACGTTCCACGACTGCGCCTCGTCCATCCGCAGGATGCTGTAGCCGATGTCGCGGTCCTTGTTATGGATGTTGGTGTAGGTGTGGTGCAGGTAGTTGTGCGAATGCTTCCACTGGTCCGCCGGGCAGACGGTATCCCATTCGAAGACACGGGAATTCACGCCGGGCTCGCGCATCCAGTCGTACTGGCCGTGCATGACGTTGTGGCCGATCTCCATGTTGTCCAGGATCTTCGACACACTCAGCGCAGCGACGGCGGCCAGCCAGAACGGCGGCAGGAAACCGAGATACATGAGGCCGCGGCCCGCGATCTCGAAACCACGCTGCGCCTTGATGATCGAGTACAGGTATTCGCGGTCGCGCTCGCCCAGGTCGGCCACCACCTTGGCGCGCAGTTCGTCCAGCGCCCGGCCGAGCTCTTCGACCTGATCGGGGCTCAGGACCAGGGGGCCGTCTTTGGTTTCGGTGAGGATGGTCATCGATTACTCCTCTTGTTCGGTCAGATGTCGATCTCGACGTCGCCCACGGGGGCGTTGATGCAGAGCTGGATGGGCTGATCCGGGTCGCTGTCGGTCTCGCCGGTGCGCAGGTTGCGGGTGCAACCGGAACGGCGAACAGCCGTGCAGGAGAAGCAGATTCCCATCCGGCAGCCGTACTCGGGGGTGAGCCCCGCCGCTTCGGCCTGTTCCAGCAGGGGGGCGCCGTTGTTGTCCGCGGTGACGCCGGCGGCGGCGAAACTCACTGTGCCGTAGGCATCTTCGGTATCCACAGGCGCGAGGGAAACCGTGAATTCCTCGCTGTGCAGCCGCTGGTCGAGCTGCTCGGCCTGGTAGATCTTGCGCACCGCATCCATCAGCGACTGTGGGCCGCAGACAAAGGTTTCCGCGTCGGCGAACCACGGCGCCACCCGCTCCAGTTCGTCGTAGTCGAAATACCCACTGGCAGCCGCGGTGGCCACGTCGACCCACGGGGCCTTGCGGTTCACATTACTCGTGTCGGACCGCCACGGATGCCGCAGTTCGATGCGAAAGTTCTTGTGCCGCTGCGCGATCGCGTCGAGTTCGGCGCGATGCGGCACCACCTCGGGCGACTTCGCGTAGTGCAGGAACACGACCTCGCCCGGATAGTCCTCGGCAGCCAGGGTGCGCAGCATCGACAGCACGGGCGTGATACCGCTGCCGCCGCTGATCAGCAGCACCCGGTCGGGTCGCTGATCCGGCAGCCGGAACGTCCCCGCGGCGGGCTCGAGGTCGACCACCAGTCCGGGCCGGGCGTTGCGGTGCAGATACTGCGACACCAAACCCTCGGGATGAGCCTTGACGGTGAGCTGCACCTGCTTGCCCCGGCCACCCGCCGGGCCGACCGGCGAATAGCACCGGGTATGCCGGACACCGTTGATCACGACACCGATCTGCACGTATTGGCCCGCGGCGTGACCCTGCCACTGGCGGGTCGGACGCAGGGTGAGCGTCACCGAGCCGGGCACCGACCGGTCGACGTGGACGATCTCGGCGCGCATCTCCCGCGCGGTCAGCGTGGGACGCACCAGTTCCAGATACCGGTCCAGCGGATGCGGTGTGGTCAGGGTCTGCACCAGATTGATGAGATCCACCATTCGTTCTCCGTACCTCTGCGTCGGGGTCCTACTGCCGGGCTGTGTGGCGCGGGTCCCGCGACGTTGCGTTCCAATTTCAGTGCACGTCTGTACACTCAACTAGTGTGACCGATGGCAGGGGTCGGGTGTCAACCGGCAAAACATGTGACCCGAACAACATCTTTGGATGAGTGGAATGGTGAACGGATGTATGCTCACCGTGATGAGCGAGCAGTCAGCAACCCGAGGCGAGCGCAAGGAGCGCACGCGACAGGCCCTCATGGACGGCACCTTGGCGTTGGCCGCCGACCGCGGCTTCGCCGCGCTCAGCCTGCGTGAGATCGCCCGTTCCGCGGGCATCGTGCCAACCGCCTTCTACCGGCACTTCGCCTCGCTCGACGATCTGGGCGCGACCTTGGTCGACGACGGCATCACCGCTCTGCGGCTCGCGCTGCGTGAGGTGCGGCGCAATCCGGAGGCCAGCCTCGCCGACACCGTGCGCTTCGTGTTCGCACAGGTCGACCCGAAGCGGGAACTGTTCGGCTTCCTCACCAGGGAGCGCCACGGCGGATCGGCGGCACTGCGCAAATCCATCGCGCTGGAAATCCAGTTGATCGTGCGGGAACTCGTCGCGGACCTCTCCCGCATCCGCGCGCTGGACTCCTGGTCCCCCGCGGACCTGGAGATCGCGGCCGACCTGCTGGTCGCCACGGTCTCCGACGGCATCGCCGCCTACATCTCGGCACCGGCGCGCGAACAAGAACTGCTCGTCGACCGCACCGTGCAACAGATGCGCCTGATCGCCCTCGGCATGGGCGCCTGGTGGCCGCCGAAGGAACGCTGAGCCGGGCGCGCACGCCCGGCAGGCGGAAATCAGCCGGCGAACACCATGCGGTGACCGCGGGCGGTGTCCATGTACTCGCGCACGCGGTGGATCAGGCCGTCACGAAGTTCGAAGACGAAACAGTAGTCGTTCTCGTAGGCGTTCCCGTTCGCGAGGGTGGCGGTCATGGTCTCCTCCACCGTCACCCGATCACCGTCGGCGTAGAAACCGCGGAAAACGATCGAGACGTCCTTCGCGAAGAGCTTCGGAAAGCCGTTGGCGATGAAGTCGGCGATGAAGTCGCGGCCGACCATGTGGCTCGGGCCGTTCAGGAAGACGGCGGTCGCGTTGTTCGCCTGAGCGAGCCATTCCGCGTCCTCGGTGAAAAACGCGGCGATCTGATCGAAGTCGTGGGTGGCGAACGCCTTCCACGCGCGTTGCACGAGGGCCTTGCTGGTCTCTGACATGCGGTCGACGTTACGAGGGCCGAGGCGAAATGCTGGCGGAAATCAGACGAGGTCACCACCGCACCGGGCCCACGGGTCCGCCCTGAGTCGGATGCGGTGGGGCCACTCGGTTTCTAAGCTCGTGTGCGGCGGTGCCGCGCACCGTTCGTTTCGCGGCCGAAAGTGCACGGAGGACGCATGACCCAGGCAGATCGTGGCCCGCAGTTCTTTCCCACCTGGTTCGGCCGCTGGCAGAGCCGGTACATGAACCCGGTCGCCCGTCGCCTATCGCGCTACCTGCCGACGTTCGCGGTGATCGAACACCGGGGACGCAAATCGGGCAAACACTACGAGACGCCGGTCAACACATTCGGTTTCGACGGCGGGCTGGGCATCGTGCTCGGGCACGGCACCACCGACTGGGCGCGCAACGTACTCGCCGCCGACGGGGCCGAGTTGCGCCGCGGCGGCCGGGCGATCCGGCTCGTCAACCCGCGCATCGTCGACAGCGGTACCGTCGCGCGGTTGCCGCTGGTGCCGCGCATGGAGACCGGGCTCGTCCACGCGATCACGGGCAAGCGGCTGCAGCTGTTCGTCGCCGATATCGCGCCGAGCTGACGAAATCGGTGACGGCTCAGCGCTGGTGGACCTCGAGAGCGCTGCGGACACCGCTTTCCAGCGCGCCCTCGATCCACGCGGTGTTGAGGCTGGTGTGGTCACCGGCGAAATGCACCCGGCCTTCGATCGATCGGGTAGCGAAATGATGCTCGTGCAACTGGCCGGGCGCCGGGATGGCTGCTTCGCCGAGCGCGTAGCGGGCCCGCGCCCAGCTCTGGGTGATGCCGACACCGGTGAATTCGGCATCGACCCGCGCGCCGAACAGTTCGCGCAGGCCGGCCAGGGCGAAGTGGATGCGCTCCCCCTCGGTGAGCGCGTCCCAGCGCATCGCGTCCTCGGCGAAGGTGTAGGAGGCCAGCACCACCCCGCCGTCGGAATCCAGCACGTGCGACGGGAAATACGTGCACCGGTTCGGCGAATCGCTGACGCAGCGCCCGCCGCGGAAGCCGCCCGGCCCCTGCTCCCAGAAGCGACTTTTGAACTCCAGCAACACTTTTGTCGCCGAGTCGTGCTGTAGTTCGATGATCGCCCGGCGCTTGGCATAGCTCAACGGCGGATCGAACGTGCAGAAGCGCGCCGCGCTGAACGGGATCGCCACGATCGCGTAGTCCGCCTCGAACGACTCGACCGGATCGATCGGCCGGCCGTCGGAGGTCTCGTCGCCGGTTTCCGCGGTGGTCCGGATCCGCACGCCGTGCTCGGTCTGCTCCAGCCCGGCCATGCGCTTGCCCAGCAGGAGCGCCGGTCCCAGCTGCCGGGCCAGTGCGTCGGTGAGCGTCGACATGCCGCCCGCCAATTCCCAATAGGTGGCGCCTGCGGGGATCAAGTTGTGGTCGACCAGCGGGAACACGACGCTATACCCCAGCCGCGCGGTCAGGTTCTCCAAGGTGCCGACCGCATCGATCCGCGCTTTGGGCCAGCCCCGCTCGCGCAGATAGTCACGCAGGGAATGGTTTTCGTAGGTTTGCAGCAGGCCGGTCCAGCTCTCGACCTGCCGCTCGATCGAACCGCTCTGCCGCACAGAGTCTTTGCGCAGTTCGGCATCGAGAGCGGCGCTGCTGGCCGTGGACAGCGCACAGCCGAAACCCGCGTGCACCGCACCGGGATTCGCGGCGTAGTCGCCGCGCGAAACGATGCTTCCGTTCACCTTGATCAGCCCGCGGCTCGCAGAAGCCGTTGGCACGTAACGTATTACGGGTCCGTTGGACCACTCCTCACCGGTGAAGGAGCGATAGACGACCGGCGGCGTGACAGGTGCACGGGTGTGCGGATGTACATCGGCGCTGTAGAACGGCCTGCGCGGCAGACCGAACTTGTCGGCCAGCGCCAGCGCCAACGGCTGTGCGCCGGACAGCCGCATCGCGCCGCCCTCGGCGTAGAGGGCAGGATCGGTGAAGACACCGCGGAACGTCTTGACCCGGCCGCCGACCCGATTTCCGTTGGCCTCCAACACCGTCACCTGATGTCCGGCCGCGGCGAGCAGATTCGCGGCACTCAACCCGGCCGGGCCCGCGCCGACGACGATGACGCGCTTGCGCCGATCCGCGGCGGGAAGACCGGTATCGATCAGGGTCTTCAAGTAGGTCAACGTGAGATCGGTACCGTCCGCGCCGACCCCGAGCAACTGTCTGGCCAGCCATTCGCTGCGCGAACTGTCGCCGACGCCGGCGGCGGGCGCGCACGCCGTCGCCGCCAGCGCACCCGCGGCCAGCGCGGTACCCAGCAGACCGCGTCGGGACACCCCGCCGTTCGACATCCCCGATCCTCCCCGGTGCGAGGGCAGAGCCCAGTTCAGCGCAACGGCCGCAGACGGTACCGGAATCGTGCCCTCCCCCACGCGAACTCGGCACATGCGCCGCTACGACGGGCGATTCGCAGAGTATAATCCGGTGGGTGGCGCGGAAGCGGACGGCGGCGAATTGACCCCGAAGCTTTCCCTCGAGCGCGCCGTCGTGGCCGCGAACTACGCCGCCGATATCGAGGCCCTCTACCGCTGAACGCTCTCGGCCGGGGTGGCCAGTGCGGCCTGCATGGCCACACCGTCGACGTAGGTGTGCTTCTCGCGCACCGCACCGTCCTCGACGAAGACCACGTCGGCGATGTCCACATCGACGGCCGCACCGGTGACCGAGGTGCCCGACAACTTCCACTGGACCGCCCAGAAATCGTCGCCGACTCGCAGATTGACCAGATGGAAGGTCAGGTCCGGGACCAAGGCGAAGGTCTCCGCGGCGGCCGCGCGGATCTCGACCCGGCCGTGTGCGGGCTTGCCCCCGGAATGCAGATGGAAAACCGAGTCGGGCGTGTGCAATTCGACGATGCGGTCGGGATCGCGATCAGCCCAGCAGGCGTGGTAGCGCTCGAACAGATCCTTGGTGCCAACGGACATGATCTGAATCCTTCTAAGATACAAACAGGATGACTGTATGTTCCACGAAGGTGGCGGCCGCGGTCAAGGGGTGCGGCGGCGTGGATAGACTGCTACGTCGCCATGAACGCTGATCGACGAACCCAGGCCGAACGCTCGGCCGCCACCCGCGCCGCGGTGATCCGTGCCGCGCGAGATCTGTTCGGCCGGTTCGGATATGGCGCGGTGAGCACCGTCGCGGTGGCCGAGGCCGCTGGTGTCAGTCGCGGCGCGCTCTATCACCAGTTCAGCGAGAAGCGCGAGCTCTTCGAGGCGGTGTTCGAGGATCTCGAGCGCAGCCTGGTCGAGGTGATCGGCACGGCGGTGGCCGAGGCGCGGTCCGACGATCCGATCGCCGGCCTGATCGTCGGCTGCCTGGCCTGGCTGGACGCGTCGACCGCGCCCGAAGTGCGGCGCATCGCACTGCTGGACGGCCCCGCGGTGCTGGGTTGGCACCTCTGGCGCGAGATCGAGTTGCGGCACACGATCGGCCGGGTGGAAAACGCCTTGGCGGGCGCCATCGCGGCGGGTCGCATCCGACGCCAACCCGTGCGCCCGCTGGCGTTGATCATCGTCGGCGCCCTGGACGAGGCGGCCCAAATCCTCGCGCACTCAGCGGAATCCACCGATGACACCGCTGCGGTGCGCGCGGTGATCGAACAGTTGATCACCGGCCTCACGATCGACGCCTAGGCCGAAACCGTTTGCCTCACCGGCCGTCGCGCACCGCGTGCAGCAGCCGCAGCTGCCCGATCTCGGCAGCGTTCTTCATCAGTTCGGCGTTCACCCAGGCGAGGGTGTGCGCGACGGACTTCCTGTCCTCGTCGGGCCACGGAAACGCCGCCGGGGCAAGGAGATCCGCGTCGGAGATCCGATCCAACGTGCGCAACCACTCCGTCCGCAGGCCGCGCAGCCATGCGACGACGGCGTGGTCACCCGGCCACTCGATCTCGTGCCGCTCCCGGGGCGCCCGGCCGGCCAGGTGATCCATGGTCACACTCCACCACCAGCCGATATGCCAGCTGAGCCAGGCGATGGTCGGTACCGGGATCGGATCGGGCTCGATATCCGCCCAGTCCGGCACCCAGCTCCCGTCGGCGCCGGCCCGCAGCGTCCAGCACAGTTCCGCGGGCTCCCAGCGAACCTCAGCCTCGGTCAACCGCTCGAGGTGGACTTCGAACAGCGCCCAGACCAGGTCGAATTGCCAGCGCAGCACGGTAGACGACGACACATCCATGGGCCGAATCATGCCTACCCCACCTGACCAGGGCAATTGATTTGCCGAACTTAGATAGTGATCGATCACTATTTATGTTACCGTCAAGCGAAACCGCCAGGAGGCATGCGATGTTCGACATGATCGTGCGAGACGGACTCTGGTTCGACGGGACGGGCGCGCCGCCGCAACGTCGCGACCTCGGCATCCGGAACGGGGTCGTGGCGGCGATCTCCGCGCAGCGACTGACCGGCGGGCCCGACACCGAGGTGATCGAGGCCGAAGGCAAATGGGTCGCACCGGGTTTCGTCGATGTGCACACCCACTACGACGCCGAACTCCTTGCGTGCCCGTCCCTTTCGGAATCGGTACGGCACGGTGTCACGACGGTGTTCATCGGCAACTGCTCGCTGTCGACCGTCCTGGCCTCGAACGCGGACTGCGCGGACTTCTTCAGCAGGGTCGAGGCGGTGCCGCGCGCGGCCGTGCACGGCGTGCTGGAAACGCACCGCGACTGGCGAACTCCCGCCGAATACGCCGCAGCACTGGAGCGACTTCGACTGGGCCCCAATGTTGCCGCTTTCCTGGGCCATTCGGATCTGCGGACCCATGTGCTCGGCCTCGATCGGGCTGTCACCCGGGACACCCGGCCCAGCGCGGCGGAACTCACGCGCATGCAAACGCTGCTGGAGCAGGCCATCGACGCGGGCTTCCTCGGCTTGTCCTCGATGACCAACACCCTGGACAAGATCGACGGCGAGATCTACCGTTCCCGTTCGCTGCCCTCGACTTACGCCGGGAGCCGGGAGTTCCGGGCGCTCAACACCGTACTGCGCCGCCGCGGCCGCATCCTGCAGAGCGCGCCGACCATCAACTTCACGCCGAATATCTGGAAGTTCTTCGCGGCCAGCTCGGGGTTGTTCGGGCGCAAGGCCTTGCGGACCTCCCTGTTGTCGGCGGCCGACTCGAAGGCGTATCCGCCGATCGTGTTCTTCATGATGTACGCCGCGCCTCTGCTGAATCGATTCGCGCGCACCGACTTCCGGTGGCAGCACCTGCCGGTGCCGTTCACCGTCTACGCCGACGGCATCGACCTGGTGGTGTTCGAGGAATTCGGCGCCGGTGCCGCGGCCCTGCACCTCAAGGACGAGGTCGAACGCAATGAACTGTTGCAGGACAAGGAATATCGTCGCTGGTTCCGCAAGGACTACGACAACAAGTTCAGTCCCCGGATCTGGCACCGGGACTTCTTCGACGCCACCATTGTGGCCTGCCCGGACGAGAGCGTGATCGGCAAGACCATCGGGCAGGTCGGCAAGGATCGCGGGGTGCACCCGGTCGACGCCTACCTCGACCTGGTCGTCGAATACGGCACCCGGTTGCGGTGGCGTACCACCGTGGCCAACCACCGGCGCAAGTACCTGGACAAGCTCGCCACCAACCCCGGTGTGCAGATGGGTTTCGGCGACGCGGGCGCGCACCTGCGCAACATGGCGTTCTACAACTACCACCTGCGGCTGCTCGAACGGGTACAGGCCGCGCAGGCCCGCCGCAAGCCCCTCATGCGGATCGAGCAGGCCATCCACCGGCTGACCGGCGAGCTCGCCGACTGGTACGGCCTCGACGCAGGCCACCTGCGCGTCGGGGATCGCGCCGATCTCGTCGTGCTCGACCCCGCCGGGCTGGACCAGTCCGTGCACGGCCTGCACGAGCGCCCCATGCCCGAGTTCGGTCTCGCCCGCATGGTCAATCGCAACGACGGCGCGGTGACCGCCACCGTCGTCAACGGCGTAACCGTCTATCGCGAGGGACAATTCGCGGCCGGCTTCGGCAGCGACTGGGGCACCGGCCAGTTCTTGCGCGTCGGCCGGCCGGCACGCGCACACGTCGAGATCCGGCATTCGGTCGGCTCCTGATCGGCCGCGGCGCGCCGTGCGCTTACGATCGCGCCTATGAGCCGCACTCAGCGCGAACGGCGCGAGTCCACCATCGCCAAGCTGCTCGACGCGAGTATCGCGACGATCAGCGAGAAGGGCTATGCGCGCGCCTCGGTCAAGACCATCGCATCCCGGGCCGAGCTCTCCTACGGTGCGCTGTTCCGGCACTTCGAGACCATGGCGGATTTCATGGTCGCCACCGCCGAAGAGGCGTTCCGGCGCCAGCTAGACGCGTTCGAAACACGGTTCGCCGCCATTCCGGCCGCGGAACGCGGTGTGGAGACGGTACTGCGGCTGCAGTACGAGCTGGCGGGCAACTCCGTCAACGCCGCGATCTACGAGTTGCAGCTGGCGGCGCGCACCGACGAAAAGTTGCGGGAGGGACTGCAACCGGCGCTGTTCGCCTACGGCGTGCGCATTCTGCAACTCGCCCTCGAGACCACGGACCCGGACCCAGCCATCGATCCGGCGGACTTCGCCACGGTGGTGTTCATGATCAGCGATATGTTCGACGCCGAGCACCTGTTCCGGCACGTCCGGCCCTACCCGGAGCTCACCGAACGCCGAATCCAGTTGCTCACCACCATGATCGATGCGCTACGACCGACCAGCTGACCGACCGCGCGTCGGGCGCCCGTTACCGCGTCAGCGCAGCCGGAACCGCAGGAAGGATCCCAGACCGTGGCGCCGCCACGCACGCAGCATCGGAAGCGTTGGCAGCCAAAAGGTTTCGGGACGCGGAAAGCCGCGTTGCGACAGGCCGACGAGCCCGAACCGGCGCAGCTTGCGGGCGAGCGGCAGCAGCGGGAACACCGGCTGGTAGTCGTAGTCCAGCCTGCCCTTGCCGAGCAATTCGGTGATGAGCCGGCCCATCTGCTCGGGGGCACGGGTGACACCCTTGATCTCGGGATGCGCCCGGCGCCACTGCTCGGCGGCCGCCTCGGACGCGAAAAAGCTGTTGTAGTCACACCATCCGACCACCCGGTGCGGCATCTCACGCAGCGGATACCCCAGATGCACCCGCAGTGTGCGGGGTGCGTAGTCCAGTAGCACCCCGTCGCGTCCGACCAGGCGCACCGGCTGCCCCGTCTGCCTGCACACCGACTCGACGACCACCTCCGCACCGGGGAACTGCCCCGAGATCGCGCAGGCCTCGACGGCGCATTCGGCGAACCAGCGCTGTACGCCGTCGACGGTGATCCGATAGTGGTTCTCGAACGTCGCGAACGGACGCGCGTAGACGATCTCCCCCACCGCGGGTTGCGGCCGCGCCAGCGGCTCGTCCTGGAACACCGGACTCTCCGCGTGTTCCTGGTCCTGCCGCGCCACGCAGATGGCGCCTTCCAGGTCGCGCAGGTCCGTGGCGAGGTCCGCCTCCGACAGCGCGAACTCGGCCCTGAGCTCTGCGATCGTCGGTGCCGTTCCCTCCCGCCGGACCTGCGTCATGATCCGCTGCCGGATATCGCGGGCGCGGTCGGTGAGCTCTGCCATCCCTGCCTCCGAAAACGCCGTGCTGTTATGTGATCAACGAACACATTGCGATCACTGGTCACATTATGATGGGCCGACGGATTCGAAAAGTCAACGAGCACGAGTTTCGTGAGGGTGCCGAGCCCTCAGGATGCCCCGGAGAACCAGCTGCGCAACCGTCCCCTACGCCGCCGCGCCGCGCGGACGGGATCGAACCAGCCGGGCAACGGTTCGCGAGCCGCGAGCCACACCGGTGGCACCCCCGCGATCGACTGGGCGCGGCTACCGACGCCGGTGAAGGCGGCGACGATGCCTCCCGCGATCGCACCGGTGGTGTCGATATCGCCGTCCGCCGCAAGGCAAGCGGCGATCGCACTCGGGTAGTCGGCCAAATGCGTTGCCGCGACCCACAGGGTGAACGGGACCGTGTTCTGCGCGGTGACCTGCGAACCGTTGCCGAGTTCGGCCGCGGCCTCCTGCACCGAGGCGCCCAGCAGGGTGCGTGCACGGCGGATCAGCGCACCGGTTTCGCCGTGGTCCAGTCGATCGAATACTGCGGTGATGAATTCGCTCGGCGCAGGCCGAGTCCCGGTCAGGCGCGCCTGCGCGGCTTGCCCGGCGGCCAGTGCCACCGCGACCGCGCCGGTGACGCCTTCCGGATGCAGATGCGTCACCTCGGCGGATCGGATCGCTTCGGCGACAATCCTTTCCGGGTCGCCGGCGTAGTAGGCGCCCAGCGGGGCGACGCGCATCGCCGCGCCGTTGCCACACGAACCCTGATGGTCGTACGCGGCGCCGGCGGCGGTCCGCCACGGCACGCCCTCACCGATCTTGCGCAACGTGGCGATCGCGAGGAAGCCGTAGTCGCGGGCCGGATCGAGGCGCCGGGCGAACGCGGCGGCCAGCCGATCCTGGTCGATCCGTTCGTGCCGGGCGAGTTCGTCGACCACCGTGCAGGCCATTTCGGTGTCGTCGGACCACCGCCACGGCCCGCCGGGGAGTTCGCCGGCGCGCACGTCGCGAATCGAGCGGCGCATGATGGGGAATTCCCACCCCAGCGCGTCCCCTACCGCAAGCCCGTCCAGCGAATCGAGCATCAGATCCCTGTGCATCGCCGCCGATGGTAGGCGCTCAACGGTCGGCGGGGGCCGGGGTGGGCTCCCATTCGAAGCCGTCGGGGTCGGCGAAGGCGCCAAGACCACTCGCGAGGACGATGCGATGCGAGCCGGAACCCTCGGGGGCCACACCGGCATCCTTGGCCGCCGCCTTGCGCCCGTACAGCGCCAGCTTGATCGCCGCCGACGGCGCCTCGAACTCGACGTACTTGCTACCGAAACTCTTGCCGACCGCCAGACCGCGATCGGCGTAGAACTGCTTGGTCGCCTTCACGTTGTCCACACCGAACAGCACGACGAAGTCGTCGATCTCCCGGGTGGCCGGGCCGGTGTCCTTCTTCGCCGAGGTCGCGATTTTCCAGATCGCACCGTCCGGGGCCTGCACGACCGCGCCGTAACCCCAGAAGCTCTTCTTCGCGGGCTTGACGATCGTCGCGCCCGCCTGCACGGCGCTGCCGACGAGGCTGTCGACAGTACTGGGCTGCGAGACGACCAGCGAGAGGATGAAACCGCGGAATCCGCTGGTCGGCGCGTCCGAGGCGCGCACCCGCAGCTTGTCGCCGAGCCCGAACGCGGCCGCGTAGAACTCCGCTGCCGCGGCGGGGTCGGCCACCTCGAGGGTGACGGCGTCGATGGTGATCTGGTCAGTGGTGGTGTTCATGTCGATAACGCTAGGTGCGGGCCGGTGACCAGCGCTTCTCGATTCCTGATCGGTTCGCGCGGCCGCCGGCCACCGGCCCGCCGCCGGGCGATCAGTCGGCCCACAGTCGGGTGTCGTGACTGTTCACTAGCGCGCGGATACGCGCGATCGCGTCGTCCGCGGACTGCGCGGGCAGCCTTCGTCCGTCCCGGAGCCGTACCGCGACCGCGTCGTGCGCGATCTCGTTCGGCCCGAGAATGAATTGATATGGTGCCGAACGGCTTTCCCGGACCCGTGCCGCCAGGCTGCCCGATTCGGCGCCGAAGACCTCGGCACGCAGACCGGCCCGCGCACACCGATCGCGCAGCTCGACGGCAGCGGCTGCGTCGGCGGCCGAGATCGGCAGCACGGCAACCTGTTTCGGGGCCAACCAAGCGGGGAACGCGCCGCCGTGCTCTTCGATCAGCTGCGCGACAGCGCGCTCGACGCTGCCGATGATGCTGCGGTGCACCATGACCGGTCGGTGCTTCGCCCCGTCGGGCCCGACGTAGTGCAGGTCGAACTGATCGGGCTGATAGAAGTCGACCTGCACGGTCGACAGGGTCGACTCCCGGCCCGCGTGGTCGTGCACCTGGACGTCGATCTTCGGCCCGTAGAATGCGGCTTCGCCCTCGACTGCGTCGTACGGCACACCCACCCGATCGAGCACCGCGCTCAGAATCTTGCTCGCCCGCAGCCACATATCCGGTGCCGCAACGTATTTGCCGCCGGGGCCGGGTAGCGACAACCGGTACCGCACCGCGCTGAGACCCATCGCGCGATACGCGGCCCCGATCAGCGCGAGAGCGTCCGCGGCCTCGTCGGCGACTTGCTCGAGGGTGCAGAAGATATGCGCGTCGTTGAGCTGGATACACCGCACTCTGGTCAAACCGCCCAGAACGCCGGACAATTCGGAGCGGTACATGGCACCGAGTTCAGCCATGCGCAGCGGCAGTTCGCGATAGCTGTGCGAGCGGGATCGGTAGATCAACGCGTGATGCGGACACAGGCTGGGTCGTAACACGACCTGCTCACCGCCGACATCCATCGGCGGGTACATGTCTTCGTGGTAATGCGCCCAGTGCCCGGATATTTCGTACAGCTCGCGCTTGCCCAGGGCCGGGGAATACACGTGCTGGTAGCCCGCCTGGCGTTCCACGCCGCGGATGTAATCCTCCAGACACTGGCGCACGATCGCCCCGTCGGGCAACCAGTACGGCAGCCCGGCCCCGAGCAACGGGTCGGTGTCGAACAAGCCGAGTTCCCGGCCCAGTTTGCGATGGTCGTACATGGGGTCTCCTCCGAATGCGGGCGGATGACCACACGACAAAAGCCCCGGGCATCCGCCCGGGGCTTTGTCAGAACAAGAGTCAGCGCGCCGGGACGTCGTCCGGCGTCGTGATGCACAGTGCGCGCTGCATGCGCGAGACGGTACACCCGCTACGCATCGGGAACAATGGAATTCCTGGGGGCTGCTCTCTTGCCGCCCGTTCGGATCGGGGCTTGCATCCGGTACTCGGGTACAGGCTTAGCATCGAATTACGCGGCGCTGATCGGCGCTTTCGGTGTGGGAGGTAGGCAATGACCGGACAACCAGTCGAGCGAGGCGATTTGCCCGTGAAGTTGCACTGGGCTCCGGTGCAGGGATGCACGCTGCCCACCGCCGCGCAGCCGGTACGCGAGGCCGAGTTCGCCGCACTGTTCGCCGCGGCGGTGCGGACCGTGCACCGGCCTTCGCCGAACCTGCTGCGGTTGGCGGTGGCCGCTGGTGCGGAGCAGAGGGCGCGGGACCTCGCCGCGCGCGAATCCGGGTGCTGCTCGTTCTTCACCTTCGAGTTCACGCCCCGCGATCCGGAGACGGTGTGGATGGACATCGAGGTCCCCGCCGCGCGGGTCGCCGTGCTCGACGGTCTCGCCGCCCAGGCGATCGAAGCGAGCGGTTCGTGAACGGGCTGCGTTCGGGCGAACTCGCCGCGGCCGCAGGGGTGAATGTGCAGACCCTGCGCTATTACGAGCGGCGCGGGCTGCTCGGTCGACCCGATCGTTCGCTGGGCGGGCACCGGCGCTACCCCGAGCGGACGCTGACCATCTTGCGAATCATCAAAGCCGCGCAACGACTCGGGTTCAGCCTCGACGAGGTCGCCCAGTTGCTCCGCAGTGAACCCCGGCGTGTCC
Source organism: Nocardia brasiliensis NBRC 14402 (assembly GCF_000308475.2). GTDB lineage: Bacteria > Actinomycetota > Actinomycetes > Mycobacteriales > Mycobacteriaceae > Nocardia > Nocardia brasiliensis. The sequence continues at coordinate 302,689 of NZ_BAFT02000110.1, read as the reverse complement.
GTGAGGGCGGCCTGCCGGTGCGCACCGCCGGCAAACTCGCGGAGGTCGACGCGAAGCTCACCGAGCTCACCGAGGTACGCGACACGCTGCGCGCGATGCTCGCCGCAGGGTGCGACGACCTGTTCGTCTGCAGTGAGAGCCCTTCCTGCCTATTGCCTTTCACAGCCGACACCACGCGGTGACCGGCAGGCGAGGTCACGACGCCGGCCCGGACGGCGCAGGTTGATCTCCTACGCTGCGTGCCTATGACCGTCTTGCGTTCGATCCTGCTCTTCGCGCTGGCCGCCGTGGCCGAGATCGGCGGAGCCTGGCTGGTCTGGCAAGGTGTGCGCGAACATCGCGGCTTGGCGTGGATGGGCGCCGGAGTGCTCGCCCTCGGCTGCTACGGATTCGTCGCGACCCTGCAACCCGACGCCAACTTCGGCCGCATTCTCGCCGCGTACGGCGGCGTCTTCGTCGCGGGCTCGCTGCTGTGGGGGATGGCGCTGGACGGATTCGAGCCGGACCGCTGGGATCTCACCGGCGCCCTTATCTGCCTGCTCGGCGTCGCCGTCATCATGTACGCGCCCCGCGGCGCCTGACCCGCCGCGAACGGCTGGACCGAGCCTAGCCCAACTCGACTTCGTCGAATCCCACGGTGAGCCGGTGCCGCCGCTCCCGCAGCACGCCGCCTTCCCGGTGCGCGAGCCCCTCACCGAAGTCGATGCGCAACGTCGACCTCCGCACGTCCACCTCCCGGACGACCGCGCAGACACCGCTGAACGGTCCCTCCGGGAAATAGACGACGTCACCTGGCGCGTAATCGGAGAACCCCACGCCCGCACAGTCATCCGGAGCAGCGCTCATTCGGCGGCGTCGAAGAGCACGATCGGGCCCGCGCTGATCCAGTGCTGGACCGGCTTCGTGACGCAGTTCTCGTCCAGATGGTTCAGATCCGGCATCGACTGGACGAACGAAACATAGTGGTACGGGCCGAGATAGCCCTCCATGAAGTTCTCGGCACCGACGCTCACGTAGGTGGCAGGTCCGTCGAGTTGCAGCGTCCCGCCGTCCATCGTGGGCAGCCGCACCGTGACGTGCCCTTCGCCGCCGTCGGTGAGGCAGGTGCCGGTACTGCCCAGGCCGGGCCGGGTGCCGGTGGTGACGTCGGCATCGAACACACCCGCCCCGAACGGATCCAGCTCGCGACCGGCGAGCCGTCCTGCGCAGACGATCGAAAGGCCCCGGTTGCGGACCTGCTGCTGCGACGGCGTCAAGCTGAGGCCCGGCGGCAGCGCCCGCTCGGCCCCCGCGACGAAACAACTCGCGGTGCTCACCGGCGCAGCGGACGCAAGTGGTTGCGGCACAAATGCGGCGCCGGTGAGCGATAACAGTGCGATGGCGAACGTCGCCGCACGACGCATGACTTCCCCTCCCGTATGCGATAACCCCCCGATCGTAAACACGCTTGCGTTGTCCCCGTGGGCATTCGACGGTCAGAGATGAAACACGTTCCAGCTACTCGGTTACCGGTTGGGCGGCGGGCAGGGCTTACCGTTGAGATCGGACGGCGGCGGCAACGGCTTGCCGTCGGGGCCGACCGGCGGCGGCAACGGCTTACCGTCCGAACCCAGCGGTGGGGGCACACACCCCTCGGGCGGCGTGGCGCCCTGTACCGAACCGAATCCGCCGAGCCCGACGGGGTTTGCCGTCGCCGAGCCTGCGGCGAGCAGCCCCGACCCCATGATCGCGGCGAAAACCAAGACACTGGCCGTACGCAGCCTCATATCAATTCCTGTCTCGAATGCTGTTGTCCTGTCATGGCTTTAGACGCGCGGCGGCACGTCCGGTTCCACGGCCGAACAAATATGAGCTACGTCACATTCGAGACCCGGCGTCGATTCAGAGGCGAGCCGCCAGCCGCGTGCCCTGATCGATGGCCCGCTTGGCGTCCAATTCCGCGGCGAGTTCGGCGCCACCGATGAGGTGCAGGTTCACGCCCGCGGCGCGCAGCTCGTCCTCCAGGTCGCGCACGGATTCCTGGCCCGCGCAGACGATGACGTTGTCGACCGGGATCAGCTGGGGGCGTTGCCGTTTCTCGCCGAAGCTGATGTGCAGGCCGTGGTCGTCGATGCGCTCGTAGTTGACCCCGCCGATGTGGTCGACGCCCTTGGCTTTCAGCGCCGCGCGATGCACCCACCCGGTGGTCTTGCCCAGGTCCTTGCCGAACGGTGTCGACTTGCGTTGCAGGAGCACCACTTCGCGCGCGGCCGGCGCCGGCTTGGGTTTGGTGAGCTGCCCGGGGGCCTGCTCGTTGTCGGCATCGACGCCCCACTCTTCCTTCCACTCGTCGAGCTTGAGCGTGGGATGGCCTTCGACGGTGAGGAATTCGCTGACGTCGTAACCGATGCCGCCGGCGCCGATCACCGCGACGCGCTTGCCGACCGGCCGCTCCTCCCGCACCAGTTCGGCATAGGACAGCACCATCGGATGGTCGATACCCGGGATGTTCGGGATGCGCGGCTTGACGCCGGTGGCGAGCACCACCTCGTCGTAGCGGCCCGCGATGAGTTCGGCCGCGCTCACGCGCTTGTTCAAATGCACTGTCACGCCGGTGACTTCGATCTTGCGCCGGTAGTAGCGGATCGACTCGTCGAACTCTTCCTTGCCGGGGATGCGGCGAGCGATGTCGAACTGGCCGCCGATCTTGTCGTCGGCTTCGAACAGGTCGACGCGATGACCGCGCTCGGCGAGGTTGACCGCGGCCGACAACCCGGCGGGTCCGGCGCCGACCACCGCGATCCGCTTGGTGCGGCGGGTGGGGAGCAACTGGAGCTCGGTCTCGTGACCCGCGCGCGGGTTCAACAGGCAGGACACGGTCTTGCGCTGGAACGCGTGGTCGAGGCAGGCCTGGTTGCAGGCGATGCAGGTGTTGATCTCGTCGATCCGGTCCTGCTTGGCCTTGTTCACCCACTCCGGGTCGGTGAGGAACGGGCGGGCCAGCGAAACCAGTTGCGCGTCACCGCGAGTGAGGATCTCCTCGGCGATCTCGGGCATGTTGATCCGGTTCGACGCGCAAACCGGAATGTCCACCTGCTTGGTGATCTTCGCGGTGAACTCGACGAAGGCCGCCCGTGGCACCGAGGTCACGATGGTCGGCACCCGCGCCTCGTGCCAGCCGATATCGGTGTTGAGGATATTCGCGCCCGCCGCCGCCAATTCCTTGGCCAGCGCGACGATCTCGTCGAAGGTCTGCCCCTTCTCGACCAGCTCGGCCATCGAGAGCCGGAACACGATGATGAACTTCGGGCCGACCGCGGCGCGGGTGCGACGCACGATCTCCACCGCGATCCGGCGGCGATTCTCGGCCGAACCGCCCCACTCGTCGGTGCGCTTGTTGGTGCGCGGCGCGAGGAACTGGTTGATGAAATAGCCTTCACCGCCCATGATTTCGCAGCCGTCGTAGCCCGCGAACTGGGCCAGCCGGGCGCAGCGCACATAGTCGTCGATGGTGCTCTCGATCCCCTTGGCCGACAGCTTGCGCGGACGGAACGGGTTGATCGGCGCTTTGATCGAGGACGCGGAAACGCTGCCCGGCACATAGGAGTAGCGGCCCGCGTGCAGGATCTGGATGGCGATCTTGCCACCCTCCTTGTGCACCGCCTTGGTGATCACCCGATGCCGATAGGCCTCGGTCTTGTTGGTCAGTTTGGAGCCGAAGGGCAGCAGCCACCCGGTGCGGTTGGGCGCGTAACCGCCGGTGATGATCAGGCCGACACCGCCGCGGGCGCGTTCGGCGAAATAGGCGGCCAGCTTGTTGGTATCCCAGGCACGGTCCTCCAGGCCGGTGTGCATCGACCCCATCACCACGCGATTGCGCAAGGTGGTGAAACCGAGGTCCAAGGGCTCGAAAAGGTGCGGGAAGGAACTCATCGGCGCGTCTCGCTTTCGGTCAATCCGGGTGCGGGGCTGTCGCACTCGGGCGCAGGGCTTGCAGAACTTCGTCGCACCATTCGATGAACCCCGCCTCCACGCGGATGCCCGCGCGCAAGACGAGGAACTGGTGCAGAGCCGTCCCGGAGAGCTGATCCGGGACCGGAAAGTCGCGTTTTTCGATGAGGCGGTACACCTCTAGGCGCTGAGCATGCTGGTCACGATGGCGGGCGACCTCGGCGCACAGCGCGGTGATGTCACCGTAGGCGGCGGCGCGGATCTTGATCGCGAGCTCGTTGCGCGGGGTGCCCGCGTCGGAGGGTTCGGCGATCCAGCGGGCCAGCTCGGTGCGACCGGCCGCACTCACCGAGTACACCTTCTTGTCCGGCCTGCCCTCCTGGACCACCGACTCGCTGTTCAGCCAGCCGGACTCTTCCATGCGCTTGAGCACCCGGTAGATCTGCTGATGGGTGGCGCTCCAGAAGTAGCCGATGGACTTCTCGAAGCGGCGTGCCAGCTCGTACCCCGAGCCGGCCCGCTCGGTCAGCGATACCAGCAGCGCATGCTCGAGGGCCATGGCGTCAGATTAGCCGTAACACCCAGTACTATGCAACTGAGTGCATAAGGTTCGGCTATCGTGCCGGTAACTCGCCGGAACGAGACCTGCGCCCCGTGCGTAGCACCCAGGTATCGAATCGGCGTGCAGGGCGCTTTGTCGGCCACCGGCGCAGGCCCGCGGCGGATAGGCTGCGCGGCATGACCGAGGTGAACGCGCGAGCGACTGTCGGACAGGCCGCCGGGCGCGCACAGGTGGTGGCGTGGGGATTCTGGGACTGGGGATCGTCCGCCTTCAACGCCGTGATCCTCACCTTCGTCTTCTCGGTGTACCTGACCGACAAGGTCGGTGACGATCTACCCGGCCCCTTTTCGTCGAGCACCTGGCTCGGCTTGACCCTCGGTGCCGCGGGCCTGTTGGTGGCGCTGACCGCGCCGATCTTCGGGCAACGATTCGACGCGTCGGCGAAACGCAAACGCTCCCTTGCCTTCTTGACCGGGCTCTGCATCGCGTCGATGACACTGCTGTTCTTCGTGCACGACGACTACCACTATCTGGGGTACGGCCTGCTGCTGCTCGGACTCGGCTCCGCCTTCTTCGAGCTGGCCAGCGTGCCCTACAACGCGATGCTGCGCCAGGTGTCCACCCCGGACAACGTCGGGCGGGTCTCCGGATTCGGCTGGGCCATGGGCTATTTCGGCGGCATCTTCCTGCTGCTGATCTGCTACTTCGGCTTCATCTCCGGTGACGGCGACAATCGCGGGTTGCTCGGCATCCCCACCGACGACGGACTCAACATCCGGTTGGTCGCCGTCGTCGCGGCGGTCTGGTTCGCGGCGTTCGCGCTGCCGGTGCTGTTCAGCGTCCCCGAATTACCGCGCACCGACGCCGATCCCGGCGCCGCGAACGCGGGGTTCTTCGCGTCGTACAGGGTGCTGTTCCGCGATCTGGGCGAGCTGTGGCGCGTCGATCAGCGCATCGTCTGGTTCCTGTTGGCCAGCGCGGTCTTTCGCGACGGACTGGCGGGTGTCTTCACCTTCGGCGCGGTGCTCGCGGTCCGGGTGTACGACATCGCCGAGGCCGATGTGCTGCTGTTCGGTATCGCGGCCAATGTGGTTGCGGCACTGGGCGCGATCGTCGCGGGACGGCTCGACGATCGGGGCGGGCCGAAGCGCGTCATCGTGGTCTCGCTGGTGTCGATGATCGTGTGCGGCCTCGCGCTGCTGGTGGTGTCGGGCCCGCTGATGTTCTGGATCTTCGGGCTGCTGCTCACCGTGTTCGTCGGCCCGGCGCAGTCCGCGTCCCGTTCCTTTCTCGCCCGCCTGGCCCCGCCTGGACGGGAAGGTCAGATCTTCGGCCTCTACACCACCACCGGGCGCGCGGTGTCGTTCCTCGCACCGCTCTCGTTCGCCCTGTTCACCATCCTGTTCGATACCGATCGGGCGGGCATCGTCGGGCTCGTCCTCGTGCTCGCGCTCGGGCTCGGCGCGCTGCTGCCGGTCCGCTCGCCCGCGCCGACGGACGTGCAGACAGGTCCCACGGACAAACCGGTCCGCTAGCCGGGGTCTGGGCGGACCGCCCGCCTCGCCGTCCCGAAACATCGCTTAGGCTCCTGGCGTGAGCTTGCCCTCCCCCACCTCCGAGAACCGCGCCGTGGTCACCGGCGCCTCCTCCGGCATCGGCACCGCGCTGGCCGCCGACCTCGCCGCCCGCGGCTATTCGCTGATCCTGGTCGCCCGGCGTGGTGAGGTGCTCACCGAGCTCGCCCAGCGGCTGACGCTGGCGCACGGCATCACCGCGGAGGTGCGTGCGGTCGATCTGTCCGACCGCACCCAGCGCGGCGCACTGGTCGAAGAGCTCGGCGCCCGCGACATCGCGATCCTGTGCAACAACGCCGGGATCGCCACCTTCGGCGCGGTCGCCGAGCTCGATCTCGCCTACGAGCGGGCGCAGATGGAACTGAATGCCGTTGCGGTGCACGACCTCACGCTCGCGGTGCTGCCCGGCATGATCGCGCGCGGCGCCGGCGGCATCCTGATCAGCGGCTCGGCCGCGGGGAACATGCCGATCCCGAACAACGCGACCTACGCCGCGAGCAAGGCCTTCGCCAACACCTTCTGCGAGTCGTTGCGCGGCGAGCTGAAGGATTCCGGCGTGCACGTCACCCTGCTCGCGCCCGGCCCGGTGCGCACCGAGACGCCCGATCCCGCCGAGGCGTCGATCGTGGACCGGCTGGTGCCCGATTTCATGTGGGTCTCCTCGGAGTACACCGCGAAGGTGTCCATCGACGCGCTGGCCCGCAACAAGATGCGCGTCGTGCCTGGCTTGATCAGCAAGGGAATGAGCGTCGCGGGGCAGTATGGGCCGCGCGCCGTCACCGCCCCCATCGCCGGCGCCTTCTACCGGAAGCTGGGCGGCTGAGACCGCGGTCACGGGCCTGGTCAAGGTTCCGTCAAGATCGGGGCCCGGCTCGTCAAGCACCCGTAAGCTGGACGTTTGCCCAGGGGGAATCGGCGTAGTCCTGACAACGGCCCCGCATACGGAATAGCGGGGGCGCACACAGGAGACACCGTGACGCTGCTCGAAATTTTCCCGTCGCTGAAGTCGGGAATGCCCTCGCGCCTCGACTCGGCGGTATGGCCGCGGGACACGCATTACGACGACGCGGGCCGCATAACGATCGGCGGGGTCGCCCTCGCCGATATCGCGGACCAGTACGGCACTCCGACCTACGTCCTGGACGAGCGCGAGGTCCGGGAACGCTGCCGGGCCTACCGCAAGGCCTTCCCCGAGGCCGAGATCATCTACGCCGGTAAGGCTTTGATGATCCGCGCGGTCGCCAACTGGGTTTCCCAGGAGGGACTGTCGGTGGACGTGTGCTCCGCCGGGGAGCTGGCCATCGCACTCGCCGCCGGCGTCGCGCCGCGGCGGATCATCATGCACGGCAACGGCAAATCGTTCGACGAACTGACCGCCGCGGTGCAGGCCGGGGTCGGCCGCATCGTGGTCGACTCGCTGGCCGAGATCACCCTGCTCTCGGCGCTGGTCACCGATTCGCAGAATGTCCTGCTCCGCCTTTCCCCCGGCATCGACGTGCACGGACATCCCGCGGTGAAAACCGGTGTCACCGACCAGAAGTTCGGTTTCCCGCTCGGCGGCGACACCGCGGCCGAGGCGGTCGCGCGCATCCTGCGCCAGCCCAAGCTGAATTTGGTGGGTTTCCACTGCCACCTCGGCTCGCAGATCCACGATCCGGACTACTACGGCGAGGCGGTGCGCCGGATGGTCGCCGAGATGGCGCGGGTCCGGGCCGACCACGGCCACCTGCTCACCGAGCTCGACCTCGGCGGCGGGCATGCGGTGGCCTACCGCACCGGCGATATCGCGATGGACCTCGCCGACCTGGCCGCCATCATCGAGGACGCGCTCGACGCGGCCTGTGCGCGCCAGCACTTCCCGCGCCCGACCATCTCGCTGGAACCGGGCCGCGCGATCGTCGCGCACGCGGGCGTGACGCTGTACCGGGTGCTCTCGGTCAAGCACATCGAAGGCGGGCACACCTATGTGACCGTGGACGGCGGCATGAGCGACAACCCGCGCGTCGCGCTGTACGGGGCGCGCTACAGCGTCGTCGTCGCGAACCGGCACCCCACCTGCGCGAGCATGACCGCGACGGTCGCGGGACGGTTCTGCGAGGCGGGCGACATCCTGGCCACCGACGTGCAGCTGCCGGTCGACCTGCGCCCCGGCGAGGTGCTCGCGGTGCCCAGCACCGGCGCCTACCACCACAGCCTCGCGTCGTCCTACAACAGCGTGGGCCGGCCGCCGATCGTCGCGGTGCGCCACGGGCAGTGCCGGGAGCTGGTGCGCCGGGAGACCACCGCGGATCTGCTGAGCCGCGACGTCGGGTACTGAGCGCGTTCGCACCGGCCTGTCCGACTCGTGCGACAGGCCGGTACGCGCTCGGCGCTTGTCAGTGATTCGTCAAGATCGCGGGGCCGGTGGTCAAGGTTGCGCTAAGCGACCCGCCCCGGGTCTACGCAAGGGCGTAGTAGTTGATAGGCCCCGCAGCACAGCGAAAGCGGGGAGCGGATCAGGAGAGCAGCCGTGACGCTAGTGGACTTCTTGTCGCCACCTCGGCCGGGAGCGGCCGCAAAGCTGGATTCCGCGGTGTGGCCCGCCGGCGCCGCCTACGACGCCGGGGGCCGGATCGTGCTCGGCGGTGTGGCGCTCACCGAGATCGCCGACAGCTACGGCACCGCGCTGCGGGTGGTCGACGAGCGCGAGGTCAGACAGCGCTGCCGGGTATACCGCAAGATCTTCGCCGAGGCCGAGATCGGCTACGCCGCAACGGCCTTGCTGGTCCGCGGCATCGCGAACTGGGTCACCGCCGAGGGGCTCTCGGTGGTCGCGGGCACGGCGGCGGACTTGACCGCCGCCTTCGCCGCGGGCGTCGATCCGAAGCGAATCATCTTGCATGCCAACCGGACTCCGCGCGCCACGCTGGAGACCGCGGTGGCCCGACGGGTCGGCCGGATCGTGGTCGGATCGTTGGACGAGATCGGCGTGCTCGCCTCGATCGCCACCCGACCGCAGCGCGTGCTGCTGCGCGTCGCGCCGGGGATCGGCCGCGACGGCTACCCGACCTGGGACGACGCCGACGCCCCGGGCTTCGCGCTCGGTGACATCGCCACCGCGGTGGCCCGAGTACTGGGCACGCCCACGCTCGAACTGATCGGCTTCCACTGCCACCTCGGTTCGCAGATCTACAACCCGGACCACTACGGCGAGGCGATCCGGCGACTGGTCGCCGAGATGGCGCAGGTCCGCCGCGACCACGAGCGCCTGCTCACCGATCTGGACCTGGGTGGCGGTCACGCCATCGCGTACCGCAACGGTGACGCCGAGATGAACCTCACCGAGCTGGCCGCGATCATCGAGGACGCCCTCGACGCCGCGTGTGCGCAACAGCATTTCCCCCGGCCGAACATCGCGATGGAGCCGGGACGCGGCATCGTCGCGCGCGCGGGTGTCACGCTGTACCGCGTCCTGTCGGTGAAACACAATGACGGCGGCCGTATTTCGGTCGTCATCGACAGCGAAGAGCGCGGCGGCAACGGCGCCTACGCGGGCACGGTGGTGGCGAATCGGCGGCCGTCCGGGCCGCTGTCCAGCGCCACCGTCGCGGGGCGCGCGGGCGACGTCATCCTCGCGGCCGACGTACGGTTGCCCGCCGACCTACGCCCCGGCGAAATACTGGCCGTGCCGTGCACCGGTGCATACCATCGCGGGCCTGCGATGTCGGTGATCGGCGTGCGGGGCGGCCGATGCACGGAACTGCTCCGCCGTGAACCGCACCTGCTGGATCGCGACGCGAGCTGAAAACAGCTACCGGTTCCCCCCGATCCGGCAGGCCGAGTCGGGGGGAACCGGTCAGCGCTTGCGCGTGCCGAAGATACTGCGACTGATCTCCCGGCCCGCCGCGGTGGCAGCGGATCGCAGGAAGCTCTTCACCGCAGGGTTTTTCATGATCCGCTCGGCGGTCGACTCGTCGCCACCCTTCGCGGAGCGCCCCGGCGCGGGCGCGACGACCTCCGGATTCTGTTCTGCCGCCTCCACTTTCGCGGCCAGAATCTCATAAGCCGACTCCCGGTCGACAGTTTGACCGTACTTGCCGTGCAACGAACTCGACAGCGCGCGCGACTTGATCGCGTCGTCACCGATGGTGTCCATCAGTGAACGCGGCGGCTGAATCCTGGTCCACGCCACCGGGGTCGGCGCGCCCTTCTCCGAAAGCACCGTCACGACGGCCTCACCCGTACCGAGCGAGGTGAGCGCCTTCTCCAGATCATAGGTACTGGTCTTCGGGTAGGTACGCACCGTCTTCGACAGCGCCTTCTGATCGTCGGGGGTGAAGGCGCGCAACGCGTGCTGGATGCGCGCACCCAGCTGCGACAGCACGGGGTTCGGGATATCGGTGGGCAGCTGGGTGCAGAAGAACACGCCGACGCCCTTGGAACGGATCAGCTTGACGGTCTGCTCCACCTGATCCAGGAAGGCCTTGGAAGCGTCCGCGAACAGCAGGTGCGCCTCGTCGAAGATGAACACCAGCTTCGGCTTGTCGATATCGCCCACCTCGGGCAGCGTCTGGAACAGGTCGGCGAGCACCCACATCAGGAAGGTGGAGAACATCACCGGCCGTGCCGCCTGGGCGCCGAGCTCGAACAGCGTGATGACGCCCTGGCCGCCCGCGACCCGCACCAGATCGCCCGGATCCAGTTCCGGCTCACCGAAGAACGTGTCACCGCCGTCGGCCTCGAGGTTCACCAGCGCGCGCAGGATCACGCCCGCGGTGGCCGCCGAGACGCCGCCGATGCCCTTGAGGTCCTCCTTGCCCTCGGGGCTGGTGAGATGCGTGATGACGGCACGCAGATCCTTCAGGTCGAGCAGGGCGAGACCGTTCTTGTCCGCCCAGTGGAAGATCAAACCCAGCGTCGATTCCTGAGTCTCGTTGAGCCCCAGCACTTTACTGAGCAGCACCGGGCCGAACGAGGTGATCGTCGCGCGGATCGGCACCCCGATTCCGTTGGTGCCGAGCGAGACGAACTCGGTGGGGTACCCGGTCGGCGCCCAGTCCTGCGCACCCGTTTCGGCCGCCCTGGCACTGAGTTTGTCGTTGGCTTGACCCGGCTGCGAAAGACCGGACAGGTCACCCTTGATATCCGCGAGGACCACGGGAACGCCTGCGCGCGAGAGCTGTTCGGCGATGCCCTGCAAAGTCTTCGTCTTACCGGTACCCGTCGCGCCCGCCACCAGGCCGTGCCGGTTCATCGTGCGCATCGGGATGCGCACGCGCGCCGTGGTATCCACCTCGCCGTCGACCACCACCGTGCCGAGTTCCAACGCCGCCCCGTCGAAGGCGTAGCCGGCGGCGATCTCCTGCGCGGCCGCCGACCCTGTGCCGTCGTTCGCGGCAGCGGCTTCCTTCTTGTCGGCTTTCGCCGCGGCAGCTTCGGCGGCAGCAGCGGTTTCGTCGGCCTTCGCCGCCGCGCTCTGCGCCTTCGCCTTACTCGCCCCCGCCTCCTGCTCGGCGAGCTCGCGCTCCGCTTCCTCCGCGGCAGCCGCCGCCTCCGCCGCTACCCGCGCCGCCTCCTCGGCAGCCTTACGCGCCGCGGCCGCCTTCTCCTGGGGCGTAGTCATCGCACGTCCTCCGTCTGGGGTCTGACTCGAACTGCTAACGCAGTGTTTGCTGTCGTACCGAAACGCCTGTGCCGATCTGCCCGAAACTGTATCCCCGCAACGCCCGATCAGGAGCGGCACACCCCGCCGAGATTGTCGCCACACCGGTAAACCCGGCGGGACACCCCGCCGAGAACACGCGGCGCGAAGGCAGCGCAAATCGGACAGAGCTAATGTTGCTGCCGTGTCGGACAAATATGTGGTGTGGATGGATTGCGAGATGACGGGCCTGCGCCTGGACAGCGACAAGCTGATCGAGGTGGCCGCGCTCGTCACCGACAGCGACCTCAACATCCTCGGTGACGGCGTGGACATCGTGATCCACGCCGACGACGCGGCGCTGGCCGCGATGCCCCCGGTGGTCGTCGACATGCACGCACGCTCCGGGCTGACCGAAGAGGTACGCCGCTCCACCGTCACCATGGCCGAGGCCGAGGAACAGGTGCTCGACTACATCCGCCAATACGTGCCGACCCCGCGGACAGTGCCGCTGGCGGGCAACTCGATCGCCACCGACCGCGGCTTCATCGCCCGCGACATGCCCACGCTCGACGCGCACCTGCACTACCGCATGATCGACGTGAGCTCGATCAAGGAACTGTGCCGTCGCTGGTACCCGCGCATCTACTTCGGCCAGCCGGAGAAGGGCCTGACCCACCGCGCGCTCGCCGACATCAAGGAATCGATCCGCGAACTCGAGTACTACCGGCGCACGGCGTTCGTCACGCCCCCCGGCCCGACCACCACGGAGATCGCCGCCGTCGCCGCCGAGATCGGCGCCGCCGCATCGACCGTCGAATCAGCCCAGGTCAGCGGCGTGCCGGAAACCGATTAGGGACTCGAAGGGTAGACACGCTAATATCGACGGCGCCGGTATTCATCCCGGCAATGGTGACCGTAGTTCAGTTGGTAGAGCACCAGGTTGTGATCCTGGCTGTCGCGGGTTCGAGTCCCGTCGGTCACCCGCACGGGCCAGGTCAGGTTAATCCCTGACCTGGCCCTTTTGTTTGGCGAGGTTGTGGGCGGCTGTTACGGCCTGCTGCGTCGACCTGGAGGCGAGTTCCCCGAGGGGCACGTCGTCGACCTGCGGCCCAAAGCGCCTGCATGTGGTGTGCCGCGCACTCTTTGTTACGCCGCGCGCGTGTCAGCGTGCAGACACGCACGCGGGAAGCGAAATATGCGCGCCGGCGAGGCCAAGCGCATGACCGAGCCTGGCGGGCGGCCACCACGCGGCCGAGGGGCCGCCGCGCACTTTCCATTACGCCGCGCGCGTGTCTGCACGCTGACACGCGCGCGGGAAGGCGAAACGTGCGCGCCGTGCCAGTCGAGCACCTCCACCCTGCGGCCGCCTTCGGCACCGAGTCGCTCCCGATGCTCGGAAACCAAGCGAACGTCGAGCGCGGGAGCGCAGTGCAGCCGACGCGGCGTGGGCATGCTCTCGCACTCTTTCTGATCCTTCGCACTCGCTGTGGCATGGCAGAGGGGGTGCGAGGAAACAGAAGTGGTGCGAGGAAAGGGTGGGGCTAGGGGCGGACGGCGTTCAGGGGGAGGTCGTTGGCGGCGGCGATCGCTTCCAGTTCGGCGGTGGACTTGTCGGCGAACGCGGTACGCAGGCTTTCGTGGCTGCCGTCGGCGCCGAAAGTGGCCAGTGCGCGCATGAAGAAGTGGGGTTCGACGGCGCCGAGCGCGACGTAGCCGTCGGCGCATCGATAGATGCCGTATCCCGGGAACGCACCACCGAGGATCGCGTCGGTACCCATCAGCCGATAGCGGACCGCATCGCCGGCGCGGGCGGCGGCCTCCTCCAGCGCCACGCGATACGGTTGTCCCGCACCGGTTTCCGCGCGACGGACCAGCGCGGCCAGCGCCGTGGAGACGGTTCGCTCGGCGCCGAGCATGTCGGCGATCGGCACCGTCGGCATCTGCGGCGGGACGAGCGTGCCGTGTACGGCTTGATAGTTCAGGTCGTGACCGGGCAGTTCCGGGTCGTCGGCGTGGCCGACGATCTCGATCAGCGACAGTCGCGGGAAACGCTCCTGCGGCTGGGCGAGGTCCAATCGCACGAGCGCGCTGGGCCGCATCGAGGTGATGAGCAGATCCGCGGGCTGCAGCAGGTCGTCGAGTTTGCGTCGGTCCGCGTCCTGTTTCAGATCGAGCGAAGCGATCTCCTGATTCTCGATAAGCGCGCGATACCAGTCCGGCGCGGCGGCAGCGAGCGGATCCCCACCCGGCGGCTCCACCTTGATCACGTGCGCGCCGAGTTCCGCGAGTCGCGCGGCCGCGAGCGGTCCGGGCAGATTCACGGCCAGGGAAACAACCCGGACCCCGGACAGCGGCTGCACTGCGGTGTTCTCCATACCGCGACGATACAGTTGTATCGTCTGCGAGTTGTCTGCACCGTAACCGATGTCTCACACTTAGGCACGATCGACGCCCCGCCCATGGCACGCAGCGCAGCGCTCGCATCATTGAAGGGCACACATATCGAGGGGACACCGACGACGAGGACCGGTCACGGCATAACCGTCGACCAAAGACCCCTGCCACCTGCTACTGCTCAGCGGGTGGCCGTGTTCCTCTCCGGCCGACAGAAAGCCGATGCGACTGGCAAGGGTCAACCCCGCTGACAAAGGGCAGCCCGGCCGTGTTCCTCCCCGGCAGACGGGAAGCCCGCGCGACTGGCAGGGGTCAGCCCGGCCGAGAAAGGGCAGCCCGGGAGACCTCGCCGGCCACGGCGCAGGGCTCGACGATCATGGTCGAGCAGCGATCGTGCGGATCTCGGCGGCGGAGTCATCCTCGCGGTGAGCAACCACGTGATGGTCGACCACGTGGTGGACCTGCAGTGCGCAGCTGAGCCTTCTCAGCGTCGCCACCCGTGCCGATCACGGTAGCGCGGGGCGAGTGCTGCGGGCCGATGGCCGTCAGCGGTTCCAGAGCAACACCGGACCGGTCAGATCCCTTGGGAACCAGGTGTATTCGAGTTCGGGCAGGTCGAAGCCCTGCTCGAAGTGGGCAGTGCGTTCGTCGGTGCGGGTGGCCCCGTTGCGTTCGTAGAAGGCGATCGCGGGGGTGTTGTCTTTCAGGACCTCGAGGTAGACGGTGGTGCCGGGGTGTTCGGCGGCGGCCCAGGCGAGGACGTGCCGCAGCAGGCGCCCGCCGATACCGGAACGTTTCAGCCGCGGCTGGACGTGCAGGTTGTCGATCAGGAGGCGGCCGTCGGTACGCGGGACGAGATAGGCGAAGCCGAGGAGCCCGTCCGCGTCGTCGGCGATGAAGAGCGTGCCGTCCGACGGTGCGCCGTCGAGGCGGTTCCGCCAGAGCGCGAGCCGGTCCTCGAGCAACGATCCGTGCAGATATGCGTCGGGCATGATGCCCGCGTAGGCGGTCTGCCAGCTATGCGTGTGCAGCGCCGCTACGGACTCGGCGTCCGGCCCGGCTCCCGGTCTGATCCTCATGGGTCGAGTTCACCGCACCGGGACGCGAGTCGGCACCTCATTTTGCGGTGTCCGGACCGCGCATCTGGCCCCGAGCGAGCGTCGCACCGAATTGTCGGTCCCTGCTGCCAGACTCTGGGCATGCGGTGGGCGGTGGCGGAAACAGGCGACGGCGGCGCCCGGCTGTGCCCACTCGACCAGGAGGGCAGACCGGCAGGCCCGGTGGTGGACGAGCCGTCGCTCGCGGCGGCCGTGCGGTCCCGGCCCGAGGTCGAACGGTGGGTGTGGCGCTGTACCACCGACATCTATCGTCCGCTGCTGGCGGCGGGCGTGCGCGTGGCACGCTGCTACGACGTGCAGGCCGCCGAGTCGCTGCTGATCGGCCACGAGGAAGGCCAATCGGGCCAAGCCCGCTCGCTCGCGGCCGCGTGGGCCCGCCTGCACAACCTGCCCGTCCCGCCGGACGCGCCGATCCGGGCCGCCGAGACCCAGCCGTCCCTGTTCGATTCCGGCCCGGCGCCACTGCCGCCCGGCGTCGACGAATTCGCCGCGCTGCTGGAGGTTTACGCGGCGCAGGTGGCCCGGACCGCGAAAACCGAACACCCGGACCGCATGCGCCTCCTGCTCGCCGCCGAATCGGCGGGCATGCTGGTGGCCACGGGAACTAAACCTCGTGGGCATCCCCTGGCGCGCGGACGTCCACCGCGAGTTGCTGGACAACTTACTGGGCGAACGCTTTCCGGGCGGGCTGGAGCCGCGGCGGATGGCGGAACTGGCCGACGAGGTGTCCCGCGCGTTCGGCAACGGCGTGCGGGTGCGCCCGGACCTACCCCAGGACATCATCAGAGCTTTTGCCCGCGTAGGTATTTCACTGTCGTCCACGCGAAAATGGGAACTCCAGCGGATCGATCATCCCGCGGTGGCGCCGCTGCTGGCGTACAAGTCGCTCTACCGGCTGCACACCGCCAACGGCTGGTCCTGGCTGGAACAGTGGGTGCACGACGGCCGGTTCCGGCCCGAATACCTGCCCGGCGGCACGGTTTCGGGCCGGTGGACCACCAATGGCGGTGGCGCGTTGCAGATTCCGAAAGTGATCCGCCAAGCCATCCGCGCGGATCCCGGCTGGCGGCTGGTGGTCGCCGACGCCGCCCAGATGGAGCCGCGCGTGCTCGCCGCGGTGTCGCGCGATCCCGGGCTGATGGAACTCGCCGGTCGCGGCGACGACCTGTACGCGGATCTGGCGGCCCATGCGTTCGGCGGCGAACGCGACCAAGCCAAGATCGCCATGCTGGGCGCGATGTACGGCCAGACCTCCGGTGACGCCCTCGCCCACGTGGCCGAACTCCGCCGCCGCTATCCGGCCGCCATGGCCTATGTCGACGACGCCGCCCACGCCGGCGAGGAGGGGCGTCTGGTGCGTACCTGGCTGGGCCGCACCTGCCCGCCGGTCACCGCGCCGGAGGTCGAGCCGACCCACGACGAAGAGGAGTTCCGCGGGTTCGGCACCTCCGCGGCCCGCGCCCGCGGCCGGTTCACCAGGAACTTCGTCGTGCAGGGCAGCGCCGCCGACTGGGCACTGCTGCTGCTCGCCGGCCTACGCCACGCGATGTCGCACGCCGGGCTGCGCGCCGAACTCGTCTTCTTCCAGCACGACGAGGTCATCGTGCACTGTCCGGCCGAGGAAGCCGAGACGGTCGCCGCCGCGATCACCACCGCCGCGGAGAACGCGGGGCGCATCACCTTCGGCGCCACGCCGGTCCGTTTTCCGTTCACCACGGCGATCGTCGAATGCTACTTCGACGCCAAATAGCAAGCGGGCCACCGGTTCACACCGATGGCCCGCCCGAACCCGGTGGCTAACCGCGGTCCGCGTTGCCCGCCTTCCACACCGGCCAAGGGATGTTCCAGTCCCCGAGTCCGTCGGTGCCGGAAAGGGTTCCGCCGACCGTGTTCTTGATGATGGTGATGTCGCCGCGCTTGGCGTTCTGGTACACCCACTGTGCGTTGGCCGGGCTGAGGTTCAGGCAGCCGTGACTGGTGTTGCTGTAGCCCTGCTGCCCGACCGACCACGGCGCGGAGTGGAAGAAGATGCCGCTGTAGGAGATTCGGGTCGCGTAGTCGACCGGCGTCTTGTATCCGTCCGGCGAGTTCACCGCCACGCCGTAGGTCGACGAGTCCATGATCATCTTGTCGAACCGGTCGCCCACGATGTAGATGCCGTTGTCGGTGGGGGTGCTGTTCTTGCCCATCGAGGTCGGCATGGTCTTGATCACCTGGCCGTTCTGCTCGACCACCACCTGCTTGGTGTTGTCGTCGGCGGTGAAGATCGTGGCATCGCCGATGGTGAAGAACGACTGGATGTTGTCCTGCCCGAACAGACCGTTGCCGAGGTCACGCCCATAGACGTTCACGTTGATGGTGACCTTGGTCCCCGGTGCCCAGAAGTTCTCCGGCCGCCACCGGACCTCGCGATTGTTCACCCAGTAGAACGCGCCCTCCACCGGGGGTTCGGTGGTGATTTTGATCGCATCCTGGGCGGCCTTGCGGTCGGGAATGTTCTCGTCGAACTGCACCGCGACCGGCTGGCCGATGCCGACGACCTCGCCCTCGCCGGGCAGCAGATACGGCTTGGTCTGGCTGTCGGGGGAACTGGTGGTGAAACTCAACGTCGCCGAATTGGCGCCGCCGAGGCCGATCGCGTCCGCCTTCAACCGGTAGGTCTTGCCGTAGCCGAGCACCTCGGTGGTCTCCCACGACCGGCCGTCCGCGGCCAGCTTGCCTGCCACCGGCTTGTCCTGCGCGTTGACCAACGTCACATTGGTGAACCGGCCGTCCTCGACATGGAAGGCCAGCGGCACGCCCGGCGACACTCCGACATCGCCGTCCTTGACCGGGGACATCAACTTCGGCTTGATCAACTCCAGCATCGGATTACGGTCGATCATGACCGTGGACGAGTCCGTCGTGCTCGACGAGGAGCAACCCGACAGGGCCAACGCTGCCACCGCCAGCACGGCAACAGGCCCGCTGATATGTCGTATCCACCGACGCCGACCTCGTCCAACGCTCATCTTCAACCCCGTTTCAAGTCGATCCCGCCCGCTACAGCTCAACCCGCCGTGTCTGCGGAACGGTCGAGACCACATTCGGACATTCTGCCAGTCCGAAGGTCTCGCACCAACGCGAATCCCGCGTCGACACAGTGGTGTTACACGGGATAGATCCGAACCACCCCCTCCGTTGTTAACACGGCAACCGATGCACCCATCCGCGCCGGTCAGGGCGCGATTTCACATCTGCGCCCTCGGCCTGTTAAGGTTTCTCACGCACCGGAACACGGAGCAAGCGCCATTAGCTCAATTGGCAGAGCAGCTGACTCTTAATCAGCGGGTTCGGGGTTCGAGTCCCTGATGGCGCACATTAAAACGGCCCCTGACCTGGCATTACAGGTCAGGGGCCGTTTTCGTTTCGCCAGGCGGATCGGACCGTTCCCAAAATATCCCAAACATTCGCGCACCCAGCCGTGTTCGTCAGCTGTCCCCACCGAAACCCAGCTCCAGCACCGCCGACGAGTCCGGGGCCTGCTCGGGTGACGCGATGTAGTGCCGCTCGGTGATCCCCTCGCGCGAGTGCCCCAACTGCTTGGCGGCGGTCTTCGAATCCGACGCCTCGGCGATCAGCGTCGCCACTGCCTTCCGGAACGTGAACCGTCACGGGTAAGGGACCGGCTTCTGATTCAGGCCAGCGCCGGTCGGCGTGGCGATTGTTGAGAGTAGTACGCGGCCTCGTATTCGGCTGGGGGTATGTAGTTCAGCCAGGAATGCAGGCGTGCGTTGTTGTACCGGTCGACCCATTCCATGAGCGTGAACTCGACCTCGGACAGGGTCTTGAATGGGCCGAGGCGGTTGACGACCTCGGTCTTGAACAGGCCGATGATCGATTCCGCCAGAGCGTTGTCGTAGGCGTCGCCGACTGAGCCGATCGATGCCGAGAGCCTTTGTAGTGCAAGAGATTCGGCGAACTTCACCGAGGTGTATTGCGACCCTGCGTCGCTGTGATGGATCAATCCGGGCTCGACCGGATGCCCGTAGTGATCACGGCGCCACAAAGCCATGTTCAGCGCCTTGGACACCAGCGCTGTGGTCTTCGTGGCAGCGGTGGTCCAACCGACGATCGCGCGAGAGTAGGCGTCGAAAACGCATGCAACGTATGCCCACCCGGTCCAGGTCGAGACGTAGGTGAAATCAGCGACCCACACCAGGTTCGGTGCGGTGGCGGTGAAATCCCTGTTGAGCTTGTCACCGGCGCGGATCCCGTCCTTATCCGGGATGGTGGTCCGATGTCTGCGGCCTCGCACGACCCCGTTGAGGCCCAGTTCGCGCATGATCCGGTCGACGGTACAGAAAGCCACCTGGTGGCCGCGGCGACGCAGATAGCGGGTCATCTTGCGGCGCCCATACATGTGCTCCGGGCTGCCTGTCAGATCACGCAACACGTTCTCCACATGGGCGTCGGCGATATCGCGGGCCGAGGCGGGCCGGCGGCGTGCTTTGCGGTAAGTCCTTGGCGAGAACTGGATTCCGTGCGCCGAGAGCGCACCACAGATCGACTCGACGCCATAGACCTGGCGGTATTCGTCGATGAACCCGACGATCAACGGTGTCGCGGGTCGAGCTCCCGCGCGAAAAAAGCCGACGCCAACTTCAGGATCTCGTTGGTCTGCTTCAGATCTCGCACTTCCTTGCGGAGCCTTGCAAGCTCGTCACGTTCGGTGTCAGACAGGTCCGAAGCCTGCTTTTGGCCCGGCCGGGATTTCTGGGCCAACGCCTTGACCACCCACACCCGCAACGTCTCGTAATGCACATCGACCATCGGGCCGATCGCCTTGGCGGCGGCATAAGGCGAGTCGAACTCATCCCGGCGCTGCAAGACCAAACGAACAGCCTTCTCACGGACCTCGGGGGGATAACGCTTCGGCATGATGACGACCATCTTCCACCAGGAAGAAGCGGCCCCCAACCCGTGACGGTTCAGTGTGCGATTTTCGCAGGCTGTTGCGGTGCAACCCAAGAATGGCGCGGCAAAACTGCGACATCGGCACGGACTGGCTAATCTGAGTCGGATCCGACACAGGCAAGGAGATCTGTGGACGAACCCGACATTGTCGACGCGCTCGATCGCCGCATTCTGCACGCGCTGGAAGTGGACGGGCGGGCACCGTTCAGCCGGATCGCGCAGGTGCTGGGCGTCTCCGATCAGACCATCGCCCGCCGTTACCGTCGGCTCCGGGCGGAGTGTGGGTTGCGGGTGGTCCTGCAACGTGATCCGCTGGTCCTGGGTCACGATCTGTGGATGCTGCGACTGCGCTGCACCCCCGAAGGCGCGGCCGCCATCGCCACGGCTCTGGCTCGCCGGCCCGATACCGCGTGGGTCGCGCTCGCCTCGGGCGGCACCGAGGTGGTGTGCATGGCCAGCGCCCCACGGCGCGGAGACCGCGAACTGCTGCTCGGCAAGCTGCCCCGCACCCCCAGCATCGTCGAGATCCGAGCCCAGCAGGTACTGCACCGCTTCCACGGCGGACCGAGCGGCTGGCCTCAACGACCCGACGGACTGACCCATGAACAGGCGCTCGCAATACGGTCTCCGCTGCTGCCCGATCTGGACGCGGCACTTCCGTCCGGGGCGGTCCAGCTGACCGCCGAAGACCAGTCCGTGGTCACCGCGTTGGAAGCCGACGGGCGGGCAACCACCCCGGAACTCGCACGCGCAACCGGACTTTCGGAGTCGGTGATCAAGAGGAGGCTGGCCGCGCTGTTCGGCTCGGGCGCGGTGTATACCGACGCCGACTTCGCGCCGGAGCTTTTCGGTGGCCGGGTTTCGGCCCTGTTGTGGATCACCGCGGCGCCACCCGTGCTGGCTCGTGTGGGCGCGCAGTTGTCGATCCATCCGGAAGTCGTCTTCGCTGCGGCGACCGGCGGCCCGTCCAATCTGGTCGCCGGTGTCGTCGTCACCGATGTCGCAGCCCTCTACACCTACCTCAGCGGGCCGCTCGGCAGTCTCGACGGTGTCGTGCACATCGACGCGACACTGTTCCTGAGCCGGGTAAAACAGCTCACCTACCAGCCATTGCGCCGGGCCGCCGCGCCAGCGTGACCTATCGAACGCTCGCGGTGCTCAACGGTTGAGCAGGAGTGCGGCTCACCTTCTCCGGTGCGATCATGAACATCACGCGGACCTCCTCGCCACCGGTGAACCGCGGGTACGGGCGGTTGAGGTAGCGCTGCGACAACCGTTCGACATGTTCTTCGGCGCCCTCGGTCGTCGTGTTCACGACCTCGCCCCGGACCTGGAAGAAGGTCGTCGGATCGCTCGGGTCGGAGACGGTCAACGCCACTCGCGGATCACGAGCGATGTTGCGCGCTTTCATATGGGTCTCGACACTGTTGATGATGACGTTCTCACCATCGGTGTCCACCCAGGTCTGCGTGAGCTGCGGCGACCCATCGGGCATCAAGGTCGCCAAATAGCAGGTGCTAGGGCGGCGCAACATGGCAACAAGCTCATCAGGCAGACTCATAATCCGGCTCCTTCTCAATGAAAACATCTGGGGCGGTAAACATTTCACAGCGACCCAGGAACCTCAGCGACCTGCCGGGGTTCCGGGGCAGTCCCGAATCTGCGGAACACATCTGGCCGATAGCGAAATACTTGCTGACGAACGGAACGCTATTCGCCAACCATTCGATGTCGCGTGCCACGCCGGGCTATTACGGCCGATTTCGACATTTCCCCGGTCCCCAACAGCGATATCCGACTCCACAGCGAGATTGCCGGCCGCTCTGAACCAGCACACCCCCGCTGCCCGAATCGAACTTGAACCGCCCGCGCGAATGCTGAAAACAACCATCCGCTCCTGCCGCGGAGCGGTTGTCCGGAGGGGTCCTCGGTCGCTGAGGCGTGCCATCGCGATCGTCGCCCTGCGTTTATGAGGATGTCGGGGGTGGAGTACGGGCGAGCGTGCGCAGGTGCGCGAGGAATCCAGGTGCTTCGTTTTCGCCTAACGCGCCGACGATCCAGGCTTCGGCGGCCAGCGCGGCTGCCTCCTGTTCGGCCACGACCCGGCGGCCTTGGCTGGTCAGCCGGACCGTCCGGCGTCGGCGGTTGTTCGGGTCGATGGCCTTGTCGATGTCGCCCCGCGCTTCGAGCCGGTCGAGCATGGCTCCGAGGGTGGACTTGTCCATCGAGGTCAGTCGTCCGATCTGGGTTTGGTTCAGTTCGCCGCGCTCGTCCAGGGCCACCAGGACCGCGTATTGAGGTGCGGTGATCTCGGGCATGAAGTGCTGCCAGGCCGCGGTGACGGCCTGGAGGGCAAGACCTCCCTCTACGAACTGCGCTACGACCAAACCCCGGCCGGGGCCGGGCACGCCATCGACCTCCCGATGATTTTCGGCACATACGACACCCCCGAAGGACTCGCGTTCTTCGGCTACCCGACCGCACCCCAAGCGGTCGCCCTCGGCACCCGAATGCGCACCGACTGGGTAGCTTTCGCGACCACCGGCGACCCGGGCTGGCCCGCCTATGCACCCGACACCCAGCCCACCCGCCTCTACGACAACACCGGCGCCACCACCGGCCCATACCCCGAAACCCCCTCCCAGCAGATCTGGGTTGGTCAACCTCCCACCGCAACCACCCTCACCGCGCAAACCCCTGACTCGCCCCGCGAGTATCGGCCCGACTTCGGTGGGCACAAGGCATCGAAATCGCCTTCCGGACAACAACAGTCGTAGCTCAGGCCGGTCAAACGGTCATCCTGAAACTCTGGCCACAAAATGCCTTCCACAATTTGTGCAGAAGCGGGCGTGCTCGGAGTAATTAACTAAGACCGCGAGGAGCGACAGCGGTTGACCACGCCCGACTCACACAGGTCAGAGCCGCCTCCCCTTCCCTCGGGTGTCCGAACTTCATCGTCAGCCCGCCACGCAATGCACTGCCACGCGGGAGGCGGGCGGTTCACAGAGCGAGATGTACCGTGACGTAACGCACGCAAACAGCCCGCTGACCGGGCTGAAAAAATCGGCCAAGGCGCGGCGACCAAACGCACTGATCTGCCCAGTACAGCGGGTCCTCGGTGCTCAGCTCAGGGCATAGAATCCTGCAAGGGTGACGGCGGTGGCTACGACCCAGCTGGTGAACAGGATTTGCAGGACCCGGGGTGCGGTATCGAGTTCCATGAAGGTGAACCCGACCAGCCAGATTTTGGTGAACGTGATGGTGATGACCGCCAGCGCGCCAAGGGTGCTCGCGGTGGTGTGTCCGCTGCCCAGCAGCAGCGAAATCCCGGTAGCGGCAACAAGTAACAGCCAGGTGAGGACCAGTCGGCGCTGGCGTAGCAGGACAAACATTTGTGCGCTTCCTAGACGAGGTAGAGCAACGCGAACAGGGCGATCCACAGCAGGTCGACCAGATGCCAGAAGCACGCGCCGCCTTCGATGAACTTCAGCTGCCCATCGGTCAACGCAGGCCGCCGCGCCAGGTACGCCAGCCCGGCCAGTAGCGCGGTGCCTATCAGGACGTGACCGAGATGGATTCCGGTGAACACGAAGTAGGACATGAAAAAGTCGTCGGTCGTCGGCAGCAGGCCGGCCCTGATCGCGCGGGTGTACTCGATCGTCTTGACGGCGGCGAACGCGACCCCGCTGGCGACGCCCAGCAGAAGGCAGCCGACGGCACGGGGCAAGCCCTGCCGCGCGGCCTGCACTCCCAGCGCGACGAACAACGAACCCGTCAGCAGCACAACGATGTTGAGTACACCCAAACCCACGCTCAGGTGAGCCTGCCCCGCAGTGAACATCTCCGGTCGGGCGCGGTGGTAGAACGCGATCGTGCCGAAGAACAACGCGAAGATCACCAGATCGCCGAACAGGAACACCCACAAGCCCACCTCACCGGGGACACGCCTGCGGTGGGGGTCCGCGTCGGCTGGTCCACGCTCCGTTGCGTGAGATATTGAGAGTTCCATCGTCTCAAAGTAGCATTCGGCTCCTCGCAAAGGAGTGACACATGACGACTCGATCGACCAGCATCCGGGTACAACTGCTCAGCACACTGTCGGTGCTGGGCGTCTTGGCCCTCTACGTCCCCGGCCTCGTGCTCGTCGCCCGCTTCGCCCTGCCGATCCCCTCGCCGGACGCGAGCGCTGAACAGATCGCGGCGATGTTCGCAGAGCACCAGACCCGTATTCGATTCGGTGTCCTGATGATGGTGGTCGGGGTGTTCTTCTTCGGACCTTTCGGCGCCGTCCTCGTCGCGCGCACCAGGCGGATGGAGGCCGACGTCCCGGTGTTCACCTACCTGCAACTGATCAGCTTCGCCGCCACACTGGCAGTCACCTACCTGGTGCCCATGGCGTGGGCGCTGGCCGCGTTCCGACCACGGCAAGACCCGAACATCACCCAGATGTTCTATGACCTGGGATGGTTCCTGCTGCTCTACATTTGGCCGCTGTTCACCCTGTGGCTGTGGTCGCTGGCCGCTCCGATCCTGCTCGCGCCCAAGGGAACCGAAACTTTCCCGCGGTGGGTCGCCTACTTGAGCCTGTGGTGCGGACTGCTGTTCGCGCCGTCGTTCCTGATCAACTTCTTCAAGACCGGACCCTTCGCCTACGACGGCCTCTTCGGTGCCTACGTGCCCGCTGTCGCTCTAGGTCTCTGGGGATTTGGAGTGATGGTCGCGCTCGTGCAGACCATCCGCAAGGAAAAACGCACCCCGAATACGCTGTAATGCCG
Source organism: Nocardia brasiliensis NBRC 14402 (assembly GCF_000308475.2). Taxonomy (GTDB): domain Bacteria; phylum Actinomycetota; class Actinomycetes; order Mycobacteriales; family Mycobacteriaceae; genus Nocardia; species Nocardia brasiliensis. The sequence goes on along the minus strand of NZ_BAFT02000110.1, from coordinate 277,757 downwards.
CCGGGCGGGCGTTCGGGAACTCGGCATCCAACAATCAGAAGCGCGATAACCCGTTCCACTTGTGCGCAGCTGTCGGTGGTCCCACTACTGGCAACGTGGTGGTCCCTCGATGGCGGCAAGCGACAGTGGTTGCGCATGAGGGCGGGCCGCCATCCGGCCTGTACGGATTCAACGCGGATGTAACGCTCCCGGGCTGCGCGCGAGACTTCCCATCACTTCAAGACGAGTGGCTTCTGTTCGAACCACCCCGAGATCCGAACCGAGACATAACGATCGGCGGCCGTCACAGCGCAAAGTCAGCTTCGAGCACCAACCGGCCACTAAGAAGATGCTGGCCGAACCTGCTCCCATCTAGTTAGTGCCCCGCCGCAGAGGGCACGAACCTGCAACGTGTCCCGGACGCACGAGATCAACGTTGGAGCGGGTGTTGGGCGGGTCGATTCGAGCCACCCAAAATTACCCCAAACTTTCGGGGTGATTACTGGTGATCGACCGTGACTGATGTGCGATGCGTTTCGCCATCGCCCCTGGTAGGGCGTGCCCCGGGGACTGTGCGTGATCAACGGCGATATTGGAAGGACCCCGAACCACTAACAGCGGGTTCGGGGTTCGAGTCCCTGATGGCGCACACACATAACAAGGTCTTGGTAGTCGAGCTACCAGGGCCTTCTTTCTTTTCTAGCGGCGACTCGTCCGCAGTAGGCGCCGCAACCTCGATCACTCGTGCCCCACCGAGTGTGGCCAGATGGGTCGATTATCTGGCATTTTCGCCACTGGTCCGCGTCCGTTGCTAATTCCTACGCTGAAGTACTGCTGCTTTCGCGATTCGCACGGTCTGCAAGTCCGAGCGTCGGCCACATCGACCGCTACGACCTCGTTGAAGGCGGCCGAAACGGACCGAAAGTGACTAAGGTGGCCAGATGTTGTCCATGGATTTGCTCGTGGTGCCTGGAACGACACCGATCGCCGTCGCGGCAACGCTCGACCTCGCCGAGGCCGTCACGCGCAGCCACCACGGGCCCGATCACGCGCCGGTCGATGTGCGGGTGGTCGGCGGTGACAGCGGAATCGTCGCGCTGCGTGGCGGGATGTTCGTCCCGGCGGTGCCGGTGGCGCAGGCCGGTCCGGCGCGGCCATGGGTGGTGGTCCCCGGGATCGGCAATGCCTCGGCCGGTGAGATGGAACGCCGCCTCGCGGAGGCAGACGTGCAGGCCGCGGTCGAGTGGCTGGCCAAGGCGATCGACTCCAGGGTCGCCGCATCGTGCACCGGCACGTTCGTCGCCGCCGAAGCCGGCGCGCTCGGCGGGCGTACCGTCACCACGACCTGGTGGCTGGCCGGCCTTTTCGCCGCTCGATACCCGGATTGCCACCTGGATGCCGACCAGATGGTCGTCAAGGACGGTCCGGTGCTCACCGCGGGCGCGGCGATGGCTCACCTGGATCTGTTGTTCGCCATAAACGAGGAGGTGTTCGGTCTCGAGGTCGCCCGAGCGATCGCCGCCCGCGCCACGGCGGCCCCGCGAGCATCACAGGCCCCGTTCCGCCGCAGCGTGGTCTTTCGCGACATGGATCCGGACTTGGCGGCTATCGAACGCTATGTCCTCGATCGGATCGACCGCCCGATCCGGCTGGCCGACCTTGCCTCCACGACCCACCTTTCCGCGCGCACCCTGACACGGCGAGTGCAGGCGGCGACGGGCTTGTCGCCGATCCAATTCGCGCAACGGATCAAGGTGGAGGCTGCGCTGGATCTGCTGAGCGATGCGCGGCGCAGCGTCACCGAAGTCGCACATGCGGTCGGCCTCGCCGACGCCTCGACATTGAATCGACTCATCCGCCGGACTACCGGCCGCAGTCCGGGGACATTCAGATCGGCGTGAACCCTCGCCGATATCGTGGATGTTGTGCGGTGTCGGCCGAGTCCGCATTCCAAGAAGGACGAGAAGTCGCTTCGCTGCCGCGACGGCCGCGCGTGGGCGCAGCGGCTCGTGCCATCGGGCGACAAAGTCGCCCCTAGCTGCCGCCGGTCGGTCCTCGGCTCCAGGTAGATAACTTTGTGTGGCGAATACAGACGAATAGTTGGCTATAACGCCACTGGGAGAATCTATCGGAGATTTCTAGGGTGAACTGATGTATCTATCGAGCATCCTGTCGGCCCGGCGGAATCGAGGCGCCACCAATTCTGCGCGTGCGTGCCGACGGCGGCATCGTGCTCAGTTTTCTGCTCGAACCACCGTGCGCCGTCGGATCCTCGCTGTGGTGCTCGTGGTTGCGGCAATGGTTGTCGGTGGACCGGCGACCGGACACGCCGAATCGAACGAGCCGTCGACGGAACAGGCCTTGGCGGCGTTCGCCTACAACATGTTTCATCCCGATTCGGCTCCGCCCGGCGCCAACGATTGGAACCGTCGACCGAGTGCCGAGCATCCACGTCCGGTGATTTTGCTCCATGGGACGTGGATGAGCGCATATGACAATTTCGCTTTCATGGGCCAGCCGATCAAAGACGCCGGCTTCTGTTCCTTCGCGTTCAATTACGGCCGATCGAATCCGCTCGCCGGTGGCGGGCTCGGGTCACTGCTACCCGGTGCGGGAGGCGTGGGCCATGTCGAGAACTCGCCCCAGCAACTGAGCGCCTTCGTCGACCGCGTGCTGGCGGCCACCGGCGCACATGAGGTGGACCTCGTCGCGCACTCCCAGGGCGGCCCGATGGCGAACTGGTACCTCGAATTCGACGGCGGAGCCGCGAAAGTTCGCCAGCTGATCTCTTTCGACGCCGCATATCACGGGACCTCGTTCAACGGCATCGGCACGCTGGGACGCACCATCAACAACCTCGGCATCGATGTGCTCGGGTTGGTCGAACTCCCGCTGGGACACGCCCCGGTCGAACTGATCGCCGATTCCGAATTCCTGCACCGGCTCAATGCCGGCGGGGACACCGCTGCCGACGTGGAATACACGGTCATGGCCACCCGCTACGACGAGGTGACCAATCCGTACCCGATCACCTTCCTGACGCCGACTGCCGGCGCCACGGTCCACAACATCACGCTCCAAGACGGTGGTGCACAGGACCTTTCCGATCACCTCACCATGATGTACTCCCCCCGTGCCGTCTCCATCGCGCTGCGCGCCCTGGACCCAAGCGCGCACCCTGCACTCACCTGTACCTTCAATCCCTGGCTGATCGGTGGCGGTGGCACCCTATGACAAATCTGGCACGTTTGACCTCCCAGCAAGGCCTCCTGGAAGCGCCCTTGGTGAAAACCGATGGGAGCGTGCTTTTTTCGAACGTCACCGCCGGTGGGGTGTTCGAGTACGCGGCCGGTGAGACCAGGACCTTTGTCGAATCCCGCAGGGGCATCGGCGGATTGGCGTTACACGTCGACGGCGGGCTGGTCATGACCGGACGGGATGTGTCCTATGCCGGGCCGGACGGGCAATGGCCGCTGCTGGCGGTCGAGGGCGCGACCGGCTTCAACGACATGACCGTAGGCGAGGACGGTTCGCTGTATGTGGGAGTCCTGCGCCACAACCCGCAACGAGGCGAACCGGCCGTACCGAGCGAAGTGGTGAAAATCGACCCGGCGGGAGTAGTGACCCCTGCCGTCTCCGGGGTCCGCTGGCCCAACGGGCTCGGCTTCGCGCCCGACGGCACCACGCTTTATGTCTGCGAATACGCCGAAAGCCGAGTGCTGGCGGTCCGCGACGGCGACGTGCAGGTTTTCGCGAATGCTCCCGTCGGAGAATGCGACGGCCTGGCCGTCGATACCGACGGCGGGGTTTGGGTCGCGCTGGGCAGCGGCGGCGCCGTTGCCCGGTTCGATCCCGACGGCGAACTCGACACCACCATCGACCTGCCCGGTGAATTCGTCTCGTCGATCGCCTTCGACGCCGGCACCCTCTACATCACCACCGCGGGCCACCTGCTGACCTGCACCACCGATCGAACCGGGGTCGCTGTCCCGCGGACCCGGATATCCCGCGCCGCGCGGGTGCCGTGATCGCGATCAGCCCGCGGCGAATCCGATAACGGTCGAGCACGGGATCTGTTGCGGGTGAGCTGGATCCAACACTGTGCCGATCACGGCTACCGCCGTGGGCGAGTACGGCTGCGCGAAATACGTGCCCAGACCGGCCAGATCGATGGGTAGGCCGGTGGGCTGATAAGGGGAGGACAGCAGCACCATGTCGTCGACTTTGTCCGCACCGCCGAGGGCGTTGATGTAGTAGCGGTCGACTACGCCGCCCCGGGAATGGCCGACCAGGTCGACTTGGCCGCGCCGGTGGCCTCGAGCACCTTGTCGACCACGGTCGAGACTTCACGGGCCGACATCGGTATCGGATCGAATCCGTTGAGACCGGGTGGGTTCGAGTACATCCGGCGCCCGTAGTCGACGGTGTAGACGCAGAATCCGCGGTTGTGCAGGTATGGGGCGAGTGCTGTCCAATTGACCGCTGCGGACAGGAATGTCGAGGTGGTCAGCACGACCGGTTCGGGTGCTCGGTCGATGGCCGGCAAGAGAAGTCGTGGGCGCCGGGCACCGGTCCGTCCCAATCGGTTGTGGCGACGCGAAGCATTTCACCGTTCCCATAGGAGACCGGTAGGTCATCGGCATCAGCGGTCCCGGTGAGGCCGGCGGTCACCAACCCGTTTCAGAACGACCGGCTGACGCCGACCAGCGTTGCCCTAGCGAGGATTTGGGCGACCCGATGCCTAGATGGCGTGAGGGCGAGCATACGTGCCGCCCACACATCCCGGCGAACCGACCACCCCAGTCGCCCTTCTTGTTCAGCGCAGGCCCAAGGAGGTCGAGCCTCGCCTTGCCCGTACCGCCACCCGCGGATCGAAAAAATCTACACTCGCGGATGTAGACATTCTGCGAAGTGGGAGGTATGTTCTCTGTTGTTGGAGATGAAAGTCCAGTGGCCGGGCAGGTGAGCTGCCCGGAATGAGATTTACCGCCCCTCCGGCGGAGAAGAGAATCCGGTGCAGTCGGCCGGACCGCCGGAGGGGAGCAGTACACACCGAAGGCACTATCGGACAACCCGGGAGGTGGTCACTGAGCAGCTCTCTACCGGTTCCGCGCCCGCCATGCCGGGTGCTGAGCCAGGCTCCGGCCTTACCGGCCGGGTGGACAGAATTAGTACTCGATACCCCTTCGTAAATCCTGGGCCCCGGCGCACCACGCGCCGGGGCCCCTCGGCGTTGAAACATCAAGAGGTGCTGTGGAACAACCGAACACCAATCCCACCGATGGCCCGTCCGCCGCGGACAGGCTCGATGACGACGACTATCCCGCCTACAGCATGGGCCGTGCCGCGGAGTTACTCGGCGTCACCGCGGCCTTCCTGCGCGGGCTCGACTCCGTCGACCTGCTCACACCGCAACGCTCAGACGGCGGGCACCGCCGCTACTCTCGCTACCAGCTCCGCTTGGCCGCGCGCGTGCGTGAACTCGTCGACACCGGCACCACCCTCGAATCAGCCGCCCGCATCGTCGTCCTCGAAGACCAACTGGCCCAAGCCCACGCGCTCAACGCGGAGTTGTCCGAACGACATTCACCCTCGCCGGAGCACGACAGCTGAGTTCAACCGGCACCTCGGTTATTCAAGTGCTGCATCGTCTGCCTCCCAAGGTTGCGCTGCTCGTTCGCTTGGTGGCGCCTCGGGTGCGTGCGCGACTTCAGCTCAGGGAGGGCAGATATTCGGGGGTCGTGGGAAGGAAGTCTCCGGGGAAGGCGGGGCCGAAGAAGACGAGGAAGACGCTGATGCCGGCCAGGACGACCAGGGCCGGGAACAACCACATCGGCCATACCGAGGCGAGGCGCCCGCGCCGCCGACTCCGGACTACCAGCGCGAGTACCACCAGCTCCAGAACGCATGTCCCGTAACCCATCAGGTAGACGCTGGCGTCGGCGTAGGTACGGCAGGTACCCGTGCACTCGCTCGCGTGCCCGCCTGGCGCACCGAGCATGCCGACCATGAACGACAGGTACATTCCGAAGAGAAAGCCGCCCGCGCAGAGCAACAGCGCGCCGAAGAGGTCGAGGTACCGACCCGCCTTACGCTGCGGCTGCAAGAACATTTGGGCCGTCCACGTCATGAAACCTCCTCGCACACAGAAGGATAGCGCGTTCGGCCGCCTGCCGGGGCCGGGCAAGCACTCCGCTCCACTGGCCATGTCGACGCCCGCGCTCGGCACCGCGACCCGGACGCTGCCCCGTTGACGCTTCGCGCGCGGGCTGAATAGCATCGAATTCGTCGCCCAATTGCGCGGCACCGACTTTATTTGTTCCGGGGGGCGGGGCTTTGATTTCACCGGCGACTCCAGAATATCCGCGCGCCGAGCGCCCGGAACCGGTCCTGCGAATTGCGATAGTCGGGGTAGGTCCACGCGGATTGAGTGTTTTCGAGCGAATCTGCGCCAACGCACGGGCCGCGGGTGAATCGGGCGGCATCGAAGTATTGCTCGTCGATTCGACCAGGGTCGGGACGGGCACGGTGTGGCGCACGGATCAGTCCGGTGAGCTGCTGATGAACACGGTCGCCTCGCAGGTCACCGTGTTCACCGACGCCTCGGTGGCGATGGCGGGACCGATCGAGCCCGGTCCCAGCCTCTACGAATGGGCGAGCTTCCTGGACAAAATCGGCAATTTCGCCGAGCTACCGGAGAATATCTATGCGCGACTCCGCACGCTCGGCCCGGATACTTATCCCACCCGAGCCGGGTACGGATATTATCTGCGCTGGAGTTACGAGCACATTCGGTACCGATACCGTTCTGTCGCGCACGCACAGGAAATCACCGCCACTGCGCTGGACCTGCGCGACGAACCCTCCGGACTCCAGGAACTCCGGTTGAGCAACGGCGAACACCTGCGCGGCTTGCACGCGGTGGTCCTCACCCAGGGCCACCTGCCGCTGGCCGCGACGAACAGCCCCGAAATAGCCCACGCCGCAAGAACTTCGGGCCTGACCTATTTCGCGCCCGCCAACGCGTCCGATGTCGACGTCGACCAGATACCGGCCCGCGAGCCCGTGTTCGTGCGCGGCCTCGGCCTCACCTTCTTCGACTACCTGACCTTGCTGACCGCGGGACGCGGCGGCTGTTTCAAACAGACCCGTGGACCGCTGGAGTACATCCCGTCCGGCAGCGAACCGTTGATCATCGCGGGATGTCGGCGCGGTGTACCCCACCACGCGCGTGGCGAGAACCAGAAAGGGGTCGACGGCCGCTACGAACCACAGTTGCTCGACGCCCGGCGCATCGCCGAATTCCGTACCAGGGCAGAGCAATCCGGCGACCTGTCGTTTCGCCGCGACGTCTGGCCGCTGATCGCCCGCGAGGTCGAATCGGTGTACTACACCGCGGCGATCGCCGACCGGGTCAGTGCCCGCGAACTCCGCGAGTTCCGACACCGCTATCTGCACGCGCCCACCGCACCGGACGCCGCCGACGTACTGGATCGGTTTCGCGTCCCCCGCGCCCAACGATGGGATTGGGCGACGATCGCCGACCCCACCGGCGGCCGTCACTTCGACGATCCCGCGGACTTCCGATCGTGGCTGCTCGGCTACCTGGACGCGGACGTCCGACATGCCGAACTCGGCAACGTCCACGGCCCGGTCAAGGCGGCGCTGGATGTGCTGCGGGATCTGCGCAACGAGGTCCGCCTGGTCGTCGACTACGGCGGCATCACCGGCCGTTCCTACCGTGACGACCTCGATCGGTGGTACACGCCGCTGAATGCCTTCCTGTCCATCGGACCACCCGCGCATCGGATCGCCGAGCTGGCAGCGCTCATCCGCGCCGGCATCGTCCGCGTCGTCGGCCCGGGTATGCGCGTCCGGGTCGATCCGGCGCTCGGCTGTTTCGTCGCCGATTCGCCGAGCGTCGCCGGCTCGAAGACATCCGCGCGCACGCTGATCGACGCGTTTCTGCCCGCGCCCGATCTACCTCGCACCGGAGACCCGCTGCTGCGCAACCTTTTTCAACGCGATGAGGTGCGCAGCCACACGGTGTTCGATCCGGACCGCGACGACTACCCGACCGGTGGACTGGACGTCATGGCCGGTTCGCACGCGGTGCTGGACGGAAAGGGACGCAGCCATCCCCGCCGGTTCGCCTGCGGCGTACCCACCGAGTCGGTGCGCTGGGTCACCGCCGCAGGCGCCCGCCCGGGCGTCAACTCGGTGACCCTCGCCGACACCGACGCCATCGCCCGCGCGGCCCTGGGAGTCGGACGGTGATCCCGGACGCCGGTTGGGTCACCCGGGACCGCCGCCGCGGCAACTGGACTACCCGCGGAGGGCGACCCGGTTCGCCGACCACGTGCCGACCCACGGCACCTTCGCAGGACCGACCCGCTGGCCAACCGACCCCGACCACAGCAGGGCCGTCCGAGCACCGTCAGGCGCGAAACTCGCAGCCTCACAGACGATCCACACACTTCACAGCAGATACAGCTGCTGCGGGGCGCGTGGCAGCTCTGTGATGACAGCCGCGATCAGGTCAACAGCCCGGCCGGACCGCTGGCGGCGATCCAGCGCTCGGCGATCCGCCTGATCGGAAAGGCATCGACGGCCGCCACCTCGTTCGGCTCGGTGATGTTGCACTTCCGCTCAAGGGTGAGAACTCACCCGAGCCGCGAACCCTTACCGATGAATCGCCGCGCGCGATTTGGTGCGCAGTTCGTGCATGCGCGCGGCCGGGTGCCCGCGGTGCGGCGGATGATGCGGGTCCGGCCGCCGCACGAGGACCCGCCGGACAGCGGGGATCAGCAGCAGGAACCACAGCCAGCTGAGCTGTCCGACGGTCAGTGCGGCCGTGACGAGTGCGGCCGCCGCGAGGACCATGACTCGCCGGTACGCCGGATCCCGCTCGACCTGCTCGGCGACTTCCGCCTGCGCGGGCGCCAGTGCAGGGAGATCGGTGAACACCGCCGCGATGTCCCGCCGGGTCGTGGCACGCACCAGCTGCGCGCTGCGCTCGTCGAATTCGGCGACGCTGAGCCGCCCCGCCCCGAGATGTGCCGAAAGGTCGCTCAGCGCTTGCTCTCGCTCGGGATTACCAACCCGGAGATCAGCCGACTCGTCCATGCGTTCCATTCTATCGGACATTCTGTCCATGTCGATACGAAATGACCTACTTGGGATACCGCGCTATACTTCGCTGATGTCGAGACCTTGGGCCGCCACTGTCGAATCGCACCGCCGCGATGTCCGCGAGGCGATCCTGGACACCACGTGGGCGCTCGCCCTCGAACACGGACCCGCGTCGACGACGATGTCGGAGGTTGCCGAGAAGGTCGGCATCGGCCGCGCGACCCTGTATCGGTACTTCCCTGATATCGCAACGATTCTCGCGGCCTGGCACGAGCGTCAGATCAATCGGCACCTCGAGCATCTGTCCACGGTGCGCGACGGCAAGACCGACCCGGGTAAGCGGCTCTGCGCGGTGCTGGAGGCCTACGCCGAGATCCACCTGCGCCGCGCCGAGAACCAACGCCGGGAGATGCACGGCGCCCAGGTCGAATCGCTCATGCACACGAACGAGCGGGTGGCCGAGTCGCAGCGGCAGCTGCACGGCCTGCTGCAGGGCGTGATCGCCGACGCCGCGGCGGCGGGGCGGATTCGCGACGACATCAACCCCTTCGAACTGGCCAACTACTGCCTGTTCGCGATCACCGGCGCGAACAGCCTGGAAAGCAAGGCCGCGGTGCAGCGGCTCGTCTCCTTGACGCTCACCGGACTGCGCTACCAGGACTGAGCGATGCCGCTCAGTCGTGCAGCGTCGCCCCGCCGTCGACGTACAGCGTCTGCATGGTGATGTGGCGCGCCGCGTCGGAGAGCAGAAAGTGCACCGCCGCAGCGATATCGGACGCCTGCGCGAGCCGCCCCAGCGGTATACCCAAGCGGAAGTCGGCCGGGCTGCCGCCGACGGCGTGCCGGACCATCTCGTCCTCGTTCGGATACAGCGCCCGCAGCATCGGGGTATCGGTGGAGCCCGGCGCCACGACATTGGCCCGCACCCCGTAGGGCGCCAGCTCCAGCGCGGCCACGCGGGTGAGCAACGCGGCGGCCGCCTTCGTCGCGCCGTACACACCGATGTGCAGCCGCGGTACCGCCCCGGCGTTCGACCCGATCACGACGATCGACCCGCGGCGCCGCTGCTTCATCCGGCCGCCGACAGACGCGAGCAGATGCAGTACCCCAACGACATTCACGTCGATCATGCGCTGCACGGCGTCGACATCGATATCGGTGAGCGGGCCGCGGTGCAGCACGCCGGCGGTACAGGCCAGCGCGCCGACCGGGCCGTGCTGCCGCTCGATCTCGTCGACGGCGCGCTCCACCTCGGCGCGGCTGCCGATATCCGCCACATGGGTGGTGACTCGACGGTCCGAGCCGTAGTTCGTCCGGATCTGCTTGCCCACCACGGCGAGTGCCGCACCGTCCCGGTCGAGTAGAGCAAGGTCGCGCCCCGCCGCGGCCAGCCGGTCGGCGACGGCACCGCCGATCCCGCCCGCCGCACCGACAACCAGCGCACAGCCCGAATCACGCTGCCGCTCAATGGTATTCATGCGGCAGGCTCGTCGTCGAAGACGCTCAGGATCGCCCGGAACTTGGCCATGGTCTCTTCGACCTCCGCCGCCGGCTCCGACCCCGCGACGATCCCGCCGCCGGCGAACGCGGTGGCGACGTGGCCGCCGGGGGCGATCTCCGCGCATCGGATACAGACGCTCCAGGCTCCGTCTCCCGACCGGTCGCACCATCCGACCGCGCCACCGTAGAAGCCGCGGTCGCCCTCGATCTCCTCGATCAGCCGCATCGCTTCGCCGCGCGGCGTGCCGCCCAGTGCCGGCGTGGGCTGCAGGACGCGTGCCAGGTCCAGGGACGTGCAGCCGGGATCAGCGAGGGTGCCGCGTATCGGAGTGCCCAGATGTACGAGATCGGGGGTACCGAAGATCTCGGGCTTCTCGGACCAGCGCAGCGTGGAACACAGCGGCGCCAGGGCGGACACGATGAAGTCGACGACAAAGCGATGCTCGCGCCGGTCCTTCTCCGAGGCCAGCAACCTGGCCGCGGTACGGTCCGCCTCCACAGCCCCCCGCCGCGGTGCCGAACCGGCGAGCGGGCACGCGTAGACCTGCGAGCCCGTCCGCCGTATCAGCAGTTCGGGACTGGCGCCGACCAACGCCGCGCCGGGACCACGGAAGGCAGCAAGATCCAGATAGAACCCATTCGCACGCGGGTCACGCCCGACCAAGGCGCGCAGCATCGCCACACCATTGATCGCCCGCTCGGTGGTCAAGCGCATCCGGCGCGCCAGCACCACCTTGTCGAGCAGTCCGGCGGCGATCGCGTCGAGCGCCGATTCGATCCGCCGCTGATGCTCGGCGGCCGACGGATCCGGTTCGATGGACCGCAGACGGGGCCGCCACGGTTCGGCGTTTCGGCCGTGCCGCCAGCGGTCCGGCGCGCGCCGGAAAGCGATGGGGTCGATCAGGGCGGCAGGCGCGGCCGGGTCGAAAGGCAAGGCACCCAGAAGGATCGATGCGTCGTCGTTGCGCAGCGCCTTCGCCGCGGTGTCGAGATCGGTATAGCTGTGCCGGACACCGGTGCCGACGAGACTGCCTTCCGGACCCGTGAGCACGCACGTCGCCGCGCGTTCTACCCCACCCATTGCTGCTCCAGCAGGTCGGTCGACGGCGCAGGCTCGGCACCGGCGCGGCGGAGATGCCCGACGGTGTCGTCGGTGCGGACCACAGCGCCGCAACGAGAGGCGATGTAGTCGAGGGCCTGCTCGTGATGCGACCGCGAGAAGTCGGCCACCGCGTCCGCGATCAGGAAGACCTGGACGTCGTGCATGAAAGCGTCCAAAGCCGTTGCCAGACAGCCGATGTGGGCGTAGACGCCGGTGATGACCAACTGGTCCCGGCCGGCCGCGCTCAGCCGCCGGAGCAGATCGGTGCGCGAGAAGGCGCTGTAGCGCCACTTCGTCAGCGTGACGTCGCGCCGGTCCGGCGTGAGTTCGCTGATCACCGAGGTGTCCTCCGCGGCACCGGACAGGCCCGGCCCCCAGAAGTCCGCGAGCAACGCGCGGGTCGCCGGCTCCTGATCCCCCGGCTGGGCCGTGTAGATCACCGGGCACCCCGATCGCACGGCGGCACGTTTGATGCGCGCGATGTTCCGTACGACGGCGGAGATCGGTTCGGCGGAGCCGTCGAACCGCCGGATGAAATAGCGCTGCATATCGTGGATCAGCACCACCGCGCGGCGCGGATCCACTGTCCAATCCACGATATTCGGCGGCAGCGCCTCCGGCAGCGCATAGGATATCGACTCGGGCAATGGCATGATTATTGGAATCCTTTCCGGCTGCACCCGGCGGCGTCAGCGTGCGGCGAATACCGCCATCGCGAGAACAACGCTCCCCCAACCCATTACCGCGCCGTACAACGGCAGCCGCCGGGTGTTCTCCCGTGCGATCAGAATCGCATCATCCAGCGGTTTACCGCGGACACCACGAAGTATTCCGGAGATGAATCGCAGAGTGAAGAGGGCAGCGACCGCGTACAACCCGGCGGCCCACCAGTAGGCGCCGAGCGATACCGCGGCGACGAGGAAGGTCGTCGTCCCGATCGCCACCAAAACCAGTGCGGTCGTCACGGTCCCGGTGAGACCCAGCGCGCGGGCGCTGGTCATGATGCCGAATTTCGCGTCCTCCGGAATGTCTTCGGTCTGGTTGATCAAATTGACCATCGTCATCGCGGTCGCGTATCCGAGAAACGCGATGAACGCCGCCCATTCCGGGACGGTGCCGATGGCCCGGATCATCATGATGCCGGGCAGCAGCGCGATGGTCGACGCGAGCGTCACGGACTGGAACACACCGGCGCCCTTGAGCCGCAACGGCGGCAACGAATACTCGAATCCGACGACGATCCAGACGACGCCCAGCACCGCGATCTCCCAGTGCCCGCTCGACGCCGTCACATACGCACCGAGCAAGAGCACCAGGACGATGTGGGTGACGATCTGGATCACGATGTTGCGCTTGCCCAGACCGTCGACCGCCTCGGCCAGCCTGCCCTTGTAGATCAGATCCAGCTCCCGGTCCGCGACGCAGTTCGCCATGTTCCCGGCGTGCAGGCCCAGGAGAAAGGCGACCACGACGGCCAGTGTCTTGCCGGAGCGGAGTTGATCGGCCGAGGCCGCCCCGAGAAAAGCCGCGGTGAGTATGACCGACAGGTGGACGGGCAGAAATTCCAGCCGCCTGATGCGTAGTGCGTACCGGAATTTCTGCCCTGTCGTGACGAGGGGCGAGCTGACCGACTGTGCTGCGTTCATATTTTCTCCAGAACAGAGTGAGTGTGGCTCATCGCGCACCTACTCGATATCTGCTGGAGTTATCGAAAGAAGGCTTCAGATATTCATCCGAAGGAATTCGGATACGCGGCGCTCCCGACAGCAGTCAGGATTTCACGGGCGTTCGCGCCGCGTCAACGTGGTCCGTGCCCGAATCCCGCACGGCGGCAAGGGCAGAGGGCAGCCAGATACGTCTCCCGATATCGTAGGAGAGCGCCGGCACCAGCAGGCTGCGCACGATCACGGTATCGAGCAGCACGCCGAATGCCACCGCGAAACCGATCTCGGCCGTATTCACCAGCGGGACCACACCGAGTACCGCGAATGTCGCAGCCAGCACGACGCCCGCGGACGTGATCACGCCACCGGTCACCGTGAGTCCCCGAATGATTCCGGCCCGCGTGCCGAAGGTCTGGGATTCTTCGCGGACCCGGGTCATCAAGAAGATGTTGTAGTCGATCCCCAATGCGATGAGGAAGACGAAGACGAATAGCGGGAACGAGGGATCCTGTCCGGGGAAGCCGAATATCTTGTCGAAGACGAAGCCGCTGACACCCAGCGCGGTCGCGAAGGACAGCACCACCGAACCGATCAGCAGGATCGGCACGACCAGCGCGCGCAGCAACAGGGCCAGCACCAGGAAGATCACGACCAGGACGATCGGGATGATGACGGTGCGGTCCCGGACCGCCGCCTCCCGCACATCGAGTGCCTCGGCCGACTGTCCGCCGACCAGCGCGTCGGCACCGGGGATGGCGTGCAACGTTTCCCGCAGCCGGTCGACCGCGTCCAGTGCCGCCGTGGTGTCGTACGGATCGGCCAGCGTCGCGTCGAGCACGGTGCGGCCGTTCACCGGCTGCGCCTGTAGTGCCGGTGGCGGGCACCCGGCATCGGACCCGCGCTGACTCTCGGGAAGCGCCGCCAGCTTCGCCGGATCCACGCGGACGCAGAACGAGCCCGGTCGATCGGAGATGCCTGGCACCTGCGCGCCGGCCGCGATCACCTGATCGACCTTGTCGCTGTTCACGACGATGAATGCTGGTGCACCCGCGCCCTTGTCGAACTTCGCGTTGTAGATCTCCTGGCCCGCAACGGCTTCCGGATCGTTGGTGAACGCCTCCTGCATCGGAATACCCCGTGCGTCGAGCATGCCGATCCCGCAGGCACCGATGATCAGCAGCACGGTCGTGCCGATCCACACCGCGCGATGCCGGGCGGCGACCCAGTCGGCGATCCGGCCCCAGATCCCGTGCGCCGACAGGTCACTGAGATGGTCCACCCGTGCCAGCCGCGGCCAGAACACCCAGCGTCCGGCGAGCGCCAGCAGACAGGGAAAAACCGTCAGCATGACGAACACGGTGCACCCGACGCCGATCGCGGCGACCGGGCCCATGCTGCCGGTCGAGTCCAGTTCGGCGAACATCAAACAGAGCACACCGATCACGACGGTCGCCGCCGAGGCGATGATGGCGGCCACGGATTTGCGCCACGCCGCGATCATCGCTTCGAACCGATTGTCCTTGGCGTGCAACTCCTCCCGATATCGCGCGGTGAGCAGTAGGGCATAGTCGGTGCCCGCGCCGATCACCAGCACGAACAGGATGCCTTGGGCCTGCCCGTTCAGGGTGAGCACGTCGTGCTTGGCCAGATAGTAGATCGCCAGCGAGGCCAGGCCGAGCGAGATCAGCGCCGAAAGCAAAGGGAAAACCCACAATACGGGCGACCGGTAGACCAAGAGCAGGATGACGACTACCACCGCGAGCGCGGCAAGCAGCAGCGTGCTGTCGAGCCCCTTGAACGACTCGATGAGCGACACCAGCAAGCCGCCCGGCCCGGCGGGCGACACCTCGAGTCCGTCGCCGCCCGCCGTTTGCCGGGCCACCTCGAGCAGGTCTGCTACGGCGGCCGAGAGCTGGTCGCCGGTTCTGGTAGAGCCGTCGGGCGCCGCCGAGATCAGCGGCGCGAACACGGCGGCGGCCGTACCGTCCTGCGCGTACCGCGGCCCGCGCACCCCGTCCTTGTCCACGCCCGCGACCTGCGCTATCGCGACGGCGGCGCGACCGATCCGGTCTTTGTCGCCGGCGGTGAGCGCACCGTCACGATGGAACACCACCACGGCCGGAATCGTCTGGGCCGCAGAGAACTTCGTGACCTCGCTGTTGGCCGCGGTCGATTCGGCAGAACTCGGCAGGAAGGCCTTGTTGTCGTTGCGGATCACCTCGGACAGCTTCGATTGATATGAACCACCGAACCCGCCCACCAGGAAGGCCAGCACGGCTAGCGCGATCACCGCGACGACCGGCTTGGGCCAGCGGCCGCGCCCCCGCGGCTCGTCGACGGTAGGACGCTGGGTGGACCCGATACTCATGAGCACTCCGGTTCGCTCGGCGGTCATCGCTCCTGTACGGGGGGCGCGGCTCCCCTGCCGTCGCGTCCCCCTCGGGAATTCACCATAGATCTGGTGAGACACTTTGTCCAGGTCGAATCGAATTGTATCGATGATCGACACGCGCCGTACCGGCGCTTCCCTTGGCCAGACGAAGCGCCTCGACCAGCACGAACACGCCTGACCAACAAGGAAGACCGGATCGGTCAGCCCACCACCGCCGGCCGTGGCTGATAGATGCGGCGGTGCTCGGAGATACCCGCGAGGCGGAACGGCGCACCGGTCTGTCGCGGCAGCTCGTGGTCACCGCCGTCGGTCGGCAGTTCGTGCACCCGCAGCGCGCGATATCTGCGGTAGTCGATGGCTTCCCGGCGGGCCAGGACGGCCGCGTTCGCCGCGGTGCGCAAGTGTTCGTGATACCCGGGAACCACTGTGCCACAGAAGAATTCGGCGACACAGCCGGAACCGTAGCTCAGCAAGGCGATGGACTGCCCGGTGAGGTCGCCCCCGTGATCGAGCAACGAGGCCAGCCCGATGTACAGCGACGCGGTGTAGCTGTTGCCGATCGCCCGGTTGTACACCGTGGTCGGTGCGATCATCGCGTGCATCTCGTCCTCGGTGACATCGGTGTCCGAGCAGGTCAGCAGGTGCCGGTGGGCCTTGTAGGCCATCTTGGTGAACGGCTGGTGGTAGCAGAACGCCGCGAAGTCCCCCAGCGGTCGACCGCCCTGCTCGCGGTAGTCCTTCCAGGCGCTCTCGACCGCCTGCAGGTAGGCGACGACCGACGCCTGACCGTCGACAAGTGCCGCGTCGCGGTAATTGGGCCGCCAGAAATCCATGATGTCGGCGGTGTACAGCCCAGCGGGCCGTTCCACCCGCAGGATCGCGGGGTGGGCACTGACCAGCATGGCCGCCGCACCCGCACCCTGGGTCGCCTCGCCGGGGCTGTCCAACTCGTATTTCGCGATATCGCTGGCGATCACGAGCACGCTCTGTTCGGGTGCGGCGGCGACCAGCGAGCACGCGAACTGCAGGCCCGCCGTTCCCGCGTAACACGCCTGCTTCAGCTCGACCACGCGAATCGACGAGGGCAGCCCGAGCAGCGAACTCACATAGATGCCCGCGGATTTCGACTGGTCGATCGACGTCTCGGTGGCCAGCACCACCGTGCGGATATCGGCGTCGGGATGCCGGTGCACAATGGCCCGCGCGGCTGTCGCCGCCATGGTGACGATGTCTTCGTCGCGGGCTGGGACGCTCATCGCCTCCTGCCCGATGCCGTGGTGGTACTTGCCGATATTCGCCCCGGTGTGCTCCGCCAGGCGAGCGTGGCTCAGCACGTAGTGCGCAGTGGCGAAGGCCAGATCGTGGATTCCCACTGGTACTTCTGTCATTTCAGGATCACTTCCTAGAGATGTCGGCGCCGCGCTCCAATTGCACGTGCGCGTACATGAGTTCGCCCGGATTGGTCTGGGCAGCGAGCAGCGAGAGCTCCCCGCAGAGCACCGTGGCGGCCGCGACCGCGGCCAAACGTCGTGCGTTGGCTCCGGTTTCGCGGTCGTCGCGGCAGCCGAGCCGGCGCAGGTTCGCCTCGACGAAATCGAGGCGCTTGCCGTTGCCGACCGTGCCGACGACGAGGTTCGGCAGATTGCACGAGAAATAGAGATCGCCGTCCCGGTCCTCGGCCACCGTCACGCCCTGGGAACCCTCGACGATATTGGCCGCGTCCTGCCCGGTGGCGAGATAGAAGCCGAGCAGCATGTTGGCGTAATGTGCGTTCGCCGAGCGTATTCCACCCGCGAGGATGCTGCCGATCAGGTTCTTGCGCAGGTTGAGCCGGGCGATCGCCCCGGCGGTCGTGTGCAGCGCGTTCGTCACGACAGCACGCGGCACCAGCAGTTCGGTGACCACGTTCTTCCCGCGCCCGAGAATGCCGTTCACCGCCGAGACCTTCTTGTCGGTGCAGTAGTTGCCGGAGATGGATTCGTAGGCGAGACCGGGAATCCGTGCCAGGATGGCGCCCATCAGCTGGTCGGCGGCCAGCGTCGCCATGTTGTGGCCCGCCGCGTCGCCGGTACTGAATTCGAGGCGCAGGTAAAGCAGATCGGCGACGATCTCGTGCCGGAAGCCGATCAGCCGGGCGTATCGGCTGCCCGCCTCGACGATCCCTTGGAGCAGGCCCAATTCCTTGTGCAGCTGCTGAGCGGCGGCGTACGCGGTCGCCGCGTCGTCGGCTCGTAGCAGGATCGACCGGGTCATGCGTTCGTCGGTCAACGTGGCGACGATGCCCCGATCGGTCGACATCGACACCCGCGCGCCCCGGGCGACCGACGGCCACAGCGGTGATTCGTAGGTGGCCAGCGGGACCTCGGTCTCGGTCTCGGTGATATTCCCCGAGATACGCAGTGGTCCCACCCATTTCATCGGCACCCTGGCCGCCGAATCCGCCGTATCGTGCATCCCTGCTCCTCTCTGCATGCGGCCACGCCGCTGATCGTCACCCGTCATGCCCGCCGCCGATGCCGGCCGCGGGCGGGTACCGGTTCGCCAGGTGGCCGACCGGAAGGCCTCGGACTGCGCAGAATTCGCGCAACTCTCCGGAAATCAGCAGGGCGCACTGTGTCAGCTGAGCGGGGGTGCCGGCGCCCAGCACAGTCATCAACGCGGTCAATTGATCGAGCCACAAACGGATTTCCGCGATCAGCCCGTCGACCCCGTGCTCGACGAGCACGCTGAGGAAGCGTCCGGAAACGCCGACCGCCACCGCGCCCAACGCCAGGCTGCGCGCGACATCGAGGGGATGACGGACGCCACCGGAGGCGAGCAACGGCACCCCCACCGCCGCGGCGTCGAGCAGGCAGGCCGGTGCGGACTGCCCCCAGTCGGCAAAGAACGCGTACTCGCCCGCGGTGCGCCTGCTGTTCTCGATCGACGCGAAATCGGTGCCGCCACGGCCTGCCACGTCGGCGGCGTAGACGCCCAGGTCACGCAGCAGCGAAACGGTTTCCCGGCTGAGCCCGCAACCCACCTCCTTCACGATCACCGGCACGTCGACACCGCGCACGACCTGCTCGATCCGCGCGGCCCAGTAGGCGAACTCGCGGTCCCCTTCGGGCATCACGATTTCCTGCACGGTGTTCAGATGGATCTGCAACGCGTCCGCCTCGAGCAGATCGATCGCGCGGCGCGCGTCGTCTACGGACACGGTCGCGTTGACGTTCGCCATCAGAAAGCCCTTCGGGTTCTCTTGGCGCACAACTCGATACGTGTCGGCGGTCGCCGAATCTTTGAGATACGCGCTGAGCGAACCGGTCGCCATCGCGAGACCCGTCTCCCGCGCGGCGATGGCGAGGTCCCGGTTGATCCGTCCCGTGGCGACGGACCCACCGGTCATCGCGTTGACATAAAGCGGCGCCTGCCACGTCTCGCCCGCGAAGCCCGCGCGGAGCACGACGTCGGATCGATCGACGGCGCCCAGCGCGTGGTGCACGAATCGGACATGGTCGAAGTCGTTCGTTCGCGCAGGCGACCGTTGCTGTGCGGCAGCCAATTTGACGTGGTCGTCCTTGCGATTACCGATCATCGCGCCGCTCCTGCCGAGGTGGAAATCGCCACGGGCAAGGGCCGGATGCCCTGTGCCTGCCATTGCTCGCTCAGTGCCGTCGCGGCGGTGCGCGCGTCGCCGTGGAGTAGCGCGATACCGCAGTCGCCGCCGCCCGCGCCGGACGGTTTGGCCGCGCCGCCCGCGGCCTCGGCCGTCGCGCACAGAGCCGTCAGCCGCTCCGTGAAAATGCCGAGCCGCGCCGCGCTGTCGAAAACGCGCAGGATCGAGTGACATCGGCGCACGCCACGCAGCAGCCATGCCGAATCGCCCTCACGCACCGCGGATTCGAGTGCCGCGACGCACGTGCCGCTTTCCCGCAGGAAGGTCCGGTAGGCCGCACTGGCTCGGACATCTCCTCCGTACACCTTGGCGAGTTGTGCGCCGGTCGATGCGGGGGTACCCGTCCAGCCGACCAGGAGGTCGACATCGGGCGGCGCGCGCAACGGGCGGATCGACAGACCGGGCCAGTCGGCATGCATCGCGTGCCGGAGCCCGTGCCGGGCCGAAAGGATGTGTACCGCTTCGCGATCGGGCGCACGGTAAGCCAGCCAGCCACCCCAGGTGCTCACCGCGACGTCCGCGCCGGACGGGCGGCGATCCAGCCGGACGGACGCGAGCAGTGCGAGCCGGAACCGCTGCGCCGCAGTGAGTTCGATACCGAGGAACTCGGACAACGCCGCGACCACCGCCGTGGTCACGGCCCCGCTGGAGCCGAGTCCGAACTTGGTGCCGCGCTCATGCATGGTGCTGGTGATGGTCAGCTCGACGGCCGCCGGACCGCGACCGAGTTCACCGGCGAACTGCTCGACCGTCTCGATCGCCGTGATCACGTGGCCGAGGTTCGCGCCGGAACTGTCGAGGGCCACCAGCCGCCCGCCTACCCGCCGCAACCGTGCCGTCCCCGAGAGATCGCTGCGAACAGTCACTTCCGCGGCCGGATCCGTGCCGGGCGCGATCGCGACCTCGGCGTACCGGTCCACGGCGACCAGCACCGCGGACCGGCCCGGCTCCACGACCGCGAATTCTCCCGCCACGAACAGCTTTCCGGGCGCACGGTGAACGATCACGGCTGTCCCCCGGCGATCAGCCGCGCGCCGGGGCCGGGCTCGGCGACGGCGATGGTTTTGATGCAGTCGAGTTCGGCGAGTGCCCGCGCTACCTGAGCGGCATCCGCGCGTGCGCAGAGCACTTTGACGTTCGGCCCGGCGTCGATCGTGACGTGCGCGCAGACACCGCGGCGGCGTAGCGTTTCGACGCGGTCGATGACGGTCCACGACGCGGCGGTGAGATACCGCACGGCGGGCCGCGCGGTCAGCATGACCGCGTGCATGCCCAACGCGTTGCGTTCCGCGATCTCTCCGACCACCGGCAGATCGCCCGCCGCAATGGCTTCGCGCATCTCGACCAGGTCCGGTTTGCTCGCGTCGACCCACGCCGGGTACAGGGGCGAGGTATCGACCGTCCGGCGCATCGCCTCCCGGCTCGAGATCACCTTCGGCCCCGTGTCGACCAGGGCCACGACCAGCGCCGCGTCGAGCGCGTCGCCGTCGATGGCCGCGGCGTAGGAGGACCGGTCCCCGGCCGCGCCGTCGCCCTCCCCCGCATGCCAGATGGCGAAGCCGCCGAACAGCGACCGGCTGGCGGAGCCGGACCCGCGCCGGGCCAGCCGGGACACCGCGGTGGGGTCCGGGTCGAGGCCGAAGACGGCGGCGCCGGCCAGGGCCAGCGCGGCGAATCCGGCGGCCGAAGAAGCCAATCCGGCGCTCGTCGGCACGGTGTTGCGCGAATCGACGCGGACGCGATCCGGACGGCCCGCCGCCGCGCGCAGGACATCGAGGAACCGCACGACCCGGGCGGCCGCCGCACCCACGGCCGGCTGCCCGTCGAGGTACACGTCATCGCGGTCTGCCGTGGGCAGCATCCGCACCGTCGTGGTCGTGGGATAGATGTCCAAGGTCATCGACAGGCTGTCGGTCGCGGGGAGCATCAACTCCTCGTCGCGCTTGCCCCAGTACTTGATCAACGCGATATTCGGGTGCGCGACCGCCGTGGCCGACCGCCCGGCCGCCGCACCGCGAGTCACGGTCGGCTCCCGTCGAATTCGGGCATACTCAGCACCCGGCCGGGCGCTACCGTCCATGTCGCCGTGGCGCCGGCGCGCCGGAACGCCGTGGCGATCTCGCTCGCCTGCGGCAGATCTCGCGCCAGCGCGAGCACACATCCGCCCAGTCCGCCGCCGGTGAGTTTGGCGCCCGGGCTGCCCGCGGCTACCGCGCTGTCCACCAGAGCGTCCAAAGCCGCACTGCTCAGCTCGACGTCGCGCAACAGCTCATGGTTCCGGGTGAAGGCCCGGCCCACGGCGTCGAGATCGCCACGCGCCAGCTCGTCCGTGGCCGCGCGCACGATCCGGAGTGCCCGGTCCACGAACTCCGCCTGCCGGCCGGGGTGCTGTTCGAACCGCCGGCGTAGTTGCCCGACCGCGTCCTGGGTACTGGCCGCGACGCCGCTGTCGGCGATCACGACGAGCGCGTCGACACCCCATGCGAGGTCGGTCGCGACCCCGTCGCGGAACAGGATCGGCCGGGACGCCGCGACGGCGGCCGCGTCGACGCCGCTCGACTTCCCGTGCACCGCTTGCTCGGACGACTGGATCAGATAGTGGCAGACCTCCGGCTCGATATGCCGATCGAGCAGATCCGCCAGTGCCAGCACGACCGCCCGCGCGCCCGCCGCACTGGAGCCGAGGCCCCGCGCCTGCGGAATGCCGCAGTCCACCACGAGATTCACGCCACGGTGCCGGCTGCCGAGCGCCGCGAGCGTATTCGACACGAGCACCCGCATCGGCGCGCCGGCCGGGCGGCGCGGATCGACCGCGGGCAGGGCGCCGGGCCCGGCGAAGGTGACCCAGCATTCGTCGTCGGCCGCCGACAGCGAGGCGGTCACCTGCATGGTGAGCTGCTTGACCGGAATCGCGGCCGCCGCAACGCCGTACAGCACGGCGTGCTCACCGAAGAGAACGACTTTCCCGTGGGCGAAGCCGATACCGATCGGATGTTCGCGCATCCTCCTGACCTTCCTGTAGACGCTCAGTGGCCCTGCGCGGCATCGCCCAGCCGTCGGGTGAGCCGCTGCCGGACGGCGGGCCACTCGTCGTCGGTCACCGCGTATTGGACGGTGTCGCGCCAGCTGCCGTCGGGGCGGCGCTTGTGTTTGCGCAGCACGCCTTCGCGTTGCGCGCCGAGACCTTCGATCGCGCGCTGGGCCCGCACATTGCGAATATCGGTGTGCCAGACGACGCGGACGGCGCCGAGTTCGTCGAAGGCCCGCCGCAGCAGGAGCAGCTTCGACTCGACGTTGATGCCGGTCCCCCACCACGCCCGACCCAGCCAGGTGAATCCGATTGCCACACTGCGATTCACCGGGCTGATCTCGTAGTAGGAGGTGGTCCCAGCCACCGGCGCGGCGCGCCTGTCCCGGATATCGCGCTGGACCCAGCACACCCGGTTGCCCGCGGCGCAGCTGTCCAGGATGGTCCGCACCATTCCGTCGGCGGCTTCGCGGTCTCGCGGCCGGGTGATCGAAAGATGCTCGAACACCTCGTCTTCGGCGATCGCCAGCAGGTCGGCGGCGTGCGGTAATCCGATCGGCTCCAGTTGTACGAGTTCGCCGGTCAAGGTCGCGGGGGTCTGCCATGCGACGGCGGGCAATGTGATCGTCATTCGGTCCGGTACCTTCTTCCGTGGTTCAGGTGGTGAGGTCGAGGGCGCGCAGGCGCCGCAGGACGACCCCGTGATCGAGTGGAAACCGTTCGGGCTCCCGCACTTCGGCGGTGACACCGGCCTCGGCCAGCGCGCTGCCGAAGTCCAGCTCACCCCGTGTCACGCGGCCGGCCGCGGCTTGGACGGTCCGGTAGGCCTTTTCGCGGTCCATTCCGTCGCGCAGCAGGGCGGCCAGCACCGGCGAGCTGTAGATCAGCCCATGGGTCGCCGCCAGCGCCGCGCGCATCCGATCCGGGCGCACCTCGAGGGTTTCGACCAGATCGGCGGCCAGCGCCGCCTGGTAGTGACCGAGGGTGAGAATCTCGGGCAGCAGGACCCGTTCCACGGCGGCGTGCGCCAGATCCCGTTCGTGCCACAGCGCCACGTTCTCCAGGAACGGCGCGACCTGACCGCGCAGGACCCGGGCCAGCCCGCACAGGCGCTCGCTGCCGGTGGGATTGCGCTTGTGCGGCATCGCGCTCGACCCCTGGTAGGCACTGGTCCGGCGCTCCTCGACCTCGCGGATCTCGGTGCGCTGCAACAGCCGCAACTCGAGACCCAATTGCTCGACGCACGCCCCGAGCAGAGCCACCGCCTGTACCAGCTCGGCGTGCCGGTCCCGCGCCACGACCTGGCTCGGTGCCGGTTCGACAGCCAGCGAAAGCCGTTCGCAGACAATTCGTTCCACGGCCGGATCGATCAACGAGTAGGTGCCGACCGCGCCGGAGATGGTGCCGACCGCCACTGCTTCCCGGGCCGCGACCAAGCGCCGGACCGAACGATCCACGGCGAAGACGAATCCGGCCAGCTTGTGCCCGAAAGTCGTCGGCTCGGCGTGGATGCCATGGGTACGGCCGACACAGGGCGTCTCCCACTGCGCGGCTGCGAGGTCCGCCAGGACGCGACGCAACCGGCGCGCCTGATCGAGGATCAGGTCGGCGGCCTGGGCGAGCGTATGGCCCAGTGCGGTATCGACCAGGTCATAGCTGGTCATCCCCAGGTGCACCCAGCGCGCCGAAGCCGCCGGGATCGGGTCGCAGAACGCGGCGAGATAGGACAGCACCTCGTGATCTCGTTCGGCGATCAGTTCGCGCACCCGGGCCGCCGCCGGGGCCGGTGCGCGGCGGATGTCCGCGACGGCGTCCGCCGGCACGCGCCCGATCGCCGATTGCGCCTCGGCGACCAGGATCTCGACCCGCGTCCAGGTGTCGTAGCGCGCCTGTTCGGTCCACAGCGCGGCCATGTCCGCGAGGGCGAAGGAATGGCTCATGGCCGGTCCCTCGGCTCCAGCCGGATACGGTGTTCGGTCGCGCGCTCCACGGCGGCGCGGGTATACAGCAGCGGCACGTAATCGCCTGTACCCCAGGCTTTGTGCAGATCCCGATAGTGCGGGCTACCCGGATCGCCCGCTTGGCCCGGTGTGTTGACGCACCGGGAGTTGTCCCACGCGCCCACATCGATGAGCAGCCGGATCGACGCACCGATTTCCGTGCTGAAGTCCGGCGGCACGTAGGCGGCTGCCGCCACGGTCGAATCGGAGCCGCCCACCGGCATCGGCTCGACGCCGAGCGCACAGTCCAGATGTTCGAACAGGTGCGGCTGCGGGCTTCGATGGAGCAGACCCCATGCCCATGCGGCGGGGTCGGCGCCCATCAGGCCCGCGACCTCGTGCCAAGCCTCCCGCAGCGTGACCGCTACGAGGCGGTCCCGCTCGGCGGCATCGGGCGGATCGAGTAGCCAGTCCAGCACGGCCTGGGTGTGCGGGCGCGCAATCGCCGGAACCGCCGCGGCGGGCACACACGCGGCGACGAACGCCGGCCCGAGCTTGCTGCTCCACCACACCTCGTAGAGCGCGGCGGCGGCCGAGTCGGCCGATTCGACGGCGTCCCAGCCACGTAGCAGCCGCAGCGCGGCGGCGAGCACACGGTCGGGGGCGGGGAAATCCGACTCGCGCAGCAACGCGACGACCGCACGGGCGGTGACCGACAGCAGATCGGTTTGCAAGCGCGCGCTGTCGTCCAGGGCGTGGTCGCCCGGCGCCGACAGCACCTCGACGATCCGTCGATATCGCGCATCGCTGGGCCACTCGTAGGTGGGCAGCGGCAGTTCGTCGGGCACGTTGCACTGGTTCGCGGTTGCCACGAAGCCCTCCGGTGGATCCACCGCCGTCGCGAAATCCGCAGGGGCGAACCAGCCTTCGGCCTCCGGGACGGCAGGCGCGAGCCGGGGCAGCAGGCCGGTGACCGCCTCGCGCCGTGGGATCAGCCCCGCGGTGCGCCGCGCGATGGTTCCGCCCACGTCGGCATAGACATGGGTCTCGCCGGGCAGCCGCCACGATTCGAGCGCCTTGTCGAACTCGGTCCAACTGGTGGCCGTGAGGTAGGCCAAACTGCCGAAATACGGTGCGGTGCCCGGTTGGGTCCAGGTGGTGCGCAGCACGTAGCAGCGGCCACGCTGCGGATCGATGTCCAGTACCGGCCCGTGCGCGGTGAACCGCAGCGGGACTCGGCGCGGCGGCTCGTCGCGGACCTCGATGGTCTCGAACACCGTGCTGATCGGCTCCCGATCGAGTGCGCAGACCAGCAGCTCCTCCGAGACCATCGGGCAGACCGTGAATCCGAACGCCGCGGTGCCGTTGTGCCCGAGCGTGATTCCCGGCGTCTGGGGCTCGCCCGCACCGATCACGTCGAGGTCCGGCGCGGACAGGTGCGCCAGGTAGCGCAGCGCGGGGGTGGTGTAGCCCCGATGCGGATCGGCGGCCAGCACCGGGCGGCCGGTGCCGGTCCGGTTCGCCGCCACCGCCCAGCAGTTGCTGCCCGACGCGGTCCCCGGCAGCGGCCCGGGCCGACCGGTGGCCAGCAGGTAGTCGCGCAGCACCGTCTCCGGAATATCGAGGACGGTCTCGGCGGTGACCACCGGCCGGTGGCCGCGCGCGAGCGGCTGGCGGACGAGATCGGCTTCGACGCCCGCGGCCGCGGTGACCAGGGCCCGGCGATGCTGCGCGAGCAGTCCATAGGCGGGCGCGTGCCCGCGTGGTCGCACCACGTCCGCGGCGGACCACCGCGCGGGCCGGTAGTCGGCCAGGCCGAATTCGGGCGGCAGCTGGTCGGGGTGTACGTCGAGCCAGTGGAGGTAAGCGTTGATGCCCGCGACGAATCGTTCGACCGTGCCCCGGGTGTGCGGATCGTAGGCCCGCCACTCGTCGTCCATTTCGCCGCGAAAGAGCAGCAGGCGGGCCGCGCGATCCTCGTCGACGTAATCCGGGCCGAACACCTCGGCCAACTGGCCCAGGGCTTTTCGCCGCCAGAGATCGATCTGGAACAGGCGGTCCCGCGCGGCATTGAACCCCTGGGCGAAGAACACGTCGTCGACGGTGGTCGCGTAGATGTGCGGGATACCCCAGCGATCGATGAGAATGTCCACGCTCGCGGCCAGGCCCGAAACCTCGAATACCGTGCCGCTCATCGCGATTCCTGTTCCGGTGCCAGATATCGCCGCCACGCGATCAGCCGCCGGTCGGCCACCAGATCTGCGTAGGCGATCTTGATACCGGCGCGTCGCCACCGATTGGCCAAGCGCATCATGCCGATCGAGGTGACGCCGAGCGCGTGCAGATCGGCGTCGAGCGGCACCGCCTCCGGCGTCGTCCCGATCATGTCCGCGACGAGCGCTCGTACCTCGGCGAGGGTGGGCAGGTCCGGTGTGGTCACCCGGCTCACCGCCCCGCCGCGAGCACAGTTCGCGCCAGGGCAGCCTTGTCGACTTTGCCGAGGCCGGTCAGCGGCAGCGCGGTCACGATCGCCAGTCGATCGGGCCATTTGTATTCTGCAACACCGCTGCTTTGCAACAACTCTCGTAATTCCGACAGCGTGGGCGGCTCGGCGATCGGTTGCACGCACGCGCAGGTCGCCTCGCCGAGATCGACATCGGGCACCGGTACCACGACCACCCGGCTGACCGCGGGATGCGCGAGCAGATACCCTTCCAGCTCGGTGGCCGAGATCTTGTTGCCGCCGCGGATCACGATGTCCTTGCGGCGCCCCTCGATCATGAGATTCCCCGCGGCGCTCAGGCGCGCCAGATCGCCGGTCCGGAAGAAGCCGTCCCGGGTGAAGGCGTTCCGATTGTGGTCCGGCGCTCGGAAATATCCGCGCAGCGTGTACGGGCCGCGGGCGAGCAGTTCGCCGGTGTGCCCGAGCGGCACGTCGGCATCGGCGTCGTCGACGAGGCGGATCTCGTCACCGGGCGAGATCGGCCGGCCCTGCGTGCCGAGCACGGTCTCGACGGGATCGTCGAGCCGGGTCACGCTGAGCAACCCCTCGGCCATGCCGAACACCTGTTGCAGCGCACACCCCAGGGTGGGCGAAACACGTTCGGCGACACTGCGTTGCAGCGGTGCGCCACCGATCTGCAGCAGGCGCAGCGTCGAGAGCCGCGGTGGTTCCAGCTCCGCGATCTCCAGCCACAGCTGAGCCATCGCGGGCACCAGCGAGGTGACGGTGACCTGCTCCCGGTCGATCGCGGCGAAGCAATCGTCCGGGTTCGGGTCGTCGACCAGCACCACGGTGCCGCCGCGGCACAGGGTGCCCACCACCCCCGGAGATCCCCAGGTGAAGTTGAATTCCACCGGCAGCGCCGCCAAATAGACATCCCCCGCGGTCAACTGCACCAGATCCGCGAGAACGCGGGTCTGATAGCAGTAGTCGTAGTGGGTCCGGCCGATCAGCTTGGGCATCGCCGTCGTCCCGCCGGACAACAGGAAGAAGGCCACCTCCGACGGATGCGGCGCCGGAAAAGCGGCGGGCGCCGCGTCGACCTCGGCCAGCGCGACGAACCGGTCCGACACCGCGGACTCGACCCCGTCGTCCGCTTCGCCGGCGACGAAAACCGTACGCAGGCTCGGACAGTTCTTCAGCGCGTCCACCGCGAGTTCCCGATGATCGAAGCCGCGGTAGCGCGCCGGCGTGACGAATCCCGTGGCGTCGACGCTGCGACAAAGATGCCGGATCTCGTTGCCGCGGTGCGCCAGCAGCGCGAAGACCGGGATGGCGCCGCGCCGGATGAGGGCGAACACCGTGACGACGAACTCCGGATGATTGGGCAACTGGACCACCACCCGGTCCCCCGCCTCGATACCGTGTGCCCGGAACCCGGCCGCCATCCGGTCGATGCGCCGATCGAGTTCCGCGTAGTCCATCCGTGCGCCGGTGCCGAAATGCACCAACGCCGTTGCGGCACCGAAGGTCTCGGCCCAGCGTCGGGGCAGATCGGCCAGCGTGTCGGCGCCCCAGTAGCCGAGTTCGCGGTATCGCGCGGCGAAATCCGTTGGCCAGGGCGTGAATCCGTCGAGCGTCATGATGAACGCCTCTCCTCGGTGGTCAGCGCGCGAGCCGCCAGCTCCGCGGCGAAGTGGTCGATGATCGTGGTCGCCTGGTCCGGATTCAGCCGCGGATCGCACGGCGGCGCGTCGCCCGGATCGGCGTCCGGTTGGTCGGCGCCGCATTCGCGGACCTGGTCCGGGGTGACCTCGAGATGCAGACCCGCGGGGTGTACACCGGCCGCGGTCAGGATCGTCACGAACGCGGTGATCTCGGCGCGCATATCGCGCAGCAGCCGTGTCTTGCGTTCGCCCGCCCGAATGGTGTTGCCGTGCATCGGATCACACACCCACAGCGCGGCCGCGTCGAGGGCGGACAGCGCACCGGTGAGGGCGCGCAACCGGTCGGTGTGGCCGACGCCCATCCGTGCGATCAGGCCGAGCCGGCCCGGCACCGGTGGGCAGTTCAGTGTGCGGACTATCTCGGTCAGCTCGTGCGCCTCGGTCGTCGGACCGAGCTTCACCGCAACGGGATTGGCGATCGACGCGGCCCAGTTGATATGCCAGTCCACGGCCCCGCGGGTCCGGTCCCCGATCCACACCAGGTGCGCGCTCGCCGCGTACCGGACGCCGTGGTCGCGGGTCAGCGGCTCCTCGTAGTCGCGCAGCAGCGCCTCGTGTGAGACGAACAGCGGGCGGCCCAGGTATTGATGCCTGCGCAGGTAGACCAGGGTGCGATGCGAACGGCCGTAACTCTCCAACAGCCGGGCCGGTTCCGGGGCGCGCTCGTCCGCGGAGCAGGCGACACCGTTCACAGCGTCGCCGCGGTAGGTCAGCACCCGGCTGCCGTCGGGCAACGTCTCGTAGGGCTGGCTGCGTGGTTTCGCGTGCTGTCCGGCCATCCGCGCCAGCAGGACCACCTCGCGGCCGCTGCGCTCGGCGAGCCGATCGGCCAGCCGCCGGTACAGCAGCAGCCTGCGATCGATATGGGTGGGGCTGGCCATGCTGAACAATTCGGCGCACTCACCCACGTGCAGCAGCAGCGCGGCGCCGCGTTCGACGCGAGCCAGCGCGGCGAGCAGCGACCGGATCTCCCACGGCGGCACCAGCTCCGGCAGCACGGTCAACGTCTGACGGACCGGGCCGATGTCCGGGTGTGCGTCCCACGGTGGTTGCTGCGCCGCGACGGGCACTGCTCGGATTTGCGCTGACGACGTCATAGCCGATGTCCTTCGTGCAGAGTGACCGGCGCCCCGACCGGTTCGATATCCGGTTCGGGCGCCGAGCCCGCGATCGTGGCCCAGTGCCACGCGGTGTCGAATGCGGTGACCTCGAGCTGCCGCCCGTTCGCCGCCAGCGCGGCGGCCTGTTCGGTCGCCCGCGCGATGAACGACGAAACCCGCTGGGCGGCAAGTAATTCCTGCTCATCGAAGGCAGGTCCCAGACAGCGCAGCAGCCGCAGGTCGACGAACCCGTTGAAGACCCGGTCCAGCACCCGCACCGGCCGCGGGCTACGGATGGTGAACCGGACATGCCCGGCGATGTGCCCGTGATGGTGCAGATCCGAGAAGTGCGAAATATCCGGGATCCCCGGCGGGAAGAAGTAGTCCCGCGCCCGCACCTCCGGCGTCTCGGGCAGATTCCCCGCGATGAAATGCCAGGAGTTGTACTGCATCCGCGCCGCCATCGACCACGCGATATCGGCCAGCCGCACCGGCGAACCGCCGAAATGCGCGCGGGCGGCCGGGTCCGGCACGACGCAGCAGAAGTAGTCGGCGATCTCCCATCGCACGATCTCGGCCCAGTCCGCATTGCGCAGCGCCGCGACCAGACGGGGCAGCGACCGCAGCCCCCTGCTCATCGCGAAGTCGGCCCCGAATTCCCGCACCGCGGCCGAAACCGTCTCGTACACCAGCGATTCCAGTCCGGAGCCGAACTCCCCGTGCCGCGCGGCCAGCCAGTCCGGGTGGGCGGCCACCGCCGCACTCAGCTCGGCGAGCGAGCGCCCCGACACCGGTAGCAGTTCGGTCAGCCGCGCGCTGAGTCTGCGGTCGATCCCTTCGCACGGCTCGGCCACCGGCCCCGCGACCCGCTCGGTCTTGTGCACCAGCGCGCCGTGGATCTCGCGATACAGCTGCACGGCGTTGACCAATTCGGCCCGCCTGGTACGAAGCGCGTCCGCCAACTCCAGCAGCGCGGCCACCGACTTCGATTCCGGCGCCGCGATGGCGGGACCTCGCCGGAGCAGGTTGTAGCGCAGCCGGATCTCCTCCAGCAGATCCGCGACGTGGTCGATGCTCAGCTGCGTGCCGTTGGCCTCTTCGATCCGGGCCGGGCCCGCCGAACGGACCAGCAGCAGCAGGCAGACCACCAGCACGACCTGGCTGTCGGGCCACAGGTCGAGCGGGAGGCCGCGCAGACTGCTGAGCACGCAGTCGGGATGGCCGGGCCACAGCGACTTGCCGGTGAGGTTGTTGGGCTCGCGAAAGTTGCTGTACCGGTGCGGTCCCTCGTACAGGATGAACGGCGCGGTACGCAGTGCCGCCTCGGTGAGTTCGTCGAGCGACTCGTCGCGACCGCGACCGCCGAGACCGGTCAGCCACTGTCGGCAATCGCGGATGGAATCCATTCGGCGAGTGTCGATTTCGGCGAGAAGCCGTTGGTGGTCGGCGACCGCCCGTGCCGTCCACGGGATTCGGCGCACCCCATCGATCAGATCGTGCTCGCTGATCAGTGGCGGATCGGACGGCGTCCGGAGCACGATTCGCGCATCGGTGGTCAGGCCGATCTCGCCGAGGAACACCGTCGCCCGGTCGTCGCCGTCGCGGTCCCCGTCGGCGACCGGTCGCCATGACCTGCCGGACAGCGCCGCCACCGCGGCCTCCTCGGCCGGGGCGAGCGCCCGGAGCCGGACCGCGGCGGGCACTCGGCCGCCGAGGGTCAGCAACAACTCGAGCGCGGCGGCATGTTCGGTACTGCGCGTGCATTCCGCCCAGAGGCGAGCGAGCAGGCCGGGCAGTCCGTCGTCGTGGTCCGCGTGCTCGGGGACGGGCGTCGAGCCGGCCGGCAGCCCGAGGCGGCTCGGCCGGCGGCTCAACCGCGCCTTGGCCATGGCCGCACGCCGCGGCGTGGTCACCATCAGTCCCCCCGGACGGTCGGATCGATCTGGCTCCACAGCTCGTTGCCGGTCGCCACCCAGTCCTCGTCGACATAGATGCAGTCCACCGGGCAGACCAGCACGCAGGCCGGGCAGCCCGAGCACAGCTCCGGCACGATGACGACGTCCAGTCCGCGATTGAAGATCGCTCCGAACTCCTGCGGACAACTGCGCAGACAGGAATCACAGGTGATGCATTCGGACGCCTCGATGCGCCGCGGCGGCTTACGCCAGGAATTGTTTCTCGATCGCGTAGAAACTCGATCGACCCGGGTCGATCCAGTATTGTTTCCATTGGCTTGCAAATTCATAGCAACCTACACAGATTGATTTCGCGTCTGATTGTTTCTCACGTATGTGTCCGGTCGCATGATCGACGACCGACCGTGCACACCGCACTGAACTTCAGACCCCCTCGGCGACAACGAGTTTAGACGATGAGACAGAGTGTGTCGAGGTGTACGCTTCCGCTCAGTGGATACAGTAGGTCCGCTCTGGACATTCTGTCGACCACTCGGTGAAAGACCTTCGGTATTCCTTATTCCACGGTCTTTTCTCGTTCGAAAATGCCCAAACTTTTCGGGGCAGTACCAACCCTTTGGAGGACATTCCGATGAAGACCAGCAGTATCTTTATCGCCGGGATCGGGACGGCCCCTGTCCCGCAGCTCGAGACCGCCGACGCCGTTGCCCGCGGATGGTACGACGCCGACGAACGCGCACGCAGCGAGCTGGTGTCGATCACCACCGCGGGGGCCACCCCGGCTCCCGACCTGGCCGTCACCGCGGCCGATATCGCGATCGCGACATCGGGGCAGCAACCCGCGGATTTCGGCGTCGTGTTCCACACCAATGTGCACCCGCAAGGACCGGAGGGGTGGTCGGCGCAGCACTACATCAACCGCCGCACCATCAACCAGCCGGTCCCCTCGATGGAGATCCGCAACGGTTGCATCGGCTTCCTGTCCACGTTGCAGCTGGCGGCTATGTACCTGACCACCGCCTCCGATCGTCCGGCCGCCCTGCTCACCTGCGCGGACAATTTCGGCACACCCACCGTCGACCGGTGGAACGCGTCCAAGCTGTTCGTGCTCGCGGACGGCGGCGGCGCCGTCGTGCTGTCGCGCACCGGCGGCTTCGCCAGGGTGCTCGCCCTCGGTTCGGTGTCGGCGCCGGAGCTGGAGGAGCGCCACCGCTCCGGTGAAACGATGTTCCCGCCGAGCCTCACCGTCGGCGGCGCGTTGAACTTCGAGGAGCGCACCAGCCACTTCCAACACCGGATGAACGAGGGCGTGCTGCGTCCGGAAAGCGATTTCGGGTCGGTCGTGATCGAGGTGGTGGAGCGCACGCTGAAGGAGGCCGACACCTCGATGGACGAGATCGCCCGGGTAGTGCACGACGGGTTCACCTTCTGGGCACTGCAGGATCTGTTCCTCGACCCCATCGGCGTCGCCGTCGAGCGCGGCATCTGGGATTACACCCGCACCGTCGGGCACGCGGGGCCGGCCGATCAGATCCGCGGGCTCGAGTACCTGCTGCGCACCGGACAGGTCGGCCCCGGCGATCGCGTGCTGCTGTTCACCGGCGGGCCGGGCATGGAAGCCGCGGCCGCCGTGGTCGAGATCGACGCGCGACCATAGGCGCATCAGCACTGGCCAAAAAGCCGAGGGTGCCCGATCGGGCACCCTCGGCTTCCTTTTTCGCATGAGTCACTACGACCACCTATGAGACACTTTGTATTGACAGATGCAAACCGTTCTGATGGAGTCCCCCACTATGCCTGAACTGTCAGATGACCAGTCGCTCATGTCACGGTTCGTCGGTGCGGTGCCGACGGTCGCCAAACAATCGTCCCGGGATCTGCACGGCGCGCTGCTGAAGGCGGTGGGCGTCGCCGATTTCGAGCTGACGGTGACCGGTCGCCGCGAGATCTCACCGCACTACCTGCGGCTCGGCTTCCACGGCGGCGGCCTGCTCAGCGGCCGATCGATCCACCCGACGATGTGGGTCCGCATGTGGTTTCCGGACGAAAGCCGTTTGCACATGCGCGCATTCACCCTCGTCGAGCCCGATGCCGGCGGCGACCGCTTCGATATCGAGTTCGCGCTGCACGAGGGGCGGGCGAGCAATTGGGCCCGCAACGCCCGCGTCGGCGACACGATCATGGCCACCATCCGCGGCTCGCGATTCGCGATACCGCAGCCGCCACCCGCCGGGTACCTCGTCGTCGGCGATACCGCCTCGTTGCCCGCGATCAATTCCTTGCTCGCCGCGATCGGCGACGCACCGGCCACGGTGTGGCTGGAATGGCAGCACGAGGACGATCGCGACCTGCCGGTCGCGGCGACCGCGCGCACCGAGGTCACCTGGGTGCCGCGCGAGCACGGCGGCGCGGCACTGGTGCACCAGGTCCGCGCCGCCGCCTTTGCCGCTCCCGGCCATTTCGGCTGGGTCGCCTGCGACCGCTGGACGACCCGCAAGGTAGCGAGCGTGCTGCGCAACGACTTCCACCTCGCCCGGAACTCGCTGGCGGCCCGCGGCTACTGGTGAATCCGCTAGTTGCGCTGCCGTTCCCAACCGAGGTTGCGCAGATGCTGGATGGTCGCGACCGACCCGGGCACGTCGCTGTGGCCGTCGGCCATCGTCGTCAAGGCCATGGTGAAGTCGGTAGGGCCGAAGCGCAGCGGGTGCACGTGCTGTTCGGTGACGGTGAACGTCCGGGCGAGGTGGACGTCGCCACTGGTGCACGAGGAACGGATGGTCCGCGGATAGTCCAGGGGCGCAACGGGTGCGCCGCGGTCCATGCCGAATTCCGTGGTCCAATCGGTCAGTTCGACATGATCGGGTTCGCACATCGTCACCGAGCCGTCGGCGCCCGTATGTGCGAGGACACCGCGCACGTCACCGTTCTTCTGCGGGAAGGCGAAGAGTTGATCGGCCGATCCGTCGGGATTGCTCGCCTGCGCGTACTCGTACCCCTTGTGGCCGGCCACCAGGTCGAAGTACCCCGCCATCCGCTCCTGCTCGCCCGCCCACTCGTGTACCGCGGTCGGCTCGGCTTGCCCGGGGAACCGGATCCATCCGTCGACCTTCGCCGCGCCCAGCGTCGACGCCCAGAACACCTTCTGCCCGTCCCAATCGACGTCGGTCATGGCCGCACCGGGCTTGGTGTCGTAGAACCACAGGTCCGCGACCGCACCCGGCACACCGATCTGGGTCATCGGATCGTTCAGGACCAGATGCCACGCTTCGCGTTCCGGCACGAAACTCCAGCTGAACCGACTGTTGCGCACCGTGATCGGATCGGCGGTGATGACGTAGGGATCGAGCGCGTAGTCGAGCGCATTGTAATAACTACCATCCGGTGCGGTGATGATGCTGATCAATTGTGGTGCGGGAAAGTTGTGCAGCGCGAAGGTGATCAGCAATTTCTCTTTTCCGGCCGGATTCTGCACGGCAAGCCAGTTATAGCTCATCGGATACCAGGTATCGATCATGTCCGCGGGCGTCGCAATACGCAGCGGGGTCGGCGGCGTGGTGCCACGCAACGCTCCCGCGGGCGCCGACATCGACAGCAGCAGCGCGGCGGCAAAGGGCAGGCACAGGGCAATACGGGCCAGCGAGTACTTCTTACGCGATTTCATTTCTGCCTTTCGGATGGGTCAGAGATCTCGATGGGTGACCAGGTGTGCGATATCGATGAGTCGCTCGGCGTGCTCGGCGGAAACCGTGGCCTCGGTGAGATAACCGAGCGCGGCGGCGATCTCTTCTTCGGCGCGTGCTTCCGCCCAGGCCCGCCCGCCCGCCGCCACGATGAGATCGGCGGTGTTTCGCAGTTCCTCGTCGGTGAGCCGGCGCTCGCTCCGGTAGATCACCGACAATTTCGCGCCTGCCGTTGTCGCCGAGTTCAACGCGGCGGTCACCGGCAGCGATTTCTTTCTGGCCGCGATATCCGCGCAGACCGGCTTTCCGGTCGATTCGTACCTGCCCCAGATGCCCAGCATGTCGTCGACCAGCTGGAAGGCCATACCTATATGGTCACCGAAATTGCGCAGGGATTTGATCTGCTCCTCGGTACCGCCGCCGTACAACGCGCCGAGTTCGCAGGCGCAACCGAACAGCGCGCTGGTCTTGCCGTGCACCATGGCCGTCACCTCGTCCAGGCTCACCACGCCGCGGGTCTCGAGACCCAGATCGGCGAACTGGCCCTCGTGCACCGCCAGCACCGCCCCGGTCAGCACCCCCGTGCCCCGGACGGCCTCCGCTCGCGGCTCCACCGCCAGCATGGTCAGCGCCTGGGCCAGCAGCGCGTCCCCGGCGAGTACCGAGGGCCAGCGGCCGAACACCTTCCACGCGGTAGCCCGATGCCTGCGGGTGAGGTCGCCGTCCATCACGTCGTCGTGCATCAGGGTGTAGTTGTGCACGAGCTCGAGCGCGGCGGCGGGCACCAGCGCCGCCGCCGCGGCACCCCCGACGACCTGGGCGGCGAGTAGGACGAGCGCGGGCCGGATGGCCTTACCGCCGTTGCCGGCCGTGGCCGCGCCGTGCTCGTCCGACCAGCCGAGGTGATAACTCGCGATGCGATGCATCGATTCGGGCAGCTGATCCACGGCCGCGCGCATGGTCGGCTCGACTTCCGCGCGCGACCGATCCAGATATTCTCGAATATTCCGCATACGTCGTTCTTCGTTGGCTGAATACACCGAACCCCTCCTGAGAACAGCACTCGACTCGACCACGCGGCCCGGATCAACCGAAGGATTCGTAGTCGGTTCGGAAATGATTGTCTGCATCGAGTGACTGTTCGGATATTAGCAAGGAACGTCAGGAAATACGGTCGAGGTCGGCCTTCCGCGCCAATCGTTCGGCGAGATTCTGCCATTCCACAGCGTGCCGCCGAGCCAATTCCGCCACCGTCGGGGCGCAATGCATCGGAATGCTGTCGACTATCATTTGCCACGCCGCCGGTTCCACGGGCAACGCCTCCAGCATCCGCAGCAGCTTTCGCCCGTACTCGGTGAATCGCAGCGACGGATCCGCCCGCAGGCGGCGCACGATCGCGCCGGTATCTCGCGATCCGCGCCGGCCACCGGCTTGCGGATCAGCCGGAGGCGTGGCATTCGGCACGCCCGGTTCGCCGCCCGTGCCGGTGTCGGCGCCCGGTTCGTCCCGGCCCGCGACGGCCGCCCGGCTTTCCCGGACGTCCCGGCGGGCTTTCTTGGCAGTGGTGAGCGAAACACCCGTCGCCAATGCCACCTCCTTTGCCGACGCTCCGGGTTTGTCGGCCAAGAACTCCAGCGCGCGACGCCGACGCTCACCGGCCTCGACCGGATACATCACGCCATCGCGTCCCATTCGCGCATCGGGCTGCTGCGGATATTCCGCATCTGCCCCTCGGCGAATAGCGCCGACCGTTTTGTCGGATAATCCCACGACATCGGCCACCCGGCGGTTCGACCATTCCGGGTAGTCGCCGAGTATGCGTGTGGCCGCGGCCTTTCGGTCGGCCAGCGACAATGGCAGACCGTGCGCGCTGTTCATACGCACGGCGATCACGAATGCCTCTCGTGCGTCACCGTCGAAATACACCGCATCGATGACCTCGGCCCCGCTGCGCTGCGCCGCACGCAAGCGATGCGCGCCGTCGACCACCGTCATCGTCTGCCGGTGCACGACGATCGGAGGTAAAGCGGTGATCACTTCCGACAGCGCGCGCACATGCGTGAAATCCTCACCGCCGATCCGTGGTGAATCGAGCACGCTGAGCTCATCGATGGGAATTCGCTCGATTTCCGAATACTCCGAGCCCGACCCGAATTCGAGTACGCCATGACCCGCGGCATCCGCTTTCTGTCGGACCGCAGCAATCTGGTCCATAACTATCCCTCCTGGCATCCCCGCCGCCGCGTTGCGCGCACGGCAGCCGGGTTTTCGCTCCAAGGCCTGCATTACCCGAGCACCCAGGGTGATATATGATATTGCTTCCGACGAGGTCCGAAGCATTTGTTGTAAGGTACGGCACTACCACGTCGGCGTCCCCATCGCCGACGAATATGACCAACCGGTCGGTACCTGTGCCGAGATTACTGTTACCACAGATTTCGGTCACGAAATCGAGTTCACCCCCCGGGTACATCACACACGTCAGGGCACCAGACGCTACTTCGGCATCGGAATAACCCCGGTCGCAAGTCAAGCTCATCGTGTGTGAATTGGCAAGCCTGTTCGCCGCTATTCCGCACACGGGAATTCCGTACCCCCATGCATGATTTTCGACTCAGACAGTTCTTCTGATCTTACGTACCGTAACGGCACCGAAACCAATCCCCGCAGGGCCCGATGTTGAGCGAATTGATCGCCGACAATCGCGGGCCGGTCCTCCCCTTGGACCCCACGTATCGGCAATCTATCCGAACTCGGCACCGCCGAACAGCCCCCAAAACAGAGGCCCCGGGCACCCTCGACTGGTCAGCGCCAGCCGCTGTCCGCGGCACGCCCAAGGGGCAGAACGACTTTCGACGGATACCGGGCCGAGTGTGCCAGCGTGACAGCGGAACCGAGCAGCCCGGGCAGGTCGAGGGGTGCGGCATCGAGGCGGGGAAGTTGCCGCTGGATATCCGGATGCGCAGGCGGTGGCCGGCGTCGATTTTCTGGGCGGTGGGCAAGACTCGGACCTGGAATTCGGTGACCTGGCCGGGGACGAGGGGTGCCGCGAGGTCGAGGTGTTCTGATGGACAGCGGCGTAGACAGTGCCGGCGCCGGTTCGCCACGACCGATCCTCGTCGAGTCCCGCACTGGGCCGTGAGCGACCCCTCGGTGAGCCGGCGGACCGTGCCGTCGGGGGCGACGTCTTCGACGGCCACATCGAACGCGGTTGCAGGACCCGTACGGCGTCCTCGAAAGCACCACGGGGAAGGGCCCTTTCGCGGGCTCGTGGGTCACCGGGTCCAGCGGATACCGGATCGAGGCATGCAGCTCGACGCCGTCGCTCATGCGCACGTTCTGCACGATGTCGTAGCCGGGTTCGCTGCGATATCGGCGACCAGGCGGCCATGCCGATACTCACCCGTGCGTTCGCCGGGGCGGACGCGGTCGTCCATTTGGCGTGGGCGGTAGAACCGCGTGTCACCGATCCCCCGCTGCGGCGGACGAACCACCTCGGCAGCGCGAACGTGCTGCGCGCGGCGGCGGCCTGCGGGGTCACGCATCTGACGTGCGCCTCCTCGGTCGCGGCGTACACACACCCGCGCCGCGGTGGCAGCGCGTCGACGAACAGTCGCCGCTGGATGGGATGCCGCACAGCGCCTACAGCAGGGGCAAGGCGGCACTCGAGGCGCAGATCGACGCGTTCGC
This sequence comes from Nocardia brasiliensis NBRC 14402, assembly GCF_000308475.2. Classification (GTDB taxonomy): domain Bacteria; phylum Actinomycetota; class Actinomycetes; order Mycobacteriales; family Mycobacteriaceae; genus Nocardia; species Nocardia brasiliensis. Next base: position 238,806 of record NZ_BAFT02000110.1, on the reverse strand, counting down.
GCTGGCGCACCCGGCGATGCGCATCGCCCGGGTGCGACCCTGCGCCATCGCGCAGGAGACCGCGGCCGCGGAACTGGCCGAATGGACGTTGAGCCGGTGGCTGCCCCGAAATCTGATCGGGCGCCGGCTGCTTCCGGTGCCGCTGTGGCGCGATCTGCGGTTGCAGTTCGTCCACCCGCACGACGTGGCGGCCGCACTCCGATTGATTGTGCTCCAGCAGGCCACCGGAGCCTTCGATCTCGCGGCCGAGCCGGTCGTCCCGGCACGGACGCTGGCCGGGATCTTCGGTGGCTTCCGGCTGCCGATGCCACTGCCGGTGCTGACCGCGGCCGCGGCGGCGAGTTGGCGAATGGGCTTGCAGCCGTTGCACTCCGGGTGGTTCACGCTCGCCGATCAAGCCTGCCTGGCCGACACCGGCCGGACGCGCCGCGAACTCGGTTGGTCCCCGAAATACGACGCGCTCGACGTGGCCGCCGAACTCGCCGCGGGGATGCGGGCGGGCCGGTGCGGTACCAGCCCCGCGCTCGCACCCCCTGCGGCGCCGATCCGATGCGGCACGCCCACCCATCAGAGCCAGGTGTAGCGCTCGGTTACTCCGGCGGCGACGGTTGCCGGATACCGGCGGGCAGCGAGCCACCCGCGACATCCGCGGCGATGCCGAGGGTTTCCTCGTACTCGCGGACCTCGAGATCCGCGCCGTCCGAGGGGGATTCGGCGTCCTCGACCGGCTGTGCCGAGTCCGGCGCGACATCGGGCTGTTCCTCGGCCAGCCGTTCGGCCAGCGGCCGCGGGTGGCTTTCCTCCCACGGCGTCATCCCGTACTTGGTCGCGCCGGACCAGTGCTCAGGCGGATCCATCCCCGCCTCCTGCGGATCCAGTCGCAATCGATCCTCGTCGAGGTCCTCGGCGCTGCTGAGCGCCGCCGGGTCGGTCTCGACGGCGTCCGGATCGCCGGTGTCCTGCGGAGGGTCGTAGGTGTTGCCCGATTCGGTCATTGCTGCCTCCTTCCGCTACGCGACTTCCCACCTTGCCGCGGGTAAAACGTGCGCAGCCGGAGGGGTCAGCGGATCACGGCAGGACGACGCACGCGGGTCCGACGCTGATGCCGGTTCCGATCGGGAACGGAGTGTCGTGGGAATACGCGTCGTAGTCTTCCTCCGACCGGTACTCGACCACCCAGATGTGATGCTGACCCCGCTGCGGCGGAATCCACGTGGTGCGTGCCACGCCGGAAGCATCCGCGACCACGACGGCCGGCTGGAACGCTCCCCGGACCATGCGGCCGTCGGCCTCGTCGAGGAAGACCACTTCCTGACCCGGGTCCGTCTCGGCGATGACGGAGTAGGCGCAACCGGCGCCCAGGGCGGACTCGGAGCTACCGAAACTCTGCCCGCGCTCGACACCGACATAGGTGACGGTGGCACCCGCCTGCGGTGCACCCAGTGCAATACCGGTGGCCAGCGCGCCGATCATCGCCGCGACGGCGACCGGTCTGTTCTTGAACACTATGAAATCCCCTCTACAACAATGAATTTCCCGGAATATTTCGGGAACACAGCGAACTGTCCCGCACCCCATCCAGGCGTTCAATACCCCTGTTTCGGACACGCTGCGCGGCACGCCAACCCTGCCCGAAATCTCCACGAATTCAACACAATTGGCCCGATCACACCGGATAGCGTGACCTTCCGTGTCCGATCCGGCGAGCCGCGCAGGCGAACGAACAATTCTGTCCCGCAACCCCTATCGGTTCACAGCTGATAGCTCTCGAGGTCGGCGATGCCGTGCGTGGCGCCGCCGGCCGCGGCGAACGCGGTGAGGGCGTGCACCAGCCCGTGCCGGTCGGCTTCGGGCAATTCGGCGACCACGACGGCGATTTCCGCGCGTCGGCGTTCGGTGACGGCAGCGACGATCTCGTGCCCGCGAGCGGTCAACTCGACGATCAGCTCGCGACGGGAATTCGGGTTGGGCTTGCGATCGATCAGCTCCGCGGCGACGAGACGATCGACCATGCGCGTCGCCGTGGACGGTCGCACCCCCAGGATGCCCGCGAGCGCCGCCACATTCGAGGGCCCGCGCGTGGAAAGGATGACCAGCGTCCGGAATTGCGGGATGGTGATCGTGTCGTCGACGGAGGCGATCGACCGGGCGGACAGCGCGACCAGCACCCTCGACGCCGTCAGCAGCGCCTCGGTGATCTCATCGACCGATTCCTCGGTTCGGCGGCTCATCGGTTCCCTTTGATCGCAGTGAGAGTCGATTCTCCCATCCGATCACCCGTGCGCGACGAATGAGAGGTGTAACCCGAGTCGGCGCGGCAGAAATATTGCACATGGCAACTGTTGCACACTGCCCCTATCCGGTAAGGTCTCGAAGTCGTGATGTCAGAGGCGGCGGACGAATCGCGAGCGCACGTTCGCACCTGGGCAGCGGTGACCACGCTCGGCGTGGTGCTGGGCTACGCGGCTGTGCTGCTGGGCAATCCGCGGCACTTCTACACCGACGACACCGAGGCCCAGTACGCGCCCATGTGGGTCATGATGGGCCGTTACCTGCGGGAGGGCCGGTTCCCGGCGCTGGTGCCGTGGGAGTGGATGTCGGGCAACTACTCGCTGGAGGAAGCGGGGATCTACAACCCGCCACAGCTCCTGGTCGACGTGCTCGCACCCTCGTTCGACAACCTCGCCGCCTATGCCACCGCAGTGAAACTGGTCTTCTCGATCATCGCCGCACTGGGCGTCTTCCGGATCTGCCTCGCCTACGGTGCCAGGCCACAGTGGGCGGCGGTGGCGGGTGTGGCCTTTCCGCTGAGCGGCTGGTTCTTGTTCTTCGACGAATCCAGTTGGGCCACTTCGCTCACCGGCACGGCCTGGATGGTGCACGCCTGGGCGTCCGCGGTGCGCTACGCGCGTGGTCGCAGCGGGCCGATACCGACCGTTGTCTTTCTGTACCTGGCGATTTCGGTGCAGTACGTTTTCCCTGCGGTGGAAGCCGCTTTGATGGTCGTCGCGGTGGCGGCGGGCGAGGTGGTCTACCAACGACGATGGGCCCCGACGACGAGGCTGCTGCTCGCGGCGGGCTGCGCGGGACTGGCCGGACTCGCGACCTATTTGCCGAGCGTGCTCGCCTCGCCGATCACCTGGCGCGGCGACGAGCGCATCCTCAACGATCCGTTCCTCACGGTGCCGTGGTCGGAATCGCTCAATGCCAGTCTGCCGAGCACGGTTCCGGCGTTCACCGGCTGGTGGGGTTACGTCCAACCGCTACCGATGGTCTACATCGCGTGGTTTCTCATTCCCGCCCTGGCGTTCATCGACTGGCGCGCGGCACGGGCCTCGGCGCGCGAACTCAGCGGGGTGGCGCTCTTCGCGACCGCCGTGCTGATGTGGTGCGCGGGGCCGGGGCAGATCGGCCCACTGCGCTGGCCCGCGCGGGTGCTGCCGATGGTGGCGATCGCACTGCTGGTGCTGGTGTGCGTATTGCTCAGCCGCCATGGCACTTTCGAGCAGTGGCGGCGTCGCGGGGTCGCCGCCGCGGTGCTGATCGGGCTGCTGTTCGTGCGGTCGTTCTCCGCGGGACCGCACGAGGTCGTATGGCATCTCGTCGCAGCCTTGGCCGTCGCCGCGCTGGGGGCGGCGACGGTCTGGCTGATCCGCACCCGGGGCGTGGCGATGGCCTGCGTGCTGGCCATCGTCGCGATGTTCCCGATCGCCTACTGGCAGGTGCACAGCGCACCGCCGACACCGCTGTCGTACGGGTTTCCGGAACGGCGCTCGGCGATGAAAGCGGCGTTCCCCCGATTCGACGGGGTCACACTGCAACTCGCCGACCGCGGTCTGCTCCGGCCCGAGGACAAGTCGCTGGCCGGAGCCTACAGCTCACTGGCTTTCGGCAACTACGCCAAGAACATGAACCTGGACTACGTCAACGCCTACACCCCGATCGGGCACGCAGCGTTCAGCGCGCTGCTGTGCATGGGCTGGGACGGAAGCACCTGCCCGGACGCGTACCGGCGCGCGTTCGCGGTCGAACCAGGTACGGGCAGAACGATTGTCGATTTGATGAAGGTCGACCGCGTGGTCCTGCAACGCGCGCAGTATCCGGAGATCGGCCGTACTCCCCCGCCGCCCGGCTGGCAGTGGGTCGACTATCCGGGGCACGAACGCTACATCTGGGTGCTCGAACGCACCGACGGACTGCTCTCCACCCGCAACGGCTTGATCGCCGACGCGCAGGGCGCCACCGCGATCTCGACCGAACGCACCAGCGTCACCAGTCGTATTCGCGTCTCCTCGGTGCACGGCGGACGGGTCGTCTTCGCCCGACTGGCTTGGCCCGGCTACCAGGCGACGCTCGGCGGGCGCGACCTACCGGTCGACAAGCTCGCGGGAACCTTTGTGTCGGTGAATATTCCGGCGGGCACCGAGAACGCCGAACTGATCCTCACCTGGCGGCCTTCGGCCTGGCAGGCCGGTCTCGCCGCCGCGCTGGCCGGCCTCGCCGGAATGTGCTGGCTGCAGTGGGCCTACCGGCGGCGGCGACGGCTCGACATCGGTGCCACGCCGCCGGAACACCCGACACCCGACGAGCCCGAACGCGAACTGACCGCGGTGTCCTGACCAGCCCGGAGGAGTAACCATGTCCATCGCCGACCTCGGTGCCCGTATGTTGCAGACCCGTTGGGCGGTGCGTGCGCCGATCCTGCTCTACCGCGCGGGTCTCGGATTCCTGCTCGGTTCCCGCCTACTGATGCTCCAGCACGTCGGACGCCGCAGCGGCGCAGCACGATTCGTGGTACTCGAGGTCGTCGATCGTCCTTCGGCCGACCACTACATCGTGGTGTCCGGATTCGGCGCGAAAGCCCAGTGGTACCGCAACATTCAGGCCGAGCCCCGGGTGCGGGTCTCCACAGGCACGAAACGCGCGGTCCCCGCCACCGCAACGCCGATGACCGAAGCGGAATCGGCCGCCGCACTCGAGCGCTACAGCGCACGCCATCCCCGCGCCTGGAAGAACCTGCGCGCCACCATCGAACGAGCCACCGGAGCCCCGGTCGGCACCTTACCCATGGTCGAACTGACACTGCAGGCGCACTGACGCCGGACTCGACTACAGCCGCAGCGCACGGCATCGCGATCGGTCCTGCCGCCGCGGGGCCGATCATCGATGCGCACGGTGCGAACGCGGGGTTCTGGGTCGCGGTGGCAGCGGGCGCGGTCCTGCGCACGCTCGCGGCCGTATGCCGCCGCCGCTTCCGCGCAAAACCGGCGCGGCCCATTGCGCCAGCACCTGCCACAGTGCCGTGCCTCGGTTGACCGAAAGTTGCTGCCGGGAATCGCTATTCGGGTTCGGCACCGGTGCTGGGCGACGCGGCACGGGTGAAGCGGATGAGGTCGCTCCAACGGTCGCCGCGGTCGTCACGGAAGGTAAAGCCCTCCGGCTCGGCCAGTTCCCGCAACTCCGTCGCACTCAAGCGGTCCGGATCGGGGAAGTACTCGTAGAAAACGAGTTGGCCGCCGGGCTTGATGACGCGTGCGAGGTCGCGTACGCAGGCGGCGCGGTCCGGGACCTCGCCGATCACCGCCGCGAGGAACGCGACATCGAATTGCCCGTCGGCGAAGGGCAGACCGGCGCCCGCGTCACCGCTGTGGAATCCCACGTTGGCGCAGCCCGCCCGGTCGAGTTTACGGCGCACCTTGTCCAGCATCTGCGGCTGGATATCGAAGAGCTCGAGCCTGCCGCCGGTGAGTTCCCTGGCCAATTCGAGGCTGTAGAAGCCGGGACCGGGCCCGAGTTCCAAGGCCTGTTCGGTCCCGGCCAGCTCCAGCCGTTCGATCACCGACCGCGGGTTCGAGATGAACCGGCGCACGGGGTTGTCCAGCAGGAACGCGGCCTGGTGGGGGTAGGGGAACTCGCCTAGTCGTCGTGTTTGCCGTAACAGGGTATCTACCCAGGTAGTCGACATACGCACCTCGCAAAGGAGTCGATAAGTTTCACGGTACGTCTTCCACTTGCATTGCGCCACAATCGAACCGACGATCGCATACGAGTCCGGGATAGCGAGACACTAGACGGTTAGGTAATCCTAAGTTACGCTCCGCACGTGGCCGAAATGGTGTCGTTGGGCGAGGTCCAGGAAACGCTGCTGATCCCGCTGTACGGGCGGGCGATCGACGCCCGGCAGCGCCGGAGCGTGTTGCACGACCGTAAGGCGATCGAACTCGTCGAATCGATCGACTACGACTTCGCCGAGTTCCGCGGACCCTCGCTCGCCGGATCGGTGCTGCGGGCCTCGATCTTCGACGAGTACGTGCGCGGGTTCCTGCGCGAGCATCCCGAGGGCACGGTCGTCGACCTGGGGTGCGGCCTGTCTACCAGGTTCGATCGCCTGGACAACGGCCGGCTGCGCTGGTTCGATCTGGACGTCGCGGACACGATGGCGTTGCGGCGCAAGTTCTTCGACGACGGTGAGCGCTACACGATGATCGCCGGGTCGATCTTCGACACGGACTGGTACGCACAGGTCACCGAGCGACCCGGGCCGGTCTTCCTGCTGAGCGAGGCGGTGCTGCTCTACTTCCCCGACGAGCAGGTGCGCACCACGCTGAAACGGTTCGCCGCGACGTTCCCGGCGAGTCCGCTGGCCTTCGACACCGGCGGGACCATGATGATGAACAGCCAGGATCGCAATCCGGTGTTCAAAGCGGTTCCCGCACGGATGAAATGGATCTGCGACGACCCTGCGGATCTCGAACAGTGCGGTCTGCGACTGCGCGAGTCACGCACCTTCGCGACGCCCCAGCCCGCCGTCGCCCGGACCTGGCCGGCCCGATACCGCTACGGCCTCAAAGCCTTCGGCTGGGCGACGCCGGTGAAGACGTATCGGCTCAACTTATTCAGCACCGCCGGCCGGGACTGACTTGCGCAGCACCGCTCGATACTCCCAGGCCTCCCACAACGGATGTTGCGCCGAATGTCGTTGATCGGCACGGATTTCCACGCCGTCCAGCTCTATCCGCTCGGCGGTCAGTCCCGTTCCTTCCAGTAGCAACAACAGGTCCGCGGGGGTGTAGCAGCGACCGAATTGATCGAGGGCATCCACCTCTCGGCCGGCGGGCCACCAGCGGTCGTTGAAACGACTGGTCACCGGGTCGTAGTCGTTCGAATTGGCCAGATCGATGGTGTAGGTGTCGTATTCGAGCTCACCCGCGATCCGAGCCCATTTCCATGGGCTGAACACGTCGACGATCATGCGGCCGCCGGGCGCGAGCCATTCCCCGCTGACCCGGCGCAGCAGGGTGCGCTGCTCGGCGTCGGTACCGATGCCGAAACCGTTCCAATAGACCACGCAGTCGAACGGTCCATCGAGCTCGACGGTATAGAAGTCGCCCTCGACCACCTGCAGATCACGTCCCTCGACCAGTTCCGCGGCCTGCCGCGCACGCGTCGCGCTCAATTCGACCGCGACCACCGAGTAGCCGCGATCTGCCGTGACGGCCGCGGTGAGCCCGCTGCCCGCGCCGAGTTCCAGGACCCGCCGCACACCGGGACCACCCAACCGGGCGATCGCGTCCGCGCGCTGAAAGTCTTTCTCCTGCACCGTCTGTGGGCCCCACCAAAGCGGGGCGGTCTCGAAGAACGGTTGCACCCAGTCCATGACCACGCTCCCACCGGTCGGCCGCGGGCGAGCCGGTCAGCCCACCACCACGCATCCTGCCTCGGCGGTCGCGCCGGGGAAAGCGAATATTCGCGGGTTACCCGTCGTCCATGTTGTGGCACAGCAGATTTCACGAGCGACCGGTCAGTACGGCCGGCGCACCACACAGACCGAACGCTGCGCGTCGTAGCGGGCTTGATCGAGACAGCGGAAGTGCAGGGTCGCCATGCGGCGGTTCGCGGAATCGAGGCAGCGGTAGAACACCGCGTCGTCGTCGGGGTCGGCGTAATACCCCTCGTCCTTGTTCGCGTCCTGACAGAAGTCGACGCCTGCCTCCAGCGGCACGACCGCGTACTGCCTGATCACCGCGCCCCGGCCCGCCGCGTCGGGCAGATCCACCGCCGCCATGGTCGTCAGGGTGAGCAACGCGACACCCAGGGACGGCAGCGCGGCGGTCGCGGCCCCGGCGACGAGCACGCCCGCACGGCGCACGGGGGCGGTTCGGATCTTCACGGCAGTCCCTATCTACCCCGGTAACGAGGTGTCGACGGTTAGCTACTCCCCTGTATTCGGCTTCACGCACACCCTGGATCGGACTTCCCCGGGGCGAAAACCGGGCGAACCGACCGATGCCGCTGGTTTACCACGGGCCCCGATCCGGACCAGTACCCCTATGCGGCAAGCGAAAACGGATTCGTTAGCCGAAAACTTCTGTGACGTGTCGCACAATCGGTTTAGCAGCAAACTCCCTGCTTAGGTAACGGTTCGGCAACCACCGAGGGCGCCTTCCAAGATCGGTAGCACCTTTCATTTGCCTACCGTTCACCCTGTGTTAACTATCTGTGACCATTCTGCGATCAGGTCAAGAAGCGACCTGGAGTTTGGTTACACCGAGGAGTTGTTCACCCACATTCGGAAAACGACCGCAACGGTAGGCACCATGCCCGCCGCGGTCGGCGGATCGGGATCCGGCAACGGACCCGCGAACCCAACCTTCCGCCACTTTCTCCGCATCGAGGATGCGGAGTCCCCCGCGACATCGCGGCCGGGCTCGCAGTGAGCGCCCCGGCATCGCCGCACTGAACGCGTCGCGTTTTCGGGACCAGGACGTCCCGCACAACAAAACCCCACAAAAGCACATCAGCCCGTCCCGGCGAGCGCCGACCCGCGCGCCCGCCTCGGATCCGTGCTGCCCGCGCACGCCCGGATCGAAACCTGTCCCCGACAAAGGAACCGATTTCGCAATGCCTGACAGACGCCTTCTCCCGCTCCGCCGCTCGTCGCTCCGCGAAGGTTGCACCATCGCGATCGCCGCAGCCGGCATCGTCGCCGTGGCCGCCTCCTCCGCCGTCTCGGTGGCCGACGACAGCGTCCCGTCTCGCATCGCGCTGGTCGCCGACCGGCACCTGGCCGCCCAGCCTGTCGCCGCGGCCCTCCCGGCGCCCATGCCCGCCCCGCTCCCCGCACCCGAGCCCGAGCCGATTCCGGCGCCGATGCCCGCGCCCACCTACCCGGACAACCTGGACGGCTGGATCCGCCAGGCGCTCGACATCATGGCGGCCAACAACATCCCGGGCAGCTACGACGGCATCCTCCGCAACGTCATGCGCGAGTCCACCGGAAACCCGCAGGCGATCAATCTGTGGGACTCCAACGCCGCCGCGGGCATCCCGTCCAAGGGCCTGCTCCAGGTGATCGATCCGACCTTCCGTGCGTACCACGTCGAAGGCACGTCCTGGGACATCTACGACCCGGTCGCCAACATCGCCGCCGCCTGCAACTACGCGGCGCGCACCTACGGCTCGATGGACAACGTGCACGGCGCGTACTGAGTCACGCAGACCGACGCCTTCCCGCGCCGCTGCCGGGGAGGCGTCGTCGCGTCCGCGCCGCCCTGCGACTAGGGTCGTTCATCACCCGACCCTTTGGACTTCCGCGATGACCGATTACGCGCACAGCGACGCGGCCGCCAAGAGCCGCGCCGAAAAAGCCAAACGCCTCGCGGGCTATATCTGGCAGCGGGGCATCACCGGACCGGAACTCCTCGCGATGCCGGCCGCAACGCGACGCAAGCTCGCCAGGGCCGCCGAGACCAACCCGCCGAGCACCGAGGAGACCTGGGGCACCGTCGCGGCACTGCTGACGGACAAGGACGAGTGGGCCGCGCGGAATCCGGACCATCCCGCCGCGCAACGCACGAACACCGACGAGAAACTGCTCTGGGTGAAGCCGCCCATCACGCCGTGGTCGTAGCGAAAGACCTTGCACAGCAGCGTTTTCAGCAGCGCTGACGGGCGATTCGGTACGCTGGTGCCATAGACCCGCCGTCGACGATGACGTGATGGAGACCGCTATGACCGAGCGCAAGCCCGTGAGCCTCGATTTCGAATCGTGGATCGACAAGCAGATCCGCGAGGCGACCGAGCGCGGTGAATTCCAGAACCTGCCCGGCGCGGGCAAGCCGATCCCGCGCGGTAGCGACGACGAGAACTGGTGGCTGAAGGGCTATCTCCGCAAGGAGGGCGTGAGCGGCGACGCGCTGCTGCCGCCTTCGATCCTGCTGCGCCGCGATATCGAACGGCTGCCCGAGACCGTGCGCGAACTGCAGTCCGAGCGCGCCGTCCGGGAGACCGTGCGCGAGCTCAACAAGCGGGTCGTCGACTGGCTGCGCCTGCCGCACGGCCCGTACGTGCAGGTCGCGCCGGTGGACACCGAGGAGATCGTCGAGCAGTGGCGCGCCGGACGGCGCAAGCCGCAGCGTCCGGCACCCGCCCCGGTGTCGCCGCCCGCACCGCACGGCGTCAGCTGGTGGCGTCGGCTCTTCGGCCGCTAGGACGCCTGACGGGTACCGACCGAGGATTCCTCGACCGCGGTGACGACCTTGTCCGCGAGCGCTTGAATCGCTTCGGCCTCAGCGGGATCCACGCAATCGATGAATATCTCGCGAACCAACCGGACGTGATTGGGGGCCGCGCGTTCGAGCAGACGGCGGCCCGCCGGGGTCAGCTGGACGAGTACGCCGCGGGCGTCCTCTGCGACCGGCTGCCGATCGACGAGTCCGCGCGCGTCCATCCGCGCCAGATGCTTGGACAGCCTGCTCTTCTCCCAACAGACCTCGGCCGCGAGATCCTTGGCCCGTAAGCAGTCACCCGGCGCGGCCGACAGTGCGACCATCAGCTCGTAGTCCGCCGCGGACACGCCGTCCTTGGCCAGGCCGGCGGCCAATGCCGCGTCCAACCGCTGCCGCATGCGGACGTACGCCGTCCACGTCACCTGCTCCTCATCACTGAGCCACTCCATGGGAATGAAGTCTAGACCCATTTGGTTGACATGGACACCAACTTGCTCAGGAGGTCACGATGCCCGCCATCACCGTCCCCGACATCATGGTGCTGCCGCGCCTGCCCCGCCCCGCCGAGACCATGCGCCACCGTGCCGTGCGCAGCGTGGTCAGCGCCCCCAAGCAGCGCGAAGGCGCCGGCTTCGAGGTACGCAGGCCCTTCCCGAGCATGGACCTGCGCACCGCCGATCCGTTCATCCTGCTCGACCAGATGGGTCCGGTCGCCTACGAACCGCACGAAGCCAAAGGCGCACCGTGGCATCCGCACCGCGGCTTCGAGACCGTCACCTACGTGATGGACGGCACCATGGTGCACCACGACTCCAACGGCGGCGGCGGTGTGATCGGCGAGGGCGACACCCAGTGGATGACGGCAGGCTCCGGCATCCTGCACGACGAGTTGCCCGCCGAAGAACTGGTCGTCGCGGGCGGCTGGTTCCACGGCATCCAACTGTGGGTGAACCTGCCGCGCGCACTCAAATTCGCCGCGCCGCGCTATCAGGATCTGCGCGGCAGCGAACTGACGCTGGTCACCTCACACGACGGCGGCGCGCTGGTCCGGCTCATCGCGGGCTCGGTCGGCGGTTTCGAGGGCCCCGGCTCCACCTACACCCCGATCGCGTACGCACATGCCTCGATCAGCCCCGACGGACAGCTGGAAACGCCTTGGCCGCAGCACTTCACGGCGATGGCCTACATCCTGTCCGGCAGCGGCACCGTCGGTGCGGAACGCAGGCCGGTGCGCGAGGGTCAACTGGCCGTCTTCGGTCAGGGCGACGCCCTCACCGTGAGTGCCGATGCGGCGCAACACAATCGGAGCGGCGAGTTGGAAGTGTTGCTGCTCGGTGGCCAGCCGATCCGGGAACCGGTCGTGCAATACGGGCCGTTCGTGATGAACACCCGCGCCGAAATCATCCAGGCAATGGACGACTACCAGGCCGGACGCATGGGAAACATCCCGGCAGAGCATCTGGCGGGCCGTCGGCTCGGCGAATGAGCACAGCTGCGGACCGATCCCCTAATGCCCTAGTTCTCGGGCGACGCGGTTGACAAGAGGGCGAGCCGTCACAACAGTGGATGCGGCGTCCGGTCGGACGCCTATCCATCGCAGCAACTATTTAGAGGAATACATGAACGTTCGCCGGCTTACCTTCAGCGCTGCCGTCGCGGGACTGACCCTACTTGCGGCGCCGACCGCAGGGGCGCAGCCTCCCTCGGGTTCCTCCGGAACCGGATCGTCCGCCGTCGACACCGGATCGGCCGCGACCGGTTCGGCCGGTCTGACGCAGACCGGTTCCGCGGGTGGCGCTTTCGCCAACTGCGAAGACGCCAAGGCCGCCGGCCGGGCGCCGCTCTTTCGCGGCGAGCCGGGCTACGGCCCGCACCTGGATCCAGATGGTGACGGGTTCGCCTGCCCCACGGTCTGATACCCGTGAAAAACGAACACCCGGTGTGACGTACACACCGGGTGTTCTGCTGTTCGGGGCTCGACGAATCAGCGGAAGATCTTGAGCAGCACCAGCCCGACGACCAGTGCCGCCGCGCCGAGCAGGCTGTACTTCACCTTGGGCTCGTTCAGCTTTCGCAACACGATCTGCTTGCTGTCGCTGGCGATCCGCTGCGGATCGGCACGCACCGCGAGCTCGTCGAGCGTGCTCGCCAACCGTGTGCGCGCAGCCTCGATCTCCTGCTCGATCCGCTCGGTGTCCTTTGCCACGTTCCGGCCTCCTGTATTTGATATGCGCGCGCCGGGGCTCGAATCGCGGTGCGTGTTCGGCCGTCGCGGGTCACCCTCAGCTCCCGGACGAGTCTATCGGTCCGCCCGCAGTTCCCTCGAGCGCGCGGTGCCCTGTCGGTCCCGACAAGTGTCGCGCAGGTCTGCGGGCGCGGGCCTGTCGTAATCGCCAGTGTCGTTCTGTCTGTCCCCGGACTGTCCGAGCCTTCGATTACCGTGCAGGACGTGACCGACAACCAACGACTCTCCCCCGGCGATGCCGCCCCCGATTTCACGCTGCCCGACGCCGACGGCAAGGACGTGTCGCTCGCCGACTACCGCGGCCGCAAGGTGATCGTGTACTTCTACCCGGCCGCGAGCACCCCCGGCTGCACCAAGCAGGCCTGCGACTTCCGCGACAACCTCGCCGAACTCGACGGCGCGGGCATCACCGTGCTCGGCATCTCGCCGGACAAGCCCGCGAAGCTGGCCAAGTTCCGCGACGCCGAACAACTCACCTTCCCCCTGCTGTCCGACCCGGACAAGTCCGTGCTCACCGCCTGGGGCGCCTTCGGCGAAAAAACCATGTACGGCAAAACCGTCACCGGCGTAATCCGCTCCACCTTCCTCGTCGGCGAGAACGGCAAAATCGAGGTGGCCCAATACAACGTCCGCGCCACCGGCCACGTAGCCAAACTCCGCCGCGACCTTTCGGTCTGACCTACCGCGATGACCGATCGCTCTCTTTGGCAGGTTGCCGTGGGGGTGGGGAAGCCGGACGGATATTCGACGGCGGCCGATCGGTCGGTATCGGTTGGCCTGCGGCCGATTTTCGACTACGCCAGGCACGCCGAGTCGTATCGCTATCTCGTCGATCAGTACGGCAAGACGAGGTAGCCAGACGTAACCGTGGCTCGGCGCCTGGAACCGGCGCCGCGTGTGGGTACGGTTGCGGTGTGCCGCGAGAGACCTTGACCAGAGAACAGATCCTGCGCGCGGCGGTGGAGGTATTGGACGCCGAGGGCGTCGCCGGATTGAACATACGACGCCTCGGCACCCAATTGGGTGTCGCATCGACAGCCATGTACTACTACGTCAAGAACAAGGACGAGCTGGTCACACTCGCTGCGGACCTCGTGTGGCACGAAATCGAGCTGCCCGATCCGGATACGACCGAGTGGCGCTCCGCCGCCACTATGTTGGCGCGGGAGGTGTTCGGGATGATCGATAGGCATTTCTGGCTGATGCCGGCCATGAGCACCCACCTGATCCACGGGCCGGGCAAAGTGCGCTTCGACGAATGCGCCCTCGGCGTCTTCGAAAGCGCGGGTTTCCGCGGGCGAGACACGGACCGCGCCGCGGCGACCGTTCTGATGTTCGTGATCGGCGCTGCGCAAGGCTCGGCTGCCGAACGCGCGGCACAGGCGCGGCTGCGAAAGGAGGACGCCGAGGGCGCTCGCCTGCGCGACATACTCACCTACATCACCGAATCCGCGGCGCAGTTCCCCCGCCTGCGGTCGCGCATGGACTCGTCGGCGTCCGGATCGATCGAAACCATTTCCGGCAACGAAGGTTTCGAGTTCGGCCTGCACACGGTGCTCGACGGCCTGCAAACCCGGCTGGCGTCGGGTCAGGAGAAGTAACTGCTCGCGGCGGGCAATGCCAGCAGGATGATCGCCGCCACCGATCCTGCGGTCGCGAGCAACCACCGCAGCACGGTCGCAGGCCGGTACCAAACCGGCAGCACACCGACCGCGGCGTGCAGCACGGCCCGGATATCGAGGCCCTGCACCCGTGGATCGTCAAGTCGGGCGAACGCGGACACAGTCATCGGCACCGCGAACACCTGGATCGTGGTCACATAGCCGACGCCGAGAAACACCAGCGGCTCCACGATCCAGGACAGCAGCCGTCCGAGCTCGTTACCGGTCAGATTCAGAATCGCCAGCGCTGTCAGTACCGCGGCGATCAGATACCCCACCACGAAGCCCCCTCGGCCTTCTTCCAGCCGAATCCCATGCTCGGCGAGCATCTGCGGAGCCACACCCTGCCGCGCTGTCGCTTCCTCAGCAGCCCGCTGCGCGCGAGGACCGGCGGATCGATACGCGCCAAGCATCGCTACGAACATTCCCGCCAACAGCAGCTGCAGCAGGATCGCAAGAACCACACAGAACGGCACGCCGCCTCCTCAACAATTTGAACAAAGCTAAAATTGACCTTAGCTGGTTTTTTATCTTTGTTCAACGAAGGAGCCCTACCCCTCGACGGAGCGGATGAATTGTTCGTAGCCGTCCAGGAGGCGGGCCAGGCCGAAGGCGAAGTCGGCGTCGTCCCAGTCGGCGTCTACCTCGTCGAAGGCTTGGGCGGCGAGGGCGCGGGTCAGGGCGGGGAAGCGTTGGGGGTCGAGGACCCGGCTGAGCATGGCCGGGTACTCGTCGTTGTCTTCGTCGTCGCCGCCCATCTCGCGCGCCACCCGCAGCCGCCCGAGCACGTACAGCGAAACATTCATGACCAGTTGCAGTTTGGTCGACTCGGGCACCGCGCTGTCGGCGAAGGTCGCCAGGCCCGCGTCGAGCCAGGCCATATTGCACGGCCCCACCGGCGGCGTCGCCAGCGGCAGACTCAGGAACCACGGGTGCCGCCGGATCTGCTCGACCTCGGCCCACGCCCAGGCCTCGATGCCGACCCGCCAGCCCTCACCGACCGGCAGCTCCGGCGGCTGCCCGAGCACCCGATCCGAGACGAGCGCGAGCAGCGTGTCCTTGCTGTCCACATAGCGGTACAGCGACATCGCGGTGAAACCGAGATGCTTCGCGACCCGGCCCATCGATAGCGCGCCCGCCCCTTCGGCATCGGCCACCTCGATCGCCGCATCGATCACCTGATCGAGGCTGAGCCCGCGTTTCGGCCCGCGGGTGCCCTGCTCGTCCATTCCCCACAGCAGGGCGAACGATTTGGCCAGCACCTCCGCGCCACTCGTGTCCGGGGTGTCCGTCACTGTCGACCTCTTTCTCTGCAGCACTCTTGCCCCGCGTCGAAAACTGCGTACTATCTAAACAAAGTTTATCGCATACACAGTTTCGAACCGAGGAACACTATGACAGTTCCATCCATCCCCGCCGTCAGCATCAGCGGGTTGACCAAAGCCTTCGGCAGCCGGACGGTGCTGGCCGGTATCGACCTCGAAGTCGCGGCGGGCACGGTCTTCGCGCTGCTCGGCCCGAACGGGGCGGGCAAGACGACCATGGTCCGCATCCTCGCGACGCTGGCCCGCGCCGATGGCGGCGAGATCCGCGTCGCCGGTCTCGATCTGGCCCGTGAGCCCGACGGCGTGCGCAAGCTCATCGGGGTCACCGGCCAGTACTCGGCCGTGGACGAGGTGCTCACCGGGGCGGAGAACCTGCGCCTGATGGGCCGTCTACTTCATCTGAGCAGCCAGGAATCCGCCCGCCGGACGACCAGGCTGCTCGCCCGTTTCGATCTCACCGAGGCAGGCGCCGCGCGAGTCGCGACCTATTCCGGCGGGATGCGCCGCCGGCTCGACCTGGCGATGAGCCTGATGGGCCAACCCCGGATCATCTTCCTGGACGAACCGACCACCGGCCTGGATCCACGCAGCCGCCGGGAGTTGTGGCAGGTGATCCGCGATCTGGTCACCGATGGCGTGACGATCTTCCTCACCACCCAGTATCTGGAGGAGGCCGATCAGCTCGCCGACCGAATCGCGGTGCTGCACAACGGAAAGATCGTCGCGCAGGGCACGGCGGCCGACCTGAAACAGCTCGCGCCCGGCGGGCACATTCAACTGTCCTTCGCGGATCGGGCCGGACTGGCCGCGGCCGCGCGGGCGGTACCGGACGCCGACATCGATGTCGACCAGCTGAAGCTGCTGGTGCCCTCGGACGGCAGTGTCGGCACCCTCAAACAGCTGCTCGATCGGTTCGATGACCAGGCGATCACCATCGACGGTCTCGCCATCCACACCCCCGACCTCGATGACGTGTTCTTCGCGCTCACCGGGCATCCCACCGTGCAGAAGGCGGTAGCGCTGTGACCATATCGACCGTCGCGCAGGATTCGGCCACCATGCTGAGCCGCAATCTGCGCCATACCCTGCGCAGTCCCGACTCGATGATCGTGACGATCGCGCTGCCCGTCGTGATCCTGCTGATGTTCGTCTACGTGTTCGGCGGCGCGATGAACGTCGGCACCGCCTATGTCGACTACATCGTGCCGGGCATCATCCTGCTGTGTGCCGGATTCGGTTCGGCGACAACGGCGGTCAGCCTGTCCACCGATCTGGACAACGGCATCATCGACCGCTTCCGGACCATGGCCATCGCCCGCTCCTCGGTGCTCACCGGGCACGTCGTGGAAAGTCTGCTGCGCAACCTGATCACCACGACGATCGTGATCGGGGTGGCGGTCGCGATCGGCTTCCGGCCGACCACCGACCCGCTGCGCTGGCTGGCCGCCTACGGCATCATCGCGCTGTTCGTACTCGCCCTGTCCTGGGTGGCGGCGGCGCTGGGCGCGCTGGCGAAGAATCCGGAGGCCGCGAACGCGGCGACCTTCTTCTTCATGTTCTTGCCCTACGTGAGCAGCGCGTTCGTGCCACCGCAGTCGATGCCGAGCTGGCTGCACTGGTTCGCCGAGCATCAACCGGTGACCCCGGTGACCGAAACCATGCGCGGCCTGCTGCTCGATACCCCGATCGGGGACAGCGCATGGCTGGCCGTGCTGTGGTGTGCGGGCATCGGAACAGCGGGCTATTTCGCGGCGGGCACGCTGTTCCGGCGCCGCACGACGAACTGAGACCGCGAAGACGAAAAAGGTCCGGTGCTGGAGGGGGCACCGGACCTTTTCGCCTCGAGATGTAATCAGGCTAAACGGGCGAGAACTGCTGTGCCGCCCACTGCAACATCATCCGGAAGTGGTTGTCCCACCACGCGTAGGACTCCGGGGTGAAGGCGGCCGGTGGTGCGGTCTCACCGGGGAAGAGCAGGGCGCCGTTGGGCGCACCGACCTTGGTGGTGCCCGCGAGGGTGCCCGAACCCGACGTCAGTGGCGCCGACGCGTTGGTCTCGGCCTCGTGCGCCGATTCGTCGGCGAGCAACGGCTCCGGATGCTCCAGTCCCCTGCCCCACCGCTGCGTGGAGTACTGCGGCCCGAGCTCCGCCGGATCGATGGTCACCACCGTCAGATCCGGGACGTGCGCGGAGACCGGCACGCGCCGATCGAGCACCGGGCCGTCGCCCCCGCGATCCTCGTCGATCGCGCCGCCGGGCCCGCCCGCGACCATCTTGGACTCGGCGGTGACGTGCGCGTCCTTCACAACCGCACCGGGCAGCGTCCGCGACGAACCGCCCGCGACGTAAACCCCGCCTACCACCAGACCGCCCGCGAGCACGCTGGCCGCCGCGAAGACCGCCGTCCCGCCGCGCACCCGCCGCACCTTCTCCGGTGCGAGGCCGAACTCGTCCAGATCGGCCATCGCGTACAACGCCGCACCCGCGGCGGACGCGGCCGAGGCCGTCTTGCACGGAATCACCGGCGCGCCGAAACCGTCCACGGCCGCGACGACCGCAGGTTTGCCCGCGGCGGAGCCGATCAGCACCACCGCGTCGGGCCGGACCGCGGCCGCCTCGAACTGGTCCCAGGCCGCCGTGACCGCGGCACCCATCGCCTCGGCGGTCGCGCCGCCGGACTGACTGGTCGCCGCGACGATCCGGCGCCGCTCCCGATCGACCAGCGTGAAGGCCTGATACCCGGGCACGACCTCACAGATCAGCAGGTCGTCGAACTCGTCGAGCCAGGTCATCACGGCCGCCACGCTGAGGTGAGCCGATTTCGACGACACCAGCGAGGCCGTGTGCCACCGTCCGCTCGCCAGCCTGGTGACGATCGCGCGCCGCTCGGCCGCGTCCCGGTAGGTGACCGCGGCGCCGGCGATCTCGTGCTCGGGACCGAGTTCGGCGGCGAGTTCGTCCATCGCCGTCTCGACCGCTTCCGCCAGTTCGGCCTTGCTGTCGCTGTGCGTGCGCCGCACCCGATGCAACAGCACGCGCTCGGGTAGCCGGGAGCCGGTGTCGGCGAAAGCTACCGCGTGCACGGCGCCACGTTCGGTGGAGACGCCGAGAGTTACCACTGATCGAGCTACCACTAGATCGCGCCTTCCTGATCCTTTCGCGCGTCTGCAGCCACGCGCGCTCGGTATGTGTTCGACGCCGAATTCGATCCGGATGGGTGGTGAATTCGGACAGAAGAGGAACACGCAGATGCCCGGCGCGTGTCGTGCGAGTGTCCCTACCGTTAGCCTGGTTACGTGGAAGTACGCGCGGAGGCCAGGTCGAAGCAACGGCTGGACCCTGCGTTGGAGCTGCAGGACGACCCACAGGAGCTCATGCCGCGGCGCCGGCCGACGCAGGAACGCAGCAAGCGAAAGTTCGACGCGCTCTTGCAGGCGTCCAGAGAACTGCTGGTAGAGGTCGGATTCGAATCGTTCACCTGTGAAGAGGTGGCGGCCAGGGCCGAGGTGCCGATCGGCACGCTGTACCAGTTCTTCGCCAACAAGTACGTGATCGTCTGCGAGCTGAATCGGCAAGATCTCGTGGCCGTTTCGCGCGAGCTCGCCGACTTCCACGGCGAGATCCCGTCGCTGGACTGGCTGCGGCACATGAACCAGTTCGTCGACCACATGGCGAATCTGTGGATGACCGACCCGTCCCGGCGCGAGGTGTGGCTCGCGATGCAGTCCACCCCGTCGACGCGGGCCACCGGCGCGATCCACGAGAAGGAGTTCGCCGAGGTCGTCGCGCAGATGCTGCGCCCCCTGACGCCGCGCACCCCGCGCGCACGGCGCACCATGATGGCCGAGGTCCTGGTGCACGTCGTCTACTCGATGCTGAACTTCTCGGTGCAGGACGAGCAGAGCAACGCCGAGGCGGTCTCGGAGCTCAAGCGGCTGATGGTCGCCTATCTGCTGGTCGCGGAGAAGGAATCACGCTCGGCCAGCCAGCGCTGATCGCCGTTGCGCGCCCGATTCCGCGGGCCCGCCTGAGCGATCACGTCGCAATCGTGCTGTTTGTCGCAATCTGGCCGGGAAACCAGCGCACCCTTTGTCGCCGCGCCGAAAGAGAGTTACTCTCCAGTTAATGGCGACTCGTCCGACTCCCGCGGACCGCCGCGCCCTGCTGGCTCGGCTGCTCACGCATGCCACCGACCTGACCACCACCGCGATCGAACAGATGCGCGTCGAGGTGCCCTCGTACGGGCGCCTGGACACCGAACAGATCCTGCCGACGGCGGTCAGCACCGTCGAGCAGGTGCTGCGCACCCTGGCCGCCGAGAGCGAGCTGACCGAACCCGAACTCGCCCTGTTCACCGAGCACGGCAAAACGCGTGCCCGGCAAGGGATTCCGGTACACGAGATGTTCAACGGCTGGCGCTTCGCGGTGCGGGTGGCGACCGACGAGACCATCACCATGGGCCGCAAACTCGGCCTGACCGACCGGCAGCTGCTCGACCTGGCCAATGACATTCTCGCCGTGACCGATTCGGCGATCCTCGCGGTGGCACGCGGGCACCTCGAGGTGGAGTTCCAGCAGACCCTGCACGATCAGCAGCACCGGTCCGATCTGGTGCGCGGGATCCTGTTCGGCACCCTCGCCGCCGCCGAAATCCGGGTCCAGGCAGAGCGTTACGGCCTCGACTCGTTCCGCGTCTACCACGCGGTGCGCGCCCGGCCGAGCGCCGCCGTGCCGGCCGAAGCGTTGGTCAGGGCACTCGAGCCCGCGGGTGATCGGCCGCACGCACTGTTCGCGGTCATCGACGGCGATATCGCCGGAATCGTCGACACGGCACCGACCGTCGAACTCCAGACCGCGGTCGGGATCGGCCCGCCCGCCCGGCTGGACCGGATGGAACCGTCGTTCCTGCGCGCCACCCGCGCGATGGCGACCGCCGACGCCTTCGAGCTCACCGGCGTGCACACCCTGGCCGACCTCGGACTGTTGCCCGCGGTGCTGGCCGACAGCGAGGTGGGCGAGGAACTCGATCGGCGCTATCTGCTGCCGCTGGGTGAAAGCGAAAGCGCGGCAACACTGCTCGACACCGCACAGCACTACCTGAGCAACGGCATGCGGGTGGACCACACCGCGAAAGAGATGGGCCTGCACACCAATACGGTGCGCTACCGGCTGCGCCGCTTCCAGGATCTGGTCGGGATCGATCTCACCGATCCCGACCGAGCCCTGGAAGCGTGGTGGGCGCTGCAACGCAGGCGGCTGCGGCGCACCCACCGGGACTGATCGTCAGCCCTGGCCTTCGCGGCCCGCGATCAGATCGGCCAGTTCGCCCGGGTCCTCCAGCACCACCATCGCGGCGGCCATATCGCCGTCGTGCGTGAGCGACAGGTGGACCCTCGCGCGCGGCAGGAATTCGGCGGCGAGGCCGTGCAGCTTGATGCTCGGCCTGCCCCACGCGTCGTTGACCACTTCGATCAGCGGGTAGGGGTTGTCACCGATCTGCGGGCGGCGGGCGAACCGAGACGAGGCCCAGGCCTTGAGCACCGCCTCCTTCGCCGCCCACCGCGCCGCATAGCTGCGTGCCGGATCGGTCCCCTTGCTCTGACAGTAGCGTCGCTCGCCCGCGGTGAAACTTTCCCGGAGCATGGTGGTTCCGGCACGTTCGAGCTGTTCGGCGAACTCGGAGACAGTCACCAAGTCCAAGCCGATACCGAGGATCGTCATAGAGCGGGAGCCTACGACGCGCCCTGGCCGCTCGCGCGCGAACCATCCGCCGCGAGTTGCGCATCCGATACTGCCGCACCGCACGCGAAGCCGTCGGCCCGGTACGCGCCGTCACCACCGAGGCGTGCCTCGGTCGACAACAACACGTCGGCCTCGAGCTGCCGCGACTGCTTGGCCGGGGTGCCGTCGCCACCGAGGCGACGGTCGGCCGGGCGCTCGTACAGCGGCGCGCCGCCGCACATGGCCTCGGCGAAGCGCTGCCGCCCCGCGAGCTGACGCTCCTGCGCCTGCCGCTGGTAGGCCTCGCGCCGGGACGGCTCGATCGCCTGGATGAACGCCTCCGGGTGCACCACCGCGAGCAACCCGTTGACGTGCCCGAAGCCGAGCGAAGTCAGCAGGCCCGCCTTCAGCGGGAAGCGCTCGCCGAAGCGCAGCGGCTCCCGTGCCCACACCAGGTGCGGGTAGGCCTGCATCTTGTCGTCGACACAGTCCAGGCTCCGGTTCGGCGGCACCACACCGTTTTCCAGCACCTGGCACAGGCCGATCAGCTGGAACGCGGCCGCGCCGCCCTTGGCGTGTCCGGTCAGGCTCTTCTGCGAGACGACGAACAGCGGTGCGCCCGCGGACCGCCCGATGGCCGTGGCCAGGCGGGTGTGCAGCTCGGACTCGTTGGGGTCGTTCGCCGCGGTCGAGGTGTCGTGCTTGGACAGCACCGCGATGTCGTCCGGGGTGACGCCGAGCTTGCGCAGTTCGGCGGCGATCCGGGACTCGCGCCCGCCGCGGCCCGCGCCGAGCGCGCCGAGGCCGGGGGCCGGGATGGAGGTGTGCACGCCGTCGGCGAAGGACTGCGCGAAGGCGACCACGCCGAGCACCGGCAGGCCCATCTCCACCGCCACGTCACCGCGGGCGAGCAGCACGGTGCCGCCACCCTGTGATTCCACGAAGCCGCCGCGGCGACGGTCGTTGGCGCGGGAGAAGTACCGATCGCTGATGCCCTTGGCGCTCATGGCCGCCGAGTCCGCGGTGGCGGACATGTCACCGAAGCCGACGATGCCTTCGATGCCGAGATCGTCGAAGCCGCCTGCCACCACCAGGTCGGCCTTGCCGAGGCGGATCTTGTCGACGCCCTCCTCGACCGACACCGCGGCCGTGGCACACGCCGCCACCGGGTGCACCATCGCACCGTAGCTACCGACGTAGGCCTGCACCACATGCGCGAGCGCCACGTTCGGCAGCGCCTCCTGCAGGATGTCGTTCGCCCGCGACTCGCCGAGCAGGTTGTCGATGTACAGCGAGCGCATCGAGGACATGCCGCCCATGCCGGTGCCCTGGGTGTTGGCGACCTGGCTCGGGTGCACCCAGCTCATCAGCTCGGCCGGACTGAAGCCGGAGCTGATGAAGGCGTCCACGGTGCAGACGACGTTCCACAGGGCGACGCGGTCGATCGAGTTCACCATCTCCGCGGAGATGCCCCAGACGGTCGGATCCCAGCCGGTGGGGATCTGGCCGCCGACCGTGCGCGACAGCTTGGCCCGGCGCGGCACCCGAATCTCGGTGCCCGCCTTACGGATCACCGTCCAGTCGCCCGAATCCGGCACCGGCACGATCACCGTGTGCTCGGGGTCGGCCTCGTAGAAGGCGCGGGCCTCGGCCTCGCCGCCGACCGTGAAGGTCAGGTCCTGATCGAGGAACACCGAGGTCATCAGCGGTGCGCTGTTGTCGACCATGGCGCCGTCGTCGGCGTAGCGGCGCACGCCGCAGCGCGCGATCACCACGTCGTGGTACTTCTCGGCCAGTTCCGACTCCGGCACGTAGTCACCGGTTTCGGCGTCGTACCAGCCCGGCTTGGGATCGTTCTCCCAGGTGACCAGGCCGGTGGTCCAGGCGAGTTCGAGCACGCCCGCGGCCGAGAGCTGGTCTTCGACCTCCATCTCGAACCGGGTGCGCGCCGAGCCGTACGGGCCGAGCTCGCCGGCTCCGACGATCACCACCATGTCGGCGAGATCGGCGGTGACCGTGCCCCATTCGGGCACCGGCAGCGCCGAGGTCAACGCGGGCGGTGCGGGCAGCGCCGAAATGGTCGCGGCCGCATCGGCTTCCGCGGTCTCTGCGGCCGCCTGCTCCGCGGCCTGCTTGGCCAGTGCGGGCAGATCGAGTTTGGCCCTGGCCAATCCGCCGGTCAGGTCGATCTGCTGCGGGCCGGCCAGGGTGACCTGGCGCGCCCGCGAGGTGCACCACTTGAGCAGCTCGTCGGCCATCTCGGTGGTCGACCAGGTCTGCACGCCGGCCTCTTCCACCGCGGCGACCATCGGATCGTTGTGGCCCATCAGCCCGGTGCCGCGCACCCAGCCGATCAGCGCGTGCACCAGGGTGACCCGCGCGGACCACGACTTCTCCGCCCGCCACTTGGCCACCACCGCGTCCAGCGCGGCCTTCGACTCGCCGTACGCGCCGTCGCCGCCGAACATGCCGCGGTTGGGCGAACCCGGCAGCACCACATGCAGTTTCGCGTCGACGTCGTGGTCGGCGCCGAGCACCGACAGCCCGCCGATCAGCCGCTCGACCGACCAGAGCAGCACGCGCATCTCCATCTCCGCGCGCGCACCGGCGTCGGAAAGGTCACCGGCCACCCGCGGCGCCGCGAACGGCAGCAGCATGGTCGGCGTCATCGCGTCCTTGGTCTTGATCTTCGCGCCGCCGGCGTTGTCCACCTGCTCGGTGCCGATCCACTCGATGAGCGCGTCGATGTCGTGGTAGGACGCCATGTTGGCGGGCACGACCCACAGCGCCGCGCCGTGCCGGGCGTTGTCGCGGTAGAGCTTGCGGTAGAAGGCGAGCCGGTTGTCGTCGAGACTCGAGGTGGTCACCACGACGGTGGCGCCGCCGCCGAGCAGTCGCCCGGTCACCGCGGCCGCGATGGAACCCTTGCTCGCGCCGGTGATCACCGCGATATCGGCGGACCAGATGCCGCGATCGTCGGTGCTCAGCGCGGCCTCGGCGATCTGCGCGTAGACCCCGGCCAGCACCGAACGGGCCTCGTGCTTGGCCCGCTCGCGCCACCAGTTCGCCTGCGCGGCAACGGCTGCACCCGCGCCGAGGTAACCGGTCACCGGCGGTGCCGCGGTCTCGGCGTCGTCGCCGAGCCACAGCCGGGCCAGATCTTCGCGGGCCGTGGCCCACCGGTCGTCGAGCAGCACGGCCTTGCGCGCGTCGAACGCGGGTGCGACCAGACGCGGCCAGTCCGAACCCAATTCGGCCGAGACCAGATCGACCAGCGAGGTGTCGGTCGCCTCCGGCGCGGACACCTGCTCGGTCAGGCCGAGCTGATCGAGCACGACCCGGGCAGCCGTGGCGAGCACGCCGTCACGTCCGGTGATCTGTTCGGTGAACTCGCCGAGCGCGGCCGCGTCGACGGTGGCACCGCCGCCGCCACCGGCCGAGGGCAACGACACCGCGATGCCGCGCCGCGCGGCGACCGCCTGCACGGCGGCGTCGATGGCGGCGTCCACCGCGGCACCGTCCCCCAGCGCACCGCTGACCAGGCCACCGAGTTCGCCGCCGCGGACGCTCACACCCTCGCGGGTGCCGAGCGAGACCTCGGCGGTGACGTGGCTGGCCCAGCCGTCACCGAGTTCCCAGACCTTCTTCACCCGTTCGGCGATCGCGGCCGGGCGCTTGCCGGACGGACCGAACACCTTGCGCAGATGATCGCCGATCGAGTCGGTCAGCACCGAGCCGAACGGCTTGTAGGTGCGGGCGAGCCGCTCCACGGTCGCGGCGAGCGCACCCATGTCCGCGTCCGCCGCGCCGTCGATGGCGCCGAGCGAGAGCTCCGAACCGAGGTCGACCAGCAGCTGGTTGCGGCGCGAGGACACACCGTCGCACAGGCCCTCGATGGTGTCGACCGGGCCGATCTGATCCAGCCGCAGCTTCGTCCACAGCGCGATGAGCACCCGGGTGGCGTCGGCGGCGGTGAAGACGATGTCGTCCGGGCGGGGGCCGCCGGAGCTCGGCACCGGTGCGGCGACGGGCGCCGCCGCGGCGACGGGCGCTGCGGCCGTGGAGGTTTCGGCGACCTCGTCGGCGGGCTCGTCGACCGGCGCCGGGTCGGTGTCGGTCGAGTAGACGATCCCGGCCTCGCGCTCGATGTTGAGCACCTCGACCGTGGTGCCGCTGAACGCGGGCAGCTTCAGGGTCTGGCTGGCCAGGTTCGCCACGGTCGGGGTTGCGCCCAAACCGATTTCGACGAAGCGCTCCACGCCGAGACCACCCGAGGCGATATCGGTGAACAGCAGGTCCTGGGTCTCGATCCAGCGCACCGGGCTGGCGAACTGCCAGGCGAGCAGCTCGACGAGCACGACGCGACACAGCTCGGTCGGGCGCGCGGCCCAGCCCTCGAAGTCCGCCAGGACCGCGGCGAGCGGCTCGGACGGCACCAGATCCGCGATCTCCTGGATGAATTCGCGCTCCAGCGAGAACGGACGCGGCACCAGGTTCGGGATGTAGCGGCCGACCAGGACCTCCGGATGCAGGTCGGCGGGCAGCAGCTGCTCGAGCTTGTGCCGGAACTCCGGCACGCCCTTGCGCAGCACGGTGGAGTGGAACGGCACATCGATGCCGGGCACCAGGATGTAGGCCCGCTTGCCGCCGAATTCGGTACGGCGACGGTCGATCTCGGCCTCCAGCGCTTCGAGTCCGGCCACCGTGCCCGCGATCGCGTACTGCGAACCGCGCAGATTCAGGTTGACCACCTCGAGGAACTCGCCGACCTGGGCGCCGATGCCGGCGACGAAGTCGATCACCTCGTCGTCGGGCAGCCCCATCTGCGAGGGCCGGATGGCGGCCATCCGATAGTCGCTGCGGCCCTTGTCATCCCGCGGCACCAGCTCGTGCATCGCCGAGCCGCGCTGGAACACCACCTCGAGCACCGCCTCCAGCGGCAGCACGCCGGCCACGGCGGCGAGCGCGTTGTACTCACCGACCGAATGCCCGGCCAGCATCGCGCCCTCGATGAACGCGCCGGCCTCCCGCAGTTCGGCCACCTGGGCGACACCGAGTACCGCCATCGCGACCTGGGTGAACTGGGTCAGGTGCAGCACGCCGTCCGGGTGCCGGTGTTCGACGCCGCGCGCCTTGAGATAGGTCGGGTTGTCGCGCACCACAGCGAGAATCGAGAAGCCGAGCGCGTCGCGGGTGTGCTTGTCGGCGCGGTCCCAGATGGCCTTGGCGGCCTTGGACCGGGTGCGCGCGTCCAGGCCCATGCCCTTGCGCTGGATGCCCTGGCCCGGGAACGCGTAGACGGTCCGCGGCGTGGCGGTGCGACCGGTCGCGGTCATCACGAGATCGCCTGCGGCACGGCAGGACACCTCGATGATCTCGCTGCCCGCGTCCACCGCGACCCGCTCGACCCGCACGTCGATTTCCGCGCCGGGGCGAACCATGCCGAGGAACCGGGTGGTCCAAGCGGTCAGGGTGCGGGCCGGAACCGTGCTGTCCGGGTCGACCGCCGACACCGCGTGCTGAGCCGCGGCCGAGAGCCACATGCCGTGCACGATCGGGCTGCCCAGGCCGGCCAGCTTGGCCGCGGCATCGCTGGTGTGGATGGGGTTGTGGTCGCCGGAGACCGCGGCGAAGGCGTGCATGGTGCGCGGCGCGACCATGGTCACGTCACGGCGGCGCCGGCGCGGGGTGTCGGTCGCGGTGTCGGCGACCGTACCCGCCGCGCGCGGCGGATCGGTCAGCTCGCCCGCGCCGTTGCGGCCGCGGATGGCGAACCGCTCGGTGAGCGTGGCGACGGTCGGCATGGACAGCCCGGTTTCCGGCCGGTCCAGCAGACCCGCGATCCGCACCCGCACCTCGACCACGCGGCCGAGATCGGTGTCGAGGGTCTCCCCCGCCTCCGCGCGGACCGCGAGAACGCTTGGGCTGGTGGGCAGTTCGCCCGCCAAATGAATCTGATGATCGAGGTGGACGAGGTCGAGCATGCCCTCGATGACGCTGGTGCCATCCGCCGCACGCGCCGCGCCGAGCACCGCGAACACGGCGGGCCAGCAGGCGCCGACCAGCACGTCGGGGACGGTGCGGCCGAGCGTGCTCAGCGCCGACGGCAGACCCGAACCGGTCACGCCCGCGTGATCGGCGATGAGATCGGGGGTCCACGCGATGTTGAGGTGCGCGACCTTGCCCTTCACCTCGGGCAGGTCCTGCCCGGCAGCCACGGCGAGCAGTGCCGACATCGCCGCGGTGGCGTCGGCCTCGGTGACTACCGGCGCGCCACCGTTGTAGACGGCGGTCGGCACGGTGATCCGGATGCGAACCACGTTGCTGCCCAACAGCGGAACGGTCAGCTCGACGTACGCGTGCTCAGCGACCGGACCGGTGGTCTCGGTAAGTGTGGCGCCGCTCGGCGGGTGCACCGCACCCTTGCCGTCGACGGTCCACTCCGACAGCTCACCGAGCCGGTGCACCGGGTTGACCGTGGTGCGTCCGGACCATTCGAGGTCGGGCGCGGCCAGCACGGTGTCGATCGCACCGGTCGTCACGCCCGCGACGCGGCGCGCGTCGATCGCGACCGGCACCACACCGGCCCGCACCAGCGAGTAGGCCGTGTCCTGCTCGAAGCGGTCGAGCAGCTCGCCCACCGGCTCGTCGACCCGGGTGATCCCGGCGACCGCGACGGTGCCCGGGATGATGCACACCTGATCGGCGGAGTAGCGCGGATCATGGGCCTGCCACAGCGAATCCGAGCGCCACCAGCGGCGCACGTCACCGTCGACGACGGGCACGAAGTTCACCGGCTTGCCGGGGGTCTTGCACAGCGCGACGAAGAACGGCACATCGGCCGGGTGCAGCTGGGTGTGCGCGGCCGCCGGGTACCGCTCCTGCAGCGCGCACAGCGCCGCGACCGGGTTCTCGAAGGCGTCGTCGGTCGGGAACAGCGTCGGGATCTCGCCGCGGTCGGCCGGATGCAGCCGGGATTCGGTGCGGCGCATCATTTCCGCGAAACGATCGCGCCAGCTGATGTCGAGCCACAGCGAGCGGGTGGCGTCGGCGATCGCGTCACCGATATCGCTGCCGCAGTCGAAGTCCTTGCGGCGGTCCAGGCCCACCGCGAGCTCGACGTAGCGCTGCAACCACTCCTGGTAGGTCATCGTGGCGACGTCACCGAAATACGGCTTGGCCGTGCCGTTCAGCGCCGCGATGATCTCGTCCCGACGCGCGGCGACGGCGTCGGCGTCACCGGCGACCTCGTCCAGCAGCCGGCCGGTGCGCGAGGCGGCGTTGTCGATCTCGTGGATATCGGCGCCCAATTGGCTACGGCCCGAGGCCATCCCGCCGGACGCGGTGCCCGCACCGACCCAGTCGGGGGTGCCGGGGGTGTCCACCAGCAGCTGCTTCACCTCGGGGGCGGTCGTCGCCTCCAGCGTCGCCATCGCGGCCGTGCCGATCAGCACGCCGTCCAGCGGCATCACCGGGTAGCCGTGGGCGCTCGCCCACGCGCCGGTGAGGTATTCCGTTGCGCGCTCCGGGGTTCCGATGCCGCCGCCGACGCAGACCACCACGTTGTCCCGGCTGCGCAGCTCGGCGTAGGTCTCCAGCAGCAGGTCGTCCAGATCTTCCCAGGAGTGGTGCCCGCCGGCCTTGCCGCCCTCGATGTGCATGATCACCGGGTAGTCCGGCACCTCGTCGGCGATCCGCAGCACGGCCCGGATCTGCGCGACCGTGCCCGGCTTGAACGCGACATGCGAGATGCCGACCTCGGTGAGCTCGTTGATCAGTGCGACGGCTTCTTCGAGCTCGGGAATGCCGGCGGTGACGATGACGCCGTCGAACGGCGCGCCCGCGGTGCGGGCCTTCTGCACCAGGCGCTTCCCGCCCAGCTGCAGCTTCCACAGGTAGGGGTCGAGGAACAGCGAGTTGAACTGCACCGCGCGGCCCGGCTGCAGCAGCGTCTTCAGCTCGGCCACCCGGTCGGCGAAGATCTGCTCGGTCACCTGACCGCCACCGGCGAGTTCGGCCCAGTGGCCCGCGTTCGCCGCCGCCGCAACGATTTTCGCGTCGACGGTGGTCGGGGTCATGCCCGCGAGCAGGATCGGCGAGCGACCGGTGAGCTTGGTGAACGCGGTCTCCACCACGATGCGGCCGTTCGGCAGGCGCACAGGGCGCGGCGCGAACTCCGTCCACGCGGCGGCGGTCTCCGGCGCGGCGCCCGGGGTGAGCAGGCTGCGCTGCCCGGCACGGGTCGCGGCGGCCACGATGCCGACGCCGGTGCCCTTCAGCGAACCACCGGTCAGCCGGGACAGCAGGTCGCCGGGGCCGAGGTCCAGAATCCATTGCGCGCCGGCGGCGACCACACCGTCGACGATCTCCACCCAGTCGATCGGGTCGACCAGGATCTCCTGCGCGAGCGCGCCGGCCAGCGCCGCGTCCAACCCACACTGGGTGGCCCACGAGGTCACCAGATCGACGGTGTCGGCCAGGGCCGGGTGGTGGAACGCGACATCGACGGCCACGTCCTCGAACACCGGCGCGAAGATCGCGCCGCCGCGCACCTTGCCCTCGCGCTCGGCGGCCTGCTTGTCATGGATCTGGGCGCAGCGCTGGCGCACCCGCTCCAGTTGCGCGGGAGCGCCGGACAACACCGCGCGCCGGCGTCCGTTCCGGATCGACACCACCGCGGCTGCCGCCGGGTCGACACCCTCGGACACCTCGGCCACCACGGCACGCAACTGCTCGGGGTCCACGTTCGACACCGCGACCATCGGCGAGCGCTCACCGACGGGCATCAGCCCGCGCCGGCGCGCCACCAGACCCGCGGCGGCACCGATCAATTGGGCCAGCGCGAGGATCTCGGCGTCGCGCTGACCGCCGGCCTCCACGGCCGTCGCCGCCAACCTGCCCTGCGAGTGTCCCACGATCGCCACCGGCGCGTGCGCGGCCGGATCGAGACCCTGCAGCCGCAACGCGCGCATCGCGGCCACCTGGGAGAGCAGCACACCCGGCATCGAGACCGCGGCCGAACGCAGCACCTGCGCCGGCGGCGCGGCCGAGACCTCACCCAGCTCGGTGTCGACCAGATCGTCTTCCAGCATCCAGCCCACCGGATCGAAGCCGACCGGGCGCACCACGAGCAGCTGTGCCGACACCGGCTCCAGCATCGCCTCCGCCTCGTTCACCAGGGCGGTCAGTTCCGGCTCCAGCGCGCTGTCGCGGCTGATGTCGGCGAGCTCATCGAGCCACTGCGCGCCCTGCCCACCGAACGCGAGCGCATACGGCGTCCCGTTCAACAGGCGGTCCAGCAGCGGCGACCGCGTGCCTCCCGCGCGGGTGGCTCCACCGACCTTCGCGCTCTGTCCGGTACCGGCCTCGGTGCTCTCGTTGATCGTCAAGGCAGCTCGACTTCCTTCTCCTGGCGACATGCCCTCCGAGACACGCCGCTTCCTCCGGGCGCAGGTGATCCTCAGCGTTGGGGCCTGATAACGGCGAGGATTCCACAGAATCATGAGGAAATCCTCACGTTTGCTCGCCGGCGACGGCGCTACCCTCGAGTATTTCGGTACTTCAGTACCAGAATCGCGACAAACATGACCCCTCCTCATGTTTGAACGCGCTGGTCTACCCGGTTACCAACACGTAGGAAACATGAGTGCTCCTCATGTTGAGATTTATCAAATCGTTATAATCCCTGGTAGGGTTACCGACCAGTACGCCACGCCCGCCCGGAGCTTCGCGAACGCGGTCAAGCCCGGTAGAGTTTGGACGGTCGTACCATCACGCGCGAGTGGCGAAATTGGCAGACGCGCCAGATTTAGGTTCTGGTGTCCACGGACGTAGGGGTTCAAGTCCCCTCTCGCGCACCATCCGGCGGCACCCGCGTCGGGTTTCGGAGCCGCCCCGCTCCCGAACCCGACACATATGCCCTCACCAGCACTCTTTCAAACATTCCCCCGCTCGCGTCGCGCGTCGACCCCCGCGCGCACGCGATCGCGACACACGCGAGAGATTTGCTCGGCACAGTCAGGAACCAGCCGCGTACCCGACCGACTGGCCTCTTCGGGATAACGGGCCGGTCGCTGGTCCAGAACCGACGAAGCCGCACCACGTCGGCGTGTCTCCCCTGCCACGTTTCCCCGAATCGATGCCAACCCAGCAACCAAGGTGTATGAGCTCCCGACCACGCTCACCCCGAGGCACAGCCCGGCCCCGGCACACCGCCGCAACGTTGCAGCACTCAACGGCAGAGACCGGTCGTAGGCCCACGTTCGGCTCGAAGACCTGACCGCTGCGTCCGACGCGCGCGGGCAAGGCATCACTATTGGTCGAAGGCGATGAAGATTTCGTCGGTTTCCGGGAGGGACTGGCAGGCGAGGGTCAGGCCCTGCTCGACGTCTTCGTCGGGGAGGGAATCGTTCACCACCATTCGGGTTCGGCCCTTGCGGACCGAGCACACGCAGCTGCCGCAGATCGGTTCACGGCAGACGTAGGGCACGTCGATGCCTTGCTCGAGCAGCACGTCCAGCAGCTTGGTCTGCCGGGGCCAGGTCAGGGTGTGGCGGTCACCGTCGATCTCGACCTCGAGGATCGCACCGTCGGTAACGGGCGACCCGGGCGCGGGTTCGGGCTGTTCGAAAGGATTATCGGCCAGCGAGAGGTACTTCTCCTGGTGAATCCGGGAGGCGGGTACGCCCAGACCGGCCAACGCGGCCATGGCCACCGCCATGAAACCGGCAGGCCCACAGAGGTAGGTCGCACGCTCCGCGAACGGTGCGATCAGCGCGGTCATCGCGGCCGCGTCCGGCACTCCCCCATCCGTTTCGAACCAGTACTGGACCTGGAAGCGGTCGGGGTGCTCACGCGTGAGCTGTTCGAGCTGGCCGGCGAAGATCGTGGACCCCGGGTCGCGGTTTGCGTAGATCAGAACGATGTCTGCCGTGCCGCACGTCAGCACCGTCTTGATGATCGACATGATCGACATGATCGGCGTGATCCCGCTGCCCGCCGCCAGTAGCAAAAGGTCCCCATTCGTACCGTCGGGCCCGAACGTCCCGGAAGGCTCGAGAACGGTCAGGGTCGATCCCGGAACAATGTTGTCGCACAGCCAATTCGACGCATATCCGCCCGCGACCCGCTTGACGGTCACGGTCAGCACGTCGTCACGATGCGGATTGCCCGACAACGAGTAGCACCGCGCCACGGACCCGGTCTGCTGAAGTAAGCCAAAAATGGCCGCACAACAAAAGTTCCGCTCGAAGGAAACCCGACCTTGGAGAAGACGGGACGAACGGATCCGCCGCCGAGTGGCTGATGAACGAAGCCCACGACCACCTCGCCACCGACTTCCTCGGCGTATATCAATTGCTGTGGCTGCTCCGCGGGTCCGACTTCGAACTCGGTGACCACGAGGCAATCACATTGGCCCGGCAGACCGCAGTCGAACTCATCTCCAGCGGCCAGGCACACCTCGTGCTGTTGCGCTGGCCCACGGATGAAGTGCTGTCGGAACACTGCGACGAGCGCCAACTCGATAACGACTCGGTCTTCGACATAGAGAACAACAACGACGACAGCTATCTCGCACTGTCACCCACAACGCCCTGGACTTGATCGAACCGAGCGGACGCCCGGGAAATCACTTATTCCGCTGCACATCCAAGCCATCATGTTCGGCCGAACGGCGTGCGGGGTATAGGCGCCGGCGATGGAAACGGCTAGGGACACTATCGAGGCGAGAACAGGTGCGGATCGCCGCTTTAGTGGAGATCAGATGGCACAGGGCAGCGCTGAGCCAGGGCGTGCGGGAACAGCCCTGGCACAGCGGCGACCTGCGTTGTTATGGAACCGAGGGGGTCCGAGACGAAAGGCTGCTGATGAGGCAGCCCAATACGGCCGTGCTGTCCGGTAAGCAGGCGCCGCCGACGACCACTTCTGCTTGCGGCACCACGGCGGGCGTCTCCAGCGGAATCGAGTCCGCCACTGCAGGGCCACCGCACATCAGAACGGTAGCGCCGACGAGACCGCCGAGCAGAATTCCGCGGGCAGTGAATCGGGATCGGGGCATTTGATTCTCCTCGAAACGGGGATGATAACGCCCCGAGCCTACGAAGACGTATCATTACGCCGCACGCCCCTAATTGTGTTGCCCACAGCCCATCCGGGACGAAACCTGCTGGCGCGGCACGCTCTTGCAGCCTTCGAGCTACGCATCCGGATCGATACCGCCCGGCGGCTAATCGGTACTGCAGGTACTCCAGAACCCGCCGGCGAACCGAATCTCCGCACGCATTCAATACATGCGCGCCATTGTTCGAATACAGATTCAATTGAATATTAACTGAGTAATCGATGACGGGCAGCGCCTACCGCCGAGAGGTGGGCGTGGAACTCCGACTCGGCCACCCGCATCGAGGGCGGGCGTCGCCGTCACGCAAAGGGCCCGTCGGTGATGAACCGGCTCAGGCCGCGGGCGAACGCCTCGGCTTCGCCCGGCGGCCAGGTCGTGAGGCTTGCGGTGATGTGCGCGGCCAGACGGCGGCGTAGTTCGTCCACCACGCGTTCACCCTGCTCGGTGAGGACCAGCAGGGTCGCGCGCCGGTCGAGGGGGTCGGGTTCGCGGAAGAGCAGCCCGGCCTGTTCCAGCCTGGAGGCGCGGCGGGTGACACCGGAGCGATCGAGCCCCACCTCCGAGGCCAGGTCGGCTGCGCTTCGCGGGCCGATCCTGGCCACCGCGCTCAAGACCGGGTAGGTCCATTCGTCCAGCGCTTCACCCATGTCGGCGGTCAGCCTCTTGTACAGCTGGACCCGCGTCGCGCGCCTGAGCAACACCCCCAGCGCGTCGGCGATCTCGCCTCCTACCTCGTCATGCATTGCCACAGACTACCGTGCGCCGCGCACGCAACATATGCTAGTTTCCCTGTATTGCGTGCGTGGCGCACGCACATCGCTTGTAGTCGTGAAAGGACTCCCATGAGCAAGACCGATATCCGTACCGCCCTCACCGACCTGCTGTTCACCCCCGACCTCGACCTGCACGAGGCCACCGACCGACACTTCGCCCCCGACTACCGCCAGCGCACCGACGGCGAGTGGGCCGACCGCGAGGGGTTCGTCGAGCACATCGCCCATCTGCGCACGATCGTGGCCACAGGGTCTGTCGAGGTCCATGACGAGCTATACGACGGCCCCCGCTACGCCGATCGCCACACCGTCGAGATCACCAAGACGGACGGATCGACCGTACGCACGGAGGTCTACGTTTTCGGCGAGTTCGCGCCCGACGGGCGCTTCCGCCGCATCGAGGAAACCACGCTGATGCTCCACGGCTCCGAAGCGGACCGAAATATCGGCAGCGCCCGCTGACGTTCAGCGCACGCCTGTCGTTCCACCTCGGGACTCCGCTTTCAGGAGTGCGAGCAGCCCGGGAAACCGCTTTTCGATGTCCGCGCGGCGTAGCCGGATGCCCTTGCGGTTGCCGTAGTCGATCTCGTCGATGAGACCCGCCTCGCGCAGGACCCGGAAGTGGTGGGTCTGGGTTTGTTTCGAGATCGGAAGATCGAACGAGTTGCAGCCCCGTTCGCCGTCGCTGCGGTCTGCCGCCAACTCCGTCATCACCGCACGACGGTGCTCGTCGGCGAGGGCGCGCAACACCGCACCCAGATCCAGCGCATCGGCTTCCGG
Organism: Nocardia brasiliensis NBRC 14402; assembly: GCF_000308475.2. Classification (GTDB taxonomy): domain Bacteria; phylum Actinomycetota; class Actinomycetes; order Mycobacteriales; family Mycobacteriaceae; genus Nocardia; species Nocardia brasiliensis. The sequence goes on along the minus strand of NZ_BAFT02000110.1, from coordinate 203,671 downwards.
CCCGGCCCGGTTCTTCGCGACCACGAACCCCTCCCTTCAGGTACGACTTGCATCGTACCTCAACAGAGTGTTCACTAAGGTACGAAATTTATCGTACCTTGACCCGGTTGTGCTGTGCCGCCGAGACCCGGCCCAATACCCGCCGGGGACCGGGTCATCGACACTCCGAGAGGTCATCGTCATGCAGAAGCGCGAAGTGCTGATAGTCGGCGCCGGAATAGCGGGGCCCGCACTCGCATACCGGCTCTCCCAGCATGGATTTCGGCCGACGGTCGTCGAACAGGCCCGGCAGTTGCGCTCCGGCGGTAGCGCGGTCGTCGTGCAGGGGCCCGCGATCCCGGTCGCCGAACACATGGGCATCCTCCCGCAGCTGCGGGAACTCGCCACGCGCAACCGGTCGCTGACCCTGCTGGACCCCGACGGCAGGCGGATCCTGCAGCTTCCGCTCACCTCGGACGAGGCCCCGACGGTCGAGGTGACCCGAGCCGACCTGTCCGCGGTGCTCCACCGGTCGGCGCGGCCCGAGGCCGAGTTCTTGTTCGACGACACGGTCACTGCTATCGACCAGGACGGCGGCGGCGTCGATGTCACCTTCCGACGGTCCGCGCCACGACGTTTCGACCTCGTGGTCGGTGCGGACGGGATGCACTCCACGGTGCGGCGCCTGACATTCGGACCCGAGCGGCAGTTCGTGCGCGATCTGGGTCTGTACGGCGCGACCGTCCCGTTGGCACCCGACGCCATCGCGGACCCGACCGAGATGACGATGCTGACCGTACCGAACCGGATGCTGGTCGTGCACCCGTCACGAACCACCCCGCTCGCGATCTTCACTTTCCGGGCCGCACCAACGGCACCCCACGACCGCAAGAACATCGCACTGCACAAGCAGACCGTGGCCGACGCCTACGCCGACATGCTTTGGCGGGCACCGGAATTCGTGGCGGCTTACCGCGACCACCCGACTCCGTACTTCGACCCCCTGACCACCGTCCGGATGCCTTCGTGGTCCCGCGGGCGGGTCGTCCTGCTCGGGGACGCGGCGGCGGCGACAGCCCTGCTGGGCGACGGATCCAGCATGGCGATGACGGGCGCGTACGCCCTCGCGGACGAGCTCGCCGCCCATCCCTATGACCACGCCCGAGCCTTCGCCGCCTACGAGTCGCGCCTGCGCCGTGGAGTAGGCCCACGGCAACGACGCGTCGGCCTGGTCTCCCGGCTCATGGTGCCCCGCACCCGGCCAGGGCTCGTGCTGCGCAACACCGTGGCCCGCGCGGTCGGCCGCACCAGTCGGATCGCCCCGCGCGAAACAGCCAACCGGTAGACCGGTCCGCACAGACCGCTTTGGGACGCACGGCCAGCTGTTCGACGAACGACCAAGCCGTCTCGTCTAAGTGACAGCATCACTTTGCGAGTAGCAATACCGAATATTGCACTCTCGCAGAGACGTTGGCGATATGTCAGCGACTGCTACGGTGGCGCTCGACCGTGCGTCGAGGAAGGCCACTCATGTTGAACTACCACCGGACCGGTTCCGGCGAGCCCCTTGTCCTGATGCACCCGGTAGGCGCCAGCTGGCGGATCTGGGAACCGATCATCGACACGCTCGCGCAGCGCTACGAGGTGTTCGCCATCGATCTGCCCGGCTTCGGTGACTCGAAGCCACTGGCACACACCACCGTCGACACCCTCGCCGACGCCGTGGCAGCCTTTATCGCCCAGCACGGGCTCGAAAGACCGCATCTGGCGGGCAATTCCATGGGCGGGTTGATCGCGCTTATGCTGGGCGCTCGCGGCTTGGCCGAGTCGGTGACGGCGTTTTCGCCAATCGGCTTCTGGTCGACCGCGGGACGGGTGTGGTGCCAGCAGGCGCTGAGCAACTCGGCGCGCCTGGCTCGTCTGATACGCCCGGCGCTGCCGACCGTCTTCGGCACTGTCGTCGGCCGAAGTGCTTTGCTGAGCTTGCTGTTCGGGCGCCCTTGGGCGATCAGCCCCCACATCGCGCTGGAGACCGCGCACGGCGCCATGAATGCTCCAGCCTTCGGATCCGCCCTGGCTTCGTTCGAGACCGCACGCTTGCGTGAAATCGGCGAACTCGACCGGATTCCGGTCACGATCGCCTGGGGCAACCGTGACGTCCTGCTCACCTACGGCACTCAGAGTCGCCGCGCCAGGGAGCGCCTCCCCGGTGCCCGGCACGTCACCCTGACGGGCAGCGGCCACACTCCCTTTTACGACGACCCCGCGGGTTGCGCACAGCTGCTACTGGACAGTGCAACTTGACAACTAACATCGGTCGCGGCCGCGATGGTGTCATCCGGCCGTGGGTTGGTTCAACGAAGGGGTTGTCGTGATGAGGGTTTCGTCGAACCAGGCGAGGGTGGTCGTGCTCGGCGGCGGATACGCGGGTGTCGCAGCCGCCACCCGGCTGGCCCGTGCGAATACCGTGGTGACGCTGGTCAATCCACGGGCGGAGTTCGTCGAGCGGATTCGGCTGCACCAGTATGTCGCGGGTAATTACGCCGCGGTGTCGCCGATGCGGAACCATCTGCCCGAGGCGGTCGAATTTCTGCACGACACAGCCGAATTCATCGATGCGCAGGCCTGCCGGGTCGAGCTGGCCGACGCCGGGACACTCGAATACGACTACTTGGTCTATGCCGTGGGCAGCCGCTCGTGCCGAACGGGGATCCCCGGTGCCGCTGAATCCGCTGTGTCGGTGTCCACCTGGGAGGATGCCGTCGCGGCCCGGCGGCGATTGGACGCGCTGCCGGACGGTGCGACAGTCACCGTGGTCGGCGGCGGGCTCACAGGTATCGAGATCGCGGCCGAGCTCAACGAACTCGAACGCTATACGGTGCGGCTGGTCAGCTCCGGTTCGCTGGGCCCCGCGCTGACCGTCCAGGCGCGGACTCGGTTACGGCGCTACTTCCGCGACGCCGGTGTGCTCGTCATCGAGGACACCCGGGTCATCGAAATCTCCGAGGACAAGCTCGTCCTCGACGACGGCCGTCACCTCGACAGCGAACTCACCGTGGTGACTACGGCTTTCCATGCACCGGACCTGGCCGCCCGCAGTGGGCTGGTCACCGCGCCTACCGGTGCACTGCAGGTTTCCGAAACCCTTGTCAGCACCAGCGCTTCGTCCATCGTCGGCGCCGGTGACGGTTGCGCTTTCGCGCGGCGACCGCTACGGATGAGTGCCCAGGTCGCCAACCCGACCGGGGTGCACGCCGCCGACACCGTGCTCGCGCTGATGGATGGCCGCGAGCCGAAGCCAGTGCGCCGCAAGTTCGTCGGTCAGGCGATGAGTCTAGGCCGCCACAACGCTCTGATCCAGACCTCGAACCTCGCCGACAGGCCGCTCCGCTTGGTACTGAGCGGGCGCGGCGCCGCCGCGGTGAAAGAGCGGATCTGCCGCGCCACAATGGGTTTCGGCCACTTCGGGCCGCTGCGCTACAGCTGGTCCTGGCCGATCGGCCGTTAGCCCGTCACCGTTGCGGTGCGACGCCCTCGTCGTAGTCGGAGGACTCGAAACGCCTTGTTTTCCATCGATAAAGGACCGTAGGGCCGGGCCAGTTGTTGGTGATGCGCCCGGAGACGTTGCGGTACCAGCTGGAGCACGAATGCCAGGGGGTGCCCTGCAGCCGGTGCTGCAGCCAATCGTCCCAGGACTGCTCGGCGGCGGGCCGAACGGACAGGAAATGTCCGGAGCGGCCGGTCAGGTACGCCACGACCTGACGGATGTAGCGGGCCTGGGATTCCAGCATGTAGATGACCGACCCGGGGGCGACGTTGGTGTTCGGCCCATACATCAGAAAAAGATTCGGGAAGCCGGGCACCGACATGCCCAGGTAGGCGCGGGCGCCCTCGGGTGACCACTCGTCGGCGAGTTTGCGCCCGCGCAGACCGTAGATGTTCATCGGGGCCAGGAACTCCGTGGCCTTGAAGCCGGTGCCGTAGATGATCACGTCGACGTCGTGCTGGGCGCCGTCGCGGGTCCGGATGCCGGTGGGTGTGACCGCCTCGATCCCTGTGGTCTCCACGGCCACGTTCGGCTGTCCGAGCGCAGGGAAGTACTCGTTGGAAAACAGGGCGCGTTTGCCGCCCGGCTGGTAGTCGGGCGTCAGCTTGTCGCGTAGTTCGACCACTGGAACCTGTTGGCCACGAAGGCGATTCGCAAGCGCCACGACCGGCTTCATGATCACCGGAACATCGTGCAGTCCCAACGCCAATACCTCGAAGGACGCCCAGAACGCGAACCGCTCCGCCCAGCGAATGGGCGCCAGGTACTTGAACAATGCGTGATGCACTGCGCTGTAGCGGGTATCGAATTTCGGCAGAACCCACCCTGCCGAACGCTGGAACACCGTCAGCTGCGCGACCTTCGGCTGAATCGCCGGAATGTATTGTGTAGCGCTGGCTCCCGTACCGATGCAGGCCACTCGCTTGCCGGCGAGGTCGACGCTGTGATCCCACTGCGCCGAATGGAAGGACGCCCCGGCGAAGGTGTCGATGCCCGCGATATCCGGTAACGCCGGACGTGACAGCTGGCCCACCGCGGGAATGAGGACGTCCGCAGTCAGGGTCGTGCCGTCGGCGGTGCGGATCTGCCAAATGCCTTGCTGTTCATCGAATTCTGCATCAGTCACTTCGGCGCCGAAGCGAATCTTCGCGGAAAGCCCGTGTTTCTCGGCCACCGTACGCATGTATTCGTGAATGTCGCGCTGCTGCGAAAACCGACGCGGCCAATCGGATTTCTGCTCGAACGACCACGAGTACAGCATCGAGGGCACATCGCAGGCTGCACCGGGGTAGTCGTTCTCCCGCCAGACGCCGCCGAGATCGGCAGCCTTCTCCAGAATGGTGTAACTCTCGATGCCCGCACGCTGCAGTTCCAGCGCCATCCCGAGTCCACCGAACCCGGCCCCGATGATGACGACAGAGGGCTTGCGTGTCACAGCTGTTGTTGCTGTTGTTTTCATGTTGACCATCACACTCGTTTGAAATCGGTCGGCCGATTCATCCGGCGAAGGATGCCGAGCCGAAAGTTGTAGTCCTGCTTGACGAACGGTCCTCCGCAAGCCGACGCGTGGATTACCTGTGACCTACAGCAGGTTTCGCAATTTCAAATCACTCACGTACTTTTCGATCAAATCCGGTGTCAGGTGCGGGATGTCGCGCCCTGGACCCAACTGCGCGTCCTGCACGGCGGCTTGAAACTTCTTGGCCGGAAGGGCCGCACCGGGGATCGGCACAGCCGCACGCCGGTAAGCATGCAGCAGCGGCAGCACCGAGTGCTGTCGCTGTCGCTCGGACAGAACACGCAGCGCGGTGCCGAAGCGCGACAACCACTCGGCGTACCCATCGATCCGATCGATCGAATGACCCGCCGCGATCAGCCAATCCACGAACTCGTCCAGCGAAAGGCCGTCGTCGTGCGGATTGAGCACGTCGAAGGTCTCGAAACCAGAAACGACCTGGCTGCCGAGTACCGTGATCGCCTGCGCGGTGAAATCCACCGGTAAACCGTCGTAATGTGCGCGCTGCCGATTGCCCATACGGTCGGTCTCGTAGAACGACTTCGGCGCTACCCCGGTGGCCAGCACGCTGAGCACCAGCCTGGTGAACATATCTGAGACGTTCAGCTGACCGGCAAACCGGCTGTGCGCCAGAATCATATCGGAGCGGAACACCGCCACCGGCAGCCCGCACAAGTCGTAGGCTTCGCGCAACAGCACCTCACCGGCCCATTTGCTGGTGCCGTACCCGTCGGCATACCCCTCGTCCAGCGAGCGCACCGCACTGATCTCGCGGATGTCGCCGTCCTCGGTGAACTGCTCCGGCGCCACCTGTGCGGCCACCGCCACCGTAGACAGATAGGTGACCGGCTTGATGCGCGTAGTCATAGCCAGTCGGATGATCTCGGCGGTACCGACAACGTTGGGCCCGAACAGCTGTCCGTACGGCAACACGTGGTTGACCAGCGCCGCCGCGTGCACGATCAGCTCGACGGTATCGGCCAGCCGCCTCCAATCCCGCTCGCTCAGACCGAGGCCTGGCTCACTGATGTCGCCGCACAACACCTCCAGGGTGCCTTCGGCCAGTTCGCGGTAGCGGTGCAACAATTCGGGATCGCCACTGTCGAACACCTCGTCGAGCCGCTCACGTGCCGCGACGGCATCGATGCCGCGGACGACACAGATCAATGTGCCGCCCGAATGATGCAGTCGTTGCAACCACTCCAGGCACAAGAACCTGCCGAGGTAGCCGTTGGCGCCGGTCAACAGCACGGTGCGCGGTTCGCCCGCCCGCGGCAGCGTGGTCGCCGCCGCCAGTGTCGAGGGGTCGATGAACTTGTCGAGCCTGAGATCTATGGCACGCAACTGCGAACCCGTGCCGTGCACACCGGTGGACGTGGGCCGCAAACTACCCGCGCTGCGTTCCGCCACTGCGTAGTTCGCGATACGCCGCAGATCGTTGGCGGAGCTGGCGATGACGCCGACCGGCACCTGCACACCCAACAGCTCCTGCAGCAGTGTCGAAAACGACAACGCTGCCAGCGAATCCCCGCCCAGATCGGTGAAATGCGCATCCGGCCGCAACTCGGCTGCGGAGACGCCTAGCACTGCCTGCGCTGCCCGGCTCACCGTCTCCAGCACCGGCAACATTCCGGCCTGTTGCCGCAGGGCCGCCAGCTCTTGTGTCTGCGCAGCCTCCGCCACACGGTACAGCGCCTCCAACCGCTCGCCGTACCGCTCTTTCAGACTGGGGCGCAACAGCTTCGACAAGCCGGCCAGCAGTCCGTTGTCGACGGTGAACGGCTCGGACTCGAGCAGGAAGTCGCGCGGAACCTCATAGGAACTCAACTCGGCGTCCTTGGCGATCTGCCGCAACGACTCGCTGATCGCGGCCTTCAACTCCGCCGTACCAGCATGCGTGGCGATCGCTTCGGCGACCGGCACGATGACCGCCAGCAGGTAGGCACGCTCGCTCGAACCGTACACGTAGATCTGCTCGACCAGCGGGCTGCCGACGAAGATGGCCTCCAACTTCGACACCGCCACGAACTCGCCCTGCGACAGCTTGAGCACGCTATTGCGGCGGTCGACGTACACCAGCTCGTCGAAACCGGTCTGGGCCATCACGTCACCGGTGCGGTAGAAGCCCTCGGCGTCGAAGAACTGCGAGTTCAGTTCTGGGCGTTTGTAATAGCCCGGGATCAGGGTGCGTGATTTGATCAGCAACTCACCTCGCGGATGAGGTCGATCAGTCGAGAAGTAGCCGAGTTCGGGGACATCGACCAGCTTGTAGTCCAAGATGGCCGTCCGCACCACCTTGTTGTTCATCAGCACACCACCGGTTTCGGTGGAGCCATAGGCGTCGATCAACGCGATGCCCAGCACCGACTGCATGAACTCACGCATATCAGCCGACAACGGCGCACTGCCGATCGAGGCGACAAGGAAGCGACCACCCAGGAACTGCTCACGCAATTCGGTCTTCACCTCCTGCTCGACGACGGTAGGTTCATCATCCGCTCCGACCCGCCGGGCCATCTCGCTCTGGAACCGCTGCAATACCATGTCGCACACCCGGGGCACGAACCCGAGCAACGTCGGGCGAGCCAGCGCGAAATCGTCGAACAGGGTCGACATATCGTTGCGCGCCGCAAAGTACACGGTGCCGCCTCGAGCCAGGCCCGTCAGCAGCAACTGGCGTGCCATGGTGTGACTCATCGGCAGATAACTGAGCGCGATACTCGGCATCGGGGACGCGCCGGCGGCACACCACGCATTCGTGAGTAGCCGCTGTGTGTACATGGCGCCCTTAGGGGTTCCAGTGCTACCGGAAGTGTAGATCAGCAAGGCCAGCTCGTCCGGGTCGGCACTGGCATGCAACGACGCGGCCGGCCGATCCTGCCCACTCGCGAGCAGCTCCACAATGGTCTCGACCACCACCGGGGTGTCGGCCAGCCTCCGGCGCGCAGATTCCACAGCGGCGCAGTGCTCATCGTCTTCGGCGTACAGACCGAAAATCAGCAGCGAACGCACCGAATCGCCGGCCGACGCCAGATCGACGGCCACTTCGAGCTGTCCGACGTCGGTGGCCAGCACCTTCGGTTCGACCTCGCGGACGATGGGGGCCAACTGCGTCGGCGACGCCCCGGCTTGCAACGGCACCGGCACCGCACCCGAGTACGTGCATGCCAGGTCCACGACCGTGTAGTCGATGCCCGTGGAACCCAGGACAGCAACGAAATCTCCGGCCCGCACGGACCTTTCGGCCCTACTTTGCCAAACGGCCGCTACCGTCCCGACCCGCTGCCACAGCTCACCGAAGGTGATGGTGTCGAACCACGGCAGCAATCGAGTTCGCCTGCACCCGTTTTCGTCCGGCACGAACTCGACCGCGCGCTGCCCCAGAGCAGGCCGATCCGCGTAACCTGCCATCACCCGAGCCACTGTCTGCGCCAACGACCCATCCGCGCGCTCGAGTTCCGCGGTGACGACCGGATCCGGTATCGCGGCTCGCACCTGCGCGTCGCGCTCGATCAGGTCCTCGACCCGGCGCGCCGCCAATACTTCCGCCTTGCGCTCCATCCCCCCACACCTCCCTGGCCACATCTGGCCCCTTCGATAAATCGGCGGCGCAGTCCGACCGCACCGCCGATTGGTTTACCTACCCCGTTGGCACTACTAGCGCTCTGCTTTACGAATCAGCAGCTTGCCGAGAACCAGGTAGTCGATTTCCGTACTCAAGAAACACCGAATAGCGTCCTCGGGAGAACCGACGATCGGCTCACCGGCCACATTGAAGGAGGTGTTGATCAAACATCCCACGCCGATTCTTTTCTGCACTTCACGAAGCAACTCGGCCAGTAGCGGGTTCTGATCGTCACCGACCGTCTGAACCCGTGATGTGCCGTCGACGTGACTCGCTCCGGGGATCTGGCCGCGAAACTCCTCCCGCACCGGCACCACGAAGGTCATATGTGGCGAAGCAGGGAGCCTTCCCATTTCGAACAACTTGCCGGCCTCGGACTCCAGAACCACGGGCGCAAAAGGCCGGAACGGTTCCCGGTGTTTGACCCGAAGGTTGATGGTGTCCTTGATATCATCGAATGTCGGATTCGCGAGAATGCTGCGGCTGCCAAGGGCACGTGGGCCGTACTCGGCGCTGCCCTGGAACCAGCCGATGACTACCTTCTCCGTCAGCAAGTCGGCAGTTTTGGCAGCAACGTCGGCCCCGTTCAGCTCCGTCACAACGAGGCGGTCTTCGAACAGCCGAGTAGCCTGGATCATGTCTTCGTGCGTGTATTCCGGACCCAGATATGTCGTGCAGGGCACCGGGGTGACGTTCCCGTACACATGGCCGACGTAAGCGGCCGCACCGATGGGAAGTCCGGTATCACTGGCCCCGAAGCTCACATGCACGGAGGAGAAATCGGCAGCCTCCAGAATCTTGGTGTTGTTCACACAATTCAGTGCGACTCCACCTTCGTGAATCAGGTTCGAAAGATTCGTGCATTTGGACAGAGCGGCGATTTGGTGCGCAGTCGCCAGTTCGAGGACATCTTGGGCCGCCCGTGCGACCCGCGCCTTGAACTCGATAGAGTCTCTGATCGAGTCGTCGGCACCGAAGATGCCGTCGAGCAAGCTCTCATAGGCGACGTGCCCCCCTGGACTGGTCAGCGGAATCGGAAAACTGATCTGACCATCATCGAGAAGTGTGATCAGCGAATCAACGATACGCGGATCCGTAGGGTTCGGGCAGTACGCGGAGAGTCCCATCACCTTGTACTCATCATTATTCGGATAGAAACCGAGGTAACGAGTGATTTCGCTGTAGAACAGTCCGATGGAATTACCGCTCCCGACGGTCAGATGCTCGAAGATGGTGATCTCGCCGTTCTCGATCTGCCCGGAGAGCGACGAGTCCTTCTCGCCCCGGCCGTCGCTGATGAAGAATGCGGTGTCACCACCGCCGCGCACCTGATAGCCACACATCAGGTGCGCCATATGGTGCGGAACAAGAATCAGCTTTCCGGCCGGGATTTTATATCCGGTCCGCGCATAGAAATCGTTCGCCACCTGCTCCGGGTCGAACAGTCGCTCGTACAGCTTATCCAACTCCGCGAAGACCATTGAGCGAAAGGCCGGGTCGGGCACGAATTCTGCCACTTCACTTTTCATCGAGTCGAGAACTTCACTCGTAAACGCCCACGGCAGAGCGAAGTAGTCCACATCGGACAACGATATGCCGGCCTTCTCGAGGCACCAATCTATCGAGTTCGACGGAAACTGACTGGTCTTCTTTTCCCTGTTCAGGCGTTCTTCTTCGACGGCGGCAACGACCCGGCCGTCGATGATGACTGCGGCCCCGGCGTCGTGGCCCACCACCGCGTAGTGATCTATCTTATCCGGACCCGGATACATGAGGTCGCTATCGCGACTGTGCGTGAACCCGTTGTAACCCAGAACGATCACAACGCCCCTCCTTCGATAATGGAAATATTCTTGGTGTATTCGAAAATTCCGACCACGGCCGGCTTCGACGACGGTGGCGCATGCCCGAGCAGGACGTGGGCACGCGTGCCGCCGATCCCCCACGGCGACACACCTGAGTGGACGCTGCTTCAGCCGATCACTCGGAGCCCTGGCCGACACGACCGTCCGAAACACCGCCGGGCATGGCATCCCGGCGACGCTCGGCGGATCGGCAGATGGTCAGGAAAGGGCGCCGTTGCGAGCAAGCAGTCCGGCGGCGAATTCACGCGCGGTATCCAGATCTGCGGCATTGGGGCGCCCCTTCCGGATGCCACCGAAGATCTTGAACGGCGCGAAGGTGTCCAACGCCCGGCTCGAGAACGTGTCGATCACCTCGAAGCCCTTCTCCTGCAACAGTTTGACCAGCGGGGCGGAGAAAGCGGTCGGCCCGGAGTCCTTGAAACCGCTGGAAGCGAACACGAACACCTTACCGCGCTGCCCCGTCGGCAAGGAGGCAACGAACTCCAGCAGCTCCGGATAGAACTTCTGGAGATGAATGCCCGAGCCGAAGCCCACCAGATCATAGGAGGAAAGTTCGGCAGCACTGATGTCCGCAGGATCGACGACCCGCGCTCCGAGCACGCCGGCGATCACATCGGCGACCTTCTTGGTGTTGCCGTGGTACTTCGACTTGCACACGAGGATGGTCTTCATACCAATTCTCCTTCAAATCTCTCGAATTCGTTTGTGATGCGGCGGGGAATTCTGGCCATGGGATCCCCTGCTCCTGGTCTCTCCCCCTGGCCACCAGTTCACTGTATCGGTACAGTTTGCCGAGTTAAATGATCCCAACGGGATGTCAAGTGCACCTTTCGGACCACGGCACCGCGCCGTAGCCGGGTAGGGGTCGGTGACGCCGCCTGAGGGGCCTCGACCGGATCGATGCCAGGTCACGCGGCCGTGACGGCAGCGGTCTGGGTACTTGCTCACGACCAGCACCATATGGCGGGCTCGCTACATAGAAGCCAGGGCCCGCCCCGGCCCGCGGCGGTCCGCCGCTTCGGTCCGGACCGGGACCATCCGCCGGAGTAGGCCGCAGCCCCGTCGGCCAGTTCCGCAGCAGTATGCGCACTTCACCGCGCGGTCGCTACACCCCACCACGCACACCGACGACCGCTCCGCTCTGCAGCCAAATCTATTATGAGGCAACGTGATACAACTTTCGTGTCAGTGCATTGCCCCGCGCCCAACCGCCCCGCTACCGTCCGAGATATGACTGATGTCTCACCTGCCGATCGAGTTCCCGTAGCGCTCATGGGATTCGCCCGACCGAAACCGGAGCGCGCCGACGAGCTGAAACAATTGTTGCTGTCGTTCGTGGCCCCGTCCCGCGCCGAGGACGGGTCCCTGGAGTATCACTTCCACGAAGACGCGAACGACCCATCGACTTTCGTCCTCTACGAGGTGTGGCGGTCCAAAGAGGACTTCGAGCGCCACCTTGCGCTGCCGCACATGCTGTCTTTCTGGGAACGCCGCATGGACTACCTCGAAGAAGACCTCGACATCCGGTTCTTGACGATGCACAGCCCGCACCCCAAGGTTTCCGCCGCTATCGCCCAGTAGGACTGCCGTCTACTCGGGCAACGCGTGAATCCAACAGGGTTTCGCGGCGTTTCGTGGAGCGGGCATGGCTGCTCCTGTGACGATGAGGTTCCGCACGTCATCGCCACAGGAGCCGTCCCTGCCCGCTACAACCGCAGCTACCTCGCAACGTAGGGCTGGACCGCGCCGACCGAGGTGATGACTCGCGACATCCGGCCATCGGTCGTCGCGATCCTGATCACAAAGTTTACGGTCAGGAGCGAGCACAGGACGGTCACCAAGCCCAGGAGGCTGGCGATCGGCGTGGCAAGATTCGTCAGCACTGCGAATACCGACGGCCCGCCCATGAACAAATTTCCGCCGAATATCGCCCCGACCGCGACGGGTAGAATCAGAATGCGATTCATCCCGCTGGTATGGGCGACGAGAAAACGCAGTACCACTGCCGTGAACAGCTCGAGCGCAGCGTTGAAGATCGGAACCGTGAACGGCAGTTCGAAGATTCGTAGCGGCTGACCCCCAACGTATCGGTACAGTCCCGCATTGATAATCAAGATTTCGACTGCCGAATCGAACAGTACGAGCGCTCCGTAGAGTTTCCAGATGGCGCCGCTCGACCATCCCCGCTCCCATGCGACCATGAACATGTAGATGGTTGTGCAATACCAGCCGAGGTAAACCAGTATCCCCCACACCGGGACGTCCGCCTGCGGTAGTTGGACGAAGGGAACGCCATCCGGAATCCTATAAGTGACGCCGATCAGCTTGCCGAGTACACCGTCGAACGGAGCGGCGGCAAGGCATGACGCGATCAGGGCGAACAGATAGTATTTTCGGTGTTTCACCCAAATCCAGATCGCCCACCCAGTGAGTCCGGCGGTCCAGATGATCATGGCCGTCAGGCAAATATTGCTTGCCATGCCGATAGCTTTTTCACTCATGCCAGTGTCCCTCCCGTAAACTTCGGTAGCGATCAGCCACTCAACGCGGCGACCATCTCCTGATAGCTGGGCGCCTGGCCGGCCGGACGCCAGCCGTTCTCCGCCAGATTCTTCAGCCGCACTGCTACTTCCGCGGTGTTGACGGCCGTCGGCCCATCGAACATATTGAGGCTGCGCTGCGCAATACGCCACAACACAGGATCGACTTTTCCGGCATCGAGCAATGCCAGTGCACTGATGGAGTTGATATCGACGGCGAACGGGCGCGCGGCCGAATCCGTTCTGATCGACCGCCAGTACGCTGTTCGCCGGGCATCCATCCGAACCGCATCGTCGAACCAGGGGCGCACGATATCGAGGGCCCCAGTGGTGGCGCGGACCGACTGCTCGGGCAGCCGCACCATGGCGCCGGACAACTCCACTGCCAACTGCACAGCCTGCGCCAAGGCTATCGGACTGCCACGACCGAAGCTGGGATCGGTTGTGCACAGTGCATCGCCGATCGGAAAGTATCCGGAAGGAGCATTCGGCCCGAGGCCACGAATCGTGTTGTTCAGACCTGCGATCGGAGTGACCCGTGTCAGCGGCTCAGGGACGCGGTTCCGAAGCCAATCTTCGAGCCGTGGGATGATCGCTATCGCCTTCTCGAACCCTTGGTCTTCGCGCAGCGACCGCAATCCATCGTCCTCGGGAAGCCTACCGAGCGTGATGCTGAAGATTCCGTTCTCATGGCAGAAGAGCGAACCGCCGAAGCCGTGACCGCCCACCTTCGACACTGAACCTTCGTACAGTTTCGGCTGTTCGACACCGGGAGCAAGACGGTAAAATCTACTATTATAGATGACATTGCATGACGTTTCGTCACGTACCTCGGTGAATTTCTTGGCAAGCCTGGAGCTGCGACCGCAGGCATCGATGACGATCGAGGTCGGCAGTAACTCGCCATCGACCACGGCGCCAACGACCGCATGATCTTCGACAATCACCTCGCGGACCGTCGTCCCTGAGCGCAGCGAGATATTCACCTCTCTGTCGATGGCACGGTGCAGGGCCCATTCGACCGCAATCCTCCGGGTCGCGACCATATACAGATCCGAGGCACCTGCCACGCCGCGTTGGATCTCCGGCTGTTCTACATTGATTTCTCCGGCGCCGATATCGAGGAGTTCCTCGTAAACATCGGGAAGCCATTTCTGCAGCAAACTGCGAAATAGCCCGAAAAAGACATGCGGATGCCGGTTCTGCGGCGCACCCGGTCGTGCCCAGGAATCCACGCCGTCGAACGTCTCCGGCGGCCCGTCATCCCGCTCGATCAAATCGACCTGGAATCCGGCGCGCGCCAGCAGCAATGCGCTGCTCAAACCGGCAATTCCCGCACCTGCCACTACAATTCGCACGATACATTCCCTTCGTCGATGATCAGGCGGCGCCCGGTAGAGTTGCCGCAAGTTCGGCCACAGCGGCCAGCGTGCTGTGCACCGGCTTACCCTTGACCACGACCGGCAGAGCGGTAGCGCCGCCGACATGTTTGCGGACCAGCGCGCACAAGGTGTTCTTCGCCCCCGACTCGACGAAGTCGCGGATGCCATCGGCCTTGGCCTGCAGCAGCCCGCTGTGGAACCGCACCCGCCGGGTGAAGTGGGTAGGCAGGATGTCCAGCAGATCGTCGGCGTCGGTGTATTCACGTTCGAGGATCGGGGAGTACACCGCGCAGCGCATCGGCCGGGGCGCCAGGCTCGGCAGCTGCGCCAACCGGTTCCGGAATCGGTCTACCGAGTCCCGCAACACGGGGCTGTGAAACGGATAGGGCGATGCCAGCCTGGTGCACAGGATCTCCTCGGCCGTGGCGATGTTCGCGAGGGCGACCAGGGCCTGCTCGGTACCGGACACAATGGTCTGGTCGGGACTGTTCTCCACCGCGACTGCCCATTCCGTGCTGGGCACCGACGCCGAGAGGGATTCGATCCGATGAACGTCGGCCCGCAGGGCCAGCATTCCGCCCACCCCGAGATCGGGTTTCAGTGCTTCGGAGCGGGCGGCGATCACCTTGGCACCCTGGGCGACGTCGAAGGCACCGGCCGCCACCAGGGCGGCGATCTCGCCCATGCTGTGTCCGATCAGCAATCTCGGACGCAGGCCGTCGTTCCAGAGGATGCGGTGCACGGCCACCGCGATCCCGTACAGTGCCACCTGCAAGGCGTCGGGGTCCTCCCGGACGAGTTGCGCGAGCCCCGGTGGCCGGCCATTGAAAAATGTCGAAGATACTGGTGTAGAACCGATTTCGATCAGCGATCGGTCGATCTCATCGAACACTGCCGCTACCTCCGACCGAAACGCTCCGAGCTCGGTGAACACTTCCTCGGTGTAGGCGCCCTGTCCTGGGAACAGCAAGCACAGCGTGGAATTCATTGCGGACCCTTCCGCTCGTTGTTCAGCACACACCGGGCCATACCTCGATCCTGCTGTCGGACAACGGATATGCCACGCAGGCGTGCACATGGTTCGTGACGCCATCCGACATCCGCAGTTTTGTCTGGGCGGCTACGACCACATCGCCGTCTGCGACTCGGACCCGGCACAGTCCACATTCACCCGACCGGCAGCCGGCCGGAATGCGCATTCCTTCGCCCTCCAGTGCGTCCAATAGTGTTTGCCCGCAACGGGTTTCGACAGTCCGACCGGCAGCGGTCAGCCGCACCGACGCATCGGGGTCCACACCGGCGGGCCAGTTGGGGTCCTGTTCCGGGCGCGGGGGTGCGCCGTTCGCCTCCACCCGGATCCTGCGTGATGGCTGCCCGAGCGCCCGCAACTGGCCGACTGCGAAGTCCTGGAACGCGGTCGGCCCGCAGACATAGCACATCCGTGCGCCCAGCGCTCCGACCACCGATTCGATGGTTGCACCGCTGAGGAATCCGGTGGGGCCGGACCAGTCCGAGGCCGGTTCGCTGAGGACGTACTCGACTCGGATACCGGGGTGCGCGGCGGCGATCGCATCCAATTCCGTCCGGAACAGGATGTCCTCGGCTGTGCGGGCTCCGTAGACCAGATGGAACCGGCGGTCCAGTCCGCGATCGACGATCTCGCGGATCATGCTCATCGCCGGGGTCACTCCGGAACCACCTGCGAGAAACACTACGTCGTCGCCGTGGAACAGAGGGTTGTGGAAGAAGGTGCCCATCGGCCCGGTGATGACGAATTCGTCACCCACACAAGCGATGTCGAGCAGGTGTCCGCTGACGCGGCCGCCCGGCACCGCGGCCACTGTGATGTCGTAGCCCTCCAACGCCAGCGGGCTGGACGAGATGGCGTACGGCCGGCTCGTTCCAGCGACACCCACACCCACGTACTGCCCGGCCATGAAGTAGGGCAGTTCCCCGCCGTCGCGGCGACGCAATCGCAGTGTGCGGCATCTCGGGGTTTCGGCGACGACGCGGTCGACGACCACGTCGATCGAGTTCGGGCTGTGCCTCTTGATCGCCGCGGCGGTCGACGACTCGTGGTCCCGGTCATCGATCTCGCGAGCGGCGAGATCGGCGCGGATCTCCGCATGGCCGTGGAACAACGCGATGACGTCCGAATCCGCCGTCGTCTCCGAACTTGCTGTGGTCATCTTTACTCCTACAGTGTGCTCAGCAGCCGCAGAGCGACCCGCTCACCGGCTTCGAGGGTGTACTGGAATCCGCCGTTGCCGGACCAGGCACCGGCCAGATGAAGTCCGGGTACCTGGCTTTCCCGGTCGAGGCCGCGTAACTGCCAGACATCGGTGGTGTCCTTTTCGTAGCCGTAGATCGCGCCACCGGGGGTACCGAGGTACCGCATCACCGTGAGCGGGCTGGCGACTTCGGCTTCCTCGATGGCGTCGCGGATTCCGGGTGCCGCCTGTTCGGCCAAGCGCAGCATGCTGTCGGCGTAGGCATACTTCGCTGCCGCGTAGTCCCGAGGGGCCAGCCGTTCCCAGGCGGCACCGTATTGCAGGGTGACAATGGCAACGTGGCTCGCCCCTTCGGGGGCGAACCCGATCGGATCGACGTCGAAGCACGACACGCACACTCCGCGAGCGGGACTCAGTGACCGGGTGCCCTCGTAGAGGTAGTCATCGTCGGTTCCGATATTGACCAGGGTCGTGCCGCTGGTGATGCCGAGTTCAGCGGGGGTTGCGGCCAGGCCCAGATGAATCACTACCGCCGAAACACCCACTCGGCGCAGGCCGAGCTCGGCGCTCACCGACGCGGGAACATCTTCGTCGGCAAGCATGCGGTACGTGATGGGAGCCGAGGCGTTCGATACCACCTGTGGTGCAGTCACTTCGGTGCCATCGGCCAGCACCACAGCGCGCACGACGCCGTGTTCGGTGCGGATCCGATCCACTCGGGTGTTGAACCGCACCTCACCTCCCGCGGCACGGAACGATTCGAGTACGGCCGCCGACATGGCCTGCGAGCCGCCGCGCACATGCCACGGCTTCAGCTCCAGGTAGCCGTACAGCATCATCGCCATCTCCTGGAACGGCAACCGCGACGGCGGCATCCCGAGATACACCCAGTAGGAGCCGAGCACCGATTTGATGCCTTCGTCCTGAAAGTGATCGTCCAGCACGTCCCGGAGCGGGCGCAGCGCGTTTTCGAACAGAGTCGGACCGAGCTTGTCCAGTGCCAGCAGTCCGCGGCTGGCAACCATGTTCCACATCGCCACCCCCTTGACCAGGCCGAAGAATCGCTCGATCCGTTCCCGGTTCCCGGGGAACGCTGCCTCGAGCGCCTCGGTGGCGTCCTGCCAATCCGGGGGCAGCCGCACGTCGTACACACCGGGCACCACGACACGGCACAGGTCGGACTGTTGCACCAGTTCCAGCCGATCGAGCGCACCGACCCGGCGGAACAGCTCGCGCAGCGCCACCGACCGGTGCTGCCCTTCGGCGGCGACTCCGGACAGTTGATGCAGCGCCACTTCGAACTCGAACCGACCGCGCCGGAAAGAGGTTCCGGCACCGCCGGGCACATTGTGCCGTTCGAGCAGCAGCGTTCGTAATCCACTGCGCTGCAAGGTCGCCGCGGCGGTCAGTCCCGCGTTTCCGGCGCCGATGACAATGGCGTCGTAATCGGTCACGCCCCCCGTCCTTTCTTTTCTGCTGAACAGCCTTGGCGTCCAGTAATTTTCAAGCGCCGCGTGTGACGCCTACTGGTAGTAGACGAGGTCTGTCGTGCGGACCAGTTCCGCCGCCGACGCATCGTCGAGCTCGTCGACGCAGCTGCGCAGGATTTCGGCACGGTCGGTCCGGCGGTCGTCGTCGGGCAGTGCGGCGATCAGTTCGGCGACCGAACAATCGGTGACGTAGCCGACGCCGAGCCGACGGCTGTCCGCCAGGACGGTCGCCGGGTTCGTGTACCGCGGCAGCACCGACTCGGCCGCGTGGTATCCGCCCTGGTCCAGCACGATCTGATGGAGTGCGAGCCGTCGTAGCAGCACGGTGACCGGCCCCATTCGCTGATGCATCACCAGCGCATCGAACAGACCCTTGCCTGCGTGGTCGAGTAGTCCCCGGTCCATGCGGGTCACGATGACGAGTTGACGTTTCTTCATGCTCGACCCACGTAATAGATCTTGTCCGCGGCGTTGAGGTAGCGGGCGTAATGCGACAGATAGCCGGTGCGGAAAAGCTCCCGGTCCACCGAATATCCGCATTCCCCACTGCATTCGGCACAGCCGACGATGGTGAGATCGGCACCGAACTGCTCGCGCATCGCTGCGAGGATGCCCTTCATCGTCGGGGGCCGACTCTTGTCGAGGCACAGCAGCGCCGAGGTCTCGGTCCCCGTGCCCTCATTGCAGGTGACGGTTGCCAAGCCACACATCCACAGTGTCACCGAGGCGCCCTGCCGCAGCATCGCGGACACGGCCTCCACCACCAGGGAGAACAAATTCGTCTGGTACGGAGCGTATTCGGAGACGATGAGCACGGAGGTGCGCTTCAGCGTGTCAGTGCCAGACACTTCTGGACCCCCCGTCGAGCAACTGGACGGCCAGATCGTCGACGCTCATGACGGTGATGCCGTCGTCGCCGATCCAGTTCGCCACCTCCACCGTGTCGGCTTCGCTGCGCACCACCACCCGGAACGCACCAGGGTGCCGATCCAGGATGTCGTGGTAGCGCTGCCGCACCTCGGGCACGGAGAGCTGGGTCAGGGCTCGGTTGGTGAAGACCACCGACAGCTCGAGATCGGAGGTTTCGGCGACCCTGGACCACCAGGCGATCTCGCGCTGGGCGACGGTCAGGTCCTCGGTCCCGGTTTCGACGAAGGTCACCGCGTTCGCTGTTTCGATCATGATTCCTCGCTCAGCCGCAGCCGCCGGCACTGTCGGCGTCGTAGCAACCGACGGCGCCGCGCACCTCGTCCGGTACCCCGGACAACGGATCGGTGTTGTAATCGACTGTCACAGCTCGTATTCCAGTGCTGCGGAGTTCGGTTTTCGACCGCGCCTCGCTCGTTTCACTCACCGGTTCCGCTCCTTTTCCTGCCAGGTCTCCAGTGCCTCCAGGAAGTCCGGCACCCGGTCCAGACCCCAGAACCGATGCGGTCCGATCTTGAAGTACGGCATCCCGAACACGTCGTCGAAGTAGGCAGCCTCCATGGCATCGATCCCTTCGGCGCGCAGCTGCGGATCTTCTGGCGCGGCCACGAGTGCAGCACCGTCCAGGCCGACGTCGTCGCAGATTCGGCACAGGGTGTCGGGATCGCAGATGTCGGCTCCGTGGCCCCAGCGCGCCTCGATCAGCGCCCAGTACAGGCGGTGCTGATCACCGGTGCGGCGGGCGGCCAGCCAGGCGTGGTGCGGCAGCACCCACCAGGGGTCGCGGTCGATCGGCCAGCGCATGGTCAGGCCGAGCTGGGCCGACAGACGTTTGGTGTCCTGCAGGATGTACAGGTGTTTGGCCTTGCTCATCTCGACGTAGAGCGGCTCGACTCCGCGGTCGTCGAGTGCCGCCTCGGCGGTCTCGTCCACCCGGAACACCGGAATCATGTCCACAATGTCGAAGACGTCGGGCCGCCGGCGACGCAACACTTCAGTGGCCATCCAGCTGTAGGGACTCTGGAACGAGAAGTAGAACTTCGGGTTGCGGCGGCTCATACGAACGCTCCGATCTTTCCGTTCAGCAGTGCGCGCTGCACCTCGTCGTCGAGCGGCACCATCTGCTGGAATCGCTCCGGACCGCGGGCGAGGGCCCAGCCGTGCAGGATGTCGAGGGTCGCGACCTTGACCAGTTCGTCACCGCGCCGCACCCAGCAGGAAAGGGTGGAATCGTAGGCGATGTCACGCACGATGTCGTGCACGACGTAGGAGATGTACATGGTCTCCCCCATGAACGCGTCGGCGTGCATCCGCACCCGTGCCCGGGAGACCACCGGGATCCAATCCCGCTCGGCGAGCAGGTCGGTGATACCCAGGCCGACGTGGGCGAGGAAGCGGTCGGTGCCCTCCTCGAGGATTCGCACATAAGCGTTGCTCTGCATCCGGGTGTACCAGTGGCAGAAGTAGTAGGGGATCCTCAGCTCCCACAGGAAGCCGTTCTCCGGCGCCAAGGTCGCCACCAGGTCCGCGGACATCGGTACGGTCTCGGGCGCGTCCTCGGAAATCGATGCCACCTCCGGAACGACGACCCGCGCAAGGTCGGCAGGCACCGGTTCGATCGCGTTGCCGTCCGGTTCGGTAACCAGCACAGCGCGCACCTTGCTGCCCGCCACCTGGACCCGCCCGGTCGCCCTTATCGCGTCCAGCCGGACCTTCGCGGTGATCCCGGGCCCGCGTCGCGGCTCCACGGCCTCTACGACGGCCTCGATCCGATCGTCGAGCGTCATGGTGTTTGTCAGCCTGGTCGAGATCTCGACCAGTTCGAGTCCCACCCCATGGGTGACATACAGATGTTCCGGGCCGAACCCCTTGTCGCGGAAGTGATGTAGGAGCGCATCCTCGACGAGGAACATGAAATTCTTGAAGCCGATGTACTTGTCGATATTGGCGCCGTTGAAACGGGGACCACCGACATAGCTGGTGGTGGTGCCGATCAGGTCGGTCATGAGTTCTCCTTGGAGCAGATCTCGGGCAGGTGGCCGGAAAGGAACTCCGATACCTGCTCGCAGACGAGGTCGGTGTGTTGTAAGTGGCAGAAATGACTCAGACCCGCCCGCCGCACGATGCGGACGTTCGCGACATCGGCGGCGAACTGCTCGGCGCGCCCACCGTCGAGCCCTTCGTCATCGGTGCCGGACAATGCGAGTATCGGAACGGTGTTGTCCCGCAGATCATTTCCCGCGGTGGACAGGAAGATGTCGGCCAACCCCAATAGCCCCGAGGGGCTCAGTCGGTCGAGGAACTTCCGCACCATCAGGTCCAGGACGTCGGTCTCCACCGAATCCACCCGCGCGCCCAGTAGGCTGCGCATGGAACTTCTTGCGGCGTAGTTGATTTCATCGAGGGTGTGTTCGAAGGTGCACAGCGGGGAGGTCAGCGGTTCGGCGCGGTAGAAGGGTGACAGCAGGACTACCGCATCGACCCCGCAGTGGACGCCCGCTGCCAACCAGCGCAGCACCGCGACCGCCCCGAGCGAATGCGCCACTATCACCGATACCCTGCCGGGCACCATGCCGATCGCGGTGTCGATCAGCCGGGCGGCGGTGGTCCGGTCGCCCCACCGGTAATCGCTGCCGGCATGCCACGGTAATTCCGGTGCGTAACAACGGAATCGGTCCGACATTCGGTCTGCGAACGGCTGCCAGGTGCGCCAACTGTCCTCGATACCGTGCAGCATGAGCATCGCGGGTTTCTCGACGGGACCGAACAGCTGCAACGCGCCGGATCCGAGCTCGGAGCGGGCCACCGGCCCCCACGCCGCTCGCGATTCCATTGTGGTCATTTCCGGACCCGCCGATTCTCCAGCCGCAGCCAGCCGTAGCCGTCTTGCGGATCTCCGGCCGTAACCACTGCTCCTGCAACATCTTCGGTCTCGAGCAGATGGGCAGCGATCGCGACCTGCAGCACACCGAGCGCACCGTAGGTGTCACCGAGTCGCTCGGTGAGATCGATGCGCCGTTTTGCCCCGAGGCCCAGGCCGGCCGGGACCAGCCACAGTTCTTCATCGCCGGCCGTAACAGTGCCGAACACCTCGGCGAATCCGTGTGTGCCGACCTCGATTCCAGTGCTTTCACCGGAATCGAGCACGACGCAGGCCGCGGCGGCCCGCAGCGGCGCCGCGCCGGTATCGTCCGGGCGGGTGCTCAACAGCGCCGTAGCGGTCTCGTCGGCGGGTTCGACACCGACTACGACCACCCGATCCGCCCGGCCTGCTGCGATCAGCCCGGCCCCGATCCGTATGGCGTCCACGCCGGAGGTAGCTCCGTTGCAGATCATCAGATTCGGCCCGGTGAACCCGTAGCGCAATGCGATGGCCGCGGCGATCACGTTGCTGGAGGCGTTCGGCAGTTCCAGCGGACTCACCGCCCGGAAGGACTCCTCGGCTACCCGCTGCACCATATCGGTCACGGTGCCGACGTTGCCGAGATTCGAACTCACCACCACCGCGGTCCGGTCCGCGCCCGCCAACGGCAGCTCGGGGCGGCGGCCCTCCGGCAAGCCGAGTGCCCGCTGGACCGCGCACAGCGCGAGCAGGGTTGCCGGTTCGAGATACAGCAGGCCCTTGCGGCCCAAAACGGTCTTCGCCTCGGCCGCCGCTACCATCACGGCGGCGTCGGCCGAACCGTACACGTCTTCGGCGCTCGCCTCGGGCACGTGCACGCTGTATCCACCGATCGCCACCGGCCGTGCCGCGACAGACGAGCCGACGTAGGTGTCCGGGCGGGTGCGCGCGACCACCGCCACGGCGTTGACCCCACCGAAGCCGAATCCGTTGATCTGGGCGAGGGATACGTCAGCCGTTTGTGCCGCACCGGCCACCAGCGACAGACCTGCCACCTCCGGAATCGGCTCCCGCAGGCCTGCGATGGCAGGCACCCGACCGTCCCGGATCGCCTGCAGGGCAACAACCAGGCTCATCATCGACGCCGCGCCGGAAGTGTGCCCCAGGTATCCTTTCAGTCCGGTGAGCAGCGGATGAGCGGCGGCGTTACCGAAAGCCCCGCGATGTGCGGTCGATTCGGTCACATCGTTGAGCACCGTCGCGGTGCCGTGCATGACCACCAGATCCACGTCGGCGGGGACGATTCCAGCGCGGATATGCGCATCCGACATGCTGCGTGCCATTCCGTCCGCGTCGGGCGCGGTGGGATGGTGGGCGTCGCAGGACAGGCCGACCGATTGCAACCAGCCCTTCGGCTCGGTCACTACATCGCCTGGTTCGAGCACCACCGCGGCGGCCCCCTCACCGAGCAGGGGCCCGGTCCGATGCACATCGAACGGTCGTACCAGGTGGGTACGTTCGGGCGCGGTCCGGCCGATAGCGGCGAGCATGCTCTCCGACATCCCATCGCAGCCGGCGACCACTGCCGCGTCCGCCGCTCCGGAGGTCAGCAGATCCGCCGCCACCGCGAGTGCATGGCTGCCGGCCGAACAGGCGTTGCAGATAGTCAGCACTTCCGCGACACCAGGCAGCGCCCGGCGCACCGCAGCGCCGAAATGCAGCTCGTGGACCTCCATTCGGTCCCCGTCGCGGTGCCACCGCTCCACGGACGGCAGTTCACGCAAGCCGGTGCCGACAACCACGATCACCCGGCGCTGCACCGGGTCCAGACCTGCATCAGCGGCCGCCGCGGCGACCACTTCCGCCAGCCAGGCACTGGCCCGTCGCGTTTTCGGGCTGTCCGGGATCTGATGGGCGTATTCGACGCCGAGTTTCGCACCGTCGCCGCGGTCCGGCCACAGCGGTGCGACGCCGACGACATCGCGTAGCATCGCGGCGAAGGTCTGTTCGGTGTCCCCCAGGCAGGTTCGGGCCGCGTATCCGCTAATTGCCAGTTGCACGGCTGAACCCCCTCACCACGGCAACGCCGACGAGTCCTTCGGTGGTAATCGAGGTCACCAGCGACACGGCCCCGTCCCGGGCGCGATCGTTGCGATGTTCGGCCAGCACCGCCGCCAGCTGTAGCCCGCCTGCGGCGCTGTACGTCTCACCCAGTAGTTCCTTCACCGGCAGCAACACAGGTAGTGCTTCGCCGAAAACCTTTGCCAGGCCAGCGCTTTCGATCGCATCGCGACGAGGTGAGCCGCCGAGCGACGGCGCGATCGAGGACACCTCGTCCACGCGAACTCCGGCGATCTCCAAAGCCTGTTCGATGCACGCGGCGAATCCGGCAACCGGATCATCCGGAGCACCGGTTTCCCCGTCGTAAAGCCCGGTGACAACGGCCGGGATCTCCGCGTCCGGTTTGCGGCCTTCGGCCCGGACGGTGTCGGCATCCTCTACGAGGAAGATCGCGGCGCCCTCACCGAGCGGTGCGCGGCCCGCTGCCGTCCCGGCACGGACCTTCTGCGCAGCCCAGGCTCGAGCCGGCGCGAATTCGTCGACCACTCCGACCAGCGCGGCCTTGCCGTGTCCACCCAGCACATGGCGCCTGCCGTACGCCATGGCCGCCGACAGTGCGGCTTGTCCCCCGGAGATGGTGACGTTCGCGCCGCCGAGCAGAAACCGGATCGCGGCCGCGCTGGCCGGTCCGTTCATCACGACGTACGGAAATTTCACCGGGTTGACCAGGTAGGGCTTCTCGCTGACGATGGAGTCGCGGATCAGCTCCCAACTCGCCTCCAGCGCACCGGTGGTGGTGCCGAGCACCACGCCAATGTCGTCGTCGCGTTCACCGGGCCGGTACCGTCCGGCGTCCTCGAGCGCCAGTTTCACCGCCACCACCGTCATCGCGGTGGACCGATCGTAGAACCTGGTTCCCTTGCGGCCCAGGTGATCTCCGGCTTGAAAGTCGACGATCGCGCCGGCGCGGTCCACCGGTAGCTCCTGGTCGGGGTACATCATCGACACGTCGCGGATGCCGCTGGTCCGCGAACACCATGCGGTAGTGAAGTTTTCGGCACCGATGCCGATCGAGGACACCACCCCCCATCCCGTGATGGCGATCACACTCATTCGTATCTCCCGAGGATTGTGATGGCGTTGTTGCCGCCGAAAGCGAATCCGTTGTTCTGGACGATGCGCACGTCGGCGTCGCGAGCCGAGTTCGCCACCAGGTCGAGATCGGCGAACTCCGGATCGACGGTGTCCAAGTTGATCGTGGGCGGGATGAACCCGTCCCGGACAGCAAGACAGGCAGCGATCACACCGAAACCGCTTGCCGCACCGAGGGTGTGCCCGAGCATCGACTTGATGGAACTGACCGGCGGCACGGTCGCGCCGAATACCGACCGCAGCGCCGTCGTCTCGGCGACATCGTTGGCCGGTGTCCCGGTGCCGTGCGCACAGACGTAGTCCACGTCGCCGGGTTTCACCCCGGCGTGGTGGTGGGCACGCCGGATGCATTCGGCGATCCCCGACGGATCGGGTGCGATCGGACTGTTGGCATCACAGTTGACGCCGTAGCCGAGAACTTCGGCATAGATGTCCGCGCCGCGGGTCCGTGCCGAGTCCAAGGACTCCACCACCACCGCGCAGGCGCCCTCGCCGAGGATGATGCCCTGCCGGTTCATGTCGAAGGGCGAACACACGTCCTTGGCGAGCGTGCCGATTCGATAGAAGCCGGCCATCGTGTACAGGGTCACGAGGTCGACGCCGCCCGCAATCATGTAGGTGGCATCGCCGCAGGACACCGCGTCGTAGGCGTAGCCCAATGCGAAATTGCTTGCCGCGCAGGCGCTCGCGAGCGTCACGGTCTCACCGTTGAGCCCGAGTTCGCGGTTCACGGCCACTCCGAGCCGGTACGTAGGCACCTTGCGCACCAGATCGGCACCGACCGCATCGCGGCCCGCGTCGACCTCCCGTTGGCAGGCGATCTCGATCAGACCCGACTCGCCGCAGGTGGTACCGATCGCCGAACCGGCTCGCCCGCGCCGCAGTTCACTGCGGTCCAGTCCGGCGTCGTCGATCGCCAAGCGGGCCGCCGCAGCGGCGGCCACGCTGGCCGGTCCCCACTCGTCGGGATCAATGACTTCGACATAGTCGGCCGGGTCGATATCACCGAATTCAGACACCGTATTGTGCGGCATTCCCGAACCGTCGACTCGACGGACCCTCCCCAGATTGCTCGCGCCGGCTCGCAGTGCGGTAGCGAAGGAGTCGACCCCCACACCGATCGGCGCCACGGGACCGATGCCCGTGATAACTACCCGGCTTCTCATATCAGACCGTCACGCCGCCGACATCGACCATGGTGTCGTACACGGCCCGCAAGTTGACCATCTCCGGCAACCGGTCCTGCGGGATGGTCACCTTGTACTTCTTCTCGATCCGGGCGAGGATTTCGATCGCCCGCAGTGAATCCGCCTCATGGTCCTCAACGAAGTGGCTGGTTTCGGTGAGCTCTTCGGGCTCGATCTCCAGGACCTCGGAAATCATATCGCGCAGGTATTCCATGGTTTCGGCGTCGGTCTGAACAGACATGGTTCTCCCCTTTTGGATTGTGCCGCATTCGGCGGCAGTAATGGAGGTGCCGGTTACCGAGTGGCTCCGGTTCGGAGCAGACTCAGCAACTATCGGCTGATTCGACCAGCGGTCGAATTGATACAATCGCCTCACCGACGGTCATGACCGGCTCCTCGCCGATCACTGTCTCGCCGGAGACGAAAACATTGTCGCCCACAATATGATCAACGCGCACGGTATGCTGGACCGTATCGCCTGGATAGACCAGGCGGTGGAATCTCATATTCCGAAGTGCGGCAAAAATGAGTTGGCCCGTGAATTCAACTTTATCACGCCGCATACTTTCGAGCCAGAGTACCGCGCCGGATTGACCGAACGATTCCAAGAGCAACGGACGTGGGTAGGCGAGCGCGGCCTGTGACAGTCCGGCGGTCAATCCTGAATAGCAGGGTTCACAACCCGATATCGCCTTCCGCGCGACCACACGCTCGTACGGAATCAACTCGTCGACGGCGTCGACCAGGGCGATCGGATGACCGTGCGGCAGGATATCGCGGATTACACTGTGGTTCAGCATTTCCGATCCCGATCGTCGATCGTATAGGTGGCCTTGATCTTGGCCACCTTTACATCGGAGCAATTCACGCACTCGGCCCGAACTCCGATGGAGTCACCGGACAAGTCCAGCCGGCAACGAATCGTAATGGTGTCGCCGGGCAGCATCGGCGCCAGGAAGCGTGCCGACTGCACGTGCGACAGCTGTACCAGCTGATGGCCTCGGGCTCGTGCGGCCAAATGCTCATCCAGCAGTTGGGTGATCCCCTCCAGCAGAAAGACTCCTGGATAAAGCGTGAAGTTCGGGTAATGTCCGTTCATGTACGGATCGGCCTGCTGGACGGTCTTGACCCCAGCGATTTCGATGTCGCTGTGTTCGATCACCCTGTCCAGGGCCCGCAGCGGTGCGCTGCGAGTGCCCATTGTTGTCGGCATGTTGTACACCATCATCATTCGCGGTCGTCAGAACGAAATGCCGCCGTCGACCTGGATCACCTGTCCAGTGATATAAGCGGCCCTGTCGGACACCAGAAAAGAAACGAGTTCCGAGACATCCTCGGGCTTTCCCACAGATTTCATCGGAATGCGTTGCATCAGAGCGTTCATCTGTTTCTCCGAAATGCCGGCAGTCATGTCGGTTTCGATGAAGCCGGGTGCCACTACATTTACCCGGACACCGTATCCGGCCACCTCTTTGGCAATCGCCTTGCTCATACCGTGGATCCCGGACTTCGAGGCCGAATAGTTGGCCTGGGTCGGATTCCCGTACACGCCGGAGACGGATGATATGTTGACGATGACGCCCGATTTACGCTTCATGAATCCGAACGCGACGGTACGGCACAAGTTGAAGGTTCCGGTCAGGTTGGTGTCGATGACAGAAGACCAGTCCTGCGGCGGCATGATCACCAGCGGACTATCTTTCACGATACCGGCACAGTTCACCAGAACCGCGGTCTCGCCGAGTTCTGCCTCGGCCTTCTCGACAAATGTTTGCACTGCCCCCAAGTCTGCGACATCACATTGCGCATGGAAGGCCCGAGCACCGTTTTCACGGATTTCAACTTCGGTCTGTTTTGCCGCGTCAGCGCTGCTGCGATAACAGAATGCTATATCGTAGCCGTCCTCGGCCAATCGCACTGCGATAGCTCGACCGATTCCGCGCGATGCACCTGTGACGATCGCGGTCCCCCGCCTGTCCATCAATTACTCCTA
The DNA here is from genome assembly GCF_000308475.2 of Nocardia brasiliensis NBRC 14402. Lineage (GTDB taxonomy): Bacteria > Actinomycetota > Actinomycetes > Mycobacteriales > Mycobacteriaceae > Nocardia > Nocardia brasiliensis. Next base: position 175,334 of record NZ_BAFT02000110.1, on the reverse strand, counting down.
ATTCGGCAGCATAACCTTCGGTACACACCCAGCGCAGGGTGAGACCGACGAGTCAGGCATGCATTCGTGTCGGAAAAAACTCTCCCGAATCTCCTCGAACGGGAGGGTTTTCATTCATTACGGCCGTTCGTAAACCCTGCCGGGGAGGGAATCCCGGAGGTTTCCCCCGGACCGGCCGGGATGGCCTTCAGCCAATACTCCTCATACTCGCTCGAATTCATTGTCATACTCAGAGAATTCGCCCCCTGGCTCCCCATCTCCCCGAAGGCCACTTGCCCAGACTATCGGCACGGTTTGCCGAGCTAAATGATCCGAACGGGATACCCGGTACGCCTTTCGGATCATGGCGAACTGCAGGAGCCGCGTACGAGCGCGCGGAAGGGGCCCCGCCACAACCGATTCCGGCGATCATGCAGACGAGTCCACCTCCCGGGCTCCGGGGTGTGGCCGTGCGGAACCCGGTCAGCCATGTGGCCTGTACAAGGCCGCCGATTCACGCGAATTGAGACTTCCATCCTGTTGCACGACGCGGCAGCACATGCCTGCACCGGTGAAGTCGATCCTTCATCAACACTCTGACCTGGGGTGATCCGTCTTCGGCGGCACGACGGGGACGACCCTGCCTACTTTCCATTGCGCGAAAAGATATTTCGTGGCTTACTCGGCGGACCTTTAGCTTCGGCGGCATGGAGTGGAACTTTCTCTCGGCCGAAGAACTTTCGACTGCTTTGCGTGCCGGTGCGGTGACCTCGGTGGAATTGACCGACGAGGCGATCGCCCGTATCGAGCGCGAGGACAAGGCGATCAACGCGATCTGTGTGCAGGATTTCGACCGTGCGCGCGACGCCGCACGCCATGCCGACGAGGCGCGCGCCCGCGGCGCGGATCTGCCGTTGCTCGGCATTCCGGTGACCGTCAAGGAGTGCTACAACGTCGCCGGGTTGCCGACCAACTGGGGTTTGCCGGAACACCGGAACTATCGGCCGGCCGAGGACGCGGTGCAGGTGTCGCGACTGAAGGCGGCCGGTGCGGTGCTGCTCGGTAAGACCAACGTGCCGCCGGGGCTGCAAGGCCTGCAGAGCTACAACGGGATCTACGGCACCACCAATAATCCGTGGGATCACGCACGCACACCGGGTGGGTCCTCCGGCGGATCGTCGGCGGCTCTGGCCGCCGGCTTCGGCGCGCTGTCCATCGGCTCCGATATCGCCGGTTCATTGCGCACACCCGCGCATTTCTGCGGCGTCTACGGACACAAGCCGACCCTCGGGCTGGTGGCGAACCGCGGCATGGTCGCGCCGCTCGCGCCGGCCTTGCCGGTCGACCTCGATCTCGCGGTCGTCGGCCCGATGGCGCGCACCGCCCGCGACCTCGCGCTCCTGCTCGACGTCATGGCCGGGCCGGATCCGCTGACGCACGGCGTGGCGCACCAGCTGGCTCTGCCGCCCGCGCGCCACCAGCAGCTGAGCGAGTTCCGGGTCCTGGTCCTCGACGAGCACCCGTGCATTCCGACCGGGTCCGCGGTGCGGGCGGCCGTGCACCGGGCGGCCGATGCGCTGGTCGCCGGCGGTGCCCGCGTCGAACGGCACAGTCCACTGCTCCCCGATCTTGCCGAAGCGGCAACGCTCTACACCCAGTTGCTGTTCTCGGGCTCCGTCGCGCGTTTTCCCGTCGAAGCCGACGGGCAGCTGCGGATGCGCGCCGCCGAATTGCACGCGGACGACCAGGGTCTCGATGCGTCACGGCTGCGCGGGATGCTGTTCAGTCACCGCGACTGGATGGCGGCGAACGACCGTCGCGAACTCCACCGGCACGGCTGGCGGCAGTTCTTCGCCGAATTCGATGCCGTGCTGTGCCCGATCACGCCGACGCCCGCGTTCCCGCACGACCACAATCCCAACCTGCTGGACTGCCGGATCGACATCGACGGCGTCGAATACCCCTTCTTCGACCAGCTGGTCTGGGCCGGCCTGGCCACCATGCCCGGGCTGCCCGCCACGGCAATTCCGGCAGGCTTGTCGCCCGAAGGCCTGCCGGTCGGCGTCCAGCTCATCGGCCCGGCGTTCGAGGACCGCACCCCGCTGCGGCTGGCCGAACTGCTCGAGCAGAGCATCGGCGGCTTCCGAGCGCCACAATAGGGCGCGCTGGTTCGCGCCACCGACACCCCGGTCGTCCAGTCGAGTTCTCCGGGATCGAACGGCTATGCGGCGGTGCATGTTTCGCCGCATAGCCGTCGCGGACTACCGCATCGCCGCCAGGTAGTCCTCGAGTTCGATGGCGGCCGCGGTCTCGCGGCTGTCCGCGAGCTGTTCGTCCATCGCGCTCTCCTCGTTGAGCAGGTGGTTGCGTGCGTCGAGCGCGTCGGCGGTCGGCGGTGCCAGGAACTGAGCGGTTGCCTGCCCGCCTTCCTGGCAGGCGGTGAGGTAGGCACGAAGGCGGGATTCATACGCGCGGAAGGCGTTTCGGTGGTCGCCTGGGGCGATGGCGAGTTCTCCGGCGAGGACGTAGGCGCCGACCATCGCCGACCCGGTGCCCTTGCCGCCCAAGGTGGCGCCTGCGGCCGCATCGCCCAGCAGGACCGTCCGCCCGCTGGACCAGGAGTCGACGTCGACGCGGCTGATGGAATCGAAATACAGCGTCGGCGTATCGGCCAAACCGTCCAGCAGTGTGGTCGTTTCCCAGCCGATACCGCAGAACGTCTCGGCCAGGATTTTCTTCTGCCGGAACGGATCACGATCACCATCGATCGTGTCGGCGGCGAAAAGGGCGTAGACGTCGATCTTCGCGGAACCGCCGGGACGGGGCACGGCCATGATCATTTTGCCGGGGACGTTGTACATCAACGCGGTGCCATCGATCCCGACCCGATTGGCCGCCGTCCAAGCGGCCACGTAATAGCCCAGGTGACTGACGAACCGCGATTCCGGGCCGAAAGCCGAGCGCCGCACCGTGGAATGCAGCCCGTCGGCACCGACGACGAGGTCGAACGTGCGCGCGGGCGACCGCCGAAAACCAACGCGCACAACATCTTCGGCTTCCTCCAGTGCGACGACCGCATCGCCGAAGATGTACTCGGCGCCATCGCGCGTGTGCTCGTGCAACACGCGCGTCAGATCGCCGAGCATGATCTCGATCTGACCGCCGCCCCACTCGATCGGTACCTCCGCGAGCCGGCGACCGGCACCGTCGACGACCGTCGTCGGAACTCCGCCGGTCTGTCGCTCGCGTACGTCGTCCAGAATCCCCATCCGTTCCAGGACGGTGAGATGTGCCGCGCCGCGGAAGTCGACCGCGAAACCACTGTCGCGGCGCGAAGGCGCGGCTTCCACCACGGTCGGCCGGCAGCCGTACCGGCCGAGCCAATACGCCAACGCCGATCCGGCGACGCTCCCGCCACAGATGAGCACGTTGCGGCCGCTCAGAACGCGCTCGGGCGAGCGCAGAGAATGATCGAACATGATATGAGAGTGAATCCTTCACTGGTGCAGACAAAGACGAACCACATGTACGAAGACATAGGCCGCTGACACCAGCGATCAGTGCGGGCTAGAGCTGAAAACCCACCCCGGCGGTGCACAACGGCCCCTGCGGGCGCGTAGGCATGGACGTCACTCCCTCGAAACTCGACAAATCATGAAACCAGCGAACAGCTAACCCGACAGCACAAGATCGGTCAAGTAACAGGCCGGGAAGCAAGGTAGTAGCAATGTCACCTCACGCCACGACTCCCGACCTGTCGCACCAGGCGCGACTGCACGCCCACAGCGCCGTCTCCACTGCCTTGGCACTGCACAGCGACTACACGTTGCGCGAACTCGTGGACGGGGCCGCGCCGATCGGCACCGGTATCGGCGGGAAGTCGGCGCTGCTGGAGGTCGCCGGAACCCCGGTCTTCGTGAAGCGAGTGCCCCTCACGGACTTCGAACGGCAGCCGAAGCACGTCCGGTCCACGGCGAACCTGTTCGACCTCCCGCCGTTCTGCCATTACGGCGTCGGGATCCTCGGCGGGCCCGGCTCCGGGGCCTGGCGTGAGCTCGCCGTGCACATCATGACGACGAACTGGGTGCTCGCCGCCGAACACGAGGGCTTCCCGCTGATGTATCACTGGCGGGTACTGCCGGACACGACACCGCTGCCCGAGGAACTCGCCGACATCGACCGCGCCGTCGCCTACTGGGACAACCGACCACAGATACGCCACCGGATCGAGGCCATCCGGAATGCGTCGGCAAGCATCGCGCTGTTCCTGGAGTACCTCCCGCAGAATCTGCACGAATGGTTGAACGCCCAGATCGAGGCGGGCGACGAGACTGCCGACCGGGCCTGCGCCATGGTGGAGCGCGAACTGGCCGACGGCACGCAGTTCATGAACAGCCGCGGGCTGCTGCACCTCGACGCGCACTTCGAGAACATCCTGACCGACGGCCGGCGCCTCTACTTCGGCGACTACGGCCTCGCACTCTCCCGCGCATTCGACCTCTCGCCGGCGGAAGTCACGTTCTTCGACCAGCACCAGAGCTACGACCGCGGCTACACCGCCACCTCCCTGGTGAACTGGCTGATCGTCGCCCTGTACGGGCTGTCGCCGGCGGACCGGCAGGCGCGGGCCGAGCTGGTGCGCACCTTCGCCGAAGGCCAACCGCCAGAGGGCATTCCGGCGCAGGCTGCCGCAATCCTCACCCGACACGCGCCCACCGCGGCGGCGATGTCGGCGTTCATGCGTGCGTTCCAGCAGGAGAGCCGCACCACTCGATATCCCGACCAGGAAATCCGCCGCCTGCTGAGCGAGTAGAGCGCGGCTGTGCTTCGACTGTCTGAACGTGAGCGCGTCTTTCGCCGACGCGGCACCACGGCAGCGGTTCGATCAGCCGATCGGAGGGGCGAGGTATTCCAGTGCATAGCCGTTGCCGGAGGGGGTGACGCGGGCGATGCCGGGTGAGTCGAGGTGGGCGCCGGCCACGTAGTGGTGTGGCCGGGTCAGTTGTTCGAGGAGGGCTGCTCGTACGGTGCGGGCCCGAGGTTGGTCACCGTCGAACTCCCAGGCGATGTTCGGTCGCTCGAATTGGAGGGTGGGCACGTGCACGGTGTCGCCCCAGACGAGCAGGTGACCGGCACTGCTGCGGACGTCGTAGACGGTGTGGCCGGGGGTGTGGCCCGGTGTCGGGATCGCGGTGAGCCAGCCTGTGATCGCGACCTGTTCCGAAACCGGGACGACGCGGTCGCGAAGCGGCTCGAGGCGGCCGGTGAACACCGAGGTGTCGCCCGCGCCGATCCACACCTGCTCGAGCTCGGGAAACGCCTCCGTGCCGTCAGACGCGATCAACCCACTTACGTGGTCTACATGGCGGTGGGTGATGGCCACCTCGGTGATTTGCGCGCGACCGATACCCGCTTCGTCGAGCGCGTCGTAGATCGAACCCATGGTGGGCTCGTGCCAGACATCGCACCCGCCGGTGTCGATCAGCACCGATCGCGTGCCATCGGTGACGAAGAAGGCGTTGACCGCCAGCCGCAAGTTCGTGTCGACCAGCGGCACGGTAGCGGGCAACTCGTCGAGCGGGCACCCGTCCGCACCGCGCAGCCGAGTCGGCGGCATATCGATGTACCCGTCTCGCAACGAAATCACTTGCAGTTCGCCGAATTCGAAGGTGGCATGGTGCCGCCCACTCGAGATCAAACGCATGACACCTCCGACGTCCAGCATGTCTGCTGATTCTTCCGCACAAGAACCTACAGAGCCCGACGATCAGCGTCGCATCCAAGATCGTTCCCGCCTGCCGGCACCGCGAACGCCGCGGTGGTCACACGGTCACATCGGATTGCCGAACAGTCGGCGCGTGGCGTACACGAGCAGCGGTGTCACCCTGCAGCGCAGCCCACGACCGAACTACTGGCAAATCACTAGTGTTTTCCGGAATGCGTTGTTCAACTGCAAGGGCTACCCGAATGAAGGTTCCGACGGGTTCCCGCAACAGAATTCGTGACGCGTCCGAATCAGCGGCGCGATAAGCGAATTCGAGCACCCTGCCGTTCGAGAGCACCTACGACCGGCATACCGCCGCGCACGTGTGCGGACGCGTCAGCGGCCGGTGACGATGCCGGTGAATTCCGACGTCGTTCGGCGTAGCGTGGCGATCATGGGCGATCTTTCGGACCGGGTGCGCGATGCACATCAACCGGGCGAGTCCGCGGCCACAAAACTTTTGGTGGCAGCGCGCGCGGGCGACGGCGACGCGTTCGGACGTTTGGTCGCGCCTTTCCGCGACGAGTTACGTGCCCACTGCTATCGAATGCTGGGGTCTGTTCATGATGCCGAGGACGCAGTCCAGGACACCCTGGATCGCGCATGGCGAAACCTGCGGAGCTTCGAGGATCGCGGGTCGATCCGGCCGTGGCTGTACAAGATCGCGACGAACCAATCACTGACGCTCATCGAGCGTCGCGGGCGGCGGGAGCTGCCCACCGATTGGGCAGCAGGCGCTACCCCGCGAGCCGAGGCGACATGGCTGGAACCATATCCGGATCAATTGATGGGCTGGACAGCGCAATTGAGCCCGGAGGCCCGAGTCATCGCACGAGAAACCGTGGAGTTGGCGTTCGTCGCCGCACTGCAGCAGCTGTCCGCTCTGCAACGAGCCGTACTCCTCCTACGCGATGTGCTCGGCTTCGCCGCGGACGAGGTCGCCGCACTGTTGGACACCACGGTGCCGGCGGTGAACAGCGCACTGCAGCGAGCACGCAAGGTGCATGCCGGCCTGCTCCCGGCAACGACGCAACGCCGGACCCTTGACGCGCTGGGCGAGGTCGCCCAGCGGGACCTGGCAAAGAAGTACATGCTCGCGTGGGAGGCGGGCGAGGTGGACACGATCGTGACAATGCTGACCGAGGACGTGCGCTACTCGATGCCACCGCTGAGCATCTGGTACGAGGGGCTCGACGGGGTACGCGAGTTCCTGGTCGATATTGCCCTGCGGCATCGCTGGCGGTTCCGGCCGGCGCAGGCGAACGGGCAGCTCGCGTTCGGTACGTACCGGTGGGCGCCGGAACAGGGCACCTACATCCCATCAGGCCTGGATTTGTTGCTGATACGCGATCGGCGGGTGGCCGAGGTGGTCTCGTTCCTCGACGCGGATTTCCCGTCCTTCGGACTGCCGGCACAACTGACGGAAAAAGATCTGTGAACGGCGATGAGTTTGCGGGGCGGCCCGGGTTGTAGTCCTGACACGCAACCCGAAAGGACCGAGCACACATGTCCACAGACGAGAAGCAGATCCGCACACTGATCGAGCATTGGGCCGAGTCGGTGCACAACGGTGACCTCCCCGCAGTCCTCGCCGACCATGCCGCGGACATCGTGATGTTCGATGTGCCGCCACCGCATCAAGGCGTGCGCGGCCTCGACGCCTACCGCGAAACTTGGCCGTCGTTCTTCCAATGGCAGGCCCAGGGTGCCGCCTTCGAAATCGAGTCACTCGACATCACGGCCGGTGACGACGTCGCGTTCGCCCACGCCCTGCTGCGGTGCGGAACCGAGAAGAACTTTCTCAGCAATCCCGAAAACCGACTGCGGTTGACGTTCGGGCTGCGCAAGCAGGACGGTCGATGGGTCGTCGCCCACGAGCACCATTCCTTCCCGCTCGACACGGACGCCCCTGCGCAAGCCGACGTCGCCGCGGAGCAGGACCTGCGCGAACTACACCGAAGCTGGTTCGACAGCACCGCCGCGAAGGACATCGACGGTCTCATGGCTCCCATCGCCGACGACGTCGTCTCCTATGAACATGAGCAGCCGCTGGAATACGTCGGTGTCCGAGCCGTTCGCGAGGTCTGCCAGGCCGGCCTCGATGCTTCCGCCGACGGCACCGTCACATGGGATGTTCCCGATCTGAAGATCGTGGTCGACGGCGATCTCGCCGTCGCTTGGGGCCTCAACCACATGCAGGTTGCTCCCTCAGATGCGCCGGCTACCGAGAGCTGGTCCCGCGGCACCCGCGTTTTCCAACGCAGACAAGGTGTTTGGCGGATGACGCATCAGCACGTCTCCTTTCCCTACGACCCGGCCACCGGTGCCGCCAAGACCGACCTCCCCCATACCGCGGGTTCCCACGACCAGGAAGGCAATGATCGATAGGCCCGGGGTTCGATCAGATCGACCAAGGAGAACTGTGTCTGTATTCGATATCGAACAATTGAGAGCCGACACCCCTGGGTGTGCGAATCGAATCCACCTCAACAACGCGGGCGCAGCGCTGCTGTCGCGCACGACACTGGCGGCGATGACCGACTATCTGCACCTCGAAGCGGCCATCGGGGGCTACGAGGCGGCCGAGGAATCGGCGGAGCAGATCGCCGGTACCTATCACGCACTCGCGCGGCTGCTCAACGCGAACAGTTCGGAGATCGCGCTGTTCGACAACTCGACCCACGCATGGAACGCCGCGTTCTATTCCGTGCCGCTACATCGGGGTGACCGAATCTTGACGGGTCGCAATGAGTACGGCAGCAACGTACTGGCATATCTGCAGACCGCGCAACGTCACGGCGTGGAGGTAGTCGTTGTTCCTGATGACGACCACGGGCAACTCGATACAGCGGCATTGACCGAACTGATCGATGAACGCGTCAAGCTGATCGGACTCACGTGGGTGCCGACCGGCGGCGGACTGGTCAACCCGGCGGCCGAGGTCGGCCGAATTGCCAACGCGGCCAACATCCTTTACCTGCTCGACGCCACGCAGGCGGTCGGTCAGTTCCCGATCGACGTCGCAGCCCTCGGCTGTGATTTCCTCACCGGAACCGGGCGCAAATACCTTCGCGGTCCGCGTGGCACCGGTTTTCTCTACGCCCGCGAAGCCGCACTGCCGCATATCGATCCGTATGTGGCCGAAATAGGCTCGGCCCACTGGGACGGTCACCGCTCGTTCAGTTGGGCCGCGGGCGCCCGGCGGTTCGAGACCTGGGAATACAGCTACATGAACGTCGTTGGGCTGGGCTCGGCAGTCTCCCAGGCACTCGATCTGGGCGTCGACGCGATCGGACAGCGCACTCGGCGCCTCGGCGCACAGCTGCGGGCCGGCTTGCGTGAACTCGCCACCGCCACTGTGCACGACCTCGGCGAAGAGCAGTGCGCCCTGGTCACCGCGACGGTCTCCGGTCACAGCAGCGCCCAAGTCGCTGACGAACTCGCCCGGCACGCGATAAATGTCGACACCACCGTCGCCGAGCACAACCAATTCGACACCGAACAACGCGACATCCATCCGTTGGTCCGTTTGTCGCCGCACTACTACAACACCGAAGACGAAATCGCCCGCACCATAGACGTACTCGCCTCGCTGTAGGTCCTCCAGCGCTGCGGACCACCTCTCGGTCAGGGATTGATCACCCGTCAGCGCCAGGCTGAACTTGTCTGCGGTACGGCCAAGGCTCGAGCGGTGCCATCGATGGTCGCGACCACCCGCCGAACCCGCACCCCTCCCGCGGGTTCGGCGACGGTCGCCGCCACGCGTCCGCCGTGCGCGATCAGTGACCGTTCCGCGGCAGAATGCGCTGAGCCAGAATGGGTTTCGCACAGTACAGTGCGCGACAACGCAATACGCTCCTGTCGCGGCGTGGGAAGTGTGACTAGTCGAGCAGGTCGAGATCGCGTGGCACGAGCGTCGACGACTGGATCAGCTCCTGAATCAAGTTGTGGTTCAGCATGTTCCCGATCGGCTCGGTCAGCTGGTCCCGGGTCAGGCCGGGGACCGGCAGCCGCCCACAGGCCCGCGCGTACTTCTCGTCCGAGAGCTTAGCCCGGACCCGGCCGACCAACTCGGCGACCACCCGGTCGGTCCAGCCCGCTTCGGGCTGCACCGTAGCCAGCAGCGTGGCGGTTTCCTTCCAGGTCCACGGCTGCGGCCAGCGCTCGTGGAACAGATACGACTGCCCGAGCGCGACCAGCACCAGTTTCTCGTCCGGCCGCAACGGCCACGGCGGCGCCACGTCGGTGACATGCTCGTGCCGGGGTGCGCGCACGTCACCGTCGTCGCCGGTGACGTAGACCTCCAGCAGATGCTCACGGTGGTGCGAGCCACGGATGAACATCGGGGTGTAGCCGGTGCACAGCGGGAACGGCTCCTCCCGCGGAAACAACAGCCGGGCTTCCGGTAGCCGGATGGGCACGGTGCCGGTATTGCTGAGTTGCCAACCGGCCCGGCGATAGGTCAGCGTCCCGTGTACCCGGCTGATCCGCAGATCGTCCGGCCCGACCCCGACGTCGACCTGCCGCAGGTTGCGGCCGAACTCGATGACGTTGCCTTCCTCGGGGCGTCCGCTCACCCCGCCGACCGTCGACTGGACCGAGATGGTGCCCGGTGGCACGCCACCGATTCCGCCCGCCAGTCCCTGGGTGGACGGGGCCAACGCGGTCAGTCCGCTGCGCTTGCGCTCCCCTGCTTGCTGCGACACTTCGGCCTCCTCTACTCGGTGCTCGAGCCTCGCACGACGCCCGCCGGACCGGTCCGCGCATTCACCGGACCAGGCTGGCGGCGACGGTGGTGGCGAGTTCGGTGGCGGTCGCGCAACGCAACTCCGGCGTCGGCGCGCCACCGAACCGGACGACGGCGATCTCGGCGAGGTCGTCGCCGGAAATTCCGGTGAAGTCCCGGTACTGGATCTGTACGGTGCACTCGTCGGTACTGGTCACTCCGGCGCGCCGGAAGCTGGGTAGTCCGGCGAGCACGAGCGGTTGCCCGTCCACGGCGGTCTTCGGTGGGTCGCGGTCGTAGCGCACCGTCACGTGGCTGTCGATGGTGCTGTTCCAGCGACAGGACCAGTTGCCGAAGCCGGGCACCGGACGCAACGCGTCCAATCCCGGTACCTTGCTGAGCGTCGGCACGTCCAGTTGCGCGCAGGCGTCGTGGCGGGCCAGCGAGTCCGCCGGGAACTCCCCTGACCGTCGCGGAATCGGCCCACGTGCCAGCATCTCTCGCACATGGCCGGTCACCGCGTCGGCCAGCGCGCACGGATCCGGCCCGCCGGGCTTGCGCTGACCGAGGATCTCGATCGTCGCAAGGTCCGAAAGGGCCAGGGCCCGAGTGCATCTGGTGTTACCCGGGGGCTCGGACACAATGGCGAGGTCACCGACCCGGGTCACCGTGGCATGCGAGCCCGGCTCGGGCGGCGGGGCGTCGGACAAGGTCAGCCGGACCCGGCCGACCTCGGGATGAAAATCCTCGCCGGGCAGCCGGACCCGCAGATCGCAGGTATCGAAATTACCCTGGTCCGTGGCCATGTCGATGCGCCCGAAGTCCGCGAGCACCGCCGGGTCCAGCAGCGCACAGGGGTCGGCGGTGCGCGGATCACCGAGCGGGTCGGCGGGCCTGTCGGCGGGCATGGCCACCCCGGCCGCGACGGTCAGCGCTACCGCACACAGCAGGGCCGCACCGAGCACCACCCGACGCAACCGGGTGCGGTCCAGATCGCGCGGCGCCTGTTCCAGCCGCGCGAACGCGTCGGCGGCCGCGGCGGCGGTGGGGCGCAGGCTCGGATTCGCTTGCGTGAGCTGGGCCAGCAACGCATCGAGGGCGCCGGTCCCGCGCCGCGGGCCCGATACCGCGAGCAAGGATGCGGCGAGCGCGTACACGTCGGCCTTGGGGCCGGGGAGCCCGCCGCGGCCGATCTCGGGTGCGGCATAGCGCCACTTTCCACGTGCCGCATCGGCTTTCGGGCGCTCGCCGGTACCGGCCGCCCGCAGATCGAGCGAGCTGCCGAAATCGGTGAGCCTGGCTTCCCCGTCGGGAGTGAGGATGATGTTCTCCGGCGAGACATCACAATGCAGGATGCCGTTGTCGTGACAGTGCGCGAGCGCGCTCGCGATCTGCGCGCCCACGGACACGGCCTGGGATATCCCCAATTTCCTTTGCTGACGCACATTTTCGGCGAGCGAAGCGCCCGGGACATATTCGGCGACCAGCCACAGCACGCCGTCGCATTCGAAGATATCGAGCACGCCGACGATATTCGGATGCCGCAGGCCCGCGGCGTTGCGTGCCGCGACACGCAGCACCTGCGCGCCCTCCGTATCGCCGTCACGCGGGCATTTGAGCACCACATCCCGGCCGAGTACCTCGTCGGTGGCCCGCCAGACCAGCCCCTCGCCGCCCAACGTGAACATTTCCCGCAACGTGTAACGATCCGCGATGCAGTCACCGTCGCTCGCCATGCGCCCATCCTCGATTCGGCTCACGTCCCGCAGCGAAAGTGTAGCCCTCCCACAATGACTCGACCCGAATCAACCACCACCCACACCTCGACCCGTGACGCTATCAGATCCAAACCACGACCAGCTACTAAAGACTAACCATTGCAAAACACTAACAGTTAGCGCTATGTTCTGGGTATGAGAGCAGTCCGCTTCGCCGAGTACGGCGGCCCCGAAGTCCTGGAACTGACCGAAGTGCCCGAACCTCACCCGGGGCCGGGGCAGATACGCATCGCCGTGCGCGCGGCAGGTGTGAATCCGCATGACTGGCGGGTGCGCGAGGGCCAGTTCCGGCGGATCCGCCCGATCGAGTTGCCGACGGGCCTCGGCCAGGACGCCGCGGGCGTGGTGGACGAGGTCGGCGCGGGTGTGACCGATATCGAGGTCGGCGCGTACGTGTTCGGCCGTGGTGCGAACACGTACGCCGAGTTCGCCGTGCTGTCCTCGTGGGCCCGGCTGCCTCGCGGTCTCACCTTCGCCGAGGCGGCCGGGTACCCGTCTGTAGTCGAGACCGCATTACGAATCCTGCGCCTGGTCGATGTCCAGCCCGGGCAAACGCTGCTGGTCAGCGGCGCGGCCGGCGGTGTCGGTTCCGCGGTGTTGCAGATCGCCCGGGAACGCGGCATCAAGGTGATCGGTACCGCCGGGGCCGCGAACCTGGATTACGTGCGCGGCCTCGGCGCCCTCGCCACCACCTACGGCGAGGGCTGGGTCGAGCGGGTCCGCGCGCTGGGCCCGGTCGACGCCGCGCTGGACCTGAACGGTGCCGGTGTCATCCGGGGTCTGCTCGACCTGACCGGAGACCCGGACAAGGTCATCACCATCGCCGACCTCGAGGCGCCGATGCTCGGCATCCGATTCGCCGGTGTGGGCGGCAGCATGACCGAAGCGCTCGCCGAGACCGTAGCTCTGGTCTCCCGCGAAAAGTTGTATATCCCTGTTGCCCAGTCGTATTCGCTCGCCGACGCGGCGACCGCACACACCGACAGCCAAGCCGGGCACACCCGTGGACGCCGGGTCCTGCTCGTTTGAGCGCGTGCGTCCCGCTCCGGCCGGAGCATCCATCCCGGTCACCCGTCGACCTCAGAGGAGACAACCGTGTACCGCCCCCGCATCGATGCCGATGTCGAGATGACCACCAGAGACGGCGTCACCCTCACCGCCGATCTGTACCGCCCGGCTGAGGAGGGCCGATGGCCGGTGCTGCTGCATCGCACCCCGTACAACCGCAGGGACTCCTTCCGGGTGTCCGGAATCGTGGCCGACCCGCTGTGGCTCGCCAGACAGGGCTTCGCGGTGCTCGTCCAGGACACCCGCGGCCGATTCCAGTCCGGTGGCGAATTCGATTTCATCACACAGGAATACAACGACTCCTACGACGCGATCGATTGGGCCGCAACGCAATCCTGGAGTGACGGCAATGTCGGGATCTACGGCTCGTCCTATCTGGGCATGGCCGTCCTGCAAGCCGTCGCGGCCCGCAACCCACATCTCGGGGCAGCGGTCGCCCTGGTCGCCACCGCCGACATGCACCACACCGCCCGGCCGGGTGGTGTGTTCGAGCTCGGCTTCCTCACCACCTACGGCCTCGTCCTCTGCCTGGAAGGACTCGACCACAGCTCCCTGCACGCCGACGAGCAGGAGCAGGTGCGCGAGCAACTCGCCGAAGCCTTCGCCGACCCGCTCGCCACCGTGGGCAGACTGCCGCTCACCGGTATCGGCCCGCTCGACGACGACCGGGTAGCGCCGTTCTGGGCCGACTGGCTGCGCTCGCCCAACGACCCGTTCTGGCAGCGGCCCACCCTGCTCACCGAACCCGAACGCGTCACCATCCCGTTCCTGCAGGTGACCGGCTACCAGGACTTCACCAGCCCCACCCAGTTCCGGCTGGCCTCCGCACTCGCCGACAACGAGAACGCCCGCCTCGTCGCCGGACCCTGGACGCATTTCGGCGCCTACACCCCGTCCGGGCAGGTCGGTGCGCGGGTGCTCGCCGACGCGAGTGCCGGTGTCCCCACGTGGAATTCGGTGCTCGCCGCGTTCTTCGACCGCCATCTGCGCGGCGGCGATGGCGCGGACCACCCGACTGCCGACCGGTATCTCTCCGGACCCGGCCGGGTGACCTACTTCGTCGGCGGCTCGGACACCTGGGCCCACGCGCCTGCCTGGCCGCCCGCGTCGACCATCGAGGAGTGGGCACTCGGCTCGGCCGGTGACGCACGCAGCGCGGAGGGCAATGGACAGTTGACCCGGTCAGGCACGAAAAGCTCTGGGGCCAGCGCCATTTCCGATACGTTCACCGCCGACCCGCACGATCCCTTCCCGACCCACGGCGGCGCGGTCCTGCTGGAACGAGACCCGGCGGCGGCCCCGCAGGGCATCCAGGACCAGCGCGCCGTCGACCGGCGCTACGACCTGCTCGTCTACACCAGCGAGCCGCTGACCGAGGAGGTGACGATCGCCGGACAACCCGAACTGGTCACCTTCCTCACCAGCAGCGCCCCCGACGCGGACGTGTGCGTCACCCTGGTCGATGTCGAACCGGATGGTTTCGCCCGCAATGTCGCCGACGGTGCGCAACGGGCCCGCTACCGCGACGGCGGTGACACCGACTGGCTCGATACCGTGGAACCCAGCCGCGTCACCGTCACCCTGCACGACGTGGCGCACCGGTTCGGTGTCGGCCACCGCATCCGTGTGCAGATCGCCGGGTTCGATTTCCCCCGGTTCAGCCGCAACCTGCACACCCGCACCGTGCCCGAGTTCGGCACCCTCGACGAGGCCGTGCCCGCTCAGCACACCGTGCACCACCATCCGGCGGCGCCCTCCACGCTGCGTCTGCCGGTGCTCGTCGCGTGACCATCGACCCACAGGAGCCCACGTTGTCCGAAATCGTCGTCGTCGCCAGTCTGCAGGCCAAGGCCGGACGGGGCGCGGAACTGCTCGCGTTGCTGTCCGAACTGGCCCCGCGGGTCCTGCACACCGAACCACAGCTGCAGCGTTATGCCTTCTACGTCGAACCCGACTCCGACCCACTCCGCGTCACCGTGATCGAAAAGTACGCCACCCGCGCCGATCTGGTGGCGCACGACAACGGTGTGCTGACCGAGTATCTGCCACGCCTGCTCGACCTGGTCGATCCCGCACCCCGCACGATCGAACTGCACCCGGCTCCGCTGACGGTCGAGGTCAACGCGGTCGATGCCGCACGGTTGACCATCTAGCGCAGTATTCCACTGCTTCACAGCTGGTCCACCAGGCCGGACGGGCATCCCGTCCGGCCTGTTCGCGATGCGCGAAAATAATTAGTTTGCAACATGATACGAACACTGATCCCGAGCTCCTTCGAACAGCGGTGATTGCCTGAGCACAGTCGATTCGACAACTGGGGCGCACTGGGGACAGCGCGTCGACAATCAGGACAGCTCGACTAATTCAGTTGCAGCACAAGACTTTTCCTTGGGACGGCCAGCCGCCCCCCGCACACCACGGACTGCACTTCTTGTCCGCTCCACCGCGATCGACTTATCGTTCACTCGCGTTCAAATTTGAAATACCCTCGCCGACAAGATCTTTGATCATCAGCCGAACCGTCGCCCGCGCACTCAGGTTGCGCGGCGCGCAATGATCAGAGCTGTCGGCGCCGCCGGAGTCGAAGCCCGCGCACTTCGGCAATCCATTCCCGCGAGGAGACGAACAATCATGACCGATCGATCCCTTTCCGACGACGACGCCGACATCCCCCAGGCGATCACCCGCAAACGCCTCCTGCAGATGGGCCTGCTGGCGGTACCCGCCGCGGCGGCACTGACCGCAGCCACCACGGCCACCAGCGGAAACGCCAGTCCGCCGCAGGCGGTGCCGGACGACCTCGAGCCCACCCCGGCCTGCCACGACGGGGACGCGGCCACCATCGCGCAGACCGAAGGCCCCTATTTCAAACCGAATTCACCTCGGCGCAGCGACCTGGTGCTCCCGGGCGCGCCGGGCACCCGGCTGACGGTCAGCGGCTATGTGTTCACGCGCTCCTGCCGTCCGGTGGCCCAGGCCCTGCTGGACTTCTGGCAGGCCGACAACGCCGGAGCCTACGACAATTCGGGCTACAACTGGCGCGGGCATCAGTTCACCGACGCGAACGGCCGATTCAGCCTGTCGACCATCGTGCCCGGCCTCTACCCCGGCCGCACGCGGCACATCCATGTGAAGGTGCAGGCGCCCAACCAGCGGATACTCACCACCCAGCTGTATTTCCCCGGCGAGCCCCGCAACAACACCGATTCCATCTTCGACCGGCGGTTGCTGATGACGGTACGGACGGTACCCACCGGGAAGGAAGGCACTTTCGACTTCATCCTGAACTTCCGCTGACCGCCCCGACTAAGCCGCGCAGAGTGCGTGATCGGTCAGTTCGTCGGCCGCCTGCAGCTGGGCGAATCCCGCACTGCGCGTGATGTCTTCGCCACCGACGGCGAGGGTGCCGGTGAGGGAGACGACGACGCTGCGGGCTCCGTTCTCGGTCACACCGGCGTTGCTGAGGTAGCCCGTCTGGCCGCCGTTGTGCATCCAGTAGGTGCCACCGCAGGACAACGGGACCGAGAACAGCCCGAGCCCGTAGCGCGCGCCCGGCCACGCCTTCGCGGTGACGCCGTCGACCGGGACGGTGGCGCGCATCTGTGCGAGTTCTTCGGGACGTAACAGGCTGCCGTCCAATAATTTTCGATAGAAGGTACCGATATCCGCGGTGGTGGACAGGTAACCGCCGGACGCGTCGGCGTCGACGAGTTCGGTGACCTCGACCATCGGCCCGTCGACCTCGAACTGCTGATAGCCCTTCGCATGTGGCGCGGGTAGCGTCGGCCGGTCGCCGGGCCACCGGGTATCACGCAGCCCCAGCGGTTCGAGGATGCGCGTGCCGATCTCGTCGTACCACGGGCGCTGGGTCACCTGCTCGATGATCGAACCCAGCAGGACGTAGCCGGTATTGGAGTACGACCAGCCGGCGCCCGGTGCGAAATCAGGCGCCTGTTCCATGGCGGACGCCACCACCTGCCGCGGGGTGCGGGTCTGGTAGCGGAGGCGGAGATAGTCCTCGGCCGTGTGCATTTCCAGCGGCGCGTCGCGAATACCGCTGGTGTGCTGGAGCAGTTGCCGCACGGTGATCCGATTGCCGTCATAGCCGTTGCCGTTCAACAGATCCGGTAACCATCGCGCCACGGTGTCGTCGAGTCCGAGCCGTCCTTCCCCGGCCAGCATGAGCACCACGGTCGCCACCATCGTCTTCGTCAGGCTGCCGACCCTGAAGTACCCGTCCGGCGAAACCGGCTCCGCGACAGCGATATCCGCGCGACCTCCCACGGCGACACGGTCGATTCCGGCCGCGGTGTCCACCGTCCTGGCCTGTACGCCGGTGGTGCCCACCGCCACGATCGCATCGACATCGCGCTGTAATGGGTCAGCGCCGGTCGTTTCGCCACAGCCACCGGCCACCAGGACCGCAGCCACCGCCGCAGCTACCGCCGTATATCGCATCGCGTCCCCTTCCGAGTCCGCGAAAATCTAGCCGCGCCTTCCACCCACCGAGATCACCCTCGGGTAGTGCATCGCCACGCCCTTCTCACCTCGTGGTACCGAGCGCCACCTCGCGCACCTCGGGATCCGGGTCGGCGGCCAAGCCCGCCAGCAGTCGACGGGCCGCACTACCCCGATAGCTGCGCAATGCCACCGCGAGCGCGTAACGCACGTCGGGGTTGGCGTGCTCGACCAGGTGCGCGATATCGCCGACGTCACCGCGGCTGCGCCGGCTCAGACCCCACAGCGCGTCGGCCAGGTCGTCATCATCTTTCGCATGCCGCAGTTGGTGCAGCAGTTGCGGTTTCGTCGGCTCGGGGCCTTGGACCGGGAACCGGCGGCGCAGGTCCGCCGCCTTGTATTCGCCACGCCCCAGGCACGCGGGGCAAGCGCAGGGCCGGCGGCCGTGCGCGTCCGGGCGGTATCGCCACCCGGTCACCTGGCGCACCTGCCGAATCCGATGCAGTTCCGCCGCGGCGATCGACCGGGGAACGACAACCTGGTACCCGCGCGCGTCACCGGCGGCTCGGGCCATCGAAACAGCTTCGGCCGCAGTCATTTCCGCACCGGTGTCCGCGTACTGCCCGACGAAGACCCGTTCCTCGTCCGGCACCCGGAAATGCACCGCGACGATCAGCCGCTGCCCACGTCGGCGCAACTCCCGCAACCACTGATGCGACAGCACATAGGAGGGCAGCACCGGTACACAGAACACCCCCGCACCCTGCACCTTGATACCCGCCCGGCGAATCCGCCGCACGTTCTTCTCCGGTGTCAGGTGCACAAACATGGCCACCCTTGAACGGTAGCCACCCGCCCTCGCCACAGCCATCGGTTTTCCAGCGTCGGCGGGCTCGGCGAGTACCGAAGGCAGTGAGCCAGATCACTGTTGAGGTTGACCCGAGGTCAGGGTGGACGCTCGGTGCAGCGGCACGGAATACGCCGAACGGAACAGCATCGAGGAGCACCCACCATGACCACCGACACCGTCGTTCTGGAACGCCCGGAACTGCAACAGGCCATCCAGAGCATGGTCGATTCGGGCTTCCTCGGCGTCACCCTGCGCGTGCACGACGAGCGCGGCGAATGGACCGGGAGCGCCGGGCTGAGCAAGCTGGGCGAGACGGCCGCGCCACCGATCGACGGGCACGTCCGGATCGGCAGCAACACAAAGACTTTCATCGCGACCGTGGTGTTGCAACTGGTGGCCGAGGGCAAGATCGACCTGGACGCGCCGCTGGTCGGCTACCTGCCCGAGTTCGAGCTGGATTCGCGGATCACGGTGCGCATGGTGTTGCAGCACACCAGCGGAATCTTCAACTTCACCGGCGAGTTCTACACCGAACGCGAGAACGAAGCGGCCGTGCCGTGGAACGACGGCTGGATGGTCCGCGGGATCGCCTGGTCCGGGCAGGAGTGGGTGGAGAACCGGTGCAAGACCTATCGCCCCGAGGAGCTGGTCCAGCTGGCGTTGACCAAGCCGGCCCGGTTCGAGCCGGGCGCGGGCTGGAGCTATTCCAACACCAACTACGTGCTGGCCAGGCTGCTGATCGAAAAGGTGAGCGGGGGCCCGTACGCCGCGGAGATGCAGCGGCTGATCCTGGGGCCGCTGGGATTGACCGGCACCGTGGCCCCGACGGTCGAGCAGGAGATCGCCGAACCGCACGCGCACGCCTACTACCGGTACGAGGACGCGGCCGGGGTGGCGCATACGGTTGATGTCACCCGGCAGAATCCGTCCTGGATCTCCAGCGGCGGGGACATGATCTCGACCACCCGGGATCTGCACACCTTCATCGCCGCACTGGTGGGCGGCAAGCTCCTGCCCGCCGAACTGCTCGCGCAGATGTTCACCCCGCATCCCGAATTCGGCTACGGCCTGGGCGTTTTCGTGCAGGAGGCGCCGAACGGCGGCGGCACCCTCGTCACCCACAACGGCGGTATCGCCGGTCACGGGGCGCTGATGTACAGCTCGCTCGACGGCAGCAAGACCCTGACCGCGACGCTGAATTCGGTGGACGACGCCGACCTGTCCCTGTCCGGCGCGTTCCAGCAGGGCATGCAGCGGCTCGTCGCGGCGGTGTTCGGCGGCGCGCAGGCCGAGTAGACCGACCTGCCCGCGCACCCAGGCAAGCTGGACGAATGATGAACGGCGTCACGATCGGGCAGGCGGCGGCCTTCGCCGGTGTCACGGTCAAAACCGTGCGGCACTATCACAAGCACGGGTTGATCGAGGAACCCGCACGCGACAGCTCCGGCTATCGCCGGTACGGATCGGACGAGCTGCTCCGGCTCGTCCAGGTCCGGGCCCTGGCCTCGGCCGGCATCCCGCTGGCCGAGATCGGGCCGCTGCTCGACGCCGACGCCGCAGAGTTCGCCACCGCCCTGGCCGAGGCCGAGCGCCTGCTGAACGAGCGGATCGCGGACCTGGTCGCGCGGCGCGACACACTGCACCGGCTCGCCGACGGCGACCGCGCCCTGCTGCCCGACCGCGCTTGCGCGCTGCTCGACCGGATGGCAGAACTCGGTTTCGACCCCGAGTTCGTGGCCGTCCAACGCGAGGCCCTGGTATTGACCAGGGCCCTGGTGCCCAACGGTTTCGACGGCTTCCTGGCCCAGCTCGAACACCGATTCAGCGATCCAGGACATATCGACCTGGCCAAACGCGGCTGGGCGGCAGAGGCCTGGGATCCCGACGATCCGAGGATCGCGCAACTCGCGGCCGCCATGGCCGAGCACTATCTCGCCGACACCGCGCCGCCGGCGAAAGTCACCGACCTGAACGCCTGGACCAACGCGGCCACCCAGTACAAGCTGATCAACAACCATCGCGATTCCCCGGTCTCGGCCCGGCTCACCGCGCTGGTCGAGGCCGAACTGCGCGCCGCGGGCCTGCCGATCCCCCACCGTTAGCGGCGCGTCCTCACATTACGGTGGGCTGCGTCGTCGGATTACTGGAACCGCAGGCACGGGCCGCGGTCCGAGTTCCCGAGAGGTGATCCGATGACTACCAACGATTCCGAGATCAGCGCGTTCATCGCCAGTCGCACCGACGCCCAGCAGACCAAGGACATCGATCGGCTGATGACGCATTACGCGCCCGGCATCGTCTACTACGACGTGGTGCCGCCGCTTCGCTTCACCGGCACCGACCAGGTGCGCCGCAACTTCGTGCGCTGGTTCGACGAGTACGAGGGGCAGATCGACCTGCAGACGCACGACCTGACCATCGTGCGCGACGGCGACCTCGCCGTGGCCAACATGCTTCATCTGGATTCCGGTGAGCGCAAAGGCGGGCTGCAAAGGTCGATCTGGGTCCGGGAAACCTCTTGCCTGCGCCGGGAATCCGGCCGATGGTTGGTCACGCACGAACACATCTCGATTCCGTTCGACCCGGCCAGCCTTCAGGTCTGGCTCCCGACGGACAAAGACCAACCCGCCTGAGTATCGAGGTCGGCGCTCGATGCGGTCAGCGCGAGGGTGGTGTCGGCGAGACGATCGAGCACGGCGCGCTGGTGGCTGATCAGGACGAGGGACAGGCCATCTCGGCGCAACTCGTCGAGCAGGTCGATGATGGTTTCCCGGGCCCGGGCGTCCAGGGCGGACGTTATCTCGTCGCAGATCAGGATGCGCGGATCGGCGGCGAGTGCGCGGGCGACGGCGACCCGCTGTTGTTGCCCGCCGGACAGTTCACCGGGGCGGCGGGCAGCCAGGTTCGGTTCGAGCCGAACGGATTCCAGCAGTCGGACGGTCTCGCGGGCGGCGGCCTCGGGCGTCATCCCGCGCAGCAGGCGTAGCGGCCTGCTGATCTGCAAGCCGATGCGGTAGTGCGGGTTCAGCGACGTCGCGGGGTTCTGATAGATCAGCTGAATCGCGCGCCGCTGCGCGGTGGTCCGCCGATCCACGTCGGGCGCCAAGCGGGTGCCGTCGAGTTCGAGCAGGCCGTGCGCGGGCCGGTGCAGGCCGGCGAGCACCCGGGCCATGGTGGTCTTACCCGCACCCGAACGTCCACTGAGCGCGAGACATTCGCCGGGATGCAGCGAGAAGGACAGGTCGGCGGCGACCACCCGAAAGCGTCCGCGGTGCCCGTGCCCGGCCGTCAGCTGCTCGACGCGCAGCACCGGAGGGACCGCGTCGTTCCTCGCGGACGATCGTGAACTCGCTGTGTAACAAGGTGTTTCATCGCGAAGCGGAGCGAACGAGCGAACTCGGCCCTGATCGAATTCCAGCACATCGTCGATCAGCTCGGCCAGGGTCGAGACCTCGTGCGTGATCACCAGCAGGGTGATCGTGCTGTCCTGCCTGATCCGGCGCAACGTAGCCACCAGTTCGTCGCGGGTCTGCGCGTCGAGGCCGGTGGTCGGCTCGTCGAGCACGAGCAGCGTGGGCTCGCCGAGCAGCGCCATCGCCAGCAGCACCCGTTGCTGCTGGCCGCCGGAGAGCTGGTGCGGGAACCGGCGCCGGAAGCGGCGGTCGTCCGGTAGGCCGACGCGGCGCAAAGCCTGCCCGACACCATCGCCGGCATCGCCCTGTAGCCGGGCGATCTCGCGGATCGCGGTGCCGATCCGCAACGACGGATTGAGCCCGGACGCCGGATCCTGCGGCACATAGCCGGTGGTCCGCCGCTCCCCCTGTGCCGCACCGACTTCGATCGTTCCTTCGGCCCGCAGCCCGGCGGGTAGGGCACCGAGCACCGCGCGGGCGAACGTCGTCTTACCCGCGCCGGACGGGCCGACCACGGCTACGCCGCGGCCGGCGGGCAGATGAACCGAAACATCGTGCAGCAAAAGGTTATCCGCACGATCCCGCACCGTGAGCCGCGCCACCCGCACACCGGAAGCGCCGGTCCGGCTGGGCGATACCGTCTTGCCCCGCGTCGCGCGCTGCGCGCCGAGCATACGATCCACCACCAGGTTGATCGACACCACGAGCACCATGATCAGCAACGCCGGTGCGAGCACCGCCCACGGCTGGCGCCCGAAGCCGGGCCGGTTCTCGGTGATCATCAGCGCCCAGTCCGGTGCGGGCGGGCGCAGCCCGAGCCCGAGGAAGCCGCTCACCGCGACCATCGAGATGGTCATCGACATCCGCACCCCCGCGTCGGCCAGCACCACCGACCGCAGATTCGGCAGCACCTCGACCAACGCGAGCCGCCACAGGGGTTCGCCTCGGGCGCGCGCGGATTCGACGTAGCCGGTACCCGCGAGTTCCAGCACCGCCGTACGCACGATGCGGATGATCCACGGCACCGACGCCAGGGTGCTCGCCGCGACGATCGCGGCGGGCCCCGCGCCGATCGCCGTCGCGAGCACCGCGAGCAGCAGGAACCACGGCACGACGACGATCGCGTCGACCGGCCGCATGATCCAGCGGTCGGCGCCGCGGCGCAGCCCCGCGACCAGGCCGAGCCCGAGGCCGAGGCCGTAGGCGACGAGCAGCGCCAGCCCGGCGATCGCGACCAGCGACAGACCGCCGTGCAGGACCCGGGACAGCACGTCGCGCCCGACCACGTCGGTGCCGAGCAGATGACGCGCGCTCGGCGGCTGGAACGGCCGGCCGTGCGCGGCGGTCGGTGCGTAAGGCGCGCAGAGCGGACCGGCGAGCGCCACCAGCAGCACGGCGAAAGCGCTCACCGCCCACGGTGTCCGCAGCCGCCGCCTCATCGGCCCGCCACGATCTGCTGCCGCGCAAGCGGACTCACCAGCAGCGCGAGCAGGTCGGCGAGCAGGTAGACCCCGATGCCGAAGGCCGCCAGCAGGACGGCCGTCGACTGGACGAACGGAAAATCACGAGCGGAGATGGCGCGCAACAACTCCTGGGACAGGCCCGGATAGACGAACAGCGTCTCCACCACGGCCACGCCGCCGATCAGCCCGACCACCGAACCGGCCAGTGGATGGATCGACGCCGAGACCGCGTTGGGCGCGACGTGCCGCAAGAACAAGCGCGCACCCCTGATTCCGTTGAGCCGCGCGGTCAAAATGTACTCACTGGCCATGACCTCGGCGGTCTGGGCGCGCACCATGCGCACCGGGTGTGGCGACAACCCGATCAGCAGACAGGTCACGGGCAGCACGAGGATCTCCGGTCGGTCCCAGACGCTGGTGCCGGTCGGCAGCAGCGAGACGGCGGGCAGCAGATGCAGGGTCAGCGAGACGGTCGCCACCAGCAGCACACCGGACACGAACGAGGGCACCGACTCCGCGGTGAGCGCGGCGACGCTGATCGCCCGATCGGTCCGCGAACCGGCTCGCGCGCCGGCCGCCAGACCGAGCCCGATCGCCAATGGCACCAGCAATGCCGCGGTGAGCAGCGCCAGTGTCGCGCTGTTGGCGAATCTGCCGAGCAGCACCTCGCGCACGGGACGCCCGGAGATCAGCGAATTGCCGAAGTCCCCCTGCGCGAAATCGCCCGCCCACTCCGCGAATCGGACCGGCGCGGGCCGGTCCAGGCCCAATTGCGCACGCAGCGCGGCCACTTGGGCCGGCGCCGGATCGCCACCGCCTTCCCGGGACAGGATGACGGTGGCCGCATCGGAATCCAGCGTCTCGAACAGACCGAACACGATCAGGGCGACGCCGAGCAGCACGGCGATGCCCGCGCACACTCGACGTGCGACATAGCGAAGCACGACCGTCAGCGGGCCAGCCAGGTCGTGGCGTAGTTCGCCCAGTCGTCCGTACCGGGCACCCCGTTGCGCACCCCGCGCACGAACGGCCTGGCCGCATCCGGTCGCTTCGCGAAGCTGTGCAGGATGTAGCCGCCCTCGTCCCAGAGCGATTGCTGCAGTTCGAAGTAGAGCTGACGGCGCCGCTGCGGATCCATCGCCGCGCGCGCCGCCGCGAACTTCGCGTCCCACTCCGGACGCTGCCAGCCGGTGCCGTTGCTCGGCGACGTGCTGGTCATGGTCTGGCCGTAGAAGTAGTCGAGACTGTAGTTCCACCAACCGATGTGGGTCAGCGGGTACTTTCCGCTGACCTGGGAGAAGTAGGTATCGGCCGGCACGGATTCGAGCCGGATGGTGATCCCCGCCGCCTTCGCCTGCTCGGCGTAGAGGGTCGCGGATTCGAGCATGCCCGGCATGCCGTCGGCGGTTTGCAGTGCGACCGTGAGGTTTTCCTGCCCGGCCGCGCGCAGCAGCTCGCGGGCCCGCTGCGGATCGTACGTGCGTTGCGGCAGCGAATCGGCGTAGAAGGGCGCGCCTTTGCCGTACACGTCGTTGCCGACCTCGCCGTAGCCGTAGTACACCGAGTCGACCATCGCCTGCCGGTCCACCGCCAGCCGCATCGCCTGGCGCACGCGCACGTCGTCGAACGGCGGGATATCCACCCGCATCTGGAAGGCGCCCATCAACCCGGCGGGCGGCACGATCACCGAGACGTCCGGATCGCTGGACAGATTGCTGGCCTGCAGATACGACACCTCGTGCACCACATCGGCCTGATCGGAGAGGAAGGCGTTCACCCGGGCTTCGGTCTCGGCGATCTGGATGATCTCCACCTCGTCCAGCAGGGCCGGCCCGTCCCAATGCCGCTCGTTGCGCCGCAACAGCGTTCGGTCACCGGGCGACCACCGCACCAGCGCGAAGGGCCCGGTGCCCACCGGCAGGGTGCGCTCGTCGAAGGTGGTCGTACCGTCCTTGACGATGTAGCAGTACCAGCCCGCGAGCACCGAACCGAAGTCCGCGAGCGGCGTTTTCATCGCCACCACCACGCCGAGATCGCCATCGGCGCGGGTCCGGGCCATATCGACCATGGCGAGGTCCCCGGAGGACTTGCGGGCCGGGTCCAGCATGCGCGTGAAACTCCACAGCACGTCCCGGGAGGTGAGGGGGGTGCCGTCGCTGAAGAGCACGCCGGGCCGCAGGGTGATCCGCCACTCGCTGCCGTCGGCGTTGGGCTGCAACGATTCCGCCAAGCGGTACCGCAGGGTGAGGTCGTTGTTGTAGGCGACCAGCTTGTCCCACACGTTCTTGGAGACCGCGCCACCCGCCGAACTGCCCGCCTGATGAGGGTCGAGCACATCGGCGGTTGCCGAGCGGCCCGCGATCGCCGTGCGCAACCGCCCGCCGGGCCGGGGTGGGCCATCGGGTGCGTTGCCGGGGGTCGCGTCGGTGCCGCAGCCGGTCAGCGCCCATGCGCCGCCGAACGCGGTCAGCGCGGTCGCACCGAGCAGTAACCGCCGCCGCCCGAATGCGGGCGCGGTCGATGTGGAGTTGTGCATCGCCATCCTCGTGGTGTTCGTCCCTTACCGCGGCGCAGGTATCCTGGCTCCCGATTCGACGCGCACCGCCGGCCTTCCAACCTGGGCAGGTCGTGGCCATGAACTGGCGGTTTACTCCTCGGTGACAGTTGCGGGACAGCCCCGGATTCGCACCGGTGTTCCCTACGCCGATCAGAACGTTACAAGGCCCCGGCTTCGAAACCACACCTTCACCTCGGGTTTCGCCGCCACTCGGCGAGTTCGGCTTCCCTGATAAATAATTTGGGGTTACCGTAGACAGTGCCGGAGCGTGTACCGGCAGCCACGATGGCCCCGCGCCGCTACACCCCGGCGCGGGGCCACCCCGGAGCCTGCCCGCGGCCTACGCCGCGGGGCGTGGGAAACGAAGCGTGACGAGCTGGAAAGGCCGCAGCCGCACGCGAACTCCGCCGGCTTCCGCGCGCACCGGGACTTCGCCGGACAGCGGTCGTTCCAGCAGATCGCACACCTGCTGACCCGTGGTGTCGAAATCCGGGGTGACCAGTGCGGTGGCACGACCGCCGTGCGCTTCGTAGAGGCGAAGGACGACATCGCCGCTGCCGTCGTCGGCGAGTTTGACCGCGCTGGTCACGACCGCGTCGTTGTCGACGGTGAACAGGGGCGCGACCGGGTCGGCGACGCCGGCGGTCGGCCGGGCGAGGTTGATCCGATAGCCCGCGGCGACCGCGTCCCCGATCGAGGCGCCCGGCAACAGGGCGTGCCGGAAGTCGTGCGTGCCGTGATCGGTCTCCGGATCGGGGAACCGCGGTGCGCGCAACAGCGAGGCCCGCACCGTTGTGGTCGTTCCGCCGTCGGGCCGGACCGTCCGGGTGACGTCGTGGCCGTAGGTGGAATCGTTGACCAGCCCGACACCCCAACCGGGTTCGGCGAAGTGCACGAAACGATGATTGCAGGCTTCGAACTTCGCGTATTCCCAACTGGTATTCGTGTGCGTGGGCCGGTACAGATGCCCGAACTGGGTCTCGGACGCGTAGCGGTCGGCGTGGATGTCCAGGGGAAAGGCCAGTTTGAGGAACTTCTCGGTCTCGTACCAGTCGACGCGGGTGTCGATATCGAGACTGCGCGCGCCCGCGCGCAGCGTGAGCGCCTGCTCGATCTTGGACGAACCGAACGAGCGGCCCACCCGCACCACCGCATCGATCGGCGAATCCGTCTGCGCCACCACGAAATCCGCGTCGGTGAGATCGGTGACCCGGTTCCGGTAGAACAGATCGACATCCCAGGCGTCCCACGAGTTGGGCAGATCCGGATGCAGCTGCAGCAGGTTCGCGGGACTTTGCGGCGGCAGCGTCTCGCGCTGCTGGACGAGGTCGAACACCGACACCACGAGACCGCGCGCGTCGATCTCCACCCGCAGCAGGGCGTTGTCGAGCACGAACCCGCCGCCGGCCCGCTCGACCACCGTGCACGGCGCCTCCGGCTGTTGCGGTCCGGCGCCACCGGCGGGCACCGCGCGCCAGGCGTGCGGGGCGGGGTTGAAGACATTCGGTCCCGCCTGATCGCCGCCGAGCTGCCGGTGCGCTTGATCGATGAGCGCGGTCAGCTCCGCGGTCACCGCCGCGTGCGTGCGCTCCGCCTCCCGATGCACCCAGGCGATCGACGAGCCGGGCAGTATGTCGTGGAACTGGTGCAGCAGCACCGTCTTCCAGAGCCGGTCCAGCGCGTCGTACGGATACTCGGCGCGCTTGCGCACCGTCGCCGTCGCGGCCCACAGCTCGGCCTCGCGCAGCAGATGTTCGTTGCGCCGGTTGCCCTGCTTGGTCTTCGCCTGACTGGTGAGGGTGGCACGGTGCAGCTCGAGGTACAGCTCCCCCACCCACACCGGCGGATTCCGGTACTCCGCCTCGGCCCGCGCGAAGAAGTCGGCGGGCTTGTCCCAGACCACCTTCGGCGAACCTTCCAGATCCTTCATCCGGGCCGCCTTGGCGATCATCTCGCGCGTCGTCCCGCCGCCGCCGTCACCCCAGCCGGTCGGCGCGAGCGACATCGACGCCCGGCCCTTGTCCTTGAAATTCCTTGCGGCGTGCGCGATCTCGCGCCCGGCCATGGAGCAGTTGTAGGTGTCGACGGGCGGGAAGTGGGTGAAGATACGGGTGCCGTCGATGCCTTCCCACAGGAAGGTGTGATGCGGGAACTTGTTGATCTGACTCCACGAAATCTTCTGCGTCAGCAGCCATTTCGATCCGGCCGCCCTGATGATCTGCGGCAGCCCGGCCGCGAAACCGAAGGTGTCCGGCAACCACGCCTCTTCGTTCTCGATCCCGAACTCCGCCAGGAAGAACCGTTTTCCGTGCACGAACTGGCGCGCCATCGCCTCGGAGCCCGGCATGTTGGTATCCGCCTCGACCCACATCCCGCCCGCGGGCACGAACCGCCCTTCGGCCACGGCCGCTTTGACTTTCGCATAGACCTCGGGGCGTTGCTGTTTGACGAAGTCGTACTGCGCCGCCTGCGACATGGTGTAGACGAACTCGGGGTCCTCGGCCAGCAGCGCCGTCATGTTCGCGGTGGTGCGAGCCACCTTGCGGACGGTCTCGCGCAGCGGCCAGAGCCACGCCGAGTCGATATGCGCGTGCCCCACCGCCGAGATTCGATGGGCCGACGCAATCGCGGGCTGCGCCAGCGCCTCGGCCAGGCAGGCGCGCGCCGCGGCCGCGGTGGCGGGCACGTCCTGCAGATCGATGGCGTCCAGCGCGCGCTCGATCGCGCGCACGATGTCGTAGCGGCGGGCGGGATCCTCGGGCATCTCGTGCATCAGTTCGCCGAGCACCTCGAGGTCCTGCACCAGGTGCCAGACGTCGTCGTGGAAGACCGCGAGATCCATTCGGCCGAGCCGGTATTGCGGCTCGGTGCCCGCGGTCGACTTGTCGCCCAGCGGCGTCGGCGCGAAGAACGGGATGATCGGGTTCGACGCCGCTTCGACATGCAGCAGCACGTGCTCGCCGCCCACCGCGGGAGACCCCACCCGCACCCACTGGTTGCGCGGCTGCAGCCCCTTCACCGGCGACCCGTCGGGCAGATAGACCAGGCCCTCGCACTGGAAGCCGGGCATGTTCCGGTCGAAGCCGAGGTCGATGATCGCCTCGACGGTCTTACCCGCCCACGCCGCCGGCACGGTGCCCTCGACAGTGAGCCAGCTGGTGCCCCACGGCGCACCCCAGGCCGCGCCCGGCGCGGTGGGCGTCCGCGGCGCGGCCAGCCCCTCGGCCACCGGTACCGGCTCGTCCGGTGCGACCCAGATGGACACCTGCATCGGCACCGATTCGCCGTAGATCGCGGGTGTGATCCGTTCGCCGAGTACTCGCCCGAGGCGATCTTCGATCAATCGACGGTCGTCGTGCATGGCGGTGGCTCCCATCGGATCAGGCGCTGATCATCGATCTGCCCCATTCTCCGTGATGGTGCTGTGCCCGCCGGGAATTCCCGGGAAACGGCGGTTCGGCGGCGCGGGGCAGGCCGGACCGGCACACCGGTCCGGGGCCGCCCCGGCGCGCCGCCCCACCGGGACGGAAATGCCGTCGGTGATTCAGCGGCCGGACTTCGGGTCGAGGACCGGGAAGTTGCTGCGGAACACACCGTGCGGGTCCGTGCTGCGCTTGATATCGCGCAGCCGGGCCAGCGTGTCGGGAGTGAAGGCGTCCGCGGCGGTCTGACCGGGACCCAGCAGGGTCAGCGGCGTCCGACGGCTGCGCGACGAACCGAGGGCGGTGAGGTAGTCCGCCATCCGAGTCTCGTTGGCGGCGGCCATATCCGGCGTGACCTCGGGTGCGATCAGGCCGATGTAGTACGGGGCGGCGACGGCGCCGGCCGGAGTGTCGGACGCGCGGGCGAGGCGACCGCCGAGGTGGCGTACCTGCACCGCGGCGACCGGCGCCATCGGCTTGCCCAGCAGGCCCGCGACGTCCGCGTCGGTGAGCCCGTTCAGCAGTTCGATCTGCGAGCGGATCGGACTGGGCTCGGCGGGTTCACCGGTGATGGTGCCCAATTCGGCGATCGGCAGCACTCTGCGGGTATCGCGCATCTTGCCGTCGATACCGTCGAACGGACGCAGCAGCGCCTGCCCGGCCGCCTCGTCACCGAGATAGGTGACGTCGAGGCCGACCATCGGTGGGGCGCCGTCGAATTGGAGCAGACTCCACCAGAGCGTCAGCTCGTCCGGAGCCGTCGCCGTCACCTCGCGGAAGGCGGCCATCACCTGCGGCGCCCGGTCGGCGGACCACAGCACCTTGCCGCCGTACAGGGCGGGGGCCGGGTGCAACCCGAACTCGATCGTGGTGACCAGCGCGTAGTCGCCGCCACCACCGCGCAGAGCCCAGAACAGATCCGGCTCCGTCGCGGCCGTCACCCGCCGGGTGCGTCCGTCTGCGTCGATGATCTCGAACGCGGTGACGCTGTCGGCGGCCCAGCCGAATTTGCGTGCGAACCAGCTCAATCCACCGCCGAGGGTGTACCCGGTGATACCGACGCCCGGCGCGCTGCCCGCCACCCCGGTCAATCCGTGCGAGCTCGCGATCTCCTGCACCTGTCCCCAGGAGACGCCGGCGCCGACCCGGGCGGTGCGCGCGACCGGATCGACGCGGATCTCGTTCAGCCGCTTGGTGCGTACCAGAATCGTTCCGTTCACCGCCGGCGAGGGATTGTGCCCGTTCGGCTGGACTGCCAAAGTACTGCCAGCATCTTTGGCATACCGCACCAGCGCGGTGGCATCCTCGGCGTCGGCGAGTTCGACGACGGCGCGCACCGACTGGTCGACCGTCAGATTCCACGGCTTACGAGCGAGGTCGAACCCCTCGTCGCCGGGCAGCAGCACCCGCCCGCGCACGGCGGATCGCAGCTTCGAATCATCACCGGGGGCAGCCTCCGTACCGGACCCGTCGGTCGTGCACGCCGCCACCGCGAGCCCGCTGCCGACCACCAGCAAGCGGCGGCGGCTCAGCTCGAACGACCCACCCTTACCGTCCTGACCTGCACTCATTCCATTCCTTCCACGAGGTTCATTACGAAACGATACGCACTCGTTTCATAATTGGAGATGCGATACAGAACACGCTTGTTTCGTAACTCCCGCACCGCTACGCTGTCGGTGTGTCGACACAACAGAGCGGCGAACCCAAGGCGAAACCCGGTGGTAGGCCCCGGGATCCGGATCGCGATCGCGCGCTGCTGGCCGCCGTCAGCGAGATCTTGCCCGAGGTCGGCTACGACCGGCTGACCATGGACGCCGTCGCGGCCCGGGCCGGCGCGGGCCGGGCCACCGTGTATCGACGCTGGAAGGACAAGTCGGAACTGGTCCGCGACGCGATCCAGGCGCTGAGCTGGGACGAGCCGCTGCCCGACACCGGCAGCCTGCGTTCGGATCTGATCGCCGTGGGCGCCATGTATCTCGACCCGAGCAGTCAACGGGATTCGATCCTGTCCGCGATCGCATCGGCGATCAAACGCGATCAGCAACTGCGCGAAACCGTCGAACGCGTCATCTCGCAACCGCGCCGGGCGGCCTATGCCGCCATCGTGCATCGGGCGTGTGAACGCGGTGAGATCGCGGCGGGAGCCGATACCGAACTCATCGCCGATGTCGTGCCCGCGATGATCTTCTATCGCCTGCTCGACAAGGAAGAACCAATGGAGGGCGCATATTTCGAGCGGGTGATCGATTCCCTGGTCATCCCATTGCTCACGGGATATGCGGGCGCGCGCCCGCTTGGCGCGACCGAGAAAACTGACAATTAGCTGTATCAGCCGGTGGGAGAAGCAAGATGAGGTTTGTTGTATTCGGTGCCAGCGGGCCGACCGGACTACAGGTCATCCAGCAGGCAATCGACAAGGGGTATGAAGTGACCGCCGCGGTCCGCCGTCCCGGCGAATTCCCGCTCACCGCACCGAATTTGCGAGTCGTCCAGGTGGACGCACTCGACGCCGAATCGGTGAAGAACGCGGTGGCCGGCCAGGATGCGGTGATCTCCATTCTCGGCGGTAAATACACGATGAAGCCGGTATCGATATTCTCCGAAGGCCTGGGAAATATCTTGCCCGCCATGCGGACCCATGGTGTCCGCCGCCTGGTGTGCGTCAGTTCCGTCTGCGTCGCGGGTAAGGCCGCGCCGGGTGAGACGTTCCTGTTCCGCACGGTCCTGCTGCCCATCCTGCTCACCCTGGGCCGCACCGCCTACTTCGACATGGGCCGCATGGAGGACCTCGTCAAGAACAGCGGCCTGGACTGGACGATCGTGCGCGCCTCGGGCCTGTTCGACGCCGACCGGGTCACCGATTACACGATCGGCCCGTCGGGCATCCCCGGCCGCTACACCGCACGCGCCGACCTGGCGGACGCGCTGTTGCGCGAGGTGATGGAGAACCGGCACGTCAAAGCGTCGGTCGACGTGGTCACCACCGAGGGCGTCCCACGACTGACCGACAGCTTCAAGCGCGGGCAGAAGTAACCACCCCCGATGACCCGGCGAGGCAGCGCGCCGTCAGCCCGTATCGACCATCGGGTGGTGCGCTGCGGGGTAGGCGTCACTGACGAGTTTGAAGCCGACACCGCGCACCGAGATGATCCACTCGCTGGCGCCGAGCTTGGCGCGCAGGCTGCTGACGTGTGTATCGGCGGTGCGGCGCGACCAGTTGTGACCCCACACCGCGCGCATGATCTCAGCCCGCGGCACCACCCGCCCGCTGTTCTCCGCCAGCAGGACCAGCAGGTCGAACTCCTTGCGGGTGAGCGCGATCCGGCGGCCGAACACGGTGACCTCGCGGGCCAGCGCGTCGATGCGCAGCGGTCCGTGCTCGAGCGCGGGTTCGGCCCGGCGCACCCGGGCCGACCGGCGCCACATCAGCGCCTCGACCCGGGCCGCGAGTTCACGGAAGTGATAGGGCTTGGCGATGTAGTCGTCCGCCCCGGCCTGCAATGCGAGCACGCAATCCAGTTCCGACTTCCGTTCCGCGGTGACGATTATCGGTACGCCGCACTCGGCGACACTCCGGCATACATAAAGACCATCCATATCCGGCAGTTCGAGACTCACGATAACCAGGTCATAAGCGGTGCACGCGTCCACCGCCGCCAGACCGGAATCGGCCTCCGCAACTTCGTAGCCATGCCGGGTCATATATTTGGCAAGTTCCGCCCGCGATGCCGGGTTACCGTCGACAATCAGGATTCGTTGCCCAACAGACCACCTCGTCATCGCGCCCGTACTTCGCTCACCCTGGTGAGTAATCGGACCCTGTGTCGACTTCCGTTGTCCGGACTGCACGTCGAAATACCCCCCAAACTTTCCCGCATTGGAGCACGGCGACCGATAAAAACGCGCCCCACCTGGGACGCCCGTCGGACCGGAGGTCGCCGTCCGACGGCAAGGCCGACAGTACCACAGGGGTTAGGTCCGAGCCTGACCACGAAAGTGTGGGCACCACTACGAGTTACGCGGGCTGACAAGTTTAGTTCGTATTGTTCGAAAGCTGGACCAATAGCTTGTCATCTACTATCCGCGACGCGCGGGAATCCTGCGTGTATATCGACATACGTTGTGTCACATGACAATACGAAGCCCTCGGATCATCCCATCTGATAGGATCTCCGGGCATCGTAGAACGAACGGAGGCACTGCTAAATCAACACTGCCACAACGTAATTCAACCTTTCACCAGCCTACCCCAGCCCAGCTGCCCAGCGTCGAGCGGCCCGGCTATCGCGTATCACATTCCGGCCACGGAGCACGCGGCGTGCCACCCGGCCAGGAAAGGCCCGCGCGACAAGTAATTCCACAAGAACTGTGCAGCCGAGCCCGACGGCGCGTTCGTCGGAGCAATGCGCGCACCCACCGCAATCTGCAGTACGAGCTGTGATGTATCGGGGGATTATGGAGCTACAAAGTTTCGACGCCGACCGGTCGGCGAACTATCACATTCTCTTGGTGGAAAGCAATGAGGCAGAACGGCGGTCGCTGACCGAGCGACTGGTTCGGCACGGTTACACGGTGACCGCGGTCGATACTGCGGGCAGCGCGCTGGAGTGTTACCACAATGCCGATCTGGTGCTGCTCGACGTCGATCTGTCCGATCTCGACGGCATCGAGGTCTGCCGCGCCATCCGGGATACCAGCGCCGTCCCGATCATCATCGTGACCGCCCGGGATTCGGTCCTGGATCGCGTGCTCGGATTGCGTTCCGGCGCGGACGACTACATCACCAAACCCTACGGAGCGCGAGAATTGATCGCGCGGATCCAAGCGGTATTGCGCCGATTCGTGCCCGATGAATGTATGGCGCCCACGCCGGTCCCGGCGACCTCGATCCGGCACGGACCGCTGTCCGTCGACGCCGATGCCCGACGTGTCGAATTGGCCGGTGATCTCGTCAAGACCACGAGAAAGGAATTCGACCTGCTGTACCTGCTCGCCTCCAACCCGGGCAAGGTCATCGAGCGCAGCACGATCACCGAGGAGATCTGGGACGGCACGCTGTCGAGCCGGACCGTGGACACCCATATCAACAGCCTCCGCAAGAAGCTGGGCACGAGCGAGTGGATCGTCACCGTGCGCGGTATCGGTTTCCGCTTCATCGGACACCGATACGACGCACAGCACGCGTAGCCCGGCTACGGCACGCTCCATGCCGAGGTGAAGGTGAAGCGGCGCATCCGCCAACCCGCCGCGGTGCGCACCGCGGCGGCCGTGCCGAAGCCGCCGAACGAGGTGTGCCCCGCCGGGCCGGCGGCCGGGCCGATG
Source organism: Nocardia brasiliensis NBRC 14402 (assembly GCF_000308475.2). GTDB lineage: Bacteria > Actinomycetota > Actinomycetes > Mycobacteriales > Mycobacteriaceae > Nocardia > Nocardia brasiliensis. The sequence goes on along the minus strand of NZ_BAFT02000110.1, from coordinate 140,531 downwards.
TGCACCGCGGTGAGATGTGCCGTCACCGTGGCGGTGTCGCCGTCGCACACCACCCGGTGGTTGCCGCCGAGGTGGTGTGACCGTGGAAACTTCTCGTACGCCATGCGCTGGAACCCGCGCAGCTCGGCCATGCCGCGAAACGTGCCCTGTGGGAAGACGAGCTCGGCGTCGTCGGTGAACACCGCGCCGAGCCATGCGTCGTTGTCCCGGTCGAAGTCGAGGTGGTGCACGTAGCGGTCGAAGAGCTCGACCAGCTCGGCCTTGTCGAGGAATGCGTGCAGACGCTGTTGAACATCAACCATGGTGTGCGAAATCCTGATTCAGCGAAACGGCCCCGGCGTTCAGGCAGGACAGCAGCGTCCTGGCCTGCACGTTGAGGTAATGACCGTGGCCCGCGAGCCAATTCAACTGCGCGGGGGTGGCCCAGCAGTAGTTGCGCGGCACCTCCAGCGGCAGGTCCGCCTCGACGAACATGTAGCGGCTCTCCGCGTTGAGGAACCGTCCCCCCTCCTCGGAATGCACTACGTCGTAACGGATCTGGTCCGGTCCCGCGTCACGGACCACGTCCAGGAACGGCGGCCGCTGGTCCCAGTTGGCGGGCACGCACTGCACGGTCGGCGCCAGCTCGACCGTGTCGAGGAAGCCCGCCTCGACCTTCGCCTGCACCAGAAGATGTGGCAGACCGTCGATCCGGCGGAAAACGAAGGCCGCGATGCCTTGGCCGTGCGGCTCGAACAGCGGCTGGGTCCAGGAGGTGACCTCCCGGCTGCCCGCCTCCACCTCGACCGCGATGAGCCGGAAGAACCGGTCGTCCGCCCGGCCGATATGGGTTTCGCCCCGCTGCCAGCCGACGACGTCCGCCAGTGGCATCAGCGAGATCTCCACGTCGTGCCTGGCGCGCTCGACGGTGAACCACGACTGCAATTCGGCATCCGAACGCAGTGCGACAGCGCTGGTTCCGTTCATCGGAAAGGTCGCGATCACGGTGCGCGAGTCCATGTTCACCACGTTGTCGGCCTGCAGCAGCGCGCCGATCTGGCCGAGGGTCAGCCAGCAGAAGTCCGGATGCACCGTCACCTCATCGGTGGTCTCCACCAGCATGTTCCGGTTCGACTTGCGATAGAACCAGGCGCCGTGTTCGGACTGGAGCACGTCGGCGAGCACCCGCCCGGCGCCGAGATCGGTGAAGTAAGACAGGTATCGGACGTTGCTTCCGCGATGCACGCCGGTGTAATTGCTGCGAGTGGCCTGCACCGTCGGCGAGAGCTGGAGCAGATTCCGGTTGCCCGGCTCCATCTTTGCCTGCATGAGAAAGTGCAGCACGCCGTCGAATTCCTTGGCCAGGATGCCGAGTATCCCCACCTCGGGCTGCAGGATGATCGGCTGCTGCCAGGACCGTACCGCCCCCTCGTCCACCTGCACCGAGAGCCCCTCGACGCTGAAGAACTTCCCGGTGCGGTGCCGCATGTTCCCGGTGCCGGACTCGAAGGACCAGGCGTCCATCTCGCGAAACGGTATGCGGCGCACCTCGAATCGGTTCGCGGCCGCCCGCTCGGCCAGCCAGGCCGGAAAATCCGCCGTACGCAGCCACGCGCCCGCCTCGGTGGCCGCGGCCGACAACGCGAGCCGCTCCGACAGGTCCTCGTCGGAGCGGGTCCGGACGGAGCGCACGCTCACAGCCCCGCCACGACGGTGCGCAACACCTCGATGACGCGGTCCTGCTCCGCCTCGTTCAGCGCCGGATACATCGGCAGCGAGAAGATCTCCTGCGCGAGCGCCTCGGTGACCGGCAGTTGCCCGGCGCGCCAACCCAGATGCTCGAATCCGGTCATGGTGTGCACCGGCCAGGGGTAGCTGATGTTGAGCAGGATGTCGTGCTCGCGCATCGCCTCGATGATCGCGTCGCGCTTCGGGTGTCGCACGACGTAGACGTAGTAGACGTGGGTATTGCCGGGATTCGTGGCGGGCAGCAGCAATCCGTGTGAGTCGGCGAGATCACCGAGCCCCTGTTCGTACCGCCGCGCCACCGTGTTGCGGCCCGCGATGTAGTCGTCGAGCCGACCGAGCTTGCGACGCAGGATCTCGGCCTGCACCTCGTCGAGCCGGGAGTTGTGGCCCGGCGTGCGCATCACGTAATAGACCTTGTCCATGCCGTAGTAGCGCAGCTGCTGCAGATTTCGCTGAATGTTCGCGTCGGGGGTGACCACCGCACCACCGTCGCCGTAGGCGCCGAGCACCTTGGTCGGATAGAAGGAGAACGCCGCGGCGTCGGACATCGTGCCCGCCAGCTGCTCCCCCTGCCGGGAGCCGTGGGCCTGGGCACAGTCCTCCAGGATCTGCAGCCCGTGTTCGGCGGCCAGCCGCCGCAGCGGCGCCATGTCCACGCACTGACCGTAAAGATGGACGGGCACAATCGCTTTGGTGCGCGGCGTGATCGCGGCCGCGACCTGATCGGTGTCCATGAGGAAGTCCTCGGCCCGCACATCGACGAAAACCGGTGTGGCACCGGCACCGACGATCGCGACGACGGTGGGGGCAGCGGTGTTGGACACGGTGATCACCTCGTCGCCGGGTCCGACACCGAGGGCTTCCAGGCCGAGTTTCAGTGCGTTGGTGCCGTTGTCGACGCCGGTGCAGTGCGCGAGCCCGTGGTAGGCCGCGAATTCCCGCTCGAAACCGCGCACGCTCTCGCCGAGGATCAGCTGGCCCGATCCGAACACGGTCTGCACCGCGTCGAGGATGTCCTCCCGCTCCTTTTCGTACTCGGGCAGGTAGTCCCATACACGGGTGGTCATGTGTTTGCTCCCTTGATAGTTCGGGTGATCGGAACGGACATCGCGAGATCGGGCGCGCTCACACGGCGGCCGCGATGTCCATGACGTATTGGCCGTACGGCGATTTCGCGAGTTGCCTGCCGAGCCGGTGGCAGGACTCCTGGTCGATGAAGCCCATGCGCAGCGCGATCTCCTCGACGCAGGCGATCCGTACGCCTTGGCGGCGCTCCATGATCTCGACGTACTGACCCGCCTCCAGCAACGCCTCGTGGGTGCCCGCGTCGAGCCAGACGAAGCCACGGCCGAGCGGCACGAGGCGAGCCCGGTCCTGCGCCAGGAAGGTCCGGTTGACGTCGGTGATCTCCAATTCGCCGCGCGCGGAGGGTTGCAGATCCTTCGCGATCGCGACCACGTCGTTGTGATAGAAGTACAGCCCGGTGACCGCGAGATTCGACCGCGGCCGGGCCGGCTTCTCCACCAGGTCGAGCAGGCGGCCGTCGGCGTCCACCTCGGCGACCCCGTAGCGTTGCGGGTCGAGCACCGGATAGCCGAACAGGACGCAGCCGTCGACATCGTGGCTGCTCTGCTGTAGCACCTCGACGAAGCCCGGACCGTGAAAAATGTTGTCCCCCAGCACCAATGCCACCGGTTCGTTACCGATGTGCCGTTCGGAGACCAGGAACGCGTCCGCGAGCCCGCGCGGCTTGTCCTGCTCGGCGTAGGTCAGGCACAATCCGAGCGCCGACCCGTCGCCCAGCAGCTGCTGGAAGCGCGGCAGATCGTCCGGGGTGGCGATGATCTCGATATCGGTGATGCCGGCGAGCATCAGCACCGACAGCGGGTAGTAGATCATCGGCTTGTCGTAGACCGGTAGCAGCTGCTTCGACACCGCCAGGGTGACCGGTTGCAGCCGGGTGCCGCTGCCACCGGCGAGGATTATCCCCTTCACGGCCATCTCCTTCAGGATCGCTTGTGCGGCTTCATAGTTCGGAAGATGTCGCCTGCATCGCGCGGTCGGCTTCCGGCGCACCGGCAGGGTGCAGGCAGTCCTCCAGGAAGCCGAGTGCGCGCAGGTGGTAGGAGCGGGCGGCCCAGCTCAGGCTGATGTTGTGACCCGCTCCGGATTGCCGCTCCACCGCCACACTCGGCGCGCCGGTGAAGCGAGCGGCCATATCCCGCAACGTATTCGGGTCGTGCCGCCACAGCGCCTCGTGTTCGGCGAAGGTGCACCGGACCGGCACCGCGACCCGGGCCGCCAGGCGCGCGAACACCACCGGCCAGCGGGCCGCCTCGACCAGTTCCAGCGTGGGCGTCGGCGCGACGACGGTCGAGCTGGTCCGGAAGGTCGCGGGCGGGTACAGCCGCGGCGGCCCCCAGCCCCGCAGCGCCCGCCTGCGCGCGTCACCGAGCTGGAACAGGCGCGAGGCGTACCGATGGCCGCAGCCGGAGAGGTCCACCCCGAGCAGCCGGGCCGAGCCGAACGTCTCGGTGGCGAGGCGCAGCGCGACCATGCCGCCGAAGGAATGCGCGAGCAGGAAGAAGCCGGCGCCGATGTCGTGCTCGGCCGCGAATCCGGTGAGCGCGTGCCGCAATGTGCGCGCCTGCGCCGCCTGTGTCTGTCCGTCGGGCAGTTGCGCGGTGGACCGCCCGTAGCCCGGCCGGTCCACCGCGAGCACCGAATAGCCGAGGCGCGCACCGAGGGTCAGCAGCGACACCTCCGCCGCCGCCTGCCCGTCGAAATAGCTCGCGTTCATCCCGGCCCCGTGCAGCGCCACGATCGTCGCGCGTGGAGCTTCGTCGGGCCGATTCAGCAAGGCGGACAAGCTGATTCCGGCACCGTTCAGCAGTACCGAACGGACGCCGGTGGAACGCGCGAGCGCCGCCGTGGTCACCGCTGCGCCTCGGCGGCCACGCTGCGGGACACGGCGTCCGCCGGACCGAACCAGCGGCGCAGGGCCGCGGTCAACGCCGTACGGTCGCGCCGCTCGGCGGCCGCCCACGCCACATAGCCGTCGGGGCGGATCAGTACGGCTGTCACGTCTTCGAGGCCGCGACGCTCCGATAGTTCGGCCTCGACGACGGTGACCCGGTCCCGCCAGGGATCGGCCGCGGCTTGCAACGCACCGTCGGCGGCCAGGTCCAGCAGCACACCGCGGGCCGGATGCAGCAGTTCGGTGGTCGTGGTCGCGCCGGCTGCGGTACGCAGCGGCCGGGGTGGAATCCGCCTGCCCTGCAACGGATGTGCCGCGGGATCGGGCGAATACCGGATGTCGAGCCCGCTCACCGTGCCCGCGAGGTAGCGCTTGGTGTCGTCGTAGGCGATCAACTCCGTGAACAGCTCGCGCAGCGGATCCGCCTCGGCGCCGGTGATGTAGAGCATCCCCTGTACCCGGGTGTTGTCCAGCAGCCTGGCACCGACCGGATGACGTTCCGCGTGATAGGTATCGAGCAGTTCCGGCCCGGCCGAACCACGCACCACGGCACCGAGTTTCCACCCGAGGTTGGCCGCGTCCTGGACGCCGGTGCTCAGCCCCTGACCACCGGCCGGAAGATGGATATGCGCCGCGTCGCCCGCCAGGAACACCCGGCCTCTGCGGTATTCCGATGCCTGGCGGGTGGCGTCGGAGAACGAGCTGGCCCAGTCCGCGCGACCGTGGGCGATCGAGTCCCCGGTGATCCGTTCCCAGGCCGCGGCCAGTTCGGCGAAGCCGATCTCGGTTCCGCGCTGCACCACGGGTGTTTCGTGCTCGCAGACCACGACCCGGTCGACACCGGGCGCCAGTGGCATGGCCATGATCATGCCGCCGGGGAGCCGTTCACCGAACGGCCGCGGCGCGATGTCACAGCCGACCACATCGGCCAGATACATACCGAGAGTGCCTGCGGTGCCGGGAAACTCGAAGCCTGCGAGCTTGCGCACGACGCTGTGCCCGCCGTCGCAGCCGACCAGATAGTGCGCGCGCAAGGTCTTTTCGTCGCCGGCGACTTCGGCTGCGACCGAGACTCCCGCGCCGTCGTCGTGCAGCCCGCGCACCGTCCAGCCGCGCCGGACGTCCGCGCCCAGCTCGCCGGCCCACCGTTCCAGCGCCGCCTCGGTCTGCGATTGCGGCACACCGCGCGCGCCGAAATGACAGTCCTCGAGCACCGTGTAGTCGAACAGCAGCCCGCCGAAGTGACCCATCGGGCTCTGCTCCAACCCGCCGACGGCCGCGAGCAGGCCCCGCTGATCGAAGGTCTCCATCGCGCGGGCGGTGAAGCCGAGGCCGCGGGACTGCCCCGTCGGTTCCGGCAGTTGTTCCAGCACCACGACTTCGGCGCCGGCCAGCCGCAATTCGCCGGCGAGCAGCAGGCCGGTCGGCCCGGCGCCCACCACAATCACATCGGTGTCCACGTTTGCTCTCCTTGTCTGCGCACGGGCTCGCGGTCAGTCAACGGACCCGGGCGGGCCGAACCAGTGCCGCAAGCGGCCGTCCAGGTCGGCATCCGCGGAACCCACCCAGCTCACGTAGCCGTCCGGCCGTACCAGCACGGCCTCGGTACCGATCTCGTCTCCGGCCGCGACCTCGGCCACGCCGACCCGCCGGCCCCAAGGCGCCACCACCTTTTCCAGCGCGTCGACCTGCGAGCGACCGGACCCGAGCACCAGGCCGCGCCCGGTGCGCAACGCCGCGGTGCTTGTCCCGGCGGGCTCGCGCAGCGCCAGTTCGGGCAGCCGGACGCCGAGCCAGCGGTGCTCCCCCGGCTCGGCCGGATAGCGCACGTCCAATCCGCTGATCATCCCGGCCAGGTGCACCCGCACCGATTCCGCCGCGATCAACTCGCGCAGCATGGTCCGCAACGACTCGACTTCCGGTCCGCCGAGCAGCAATTCGGTCTGGACCCGGATGTTCGACAGGATGCGTGCACCGACCGCACTGCGTTCCGAGTGATAGGTGTCGAGCAGCTGATCCGCCGCGCCGTGCAAGGCGGCGGCCAGCTTCCAGCCCAGGTTCACGGCGTCCTGAAGGCCGAGGTTCAGCGCTTGGCCACCGCTGGGCATCTGCTGATGCGCGGCATCACCCGCGAAGAGCACGCGGCCCCTGCGGTATTCCCGCACCTGCCTGCTGGTGTCGTCGAAGGCGTTCACCCACAACGGCTTTCCGTGTCCGATGACCTCGCCGGTGACCTGCTGCCACGCCGCGGCGACCTCGTCGAACGAGGGATCGCCCGATCGCCCGGCACCGTCGGCGCCGAAGCGGTGCACCATCACCCGGGTGATCCCGGCGGGATTTTTCGCCGCCGTGGCGAATCCGTGCTCATACCGCTCGAAGCGCCGATCCTCGATCGCCAGGCCCGCCACGTCCGCGCGCAACAGTTCGCGGGTGGCCGAGCGGCCCGCGAACTCCACGCCCGCGCACTCGCGCACCGTGCTGTCCGCGCCGTCGCAGCCGACCACGAATGCCGCACGCAGCCGCCGTATTCCGGTGCCGGTCTGCGCGCGAACCTCGACGCCGGCGCCGTCGTCGTGCACCGCCGATACCCGCCAACCACGCCGGACCTCGGCGCCGAGCGCCACGGCCCACTCGTGCAGCAGTGCCACGGTGGTGGTCTGCGGGACCTTCCACTGACCGGGAAACCGGCTGGGCAGGGTGAGATCCAGGGGGATGCCGCCGAAGTGGCCGCGCGGCTCGTTCGGCACGGGGCCGAGTTCGTCGACCAGGCCCCGGGCGTCGAAGATCTCCATCGTGCGCGCGTGCAAGGTCGAGGCCCTGGACTCCGTCGACGGCGTCTCCCGCGACTCCAGTACGACGACCTCGACGCCCCCGAGGCGCAACTCACCCGCCAGCATCAGCCCGACCGGGCCCGCGCCGACGACGACCACCTGCGTCTGTTCGATCATCGGATCAGCCGCGTCGCTCGGCGAAGGACTTCGCGTGCTGCAGGGTGGTCATGCTGTTGGTGCTCAACGCATTTCGCACGAAGTCCTTGGCGTCCTCGAGCGTCTTGTCCGCGCCGAGGATGTCGGCGATCCGATCGGTGTCGATGGTGACCGTGTGCTGCGAGGTGGCCAGTACGCCGTCGGTGTTCTCGGCGAAGGTCCACCGTCCGGTGTGCAGCGACATCAGCGCGGGCAGGGTCACCTGCTTGTAGACGATCGAATGGTGCGGGTAGGTGACCCGATAGGACTTGGTGGTGTGCACCGAGCCGTCGCGCGTCTTGGTGTCCATCTCGAGTGTCTGCAGGCCGGGTGAGGGCTCTTCCAGCCGTGCGGCGGCGACGTGCGGCAGCCGCTCGGTCCACAGCTGCGCCTGGTCGATGAATTCGTAAGCCTGCACGGCCGAACCCGCGATCTGCACGGAATCCTCGAACGAGAAGGTGGAATCGGCGGCCGCGTAGGCGTATTCGAGTTCGGTCCGCAATCCTTCCAGCTCACTGCGCGAGTTGCGGTCGACCGCCTGGTCGATCCAGGCCAGGCCGTCCGGGTCGTCGTCCACCGCGCGGTAACTGTGCTGCAGCCGGACCAGTGCGGTGTGGTCGGACCGGGCTTCGATCAACCACGCGCCGCTCATGAAGGCCACCGGCGGTGCCGAAATCTCTTGCTGGAAGGTGATTTTCCGCGCGGCCGGATCGAGCGTGCGGCGCGAGGTCCAATTCTTGGCGGTGCCGTTGGCCGTCGCCCAGATCCGGATCCGTTCGGCGCCCTCGGTCTGCTCGAGCTGCTCCACGTAGATCGTCGGACCGAAGATGCGCGGCCAACTGCCGACATCGGCGATCAGCGCGTACACCGTGTCCGCGGGTGCGGCGATCTCGATCTCGTGCTCGACCTCGCGCATAGTGCTGGTAGTCATCGAAATACCTGTTCCTCGAGCTCAGAAGTTGCCCAGTCCGCCGCAGACGTTCAACGCTTGCGCCGTGATGGATGCGGCGGTGTCGGAGGCCAGATAGCCGACCAGTCCGGCCACCTCCTCCGGGGTCGAGTAGCGCCCGAGCGGGATCTTGGCCTGGAACTTCTCCAGGATCTCCGCCTCGCTCTTGCCGTAGGCGCTCGCGTAGCCCTGCCGGACCCGCGCCGCCATCGGCGTCTCGACGTAACCGGGGCACACGGCGTTGACCGTGATGCCGGTGGGGGCCAGCTCATTGCCGAGCGCCTTGGTGAACCCGACGACGCCGTGCTTGGACGCCGAGTACGGCGCACCGAGCACCACGCCCTGCTTGCCCGCGGTGGAGGCGATGTTGATGATCCGGCCGCGGTCCTTGGTGCGCATGCCGCCGGTGTTGAGCACCTCGCGGGTCAGGCGGAAAACGCTGGTCAGGTTGGTCTCGATGACGTCGTTCCACAGCTCGGCGGTGATATCGGCGGTGACGCCGCCGCCACTGCGCCCGGCGTTGTTCACCAGGACATCGATGGACCCGAACGCGTCGACGGCGGCCTGGACGAACTGCGCTACCTCGGTGTCCGAACGGACATCCACGGCGGCGCCGTCCACCGTCAGGTCCTCCGAGCGCAACTGCTTCACCGTGGCGGTCACGTTCTCCGCGGTGCGCGCGCCGATGAACACCCGGTGTCCCGAGCCGCCGAGCAGACGGGCGACGGCCAGTCCGATTCCGCTGGTCGCCCCGGTCACCAGGGCTACCGGCGCTTCGACATTCGACATCTGCGTTCCTCCTCAGGCCGCGTTCACGAGACGCGCGTTGACGGCGCCGATCAGGGCCCGCGGCGTGGTGGCCGACAGCAGGGTGTCCTCGTCCAGCGAGATCTCGAACTCGCGCTCGATCCGGCCACTGGCTTCCAGCAGCGCGAGCGAGTCGTAACCGAGGTCGTCGAAGAGCACGTCGAGCACGGGTTCGGCGAAGTCGATGCCCTCGTCGCCCGCGGCCTCGAGCATGATCCGGCCCAGGTCGGTGAGTGTGAATCGGTCAGCCATTGTCCTTCTCCTTCATGAGTTTTCGTTGGTCAGCACGAGCGCCGAGTTGAATCCGCCGTAGCCGCGCGCCAAGACCAGCGCGGTGCGCACGGTGGCCGGGCGGGCCTGGCCCACCACCAGATCCAGTTGCGCCTCGGGATCGGGCTCGACGTGCACGGTCGGCGGAATCAGGCTGTGCCGCATGGCCAGCAGCGCGGCGACGAGATCGAGCGGCCCGGCACCCGAGTACAGCCGGCCGGTCATCGTCTTCGGCGCGGTGACCGGCACCGCGCCGGCGCCGAACACCGCCGAAATGGCCTGCGCTTCCATGCGATCGAGCTCGGGCAGGCCCGCCGCGTCGGCAAAGACCACGTCGACGTCCGACGGGACCCGCCCGGCATCGGCCAGCGCCAGTTCGATCGCTTTGCGCAGTCCTGGCCCGTTCGGGTCGAAGGTGGCTGCGTAACCGGCGATCTCGCCGTAGGTCCGCGCGCCACGAGCCCGTGCATGCCCGTCGGACTCGACGACCAGGATCGCGCCGCCCTCGCCGGGCACGTGCCCGTTCGCGCGGGCATCGAAGGGCAGATACGCGTCCGCCGGGTCGTCGCTGGTGCTCAATCGCCCGCTCGCCTGCTGCCCGATCCAGCCCCACGGGCACAGTGACGAGTCGATCGCGCCAGTGACAATGGTGCTGGTGCCCTTGCGAATCGCGCGCCGCGCGGCGGCCACGGCATCCAGTCCGCCGGCCTGGTCACCGACCAGCACGCTGGCCGGGCCCTTCATGCCGTTGCGAATCGCGATCTGGCCGCTGTTCACGGCGTAGAACCAGGCGAAGGACTGGTACGCGCTGACGTACTGACTGCCCCGGTGCCAGAGGTTCTGCAATTCGCGCTGGCCGAATTCGAAACCGCCGGCCGAGCTGGCGGTGATCACGCCGATGTCGAATTCCGGCAGCCGACTCGGCGTCAGCCCGGCGTCGGCGAACGCCCAGTCCGTCGCGGCCAAGGCCAGCTGGGTCATCCGGTCGGTCTGCGGGAGCAGCCTGCCCGGCAGGTGATCAGCAGCCTCGAAGCCGGGAACCTCGCCCGCGAGCTGTGCCGGATAGCCACTCGGATCGAACCGGGAGACCCGGGCGATGCCCGACTTCCCGGCCACCGTGGCGTCCCAATATTGTTCCGCGCCGAGACCGTTCGGTGCCGCCACGCCGAATCCGGTGACCACCGCCGTCGTCATGCCGCGCTCCGTTCAGCGCGGGCGAGCACCATCGCGCTCTGGAAACCGCCGAAGCCGCTGCCCACGGTCAGCACCGCGTCGGTCACGTGCTCGCGCGCGGTCAGCGGCACGTAGTCCAGATCGCATTCCGGATCGGGGGTGTGCAGGTTGGCCGTCGGCGGGACGGTGTTGTGCGTCATCGCCAAGATCGACGCCGCGATCTCGATCGAGCCGATCGCGCCGAGCGAATGCCCGACCATCGACTTGATCGAGCTGACCGGGATCTCGTAGGCCCGATGGCCGAGGCTGCGCTTGAACGCCGCGGTCTCGTGCCGGTCGTTCTGCTTGGTGCCCGAACCGTGCGCGTTGATGTAGTCGATCTCGTCCGGGTTCATCTCGGCTTCGTGCAGCGCCACCCGGATGGCCTCGGCCATCTCGATGCCGTCGGGCCGCAGGCCGGTCATGTGATAGGCGTTGCTGCGGGTCGCGTAGCCCGCGATCTCGGCGTAGATGCGCGCGCCGCGCTGCTTGGCGGATTCGAGTTCCTCCAGCACGAACACCGCGGCGCCCTCGCCCAGCACGAAGCCGTTGCGGGTGCCGTCGAACGGGCGCGACGCGGTGCCCGGCTCGTCGTTGCGCGGCGAGGTCGCCTTGATCGCGTCGAAGCTGGCCACGGTGATCGGCGAGATGGGCGCGTCGGTGGCGCCCGCCACCATCACGTCGGCGGTGCCCTCGCGGATCAGTTCGACCGCGTAGCCGACGGAGTCGATGCCTGAGGTGCAGCCGGTCGAGATCACCGTGGTCGCACCGCGCGCCCCGACCAGCTCGGCCACCTCCGCGGCGAACGAGCTCGGCACCAGGCAGCTGTACAGATGCGGCACGGCGTACTCGTGGTCGACCAGGTGCAGCCGCCCGGCGTCACTGACCACGCGATATTCCCAGTCCAGGCTGGTGGCCGCGCCGACCGCGGTGCCGATCGTGACGCCGACCCGGTACGGGTCGTAGGTCTCGATGTCGATTCCGCTGTCGGCCACCGCGCTCGGCGCGGCGACGGCGACGAACTGCGCTGCCCGATCCATCCGCCGGACCTCTTGCGGACTGAGCCCGCCCGCCTCGGGATCGAAGTCGACCTCGGCGGCGATCTTGGACCGGAACGGCGCCGGATCGAAGAAGGTGATGCCGCGCGTCGCGGTACGGCCGGCGCTCAACAGCTCCCAGAACGCGTCGCGACCGACGCCGCCGGGCGCGAGCACCTCCATGCCGGTGACGACGACTCTGCGCTCGTTCACGATTCGGCTGCCCAGCTGTAGAACCGAGTGGCCATGGCGTCCGAGGGTGTACGCCACTGCGGGTCGTAGGCCTCGATGAACGGTTTCAGATCGGCGCTGATGCCGACGAAGCGCGGATCGGTCTTGGCCTGCTCGATCCGTTCGCCGCCGTCCGCGGAATCGAAGTCCTGCAGGTGGAAATAGAGTCCGCGGTAATAGAACAGCTGCCTGCGGCGGGTACCCATGCGGTGCGGCATCTCGGTGCCGTCGAACTCGGCGAACAGGTCCGCGACCTGTGGGTGCGATCCGGGATCCATCCGCGCCACAATCAATGTGCTGTGCATCGGAGTTGTCTCCTTCTACTAGATTCGACGCTCGCAATCCCAGAAGATCGCCCACATCGGCGAGCGGACTGCACTGGCGAGGATTCTTGACTCCACGCAGCGGGTAGCGATTTCGACCCCGGGTTCCATGATCTTGAAGGAAACGACAATAAACAAGATTCGAATCGGTCAGGACATTGTCAAACTTTTGTTTCCGCTTCGCACCGCCGAAATACTGCGAGAACACCGAGTGTCAGCGAACTGTCAACTCGCCACGGGCGCCGACCGGCGAGCAACGATTCGGATTTGACCAAGAATTGACACAAATATGCAAAACCCCGTATTGCCTATTCAGCGGCGGACTGGAAATTATTGAATATCCAGCCGGACGGCTCATTCGCCGGACGCGCTCGCGACAGCTGCCGGCCAGACCACGACATATCCGGAGGTACCGATCGCAATGCGATTCCTGCTCACCACCCTGCCCGGCACATCGCACCTGTTGCCGCTGGTGCCGTTCGCGCAGGCGGCGCTCGCCGCTGGGCACGAGGTGCGCGTGGCCTGCACCGGTCCGGCCCTGCCCGCCGCGGTGGCGGCCGGGTTGCACGCGCTGGCCGTGGACGACGGCGCCTCGGCCCGGCCGTACGAGGAGATCGTGCGCCGCATCGGCGAGACCGACATGACCGAGACGATGTCGCCCGCGCAGATGCACGCGGAATTCGCGGCCGCGTTCGGCGAGACCGGCAATCTCATGCTCGGCGGGTTGGTCGAGGCCGTCCGGGAATGGCAGGCCGACGCCGTGGTGTACACCCCGATGGCGGTGGCCGGCCTGGTGGCCGCGCGCGCGACCGGCACGACCGCCATCGTGCACGGTCTCGGCACCCGGTGGCCGACCTACGGCCCCGCGCTGGCCCACCTGCACAGTGCCGCAACCGATCTCGGCGTCTCGGAGGCGGTCGAGGCGGATATCGAGATCGACGTCAGCCCGCCCTCGCTCGAGGCCATCCATCATCGGACCACGCCCGCGCCGACGCAGACCTACGCGAGCCGCATCGAGAGCATGCGCTACCTGCCCTACAACGGCGGCGGGGAACTCCCCGCCTGGGTGCGCGCACCGCGCACCGGACGCCGCCGGGTCGCCGCCACTCTCGGCTCCTTGACCGCGACCTACGGCGACGGCACGCTGCTGCGGCACATCATCAAGGGCGCCGCGGAGCTGGACGTCGAGATCATCCTGATGACCGGCGACGCCACCTTGCCCGGCCCGCTGCCCGAGTACGTGCGACCGGTGCCGTGGCTGCCGTTGCGCGCGGTGCTGGAATCCTGTGCGGCCGTGGTCCATCACGGCGGCGCAGGCAGCATGTACGCGGCCCTGGACGCCGGCGTCCCCCAGCTGGTGCTGCCCGACCGCGGCACCGACAGCGATACCAACGCCCAGATCGCGGTGACCCGCGGCGTGGCCCTGCGGCTCGACGCCGGCGAGATCGGCGCGAGCACCATCGAACAGTCGCTCGGCAAGCTGCTCGACTCCGAGAGCCATCGCGACGCTTGCACCGAAGTAGCCCAGGAGATGCACAACATGCCTGCTCCCAGCACGGTAATCGACCGGATCGCCGCCGCGATCACCGCGACGAAGGCGGGTGCGTGATGAGCTCGGTCGAGGTCAGAAAGCTCGACATCGAGGATGCGGTGGAGTTTTCCGTGCCGGTATATCGAGACAGCCGTGGACTTTTCACCAGCCCGTTCCAGATCGACGCGTTCGACGCGGCCCTCGGCCACGGCCTGTTCCCGGTCCGCGACATCAGCCACAACGTCTCGGCTCGCGGCGTACTGCGCGGCATCCACTACACGACGACCCCGCCGGGGCGCTCGAAGTACGTGTACGTCCCGCACGGCCGCGTCACCGACTACCTGGTCGATCTCCGCGTCGGCTCACCGACCTTCGGCCGTTGGGACCAAACGGAATTGGGCGGCGACGGCGCCACGGCCAAGGCGCTGTTCATCCCGATGGGCGTCGGCCACGCGTTCCTCTCGCAGCAGGACGATTCGATCGTGGTCTACGTGATGTCGGAGGGGTACGAGGCGGCCAACGAATTGGCCATCTCCCCGCTGGACCCGGAGATCGGACTGCCGATCCCCCGGATCCCCCGTCCGGAGCAGTCCGAAAGAGACCGCGCCGCACTGACTCTCGCGGAGGCGGGCGACCGTGGCCTGCTTCCCGACTACGCGACCTGCCTCGAGCTGGAGGCGAAACTGTGGCACTGACACCACCTCTGGTAACCCTGCTCGGCGCCACCGGCTTCGTCGGTTCGGCGGTGCTGCGGGAACTCGCCGCACGCCCGATCCGGCTGCGCGTCGTCGCGCGGCATCCCGCACCGATTCCGCCGGACGCGCGCGCCACCATCGAGGTGTGCACCGCGGACCTCACCGCGCCCGGTGTGGTGGCCCGCGTGGTCGCGGACGCGGACATCGTCGTGCACTGTGTCGCCTACATCAACGACGGCCCGTCGACCTGGCGGATCGCCGAGGGCGACGACGCCGCCGAGCGGGTGAACGTCGGCATCGTCGCCGACCTGGTCGCCGCGCTCGAGCAGCGCCCCGACCCGGTCGGCGTGGTCTTCGCCGGTGCCGTCTCCCAGGTCGGCAAGGGCGCGGGCGAGGTGATCGACGGCACCGAGATCGACGCTCCCTCAGGCGAATACGACCGGCAGAAGCTACGCGCCGAACGGCTGCTGCTCGACTCGCTGGCGGCGGGGCCGCACCGGGCGGTGTCGGTCCGCCTGCCGACGGTCTTCGGCAGCGGGCCCCAGTCGACCGCGCGGGACAAAGGCGTGGTCTCGATGATGATCCGGCGCGCGCTGGCCGGTGACCCGCTCACCATGTGGCACGACGGCACCGTCAAGCGCGACGTGGTCTACGTCGAGGACATCGCCCGGGCGCTGGTGGCCGCGACCGAGCACACCGCCGAACTCGCCGGGCGCGCCTGGGTACTCGGCTCCGGCCACGGCATTCCGCTCGGGCAGTTGTTCGGCACCATCGCGGACCTGGTCGCCGCGCACACCGGCAGCCGCGCCCCCGTCGTCTCGGTGCCGCCGCCCGCCCATGCCGAGGCCGGCGATCTGGTACACATCACCATCGACTCCTCGGCTTTCCGCGCCGTCACCGGCTGGCAGCCGACCGTACCCCTGGAAACCGCACTGCGCCGGACCATCGAGGTCTGCGCGGCCGAGCGGGTCACCACCGAATCGACGGCCGGCTGAGCCGGTGCCTCGACGCCACCGTGACTCGCGTGAGTCACGGTGGCACCGCCGAAGAATGGAGCACACATGGACGTCGGACTCGTCTTCGATCTCCGCAACCCCCGGCAGTGGCAGCGGCCGTGGGCCGACCACTACGCACGCACCCTGGAGTTCTGTGAGGAGGCCGACCGACGGGGCGCCGGTGGCATCTGGTTCACCGAGCACCACCTCTTCGAGGACGGCTATCTGCCGCAGCCGCTGACCTTCGCGGCCGCCGCGGCGGCGCGCACCCGCCAGGTCCGGATCGGCACGGCCGTCGTGCTACCGGCGCTGCGCAAGCCCGCGCAGCTCGCCGAGGAAGCCGCGGTCGTCGATCTGATCAGCGGCGGCCGGCTCGAACTCGGCCTCGGCGCCGGCTATCGCGTACCCGAATACCAGTTGTTCGACGCCGATTTCAGCAAGCGGTTCGCCCGCACCGGCGCGACCATCGAAGAGGTCCGCCGCCTGTGGGAGACCGGCGGTGTCACACCGGGCCCCGTGCAGCAGCCGGTACCGATGTGGGGCGGCTTCTATCGCCCGCGCGGCGCGCGGCTGGCCGGCCGGCTCGGCATCGGCCTGATGCACATCTCGCACGAGATGTTCGCGCACTATCAGGTGGGATTGGTCGAGGGCGGTCACGATCCCGAGTCGGCGCGGGTCGCGGACCTGGTGCCGATTCTGCTGGCCGACGACCCGGAAGCGGCGTGGGCCCGCGTCACGCCCTATCTGGCGCATCAGAAGAACACCTACCGCAGCTCCTCCGTCGAGGGCACCGACCGCCCGGCCCCGCCGCTGCTCGGTCCGGACGACCTGCGCGTCCGGCCGCTGGACGGGTCCTGGGGCCACCTGGAGATCCTCACGCCCGAGCAGGCCGCGGTCCGGATCAAGGCGCGCATCGCGGGATTGCCGGTGCGGCACTTGATCTTCTGGGCCGATATCGCAGGCATGCCGGACGATTTGGTGGCGCGCAATATCGAGCTGGTGAGCGAGCACCTGCCACCGCTGCTGGCCAAGGAACTCGATGTGGCGGGCACCGCCCGATGAGCATCCGGAGACACGCATGAGCGGCGAGCTCTATATCGCCGGATGCGCCACCTGGCTGCCTCCGACCGTGTCGACCGGCCAGGCCGTGGCGGCGGGCGACTGTGACGAGAAGCTGGCGACGATGACCGGCATGGCGTCGGTCACCGTGGCGGAGAAGGAATCCGGGCCCGAGATGGCCGCCAACGCCGCTACCGCGGTGCTGGACCGGACCGGTATCGGGCCCGACCGGATCGACCTGATCCTGCACGCCAGCCTCTACTTCCAGGGCCACCACCTGTGGTCGCCCGCGTCGTACATTCAACGTGCCGCAGTCGGAAACCAGTGCCCGGCAATGGAAATACGACAGGTCTCGAACGGTGGCATGGCCGCACTCGAACTGGCGGGCGCCTATCTCTCGGCGTCCGCCGACCGGGATTGCGTGCTCATCACCAGCGGTGATCGGATGAACCCACCCGAGTTCGACCGCTGGCGCAGCGATCCCGGCACGGTCTATGCCGACGGCGGGACAGCGCTGCTGGTGTCGCGGCGCTCCGGTTTCGCCGTTCTCCGTGCGCTGCACACGGTTTCGGACCCGGAGCTGGAGGGGATGCACCGCGGCGGCGATTCCTGTGGTGCGCCGTCGCTGACCACTCCGTCACCGGTCGACCTCGAGGCACACAAGCGCGAATACGTCGCCGCGCGCGGCCGGCAGTACAGTGCCGCGCGCGTGGCCGCGGGCCAGAAGGCCGCGCTGCACGGCGCGCTCGCCGCGGCGGGTGTCGAGCTTGCGGATATCGCGCGAATATCGTTGCCACACATGGGCTGGCGGCGAGTGAAGGCCGGCTTCCTGTCCCAGTTCGACATCGATCCGGAGCGCACTACGTGGTCGTGGAGCCGGACCATCGGTCATCTCGGCGCGGGCGATCCCATCGCCGGTCTGGACCACCTGGTCGGCACGGGCGCGGTCGGCCCGGGCGACCTGTGCCTGCTGGCCAGCGTAGGCGCCGGGTTCAGCTGGTCTTGCGCCGTCGTCGAAATCCTCAGCCGCCCTTCGTGGGTGGCTGCTGCCGAGGGGAATTCCCATGAGTAGTCCGCCCCTGGCGATGATGTTTCCCGGCCAAGGTTCGCAATACCCACGCATGGCCGCCGGGCTATATCGGGAGGAGCCCACATTCACCAAGGCGATGGACGAGGTCTTCGCGGCCCTCGGCGCGGAAGGCGCACCGCTGCGCGACGATTGGCTGGCCGCGACGCCCGTCGTGCCGATCGACCACGTCACGCGGGCCCAGCCACTGCTGTTCGCCATCGACTACGCCATGGCCCGGATGGTGACCAACTGGGGTTTCGCGCCCGACCTGGTCATCGGGCACAGCATCGGCGAGCTGGCCGCGGCGGCCTACACCGACATCCTGTCGCTGCCCGAGGCCGCGGGGGTGGTGCTCGACCGGGTGCACCGGATCGCCGCCGCGCCCGCGGGCGGCATGCTCGCGGTGGCCGCGACCGTCGACGAACTCGAGCCGTACCTGTCGCAGGAGGTGGCGCTCGCGGCGATCAACGCGCCCCGCCAGACGATCCTGGCCGGATCCGACACCGCACTCGCCACGGTGTCCGCCGAGTTGCGCGCGGCGGGGCGCACCTGCCGAACTGTGCCGTCGCTCAGCGCGTTTCACAGCCCGCTGCTGCTGCCCGCGGCCACCGGCAGTCTCGAATACCTGGTCAAGCTCACGCCGCGGATGCCGCGCATCCCGGTCTATTCCTGCTACACCACCCAGCCACTGGACCAGGCGACGATCGCCGATCCGGCGTACTGGGCCCACCATCCCGTGGCGACCGTGCGCTTCTGGCCCACCCTCGACGCGCTCATCGGATCGCACGAGCGCATCGTGTGCGTCGAAGCCGGTCCCGGCCAAGGATTGTCGACCGTCGCGCGCAGGCATTCCGCCATGCGCGAAGGCCGCGGCTCGGTCGTGTCGGTCTCCCCGGCCCGCGCGGGCGGCGCGGACTGGCAGGCCGCGGCCGCGGCCTTCGCCACTCTCACCTCGGTGTGCGCGCCGCTGTCGTGATCACCCGGCCGCCTCCATCGGCGCCAGCTGCTCCCGATCGGCCGCCAGCCGCATCAGCAGCGCGTGTGCCACGGAGGCCAGCGTCACGTGCCGATGCCAGCCGCCGTAGCTGCGACCGGAATAGTCCCGGACACCGGCCTTGTCGGCGACCTCGGCGCTGTCCCGTTCGACCCGGGTCAGCGCCGCCGCCAGCCGGACCAGTTCGCCGGCCCGCTCGGTCGGCAGATCGGTCAGCCACAGTGTCCGCGCGGCCGAGCCGGTCTGCGCGGGCATTTCCAGCAGCGCCAGTTCCGCGGCGGGCCCGCCGACGGAATTGCGCGTGCGCGGGGCGAAACCGACCGTGACCGCGGCGGTCCGGGGTGATCGCAATTTTCCCGGCAGCTCACCGTGCGACGGCAACAGCATGCGCCGTCGGCTTCCCTTGGCGGCTTTCATGATGTCGCCCGCCGGAATCAGGCAGTCGGCGCGGTGGCCGGTCAGCATTTCATCGGCAACATGCAATTTCGTCGCATGATCGATGCGCGACAGCGACGGAATACCGTGCGCGTGCAGCCGCGGCACCACCGCGCGGATATCGAGTTCGCGGGCGTCGAGCACCACCGGCCGCACCGGCAGGCGCCAGTCGTGCTTCAGTCGCAGGCACAGCTCGACGATCAGGTCCTCGCGCAGCTGTGGCAGCAGATCCGGCGGAATCGCCGCGGACGTGCGCCGATGCTGGTCGTCGAGCCAGCCGCGCGGCAGGTGCAGGCGCCAGTCGACGGGTGCGCTGAGTTCCGGCGACAGGGCCCAGATCGCGGTCGCCTGTTGCACATTCACCACCCGGCCCGCCGTAGGCAGGAAGCGCCGCTCGACGCCTACCGAATGCTGACCCGACTTCTTGATCGCCATCGAGTGCACCACCAGCGACTCGATCTCCTGCCTGCGGAACAGGTATTCGGCAAGCGCGAGGCGAACCGGGGTCCAGTCCCAGTTCGAGGCGCTGATGAAATGGTGCAGGCTTTGATCGGTGACGGTGCCGTCGAGTGACCGTGCGATATTCCGCACGGATTTCCGGCCCGGCGAGTCCAACAGGCCTTTCAAATATTGCGCCGCTCGACTACGTTGATCTTTACGCGGCAACGAAGAGAACAGAATATTGCACAGCTCGGCAGCCTCTTCAAAATCTTCGAACATACGAATGCTCCCCAATATTGCTTTGAACCGCGGAGATTCCAGACAGCCCGGAAATTGTTAGACCAACTTGCGAGTGCGGCGTCCGACGCTCATTACTCTACACAGGTGACATAATCTGCATAGCTCCCCTCGTCGCATTTGACAAAGATTTGACATAGCCACACCGCACCATTAGAGGTACCGGGTTTCAGGTCTGACAAAGATCTGACATCGGGACGGTGCGGTGCCGGGACGGGGTACCGGCACCGGGTCCGAGCACACGAAAACGCCCAGGTCAGTGCGGTTCTGACGAGCTGGGCGTTGATCACTCGCGAACGCTAGCGGACAATCCCGCGCCGCGGAACCGGATGGATCGCCAATTAATTACGGATTCTCGCCAATCCACTTGCCCGGGCCGATGATCGTCGCCGTTTTCGCGCCGCGCTGCACCAGTAGTGCGATATGCAGCCGCGAGGGACAGCCGAGCTTGACCATCACCCGGCGCAGATGGTTGACGACCGTCCACTCCGACAATCCGAGCTCGCCGGCGATCATCCGGTTCGTCTTGCCGGTCGCCACCAACTCGGCGATCTCCCGCTGGCGTGGCGTGAGCGTGTAGAGGGCCGAGCGGCCGTGCTCGGAGCACACGGACCGCGCGTAGTCGATCGCCGCCGCCAGGCTCATCGTCGACACGAGCCGCACGGTTTCCGCGAACAGTCGCCGACCCAACCGCTCCGGCCAATCGAAGGTCTCGCCGGCGGTGTCGAGCGCCGGTATGCCGTGATCGGCGCGCAGCCGGGCACCGGCCAGCGCCAAGGTCGCCCCTGCCGCCGTGTACTCGGCACCGCACAGCGCGTAGGCCGCGCCGCAACCCTCGATGGCACAGATCGCTTCGAGCGGGTATCCGTGCACCTGGGGATGCTCGAGCACCTCCCGATAGATCAACAGCGCCCGATCAGCGGTGCAGAGTCTGTTGCTCGCCAAGGCATTACGCACCGCGAGGCCGCCGTCCGCCGGCGCGATCCGCTGAATCCGCTGCCGCAGTTCGGCCCACTCGGCGGTCACCGGCGCGAGCGGGGTGAGCGCGGCGCGGGCGAGCTCGAGCGGATCGGCATCGGTGTCGGCCTGCTCGCCGAACCGCCGCAGCCCCGCCGCCTCGCTCAGTAACGCGACCGCGTGCCGAAACCGGCCCGCGGACAACGCCCACCGGCCGAGCAACCGTACCCCGCGCAACCGTGCCGCGCCGGGTAGGTTCTGGGCCAGACCGGCCGAGAGCCGCCGTTCCACGTCGTCCAGATGGCCGCACCGGATCCATACGTCCTGCAGATCTGCCGCGATGCGCAGGGCTTCGTCCACCCGACCGGCGAGGCACAGTTCGCTGATCGCCGTCAGAAAGTCCCGGGCGTGCACGTCGGCGCAGGCGGGCACGGGCCGAGCGGGATCTATTCCACGGCCGAGGGATTCGGCCAGCCGACACAGCCGATCGAGATGCTCGGCACGCAGCCGTGCCGCGAGCTCCGGGTCGGCCGCCAGACGCCGGCGGCACCAGATCCGCACTGTCGCAGGGAGTTCGTAACGTACGTCGCCCTGCGCATCGAGCCTGCCGTGCAGCAGGCTGCGATTCACCAGCTCGGCCAGGCCGGCGGTGGTCAGCTCGCCGTCCAGGCCACCGAGCAACAGCACCGCGCCACGGTCCACCGCGTCGGTGCACTGCGCCAGCCGCAGCAATAGCTCGAGCAGCACCGGATCGAGGTCGGTCAGGCCCCAGTCGATGGCGGCGCACAATGAGCGGTGCCGCACGGGCGTGTCCACGGACGGCGCGGACACCAGATCGCCGCCCGCCTCGATCCGGCGCAGCGTCTCGGCCGCGCCGACCTGCACGAGGTCGGCGGCCGCCAGCTCGAGGGCCAATGGCACGCCGCCCACCGCGCGCGAAATATCCTCCAGCACAGTCTGTTCGGTAAGCGCGTCGGTCTCGCCGTAGTCGCCGTCGATACTGCTGAGCAGGAGCTGGGCCGCAGGCGAGAAGCCGCCCTGCGCGGTCGGCGTCCCGGCCGGCAGCGCGGACACACACAACACACATTCATTGCGCAGGCCCAGCGGCACGCGGGTGGTCACCACGATCCGCAGCCTCGGCGACCGGTCGAGCAGCTGCGCGATATCGCACGAAATCGCCGCTGCGACAGGGTCACAATTGTCCAGCAGCAGCACAGCCGGACCGGGGGCCAGCGCGCCCGCGATACTCCTGAGCAGTTCGGCAGGCTCGCTCGGGCGGTCCGGCCCCGGTCCGCACAGCTGATCCAATACGCAGGCCAGCGCGACCGGCCGGTCGGCCGCCGACGCGAGATCCACCGGCACGACCCGGTATTCGTGAAGAGCCCCGGCCCGCAGGGCGGCCCGAGCCAGACTGCTCTTCCCGACACCGGCGGTGCCGGTGAGCGCGAGCAAGCGGACCCGTCGATCGGCCAGCAGCCCGGCCAGTTCGGCGAGTTCCTCGGTGCGATGCAGCAACACCGGCGCCCGCCGCGGCGCGTACTTCATCTCGAGCCCCTTGCTCGCGTTCGGGCGGCGCCGCCGCCGTCCCCTCAGAGCTTGGCGGTGCGCGGCAGTGCGAAGAACCCCAGGGATATGAGGATCATGATGCCGATGCCGTAGGCGAGGGTGTAGCGGAAGGTGTGCGCGAAGTTGATCGCGTTGGCGTGCGCCCCCGCGTCGGTCAGCACCCGCGTGACCACCTCGTCGGCCGGCCCGTTCTGCTGACAGCTGTGCGGCACCTCGGACGGGTCCACCTGCGCCGACCGATCCTGTACGCAGGACCGGAAATTCGCGAGGATCTGTTCCTGTGCGGGTGCGGGCAGACCGGCCGCGGTGAGTTCGGTGCGGATCGACGCCGTCGTCTCGTCGACGCCGCGCGCGGAATCGTGGTCCAGCTGATTGAAGAACACGATGCCGACCAGCGCGACACCGAGCGCGATGCCGAGTTGCTGTCCGGTGTTGAGCAGGCCGGAGGCCGCCCCGGCGTCCTCGGTCCGCACCTGGCTGAGCACGAGATCGATGGTCGGCGCCACCACCAGGCCGAAGCCGAGGCCGATCACGAGCAGCGGCGTCATCATGTGCCACGGCGTGGTATCCGGGCCGTAGTGGGCGACGAACCAGCCGTAGAGCCCGAGGCCGAGTCCGGTGACCACGCCGCCCGCGATCAGGACCTTCCGGCCGAAGCGCGGCGCGAGCACCCCGGCCGAGGCGGCCGCCCCGACACCGGTGGCCACCGCGAAGAACAGCGAGGTGAGTCCGGCCCGCATCGGCGACCAGCCCAGGCCCACCTGCATCACCAGCGTCCACACCAGGAAGAACCCGCCGAAACAGATCCAGAACAGCAGCCAGCTCGTCAGGCCGAGCGCGAAAGGCCGCAGCCGGAACAGGCTCAGGTCGATCAGGGGTGAACCGACGGTGACGCGGCGCCTGCGCTCGTACCCGATGAACACCAGCAACGCCGCCACCGAGGCCGCGATCATGGCGAAAGTCCAAGCGGGCCAACCCAATCGGCGTCCCTCGGTGAGCGGGTAGGTGAGCAGCAGGATCGCGGCGACGATCAAGACGACGCCCACCGGGTCCAGCCGCGACGCGGCCGCGGAGCGCGATTCCTTCATCACCAGCGCGCCCGCGATCACCGTCGCGATGCCGAAGGGAATGTTCACCAGGAAGATCGGCCGCCAGCTCAGATCGAACAGATTCCATTCCACCAGCAGCGCGCCGAGCGCGAGCCCGACCGCCGTAGCCGACCCGCACACGCCGCTGTAGACCGCGATCGCCTTGGCCCGTTCCTTGACCGGGAAGGTGATCCGCAGGATGGCGAGGATCTGCGGCACCATCAGACCGGCCGCCGCACCCTGCAGGAAGCGCGAGACGATCAGCGCGGTGGGTCCGGAACTCAGGCCGCACGCCGCGGAGGCCAGCGTGAAGCAGGCCATGCCGATGAGGAAGACGCGCTTGCGCCCGTACAGGTCACCGAGTCGCCCGCCGGTGATGAGCGTCGCCGCGAAGGCGAGCACATAGGCCGCGACAATCCATTCGATCTGCGAATACTGCGCGCGGAGGTCGCCCTGGATACTCGGCACCGCGACATTGACGATCGTGACATCCAGCAAATCCATGAAGCCGGCCGCCAGCACGATCGCGAACGTGATCCAACGGCGCGGATCGACGGTTACCGGGTCGCCATCGGGTGGCGTCGACCGGTCGATATGCGCGTACTCGAGGTCCTGTGCCACGACTCTCCTGATTTCGCTCGAATGAGACGATCGACGACGCCACGCTGACTTTCGTGCCCACCTGATCAACTTGCCGAACGCAACGCAACCTCGCCGTGAACAGACAGAATGCTACAGACCGGGACAGCGATCGCAATGCTCCTTCCGTAGCAGTAACCTGCCATTGGACGCACTGCGTGATCATCGCCCAGCCTTACCGTAACCAGTTGTCGCACAGCATATCTAGACTATCTCGCGGCTATCGACCGGCCATCACCGCAGTCTCGCACGCCGACGAATCCCCACAATCCGCGACATAGTTTGTCAGGTCCGATAGGTTGTTACGTCCGTCACGCGACCGGCTCGGATAATTTGTCAGCTCCGCCTTTGCCGACTCGAGAATATGTCAAATCGATAATTTGTCATCTCGCACCCTGCCGCTTTAGTTGTATGTGATTGCGCCCACCTGGGGGGTGCGGTATCTTCGGTACCGGGAGGTCTCGAAAAGACGTGCAGATAATGCCGTCGATATCATGATATGAGAGTTTTTCATGGAATATGTAATACTGGTCGATGAATCCGGTATTCCGCTCGGGTCAGCGGATAAAGCCTCGATTCACGACCACCAAACGCCGTTGCACCTGGCATTCTCCTGTTATGTATTCGGGCCGCAGGGTCATTTCCTGGTCACTCGCCGCGCCACTACGAAGCGCACCTGGCCGGGCGTCTGGACGAACTCCTGCTGCGGTCACCCGCAGCCCGGCGAGAAGATGGCCGACGCCATGCTGCGCAGGCTGTCCGACGAGCTCGGCCTGACACCTCGGCACTGGGGGATGGCACTGCCGGACTTCCGCTATCGAGCCGTCATGGACGACGGCATCGTCGAGAACGAAATCTGCCCCGTCTTCGTGGCTTTCGTGGACGGCGACCCGGTCCCGAACCCCGCAGAGGTGGACGACTACGCCTGGATCGACTGGTCCGGCTTCAACGCGCTGGTGCGCACCGAGGCGCTGCAGATCTCGCCGTGGAGCCGACTGCAACTGGCCGAGCTGGCCACCCTGCCCGCCGACCCGGCGCAGTGGCCGATGCTGACCTCCGACTTACTGCCGCGGCGATGGCGCGAGCCACTCGGCGTGCCCGCTGCCGCCGCGACCACTTCCGGAAAGGAAGGGTAATGACCACCACTACCGCCGCCGGTGCCCTGCGCGAGACCACCCTCTCGCCCGCCGACCACGCTGTCGCCGAACGGATTCTGCGAATTGTCTTTCGCCGGCGCCGCACCGCCGAACCCGCCGATCCCTGCGCGACGAAGCCGTGCCCCGATTGTTTTGCGCCGCACCTGGAAACGGTCGGCCAGTTCATCGCGGCGAACAAGCCGATCCACTTCGTCATTCCCGCCTTCCCGGCGAAATCGCGCAACCGCCGCAAGACCATCGGGCGGCTGCCGGACCTGGGCGAGCAAATCGCGCTCGAATCCGTACAGGGCTTCTGCGAACAGGTCTCGGCGGTGTACAAGCCCGGTGCGGTAGTGACGGTCTGTTCGGACGGGCACGTGTTCAGCGATGTGCTCGGCATCCCCGACGAGCACATCGACGACTACGGGCACGAACTGATGCGGATGATCCGGTCCATCGGCGGTGGCGCGATCGGCCTGTACGGGCTGCGCGACGCGATGCCGGACCTGTCCTGGGACGAGCGCCGGGCGCGGCTGCTCGCCGAGTACTCCGAGTCCATCGCCGAGATCAGGGAGTCGGTGCGCACCGACCCCGCCGCGCGGCGCATGTTCAACGGCATCCACCGCTTCGTCACCGAGGACGACGCGGTGCTCTACGCCGAGCTCAGTGCCACGCGCAGGCGTAACCAGGCCAAGCAGACCGCCTACGAGGTGGTGCAGCGCAGCCAGGCCTGGAGCCGCCTCGTCGGCGAGGTCTTCCCCGCCGCCGTACGCCTGTCCATCCATCCGCAGGACCACCACAGCAGCAAGATCGGCTTCCACCTGCTGCGCACCGTCGACGGCTGGCTCACCCCGTGGCACGGCGTCGTGCTCGACGACGGTGTTCGCCACGTCCTCGTGAAGCGGGCGCGCGCAGAGGAATTGGGCGGGCGCCTGGTGTGGCGCAACAGCAGGCCGAGTCATTTCGTCATCGACGAACCGGTCGATGACCACACCGCATCAGCACTGGTAATTTCCGGAGGAGAGTTGTGAGCGACCAACTTCAGCAGACCCTGCTCGACGGCACCGACCTGGCGCCGTTCGGGCGCGTGGTGACCGCGCACGCGGGCGGGCGCACGCTGGCCGACGTGCCGATCGATCAGTTGCTGGCGACCACCCTCGCGGCCAAGGTCCTGG
Source organism: Nocardia brasiliensis NBRC 14402 (assembly GCF_000308475.2). Taxonomy (GTDB): domain Bacteria; phylum Actinomycetota; class Actinomycetes; order Mycobacteriales; family Mycobacteriaceae; genus Nocardia; species Nocardia brasiliensis. The sequence continues at coordinate 113,954 of NZ_BAFT02000110.1, read as the reverse complement.
TGCTGCGCGGCTTCGACCTGCTCGACAAGACCGACCTGGAGGCCTACTGCATGGCCGCGGGCGAGCTGGTCCAGTGGGAGTTCGGCACCATCCTCGACCTGGTCGTCCAGGAGAACCCGCAGAACTACCTGTTCGACTCGGGGGACGTCCCGTTCCACTGGGACGGCGCCTGGTCGGAACGGGCCCCGCGCTTCTTCCTGTTCCAGTGCGTGCAGGGTTGTGCGCCCGGCGCGGGCGGGGAAACGGTGTTCTGCGATTCGACCCAGGTCTACCGCGAAGCGCCCGAAGAACTGCGCGAGCTGTGGGCCCGCACCTCGGTGACCTACCGCACCGACCGGCTCGCCCACTACGGCGGCACCATGACCCAGCCGCTGCTCGACACCCACCCGACCACCGGTGAGACGACCATCCGCTATGCCGAGCCGCTCGACCCGGCCCGGTACCGGAACCCGTTGTTCCTCACCGTCGAAGGGCTCGGCGCCGACGACGCGGTACGGGTGATGGACGACCTGCGCGACCGGTTGCACGACCCGCGCTACTGCTACGACCACGCCTGGCAGACCGGCGACATCGTGGTCGCCGAGAACCACGCACTGCTGCACGGCCGCAACCGATTCCTCGGCTCGACCGCCCGGCACATGCAGCGGATCCAGATCATCTAGCGCCGCCAGAGCTTCGACGCCAGACAACGACGGCGCTCGCGACGCGGGCGCCGAAGTTCTGCCGTCCGCCGCCGAGCGCCGCGTCGAACCTTGCAACACAACAAGATTGGACTACCAGTCGTGGTAGATGTCATGACACCCGTTAAGTCTGTGCGAGCGTACGGGCGGCTCGCCAATCTCTATTTCCTCGACTACAACCTCGCCTATCCGATGGTGGCGACGTTGCTGCCCGCCGCGGTCGTGCGCGAAGGGCGCACCTGGGCCGCGTTCGGGGTGATCATCGTCGGATACTTCCTGGTGCACTGCGCGCTCATCGCGTTCGACGACATCACCGGCTTCCGGGACGGCAGCGACGCCAAGAACTATCGCGACAACCCGAGCGCCCTGCGGCGCGCGCACTGGAAACCCTTGGTAACCGGGGAACTACGGCTGCCGCAGGCGCTGCGGTTCTCCTGGATCTGCCTGCTGTCCGGGCTGGCCCTGCTCGTGGTGGGGCTGCTCATCGCCCCCTACCATCCGCTGTGGTTGATCGTGCTCGCCGTCGTCGGCGCGTGCATCTCGGTGCAGTACTCCTACGGATTGAAGTTGAGCCACATCGGTTTTCAGGAACTGGTGCTGTTCCTGTTCACGATGCAGCTGGTCTTCGTGCCGTTCTGGGCACTGACCGGCGGTGTCACCACGCGCAGCATGATCGAGGGCGGCCTGTTCGCGTTCTGGCTGATGATGGTGTCCTGGTACTCCAACCTGCGCGATATCGAAACCGATCGCGGCGTCGGCCGGATCAACGTGGCCACCATGACCGGCGAACGCACCTACATCAACCTGCTCGGTGTGCTCGCGGTCGCCGACATCATCGTGGTGTTCGCGCTGATCGCCGTCGACGAGTTGCCGCTCGCCTTCGGCTTGCTGCTGTGCCCGGTGTTCGCGCTGCGGTTCGTCCAGTTCCGGCTCGGCGCGATCAAGCGCAATCCGCTCGTCGGCCGGCTACTCGGTCGCCGGCTGGCCTGGACCGGTGCGGTGTTGATGGCCATCGGCAACCTGTTCCTGGCGAACTGAGCTCGCAGCGAAAGGACACTGATGAACATCTCGAAAACCACACGGCGCAGCAAGATCTGGGTTCGCTGGCTGGTGCTGCACGGTGCGGCGGGCGTCATGCTGCGGATGATGGCGCGCCGCGGCGACCCGTTCGCCACTCTGCTGGTCGGGCCGGGCCGTGGCATCGACCCCTACCCGGACATGGAACGAATCCGCGCCGCCGGCCGGATCGTGCCGACCCCGCTGCTCAACCTCACCGTCGACCTCGAGGTCTGCCGGACCATCATGCGGGACAGTCGATTCGGGGCTACCAAGCCCAGCCACATGAGCATGCCGAAGCCGGTGCGCTGGATGCTGGAGCACACCGGAGGGGACCTGCCCAACCCCACCGATCCGCCCGCGCTGATCGCCCTGGACCCACCGGATCACAGCCGGTTGCGCCGTCCCGTCGTCGCCGCCTTCACCGCCGCCGCCATGCGGGACATGACCGATCGCATCGGCGTGGTGGCCGATCAACTGCTCGACGAGCTGGAACCGCGCTCGCACGCCGACCTGATCGCCGATTTCGCGGCCAAGCTGCCGGTCGCGATCATCGCGCACCTGCTCGGCGTCCCCGAGCAGGATCATCCGAAGCTGCTCGAATGGGGCAACAGCGGGGCGCCGCTGTTCGATATCGGGGTGCGGCACGAGGGCTACCGCACCGGCATCGAGGGCCTCACCGACGCGCAGCAGTACTTCAGCGACCACGTCGACCGGCTGCGAATCCAGCCGGGCCCCAGCATCTTCGGACACGTAGTGGCGACCAGCGGGCTGGCGCAGCACGAACTGATGGCCACCGCATCGATCATCATGGGCGCCGGGTTCGAGACGGCGATGAACATGCTCGGCAGCGGTATCGTGCTGCTGCTGCGCAATCCCGGCCAACTCGCCAAACTCCAGGCAGACCCGGAGCAGTGGGCCAGCGCGGTGGAGGAGATCCTGCGCATCGAAAGCCCCGCACAGATGACCATGCGCACCGCGCACGAGGACGTCGAGGTCGCCGGTCACCGGATCCGTGCGGGCGAGGTGGTGATGCTGCTGCTCGGCGGCGCCAACCGCGATCCCGAACGCTTCACCGAACCGGCGACATTCGATATCGGCCGCGAAAGAGTGCGTGAACACATCGCTTTCGGCCAAGGCATCCACACCTGCCTCGGCGCCCGCCTGGCCCGGCTCGAAGGCACCATCGGCCTGCGCAAGCTGTTCGAACGCTTCCCCGACCTCGCCCTCGACGGCGACCCCGAGCTGCGCGGCCTGGCCGTCCTACGCGGCTACGACCGCGTCCCCGTCCGCCTCCGCTCCCCCTCAACCCACCCAACCCCCCACCTCGCAGTCCCCACCCCCTAACCCCCCGCACCCCCTGGCCGCCCGCGAATTTCGGCATCACCGACCGCGGGCGGCCGACACGTTTCAGATCAAATCGCGTGTGCTGGAGCAGATCTCGCGACGGCAGCCAACGGTCCACTCGGCGTGGGCCAGTTCAGGTGCAACGGCTCCGCGCGATCGAGGGTACGTAGTTTGATCGGGCTGACCACGGAGTAGATGCCGCGGATCGTGTGGGCGTCCGGGTCTACGTCGAGTGCGACCAGGGCGAACGGGGTGTTGTCGCGGGAGAGCAGGATGGCGGGTCCGCCGTTGGCGTGCACCAGGGACGGCGTGAGGTGGTCCAGCAGTAGGACCGCGGCGCCGTCGCGTAGGCGCAGTACCTTGTCGCGTCCGATGATGACGCGCCGGGCGGTCTTGGCGAAACCGCCGCTGTCGGTCCACATCGCGACGTCGGGGGCGAGCAACTCCAGCAGCGCGGTGAGATCGCCGCCCTGCGAGGCGACCAGGAAGCGTGCGGTCACCGCCCGCCGCACCTCGGGGTCGGCCCGATAGCGTCCGCGCCGCCGGCGAATGTGCTGCTGGGCGCGATGACCCACCTGACGGACGGAATCCGGGCTGCGTTCGATGATTTCGGCGATCTCCCGATAGCTGTAGCCGAATGCCTCGTTCAGCACGAAAACCGCGCGTTCCAGCGGTGTCAGCGATTCCAGCACGACCATCATGGCGAACGAGATCGCTTCGGATTGCATCGCGTTCACCTCGCCGTCCACGTCGGTCGGTAACGGCTCCGGCAGCCACAGGCCGGGGTAGGTCTCCCGCTCGCGGCGGGCGCGCTGCAGCCGGGCGAGCGCGTCGTTGACCCCGATCCGCACCAGGTAGGCCCGCACGTTGACGATGTCGGCCCGGCGGGCCGCGGCCCAGGCCAGCCAGGTCTCCTGGACGACGTCCTCCGCCGCGGCCACCGAGCCGAGCAGGTTGTAGCTGACCGCGAAGATCAGGCCCCGGTGCGGTTCGAACTCCGTGGTGGCCTCGTCCAGCGCCGCCGAGACCGTCGCATCGCCCGGTGTGACATGAACCACCCAATCATGATGTCACACTTCCGGTTCGCCAAATCTCCTACAGGTACCTGAACCCTATGACGGGAGGAAAGTCATGTCGGAGCGGCTTTCAGCGCTGATCGTGCGCCGATCGCGAAGCTTTCTGATCCTCGCTGTTGTGCTCGTATTCGCCGGTGGCGCAGCGGGTTCCGCGCTCTACCCGAAGTTGTCGGCGGGTGGCTTCGCGGTGGCGGATTCGGATTCGGCACGCGGTGCGGACCTGCTGCAGTCGGAGTTCGGCCGGCATGCCTCGAATCTGACCCTGCCGGTGTCCAGCCCGGACGGAGTCGACGCTCCCGACGCCGTCCGGGACGGGCAGGCCCTGGCGCAGCGGCTGGCCACCGAACCGGAGGTCGCCGGTGTCAGCTCGTATTGGACCAGCGGGCACGCACCGCAGCTGCGTAGCCGCGACGGTAAGCAGGCGCTGGTCCTGGGAACCATCGCGGGCGACGAAACGGCTGTCGAGAAGAGAAGTGGCGGGTGCTCAAACATCGGCCCGCCGCGGTCGAAACCGATGTGACCGAGGGGTTCTGGCATCGACTGGCCTCGGCCGTCATGCGGCGGCCGATCCCGGTCGCCGTCCTGGTGACCGCGGTCCTGCTGCTGCTCGGCGCACCGGCGCTCGGCATGAAACTGGGTATGCCGGACGAGCGGATCCTGCCGACATCGACGACGGCACGGCAGGTCGCCGACACCATCCGCAGCGACTTCGACACCAGCGGTCAGAACAGCCTGCTGATCGTCGCCCCCGAAGCGAACGCCGATCCGGCGGCTATCACCGAATTCGCCACCCGACTCTCGGAGTTGCCCGCCGTCGCACAGGTGGACACGGCCACCGGCACGTTCGCCGTCGCGGTCGGGCTGGAACGCACCGGCCGGATCGTCACCGCGGCCGCACTGGTCATCTCGGTGGTCTTCCTGGCGTTCACGGTGTCCGGGATATCGCTGTCGAAGGCGTTCGGCATCGGCTTGCCGTTGGCGGTGCTGATGGACGCCACCCTGGTGCGCGGCGCCCTGCTGCCCGCAACGATGCGGCTCTGCGGAAAAGCCGCCTGGTGGGCACCGCCCATCCTGCGCAGAGTATTCGAGCGGACCCGGCTGCACCACGCGGCCGAGCCCGATGTGCCCGTTCGCTCGGCCGCGAGTTAGCTCAAAGTGCTTGTGCTGGAGCAGATCTCGGTTCGTTGGCCGGGTCCTGCCTGCCGTGCAGGTGGTGGGAGAGGAAGCGGTCGACGAGGTGGAACATTTCTATCTCGTTCTCCTGGTTCACGAAGCCGTGGCCTTCGTTGTCCTTGACCAGGTATTCGACCTCGACGCCGCGCTCGCGCAGGGCGGTGACCAGGTTGTCGGACTCGGCCTGGACTACTCGGACGTCGTTGGCGCCCTGGACGACCAGCAGGGGCGTGCGGATTCGGTCCACGTGGGTGATGGGCGAGCGCGCCAGCATGTCGGCCTCCTGGGCCGGGTCGTCCGGATCGCCGACGAACAGGTACCAGTTGTTGGCCATCATCGGGCGGGTGAACGGCGGCATGGTCCGCATGAAGTTCGCGAGGCTCGAAATACCGCAGTAGTCGATGGCGGCGGCGAAGACATCCGGAGTGAAGGTGACACCGACCAGCGCCGCGTAGCCACCGTAGGAACCGCCGAAGATCGCCACCCGCGCCGGATCGGCGTAGCCCTGCGCCACCGCCCAGTCGACGCCGTCGATGAGGTCGTCGTGCATCTTGCCGGCGAACTCACCGATGGCCGCTTTGACATGGGCCTTGCCGTAGCCGGTCGAGCCACGGAAGTTGACCTGCAGCACCGCGTAGCCGCGATTCGCCAGCAGTTGCACGGCCGGGTCGTACCCCCAGGCGTCCCGCGTCCACGGACCGCCGTGCACCAGCAGTACCAGCGGCAATCGGCTGGGCGGCACGCCGACCGGCAGCGTCAGATACGACGGCAGAGCCAGTCCGTCGCGCGCGGTGATGGTCACCGGCGTCATCGGGGCCAGATCCGCGGGGGTCAGGTGTGGGTAAGCGCGGAACAGCAGGCGGCTCTCGCCTGAACCGTGGTCGTAGAAATAGGTGACGCCGGGGTCGCGGTCGTGGGTGAAGGTGACCACCCAGCGCTGACCGCTCAGATCCGAGGACAGGGTGTGCAGGTCGCCGTCGGACAGGCTGGCCAGCTTCGGCAGCACCTCGGCGAACTGCGGGTCCAGCGCATGGATCACCTGTCGTTCGCCGGAGTAGCGGGCCCCGATCAGTTCGCCGGTGCGCCTGCTGACGATGAGCGGCTCGGCGAAAGCGGTGATCCCGGCATCGAGATCGAAGGTGGGATGGCTGTCGACCTCGGTCTCCTGCCCGGTCGCCAGGTCGAGCCGGACCAGGCGGGTCCGGTCGGTGCCGCGGTTGGAACCGAGCCACACCCCCGCGCCGTCGGGCGTGATCTGCAGCGGGTTGATCCCCATCGGATAGTCGGCGCCGTCCCAGACCGCAATGGGGCGCAGCGTCTTCGCGGCGCTGTCCCAGCGGCGCAATTCGACGTCGCCGTCGGCGGTGAGCGCCATCGCGAACAGGTCACCGGCGTGACTGCTCAGCCAGCCGTAGGTGGCGCCCTGACCCTCGGCGAGCAGGGTGAGTTCGCCGGTGCCGAGGTCGAGTGCATAGGCGTCGAACGCCGCCGGCGTCCGCTTGTTCAGCTGCACGATCGCGGTGCCCGGCTTGCCTAGCGGCAACTCGAAACCGAGCAGCCGCACGCCGGGAAACGGCGTCAGGTCGACGGCCGCGGCGTCCACGTTCTCCGGATCGACGCGGTAGAGGTGCCAGTTCTCGTCGCCGTTGTCGTCCTGGAGGTAGAGCAGCCACCGCGAATCGCCGGTCCAGCGGTAGTGGAACACGCTGCGGTTGTCGTCCGCGGTGACACAGCGGGCAGGCTCGGCCCCGTCGAGACGCTGCACCCACACGTTCAAGCGGTGCTGCCATGGTGCGAGGTAGGCGATGCGCGTGCCGTCCGGCGAGATCGTCGCCGCGGCGCGCGCCGGTGAACCGAACAGTTCCTCGACGGGGATGACTGCTGGTAATGCCATGACTGTCCTTTCGCTCGGTACTCCGCTGCCAGCAGACACCGTGCCGTTGCGGCACACTCAAGCCGAATGTGCGCGAGGACACGGAGGAGGGACAGCCCATGGCGTGGAGCACCAGTCAGCTCGCCGAGCTGGCAGGCACCACTTTGCGAGCGGTCCGGCACTACCACGAGGTCGGGTTGCTCGCCGAGCCCGAACGCCGCGCCAACGGCTACAAGAGCTACGGCGTGGCTCACCTGGTGCGGCTGCTACGCATCAAACGCCTGACCGAACTCGGGTTCTCACTGGCCCAGATCGCCGCCATGGGCGCGGCCGACGTCCCGCCGGAACAAGCGCTGCGCACCTTGGACGCCGAGCTGGCCGCGAACATCGAACGCCTGCAACGGGTCCGGACCGAACTCGCCACCACCATGGCGCAGGGCACGCCGACCGATCTCCCGCCCGCGCTGGCCGCCGCCTCCGCCCACATCGAACTCTCCGAAGCCGACCGCGCTTTCATCGTGGTGCTGTCGCGAGTGCTCGGCCCCGCGGGCATCGAAACCTACATCGAACTGTTCCGGGACTATCACACCGAACCCGAAGCCCTCGAATTCGATCGACTCCCCGCCGACGCCGACGACCACACCAAACAGCACCTCGCCGAACGCACCGTCCCCCGGATCCGCGCCCTGGTCGCCGCTCACCCAGGCCTACTCTCCAGCACCGACGACGCACCCCGCGGCCGCCGCTTCGCCGCCGAAGCCATCGAGACAGCCATCGATGACCTGTACAACCCTGCGCAACTCGACGTTCTCGCCCGGGTGAGTCGACTACTCGAGCGCACCGCTGCGGACTAGACGGCGAATTGTCATACTCCGGCAGCCGATCACCCGTAGACGAACGATCCCGAAGCGACACCGAAACTGCCGCAAAGATCTATGCGCACGTCAGCAAGGACCGCTACTTCGCACGGGCGGGGAAGAATCCGGTGCGGAGGAAGGCGGTGATGTAGGTGTCCAGGGCGTGGTCGTCGATGGGGTGGCAGGTGATCGCGCTGCCGGCGAGGGCGCGGGCGGTGTTGGTGGCGTCGATGACCAGGTCGGGTGGGGTGGTGGCGAAATTGCCGCCGAGCAGGGCGGCGCGGACCAGGGAGTCGTCGCCGGTCTGGAAGCGGGTGTGTGCTTGTTCGGCGAGGCGGCGGCGGACGTCGTCGAATGTCGCTGTCTCGATGGGTAATCCGTGGCGACGCAGACAGTCGAAGAGGGTGCGGATCGGCACCGGCTCCTCGTTCACCAGATGGTAGGCGGTGGCGGTGGCGGGGCTGAGCGAGATTTCGACGATGGCCCGCGCCACGTAGGTCACCGGCACCAGCGCGATGCTCGCCGCGCCGACGTCGGGGGCGACACCGAGGATCACCGCCGCGCGGATCATGTTCCAGAACGAGTCATCGGGGCTGTTGATGCCGACCTGAAGGTCCCCGGACACCAATCCCGGGCGATAGACCCGCGCGGGTACACCGCGCTCGGCGGCTTGCAGGATCAATTGCTCGGCAGCCCATTTGGACGAGATGTATCCCTGTCCCGGTAGCTCGTCCGCCGCGAGCCGGGTGTGCTCGTACACGGATGCCCCGGGCGCGGCCGAGATCACGGTGTTGACGGTCGAGACGAAGTGCACGGGTTTGAGCCGGCGAGTGGTGGCCAGCCGCAACACTTCCCGGGTCCCTTCGACATTGGCGGCACGCAACCGCGAATAGTGCTCGAGGTGATTGACGCGGGCACCGTTGTGGTAGATGACGTCGATCCGGTCGGCGAGCCAAGCATGTTCGGTGTCGGACAGGCCGAACGCAGGTTGCGCGAGATCGCCTGGTACCGGGACGATCCGGGTCCCCAACGCGTCGTCCCACAGCTGGTACCGCTGCAAAGCCTCCTCGATGCGCGCGCGGCCCGCCCGGGCATTCTCGGCGCGCACCAGACACCACACCACAGCGTCGGTGCGGTCCAGCAGTTCGCGCAACAGGTACGCGCCGACGAACCCGGTCGCTCCGGTCAGCAGCACGTCGCGGGCGCCACCGCGGTGACTCGGAGGGAGACCGTCGACCGAGATGTCCGGCCCGAGCACCGCATCGGCGGCGACCACGGCCGGGTCGTGCAGCGCGCCTTCCTGACCCGCGATGCGCGCGGCGAGCGCACGCACGGTGGACGCGCCGAACACCGCCGCGACCGGCAACTCGATGCCGCGCGCCGCCAGTACGTGTTGCAGGGTGAGTGTGCGCAGCGAGGTGCCGCCGCGCGCGAAGAAGTCGTCGTCGGCGCCGACCTGCTCGAGCTCCAGCACCTCCGCGAAGACCGCCGCCACGATCTCCTCGGTCGGCGTGGCCGGCGCACGGCCCGTCGCGACACCGAAACTGGGTGCGGGCAATGCTTTTCGGTCGAGCTTGCCAGCCGGGGTCAACGGGATCTCGTCCAGCACGACGATCGCGGCGGGCACCATGTGCCGCGGCAGGATGCGCTCGGCAGCCGCGCGAAGCCGGTCCGGGTCGAGCGCGCGTCCCGGCTCCGCCCGCACGTAGCCGACCAGAACCATCTCTCCCGTGGGCGTCTCGTGTCCGACGGTAACCGCGAACCCGACGTCGTCGTGTGCGCCGAGCACCGCGTCGATTTCACCGAGTTCGATCCGGAACCCACGGATCTTCACCTGAAAATCGGAGCGCCCCAGGTACTTCAGTTCCCAGGTCGACTGCCCGTCGGCCGGCGCACACCAGCGCACCAGATCCCCGGTACGGAACATCCGCTCCCCCGGTGCACCCCAGGGGTTGGCGACGAACCGGTGCGCCGTGAGCGTGGCGCGGTCATGGTAACCACGAGCCAAAGTAGCCCCTGCTAAATACAATTCGCCCGTAACCCCCGGCGGCACCGGATGTAGCCGAGCGTCCAGCACCACCGCGGTCACCCCGCGCACCGGTGTGCCGATGGTGACCTCGCGCCCGGCGTGCTGGGCGCCGAAGGTGGCGGCGATGGTGACCTCGGTCGGACCGTAGGCGTTGACGTAGCGGCGGCCGGGCTCCCACTTCGCCACCAGATCGGACGGGGTGACATCGCCGCCCACCAGGAACGTACGGGTCGGCACCTCGGCCGGGTCGACGGTGCTGAGCACCGCCGGGGTGACGCTGCAATGCGTCACCCGCTCGTCCCGCAGCACCGCGGCGAACTCGGGGCCGCCGAGCACGGCGGGCGGCAGCACCACCAGGGTCGCCCCGACCGACAACGCGCACAGCCACTCCAACGCGGCCGGGTCGAAACTCGGCGAAATCGAATGCAGCAGGACATGTTCCGAACCAATACCCAATATGCCCACGGCATGCTCGACCACCCCGGCCAGCCCCGCGTGCGTCACCACGACCCCCTTCGGCACACCTGTCGACCCGGAGGTGTAGATCAGATATGCCGGATTGTGCAGGCGCAGTGGCGTTCTCCGATCGATATCGGTGACCGGCGCTGCCGAGCGGCGCGCGCAGAGCGCGGCGACGTCGGGATGATCGAGTTCGAGCCAGACCACCTCGTCCGGCAACCGCTCCAGCTGTTCGGTGGTGGTGACACCCAGTACCGCCGCCGAGTCGATCACCATGTGGCGCACCCGATCCACCGGATACGCCGGGTCGACCGGAACGTAGGCGCCGCCGGCCTTGCCCACCGCCAGCGCCGCGGCGAGCATCGCGTACCCGCGCGGCAACGCCACGACGACGAGTCGCTCCGGACCCACGCCATGATCGATCAGCACGCGGGCCAACCGCGAAGAATGCTCGTCGAGTTCGCCGTAGCTGATCGAGCGGCCGGCCGCACGGACCGCGATGCGGTCGCGCCCGTACACCATGCCCCGCAGCAGCAGCTCCGGCATCAGCACCCCCGGCGGCATCGTCGCGGGGTGGTGCCGGGTGAGCGCGGCGTACTCGTCGGCCGCGAGCAGCGGCAGATCCCCCACCGGCCGGCGCGGCTGGGCGACGATCGCCGCGAGCAACCGTGCGAACCACTCGGCGGCGTGCCGAATCGTGGCTTCGTCGAACAGGTCCCGAGCGTAGGAGAACCGGCCCGCCAGCCCCGCGTCGGTCTCTCCGATCACCAGGGACAGATCACATTTCTCGATATCGTTCTCGAAATCGACCGCGGCGACCGACAGCCCGGGTAGCTCGAAGGCCGCCGCCGGGAGGTTCTGGAACGCCAAACCGACCTGGAACAAGGGATTCCGCGCGGTCGAGCGGTCCGGCTCGAGCAGTTCGACCAGTCGCTCGAACGGAATATCGGCGTGCGCGAACGCCTGCAGGTCGCTGTCGCGGACCCGCGCGAGGAATTCCTCGAAGCTCTCCTGAGCGCGCACTTGCGTGCGCAGGACCAGCGTGTTGACGAACATGCCGATGAGATCGTCGAGTTCGGGTTCGCCCCGTCCCGCCACCGCCGTGCCGACGGCGACATCGTCGGTACCCGACCACCGGGACAGCAAGACCGCGAAAGCGGCGTGCACCACCATGAACAGCGTCGCGTTGTGGTCGCGGGACAGGTCCGTCAGTCCGCGATACACCGCGCCGTCGATCGAAAAGGCTACGTGCCCACCGGCGAACGAGCGCGTCGCGGGCCGCGGTCGATCGAACGGCAGGTCGAGTTCGTCGGGCGCACCGGCCAGCGCGGCGCGCCAGAACCGCGCCTGGCCGGTGAGCAAGCTGTCCGGATCGGTTTCGGCACCGAGCGTCGCCCGCTGCCAAACACTGAAATCGGCGTACTGCACGGGCAGCGGCGCCCACTCGGGCGCGACGCCGGTCGAGCGAGCCGCGTAGGCCACCATCACATCTCGGGTCAACGGCAGCATCGACCACCCGTCGCTGCAGATGTGATGCGCTACGAGCACCAGTACGTGCTCGGTGACCGCGGCAGCCCCGGCGTCGATCCGGAACAGCTCGACTCGCAACGGAACCTGCACTGCCACATCGAATCCGGTGGTAGCCACCGCGACGATCCGGGGCAGCACCGCGGCCGCATCGATCGTTTCCACAGCGAGATCGATCGCCGCCTGGGCCGGATCCAGGATCGACTGGTAGGCAACGCCGTCGGACTGCGGGTAGTAGGTGCGCAGCGTCTCGTGCCGCGCGATCACATCACCGACCGCAAGGCGCAACGCGACCGGGTCGAGTTCGCCGGTGAGCCGCACTGCGACCGGGATGTTGTAGACCGCCGAGGCTGGGTCGAACTGATTGATGAACCACATGCGCTGCTGCGCCATCGAGAGCGGGATGTGCTCCGGGCGCGGTCCGGCCACGAGCGGGCGGCGCGCCCCCGTGCCCAGGTGTCTGCCGACCTCGACGGCCAGCTCTGCGACCGTGGGCGCGTGGAAGAGCAGCCGCGCGGGCACGCGCGCATCCAGGGCCGCGCCGAGCCGGGCCGCGGCCTGCGCGGCCAGCAGCGAGTTGCCGCCGAGCGCGAAGAAGTTGTCGTCCAAGCCGATTCGGACATCACCGAGGATTGCGGCGAACACCTCGGCGACGGTCCGTTCGAGGGGCTGGGTCGGCGCACGGAATACCGCGGTATCGATCACCGGCGCGGGCAACGCCTTACGGTCCAGTTTGCCGTGCGTGGTCAGCGGCAGTGCGTCGATGCGGACGATCGCCGAAGGAACCATATGCTCTGGCAACAGCTTGGCCGCCGCGGCGCGCACCGCCGCGGGCTCCACCTGTCCGACCAGGTACGCGACGATCCGCCGAGCACCCGGGGTGTCCTCGCGGACCACCACAGCCGCCTGCCGCACCGACGCCACAGCCAGCAGCGCGGTCTCGATCTCGCCGAGTTCGATGCGGAACCCGCGCACCTTCACCTGGTCGTCGGCGCGGCCGAGGTAGACGAGCTTGCCGTCGGCCTGCCGGACGGCCAGATCACCGGACCGGTAGAGACGGGAACCATTGGGAGCGAACGGATTCGCCACGAACCGGCCCGCGGTCAGACCCGCGCGGCCGAGGTAGCCTCGCGCCAGCTGCACGCCTGCGACATAGATCTCCCCCGGCACGCCCGCGGGGACCGGACGCATCCGGTCGTCGAGCACCAGAAGTCGCAAACCGGGGATGGCGGCGCCGATTACGCTGCGCTCACCGATGGCAACGGAATGAAAGGTGGTATGCACCGTGGTCTCGGTGATGCCGTACATATTCACCAGACGGACGCCGGGACCGTACCGGTTCTGCCACGCGTCCACGCGCCGGAAATCGAGTGCTTCGCCGCCGAATACGATGTACCGCAAAGACAATGGCGCCTGGACCGCGTCGTCCGACGACGCCACGCGGTCCGCCTCGGCGAGCTGATAAAACGCCGACGGCGTCTGGTTCAGCACGGTAACTCGCTCCGAACGCAGCAATTCCAGGAATTGGTCAGGGACGCGGGAGGTTTCGTAGTCCACGACCACCAATCTGCCGCCGTGCAGCAACGGCCCCCACAGCTCCCAGACCGCGAAGTCGAAGGCGTACGAGTGGCACATCGTCCACACGTCGCGCTGATCGAAGCCGAACTGCGCCCTGGTGTTCGCGAACAAGGCGAGCACGTTGCGATGCGGGACCTGCACGCCTTTGGGCTGTCCCGTGGATCCGGAGGTGTAGATCACGTACGCGAGGTTCCCCGGACGCAAGGCCAGCACACGCTCGTCGTCATCGATCGGCGCGCCGTTGAGGTCGACCACCCGGCCCACATCGATCGTGGGTGTCGTGCCGGGCAGCGTGATTCCGGCCCGGGTCAGCACGCACGCCGGTGCGGCGTCGGCCAGCAGATAGGCGATCCGATCGGCCGGATAGGCCGGATCGATCGGCAGATAGCCGCCCCCCGCCTTGATGATCGCCAGCAGTGCGACCACCAGATCCACCGAGCGCGGCAGCGCCACCGCCACCACGTGCTCCGGGCCGATCCCGCGCGCGATCAGCCTGCGCGCCAACCTGTTCGACCGCACGTCGAGCTCGCGATAGGTCAGTGCCGCGGGACCGCAGGTCACCGCGGTGGCGTCCGGGAACGCCCGGACCACCTCGTCGAACGAGGTGGCCAGCGTTTTGTCCGGGCTCGGATACGCGGTGCGCGGGAAGACGGTGCCGAAGAAGACGCCGAGTTGACCCGGCACCTGTCCGCGCTCCAGGAGCGGCCTGATCGCCGCCACCTCGGCCTGCGTCACGGGCGCGACTTCGCTGCCCGCAGCGCACGATCCGGACAGATAGGCGATGTCCGCACCTTTCACGGGGCGTAGCCGATCCGCGTAAGTCACCGGCTCACTGGACAACTGGGCGAGTTCGCGCCGCACACCGGGATCGTCGACCACCAGCCATTCCAGCCCGGACGGCGTATTCGCGACGGTCGCTACCGCCGTACAGCCGATGACCGGCCCCGCGGCCGTCACCAACCGCTCCCGCCGCTCGGACTCGTGCGGGTCGAGCACGAGGAAGCCCGCGCCGGTCTTCGCCACCGCCCACAGCACGAGCACCGCCTCGACCGAGGATTCGATCGCGACCGCGACCAGATCCCCGGGGCCTATCCCCCGCCCGATCAGCAGGCGCGCCAAGCGCGACGACAGATCGTCCAGTTCCCGATAGCGCAGCGCGGTGCCGTCGAACGCGACCGCGGTCCCGTCCGGATCGGCTTCCACCGCAACCGCCAGCAATCGCGGCAGCGTGGCGCCCCCGGATCGCGGCGCCCGCGCCCGTCGCGCACGACCCGGTTCCCGCGTCGGCCCAGCCGCTACGGACGCGCTATCCCGCACTTCGGTCTCCCCTGCACATTTCTTCGTCCAGCCGCTTGCTCAGCGGCTGCTGTCGCGATTGGTCGCTTGACCAGTTCGCGACATGTCAGATTTCCCTACGAACGACGCCACGGACGCCGATCGCTCGCCGGATTTTTATCATGAACCGCACCTTCCCACTCCCGATCGAGGTTTTCATTTGAAAGTTGCTGTCAGATAGCTTCCATCCGAGGCTACCGCGCGGTCGGTATCGAAAGGTTGCCGCATGGGTGACCTAGGGCTTGCGTCGAGTACAGGCGGTTAACAATGAGAATCGATAATCTGAACACAAAACCGGATTCCCCTTTGCCCGTCGTTTGCGGCACAAGCGAACTCACGCCGATCGGTGACCCATGCCACATATGCGATAGGGGCATTATTAGGGGTTCATGAGATTTATTTGCAAGACGAGTCGGAACCGTCTCCGAAGGCAGCGCCGAGACGAACATCCTAACTCTTTACTCGAAATAATGAGCAGCAGCTTCATTCGATGTAGCCGGCATAAATGAGATGAATTCGACGAGGCGGCCCGCAGCGTGCCGGAAGCGGATGGAGCACCGGGAGCGGGCTGCCCGCGTAGCCGAACAACGCTGCCGTGTAACAGTTTTCCCGTAAGGACAGACATAACCGGTCGGGTAACCGTGGGTCCGCTCGGCGCACCGCAAGCAGAGGGAGTACGCAAACAGATGCATGTTCGACTGAAGAGACGATCGTCGCGGGCCGGGGTCGCGGTGCGTACCACCGTCGTGGCACTCGCGGCGATGCTGTCGGTGAGCCTGCTCGGTGGGACCGCCTCGGCCGAACCGCAGCGGCCCTCGGCCATCACCACCCTCACGAAAGACGGGCGGCTGTGGCACCTGAAGGTGTACTCGGCGGCGATGGACACCGAGGTCGCGATCGATGTGCAGCGCCCGGCGGACGAGTCGGTGCCCGCGCCGAACCTCTACATGCTCAACGGCCTCGACGGCGGCGAGGGCACGGCCAGCTGGCAGGCCCAGACCAAGGCGCTGGAATGGCTGGCCGACAAGCCGGTCAACGTGATCCAGCCGATCGGCGGCCGCGCGAGCTACTACACCGACTGGCGGCAGCGCGACCCGGTGCTGGGGCTCAACAAGTGGCGGACGTTCTTCACCGAGGAACTGCCGCCGCTGCTGGACAAGGCCTTGCAGTCCACCGGTCGCAACGCGTTGACCGGCCTGTCGACCTCCGGCACCTCGGTGTTGCAGCTGGCCGAGGCCAAGCCGGGTCTCTGGAAAGCGGTCGCCGCCTACAGCGGGTGCGCGCAGATGGCCGATCCCGCTGGGCGGCAGTTCGTCAAGTTCGCGGTCGAGACCTGGTCCGGCGGTAGCACCGACAACATGTACGGCCCCGCCGACAGTCCGCTGTGGGCCGCGAACGATCCGGTGCTCAATGCCGAAAAGCTGCGCGGCACACTGCTTTACATCTCCAGTGGTAGCGGCATCCCGGTGCTGGAGGACGTCAACTACTACCTCGGCAAGGCGCCGGGCCCGACGGGTGCGGTGAACCTCGGCCTCGGGGTGATCATCGAGGCCGCCGTCAACGGGTGCACGGCAAATCTGAAGAACCGCCTGGACTCGCTGCAGATCCCGGCCATCTACCAGTTCAATCCGGTCGGCACGCACTACTGGCCGTATTGGGAAGAGGCCCTGCACAATTCCTGGCCACTGCTGGCCGAGGGCATGGGTCTGCCGCACTGACCGCTTCGAGTAAGCGGCACAAGCGAATTCAGCACGATTGCCGACCGACGCCGTACGGCCCCACCCCCCGGGGGCCGTACGGCGTCGGTCTTTGTCTGCGGTACGTGCCTCGCTCAGGCGCCGACGTAGTCGGCGAGATGTTCTCCGGTGAGCGTGGACCGCGCCGCGACGAGTTCGGCGGGCGTGCCTTCGAAGACGATCTTGCCGCCGTCGTGGCCCGCGCCCGGCCCCAGGTCGATGATCCAGTCGGCGTGCGCCATCACGGCCTGGTGGTGCTCGATGACGATGACCGACTTACCGGACTCGACCAGGCGGTCGAGCAGGTTGAGCAGGTTCTCCACATCGGCGAGGTGCAGACCGGTGGTCGGCTCGTCGAGGACGTAGACCCCGCCCTTGTCGGCCATGTGCGTGGCCAGCTTGAGCCGTTGCCGTTCGCCGCCGGACAGCGTGGTGAGCGGCTGGCCGATGGTGAGGTAGCCGAGCCCGACATCGACGAGCCGCGCCAGGATGGCGTGCGCGGCGGAGATGCGCGCTTCGCCCGAGCCGAAGAACTCCTCCGCCTCGCGCACCGACATGGCGAGCACCTCGCTGATATCGCGGCCGCCGAGGTGATAATCCAGCACCGAGGCGTCGAATCGCTTGCCCTCGCACACATCACAGGTGCTCGCGGTACCCGCCATCATCCCGAGGTCGGTGTAGATCACGCCCGCGCCGTTGCAGTTCGGGCACGCACCTTCCGAATTCGCGCTGAACAGTGCGGGTTTGACATCGTTGGCCTTCGCGAACGCCTTACGGATCGGTTCGAGCAGCCCGGTGTAGGTGGCCGGGTTGCTGCGCCGCGAACCACGGATCGGCGTCTGATCCACGGCGACCACGCCTTCGGACGCCGGAATCGAGCCGTGCACGAGCGAGCTCTTGCCGGATCCCGCGACGCCGGTGACGACACACAGCACCCCGAGCGGAATGTCGACGTCGACGCCCCGGAGGTTGTGCCGCGTGGCATTCCGGATCTCCAGTGCGCCAGTGGGTTTACGCACCGACTCCTTGAGCGCGGCACGATCGTCGAAGTGCCGGCCGGTGATGGTGCCGCTGGCCCGCAGACCCTCGACCGAACCCTCGTAACAGATGGTGCCGCCGCCGGAACCCGCGCCGGGACCGAGATCGACCACGTGGTCGGCGATCGCGATCGTCTCCGGCTTGTGCTCCACGACGAGCACCGTGTTGCCCTTGTCCCGCAATTGCCGCAGCAGGTCGTTCATCCGCTGGATATCGTGCGGGTGCAGGCCGATGGTGGGCTCGTCGAAAACGTAGGTGACGTCGGTGAGCGCCGAGCCGAGGTGGCGAATCATCTTGACCCGCTGGGCTTCTCCGCCCGACAACGTGCCCGACGGCCGTTCCAGCGAGAGATAGCCGAGCCCGATCTCGACGAACGAGTCGAGGGTGGCCACCAGCGAATCGAGCAGCGGCTGGACCGACGGCTCTTTCAGTGCACGCACCCACTCGGCCAGATCGCGGATCTCCATCGCGCACAGGTCGGCGATGTTCTTGCGCTTGATCTTCGACGACCTGGCCTCTTCGCTGAGCCGAGTGCCCGCGCAGTCGGGACAGGTGGTGAAGGTGACCGCACGCTCGACGAACGCGCGGATGTGCGGCTGCATCGACTCCTTGTCCTTGGACAGGAACGATTTCTGAATCTTGGGGATCAAGCCCTCGTAGGTGAGGTTGACGCCGTCGACCTTGACCTTGACCGGTTCCTTGTAGAGGAAATCGTTGAGTTCCCGCTTGGTGTACTTGCGGATCGGCTTGTTCGGATCGACGAAGCCCGACTCGGCGTAGACGCGCACCGTCCAGAAGCTGTCCGACTTCCAGCCGGGGATGGTGAACGCGCCCTCGGCCAGCGACTTGGAGTCGTCGTAGAGCTGGGTGAGATCGATATCGGAGACCGAGCCGCGGCCTTCGCAGCGCGGGCACATGCCGCCGGTGATGCTGAAGCTGCGCCGCTCCCGGATGGTGCGCCCGGCCCGCTCGATGTTGACCGCGCCCGCGCCGCTGATCGAGGCGACGTTGAAGGAGTACGCCTGCGGCGAGCCGATATGCGGCTTGCCGAGCCTGCTGAACAGGATGCGCAGCATGGCGTTGGCGTCGGTGGCGGTGCCGACTGTGGAGCGCGGGTCCGAGCCCATCCGCTGCTGGTCGACGGTGATCACGGTGGTCAGCCCGTCGAGCACGTCGACCTCGGGCCGGGCCAGCGTCGGCATGAAACCCTGCACGAAACTGCTGTAGGTCTCGTTGATCAGCCGCTGCGATTCCGCGGCGATGGTGCTGAACACCAGAGAGCTCTTGCCCGAGCCGGAAACACCGGTGAACACCGTCAGCCTGCGCTTCGGTAGCTCGATGCTGACGTCCTTCAGGTTGTTCACGCGCGCGCCGACCACCCGGATCGCGTCGTGACTGTCCGCGGCGTGACGTGCGGCCTGCTTCGAGTTCGCCCTGGTGGCGCTGCTCATCCTGTCTCCATCTTGGTTGGGCGGGGCCGCGTGGGCACGGTGCCGGTGTGCCCGGCGCGACCCCGATCGCCGAATCGCTCAGCGCACTTGCTGAATACGGATCAAGTTGCCCGCGGGATCGCGGAAGGCACAGTCGCGCACGCCGTAGGGCTGGTCGGTCGGCTCCTGCACCACCTCGGCGTCGCCGGCCTGCACCTTCTCGAAGGTGTCGTCGACGTTCTTGGTCGCCAGCAGCAGCGCGCCGTAGGTGCCCTTGGCCATCATCTCGGTGACGACGCGGCGCTCTTCGTCGGTGATGCCGGGATCCGCAGCGGGCGGGTGCAGCACGATGGAGGTGCCGGGCTGGTCGGGCGGGCCGACGGTGATCCACCGCATGCCGTTGAACCCGACGTCCTTGCGCACCTCGAAGCCGAGCGTGTCGCGGTAGAACGCGATCGCGGCCTCCGGGTCGTCTTGCGGGAGAAAGCTGGAAAGAATGCTGATGTCCATGGCAATCACGCTAGATCCGGCTGCCGGGTCGACGCTTCTCGATTCCTGATCGGTCTGGTGACCTGTTTGGTGATGAAGGTCGGCATCTCCGTGGTCTGGTCGGCGATCGCCTTCCGGTACGCGCTCGGCGACATGCCGACCAACTCGGTGAAGCGCGTGCTGAAGG
The DNA here is from genome assembly GCF_000308475.2 of Nocardia brasiliensis NBRC 14402. Taxonomy (GTDB): domain Bacteria; phylum Actinomycetota; class Actinomycetes; order Mycobacteriales; family Mycobacteriaceae; genus Nocardia; species Nocardia brasiliensis. Next base: position 94,084 of record NZ_BAFT02000110.1, on the reverse strand, counting down.
TGCCCAGCGAGGAGCAGCCGACCGCGAAGCAGATCTCGGTGACGCTGAGGTCGCCCCGGCGCAGCAGCGCCATCGCGCGTTCGATCCGGCGCGTCATCAGGTAGGAGTACGGCGACTCGCCGTAGGCGATCCGGAACTGGCGACTGAGATGCCCGGCCGACATGTGCGCGTCGCGGGCGAGCGCCTCGACGTCGAGCGGCTGTGCGTACTCCCGGTCGATGCGATCGCGGACTCGCCGCAACCGGGCGAGATCACGCAGGCGGTCCGCCTCGGATGTACTGCTCACCTGCGTGATCATCGCACATCGGCAGGACAGCCGACCTAGGACCGACCCGCACGGGTAGCGCCGTAGCAAATCATTGCCATGGCGTCTTTCGGCCATGCGACGGTCGGCGCGCACAGGGCGATTCCCGGTGACGGGGCCGGCGCGGCCCCGTCACCGGGAATCCATTCGGGACGGTTGCGGGGGTCAGTCGCGGATGTTCTTCATCTGGTCGTACTGCTCCTTGGTCATCTCGTCGGGGGAACGCTCGGGCAGCCTGCGCGACTCGGGGCCGACGGTGCCGATGCTGCCGCCGTCGAATACCACTGACGCCCAATTGTTCTGGGCCCGCAGGGTGTTGTAGCTACCGTCGTTGTTGATGCTGCTGCGCACCGAACCGGAGGCGATGGAGCCGTTGCAGTTCCAGTCGATCGGCTGGTCGGCCGCGCCGGTCCGCTTACGGGAGCCGTCGGGGCAGAAGTAGACCGTGCGCCAGCCCGCGGACACCGGGCCCATGCCCTGCCGCTCCTGCAGCGCGGTTTCGTCCAGCGCAGGCGGATTCACGCTGGAGTAGCCGAAATACGACGTGCCGTCGGTCTTCGGCACACCGGCGAACTGGAAGCTGTAGTTCATCACGCTGAGGTAGTTCGGCTTGTAGTTGGTGTGATCCACGCCGCCGTGTTTGAGCCCCAGGTTGTGGCCGAGTTCATGGATGAACGTGCCCACGTTCTCGTTGTCGTCCGGCGTCCAGTTGCACTTCGGGCCGAGTGCCACGATGAAGGTGTCGGCCGGGATGCCCAGCGAGATACCGCTGCTGCATCCGTTGTCGTACGAGTCGGCCCAGATCATGTAGTGGAAGATGCGCGACCGGTTGGCGGCGAAGTTGGTTCGCTTGATGGCCGCCACCTGGCTGTCCACCGGCGACAGGTTGTTGTCGTAGGGCACCTGGTTGCCGCCGCCGAGGTTGTAGGCGGCGCCCCGGGCATTACCGGCGTCCAGGTGGATCTTGATCCCGTTGCGCCCGTCCGGGTTGGTCACCGGCGAGGTGGCGAACACCGCGACGACGCGATCGAGCGCGGCGGTGGTCGGCAGGCGACCGCTCATGTAGTCCATCTCGACGAAGAGATCCTTGTGCTTCGGATCCGCGCCCATGGCCGGAAGATCCACATCGATCTTCCCGTCACCGTTGGCGTCGTAACCCTTCGTCTCCCATTCGTCGCTGAGTCCGTCACCGTCGGTGTCCACGGCGGGCGCCTGGGCCTGTGACTCGGCGAGTGCGGTCGGGACGGTGACCGTGCCCAAGGCGGACAGTAGGGCGAAGCAAGCGACGAGAGCTGATCTGTAAAGCGACACTTCGAACTCCTTTCGGGTATCCGGCTATTTCCAATCCACCTGCGGCGAGCGGTAGAAGTTGATGCCCTGCGCGGCCCAGATCAGCCCTTGCTTGGCCAGTCGCGCGCGGTAGCTGTCCCAGTTGTGCGTCGCGGCCGGGGACCAGCCGATCTCGGCCGCACCCGCCAAGCGCGGGAAGGCCATGAACTCGATGTCGGCGCTGGTCCGCAGGGTCTCCGACCACAGCGGGGCCTCGATGCCGATGACCTGCTTCTCCGAGACGCCCTGCAGGAAGGTCACCGGATCCCAGTTGTAGGCGTCCTTCACCTCGACATAACCGGCCCAGTGCAGGCCGAGCGGGGTATTGGGGTTGTATTTCATGTCCAGGTAGGACTTGTTGGCCGGCGACATCAGGACCTTGTTGCCCCGGGCCGCCGCGGCGGCGACATCGGCGTTGGTGTTGGCCGGATCCCAGTACTGCGCGATGGTCGAGGTCGGCGGGTTGGTGACGACGATGTTGTGCCAGCCGATGGCCTTCTTGTCGTAGGTGGCCAGCATCGGCGAGACCTTGTCGTAGAAAGTCTGGTAGTCCGCGGGCGAGGTGGAGTGCGCCTCGTCGCCGCCGATGTGCAGGTACGGGCCGGGGGTCATGGCGGCGAGCTCGCGGATGACGTCCTCGACGAACTTGTAGGTGATCGGCTTGCCGATGCACAGCGAGCTGTAGCCGACCTCGATATCGGTACGCGGCGGCACCGGCTTTCCGTCGCAGTTCAATTCGCCGTAGGAGGCCTGCGCGGCGTTGGTGTGGCCGGGCATGTCGACCTCGGGGATCACCGTGATGTGCCGGGACGCGGCGTAGGCGACGATGTCGCGGTACTGCTCCTGGGTGTAGTAACCGCCCGGGTCGCCGCCCACCGCGGTCTGGCCGCCGATCTCGGCGAGCTTGGGCCAGCTCTTGATCTCGATCCGCCAGCCCTGGTCATCGGTCAGGTGCAGGTGCAGCGTGTTGATCTTGTACTGGGCGATCTGATCGATGTAGCGCTTGACCTGGTCGGGCTTGAAGAAATGCCGGGCCACATCGAGCATCGCCGCGCGGTGCGCGAACCGGGGGTAGTCCACAACTTCACCACCGGAGACGATCCAATCCTGTTTCTGCACAGTGGTTTTGTTGATCGAGGCGGGGAAGAGCTGACGCAGCGACTGCACGCCGCCGAACAGGCCGGCGGTGGTGTTCGCCCGCAGCGTGACACCGCGTTTGGTCACCGAGAGCTGATAGCCCTGGTCGCCCACGCGCGGGCCGGCGTCGCCGAGTTGCAGGGTGATCCCGGACTTGGCCAGATCGTGCCGCTCGACCACCGGCAACCGAAAACCGGTGGCGGGCCGCAACAATGCGGCCAGATATTCGGCGACCGGCTTGGCCTGGTGTTCGGCGCGAATAACGCTGTCGGCGGCGAGCTTGAAATTCGCCTTGGTGTCCGGCCGAGCCTGAACGGGCACGGGAACGATATCGGTCACGCCACGTTCGGTAGCCGGCGGCTTGTCCGCCGCGGCGGTAGCGGTCAGGCCGGGTAGCACAAGGGCGATGAGCGCGATTACCGCGCCGAAAACATAGGGGAAAAACAACTTCCGCATTGCGGACCTCCGAATGAACAGCAGGGTGCACACAGCAGTATGGGTCAGCGCCCGAGTTCCGACTGGGGACCGCAGAACTGGGGATACCTGCCGGTCGGACCGTAATTCAGGGCGGCGGAAGCGGTTCGGCGTCCTCCCCAGTGGGACTGGGGAATCCGTGCCCGCACATTTCGTGTCATGATTGCGCCGCTTGTTCGCCAACCGCACGACAGGAGTACCGGCGCCTACTGAGACATCCACTCGTACAACACTTCTCGATTACACCCGTCGACACCTTCGGGGTGAATTGTGGTGGTCAGCGAAATGCGGATGTCCCGGTAGATATTCGCGTGCGTGCTTTGCGTCGATGACGAACTTTCGGAAATCGTGGTGGTGCCGCGCAAGTCGCCGCCCGCGCTGTAGACGTACGAGAGATTGGTGTGCCGATGCGAATGTCCGGTCCATTTACCGTATCCGCGCTGGCAATGACCGGGTTGCTGATGACCGGCTCGGCCGCGCACACCGCGCCGCCCGCACACGCACCCGACAGCACGCTCGCGGCCGCGACCACCTCCACCGACCAGACCTACCCGGTCACCGACCAGTCGGCGAGCGTCACGCCCACCGGCACCGAACAACTCGGTGACTCGTCGACGGAAACTCCGCTGTCCGAGGGTGATTCGCTGATCAACGGCCCGTTGGACCTGCAGGACGTCGAGGTGCCGCAGGACGGCACCCGCGGCATCCCGGAGCCGCTGCTCGCCGCCTACCGCAACGCCGAACTGTCCGCGGAATCATCGATGCCCAAATGCGGCCTGCCCTGGTATCTGCTGGCCGGTATCGGCAAGGTGGAGTCCAATCACGCGGCCAACGGGCGGATCGACGAGAAGGGCACCACCAAGGGCACCATTTTCGGCCCCGCGCTGGACGGCACCCTGCCCGGCAACGAGATCATCAAGGCCAGCGACGGCAGTTTCGTGCGCGCCGTCGGCCCGATGCAGTTCCTGCCGGGCACCTGGGCGATCTACGCCGCCGACGGCGACGGCGACGGCAACACCGACCCGAACAACGTCTTCGATGCCACGCTGGCCGCGGGTAAATACCTCTGCTCGGGTGGACTGGACCTGCGCGATCCGCAGCAGGAGATGCGAGCGGTGTTGCGCTACAACAATTCCCGCGACTACGCGACGCTCGTGCTGAGCTGGGCCAACGCCTACAAGACCGGCGGTGCGACGCCGGTGGAGATCTCGGCCGCCGTGCCGGACAGCATGCCCGACGGCAGTATGCCCGAGGGCACCGGCTCGAGCATGGTGGTGGACGATCCGGCCGCGCTCGCCCCGCCCGCTGATCCGCCGGCCGATCCGGCGGCGCCCACGACGACCGAGACGCCGTCCACCACGCCCGCGCCGACGACCACGGTGGAGCCCACCGGTACCGCGACCCCCAACGGCACGTTGACGCTGCAGATCCATGTCCTGATCAATGTCCCCGGCCGGGGACAGATCCCGTGCGGGATCTTCTGCACGCCCCCGGCGCCCGGCACACCGGCGCCCAAACCCGGCCCGCTGCGCCTGCCCGGACCGCCGCCGACGATGCCGCTGACGATCCCCGGCTTGCCGGACAACAAGCGGCCGACCACGACGGTGCCGGTGCCCCCGAAGACCTCCGCCCCGGCCACGACCACCACACCGGCGCCGACCACCAGCACACCGCCGCCGGTGACGACGCCGCGCACAACCACGCCGACTACCTCCCCCAGCACCACCGTGCCGACCGTCGTCGAGCCGAAGTCGCAGCGAACACCGTCCACGGCACCGGGTTCGAGCCCGGCCCGGCCCGCGCCGACCTCGACCGCGACGCCGCCACCACCCGCACCAGCCGTAGCGCCCCCGCCCGCCGCGGCACCCTCGGCACAGCAGTCCGCGCCCGCACCGCAGCAACCACCGGCCGCGCAGTCGCAACCGGCGCAGCAGCCGCAGGCTGTACAGCCCCCTGCGGCGCCACCCGCGACCAAGCAGCCCACGGCGCCCGCACCGGCCCCGACCACTGCCGAACCGAAGCCGACGCCGGCGAAACCCGCGCCGACTCCGGCCAAACCGGTACCCACCACCACGCCGCCCCCACCCGATAAACGGCCGCTTTTGTCCGGATTCTTGCCCCGTTCACTCCGTGCGAATACGATCTGGCGCTCGTGGGAGCAACTGCGGTGGACGCGTCGCGGAAAGACACGCGAATCTGGGGAGCGGTAACCGTAGTCGGAGTGATCGCCGGGTACGCGGCGGTCCTGCTGGCCGACGCTCGGCACTACTACACCGACGACACCGAGGCGCAGTACGCGCCGATGTGGGTGGCCCTCGGCACGCACCTGCGGGAGGGACGTTTCCCCGCGCTGGTGCCCTGGGAATGGATGGCGGGCAACTACTCCCTGGAGGAAGCCGGCCTCTACAACCCGCCCCAACTGCTCGTGCACCTGCTCGCGCCCTCGATGGACAACCTGGCCGTGTACGCCACGGCCGTGAAGCTGATCTTCTCGATCATCGCCGCGCTCGGCGTGTTCCGGATCTGCCGCGCCTACGGTGCGCACGCCCCGTGGGCGGCGCTGGCCGGTGTGGCCTTTCCACTGAGTGGTTGGTTCCTCTTCTTCGATCAGGCCAGCTGGATGACCTCGCACACCGCCACCGCATGGCTCGTGCACGCCTGGGCCTCGGCGGTGTACTACGCGCGCGGACGCAGCGGTCCGATCCCGGTCTTCGTCTTCCTGTACCTGACCCTGACCGTCCAATACGCTTTTCCCGCAGTCGAAGCCGGGTTGATGATCGCGGCCGTCGTGGTCGGCGAGGTCATCCACCAGCGCCGCTGGGGGCCTTCGCTGCGGCTGATGGCGGCGGCGGGGTGCGCCGCGCTGGCGGCCATGGCGGCCAACCTGCCCGGCATCCTCTCCTCGCAGGTGACCTGGCGGGGCAACGCCAAGATCCACAATGATCCGTTCCTGACCGTGCCCTGGTCGGAGTCGTTGAACGCGAGCCTGCCGAGCACGACGCCCGCGTTCACCGCGTGGTGGGGGCACGTGCAGCCGTTGCCGATGGTCTATATCGCGTGGTTCCTGATTCCCGCGCTGGCCTTCATCGGCTGGCATGCCGCGGCGCGTTCCGCGCGCGAGTTCAGCGGAATCGCGATCTTCGCCGCGGCCATGCTGATGTGGACGGCCGGGCCCGGTGCGGTCGGCCCGCTGCGCTGGCCCGCCCGCGTGCTGCCCATGCTCGCCATCGCGCTGCTCGTGCTGGTCTGCGTATTGCTCAGCCGCCACGGCACTTTCGCGTCCTGGCGGCGGCGCGGCACGGCGGCCGCCGTGCTGATCGCGCTGCTGTTCGTGCGCTCGTTCTCGGCGGCGCCCGCGCTGGTGCTGCGGCATCTGCTCGCGGCCGCGGTGGTGCTCGCGGTCGGCGCCGCGACACTGTGGCTGCTGCGCAACCGCGGACCGGCACTGGCGTGCGCGCTGGCCATCTTCGTGATGTTCCCGATCGCCTATGCCCAGGTGCGCAGCGCACCCGAGACGCCGATGTCCTACAACTTCCCCGAGCGGCGGTCCGACATGACCGCGGCCTTCCCCGATTTCGACGGTCTCACTCTGCAACTCGCCGACCGCGCGGTGCTCGGCCCGCAGGACCGCTCGCTCGCCGGTGCGTACGGTTCGCTCGCGATCGGCAACTACGCGAAGAATCTGCAGTCCCGCTACGTCAACGGGTACACCCCGATCGGCCACGCGCCGTTCGCCGGGGTGCTGTGCATGGCCTGGGACGGCAGCACCTGCCCGGACGCATTCCGGCGCGCCTTCGAGACCGAACCGAGCACCGGCACCACGATTGTCGACCTGATGCAGGTCGATCGCGTTGTGCTGCACCGAGCCCAGTATCCGGACACGCGTAACTCGCCCGCGCCCAACGGCTGGCGGTGGGTCGACTACCCGGGCCACGAGCGCTACATCTCGGTCCTGGAACGCGTGCCCGGTGCGCAGCCCGCGCGCAACGGCGCGATCGCCGCCACCGCGGCGGGCGTGCGCGCCACCGCGCTCTCCGACGGTGACTACACCAGCCGGGCCACGGTGAGTTCCGCGAACGGCGGCCGGGTCGTGTTCGCCCGGCTCGCCTGGCCGGGGTATCGAATCACCTTGAACGGCCAGGAGATTCCGACCGCCGCCGTCGCGAAGACCTTCCTCGCCGCGGACCTCCCGGCGGGCACCCGCAACGCCGAACTCACCATCACCTGGCGCCCGCCGGGGTGGCAGATCAGCATCGGGACGGCCTTGCTCGGCCTCGCCGGGATCGGCGTGCTCCAGTACTACCGTTCGCGTCGGCGCGACCTGGACACCCCGCCGGAGACACCGGCGCAGGAGCCGACCTCCGCGCTGGTCGGCGCGGACACCTAGGACCGACCGCGCTGGATATGATCTCCGGAGCGAACCCGACCGCGCTACCGAGATCGAGATCCGCCGCTGATGTCCGCACATCCCCACCTGGCCGACGTGGTCGCCGCCCTGCACTTCGATCTCGCCGAATGGCTGAGTTCGAACGCACCGCCCAAGGTGTTCGACCGGTTCGCCAACGCGCTGCACGACGGGTTCTCCGCGGTGACCACGGTCGGCCAGGTGGTCGACCGGGACACCCTGCTCGCCGGTGTGTGGTCGGCGAAGAACAGCCAGCCCGGCCTGGAAATCGAGGTCACCGGCCTCGAGGAGCTCGCGCACAGCGGCAAGATCGTCACCGTCCGCTTCGTCGCGGAGAACAGCCTGGCCGAGGTGCGCACCCGCCGTTTGGTCACCGCCATCCTGTTCGTCGCCGACCACGGCTATCTGTGGCGCTCGGTGCACGAGACCGCCGTGCCCGCCGCCGAGTGAATCCGTCGGAAGCGGCCCGCCCCAGTCGTCCCGTTTGGTACCAAAGGTAAAGAAAAGGTAAGGTACCGGTCAGGATCGGATGGGGTTTGCAGTGAACATAGAGGTGACATCGCTGCCGGGAATCGGTGTGCGAAAAGACTCTCCGCTGACGAAATTGGGCCGTCGCATCGGCGTCGTCGAACACCGTGACGGCACCATCGACCTGATCTACACCAAACTCGGCGACCCGGACACCACCGTCCAGATACCGCTGACCGCCAAGGAGGCGGGTGTCCTGGCCAACCTGCTCGGCGCCCCGCAGCTGGTGTCCCAACTGCTGAAGGAACACCGCGGCATGGCCGGGGTGCGGACCAGGACGATGCCGATCATCGGCGGCTCCCCCTACGACGGACGCACCCTCGGCGAGACCGAGATGCGTAGCCGGACAACGGCTTCCACCGTCGCCGTGATGCGCGCCGGTCAAGTGCAGCCCTCCCCCGGGCCGGATTTCACGTTCACCGCGGGCGATCTGCTCGTCGTCGTCGGCACCGACGAGGGCCTGGACGCCGCCGCCGAGATCCTGACGGACGGGTGAGCCGATGGTGATCGAGGGAACCGCAATGGCGCTCATCCAGCTGGGCGCAGTCTTCTTCGGGCTGGGCGTGCTCGGCCGGATCGCGGCCCGGATCGGCCTGTCGCCGATTCCGCTGTACCTGCTCGGCGGACTGGTCTTCGGCACCGGCGGTCTGGTCGAGTTGCATCAGGTGGACGAGTTCATCCATCTCGCCAGCGAGATCGGCGTCGTGCTGCTGTTGCTCCTGCTGGGGTTGGAGTACACGGCCGCCGAGCTGGTGACCGGGATGCGAAGATCCTGGCCGGCCGGACTGCTCGATATCGCGCTCAACGCCACCCCCGGGGTGATCGTCGCGCTCGGCCTCGGCCTGGGCGTGACCGGAGCGATCGCGATGGCCGGGGTCACCTATATCTCGTCCTCGGGCATCGTGGCGAAGGTGTTGAACGACCTCGGCCGCCTCGGCAACCGGGAGACACCGGTCATCCTGTCGATCCTGGTGTTCGAAGATCTCGCGATGGCCGCGTATCTGCCGGTGCTCACGGCGGTGCTGGCAGGCGTCGGTCTGCTCGCGGGCCTGAAGACGCTCGGCATCGCGCTCATCGCGGTCACCATCGTGCTCGTCATCGCGCTGCGCTACGGGAAGTACGTCTCCGCCGTCGTCGCCAGCGACGACCGGGAAGTGTTCCTGCTCAAGCTGCTCGGCGCGGCGCTGCTGGTGGCGGGTCTCGCCTCGGCGGTGCAGGTGTCCGCGGCGGTCGGCGCCTTCCTGCTCGGCATCGCCATCTCGGATTCCACCGCGCACAGTGCGACCAAGATTCTCGAACCCCTGCGCGACCTGTTCGCCGCGATGTTCTTCGTGCTCTTCGGCCTGTCCACCGATCCGGCGAGCATTCCGCCGGTGCTCGGCTGGGCGGTGTTGCTCGCGGTGGTGACGACCGCGACAAAGATCGCCACCGGCTGGTGGGCCGCCAAGCGGGCCGGTGCCACCACCCTCGGCCGCGCCCGCGCCGGGACCGCGCTCGTCGCCCGCGGCGAGTTCTCCATCGTCATCGCCGGCCTGGCGGTGGCCGCCGGTGCGCTGCCCGCCGAATTCGCCGCCCTGGCCACCACTTACGTGCTGCTGATGGCGATCCTCGGACCCATCGGTGCGCGCATCGTCGAGCCGGTGGTGCGGCGCTTGATCATCCGGCCGCCACGACCGCAGGCCGATCTCGCGACCGAGTAGGCCGCACCGGATCACCGGTGCGCGTCGAGGAATGCGGCGGTGTCGGCGGCGATCTCGTCCGGGTATTCGCCGTTGATCGCGTGGCTGGCTTGGTCGTAACGACGCACCGTCGCGTGGCTCAGCGTGGCCTCGGCCTGCCGGGCCGCGGCGGCCGCATCGTGGATGACCGACCGGCCCGCGAGGATGACCAGGAACGGCATCGTCAGGCTGCGCAGCTGGTCGTCGGTGAACTGCTCGGGCGTGGGCAGTTTCATGGCGTAGTGCCGCATACCCGACTCGATGAGGTCGGCGACCGCGACATCCTCGACCGGCGCGCCGCCGGCGGTCCAGCTGTTGAAGGAGTCACGCCAGCTCTTCGGAAACCAGCGCACGGACGCGGGAATCGAACGCAGGATCGTCTCGAGCGGCATGGGCGCGAAGGTCATCGCCGGATCCAGCGCGATCACCCCGGCGATCTTCTCCGGCTGGTGGATCGCGAGATTCGTCGCGGTCCACCCGCCGATCGAGACACCGAACAGGTACACCTTCGGCTCGGGCAGCGCCGCCAAGGCCTGATGCAGCCAGCGGGCTTGGTCGCGATGACTTTCGATCGGCCGGTCCTGGATGCTCGCGCCCGGCTCGCCGAGCAGGTCGAGGGTGTAGACCGTGCGCAGCTTCCGCAGCGAGGGCAGATTGGCGGCCCACATCGGCGAGGACGCGGCATGGCCGGGCAGCAGCACGAGCGGCGGCTCGGATGGGTTCGCCCCGTCGAAACGGTACATCCGCACCACGCCGAACTCGGTGCGCAGATCCAAGGTGGCGTTCGGCGTGGGCAGGTCCCGCATCGCCCGGTCATACGCGCTGAAGAACTGGTCCCGGCCCGCGGCGGAGGTGAAGTGGCCGACCGGGGCGGTGTCGCGCAGGGCGAGCCAGGCCAGTAAGCCGAGCGAGACCGTCGCGCCCGCGAACATCAGGAGTCTTTTACGTCGCATGACTATCAAAATAGGACATTGATGTCTCATTAACAACACCTTATGTCTCATCGCGCCGATCTGGATGCTACTGTTCCGCCATGGTCAGGAGCGGGACGGCAGACGCGCAATCGATCGCGTCGAGCGGCCCGCGCGCCCGCACCCGGACCGCCATCATGACCGCGGCGCTCACGGTCTGGGCGCGTGATTTCACCGCCGCGCTGAGCGATATCGCCGAGCGCGCCGAAGTATCCCGCAGCACGCTGCACCGCTACTTCCCCGAGCGGCAGGATCTCGTCGACGCCGTCCTGCTCGACTCGCTGCAGACCATCGACACGATCGCCCGCGCCGCGGACGACGGCACCCGCTCGCCCCTGGACCACCTCATCTATCTGCTGCGCTCCTTCGTCGAAGTCGCCGACAACGTGGTCTTCCTCTTCACCGATCCGGGCCGCTTCACCGGCAACCCGCACTGGGGCGATACCGGCGACGCGTCACTGCGCCCCCTCATCGCCGCCGCGCAAGCCGACGGCGCACTCGATCCGGACCTGCCCACCGAATGGGTCGAAGGCATCTTCAACGCGCACCTCTACGTCGCTGCCACCACAGCCCAGCAGGCGAATGTGCCCAAGCACGTGATCGCCGACAATGCCATCCGTACCTTCCTCGGCGGCGTCGCCACCCGCAGGCCCGCCGCCGACGAAGCCAGGTAATGCGCGCGGCGGCATAGAGTTTCCCCATGACGAGCAACCCGTTCTTCGAGCGCAGCACGCTGCCCTACCAGTTGCCTCCGTTCGCCCTGATCCGTGAGGAGCACTACCTGCCCGCGTTCGAGCGCGGCATGGCCGAGCAGCTCGCGGAGATCGCCGCCATCACTGCCCTCGACACGGTGCCCACCTTCGCCGATACCGTTGTGGCACTGGAGCGTTCCGGCAGCCTGCTGACCCGGGTGGCCAACGTCTTCTTCAACATCGCCTCCTCGAATTCCACCCCCGGCACCGACGCGATCGAAGCCGAGATCTCGCCGCGCCTGGCCGCGCACCGGGACGCCATCTTTCTCGATCCGGCCCTCTTCGCGCGGATCGAATCGCTACACGAGCGCGCGGCCGAACTCGAATCGACCGCCGAGGAATCCCGGCTGCTGACCGAGTATCACACCAGGTTCGTCCGCGCGGGCGCGCGCCTCGGCCCCGGCGAGCAAGCGCGGCTGCGCGAGCTGAACAGCGAGTTGGCCACCGCCGCAACCGAATTCGGGCAGAACATCCTCGCCTCGACGAACGCCGCCGCGCTGGTGCTCGACCGCACCGAGGAACTGGCCGGGCTCACCCCCGCCGCCGTCACCGCCGCCGCCGAGAACGCCCGGGCGCTCGGTCATGCCGGCGCCTGGGCGCTGCGCCTGCAGAACGTCTCCAATCAGCCCGTGCTCGCCGAACTGGAGAATCGCGACGTCCGGCAGCGCGTGATGACAGCCTCGCTGAGCCGCGGTTTCGGTGCGGACGAGCCGAATCACGCGCTCGCCGTCCGGATCGCCGCCCTGCGCGCCGAGCGGGCCGCGCTGCTCGGCTACCCGGATCACGCCGCGTACGCGGTGGCCGATCAGACCGCTAAAACCGTTGCGGCGGTAGAAGATATGCTTGCGAAGTTGGTGCCGCCCGCGGTCGCCAACGCCGAACGCGAGGCCGCCGAGCTGGCGGCGACGATGCGCGCGGCAAACGGTGCGCCGGACGGCGAACTCCACTCGTGGGATTGGCAGTTCTGGTCGGAAAAGGTCCGGGCCGAACAGTTCTCGGTCGACAGCGAGGCCCTGCGCCCGTACTTCGAACTGAACCGGGTACTGCGCGACGGCGTCTTCTTCGCCGCCGAAAAGGCCTACGGGATAACCCTTGTCGAACGCGAGGACCTCGTCGGATACCACCCGGAAGTGCGGATCTTCGAGGTCTTCGACGCCGACGGCGCCCCGCTCGGGTTGTTCCTCGGCGACTTCTTCGCCAGGCCCGCCAAGCGCGGCGGGGCCTGGATGAACGAGTTGGTCAGCCAGTCGCACCTGCTCGACCAGCGCCCGGTGGTGGTCAACAACCTCAATATCGCGAAACCGCCCACCGGCGAGCCTGCCCTGCTGACCTGGGACAACGTCCGGACGCTGTTCCACGAGTTCGGCCACGCCCTGCACGGTCTGTTCTCCGACGTGCGCTTTCCGTTCTTCGCCGGCACCGAGGTACCCCGGGATTTCGTCGAGTTCCCGTCCCAGGTCAACGAGATGTGGATGGCCAGGCCGGAAATACTGGCGAACTACGCGCGTCACATCGAGACCGGTGCGCCGATGCCTGCCGCCTTGATCGAGCGGATGGCGGCGGCCGAGCGTTTCGGCACCGGCTTCCGCACGGTGGAGTATCTCGGTGCGGCGCTGCTGGATTGGGCATGGCACCGGGTGCCGGACGCCGACGCGCTGGCGGGCACCGACGCCGAAGCGTTCGAGGCGGCGGCCTTGCAGCGGGCGGGCCTGGCCATGGCGACGATTCCGCCGCGGTACCGCACAGCGTATTTCGCGCACATCTTCTCCGGCGGCTATGCGGCGGGCTACTACTCCTACATCTGGAGCGAGGTCCTGGACGCGGACACGGTCGAGTGGTTCACCGACGGCGCGGCCACCCTCCGCGACAAAGGCGAGGTGTTCCGGCGCGAATTGCTCGCGCGCGGCGGCTCGGTCGATCCGATGGCCGCCTTTGCGGCGTTCCGCGGTCGGACGCCCGAGATCGAGCCGCTGCTGGTCCGGCGAGGGCTGACCGGCTGAGCGCGCGGAAATTCGGTGTCCCCGTTTTCCGCCGATCGGTAGCGTGACCGACATGGACTCCGTTGCGGTCAGACTCATGCGCACGACGGACGTGCCGGGGGCGGAACGGGCGTCCGGCCTCGGTTTTCTCGAAGTGGACCGGCACTATCGGCGAGTCGACGAGCCGGAACCGGAACCGCGATCGGAGGCCGACGCGAAGCAGTGGTCGGATCGGTTGCGCTATTTCCTGACCGCGGATCCGGCGGGCTGCTGGGTGGCCACGCGCGACGACGAGGTGGTCGGCCTCGCAGTGTCGCAGAATCGGGAACAGCTCTGGTATCTGGCGTCTTACGTGGTGCTGCCGGGCCAGCAGGGCACCGGCATCGGCAAGCGGCTGATGGACGCGGTGCTCGCGCACGCGGGCGACCGCGCGGGGATGATCTCGGCGTCCGGGCACCCGGGCGCGACCCGGCGCTATCGACTGGCGGGATTCTCGCTGCACCCGCAGATGCGCATGGTCGGCACGGTCGATCGTTCGACGCTACCTGCCGTCACCGGTGTGGCCGAGGGCACCGCCGAAGACTTCGACTGGATGGATCGACTCGACCAGCAGTTGCGCGGCGCGGGGCACGGCCCCGATCACGGCTACCTGCTGGGCGCCAACCGGCTCGTCGTCTCGCGCGCCGAACCCGGCTACGTCTACCTCGACGCACACGGCAATACGAAACTACTGGCCGCCGGGCAGCCGGACACCGCGCGAAAGCTGTTGTGGGAGGCGCTCGCCACGGCACCGGGCGCGATGATGGTCAATTCGATCACCACCGCCAACGAATGGGCGATCGATGTCGGGCTCGCGGCCCGCCTCGACCTGTTCCAGGAGGGGTATCTGGCGCTACGGGGAATGACCGAGCCGAGGCCCTATCTGATCAACGGCGCGTTCCTCTGAGTGCTCGCGGTACGTCTCGGTACCGGAGTGGCCCCGCGATGGGCGGATAGGCCGTAATGTCGCATTTGTGATGCCGAATCTGGTCCACATATGGCGCGATGGCGGGCAACAGGTGCGTACCCGAGCGGGCTCGGTGTTCGTCCGCTCCGCGCCCGGTGACGGACCGACCGTCCTTCTGCTGCACGGATACCCGTCCAGTTCGTTCGACTTCCGCGGCGTGGTCGACCGGCTCGGCGGGCGTGGCTGGCTGGCCCTCGACTTCCTCGGCTTCGGCCTCTCGGAGAAACCCCGGCCGCACCGCTACAGCCTGTTCGAGCACGCCGATACCGTCGAAGACGTGGTCGCCGCGCTCGACCCGGGCCCGGTCGTGCTGCTCGCGCACGACATGGGCACCTCCGTCGCCACCGAGCTGATCGCCAGGGACATCGACGGCACGCTCCCCTTCCCGCTGGAGCGGGCGGTGCTCGGCAACGGCAGCATCATGCTGGAAAAGGCGACGCTGCGGCCGATTCAGAAGATCCTGCGCGGCAGGCTCGGGCCGATCGCGGCCCGTCTGGCGAACCGGACGATGTTCACCCGCGAGTTCGGTGCGGTGTTCTCGAAGGCGCACCCGCTGACCGAACGCGAGGCCGCCGCGCAGTGGGAACTGCTCGCACACGCCGACGGCCACCGGATCGCCCACCTGCTCACCGCCTACCTGGACGAACGAGTGACGCACGCCGAGCGCTGGCACGGCGCGATCCGCGACTGGGGCAAGCCGATCGGCTTGCTCTGGGGCACCGCGGATCCGGTCGCCACGGTCGAGGTCCTCAAAGGGTTACGCGCACTGCGCCCCTCCGCGCCGGTGATCGAATTGCCTGGCCTGGGCCACTATCCGCAGCTCGAGGACCCCGAAGCGTATGCCACCGCGGCGCGCCGACTGCTCGGCATCGACATCAGCCGCGAGCACCCGATCATCCGCCCCTGAGCGCGGCGGGCGAATTCGACTGCGCCATACTCTGTTTGGAATCGGTCGACCCGGGAATGCCGCGAACACCCGGTGATACGGCGCCGGAAGTCCGACCAAGAGGAGTCCTGCTCGTGACCCGAACCGCCCTCGCCCTCGCCGCCGCAGCAGCTGTACTCGGCGCTGCGCCCGTTGCCGCCCAAGCCGCGCCCGCTGTCGCGCACCCCGATTCGGCGCTGGCCCCGGCCGATTCGACCGTCGGCACGAATTCAGGCCCGGCGATCGGCGGTGGCTCCGGCATCGTGGTCGACGGACGCGCGGTGTGCACGTTGACGACCATCGGACGCGACAGCGCGGATCGGCTGGTCGGACTGACCGCCGGACACTGCGGGAAAGTCGGCGCGACCGTCGTGGCCGAAGCCGACCCCGACTCCGGTGTGCTCGGCCGGTTCGTCCACTCCGATCCGGCCCTCGATTACGCGGTCATCGAATTCGACCGAGATCGCGTCGATCCGGTGAACCGCATCGGCGGCACCACCATCACCGAACTCGGCGCACCCGCGCAATTCCCGGCGATCGTGTGCAAACGCGGCTCAACCAGCGGCACGAGCTGCGGCGTCACCTGGGGTGACCTCCGCGCGAAAAACACCGAAACCTGGACCCAAATGTGTGTGCTGCGTGGCGATTCCGGCGCCCCTGTCGTCCTCGGCAGCACCCTCGTCGGCATGGTCAACGCCTATTTCGCCGTCGGCTGCTTCGGGCCCGAGGTCGGCACCACGATCAGCGCCATCATGGCCGACCTGAACGCGCGCAACGACGTCGGTGCCGGGTATCGGCCCGTGTGAGCGGCGCACCCCTTCTCACCTCGCGCACCCGTTTCGTGTTCGCGCACCCGCTGTGGCGGGCCATAGGGGGTGCGGGAACACGAAAGGGGTGCGCGAATCGGCCGCTAGTCGAGGAAGGTGGCGGGGGTGCGGCGGTGGCGGTTCACGGTGACGGAGAAGATGTCGGGTCGGGCGTAGTGGCCGGTGGGGTCGAAGTTCTGGCGTTCCTTCGCTACTTCGGCGGGGTCCAGGTCGGCGAGGATCAGGCGTTCGGTGCCGACGACCGGCTCGACCAGCCAGGTGCCGTCGGGGGCGGCGACGGCTGAGCCGCCGTCGTAGCCCGCCGGTTTGTCCAGGGCCGAAAGCTCTTCGTACAGGGGGAAATCGGTGGGCACGTCGGCGTAGTCGAGGACGGCGCCGACCGCCAGGGAGTACACCCGGCCCTCCAGCGCGATGAAGCGGGTGATGTCCTTGGTGTTGCGAATCGAGCCGGGCCAGGTGGACACGTGCAGCGTCGTGCCGTCGGCGTAGAGCGCGTGCCGCGCCTGCGGCATCCAGTTCTCCCAGCAGGACAGGCCGCTGACCCGGAACACACCGAAATCGTGCGCGCGCAGGCCATTTCCGTCGCCGATGCCCCAGACCATCCGCTCCTCGTGGGTCGGCATCAGCTTGCGGTGCGCGCCCACGATGCCGCGGTCCGGATCGATCGCGACCAGCGTGCAGTACACGGTGCCCCGGACGCGCTCGGTGATGCCGAGGTAGCAGAACACGCCCAGGTCGCCGGCGGCCGTGCGCACCGTGTCCAGCTGCGGGCCGTCCAGGGTCACGGCAGCACCCAAATAGTAGGCGTAAGCGGCCTTTTGGGCCGGATTGTCGAAGCGGGCGCCGCCTGTTCGGGCCAGCCAGATCGGATAGCCGGACAGGAACGTCTCCGGAAACGCCACCAGCTCCGCACCCGCCGCCGCGGCCTTGGTCAGCCAGTCCACCACGATCTTCGTGCCCGCCGTCGGGTCGAGCCAGGCCGGGCGGGCCTGCGCCGCAGCAATCCGCATATCCCCGATGGTAAATGGCGCACAGAACTAGCGCAGGTACGCGACGGCCTGCGGTACCGCGTCTGCCAGATGACTCGCGTAGATGCCCGCGCCGATTCCGGCGTAGTACCAACACTGCTGGGTGCGAACGAGTTTGCCGATCACCAAGCCGGTGTGCTGACCCCCGCTCAACAGGTAGCGGGTGAGCTCGACCCCCGAAGTGGTGTCCAGCACACGGCAATACGCGTTCTCGATCCGGGCGAAACTCTGTCCCGAGTAGGACGTCGCGACGAACAACACCGTGGTCACCTGCGGTGCGACCAGCGTCAGGTCCACGGTGATCACCTCGTTGTCACCCGCGCCGGCCCCCGTCGGATCGTCCCCGCTGTGCGCGATCGCGCCGTCACGCGAGGCCAGCTGCTCGTGATAAACGGTGTCCACCAACGCATCTGCGCTGAACACCAGCGCGGCCGAATTCACGTCGATCCTGCTGTCCGCGGTCACCGAGCCGTCGACATCGACCCAGACCTCGGCGGGATCCCACCCCAGCGAGACGCCGACGTGCTCCAGCGGCAGGCCCGCGGAGTCGACCAGAGCTATGGACACCGGGTGTCCCCTTTCGCAGGGGCGACCACGGCAACCAACTACCGCAACGCCGTCTATCTCGATATCTATTCGGCGAACCCGTCGTCGTCCGGACCGGTGCGTCCCCGAACCGCCCGCTCGCCGTTGAGCGGCTCGTCGCCGTTGACGAGGTCAGGAACCAACCTGTCCGACCGCCGAAGCGGCCCGCCAACGGCGACATACCCCGGTCTGCCGCCTTCAATCACAGAACGACCAGTCTCGAATCAGAAGCGCCGTGCGCCGGCGAAGGGCATGGAAGAGATCGGCGCGATCGTGACGCCGGTGCTCTCGGTGCCGGCGTGAATGACGTTGCCGTCGCCCGCGTAGAGCCCGGAATGTCCACCGCCGTTGAAGGATACGAGATCACCGAGGCGCAGGTCGGCCTGCGCGACCGGGGTGCCTGCGGCAAGTTGGTCACCACTGGTGCGCGGCACTTCGCGACCGGCCAGGCGGTAGGCCCACACCACCAGGCCGGAGCAATCGAACGCGTCGGGGCCGGTGCCGCCCCAGCGGTAGGGCGAACCGAGTTTGGTCCATGCGGCGGCGAAAGCGCGTTCCGCGATCGCGCTCGGCGCGATCCCGTGTCCCGCCGCGATCTTGTTCTCGACCGGCTCCTCGACCGCGCCGGCGGCGCCGGACTGCGGCCTGGCCTGCGCCGGCGCAGCGGCGCCGAACAGCGAACCCACGGCGGCGGTAGCGATCAGCGCGGTCACCACGAGGCGGCGTCCACCCCGGTCGACTCGCGCGATATCGATGGATTTCATCGTGCGTTCCTCCGATCTCCGTCGACGACCGGCGGGGAGAACCACCGGCCCTGAATGGATTTCGAGAACACCCTGGTGTTTGTGATTCCATCGGATCCGAATGCCATATTCCGCCTCTTCGGATAAAACACCAAGCCCGACACGCGGCCTATAACGAATCAATTACCGAACAGATCTCCGTGCAATCACAGGAAAATCTCATAGCAATCTCCTGCCTGACCTGCCCTACTGTCGTGCCATGGCGACTCCTGACTTCATCCGAACCATCCGTGCCGACGCGGGCACCCAACTGCTCTGGTTGCCCGGGGTGAGCGCGGTGGTGTTCGACGACCAGGGCCGGGTACTGCTGGGGCGACGCGCCGACAGCGGCCGGTGGGCGATCATCGCGGGCATGCCCGAGCCCGGTGAAGATCCGGCCGCGTGCGCGGTCCGCGAGGTCTACGAGGAGACGGCCGTGCACTGCGTCGCCGAACGTCTCGTCGCGGTGCGCGCGATGCCGCCGCACACCTACCCCAACGGCGACATCTGCCAGTTCATGGACATCACGATGCGCTGCCGGGCGGTCGGCGGCACCGCACAGGTCAACGACGACGAATCACTCGAGGTCGGCTGGTTCGAGCTCGCGGCGCTACCGGAATTGCCCGAGCACGAATCGCTGCGCCTCGCGCACGCGCTGTCCGACGGCCCGGCTTGGTTCGAACCGGCACCATGAAAAACCCCACCCCGGGGCGAGCCGGGGCGGGGCGCAATCCGTGCCGCGCTAGCGCGCGATGGTGAACGCGGTGCCGCTCTTGGCAATCGGACCGGGACTGAGCTCACCGTTGGTCGCCCCGATGGAATAACTCACCGGTTCGAACGCCGAGAGCGGCTTGCCGTCGATCTTCACGTTGGTGAAATTGATCGGGCTGAAATCCGGCAGGGCGCTGTTGAGCTGGCCTTCGACAATGATTTCGGCGGTCTGCGCGGGGGCGGTGGAATGCGCGACGGTGGTGCGCGACCAATTCTGGGTCACGTTCGCGACGGTCATCGTGTAGGCCGAACCGTCGAAGGTCACCGAGGCCTGCATCTTGTCGCCGGGGGCCATGGTCACGTCGGGATAGATCACCGGGTTCGCCGGATACGCCTCCCACAGGGCCATTCGATACGTCTGCTGCGCACAGACCGCCGCGCCGGGCGCCGAACCGCTGCCCACGGTCTGGCACGCGCCCACCGCCGCCTGCCCGAGCTGGGTGTTCACGCCCTCGGCGGCCCGGACCGCGTTGCGGAACCAGGTGGGATTGTTCGCGATGGTCGCGCTGGCCAGGTTCACGATGGCCAAGCCGGGCAGCGAGGCGATCGCACCCGCCACGCTGACGCAGATGGCTTCGGCACCGGTCTGCATGAGCGGCAACGCCTGTTTGCCGTCGACCACGGTTCCGTTCAAGCCGACCCAGGGTACGACCCGCTGGATGACGCCGGTGTCGGTGCAGGACACCTCCGGCTCGACCCATTCGGCGGAGACGCTTTTGAAGTTGCCCGTCACCACGTACCCGGCCCAGTTCGTGCCGCGAATGCGCGGTGGCGAACCGCCCGGCGGTTCGTCCGGTGCGGCGGGCACCGAGGTCGGGGAGGCAGGCGCGGGCGCCCGGTCCGCCGAGGCCACCGGCGGCGAGAGCAACGCCGCGACGATCGCCCCCACCACCGAGGCGGTGAGACGGCTTCGAATTCGCGTCCGACCCGGGCTACTCATCATGAACAGGGACAATAGCCCATAGGCATCACTGCCGCGCGCCGCCGCGCGGCAGTATTTTGGCAGGTCGCAGCGGGTTTCGTGGGAACACGAACAGAGCTGACCTGGTTCCCCGGCGATCACGCGGACCGGCGTGTCGTCCGCGCGTCGACGACGGGCGACGCGCCCGAAATTTCCCATTCGATACCCGGACACTCCGGAGTGGCTGCACCACCGCGTCGATCACCAGTGATTTGCTGAATTCGCAGCACGGGCTTCGAGCTTCAACCATTGAAGGCGAAAGGACCGACGATGCGGTACGTCATTCCCACCCTCGCAGCAGCCGTATGTGCACTTTTCCTAGGTACGGCCCCGGCACACGCCGTGGCCACCGACTGCGCGGCCGCCGACGCGCCGGCGATCTGTGCGACCCCCTCGAAAGGGGGACAATTACACCCCGCCGGTTCGGTCCTCTCGATGCCGCGCGCCGCGGTGAAAGCCTTGGCGATGACCATGGTGCCACCGCACCATTTCTGGGCATTCGACAACATCATCACCCGCGAAAGCGGCTGGAACGTTTTCGCGGTGAATCCGGAAAGCGGCGCCTACGGTCTCGGTCAGGCGTTACCACCGGAAAAGATGGGAACCCACGGCCCGGATTGGCAGTTCAACCCGGTCACCCAGATCCGCTGGACCTACGACTACATGAACAAGCGCTACGGCAGCCCGATCGCCGCCTGGGACTTCTGGCAGGCAAACCACTGGTACTGAACTCAGCCGACCGCAATATCCCTGCGCCGGGCGATCATTCGCAGACCGTGCCGCGGCCGCAGCGTCAACGTGGCCTCCGGCGTGACGGGATGCCCGGGCACCAGATCGAAGACGAAGCGCTGACTCATCGCCGCGGTGATCAACACCGACTCCATCACGGCGAAACTCGAACCGATACAGATGCGCTTGCCCCCACCGAAGGGGAGGTAGGCCGAGCGCGCCCGCTCGCGGCCCGCGCCGGGCAGGAAGCGCGCCGGATCGAACTCCTCGGGATTCGGCCACCAACGCGCATCGTGGTGGATGTGATGGGTGGAGATCACCACCGTGGTGCCCTTGCGAATGTGATGCCCGTCGATCACGTCGTCCGCGATCGCCACCCGCGGAATGGCCCATGCCGGTGAGAAATAGCGCATCGCCTCTTGGAAACAGGCTGCCGTCCAAGGCAATCGGGGCAGATCAGCGGCCGTCGGACGACGCCCGCCCAGCACCGAATCGACCTCGTCGAGCAAACGCGTTCTGGCCGTGGGGTTCAGCGCGAGCAGATACCACATCCAGGACAGTGCGTTCGCCGTGGTCTCGTGTCCGGCCAGCATGAAGGTGAGCGCTTCGTCGCGGACCCGGCGCACCGGCAGGCTGCCCTGCTCGTCGGCGGCGTGCAGCAGGTGATTGAGCAGATCCGGGCCGTCGGTGGGATGCGCACGACGGTCGTCGACGACCTGCCAGACCTCCCGGTCCAGCGTCCGCGCGATCCGCTGGATGCGACGAAACGGCGGCGGCAACGGAACCGGCGTCAGCGCCACCCAGGCGACCGCGCGCCAAGCCTGTTTGGGCGGCGCCGCCACGATGAACAGCCGCTCCAACCGTTCGGCGAACCGCAGACCGTCGGTGACCAGCGGCGACATGCCCACCGCGAGCCGGCCGAACTGCCGGCCGAACAGCGCGTTGCCGACGACGTTGAGGGTGAGTTCGACCATTTCGCCGACCATGTCGACCTCGACCCGGCCATCCTGCGCGTCGAGCCGGGCGATGCTCGCCTCGATCGGCTCGAGCATCAGGTCGATCAGCCCGTGCAGGTGCCGTTTGGCGAACATCGGCGTGAGCATCGTCCGGTGGCGCTGCCAGGACTCGTCCTCGTCGGTGAACAGGCTGACCCCGAGCAGCGCCCGCAGGATCTCGTATTCGAAGGACTTGTGATACTTCGACCTGCCGGCGTGCAGCACGTGGTCCACGTAGTCGGGGTGCGTGAATGCGACGAAACGCCTTGTGCCCGCACGGAATCGAAGGATGTCGTGGCCCTTCGTCCGGCCGATCATCCCGCCCTCGTAGTCCAGGCCGATGGTCAGCGCCTCGATCGTCGCGGTGAGCGTGCCGGTGCGGGCCGAGGTCTTCGGCCGCGGCGCGGACGTGGTGGTAGCCATCAGGTCTCCTGAGTCGCGCGGACCGAGGCTCTCTACCAATTGGTGTCGTGTGACACCATTGTCCGCACCTGCCACCAGTTTGTGACCGGTCACGCCGAATGTCAATGGTCGCGGGGCTTTTGCTTCTACGCTTGACCGCGTGCGTCGGCTGCTCCTGCTCTTGCTCGTCCTGCCCACCGCCTGCGGTACCGAGGCGCCGCCCGCCGCGCCGCCACCGCCGCCCGCCCCGACCGCATACGTCCGCACCCCGCAGGATTGCGCGAAACTGACCGTCACCGCGTCGACCGTCGAGCCGGGTATCGGCTACATCCTCGGTACGCACGCCGAATGGCTGCCCAAGGGGCAGTTCATCCGCATCAGGGTGGCTATCGTCAACACCGACAACACTTTTCACACCACACGGCCGGCCGACTACCAGCTCGACGACACCGCGGACGCGGCCCATCCGCCGAGCGTGGACGCGATGGCGATCAAGCGGCAGCCGACCGAGCTCACCCTCGGCGCGGGCAATCGCCTGGAAATGGATCTCTGGTACGACATTCCGGCGAACTCAGGGCCGCGTCAGCTGCGGGACGCGGTGTGCGCCAACACAATTCCGCTGCCCAAATGAGCCCGCCGGACCACCGACCGATCGGTCGGACTTATCGCGATAAACTGGACCGATGGCGCAGAGCACTCCGGGCGACGGACGCCGGGCCCGCGGCGATCGCGCACGGACCGTCGTGCTGGACGCCGTCATCGAGCTGGCCTCTGTCGAGGGATTGGACGGATTGAGCATGGGCCACGTCGCCGCCACGGCGGGCGTGAGCAAATCCGGGCTGTTCTCCCTCTGGCGAGACAAAGAAGAACTGCAACTAGCGGCCATCGAGCGCGCCCGGCTGCAGTGGGCGGAGCTGGTCGTGGCGCCGGCCTTGCACGCGCCGGCCGGTGTGCGGCAATTGTGGGCGCTACACGAAGCGCGGCTGCGGTTCTACACCGATAAGCAGCTGCCCGGCGGCTGCTTCTTCGTAGCGATCCAAGCCGAGTTCGACGACCGGCCCGGGCCGGTGCACGATCGCCTGGCCGAACTGGCCCGCGAATGGGATGTGTTCGTGCGGTCGATAATTCGCGACGCGATCGAGTCCGGCGAACTCCGGCCGGAGACCGATCCGGGCGTGCTCGCCTTCGAACTCGACGCCCTCGGTTCCGGCGCGGTCCCGCGCTCGCGCCTGCTGAATTTCGAGTCGGCGTTCGCGCAGTCGCGCGCCGCGGTCCTGTCGCGCCTGCGGGCGCTGTGCACGGACCCTGCACTGCTGCCGGAGTCCTGAGCCGGGGCCGGGGCTGACAACGCGCCCCGCACCCTGGACACTGGACTGGCAGAGCCAGATGCGCCGCGTCGGCCTCCTGCCCGAAATCGAGGTAGACCAACCGATGACCAGCACAGTAGCCGGGCCGCCGAACACCGGGCAGTTCGTCCATCCGGCGCTGTTCTATCGCGATGCCGAGGAATACCTGGCGGGCACCATCGGGTTCATTCGGGCGGGACTGGCCGAAGACGAGCCGGTGGCCGTCTCGGTCCCGGGGCCGAACCTCGCGCTGATCCGGGACGCGCTCGGCCCGGACGCGGCCGCGGTGCAACTCATGGACATGACCGTCGAGGGCCGCAACCCCGGCCGCATCATTCCCGGCGTACTGCGTGCCTTCGCCGATCGCTACCCGGCCGGACGGGTGCGGATCATCGGCGAACCCATCTGGGCGGGCCGCTCTGCATGGGAGTACCCGGCGTGCGCGCAGCACGAGGCATTGATCAATGCCGCGTTCGCGAGGCGCGAGGTCAGCATCCTGTGCCCGTACGACACCACCGCCCTAGACGCGACGGTGCTCACGGACGCCACCGCGACGCATCCCACGCTGATCGACGGCGACGGCGAACGCGCCAGTGCCGCCTACGATCCCGACCATATCGTCAGCCGGTACAACGAACCGCTGCCCGCTCCCCCCGCGGCCGTACCTGTCATCGCCTTCGACGCCGCATCGCTCACCGGCACCCGGCACCGCGCGGTCGAGTTCGCCCGCCGCACGGGCATGAGCGCGGACCGCCTCGTGGATCTCGAGCTGGTGATCGGGGAAACCACCACCAATTCGGTGGTGCACGGCGGTGGCCGCGGCACGCTCGCCCTGTGGGTGGACGGCACGCGGATGCGCTGTCAGATCCGCGACGCGGGACACATCAGCAACCCCCTCGCCGGCCGCGTGCCGCCGCAGCCGTTCCAATTCGGCGGGCGCGGACTGCTACTGGTGAACCAGCTCGCCGACCTGGTCCGCATGCACACCGGCGGGCACGGCACCACGCTGCAGGTGGATCTGCAGCTCGACGCCCCGGTCAACGGCCGATGAAGTTCGCCTTCCGCCGCTCGACGAACGACTGAATGCCTTTCGCGCCGTCCGCGGTGGCGAACACCCTATCGAACGTCCGAAAGCCGACGATGCACCGCGGCCACGACCGCGTGGGCGCGGTCGTCCGGTTCTGACGGCAGCATCAGGTCCACGCTCAACCGCCCGTCGAAACTCGTGATCACGAAGTTGAGCGGCAGTCCCGACTCGGCCGGCGCCACGCCGACCACCGGGTTGTACTGGAACATCGGCCGGAAGTCCGTCAGTGTCAATTCCGGCGGATGCCGCAATGTCGGTACCCGGCCCCAGTTCGTGCCCAATGCCGAGGCGCGTGCCCGTTGCAGTTCGCGGATCAAGCCGAGCCCGGCGAACTCCCCGGCCCGGCGGTGCACCGCCCGATCGGCCAGGTCGGCGGCGAGTCGCGCGTTGATCGAGCGGGCGATGTCCACCAGTTCGAGCGCACCGTTGTCGGGCCGGTACAAGACCGGCCCCAGCGCGTTCGTGACTGCCGTGAAGGCGACGGGCGGCGCGACTCGCGACCGCAGATCGACCGGAAACATATACAGCACACGGTCGGCGCCAACTGTCGAATCGCTTGTGTAGCCGTCATGCCCGACCTCTCGGAGTCGCTGGAACGGTCGCCGGTACAGCACCGGCACAGGCCACGCTACAATCTGACCGATCGGTCGTACAGTCTCGTGCTCAAGCTCACAGAGCGCTGATCTGCGCCCCGCGAGGTGGTCTCAGGAACTCGGCTCGATGCGCCCGTGCTCGGCGATCAGATACTGGAAAACACCGGAGAAGTATTCGATGCGCGCGTCTTCGAGTTCCGGCCGCGGATAGGCGGCACGCAAGATCGCTTCACCGTCGAACATGTGCACGATCGAGGTGACCAGCAGGCGGGCGATATCCGCAGGCACCGCCGGCGTCAGCGCGGCGACCGCGACGCGTTCGACATCATCGATCAGCGCCTTGGTCACCGGCGCGAGGCGAGCGCGCAGTTCCGGTTCGGTGCGCGCGGCCACCAGCAGTTCGAACCAGACCGTGTTGGTTTCCTGCCGGATCTGATTGCGTGCCCGGTGCAGCACATGCGTCACGTCCAGTGGACGATCGGCCTGCTCGCGGGCCCGGATGTTGTCGAACGCGCGCATGTGCCGGCGACCGACCTCCTCCGCGGCCGCC
The DNA here is from genome assembly GCF_000308475.2 of Nocardia brasiliensis NBRC 14402. Classification (GTDB taxonomy): domain Bacteria; phylum Actinomycetota; class Actinomycetes; order Mycobacteriales; family Mycobacteriaceae; genus Nocardia; species Nocardia brasiliensis. The sequence continues at coordinate 67,900 of NZ_BAFT02000110.1, read as the reverse complement.
ACGACCAGGTCGATCCGCGAGTCGAAGTGCCGGAAGATACCGCCCTTGGAGACACCCGCGCGCCGGCTGATCTCGCCGAGCGAGGCGTTGTGGTAACCGATTTCGGCGATGGTCTCGATGGTCGCCTCGACCAGCTTGGCGATGGTCGAGGCGCGCCGTTCGGCCTGGGTCCGGCGCAGCGCCGGTGGTCGTCGCTGCTGTTCGCTCACCGGGCCAGTGACCTGAGGAAACGACCCGTGCGCCTGGTGCCGAGGGCAGGCGCGGCCGTGCCGTCGCCGAAGACGTACTCGCCGCCGATGAAGACGGCCGAGACCGCGCCGTCATTGCGATTCACCATGCGGGACAGGTTGTCATACTGCGCGACCGGGCTTTCCGCGTAGTCGTCCAGCGTGGCGTCCAGGTGCGCCGGGTCGATCACCACCAGATCGGCGCGATCCCCCTCGCGCAGGTGGCCCGCATCGATGCCGTACCAGTCCGCGAGTTCACCGGTCATCCGGTACACCGCGCGCTCGAGCGAGAGGAACGGTCGGCCCGCCTGCTCCGCCTCGTGCACCCGGCGCAGGAAGCGCAGCCCGAAGTTGTAGAACGCCATATTCCGCAGGTGCGCGCCCGCATCCGAGAAGCCCAGTTGCACACCGGGATCCGCGCCCAGTTTGGCCAGGAACTCCGGCCGGTGGTTGGAAATGGTGGTCCGCCAGCGCACCTTGGTGCCGTGCTGGAGCACCAGATCGAGGAACGCGTCCACCGGGTGCAGGCCACCGCGCTCGACCCCCACCTGCCCGAAGGTCTTGCCGATCACCGAATCGTCCGGGCAGGCGACGATTTCGGCGTCGAAGAAGTCGCGATGCCACACCCGCATGCCGAATTTCGCGTCGTAGTCCTTGCGGAACTGCCGCCGATAGGTCTCGTCCTGCAGCAGCGCGTTGCGCTCGACCTGATCGGCGAGGTGCAATGCCGCTGCGCCGGAACCGAATTCCTCGAAGATCACCAGATCGATGCCGTCGGCATAGACCTCGAACGGCACCGGCAGGTGCTGCCAGCGGAAATCGCCGCCCAGCGCGTTCAACACGCGCGCGAGCGGTCCCATGATGTGCACCAAGGCCGGGTTCGCCTTGATGTCCGCGGCGGAGAGCAGCGTGGTCTTCAACTGCTTACGGAAAATGCCCAAGGTGCTCAGTGTCATCGCGGCGATGCTGCGCACCGACGCGATATCGGGACCAGCCTGCAGGATTCGCCCGCGCTTGCGCAGAATCGCGTTGAGCCGACGGCGTTCTCGCGCCTTGGCATAGGTCGAGGGCAGCGTCCGGGACCGGCAGGTGTCACCGTCGAGCTTGTCGAACAGCAATTGCTGGGCCGACATTCCGACGAACCCGGCATCGAGCGCTTCGGTCAAGGCCGCTTCCATCGCGGCGAGTTCGGCCTCGGTCGGGCGCACGTCTGCGCGGGTGGCCCGGTCCAGCCCCAGCAATGCGGTGCGGATATCGGAATGTCCCAGCATCGCGGCGATATTCGGCCCGAGCGGCAGCTCCTCCAGCGCGGCGATGTATTCGCGCGCCGAACGCCACGTCTTGGTCTGCTCGACCGCCTCGATGACGTGCCGGCGCGGGATGGCCTCGACGCGGCCGAACAGGTCGCCCGCGTCGGTGGCGCCGACGTGCACGGTGGACAGCGAGCACGACCCGAGCAGCACCGTGGTGATGCCGTGGCGCACGGACTCCGACAGGGCGGGCGTTTTCAGCACCTCGACGTCGTAGTGCGTGTGGATGTCGATCATCCCGGGCACCACCCACTTGCCCGCGGCGTCGAGGACCCGCGCGCAGCCGGTCTCGTCGAGCGGGTCGGCCGAGACGGTGACCACGCGGTCACCGCGGAGTCCGAGATGGCGCACCGCGGAGGCGGAGCCTGCCCCGTCGAACCAGCGGCCGCCCTTGATGATGGTGTCGTAGCTCACTCCAACATTGCAACCGATCGGTCACTAACTGTCAATGCCCGGACGCTCGGCGCTCCGGCGCGGGTGGTAGCGCGCGGGACGAACTCGGGACACACTTGATGCCGTGAATCGGATGGCATTCGACCCGGGCGGGTCGCGATGACGGCCCTGGCTCGCGGGGAGAACCGGCCCGCACCTGCCGATCGGATGACGGTCACCGTCGCCTGCGCCGCCGGGGTGGACGTGTCGGCGCTGTTGCTCGGCACGGACGGACGGGTCCGTTCCGACGCCGACTTCGTGTTCTTCAACCAGCCGGTCGGTCCCGGCGTCACCTACCGGCACGGCAGCGGCCGCGGCGACATGGTGGACGTGCAGACCAGCGCCCTGCCGGCCGATGTGGACAAGGTCGTCGTCACCGCGAGCCTGGACGGCAGCGGACCGGCCACCTTCGCGGGCGCGGGCACGCTGCTGTCCACCATCGGATCCGATTCCGGGGCACTGACTTTCCCGATGGACGGACTCACCACCGAGACGGCCGTGGTCTGCGTGGAGATCTACCGGCGCGGCGGCGCATGGAAGGTGCGCGCGGTCGGCCAGGGCTACGACAACGGCTTGGCCGGTATCGCGACCGCGTTCGGCGTGAACATCGACGACGAGCCCGCGCCGCCACCGAGTCCGCCCGCCGCCGCGCCCGGTTACGGACAGGCACCGCCCGCGACGCCACCGCAGTACGCCGCACCGCCCCGATATTCCGCGCCGCCACAGCAACCGGCCGCACCCCAGTACCCTGCGGCGCCCGCCTACCCGCCGCCCGCCGCGCCCGCACCTCAGCAAGGAGCACTGCCGATGCAGAGCGATCTGTTCAACCCCAGCCACGCCGAAGTCACCGGCGTCGGTATCCAGAAGCAGGGCAGCAAGATGATCAAGGTCGCCGTCAACGGCGAGGTCATGGCGCGGGCCGGCTCGATGGTCGCCTACCAGGGCGACATGCAGTTCAAGGCGCTCGGCTCGGGCGGCATCGGCCGCGCCATCCAGCAGCGGCTCACCGGCGAGGGCGTGCCGCTGATGAATGTGTCCGGCCGGGGCGATCTTTTCCTCGCCGACAGCGCCGCCGACGTGCACCTCATCGATCTCGACGGCTCCGACGGACTCACCATCAACGGCTCCAACGTGCTCGCGTTCGATACCTCGCTGTCCTACAACATCCAGCGGGTGCAGGGCGCGGCCGGCGTCGCCAGCAACGCGGGCCTGTTCAACTGCGTCTTCACCGGCCGCGGCCGGATCGCCATCACCACGCACGGCTCGCCGGTGGTGCTGAACGTCGATCAGCCGACCTACGCCGATCCGCAGGCCGCGGTCGCCTGGTCGTCGAGCTTGCAGACCGGGATCAAGCGCAACGACTCGTTCGGTCTCGGCAGGCTGATCGGCCGCAGCACCGGCGAGGGTTTGACGCTGTCGTTCTCGGGTCGCGGCTTCGTCATCGTGCAGCCTTCGGAACTGCCGCCGGGCGGCCTGCTCGGCGGGACCGGCGGCGGTCAGCAGGCCGGGCAGAGCGGCGGCGCATTGGGGGGATTGTTCGGCTAATAGCGGGATAGTTCGGCTAACAATTCGCGCGCCGCGATTGACCACGTGCGCACCGTCCGCGATGATCTCAGCACCTCGGATTTCTGGAGCTTTTGCGACGAGGTACTCCTATTCACCCTGGCATTCGGCACGCAGTGTGGCGGCAAGGCGAAGAGAGGTCGGAAATTTGATGAGCAGTAAGCGTTTTCGGAATTGGGCGGTCAGATCCGTGGCGGTGGCCGGGGTCGTGGCGGCCGGATTCGCCATGACGGCCACCGCGCAGGCCGAACCGCTATGGCCCGGCGGCCCCGATATCGGCACTCCGGCGATCATCCAGCCACCGCCGCCCCCGCCGGTCTACGCGCCGTGCACCGCGCCGAAGACGCGCGCGTGCATGCGGCTGTCCACCAAGGAAGTGTGGCTGATGGAGGACGGCAAGACCATCTACGGTCCCAAGCCGATCGAGATCGGCAGGCCGGGCTACGAATCGCACGTCGGCGTCTTCGACGTCGATTTCAAGCGGGAACACTTCTGGAGCACGATGCACAATGCTCCGATGGAATTCGCCGTCTTCTTCGACGGTGACATCGCCACCCACATCGGCCCGCTCGATTCGATGTCCCACGGCTGTATCCGAATGAACCCCGACGCCGCCGAGGCGACCTACCGCCACCTCGAGCCGGGCGACATCGTCCAGGTCGTGGAATAACCACCCGGCACCGTTCATGACCCGAAACGGGATGTCCAGCACGGACATCCCGTTTTCTTTCACCCGGCCGGCCCCGGCCCCTTCGAGGAAGCGAGTCGATCGTGCGCGTAGCAGCGGAGATCCTGGTCGGGCTGGTCGCGGCCCTGCACGTCTACATCCTGGCGATGGAAATGTTCCTGTGGACCACGCCGCGGGTGCGGGCGGCGTTCGGCAGCTCCGCCGAATTCGCCGAGCAGACAAAGGTGCTCGCGGCGAACCAGGGACTGTACAACGGTTTTCTCGCCGCCGGTCTGATCTGGGGATTGCTCGCCGCGGACCCGGTCGGGCATGCGGCGATGATCTTCTTCACCGCCTGCGTGGTTGTCGCGGGAGTCTACGGCGCTGCCACTGCGAGTCGGCGAATTCTGCTGGTACAGGCGTTGCCGGGCGCGATCGCGCTCGTCGCCGTGCTCGTCGCGGGCAGCGACGGGTAGTCGGCGTTACGGGACCGGGCCGGGATCGGTGCAGCCGTTGTACCAGTCGACGACGTGGCAGGGGGCGGGCTCGCGGGTCGGTTGGTAGTCGGCGGGGACGCCGCCGTCGCCGATGATCGCGGTATAGGTGGCGACGGCGTCCGTCGGCTTGCGGGCCAGACCGGGATCGACCGCGACGTCCACCTGGTAGAGCCCGAATCGCGGTGTGTAGCTACCCCATTCGTAATTGTCGGTGATGCTCCAGTAGTTGTAGCCGATCAGGTTCATGCCATCGGCCTTGGCCCGCTGCAGCCAGTAGATGGTGTCGCGCAGATGGTCGCTGCGGGTGTAGCCGTCCAGACGAGGCGTGCCGTCCTCGGTGGGCATGCCGTTCTCCACCACATAGAGTGGCTTTCCGGGAAACAGTCGCGAATACCGTTGCAGCGCATAGTAGATGCCTTCGGTCCGCAGCGGTAGCTGCCACATGCCGATGGACTGCGCGTCGGCGATGGCTCGGGCCGGGGCGGACACGCTGGACGGGGCGGCGCCGCGCGCGAAGTAGTAGTCGACGCCCACGTAATCGAGCCGGTCCCGGATCTTTTCGATGATCTGGCCGTTGGCCTGCTCGTCCTCGCCCGCGACATAGCCGAAGTTGCTGGTCACCTTCGCCGTACGACGCTTCTGGTGGATGTAGTCGTAGATCGCGTTGTGCGCCTCGACGACCCGGTCCTCCATCACCCGCTGGTCGGTCTCGTTCTTGTGCACCTCGTGCATGATGTAGGCGACCGGCTCGTTGATGGTGACCCACAGGGGATCTCGCCGGTCGTACCGGTCGACCACCTTCTTCATGTTGGCCAGCCAGTGTTCGACCATGCCGTCGGAGTCCCAGCCGCCCTCGTCGAAGGCCCAGCCCGGATACACCCAGTGATCGAGGGTGATCATCGGCCGCATGCCCGCCGCGACGATCTTGGCGACCACCTTGTCGTAGAACGCGAAACCGTCGGCGTCCCACTGGTCCGGGCCGGTCGGTTGCAGCCGTGCCCACTCGATACCGATGCGGAACACCTTGACGCCGAGCGATTTCGCGAGATCGATGTCGGCGGCGTACCGGTCGAAGAAGTCGATCGAGTTCCCATACGGGTCCAGACCTTCGTCTTCGATGTAGTTGGTCCAGTTGCTCTTCGGTACATGGCCTTCGGATTGAAAGCCGGACGCGGCGACGCCCCACAGGAAATCCGGTCCGAGCGCGGGCACGCCTGCCGCGGGTCCCGGCGGCACGGCCACCGCCACGCCGGGCACCAGCAGCGCAACCAGCGAGGCCGCGACCGCGTTCGCTGCCCGCCGAGTCCAAGTACGCATAAACCGTGAATATAACCGGAAGATAGCTGAACTCGGCGCAGGCCCGCTTCGCCCGGCGAGTTCGCGGACCCCCGGGGCCGCGGCTAGCTGCGATCGATGCGTGGGATCGACACGGTGTGCGGGGCACCGTATGCGCCGTTGCTGACCGCCGCCGCGGCTTCCTCTGCGGCCGCGGCCAGATCGGCGATCGCCACATCGTCCGGGGCGAAGGCGGCCGCCTTCGCCGCCTCGAGCGCCCGCGCGGCCGCCAGTTGCACCCTGGTCACGGCCTCGGCGGCGGCCACGGCGTAGCAACTGACCTTCAGGGCGTGGTTCGCCGTGACGTAGGCATGCCAGGCGGCGTCCCGGGCGTTGTCCGCCGTGGCTACCGCCCGCGCGGAACCGTACGCGGAACCGACGTGTTCGAGTACCTTCTCCCGGTTCACCGCCCGCCCGCTCGCGGCGCCGGCCCGGTTGGCCGCGCTGTCCGACCGGGCCTTCGCCTGCGCGAGCAGGTCACGGGTGATGTCCGGCTCCAGCAGCGCGGTCGCGCCGGCACCGCCGGAAAGCAGTGGAATGACCTTGCCTACCAACGGGACCCGCCCAGCGCCGGTGCCACGGACCTCTCCGTCATCAACGAACCTCCTCGGTCGACAGTCGGACGCCGGCCCGCCGATGGCCACCACCGCCACCCCGGACCAGCCGCAAGGAAACAACGTGAAATAGGGATATTCCGTCTTGAATGTGACGGAAACATATCGATGTCATTTGCCGAACGCGAACAACATGAAGGACCGGAAGAAAGGCTAGCGCACCAGTCCCACTCGGGACAAAACGCCTGAGCCGACGCGCCGGAGACATCGCCCGGAACGACCGTCGCGGACCGCATCGACCCACGTCACCCGGCCGACAGTCGCCTGAAATTCTTTCCATCCGAACGTAGTTGGGCTACGAAGGCACTGCGGGCCGCGGCGGCTCGGGGCCGTGGCCCGAGCAGATCCACGGTCGATCTGCCCCGAAAGCCGACCGCTGTCCGCGAAACACAAGCAATCGCCCTATTGTTGCGAATTCGATACACAGGACCAGCTGGAACCAAGGGCATTCGAACCCGACGATGGCCCGGATAGGAAGAATTCCGCAGAGCATCGCCCCGCGTCAGATAAATCACCGGTATGCGCGTGAGTCGCGCGGCAAATGTCCGCCGCCGAATACACACCAATGAGGCCCGAGGATTACCCGGGCCTCATCGGACTGTGTACAGCGATAGTGAGCCGCAGGGGCGACCACGACCCACTCTGCGGAGCTGTCCCGAACTGCGTGGGACTCCACCAGATTACCCACATTCTCCACGTTATGGGGCGATTCCGGATGGAATGATCCCCTGACCCGGCATATGCCGGAAAACGCACTATTGCATTCGGAATAGACCACACATTGTGGTATGAACCCATCGTCGAAATAGGCCATCCGGCCATTACTGGACACTTGTGCAATTCATATATCCGCTGGTCTCCACTGATTTCCGCGCCGTCGGCGCAGAGCCGGTGAACTGCGCCAACCGCGGCGTGTCGGCAAGTGCGACGCACTCGGCGCTGGATAATTCCTCTGGTGGCAGACGTGCCGATGAGTCGCAGATCCGCGCTGGCCTTGGCGGCGGCGGTGCCGATCGCCCTGTGCGCGCCGCATCGGGCCGCGGCGGCCGGACCGATCGTGCGGTACACGATGACCGCGTTCACCGACGCGAGCGAATCCGATTTATATGTCTACGAATCCGCCGACGCGCTGAACTTCGAACTGCTGCGCGGGCCCGCCTATCGACCACCCACCGGGCTCCTGCGCGACCCGTCCGTCTTCCGGCACGTCGATCGCGCCTACTACCTCGCCTACACCACCGCGTGGGAGGGCCAGACCATCGGCTTCGCGCGCAGCACCGACCGGCGTACCTGGAATCACCTGTACGACTTCACTGTTCCGATACCGGGCGTGACCTCCACCTGGGCGCCCGAGTGGCTGATCGACGCGCAGCGACGGGTGCACGTCCTCGTCTCACTGTCCGACGGCTGCTCGTTCACCCCGCATCTGATGACCGCCACCGACCGATCGCTGCGCACCTGGACCGACCTCACTCCGGTGTCCGTCCTGCCGCCACCGGACGAACCGGCCCCCGTCGATACACCGGGACCCGATGGAAAACCCTGTTCGCTCTACGGCTATATCGACACCACCGTCGTGCGGCGCGACCACCGCTACTACGCGTTCACCAAGAACGAGACCACCAAATACGTCGAACTGGCGGTCGGCGCCGAGCCGCACGGGCCGTACACCCTGATCAGGACCGGCGATTGGGCCGGTTGGGGCAGCCCGCGGGAAGGCCAATGCGTGGTTCCGCTCCCAGCTGGTGGGTGGCGGATCTTCCTCGACTCCTACGACGAAGGCAAATACTTCTACAGCGACTGCCGCGACGACTTCACCACCTGGACCGAACCCCGGGAGCTGCCGGGCCTGTCGGGCACCGTCCGGCATTTCACGGTGCTACCCGAGTACGGCAGGGAGTCCGGCTGAACGACCTGCCGCGCACCACCTTTCGACACGGACCTCGTTCCACCCCGACCCCGGGCCGATTGCGGAGGCATAACCGAAGCGGCCAAACCGGGGGCATTCTGACCCGAATCAGACTTCCGGCGAGCCGCGCGGCGGACGAAACTGGTACTCGCATCCGACGTCGGGCGCTCTGCTCCCTTATCTCGGGTACGCACAGAACGACCGGCCGAGCTTCGAGGACATGGCTGGTCGCCGGCGTCGGGTGCACCTCGACCGTCGCCAGGGAAGGCCTACCTTGCCCACGCCATCGGACATCCGAGAGCTGCCCGACACGTATCGCCGCACCCGTTCGTCGCGGCCACCACTACGCGGCGAGGCTCGTGCGGGTGGCGTTTGCCACCGGCACGCCCGGCGGCGGCGCGACCCCCGCTGTTGACCGTGCAGACCGCCGACGGACCGCGATCGCGCCTCCTGCCGATCGAGGGCAGCGGACTCCGCCCGATCCTGCCGGACTGGCACGAGCTGTCGGCCGCGCTGCGGCTGCAGATCGGCGACCGGCCGGGCGACCACCTGGTCACCCAGCTGGCCCGCGCGTTGGCACAGTTGCACCACACCCGTCGCGCCCAACCCGAGCGGGCCGCCGAAATCGACCGTCGCCGAGGTGACATCGTCACGGTGATCGACGGCTGGGTGGCCAAGCAACTCGCGCCCCGGCAGCCACGAGACCGGGCGACCGCCTCGCTCGGCGGCGCGGTCGACCGGATGGCCGCCGCCCAGATTCTCGCCGACCACCTGCTGATGACCGCCGAGAACGTTGCCGAGCAGCGCGTGCACGTGGCCTGGTCGCGGCTGGCCGCGCTGGCGAACGAGTGGACAGATCTGGTTCGCGAGGTCGGCGCGCGCCGAACTCGCCCGATCGAACGCCGATAGGTGCGCTCCACGAATTGCGTTGCCGCCGGGAAAGCCTCGGCAGATCAGGTCGGGAGGGTCCAGAAATATTCGGACAACGGGGGCAGTTCCGCGGTGTCGACGAGCGGATCGACCCGGAGTAATCCGATGAATTCTTCGATCGACTCGTACCGCGCCAATATTTCCTCCAGTAGTCGGCGCGCGCCTTCCTCCGGTTTCATGAGCCGGTTATGCCCGGCAACGGACCGGACAAACGTCAGAACAGGGTCATCGGTTCAACCGGTACGGGCTGCGGCAGCGGTGCCAACTCCGGCACCCGCGCCGCGACCTCCTCGTGGAAACGGCGGGCCAGCGACACGGCGTCGGCATTGTCCGGGGTGTGGATGAACACGGTGGGTGAACGTCCTTCGCGCAGCCACTGCGCCACCGTGCCGAGCCAGGGCTGCCACCCCTCGACGGTGCGTTCGATCGCGGCGCGACCGTGATACCGGACGATCGGATGCTCGGTGAGCGCCCGGGTCCGGCGCGGCACCCGCGGCTTCTTCGACCAGGCCTCCTGTTCGGTGGGGCCGATCGGTTGTCCGTCGAACAGCGTGGTGGTGTCGAAGGTCACCCACTCGGCGCCGAAGCGGCCGAGGACGCGCTCCAGGTGCGTCGCGGCGTGCTCGTTCTCGAAGAAGGCGCGGTGGCGGACCTCCACGGCCGGGCGATACCCGCCCGGCAGCTCACGCAGGAATCCGGCCAGCGTGCCGAGGTCGGTCGGAGCGAACGAGGCGGGCAACTGGATCCACAGCGCGTGCACGCGCGAGCCCAGCGGTTCGATCGCCGCGAGGAAGGCGCGCAGTTCGGCGTCGGCCTCGGCCAGCCTGCGCTCGTGGGTAATCGACTTGTGTACCTTCACCACGAACCGGAAATCGGGTGCGGTCTGCCGGGCCCAGGACTCCACGGTGCGCCTCGCCGGTACGGCATAGAAGGTCGTATTGCCCTCCACCGCGTTGCACCGCTGCGCGTACGCCGCGAGCCGGTCCCCCGAGGCAGGCTGCCAGTCCTGCCAATTCGCGTGCGTCCACATCGCACATCCCACGTGAAGCCGCATGCCAGCGACGGTAGTACAGCGCCGGGAATGAAAGGGACGGCCCCGAGGTAGGACAACACATGAAACTCGACGACTCCGCTCGCGCGCTCATCGGTGCCGGCGCCGATGCCACCCTGGTCACCCTCAACCCCGACGGCAGCCCGCAGGTCAGTCTGGTCTGGGTGGCGCTGCAGTCGACTCCGGACGGCGACGAACTGGTCACCGCCCATCTCGGCGAATACAAGAAGGTACGCAATGTCCGCCGCGACGGCCGGGTCGCGGTGACCATTCAGGCCGCCGAACGCGGCGAGCTGATGCGGCCCTACCTGTCGATCACCGGCACCGCCCGGATCGTCGAGGGCGGCGCACCGGAACTGCTGAAGGAGCTGGCGGCGACGCTGGCCGATCCCGGCGTCGACTTCCCACCCGCCGACGCGCCGCCCGGCCTGCTCACCCGGATCCGCATCGAGAAGGTCGGCGGTATCGGTCCCTGGGCATCCTGACGAGGACTTACGCCACCGCATCGGCAAAATATTGCTATAGTGGCAATTAACTCGCCGACCCCTCGAATTATGCAGTGTGGCAGAGGGTTTCGTGTCGTGAGTAGTGGATCGCGGATGCCCGGGCAATCAGCGGTCCGGTAGCTGCTCGGACGGAACGTCAACCTTGGGTCCCCCGGCGTTTCGACAACGCCGTTACGGGCACCCCGCGTTCGCGGGGCTGCCCGTGCACGTACCGACTCCAAGGAGATCGTCGACCGTGTTCCGCCAAGACAACTCGACACGCGCCAACCAATCATCCGTCGATATCGCCGACGACACCGATTCCACTGTCGTATGGCCGGATCCGAGCCCACTGGCTTCCTGGTGGGCACAGGTCATGCAACCCGGTGCGGGTTCGCGCACCGCGGCCCGCGGACGCTGAATCAGCGGTCTGGGCCGGGCAGTCCGAGGACCTCGGCGGCGATCGCCGCCGCCACCGCGTCGACATCGCGGTAGGCCCGCACCTGCCGGGTCGAGGCCAGGTCGTTCAGCATCGACTGGGCGGCTTGCACCCTGATGCGGGCGGGAATCGGCTCCCACTCCGGCCGAAGCCGACGCAGCAGATGCACCCACTCGGCGATGTAGGCGCGCTGTGCCGCTTTTGCGCGCCTGCGATCGGCCTCGGGCAGATGCCGGGTCTCGGAGACGAGGGTCTGCATCAGATGCGGGTTCTCGAAAACGAAAGCGCTGTAGCTCGCGAGCAGTCGTTCGAGCGCGTCGCGCGGACCGGCGGCCTGCGCCAGCGCCCGGTGCAGGTCGCGGCGCAGCCATTCGTCCCCGCGCACGATGGCCGCGAGCAGGATATCGGCCTTGCCCGGAAAATGGTTGTAGACACTGGGGCCGGCGATGCCGACGGCGGCGCCGATCTCGTCCATCCGGACGCTCGCGAAACCGCGTGCCGCGAACAGCTTCGTCGCCTCGGTGAGAATCGCTTCCCGGCGGTCCAGCGCAGCGAGCGGCACGGGGTCACGCTCGCGATCGCGAAGTTCGCCGAATACCGGCCGCGGGGCACCGACCACCGAGTCGACGAGTTCGCCGAGCAACGTGCCGAATTCGGGCTCGGGCAGCGAAAGGCTGTGGAACGAGACGCTGTTCGCGACGGCGAGCGCGGACCAGGCGAGCAGATCCGCGGCCGCCGGGGTCAGATCGGGGCGGCGGACGGCGATGAGCGCGGCGAGGCGGGCGCCGATGCGGCGCGCGGCGGCACGGAATTCGGCGCGGTCGTCGACGGACAGGTGGCGCGCCTCGCGGCGCCACAGCACGCCGACATCGCGGCGGGCGAGCGTGGTCGCCGCGAGCGTGGCACCGATCTCGTCCGGCTGTGCCGCCGCGGCATCGACCGCCCCGGCGAACGCGGTCAGTGCCTCGCCCACCACGGTGGCCAGCAAGCTTTGTTTACCGCGGAAATGCCGGTACAGCGCGGACGGCCCGATCGCCACCGCCGCGGCCACATCACCCATCCCGACATCGGCATATCCGTTACGGCAGAACAGCTCGGCGGCAGCGGCGACGATCAGTGCACGCCGGTTCGCCGGCCTGGTGCCGCGGGCCGGACGGACCAGGTCCGGCCCGCTCACCATACGATTTCGCTCCCTCAGGACACTTGACTCGCGTCCGGCTCCCAATACTTCCTGCGCAGTTCGCGCTTGAGAATCTTACCGGCACCCGAGACCGGCAATGCCGCGGCGAACTCCACGGTGCGTGGCGCCTTGTACCCCGCGATCAGCGATTTGCAATGCGCGCGCAACTCCGCTTCCGTGGCCTGCGCGCCGGGCAGCAGCACGACGACGGCATGCACCCGCTCGCCCCACTCGTCGTCCGGCACGCCGATCACCGCGCACGAGGCGACGGCGGCGTGCGCGGCCAAGGCGTTCTCGACCTCGGCGGAGTAGACGTTCTCCCCGCCGGTGATGATCATGTCCTTGAGCCGGTCCACGATGAAGACGTAGCCGTGCTCGTCCATCCGGCCGCCGTCGCCGGTGTGCATCCAGCCGTCCCGGACCGCGGCCGCGGTGTCCTCGGGCCGATTCCAGTAGCCGAGCATGACGTTGTCACCGCGCACGACCACCTCACCGACCTCGCCGCGCGGCACCTCGTTGTCGTCGGCATCGACGATGCGGACCTCGACGTGCGGCGTCGCCCGGCCCGCCGAGCGCCGCAGCACCGGGTCGTCGTGCTCGGCCGGCCCCAGCAGCGTCGCGACGGGTGCCAGCTCGGTCATGCCGTAAGCCTGGGTGAACCCCGCCATCGGAAAGACCTTGCGGGCGCGGGCGAGTACCGCCTCCGAGATCGGCGAAGCACCGTAGGTGACCGTGCGGACACCGCTGAGATCGAAATCCGCGACGGCCGGATCGTCGACGAGCAGCTGAATCATGGTCGGCACCAACAGCATATTGGTGACGCCGTGCGTACCGATCGCCTGCAGCACGCCGCCCGGGGTGAACATCGGGACGAAGACGTGTGACGCGTTCACCAGATTGCCCGCGACCCACATGGCGATATCCGCGAGGTGGAACATCGGCGCGACATGTAGCACCGTGCCGTACGGGGTGACGAAATCCCCCACGGCACAGCTGCCGAGCGCGGAGATGATCATGTTGTCGTGGCTGAGCATGACCCCCTTCGGGTGCCCGGTGGTGCCGCCGGTGTAGAAGACACCGGCCAGCTCGTCGCCGCCGGTTCTGGTGTCCGCGACCGGCTCGTGCTCGGCGACCAGTGTCTCGTAGTTCAGCGCGGCGTCGGGCGTCGGGCCGTCACCGCAGAAGATCACCGTCGTGAGGCCCGGAAATTCTTGCCGCAGTTGCGGAATCAGGGCCGCGAACGCGTCGTCGACAAGCAGCACCCTGGTATCGGATTCCCGCAGCGAGTAGCTGATCTCCGCCGGGCTCCAGCGAATGTTCACCGGGTTGACCGCGGCCCCGAGCCAGGGCACCGCGTAGAGGTATTCGTAGTAGCGGTCGGAGTTCAGCGCGAGGATGCCGACCCGATCGCCGCGCCGGACACCGAGTTCGGCCAGTGCGCCCGCGAATCGCGCGATGCGATCGGCGGATTCGGCAACGGTGCGCACGCGGTCGCCGAAAACCGTGAGCACACGATCCGGATGCTGCTGCAGCGTGCGGTGCAGCGATTGGGTCAGATACATCGTCGTCCTAGATGTTGAAGCCGCCGCCGCAGACCAGGGTCTGCCCGCTGACGTAATCCGATTCCGGAATGCAGAACAGGTAGACCGCACCCGCGGCCTCTTCCGGCGTCCCGCCGCGCCCGAGCGGCACCATCTGCTCCATCGCGGCGAGCAGATTCGGGTTGACGCCGACCTTGATCTCCTTGCCCGCCACGTCGATCGTGCCGCCGGTGCCGGCCGGCGCCTCGGTGAGCCGGGTCTTGATCAAGCCGAACGCGACCGCGTTCACGGTCACGTTGTAGCGGCCCCACTCCTTGGACAGGGCCTTGGTGAGACCGAGGATCCCGGCTTTGCCCGAGGAGTAGTTCGCCTGTCCGGCATTACCGCCCGTGCCGGCCAGCGAGGAAATATTGACCACCTTGCGGCACGGCACCGGCTCGCCCGCCTCCTTGGCCCGCTTCGCGGCCGCGGCGATCACCGGCTGCGCGGCCCGCAGGATCCGGAACGGCGCCTTGAGATGCACGTCGAGGATGGCGTCCCACTGCTCGTCGGTCATCTTCTGGATCACCGAATCCCAGGTGTAGCCGGCGTTGTTGACGATGATGTCCAGCCCGCCGAACTCGTCCACCGCGGCCTGCACGAACCGCTCGGCGAAGCCCTCCTCGGTGACGCTGCCGACGCACGAAACCGCCTGTCCGCCCGCGGCTTCGATCGCCGCGAGGGTTTGCTTCGCCGGTTCCGGATCGAGGTCGTTCACCACCACCCGCGCGCCCTCGCGGGCCAGCTTCAGCGCGATCTCCCGGCCGATCCCGCGGCCGGAGCCGGACACAATGGCGACCTTGTCATCCAGAGTTCCCATGTGCTGCAAATCCTTTCAGAGTGCGACGACGGCGTCGCCGAGCAGGGTGACCGTGCCGTCGGCGAGGACGACGGCCAGTTCCAGGGTGGCGCGGCGCTCGCCGTCCACCTCGTCGATCGCCACGACCTTGCCGGTCGCGGTCGGCTGGGCGTGCACCGGCGTGATCGCGGCGAAGCGCACCCGATACGCGCGGATCGCCCGCAGGCCGAACCGATCCGAGACCAGCCTGCCCAGATAGGCCATCGACAACATGCCGTGCGCGAAGACGTCGTCGAGCCCGGCGGACTTCGCCACGTCGAGGTCGATGTGGATCGGGTTGTGATCGCCGGAGGCACCGGCGAACAGCGCCAAGGTGGTTCGGGTGATCGGCGCGAGGCGCAGCGGCGGCAATTCGGTGCCGACCTCGATGGGCACGAGACCAGTCATGCTGCGGTGACCTCCGGGTTGCGTACGACGATCACGGATTTCAATTCGGCGACCAGGGTGCCATCGGCCCGCGTCACGGTGGAGGTCTTCTCGATGAACTCCAGTGCGCCGCCTTTTTTGCTGTACACGTTGCCGATGGTCGGCGTCGCGGTCAGCACATCGCCCGCCACCGCGGTGCTGTGATAGACGAACGACTGCTCGCCGTGCAGCACCCGGCGCAGGTCGACGCCGAGATCGCCGAGCCAGCCGAACGAATCCGGACTGTCCAGCTCGATGCCGAACAGAAAGGTCGGGGGCACCGGTAGATTCGGATAGCCCGCCGCCTGCGCGGCGGCGAGATCGGTGTAGATCGGGTCGGTCTCGCCGATCACCTCGGCGAAGAAGCGCAGCCGCCCTGCCTCCACCGTCAGGGTGCTCGGCGGCAGCTGTTTGCCGATCACACTCGGGTCCACGGGCATCCGCTCAACCCACCTTCTCGTACAGGGTCACCACGGCCGCGCCGCCGAGACCGATGTTGTGTTGCAGCGCGATTTTCAGGTCGTCGGCGACCTGACGGCCTTCGGCCTCGCCGCGCAATTGCCAGACCAGCTCGGCGCATTGCGCGAGTCCGGTCGCACCGAGCGGGTGTCCCTTGGACAACAGGCCGCCTGAGGGATTGGTGACCACCCGTCCGCCGTAGGTGTTGTCACCGTCGTTGACGAACTGCTCCGCGGTCCCCTCCGGCGTGAGGCCGAGCGCCTCGTAGGTGAGCAACTCGTTGGCGGTGAAGCAGTCGTGCAGTTCGACCACCCGGATATCCGTCGGCGCGACACCGGAGGCTTCGTAAACCTGGTGTGCCGCAGCCTTGGTCATGTCGTAGCCGACGATCTTCGTCATGTCCTTCTGCTCGAAGGTGGACGGAAAGTCGGTGGTCATCGCCTGCGCCCGGATCACCACCGAGCGGTCGATGCCGTTGGCCGCGGCGAACTCTTCGCTGACGAGCACCGCCGCGGCGGCGCCACAGGTGGGCGGGCAGCACTGCAATCGGGTCAGTGGACCGTAGATGTGCGGGGAGGCGAGCACTTCACCGACCGTCAGCGGGTCGCGGAAGACCGCGAACGGATTGTTCGCCGCATGCCTGCGCGATTTCACCGAGATCTTCGCGAAGGTCTCCGGGGCGGTGCCGTAGCGCTCGGCGTAGGTACGCCCCGCACCGCCGAACATCTGTGCGGCGAAAGGAGATTCGTCGCGTTCCTGGATCTCGTCCATCACCTCGTCGAAGCGGGCGAACGGACTCGGCCGGTCGGCGTAGCCGCGCGCGAGCGCACCGCGCTGCATCTGTTCGAAACCGACCGCCAGCACCGCGTCCGCCGCGCCGGACTCGACCGCCTGGCGCGCGAGGAACAGCGCCGACGAACCCGTCGAGCAGTTGTTGTTGACGTTGATCACCGGGATACCGGTCTGGCCGAGCCCGTAGATCACCGCCTGCCCGCAGGTCGAATCACCGTAGACGTAGCCGGCGTAGGCCTGCTGGATACGGGAGTAGTCGAGGTCGGCGTCGAGCAGTGCGGCCCGCGCCGCTCTGGTGCCCATGACGTCGTAGGTCTCGCTGCGGCTCGGGGTGGTGAACGGGATCATTCCCACACCCGCCACGACTGCACGTCTGCTCATGTCCGTCCCATCAACATTGACTAGCGACTGTTCACTTATTGAACAGCACAATGCGATGAGCATCCAGGAATTCGCGAAAGTTCCTGGTCAGCGGCGTGAATTACGCTATCGATGATTCACTTAGGCCGAAAGGAACGGCCCCCGGAACGGCTAGAGCCCCCGCATCTCCGGTGGAGGTGCGGGGGCTCGCGCGTCATGTCCGGCGTCAGGCGTGCGGCGGAGCGACCTCCCCGACAACAGAACCGGAGCCGTCCTCGGCCCTACTGAACACCGGCTGATGATGTACTTCACTGCTCTCGGCAGGCTTATACACCTGGATGGGAATGGTGTCGTGGCTGAACAGCCCCGACCCTTGCCCGCTTTCCTGACTCATTCGTCGAGCCTCCTCCGATCGGCCGCCAATAGCCGATCCCCTCTATTCAACCCTCTCCGCGCCGAGAACCTCGCATGATCCCCACCGTGGTGTCGAAATTCCCCTGCCGGAACGCGTGATTCGCGGCGGCCACGTGCCGTTTGTCTCGCATCCGCCTGCTGTTGCGCCTACCGTCGCCGCGGCGGTGGTAGCGTCGAGGGCAGGAATCATCGACGTCGGCTCTCAATCTCCGACCGTCCCAGCTCGAATTCCGAGCAACGCCGATCGAGACGCGCATCGGCGGCCGGTCCGGCGTCCCCTGCGCTGGGCGGCGATCAGCCGAGAAGGACCTATGGCCATCACCGATATTGCCGTGTATTCACACCTGAGCAAGGAGGACATCGAGTCGCTCGGCGCCGAGCTCGACACGATCCACCGGGACACCAGCGAATCGCTCGGTGGCCGCGACGCGGCCTACATCCGGCGCACCATCCGCTTCCAGCGGGCCCTGGACATCGCCGCCCGCCTGCTGATCGCGGTCAACCGCAACCGGACGACGTGGTTGCTCGGCACGGTGTCGCTGGCCGCCGCCAAAAGCATCGAGAACATGGAAATCGGCCACAATGTCTCGCACGGCCAATGGGATTGGATGAACGATCCGGAAATCCATTCCACCAGTTGGGAATGGGACATGGTCGGGCTGTCCGCCCAGTGGAAGTACTCGCACAACTTCCGCCATCACGTCTACACCAACGTCATCGACATGGACGACGACATCGGTTTCGGCGTGATGCGGGTGACCAGAGACCAGGAGTGGAAGCGCGAGCATCTGTTGCAGCCGCTGCAAAACCTGATCCTGGCCACCACTTTCGAATGGGGCATCGGCTTGCACGGCCTGTACGCGGATCGCGACCGGGTCGAGACCAAGGCCGAGAAGACCGCGCTGACAAAGGCTTTCCTGCGCAAGGTGGGACGCCAGGCGGTCAAGGACTATGTCCTGTTCCCCGCGCTGAGCGGAAAACGCTGGCGGCGTGCGCTGACCGCGAATATCGCCGCCAATGTCCTGCGCAACGCCTGGGCCTACGTGGTGATCTTCTGCGGGCACTTCCCGGACGGCGCGGAGAAATTCACGCCCGCCGCGCTGACCGCCGAGACCAGATCCGAATGGTATCTGCGGCAGATGCTGGGCACCGCGAACTTCGATGCGGGACCGACGCTCGCCTTCGCCAGCGGAAACCTCTGCTATCAGATCGAACACCACCTGTTCCCCGATCTGCCGAGCAACCGCTACGCCGAGATCGCCACCCGGGTTCGCGCCCTCTGCGACAAGTACGACCTGCCCTACACCAGCGGCTCGCTGCTGCGGCAGTACCTGCTCACCATGCGCACCATCCACAAGCTCGCGGTCCCCGACCGCTGGCTGATCGCCACCTCCGATGATGCGCCGGAAACCGCGTCCGAGAAGAAGTTCCAGGCCGGCGCCGCGCTGGCGGTCGCCGAACTCTCCGATGTGACAACGGGTTTGCGCACCGCGCTGCACAACGCGCGGCTCCGCCTCGAACTCGAAGCGGGCCTCGAGGGCAATGCGCTGCGCCGCGCCGTGGCCAGGGTCAGGTCCAATATCGCCGGTTCGTTGCGCAGGCCGGTCGCCGACGCCGGATGATCATGGCGTTCGCGCCTCGTCGCGACGGCGCTTCGAGCGCAACCAGCCGAAGGTCAATTGCACTGCGCGCTGCCAGTTCTCGTACTCGTCGGCGCGGTGCAGCGGGTCCATCTGCGGGACCCATTGGGCGGCCAGGCGCCAATTGTTGCGCAGGCCCTCCAGGTCCGGCCAGTAGCCGACGGCCAGACCGGCGGCGTAAGCCGCTCCGAGCGAAACGGTTTCGGCGACGAACGGGCGCATGACGGGCAGATCCAGCACGTCGGCCACGATCTGCATGAGCAGGTTGTCCGAGGTCATGCCGCCGTCGACGCGCAGGGCGCGGGCCTGTAAACCGGAGTCGGCGTTCATCGCGTCGACCACCTCACGGGTCTGCCACGCCGTCGCCTCCAGCACGGCCCGTGCGATGTGGCCCTTGGTGATATAGGACGTGAGACCGGCGATGAGACCGCGCGCGTCACTGCGCCAGTGCGGCGCGTACAGCCCGGAGAAGGCGGGCACGATGTAGCACCCGCCGTTGTCCTGCACTGTGCGGGCAAGGGTTTCGATCTCCGGGGCACTGGTGACCAGGCCGATGTTGTCGCGTACCCACTGCACCAGCGAGCCGGTCACCGCGATCGGCCCCTCCAGCGCGTACACCGGCTTCTCGTCGCCGATCTGGTAGCCGATGGTGGTGAGCAGACCGTGCGAGGACTGCACCAGTTCGCGGCCGGTGTTCATCATGAGGAACCCGCCCGTGCCGTAGGTGCACTTGGTTTCCCCACGCGCGAAACAGGTTTGACCGAACAGCGCCGCGTGCTGGTCACCGAGCGCGGCAGCGATCGGGATACCGGGCACGACGCGGCGGGTGGTCCCGTAGGACGCGGTCGAGGGCTGGATCCGCGGCAGCATGGCCGCGGGGATACCGAAGAAGCTCAGCAGCTCCGGATCCCAGGTGAGCGTGGTGAGGTTCATCAGCAGGGTGCGGCTGGCGTTGGTGACATCGGTCAGGTGCAGGCCGCCGTCGACGCCGCCGGTGAGATTCCAGATCAGCCAGGTCTCCATGGTGCCGAACAGCACCTCACCGCGTTCGGCCCGGTCCTGTAGTCCGGGAATGGAATCGAGCAGCCAGCGCAGCCGCGGCGCCGCGAAATAGCTGGCCAGCGGCAGCCCGCACAGCTCCCGAATGCGGTGTGCGCCAGGCTTTTCCTCGTACTCGCGGACCAGGTCCTCGGTCCGCACGTCCTGCCAGACGATGGCGCGCCGGATCGGTGCGCCGGTGCGGCGGTCCCACACCACCGTGGTCTCGCGCTGATTCGCGATGCCGAGGGCGGCCACCTGTTCGGCGGCGATGCCGGAGTCCCGCAGGGCTTGCGGCACGATCCGGTCGACATTGCGCCAGATCTCCATCGCGTCCTGCTCGATCCAGCCGGGCCGCGGATAGTGCTGCTTGTGCTCGCGTTGCGCGACGCCGACCAGGCGAGCGCGCTGATCGAACAGGATGCACCTGGTGGAGGTGGTGCCCTGATCGATCGCCAGCACGAAACGTTGGGTCATCCGCGTCCTCTCCTGCGATGAGTCAGTGGGTCAGTGTCCGCCGCCCAGATCTCGCGAGACCGCGTGCGCGGCGTCGCGTACCTGCCCGACCAGGGCGGCCCGGTGTCGTAATTGCGCGTCGCAGAGCCGGTCGACCGGTCCGCTGATGCCGATGGCGCCCACGACGAGTCCGCCGTGCGCGCGGATCGGCGCCGCGATGCCCGCCTCCCCCGGCCGGTATTCCTCGGTGTCGCCCGCCCAGCCCGCCTGCCGGACCGCGGCGAGCGTACGAGTGAGGACCGTACGGTCGATGATCGTGCGCCTGGTGAGCGAGGGCAGGTCGGTGCCGCGCATGTCCGCCAAGAGATCGGCGTCGTAGGCGAGCAGCACCTTGCCCAGGGCGGTCGCGTGCGGCGGGAGCAGTTCGCCCAGTTCGAGCGCCTGTTCGGAGTTGTCGGGGCGAAAGACGTGGTGCACCACCACCACGCTTCCGTCGACCGGCGCGCCGATGCGCACGGCTTCGCCCGTGCGCGCCGCCAAAGCATCCGCCCAGTTGATAGCGCGCGAACGTAGCTCGTTGGCATCCAGATAGCTGGTGCCGAGGTGCACGAGGGCCGCGCCGAGCTGATACTTACCGGTCGCCGGATCCTGCTCGACGAAACCGACGCCTTGCAACGTGCGCAGGATTCCGTGCGCGGTGGGTTTGGCGAGACCGAGCGCGCCCGCGATTTCGCCGACGCCGAGCCGGCCTGCGCCGCGGGCGAGCAGGCGCAGGATGGCCGCCGCTCGCTCGATCGACTGGATCGGTCCGGGCATGCCCCGAAACTAGCGGCCGGATTCGACAATGTCGAACATACGGTGAACAAACAGCAACACTCCCGGCGCTCAGTGTGACGTGCGTCATGCCCGCTTCCTCGGCCGCCCGACACTAGCGGCAGCAGCTGGGGGCAGCCAGGCTCACCGTTCGGCATTGTCGAACGCGCACTATGTCCGGGTTCGCGGCCGGGTCGTAACGTCTCGATGCGCAGGGTCGCGTGGGGCGACCACGGGCGAACGGAGACTCAACGATGAACTTCGGCTCGATCTTCCTGAGTGAGGCACTCGGCACAGGGATGCTGGTCTTACTCGGTGTCGGCGTAGTCGCGAACGTATTGCTGACCAAATCCAAGGGCTTCGACGGCGGCTGGCTGTTGATCAACTTCGGGTGGGGTCTGGGCGTGCTCGCCGGTGTCTACGTCGCCTACAAAACAGGCGGTCACCTGAACCCTGCGTACACGATCGGCGTGCTGGCCAGCGGCGCGGACGAGTACACGGCCGGCGTCGAGATCACCCTCGCCACCACGCTCGCCTACATTCTCGGCCAGTTGGTCGGCGCCTTCGTCGGCGCGAACCTCGCCTACGTCGCGTACAAGCGGCACTTCGACGAGGAAACCGACGAGGAGAAGAAGCTGGGCGTCTTCGCCACCGGCCCCGCGATCCGGGGGCTGTCCTGGAACTTCGCCACCGAGGTGATCGCCACCTTCGCGCTCGTGCTGGTGCTGCTGGCCATGGGCCACACCGCCACCGGCCTCGGGCCGCTCGCCGCCGCGCTGCTGGTGGTCGGCATCGGCGCCTCGCTCGGCGGGCCCACCGGCTACGCCATCAACCCGGCGCGCGACCTCGGGCCGCGGCTGGCGCACGCGCTGCTGCCGGTGAGCAAGGGCGCCGCGGTCCGGCCGGTGCGCGAGCCCGCCACCGTCGGCGGCGGCGCGGCCGAGCTCCGGGCCGATCCGGGCCCCACCGATCTGCCGGGCCGTAAGAACTCCGACTGGGGTTATGCCTGGGTGCCCATCGTCGGCCCGCTGCTCGGCGGCGTGCTCGCGGGTCTGGCCGCACAGGTCCTTTTCTGAATACCTTTCTCTTTCCACAGCTTTCCCCGAAAGGACCACCGATGACCCAGTATGTCGGCGCCATCGACCAGGGCACCACGAGCACCCGCTTCATGGTGTTCGATCACAGCGGCAACGAGATCGCCCGCCACCAGCTCGAACATCAGCAGATCCTGCCGCAGGCCGGCTGGGTGGAACACGACCCGACCGAGATCTGGGAGCGCACCCGCGCGGTCATCCAGAGCACGCTCACCAAGGCCGATCTGCAGGCGAGCGATCTGGCCGCGGTCGGCGTCACCAACCAGCGCGAGACCACCGTCGTGTGGAACCGCCGCACCGGCCGCCCGTACTGCAACGCCATCGTCTGGCAGGACACCCGCACCGATCGCATCGCGGCGGAACTGGAGCGGGCCGGCCACGGCGACACCATCCGGCACAAGGCCGGATTGCCGCCCGCCACTTACTTTTCCGGCGGCAAGCTGCGCTGGATCCTGGACAACGTCGCCGGCGTCGCCGAGGCGGCCGAACGCGGCGAGGCCATCTTCGGCACCACCGACAGCTGGCTGCTGTGGAACCTGACCGGCGGGGTCGACGGCGGCGTGCACGTCACCGATCCGACCAACGCCAGCCGCACCATGCTGATGAACCTGGAGACCCTGGACTGGGACGACGAACTGTTGTCCATCTTCGGGATTCCGCGCTCGATGCTGCCCACCATCGCCCCGTCGTCGAATCCCGAACTGTTCGGAAAGACCAGGGCCGACGGCCCGTTCGGTGGCGAGGTGCCGCTGGCGGGCGTGCTGGGCGATCAGCAGGCGGCCACGGTCGGCCAGGTGTGTTTCCGCCCGGGCGAGGCGAAGAACACCTACGGCACCGGAAACTTCCTGCTGCTCAACACCGGCACCGATATCGTGCGCTCCGAACACGGCCTGCTCACCACGGTGGCCTACCGGCTCGGCAACGACAAGCCGGTGTACGCGCTGGAGGGCTCGATCGCGGTGACCGGTTCGGCGGTGCAGTGGCTGCGGGACCAGCTGGGCATCATTTCCGGTGCGTCGCAAAGCGAATCGCTGGCCCGGCAGGTCGAGGACAACGGCGGGGTGTACTTCGTGCCCGCGTTCTCCGGGCTGTTCGCACCGTACTGGCGCTCCGACGCGCGCGGTGCGATCGTCGGGCTCTCCCGGTTCAGCACCAACGCCCACCTGGCGCGGGCGACGCTGGAATCCATTTGCTACCAGACCCGTGACGTCGTCGAGGCCATGCAGGCCGACTCCGGCGTGCAGCTCGACGTGCTGCGGGTGGACGGCGGCGTCACCGCCAACGAGCTGTGCATGCAGCTGCAAGCCGACTTCCTCGGCGTGCCGGTGTCGCGCCCGGTCGTCGCGGAGACCACCGCGCTCGGCGCCGCCTACGCGGCCGGCCTCGCGGTCGGATTCTGGAGCAGCACAGACGAACTCGTGCAGAACTGGCACGAGGACAAGCGCTGGAACCCCACCTGGACCGAGGAGCAGCGCGAACGCGGCTACGCCCGCTGGAAGAAGGCCGTGGCGCGCACCCTCGACTGGATCGACGTCGACGAGTAGCTCGTCGGCGCTTGGCGACTTATCACCGAAGAAGGAGAATGCAATGTCCGCGAGATTGGATCCGAGCTACCGCGCCCGCGCGGTCGAAGCCCTGGGCGACAACGACATCGATGTGCTGGTGATCGGCGGCGGCGTGGTCGGCGCCGGTGCCGCGCTGGACGCCGCGTCCCGCGGCCTGAGCGTCACCCTGGTGGAGGCCAGGGATTTCGCCGCGGGCACCTCGAGTCGTTCCAGCAAGCTCATCCACGGCGGCCTGCGCTATCTCGAACAGCTCGACTTCTGGTTGGTGCGTGAGGCGTTGAAGGAGCGGGGCCTGCTGCTGAACAAGCTGGCCCCGCACCTGGTCCGCCCGGTGTCGTTCCTGCTGCCGCTGCAGCACCGGGTCTGGGAACGCGCCTACATCGGTGCGGGCGTCGCGTTGTACGACACCATCGGCGGTGCGCGGGCGCTGCCCATGCACCGGCACCTGAGCCGCACGCGCGCACTGGAATTGGCGCCCGCGCTGCGCGAGGACTCGATGACCGGGGCGATCCGCTACTTCGACGCGCAGGTCGACGACGCCCGCCACACCATGATGATCGCGCGCACCGCGGCCCAGCACGGCGCCACGGTGCTGACCCGCACCAAGGTCACCGGGCTGCTGCGCGACGGCGAGCGGGTGATCGGCGCGCAAGTGACCG
Source organism: Nocardia brasiliensis NBRC 14402 (assembly GCF_000308475.2). Taxonomy (GTDB): domain Bacteria; phylum Actinomycetota; class Actinomycetes; order Mycobacteriales; family Mycobacteriaceae; genus Nocardia; species Nocardia brasiliensis. The sequence goes on along the minus strand of NZ_BAFT02000110.1, from coordinate 43,127 downwards.
ATCTGGAGACCGGCCGCGAACACACCGTGCGAGCCCGTCGCGTGATCAGCGCGACCGGGGTGTGGACCGATGAGATGAACCGCATGACCGGCGTCGACTTCCCGTTCCACGTCAGGATGTCCAAGGGTGTGCACATCCTGGTGCCGCGCGAACGGCTCGACCTGGACACCGGCCTGATCATGCGCACCGAGAAGAGCGTGCTGTTCGTGATCCCGTGGCACAACCACTGGATCATCGGCACCACCGACACCGATTGGTCGCTGGACAAGGATCATCCGGCCGCGAGCAATGCCGACGTGCAATACATTCTCGACCACGTGAACGCGGTGCTGCGCGAGCCGCTGACCCGGGACGACATCGTCGGCACCTACGCCGGGCTGCGTCCGCTGCTGTCCGGCGCATCCAGCGACACCTCCACGCTGTCGCGGGAACACGCAGTGGCCGAACCGGTTCCGGGGCTGTTCGTGATCGCGGGCGGCAAGTACACCACCTACCGGGTGATGGCCGCCGACGTCGTCGACGCCGCGGTGCAGGGTCTCGGCCGCGCCGTCGCGCCGTCGGTCACCGACAAGCTGCCGATCCTCGGTGCGGTGGGCTACCAAGAGATGCGGGCCGATCTGGACAGCCTGGCGCAGCGCGTCGGCTTGCCCAAGGCCACGGTCGAGCACCTGCTCGGCCGGTACGGTTCCGGCGCGCACGACCTGTTCGAGCTGATCGCGACGGATCGGGCCCTGGCCGACTCGCTGCCCGGCGCCGAAGAGTACCTGGCCGCCGAGGTGGTGTACGCCGTAACCCACGAGGGCGCACTGCATCTCGACGACGTGCTCACCCGCCGCACCCGGATCTCGATCGAGGCCTCCGACCGCGGACTGCTCGCGGCCCCCGAGGTCGCGCTCCTGATCGGCCCGCACCTCGGCTGGGATACCGCGGACGCCGAGCGGGAACTCACCAGGTACCGGGATCGCGTCCAAGCCGAACTGGCCGCCAACAAGGCGGCCGACGACGAAGCCGCGAACGCCGCCCGCCTGGTCGCCGTCGCCTGACCCGTACACTCCGGCGGGCTCGAAGTGCCGGTCCGGCTTGCGATTCCGCACCGCACCGCCGAGTCCGCCGGTCAGTGCGCGCTCAGCTGGAAATCCCAGATGAGCAGGGCAGGCACGCCCGCTCGGGCCGCCTGCGCCGCCTCGGGCACCATGGCGGCCAAGGACCACGGCCAAACATCCCAGGGGCCAAGGTCTTCGGCCGGTGCAGGGGTGGGTCCGGTCGGCAACTCCGGTTCTTCGCAATGCCGCAGCTGGAACCCGAGCGGCAGTGCGGCACGCAGGTAGTCACCGACGAGGTAGCGGTAGACCGGAAGGCGCCCGGGTTGTCCGGCGCTGTCGCGCACCGTCGGCACCGAGCCGAACGCGACAGCATCGGGATGCGTATCGGCGATCACCAGATGCCCGCCCGGGCGCAACACCCTGGCGAACTCGGCGAGGATCGGCTCCAACGCCGAATTGTGGTTCAGCGCAAGGGCACACACGATCAGATCAACCGCGTCGTCGGGGACCGGCAAGTCGTGCAGATCTCCCGTTCGGAACTCCGCCTGCGGCACTCGGGCCCGCGCCTTGCCGAGCATCTCGGGTGAGCTGTCCACCCCGATCACCTGATGCCCGCGCTCGACCAGCCATCCGGCATGCCGCCCGGTCCCGCAGGCGGCATCGAGGACCGCGCCGACGGGCAACGCGTCGACGAGCCGCTGCACCACGGGGGTGTCGATATCGAAGGCCGCGTTCCCCGGCTCGTCGTAACGCGCCGACCAGATCCGGTACCCCGTCACCGTGTCCACCCGCTCGACCTCGACGGCGGCATCGATCAACGCCTCGTCCGCCAGCAGTTCGCGCACCTCGGCGATCCGGGCCGCCACGAAGTCCCGATCGTGCGCGCCGGTGAACGATCGCAACAACGCGATACCTTCGAGGCCCAGCAGGTACGCCAGCGGATGTTCGTAGCCCATGCCGGGTCACGGTACAAACCATTTCGCCCCCGCTCCAGCGATTTTCGGCCGTTGACCTCGAGTGCGGTTGAGGTCCGATAGTGGGGGTATGACTCAATCTGTCGAGCAATGGAATGCGGTTTACGACGAGGATGCGGCACCGTGGTTGATCGGACGTCCGCAGCCCGCGATCGTGGAATTGGAGCGCGCGGGATGGGTGCGGGGGCGGGTGCTCGATCCCGGGTGCGGCGCCGGTGAGCACACCATCCTGCTGACCAAGCTCGGGTACGACGTGGTCGGCATGGACCTGTCGCCCAGCGCGATCGAATACGCCCGGAGAAATGCTGCCGCGCAAGGGGTTCCGACCGCGCGCTTCGAGGCCGCGGATCTGCTCGCCCTGGGCGGCGCGCAGGCTGCGCCGACCTACGACACCATCGTGGACAGCGCGCTGTTCCACATCTTCGGCACCGAGCCGGAGAACCGTGCCGCCTACGTGCGCAGCCTGCACGCGCTCTGCAAGCCGGGCGGAGCGGTCCACATCCTGGCGCTCTCGGATGTCGAGCCCGGCTTCGGCCCTCGGATCAGCGACACCCTCATCCGTGAATCCTTCAGCGAAGGCTGGGAATTGGAGGATCTGCAGCCCTCGAAGTACCACGGCACGGTGACCGCTTCGGTACTCGGCCAGGACACCGGTTTCGATCTGCCCGCGGGCACCGCCGTCGAACTCGCCGCCTGGCAGGCCAGGTTCCGCCGGCTCTAACCGTCCATGCCCGCGTGTCCGTCCGGTGTCGATTCGTCGGTCTCCACATCGGCGCCGGACGGGTGCTCGTCGGCGTGGGTCGCCTTGGTGTGCTCGTCGGCGAAATCCGCCTCTTCCAGCTTCGATTCGGCCGTCGCCCGATCCATCTCTGGTCCGCTCATACCCGCCGCATACCCGATTCCGGCGCCGCGACGCTCCTCGGCTGCGCGGATGGTGCGCCGAAGCATATTTTGTGCGTGGCCGTGGCAGGTGAAGCACGTTTCGTGTGCGTGCCCGCTGCGTACAGACCGGACGGTGCGCGACGGGTTAGGGTCGAATTATGGAGACGGTGGGTGTGGACGAGGCGGCGCGGGTTTCAGCCCTGCTGGCGGCCGAGGCCAATGCGGTGGCTTTGTTCGATGAAGTGGTGGCGCGGGGCATCATCGCGGCGGGCGCGACCGAGTCGGAAGTCAGCGACGCGGTCCGCGACCTCGCGAACGAGATGTTCGGGACACGGCGGTTCTGGCACAAGCGCATCGTGCGTTCCGGGGTGAACACACTCGAGCCCTACAGCGCCAAACCGCCGAACCGGGTCATCGAAGCCGACGACATCTGCTTCCTCGACTTCGGCCCCATCTTCGAGGAATGGGAAGCCGACTTCGGCCGCACCTACGTACTCGGTGACGACCCGGCGAAACTGGCCCTGCGCGACGCGCTCGAACCGTTGTGGGAGCAGGGCCGCGCCTACTTCGAAGCGCACCCCGATATCACCGGCGACCAGCTCTACCAATTCGTCGTAGACCAGGCCGCCACCCAGGGCTGGGCCTTCACCGCCGAGATCGCGGGCCACCTGGTCGGCGAATTCCCGCACAAACAGATTTCCGGTACCCAGGTCACCTCGTACGTGGCCCCGGGCTCCACCCTGCCGATGCGCCGCCTCGATCCCAAAGACCGCCACTGCCACTGGATTCTCGAAATCCACCTCATCGATCAGGCCAACAACATCGGGGGCTTCTTCGAACAGCTACTCGACCTGCGCCCGCCGGCGAATTGACCGGTGGCTCAACGCCAGTGGTGATCGCCGAGGGCTGATACCTCGGAACCGCCGTCGGCGAAGACGATCTGGCCGGTGACGAATCGGTTGTCGGCGCCGGCCAGCCAGCAGATGAGGTCGGCGACCCATTCGGGCCGGCCGGGAAAGCCGCCGAACGGTTGCGGCGCAGCGGTTTCGACGGCGGCGCGGATCTCGGCGTCGGTAAGGATATAGGCGGCGGCGGGCGTATCGACGACGCCCGGTGCGACGACGTTGAGGGCGATACCGGAACCGGCCCACTCCTGCGTCGGGGCAACTCTGCGCACCCAGCGGTTCAGTGCGCGCTTCGCGATCCCGTAACCGCCGGTCACACCACCGGCGGCGGGATCAGCGGCGAGACGGGCGACCGCGGCGGCCTCGTCGCCGTCGAGGCAGGCCTGCACGATGCGTTCATCGGCCGGGGCCAGCGAGGCGGTCGACGACACCGCCACCGCGCGGGGCGCCGGACTCTGGGCGAGTAACGGTCGCAACCCGGCCAAGGTCGCCACCGCCCCGAAGTAATTCGTTTCCAGCAGACCGGTTCTGCCGCCGCCGGCGATAGCCAGCACGGCGTCGATCGGCCCGCGCACCTGCTCGATCAGCGATTGCCTACCGGCGGGGGTGGACAAGTCGGCCTGGATCTCGGCGTTGTCCAGATCGCAGCCGATGACGATGGCGTCGCGCTCCCGCAGCAGGGCGGCGGTCGCCGCACCGATACCGGAAGCGGACCCGGTGATCACATATCTGCGACCGGCAAAACCTGTGTGCGACATCGCATTCCCTCAGTCGGCAGCGGATTCCGCGGCCTTGGCGATATCGTCGAGATCACGCTGCAGCATGCGGCGGGTGGGACCTTCGAAGAGCCTACCGATGAAAGCTGCTGTGCGCGTGACCTTGCCGTGCGGCTTGCCTTCGAAACCCATGGCCAGCAGGGTGTTCTGGCCTTTTGCTGTGAGCGTGAAGATGGAGCGGTAGTGGGTGCCGTGCGAATCGGCTTCGGTGGTGTAGGTCTGGCCGGGTGCCAGTGCGGTGACCGTCAGGGTCTCGGTGGCTTCTTTACCGAACATGACCCGGGTTTCCCGCCACTTGGTGCCGACGGTGAATCCGGCTCCGTTGTCGAGGCGTTCCAAGCGGGTGATTCCGCGAATCACCTCGGCGGTGCGCTCCAGATCGGTGATCACCGCCCAGACCCGGTCGGGGGTAGCGGCGACCTCGCGGGTAACCGTGATCATCGACACAACGCCTCCTCGGACCGTGGACCGTGTTCGGCCCGGACTAAGGCAACACCGTAGCGGGCAGCTCAGGCGGCGTCGTGCTGATCCGTCCCATCGGCCCGGTACGAGCCGACACCGTAGCCGGGAACATTGATCCCCGGCACGTCCGCGCCCAGCGCGATGACCTCGTGCAGCGCGTTGTGATACTGCTGCACCCCGGCGATCCGGCCGTCCCGGAAACGGACCTCACTGAGGAAAACCGCGTGATACCGGCGTTCGCTCTCGCGCGCGGTCAATTCGCCCTCGATGGTCGCGAACCACAGGTGCGGCGCGGCGAACGGACGGACGGTGATGCGGGCGAGGCTGCCCGCGTGCCAGAGTTCGGCACCCCAGGAGTCGAGGCTGTCCCGCAGTTCGTCACGGCTCACCACCATGTCGGGCAGCCCGGGCAGTTGCCACGGCGCGTGGAATCGCACGTCGGCGGTGACCAGTTCCATCGCCTGCTCGTGGTCCTGCAGGAAGATGAGTTCGTAGAAGCGCTCGACCACCGCGCACTCGTCGGCCGCGTCGAGCAGGCTCGCGACGGAGCGGTCGCATCGGACAGCCGCGCGCCTCCGGTCCTGCGGAGCGGTTGTCATGTCGGTCATCACAAGCCCTTCCTGTCCCGCCGGTTGATCGCTCAATAATTACAGCAAACCAACAGCAAACAAGTGGTGTCAATGTCAGCTTTCGCTAAGATCGCGACATGCGGATGGTCGCCATCCTCGTACCGGCCGGTGTGAACGCCTTCGATCTCGTCCTGGGCGGTCAGGTGTTCGCGTCCTCCTTGCTGCCCGACTATCGCCCGGCCTATGAAGTGCGCATGTGCGGCGACGCGACCACGGCACTTGCGGCCGGACAGCAACTGTTCGCACTAGGCACGCGCTGGCCGCTCGAGACCGCGGAGCAGGCGGATGTGGTGATCGTGCCCGGTGCCGAAAGCATGCTGTCGCCCGATCCGCGGATGAGCGAAGTCCTGCGTGCCGCGGCGGCGCGCGGCGCCGTCATCGCCTCCATCTGCACCGGAGCCTTTCTGCTCGCCGATTCCGGCCTGCTCGACGGACTGCGCGCCACCACCCACTGGCGGCTGGCCGACCTGTTCGCCGCCCGGTATCCGCGGGTCGAGGTCGACCCCTCGGTGCTGTTCATCGACAACGGACAGATCCTCACCTCGGCCGGCTCCGGCGCGGGCCTGGATCTGTGCCTGCACCTGGTGCGCCGCGACTACGGCTCGGCGATCGCGGGCGACACCGCACGGCAGATGGTGCTGCCGCTGCAACGCGACGGCGGCCAAGCACAATTCATCACCCGGCCCGACCCGCCGCAGGACGCCACCGCCTTGCAACCCCTGCTCGACTGGATCGAAGAGCACATCACCGAGCAGCTCACCCTCGCCGATATCGCCGAACATGCAGGTCTGAGCGTCCGAACGGTGCAGCGCCGCTTCGAAACCCAGCTCGGCACCACCGCGTTGCACTGGATTCTGAACGCCCGCATCCGCCGTGCTCAACGTTTGCTGGAAACCACCGATCTGCCGATCGACCGCGTCGCCGAGCAAGCCGGCTTCGGTTCGGTGGCGTCGCTGCGATATCACTTCACCCAGCTGGTGGGCACCGCACCGCGCAACTACCGCAAGGCATTCGGCGATCCCGCGAGCGTGTCGCGGTGACACGCCGCGTAATTCGACAGTCGACCAGATTCGCGCCCACAGGTTGCCCAGTGTCAACGGCACCCTTAGCCTGAAATGGACAGTGTGCAAGGTCACGCTGCGCCGCCGAGACAGCGCCTGTGGCGCCGCGGCCTGGTAGTACCGCATTACACGATCGGGGCTGTGCCGATGTCCATGATTCTGTTCCTCCTCCTGCAGCCGTTCCTCGGTGACGAAGTCGCACGCGGCTTGGCGACCCAATTCCGGATCGGCCCCGACAACTGAGCTCCGCCTCGACCAGGGCACCCCTCGCGGGCCGGTAAACTCGCGGGGCGGGATCGAAAGTCGAGGGTGCGCAGCGGGAAGCGCACGGCGAGCACAGGAGAAATCATGTCGAGTCGCCGCTTCCGATCCAGCGCCGCCGGGATCGCCGTCCTGGTTGTGGCGCTGGTGGTTGCCGGTTGTTCAGGGTCGGATTCGAAGGCACCGGCATCGAAGGACCCCGCGCCCGCCGCGATCGCCATCACACCCGCTCCCGGCGCGAAGGGTGTCGACCCCACCACCCCCGTTCAGGTGAGCGCGGGTGACGGCGTGCTGACCTCGGTGACCATGACCAACGAGGCGGGCAAGCAGATCGAGGGCATCTTCACGCCCGACAAGACCGCGTGGAAGCCCGCCGACGCCCTGGGTTACGGCCACACCTACACGATCACCGCCGAGGGCCTCACCATCACCGGCCGCAGCGGACCGCTGACCTCGACGTTCGCCACGCTGACGCCGAACAATCAGACCAAGGTCTACTTCGAGACCACCGGCGGCGGCCTGCTCGACGGCGGCACCTTCGGAGTCGGCGCCGTCATCGCCGCGCATTTCGACGAGGACGTCCCCGACCGCGCACTGGCCGAGAAAAGGCTGTCGGTCACCACCAACCCGCCGGTCGAAGGTTCCTGGTACTGGCTCGACAACCGGCACCTGCACTGGCGGCCCAAGGACTACTACACGCCGGGCACGAAGGTGAACGTCGCCGCCAACATCTACGCGGTCGACCTGGGCGGCGGACTCTACGGCCAGGAAGACAGCAAGGCCTCGTTCACCGTCGGCGCGTCGCACGTGTCGATCGCCGACGACAACACCAAACAGGTGCAGGTCTTCGAGGACGGCAAGCTGATCCGCACCATGCCCACCTCGATGGGCATGGGCGGGAGCGAGAACGTCGGCGGCAAGACCATCACCTTCTGGACCCAGCCCGGCACCTACACCGTGATGAGCAAAGCCAACCCGGTGATCATGGACTCCTCCACCTTCGGTCTGCCGGTCAACTCCCGGCTCGGCTACAAGGAAACCATCAACTGGGCCACCCGGATCAGCACCGACGGCATCTACCTGCACGAACTGGCCTCCACCATGTGGGCACAAGGCAACACCAACACTTCGCACGGCTGCCTGAATCTCAGCCCGGACAATGCGCGCTGGTTCTACGATTTCGCGGTGCCCGGCGACGTGGTCGAGGTCCGCAACACCGGTGGCGCGCCGCTCGAGGTCTGGCAGAACGGCGACTGGGGCGTGCCCTGGGACCAGTGGCAGCAGGGCAGCGCGCTGCGCTGAGTGACTGTCGGAGCAAGGTCACTTTCCGAAGCAAGGCCAGCACCTTTCGACTGGCTCCGGACACGCCGGGGCGCGGCTCGTAGCGTCGAGCTGTGGATCAGAACCTTGCCGGCGACCTCGCCGAACTGCCCGCGCTGCTGGACGCGGTGCGTGCATCGGCGACCGAGCTGCTGACCGGCCTCGGCACGCGACCGGTCGCGCGGTCGGCGAAAGAAGTTGGCCCGGAACCGCTTCCCGAGCAGGGCCGCGGCTTGCGGGCTGCGCTCGCGGAGTTCCGGGAACGCTGGGAGCCGCAGTTCTCGGCCAGCGCCGGCCCCCGGTATTTCGGCTTCGTGACCGGCGGCGCCACGCCCGCCGCGGTCGCGGGTGACTGGCTCACCGGCACCCTGGACCAGAACGCCATGTCGGGGGAGGACTCCTCGGCGGCCGAACTCGAGCGTCGAACGGTCGACTGGATCGGGCAGCTGTTCGGATTGGCCGGGCACACCGGCGCTTTCGTCAGCGGCGCGACCATGTCGAACTTCGTCGGCCTGGCCATGGCGCGAGAGTGGCTCGGCGACCGGCTCGGCGTCTCGGTGGCGCAGGCCGGCGTCGGGGTGCTCGGCCCGGTATCCGTGCTCTCGGGTACACCGCACTCCAGCATCAGCAAATCGCTGTCCATGCTCGGAATCGGCCGGGACAGCCTGAAATACGTACCGACCCGGCCCGGTCGCGAAGCCGTCGACGTGCGCAGGCTCGCCGAGGCGCTCGACGCGCTCGACGGCCATCCGGCCATCGTGGTGGCGAACGCGGGCACGGTGAACACCGTCGATTTCGACGATCTGCGCGCGATTGCCGCACTGCGCCAACGGTATCCGTTCTGGTTGCACGTCGACGGCGCGTTCGGCGCGTTCGCGGCACTGGACCCCGAGCACGCCGAGCTGGTCGACGGACTGGCCGAGGCTGATTCGGTGTGCGTCGATCTGCACAAATGGCTCAACGTGCCCTACGACGCCGCGGTCCAGTTCAGCAAGCACCGCGAGCTCCAACTGCGGGTCTTCCTGAATTCCGCCGCGTACCTGACCGCGCCCACCGGCACACCGGATTTCGGGCACCTGGTGCCGGAGAACTCCCGTCGGCTGCGCGCCTTGCCCGCGTGGTTCTCGCTGACCGCTTATGGTCGCGACGGTCACCGAGACATCGTGCGGCGCAACATAACCTGCGCGAATCACCTCGGCGAGCTGCTCACGGCCGCCGGGTTGCTGCGGCTCGTCGCACCGGTGCGGCTCAACGTCGTCTGCTTCACCCTCGCCGACCGGCCGACACCGGAGCGGATCGCCGCGCTCGCCGAATCTATCGCGGAGAGCGGCGAAACCTTCGTCACCCCAACGGTTTATGAAGGACTGCCCGCACTGCGTGCAGCGTTCAGCAACTGGCGCACCAGCACCGACGACGTGGACCGTGCGGCCGCGGCCATCACCGCCGCGGCCCGCGCGCTCGGCTGACGCTCAGCCGGTCGCCTCTGTGATGGGCGAGGAATGGAAGCCCGGGCCCGGCCGCGCCTCGACCTCGCGCGGGTCCAGCTCGGTCCGGCAGTGATCACACACCATGACCGGGGTGATCGTGTGCCCGCAGGTGCGGTGCTCGAGCACGAGCGGCGGGCCCTGCGGATCGGTGAGGTGACGATCGCCCCAGGCCATCATGGCGATGATGATCGGGTAGAGCTCACGACCGGCGGCGGTGAGGTGGTAATCGACCCGGCCGCCGCCCTCGTCGGTGCGGGCGAAGATCTCCGCGTCGATCAACATGCGCAACCGGCTGGTGAGCAGATTGCGATTGGTGATGCCGATATTGCGGGCGAAATCGCTGAACCGCCGCACACCGAAGAACGCCTCGGCGATGAGCAGGATCGTCCACCGATCGCCGAGCAACTCGACGACGCGGGTCACCGAATCGTCAGGCGGACGTCGGATGGTCATGGGGCACATCCTCGCATGCGGTGATGGTATTGCATTCCTACCATCAGTATCGCAATAATACTAACAACCGGTCGCCGCCGGGCGATCAGATGCCGACCCGCAACGACGCGGCGCGTCAGGTGGGAGCCTCATGACTACAGCCCGAGAACCGACCGCCGACTACGTGCGCCTGCTCGATCCCGCGCTCAGGCCGGACCCCTATCCCCTGTTCGCACGGATACGCGCGGCCGGGCCGTTCCGGATCGGCACCGCGCCGGTCGTCGTGTTCTCCAGCCATGCCGACTGCACGGCGGTACTGCGCGACCAACGGGTGAGCGTGGACCGCTCGCTCGCGACGTTGCCCATGGGCCCGATGCCGCTGTACACCTCGTCGAAAACCCCTGCGGAACAAGTGAAGCCGTCGTTCCTGTTCCTCGATCCGCCCGACCACACCCGGCTGCGACGGCTGGTGTCGAAGGCGTTCACGCCGCGGGTGGTGCAGCAGCTGGAGCCGCGGATCACCGAAATCGTCGATGATCTGCTCGACAAGCGTTCTGCGGCAGGGGCCTTCGATGGTGTCGCCGACTTCGCGTACCCACTGCCGGTCACTGTCATCTGTGAATTGCTCGGCGTGCCACTCGAAGACGAAGCGCAACTCAGCCATTGGTCCGGGCTACTGGCCCGCACACTCGACCCGACCTCCCGGCGCGCCGCCGAATTCCAGGCCGACCCGGCGGAAATGGCACGTGCCGGCACCGAACTCAGCAACTACTTCGAGGAACTCGCCGAACGCCGCCGCGCCACACCGGGGCCCGATCTGCTCTCACAGCTCATCGCGGCCGAAGACGAGGGCGACATGCTCTCGCATCAGGAACTGATCTCCACCTGTGCGCTGCTGCTCATCGCCGGACACGAGACCACCGTCAACCTCATCTCGAACGCGACACTGGCCCTGCTACGCCGCCCGGACGAGCTGGCTGCCCTGCGAGCGAATCCCGCACGGGCGCAAGGGATCGTCGAGGAGACGCTGCGGTTCGACCCGCCCGTGCAGTTGATGCCGCGGATCGCCGCCGATGCGTTCACCGTCGGCGGCATGGACATCGCACGCGGCGACCTGTTGGTCATGCTGATCGCCGCCGCCCAACGCGACCCCGCCGTCTATCCCGACCCCGACCGCTTCGACCCCACCCGCGAAAGCCGCCACCTCACCTTCGGCCTCGGCGCCCACTTCTGCCTCGGCGCTCCCCTGGCCCGCCTGGAAGCCCGAATAGCCCTCACCCGCTTCGCCCAACGCCTGCCGCACCCCCGCCTCCTCATCGACCCCCCGCCCTACCGCGAACACGTAAACCTCCGCGGCCCCGCCCACCTACCGATAGCGGTTCCCGAAATCCTGCCCTGCTAGGGCCGCGGAGCCGGCACCGAACGAAACCCACCGAATGCCACGCACCGGGCGACCCGCCGCGCGATTCAGCCTCCCGCGCACGAATTCGCACTGCTGTGCATAGATTCTTGCGTTACCCACGGATCATCCGGCAACGCGGCAGCCCTCGCGCAGCGCGCGAATCATCTCGCCACGCACGGATTGCCCTGCCGCGTGTAGATTCTCGCGTTGCGCACAAATCACCGGATCCACGACAGCCCGCGCACCGCACACTGATCACCCGCCAGACGGCAGCCCGCGCACGGCGGGCAAATTGTCCTGCCGCGCACGGATTGTCTTGCCGCGCACTGATTTGCCGACGAATTCGTGCGCGGGGTGCTAGAAGGTGCGCGCGGGGTCAGCCGTTGTAGGAGGTGTGCGGGGTCCAGTCGGTGAGGGGGCGGGTGGCGGCAGCGTGCAGGGCGGCGGCGACGCGGTCTCGGGTGAAGGCGCCCTCGCCGAGGACGCCGTTGATCTGGACTGCGACGGCGCGGAAACCCTTGGGGGCCAAGGTGGTGTCCAGGCTGGTGACCAGGTTGCGGACGGCCGCCTTCTGCACGCCGAGTGAGGCGGCCTGATTCCACGGCTTGTCCGCCGCGGCGCTGCCGGTGACCAGCACGCGGGCGCCTGCCGCGAACAACGGCAGGGCGGCCTGGACGGCGGGCAGCAGCGCGGCGGCGCCGATGGTGAAGTCCTCGATCAACTCCGGCACGGTCAACTGGAGCGGATCGGACTGGCGGAACATGCTCGGGTTGAAGTGCAGCACGTCGATCCGGCCGTGCCGCTCCCCCACCCCGGCGACCACCCGGGTCACATCGGCGGAGTCGGACAGGTCTACACCCACCCCGTCCGCGTCGAACCCTTCCCCGCGCAATTCGGCAACGAGCGGCTCCGCCTCTTCGGCCAACCGGCAGGCCAGCACTACCGCGTATCCGTCACGGGCGAAGAGTCGGGCGACAGCCAATCCGACACCGGGGCCGGCGCCGAGCACGAGAAGAACGGGAGCAGACATGGACCCGAGCCTACGGCCGCCCCGGCGATCCCGGCGAAACCCCCGGTTGACGCAGGCTGTGTGCCGATTTCGCCGCAACAATACGCGCAGGGGCGTGTAGAGTTGTGGTCGTCACCTAGTGATGCTGGGTGGCGGGACGCCGAGGGCTAGTCGACGCCCCGCCTGGTGGGTTACTCAGCCAGCGGACCAAGACGAGTGCTCCGGCGATTACAGCAGCTCCGGTTAAGAGGATGCCGTAATCGACCGGAGCCTCTCGCTTTTTCCGGCGATGTTTCGCCATACCCACCACCTCCTTCCTCGGCACGATGCGGCCTGGACCAACTGCCGCATCGTCCCTCGAGGGGAGGTGCCATCACCCTAGTACAGGCCGTCGACGAAAACCATTGATCCCCAACCACTTACGACCTTTCCATACTGGAATGGTCAGGTTGGAACGTTCGCGTTGGAACAGGTCGGACGGCGACTTGCAGCGGTTGCGCCGAAAGAGGTGGTCAGGCCCCCTGCCGATGGTTGCCCCGGCGTAGCCAGCGCAACATCCGTACTCTCGATGGGAAAGCGCGTAGAACTGACGACGAGGATGATCCGGTGGAGCGAGTGCCGAAGAGGAAGCCGGGCACGGAACCTGCCGCGATGCTGGACGACGACACCGTCGAGTTCGCCAAGGTCGGCGACGAGACCAGTGGCCGGGCGCGGCATCGCAGGGCGGCCAAACCGCGCCGGGTGGCCACCCGGCGCGCCTCCGCCCCGCGCGAGCAGTCATCGCGTCGCGCGACCAAGGTGGCGAAGAACGCCGTCCGCGCGGTGGTGGCCCTCACCGCCCTGGCGGTGGTCTCCGGCACCGGTTTCGCCTGGTCGGCGAAGCTCGAATTCGATCACGGGTTCACCCGCACCGACGCGATCGGCGAGGACGCGCCGCACTCGCTCGGCGGCGACCTGAACATTCTGCTGATCGGCTTGGACACCCGGAAAGACCTGAACGGCAAGGACTTACCGAAAGAGATCCTCGATCAATTGCACGCGGGCGACGGCGACGACGGCGGTTACAACGCGAATTCGCTGATCCTGATGCATATTCCGGCGGACATGAAGAAGATCGTCGCGTTCTCCATCCCGCGTGACGACTACGTGCCGGTCACCGGCATCCCCGGCTACGAGCGCGCCAAGATCAAGGAGGCGTACGGCCTGAAAAAGGCCGCCGCGCAGGACAAGCTCGTCGCGGCCGGCGAGAAGGACCCGGTCACCTTGGAGCGGAAAGGTCGCGAGGCCGGTCGCGCGTCGATCGTGTCCACGGTGCGCAACCTGGTGGGTGTCCCGATCGACCGGTTCGCCGAGATTTCGCTCGCCGGGTTCTACGACTTGGCCACCGCGCTCGGCGGCGTCGACGTGTGCCTGAACAAGGCGGTCGACGACAGCTACTACTCCGGCGCCAAGTTCCCGGCGGGACCGCAGCATCTGAACGGTTCCGAGGCGCTGGCGTTCGTGCGGCAACGGCACGAACTGGAGAACGGCGACCTGGACCGGACGCACCGGCAGCAGGCGTTCCTCACCTCGGTGGCCAAGTCGCTCAAGGAATCCGGGACGCTGACCAATCTGAGCAAGCTGTCCGCGCTGATGGACGTGGCCCACCGCGACGTGGTGCTCTCGGACGGCTGGAATCTGATCGACTTCGCGAGCGATCTGGGCGCCGCCGGGTCGATCGCGATCGAATTCCGGACCCTGCCCGTGCTGCGCTACGAGACGATCAACGGCCAGGACGTCAACATCATCGATCCGGCGGCGATCAAGAAAGAGGTCCGCACCGCGTTCGGGGTGCAGCCGCCCGCCACCGCGGCACAACCGCCGACGAGCACGGTCGATATCCAGAACGCGGGCACGGTGTCCGGCGCGGCCGCCACCCTGTCCGCCGCGCTGACCGCGCGCGGTTACCGGGAGGGCGCCCTCGGCAATCGGAGTACGGCGAGCGGCGCGGTCTCGACGTCGATCACCTACGGTGCGGGCGCCGAAGCGGACGCGAACCAGTTGGGCGAAACCCTCGGCGGTCTCACCCCCACCGCGTCGACGAGCGTCGCGCCGGGACACGTCCTGGTAGTTCTCGGCGGCGACTTCACCATGCCCACCGAGCTGACCGCGAGCACGTCGACCTCGACCGCACCGACCACTACGACGACCACACCGGCCGAGCCCGCACCGGACGCAGGCAAACCGGTCACCACGACGATCGGCAATACGATCCCCTGCGTGAACTGACCTACTCGACCACGGCTTTGATGCGCTCCAGCGTCTCGCGCATCCCCTCGACGTTCGTCTTGCGCCTGGCCCGCCCGGCCAGCAGCCAGTACAGCCGGATCGGCGGGCTGGCGTGCAACTGGAACGACTCGGTGACGTCGGTGCCACCCGCGACCGGTTCGAAGCGATAGGTCCAGGTGTTGATCGCCATGCCGCCGGGCCCGAGCACGGTGAACGCGAATTCGCGGCCGGGTTCGCTGGCGATGATCCGGCACACGGTCCAGTACTTCAGACCCCAGCCGTTGCGGTTGACGTGTCCGCGGAATTTCACCCCGACCGCCGGGCCGGTGGCGCCGCCGAGCCACTCGGCGGCGAAGGTCTCCGGACTGAACCGTCCGGTGTTGGTGATATCACTGACCAGTTCCCAGATGGTTTCGGCGGGTGCGGCCATCCGCACCGTCACGCTGTCCTGCATGCCCGAACGCTAGCAGGCCTAAGGTTTTTCGCTACCCCTGCGCGCGTGGCGCATGCGGCAGCACCGCGTCGAACGCGGCGTCCCAGGAATCCGGATCGTCCAGCAGCGCGCCGGGCGGCAACGCCCAGCAGGCGGCGAGCAGGTCGTAACCGAGATGGGCGATGGCCGCGTGCACCGGCCAGTGCGCGGCGGTCCATTTCGGTTCCTCGGTGGCCGAGTCCAGGCCGGTCCGGGCCACTCCGACCAGCTCGAACTGCAACTGCTGAACCAGCACCACGGCTTCGGCGCCGGCCGGTTCGGCACGAAGCAATTCGACCAGCGCATGCGCGGCGGCACGAACCCGCAACTCGATCCAGCGGAAGGTGCGCCGGTGCGCGCGCGGCGTGACGACATGCGGGGCGAGCATCGCGACCGCCACGCCGAGCACGGTCTCCACGAACCGATCCCGGATCAGCGGCCCGACCGCCACCTGCGGCGACGCGCCGACGGCGAGCAGCGCGATCGGCGTGATGAAGACGGCCGCGATCGCGTAGTTGCGCGGGACGTACAACTCCATGAGGAAGATCAGCACGGCCACCAGCGCGGCGAGCGCGTAACCGGTCGGCGCGAGTTGGTGAATGCCCGCGAAAAGCGCCAGCCCGACGACGGTTCCGGCGAAACGGTGAATGCCGCGGACCTTGCCGCGGACCCGGTCGGGGCCGATCTGCAACACCATCACGGCCGTGAACACCGCCCAGTGCGGCCGGTCCTGGCCGAGCAACGCGCTCAGACCGCCGGCGACCAGGCAGGCGAGGCCGACCCGGTACGCGCTGATCATCGCGTGGGAGTCGAACGACAGCGAGCGCCGCAGCCGGAACCCGACACCGGGCCGGACGAACGAGATGAGCGGATCGACGACCACATCGTCGGTGTCGTCGTAGGCCGGTCCGGCCAGCCGGTTCCGGGCCGCGACCAGGGTGCTCAGCAGCTCGGAATCCGGCATCCTGGTCGGCAGCCGCGCGTCGTAGACCGCGGCCCACGCCTCCGCGATCGCGCCACCCGCCTGATGGCGCAGGTCGATGGCGGGTCGACCGGTCGCGCGCGCCGCCAAGTAGGCGTCGACGGCGTGATCGGCGGCTTCGACGGCGACCCGCTCGGGCTTGCGCCGATCGCGCAGCACCCCCGCCATCGAGACGAGAACCGACACCGCCACACCGAACGCCGTGCAAGCCAGCAACACCGCGGCCGAGATCCCCGCCTCGGTGGCCATCATCGAGCCACCGCACACGATCACGAACAGCAGCGCGCCCGGCGGACCGAGCCGCATCGCGTCGATCACGTAGACGGCGACCGTCGCGACCGCTGTCAGCAACGCCACCGTGAGCAGCGCGGCACCGAGCCCACCGGAGAGCACCTCGCCGAGCAGCGCGCCGACGGCACACGACATCAGTAGGGCCAGTCCCGCGGTGAGCACCACGCCGGCCCGCAGCAGATAGGCCCGGCGCTCTCCGTACATGACGGCGAGCGCGCCAAACAACACGAACAGCGCGTACCCCGGATGCCCCAGCGCGACCACCACCGCGGCGGGCAGCAGGAACGCCAGCGCCGAGCGCAACGCCGGACTCCATCGCCGTCCCGCCGGCGGCAGCGCGAACAGCAGCGAACCGATCCGCACCTGCGGCGGCAACGGGTCGGAGACCGGCGAAACCATCTACTTCCTTTCGAGATAGCTCAGAGTGACCTGCCGTTCCACCGTAAGCGCCGGTCGTTGTGCCACGAACAACCGCCTCCGGCGGCCCGATCGGCCGCTAAGTTCGAAATGTGACCGCTGACGCTCCGCCCACCCGTTTACATTCCTTCACCGACGACGCGCTCGGTACGCACGACGCGGTCGCACTGGCCGAGCTGGTGCGGCGCGGCGAACGCAGCCCCGGCGAACTGGCCGAGGCGGCGGTGCGACGGGCGGAGCAGGTCGAAGAACTCGCGGCGGTCGCCTATGCGACGTATGCGCAGCCGCTGGCCCCGCCCGAGCCGGGCGGCCGCCTCTACGGCGTCCCCACGTTCATCAAGGACAACATCGATGTCGCGGGAATGCCGACCAACCACGGCAGCGCGGCCTTCCGCGCGCGGACCGCTCGCAAGGACGGCGACTACACCAGCCAATTCCGCAGCGCCGGAATGACGGTGCTCGGCAAGAGCGCACTGCCGGAGTTCGGCTTCAACGCGACCACCGAGCCGCCGTTCGCGCCGCCGACCCGAAACCCTTGGCACACCGGCTATTCGGTGGGTGGCTCGTCCGGCGGCACGGCCGCCCTGGTCGCCGCCGGGGTGGTGCCGATCGCACACGGCAACGACGGCGGCGGATCGATCCGCATTCCGGCGGCGTGCGCCGGTCTGGTCGGGCTGAAACCCAGCCGGGGACGGCATATCGACGCCCCGATGTCGCGGAAGCTGCCGGTCCGGATCGTCAGCGAGGGCGTGCTGACCAGAACCGTGCGCGACACCGCGGCGTATACCGCTGCGGCGGAAGAATATTGGCACAATCCGGCACTGCCGCCGATCGGCCGGGTCGAGGGGCCGGGTTCGAAGCCGCTGCGCATCGCGCTCATCCTCGAAGGCATCGGCGGACCGGTGCCGCCGGGCCCGATTCGCGACGCCGTCGAAAACGTCGCTGCCACACTGGAATCGCACGGGCATCGGGTGGAGCCGGTCGCGCTGCCGTTCGATGCCGCGCTGGAGAACGCGTTCGTGCACTATTGGGGCCTGCTCGCCGCGGTGATCGCCTCGACCGGCAAACTCGCCGACCGTCGCTTCGACACGGGCAAGCTCGACGATCTGACGATCGGCCTGCGCCGCCTCTATCTTCGCGACGCGTGGCGCACACCGCTGACGTTGTATCGGCTACGCGCGGCGGCCGCAACCTATCGGCGCGCCTTCGATCCCTACGACGCGGCGCTGCTCCCCACCCTCGGGCACGAAACTCCCGAGCTCGGTTTCCTCAGTCCGACAGTGCCTTTCGAAGTGCTGATCGAGCGCCTGCGTACCTATGTGGCCTTCACCCCGATCAACAACATCACCGGCACACCCGCGATCACCGTGCCCGGCGGCTACACCGCCGCCGGGCTGCCCATCGGTGTGCAGTTCGCGGGCACCATGGGCACCGAACGCACCCTGCTCGAACTCGCCTATCTCGTCGAAGCCGAACAACCGTTCCGGCGCTTGGACACCTAGGTTCTGTCTCGAAGTGGTGAGGCGGGGCCATTAGCAGCTGTGTGGCTTTCGCATGTCGACACGGGGCTAACTGTCGCTTGGTTTGCTTGCGTTCGGGGTTGTCGGCTGGCTGCCGAAGTGTGACTTGCCCGGATTGGTGTGCCTGCCGCGGGAGTTACCGGGATAGTGCTGAGCACGTCGGGTGGGGTTCCCGGCTTTAGGCGCAGGTCAGATCCGTGAAGGTGGGGTTTCGGCGTGGCCGTCTGGCTGTGGTGCTGTTTCGAGAGTTCCTTGACGAGGTGTCAGCGGTTTCGGGTGGGTGACGTTGTGGCTCGGCGTGTTTTGCTGGGCGAGTCGGGGGGTCACAGACCTTCCATACCCTTCACAGCAGCTACAACCCCTGTGAACCGTAGGAAACCCCTGTGACCCCCCACCTATCTGTCGCTTGGTCCAGACCAACCGGTCCGCTCCCCAACCGCCCTCTCTTTCCCAAGCCGCTCGAGACGCCACCACAGCCAGATGACCACGCTGGAACCCGTCTCATGCACTTGACGTGCACCTACAGCCGGGTACGGCACACGACGTGCTCAGCACTATCGCTGTAACTCCTGCGGCAGGTACACCGCACTAGGCAGGCGCGGATGGGACTTCGAGACAGAACCTAGTGCCGCGGGTGGGTTTCGCGGTGCACCGGGCCGTGCGCGTCGTCGCAGTGCTCTGCCAGCACCGGGAGCAGCCGTCCGGTGTCGGAGGTCGCTGCGGCGGAGACCAATTGGGAGTGGTCGACCTGCAGGGTGGTGTGCGTGATCTCGTAGTCGTGGTCGAGTAGGCGCTCGATCTGCTGGCGCAGGCCATGGCAGTCCGCGCCGGGCTGGACCAGGACATGCGCGGACAGCGCCACGTTGCCCGAGGTGATCTGCCAGACGTGCAGATCGTGCACCTCGTCGATGCCGGGCATCTCGACGAGCCTGCGGCCGAGTGCGTCGGGGTCCAGACCGGCGGGCGCGGCCTCGAGGAAGATGCGGCCGGACTCCCGGACCAGGCCCAGGCCCGCCTTGACCATGAGGGCGACGACGACCAGGGTGGCGATCGCGTCGGCGCGGGCGAAGCCGGTGAGCAGCACGACGACACCGGCCACCGCGGTCGCGATGAACCCGTACAGATCGTTGAGCACGTGCTGGAACGCGCCTTCGACATTCAGGCTGGATCGGTTCGCCTTGCTGATCGCCCAGGCCGCGGCGATATTGACGGCGATGCCGAACAGCGCGGTGATCACGACCAGCCCACCGGTCACCTCCGGCGGCTCGAGCAGGCGCCGGATCGCCTCGTAGGTCAGCCAGCCCGCCAGCACCAGCAGCGTGATGCCATTGGCCTGCGCGGACAGGATCTCGGCGCGCTTGAAGCCGTAGGTGTATTTGCCGCGAGCCGGCCTGGCGGCCAGCCGAATCGCGGTCAGCGCCAGTACGATCGAGGCCGCGTCGGTGAGCATGTGCGCCGCGTCGGAGAGCAGGGCCAGCGAGTTCGCCAGCAAGCCCACGACGACCTCGATCATCATGAAGCCGCCGATCAACGCCAGCGCGACCGTCAGCCAGCGGCGATCGGCATCACCGGACACCCCGTGGGAATGCGTGTGTCCGCCACTCCCATGGCCGTGTCCGTGCTCGTGTTCGTGTCCCATCAGCCGCCCGCCTCACCGCGATGTATGCGCATATCTGCATCGGTCGTACCCACCTTAGCCGACCCTATGCCGACCGCGGCGTGCTACCTGGGATGACCTGGGTCACACGCCGCGGTCGGGCTTCATCAGCTGTAGAGGCCGCGAGCGAGCACCGGCCAGGACGCGATGAAGGCGTCCTGCCAATAGCCCCACGAATGGGTGCCGGTGAGGGTGAAATCGAAGGTCGCGGGGATGCCCAGCTCGTTCAACCGGTTCTGCAGATTCTGCGAGCACATCCGGATACCGGCCTCGATCGCGCCGCCGACCACCAGCTGATCGGCCCACTGCTGGACGCCGGGCTTGATCTGGAACGGTCCGTCGAGGGTGTCGTGCGGACCGGGCAGCCCGCTACCGCTGGAGACGAACAGGTTGACGCCGCGCAGCTTGTCCGCGTGCACCAGCGGATCGTTGGCCGCCCACAGCGGGTCGCCGGGCGGGCCCCACATATTGTCGATCGTGCCGTGCCCGCGTTCCACCGTCATCTGCACGAAGGCCTGACCGATCGGGTCGCTGGTCTGCGCGCACCCGCTGTAGGAGGCGACGCTGCGATACAGCTCCGGGTTCGCCTCGGCCAGCGCGAGCACCGAGGTGCCCGCCATGGACAGACCCGCGATCGCGTTCACCCCGTTGGCGCCCAGGGCCGCGTCGATCAGCGGGGGCAATTCCTCGGTGAGATAGGTCTTCCATTTGTTCGGCCCGAGTACCGGGTCGTCCTTGATCCAGTCGGTGTAATAGCTGAACTGCCCGCCCACCGGCTGGACCACGTTGACGTTCTTGTCCGCCAGGAAGTCGAGCACGTTGGTGCGCAGCTGCCAGCTGGCGTCGTCGACACCGCCGCCCGCGCCGTTCAGCAGATACAGCGTCGGCCGCGGCTGCGCGTCGTCGGCGGGTCGCTGGATATCGACCGGGAAGGTCGCGCCCTGCATCGCGGTGGAGCGCACCCAGATCCGGATGTTGCGTCCGTCGGGTTCCTCGACCCGCGCGATCACCGACCCGTCGGGCGCGGCGGGCGTGGACACCCAGTCGCGCGGCACGCTCGCCTGTGCGGGCGCGCCGGCCGCGACACCGAGTCCGAGACACAGTGACGCCGCCAGTACTACTGCCCGAGCTCGAACCACCCAGGTCGATCTGCGATCCACGAACACACTCCCAAAACCCCGACCCGCACGGCTTCGAACTCACGCACAACTCCCCCAGCGTGTCGGTCGGGTGTTCAGCGGCGTTACCCGATCGCGTTGTTCGATCGGACACAGTTGTTCGATCAACACAGTTGTTAGATCAACACAGAGGCCGGGCGAGGAACCGCCTGAACGCGTGACAACCCCTCCGCGTTCAGGCGCCCCTCCGGCGGGCGACCCAGTTTCGCCCGTGCTTCAGCGCGCTCCCTCGGCGCCGCGGCGGGCCACCGAATCGATGGCGACGGAGACCGCGAGGACGGCGCCGGTGACCATGAAGCGCACCGAGGAGTCCACATTGAGCAGCAGCATGCCGTTGGTGATCGACTGGATGACGAGAATGCCGAGCAGCGCGGCATAGGCGCGCCCGCGACCACCGAACAGGCTGGTTCCGCCGATCACCGCGGCCGCGATGGCGTTGAGCAGGATGTCGCTGCCGCCGGAACTCTGGTTGACCGCGACCAGCCGGGACGCGGCCAGGATGCCGCCGAGGGTGGCCAGCACCGAGCACCCGATGAACGCGGAGATCCGGATCCAGGTGACGTTGATACCGGCGCGCCGCGCCGCCTCGGCATTGCCGCCGACGGCGTACATGCGCCGGCCGAAAACCGTTCTGCGCAAGATCAAGTCGAGGCCGAGGACCAGCCCGCCGAAGATCACCAGGGTCAGCGGCACGCCGCGATCGGAGTTCAGCACCAGCACGGTGGCGCCGAGCAGCGCCGCGAGCGCCGCGGAGCGCAGCACGATCCACACCGGCGCCGAGGCATCGAGCTCGGCGTGCACTCGCTGGTGCCGGGTGATCAGGCTCGCCACGAGATGCCCGCCCGCGAGCAGCACCACGAGAATCCAGCCGAGCAGCGGCGAGAGCCAGGTATCGCTGATCGTGGCGATGCCGCGATCGAACGGCAGGTTCACCGTGCCGTCCTTACCGAGCAGATACAGCATCAGCCCCTGCCAGCCGATCAAGCCGGCCAGCGTCACCACGAACGACGGCATGCTCAGCATCGTCCGCATCAAGCCGTGCAGTAGTCCGATGGCCGCGCCGACCGCCACCGCGGCGAGCACCGAGAAGATCGGATTCCAGCCGTGCTGCACGTACAGCAGCGTCATCACCACGGCGGTCAGGCCGCTGACCGAACCCGCGGACAGGTCGATCTCGCCGAGCAGCAGCACCAGCACGATGCCGAGCGCGATGGTCCCGGTCGCCGCCATCTGCAACGCGAGGTTGGTGAGATTCTCCGCGGACAGGAAGTGCGCGTTGAGCCGATAGAACACCGTGGCGATGATGACCAGCCCGATCGCCACCGGAACCGATCCGACTTCGCCGCGGCGCAGCCGGTCAATCGCGGCGTCGACCAGACCCCGCCCCCGATCTTCCTGTAACACAGGTCTTTTCATAACAGCTTCACTCATGACCTACCTCGCCGTCGCTCGGCTCGGTCATGTGCGATACCCGCTGTGACATGATTCGCTCACTGCGTTCTTTCATGCGGCCGCTCCCGTGATCGCTGCCACGATATCTGCTTGAGTCGCCTTAGCGGTCTCGAACTCACCAGCATTGCGGCCCAGCCGCAGCACCACGACGCGGTCGCTGACCGAGCGCACGTCCACCAGATTGTGCGAAATCAGCAGCACCGCGAGCCCGCGCTCGCGCAGCCGGCCGATCAACGCGAGCACCTGCGCGGTCTGTTCGACGCCGAGCGCGGCGGTCGGCTCGTCCAGAATCACCATGCGCGGCCGCCCGAGCAGTGCCCGCGCGATGGCGACCGACTGGCGCTGACCACCGGACAGCGCGGAGACCGGCGCCCGCACGTCCTTGATCCGCACGTCCAGCGAGGCGAGCAGATCGCGTGCGCTGCGCTCCATTTCGATCTCGTCGAGCACCGAGCAGATCCGGGTCTCCGCGCCGAGATGCAGGTTGGCGACGACATCGAGGTTGTCGCACAGCGCGAGATCCTGGAACACCGTGGTGATGCCCAGCGCCTGCGCGTCCTGCGGGCGCGCGATCCGCACCGGCGCACCGGCGAAGACGATTTCGCCCTCATCGGCGACGGTCACTCCCGAAATCGCCTTCACCAGTGTCGATTTGCCCGCGCCGTTGTCGCCGACCAGGGCCACCACCTCACCGGCGCGCACCTCGAGATCCGCGCCCGCCAGCGCCTGCACCGCGCCGTAGCGTTTGGTCAGGCCGCGGGCCGAGAGAACCGCTGTGGGAGCTGTCATTTGATACCCGCGGCCTGACATGCCGCCGCGACATCGGGCGTGCAGATATCGGCGACGGAATAGAGACCGTCCTTGACGATGGTGTCCTTGATGTTGTCCTTGCCCACCGCGATCGCATCGAGCAGGAAGGACGGGATATCGGTGGCACCGTTGTTCGTCTTCGCGGGCGCGGTGGGCTTTTCGCCCTTGGTGAGCGCGACGGCGAGTTCGGCCGCCTTCTCCGCCTGGGCCCGATAGTCCAGGTAGATGGTCATGGTCTGCTCGCCCGTCAGGATCCGTTGCACGCCTGCCAGTTCCGCGTCCTGCCCGGTCAGCGGAGGCAGGGTGGCGTAGCCGGCCCGCTTCAGCGCCGCGATCGCGCCACCCGCCATGCCGTCGTTGGCCGAGTACACCCCGACGATCGCGTCCTTGCCGAGGGCGGTGATGGCCTGTTCCATCTGCTGCTGCGCCTTGTCCGGCGACCAGTCCGGGGTGTCGAACTCGCGGCCCACCTTCACCTTTCCGTCCAGGGCCTCGTGCGCGCCCTTCTTGTAGTCGCCTGCGCTGGGGTCGGTCGGCGAGCCGTTGATCACCACGACCTGGCCCTTGTCGGTGGTGCCGCGCTTGCTCAGTTCGGCCAGCAGCGCGTCGCCCTGCACCTTGCCGACCTTCACGTTGTCGAAGGACACGTAGTAGTCGTAGGCGATGCCGGAGATCAACCGGTCGTAGGCGATCACCGGGATCTTCTTCTGCTGGGCGGTATTCACCTGCGGGGCAACGGCATCGGCGTTGACCGCGTCGAACACGATGACGTCGGCGCCCTGGGTGAGCGCGGACTCGAACTGGCCCTGCTGCTTGGCCGCATCCTGGTCGGCGTTGAAGTAGAGCACCTTGCACTTGTCGCAGAGCTGCCTGACCTTCGCCTCGAACAGCGGGCGGTCGAAGGCCTCGTAGCGGGTGGTCTTGGATTCGGGCAGCAGCAGCGCGATTGTCGGGGTGTCACCGCCCGATTTCGCGTCTTTTGCGCTGTCGCCGGAGCTACAGCCTGCCGCCAGGACGAGTGCGGCCGCCGCCGCGGTGAAGAGCTGAATTCGACGCATGAGGTCACCGTGCCGAGTGGAGTGAGAGCGCCCGGTTGAGCGTTGGTAAGAAAGGTAGTTTACTAACAACGAGGTGTCCAGTGGTGCGAGCAGGAGGATTCATGAGCGAGCGAATCGTGTCGCGGCGTGCCCGCGCGTGACGAGGCCGCGCGCCGCCGAGGCGAAGTCATGAGCAGGGTGGGCAATCCCCAACTGCTCCGGACGATGAACGAACGGCTGCTGCTCGACTACCTGCGGGTCAGCGGGCCCGCCTCGCGCGGCGAGCTCGCCAAAGCCAGCGGATTGTCCAAACCTACCGTGTCGGCGGCACTTTCGGGCCTGGAACAGTCCGGGCTGGTACAGCTGGTCGGCTCGCTGAGCGGCCGGCCGGGACCGACCACCGCGCTGTACGACGTGAACGTACGCGCCGGGGTGGTGGCCGGCGTCGATATCGGCCGGAACTGGATCCGGCTCGCCATCGCCGACCTGCGCGGGGATTTCATCGGACGCCGCGATGTGCGCAATTCCGCCCGTTCGGCCGCGGATCTGGTGCGCCGGGTGCGCAGCCTGGCCGACGAGGTCGCCGCCGACGCGGGGATCGACTGGGCCGCAGTACATTACGCGGTGATCGGCAGCCCCGGCGTGCTGAATCCGAGCACCGGGCGACTCGACTACGCGCAGAACCTGCCCGGGTGGGGCCGGGCCGGGCTGGTGGGGCAGTTGCGTGCCGCGCTCGAGGTCGAGTCGAGCATCGAGAACGACATCAACCTCGCGGCCGTCGGCGAATTGACCTTCGGCGCCGGGGCGGGCGTGCGCAATTTCGTGCTCATCTCGATCGGCACCGGTGTCGGCATGGGCATCGTGATCAACGGCGAACTCTACGTCGGCAACACCGGTGCGGCCGGTGAGGTCTCGTTCCTGCCCGCGACCGAGGTCGACGCTCCCCCGCTCGACGCCCGCGAACGCGGTATGACCGAAACCGTCGCCGCGGCAGGCGGTGTCGCGCGTGCGGCCGAACAGGCCGGACTGCCGGGTACTTCCGCGAAGGAGATCTTCAGTGCCGCGGCGGGCGGCGATGCCCGCGCGATCGCGGTGGTCGAAGCCGAGGGCCGCCGCATCGGCGCGCTCATCACCGCGGTCGCCGCCATTCTCGATCCCGAACTCGTCGTGCTCAGCGGCGGTATCGGCAACAATCTCGACCTACTCGGCAGCGCGATCAGCCGCCGGATGAGCGAACTCGGTCCGCTACGCCCCCGCATCGTCGCCAGCACGCTGGGCGACGACGGCGTCCTCACCGGCGCCGTCTCCCGGGCGCTCGCCGTCGCCCGCGACCGGCTCTTCGAAAGACGTTCCGCGGGCGCGTGATTCGCTATCGGCGACGGACGGCAGGACCGTACATCCTGGGCAAGAACGCTATGCGGATCGGCCGAGCAGCCGCGGCACGGGACGGCAGGAACAGCATTGCGCGCGGCCCGACGCGAGTTCAGAGTCCGCCGCACCAGCTTGCCGCACACGAAAGCATCGCCGACCCTCCGGACGTTGTGGCCGCATCCGCCCGAACCGAGTCGATCGAGCAGATGTCGAAGTCTTGGGCAAAGAAATTCGACGTCATGGGCGAGTGTGTCCGTGGCATAGTCGGGATGCGCCGACCTACTGGGGACTATAGGGTGCTGACGGCTAGGGCGGTCAGCACCGGTCGATCCAATGCGGGTCCCGGAACGCCGAGTGGAGGAGAACCCATGAGTACGCAGCTCACCATCTACAGCGTGAGCCTCGAGAACGTGCAGTTGTGGGTTCGGCGGCCGGGACCCGGAGTGCTGGAGGACAGCCGCCGGCGAGCGATCGCCATGGACGCGCAGAACAGGGAATACGGGTCGCCGTCCGTGGTGGAGGCCGTCGACGACATCTTCGGTGACCGCCCCAAGAACCCGGCTGCCGGGGACGCCTACGCCTGCGTGTGGCAGGACCTGATCGAGTACGGCGAGTCGACCCGCTTCGAACTCGGGCCGCTGCGGCGGGGCGCACAGTTTCTGGAAGAAGCGAGTGCGGAGCTCGAGGCCGCCGGAGTGCCCCGGGAACTCACCCCATCGAGCTTCGTCTTCGACAACCCCTTCACCAGTACGCCCCAGGCCGGCAACGCGCCGGTCGTCGGACATGTGGTGGCCCAACGAGTGCCGGATTTGCGCGAGGTCTACGGCGCGGTCACCGTCGGGACGCAGACGGCAGCTCTGGTCAACGTCCTGCTCGACGCTGCGGACGAGACCCTCCACTTCAACGCGTTCGCCTTAAGCTTTGATAACCCATGGCCACTGCAGGATCTGGTCACCTTCTATGGCTGAGTGGTAGATCACCTACGCCTGCACGTCACCTTGCCGCTGACGAATCAGGGCTCGTGAATGACCTTGGTCAGAGGTGATCGTCGGTGAGGGTGAAGGGGTCCTGGCCGGATTTGTAGGCGCACCATTCCTGCCAGAGATTGTCCGGATCGATGTCGCGGTATCCGCGCGACTGATTCAGCCCTCGCTGCATCGACAGTGGCAGCATCACGGTGGCGGCGTTGTCGCGGGTGTCGAGAAGCTCGGCCTCGGTCAACGCTGCGCCCTTGTCTTCTTCCCGGCGGAGCAGCACGGCGATCAGCGCGGGAATCGGGGTGGGGACCAAACGATCATCGTCGCGCGTTGCCTGGCCCGGTCGGGGCTGATGGGTGTTCACCACAGATCCATTCCGTACGACGGGGTCGTGCTTCGCTCGGGGTTGACTACAAGGCGGCGACGGCGTCCGTGTGGATCATCTCGACCTGCAGTGGGCCGACACCGCGAGGTGGATCCAGCTCGAAATCCATGCGTGGATCATTGCAGAGCAGCGGGAAACCCCGCACCCCCAGTTCCCCCGTCTCCGCCTCGGAGATCCGCGGCCCGTGGCTCGCGGCAGTTCACGCACCACTTTCGTGTTCGCGCACCCGCTATGGACAGCCGTAGGAGGTGCGGGAACGCAGAAGGGGTGCGTCGAGTCGGAAAGGGAAACCGGCCCGGTTCCCGGGCCTCGCGGTCGCTCGCGACCGGCTTTACGAAAGACGTTCCGCGGGTGCGCGATTCGCTATCGACGGCGGACAGCGGGACCGTAGGTCGGGCTCGGTTGGTCCGGGAAGACGGTGGGGCAGGCGCGGCGCATGCGGTCCATGGCGGTGTTGAGCGAGGTCAGGGCGGTGCTCACGGCATCGGCGGCCGGCTGGGCCTGCTGATCGGCATCGAGTGCGGCGGCGAACTCGGCCAGCGCGGAACGCAATCCGCCGCCTGCGGTGGCGACGTCGCGATAGGTGCTGCCGATGAGGGGTGAACCCATGCGCTCGACCGCTGGATGGATCGTCGCGGTCACCTGGTCGGACAAGCGTATGCCCTGGGCGACACGGGATTTCACGTCGGTCAGGTCACCACGTTGCGCGGCGGGGCCGAGGCCGTTGAGCTGATCGGACAGCGCGCGGAAGGTGTCGCGCAAGCCCGCGACGGCCTGGCCGCCCGCCGCGCAATCCGCGGTGCCCGGATCGGTCACCTTGAGCTGTGCAGCCGTCGACCCATTGTCGGAGCACGCACCGAGCAGTCCCGCGACGAGCAGGAAGAAGACGGCGACGGCCGTCGCGCCGAGGAAGGTCGTCCCTCGACGCGACGGCCGCCCGCTACCCGGCATGGGTCAGCACCGTGAGGATCGCGTTCTGCACGGCAGGCACGAAAGCGAGCGTCGTGATCAACGCCAGCCCGAAGCCGGTCTGCGCGTGCCGGTGCCGATTCCACCACCCGATCGGGGCGGTCCGGGACCGGGTGTTCCACTCGACACCGGCGTCCGCGGTGGCCTCGTTCTGCTCGTAGTAGCCGAACGTGACCGGTGCGGATCGCACGTCGAGCAGGCCACCGAGGGCGTCGGTGGTGAGCCCACCCGAGCCGATGTTTCGCGAATCGAACATGATGCCGACCTCTTCCCGCTACTCGTCGCCGCGCTCACCCGTCGATGCTGGTGCTCCACGGACGCATCAGCTCGTCATAGACGTCCTGGGTGAAATCGCCTTGCCCGACAAGGTCACTCAGCACCGCCGCGGTCACCGCCTGGCCGACCACGGTCACCACGCCGATCGAGCCGAACGACTCGAGCAGGCCGGTCAGATCGCCCGGGCCCGCCGCCGAATTGGGCGCGACCGCTTGGCCCGCGATCATTCCCGCGACCTGTACGTTGCGCGAGCGGCCGAAGGCCTTCGCCGTGGCGGTGGCGATATTGATCGGCATACCCGGCGCGGCGGCGTTCGTGCCCTGGCCCAGCCCCGCCAGCAGGCCGGCGAGGCCGCCCTCCAGGCCGAGACCGGTGCCGTTGGACAGCGACGAAACCTTGTCCTGCACCATCTGTTTCGCGGCCGCGTTGAGCTTCTCACGTTCAGCCGCGGTCAGCTGGCCGGACCGTTCGATGATGCGGACGGCGTCCTGCCAGCGCGGGCCGTAGAGGTATTCCAGATGCAGGGTCTCCGTTGTGTGCGTCATGTCTGACTCTCCTTGTGCTGAATGCGTTGGGACAATGCAGGATTCGTCACAGCGAAACACTGACGAGGTGCGGCGCGCGGTCCCGCGCCACGGCTTCGGCAGCCCCCTTTCCGGAGTAGGGCAGATCGGCGTAGGCGACCGGTGCGGCCGCGGGTTTCGGAACTGCCTGCGGTTGGCTCGGCAGCGGGGCGAGCAGTTTTTGCAGCGAAGCAGCCAGCTGCTCCAGGGACGGGTCGTCGGGGATGTCGTCGAGGAACTGACTGCCGGCCGCGGCCGCGCCGCCACCCGAAGCCCCGAGCGGCCCATTGCGATCCAGCGCGGCCCGGATACCGGAGATGATGCCGACCCGCGCGCCGGGCGTGAGCAGCACGGCGAGCGCGAGCGCCAGCGCCGCGGCGGTCACGGCCCCGAGCACGGCCAGCGGTGTGCCGACCAAGGCGGCGAGCGCGACCAGCGGCGCCGCGACGAACGCGGCCACACCGAACGCGGCGGCCGGAGCCAGCGCCGCGGCCACCGCGGCCGCGATCGCACCACCGAGCAGCAGCTTCGGAATCTCGATCAGCGCGAACAACCCGAACGCGGCCAACGGAACCCCCACCAGCGCCGCCACCGCACCACCGGCCAGCAACACCGGAAGCGCCAGCAACGCAAGCACACCCACCGCAGCGAGCGGAATCCCTACCAGTGCCGCCAAGCCCGCAAGCGCACCACCAGCCAACAGCACCGGAAGCGCCAGCGCGCCCACGGCAGCGAGGGGTACACCGACCAGCGCCGCGAGGCCCGCGAGCGCACCACCGGCCAGCAACACCGGGAGAGCAAGCAGCGCAAGCGCACCCACCGCGGCGAGCGGGACACCGACCAACGCTGCCAAGCCCGCGAGCGCACCACCAGCCAGTAGAACCGGAAGGGCAAGCAGCGCAAGCGCACCCACTGCGGCGAGGGGGACACCGATCAGTGCGGCGAGGGCGATGAGGCCGCCGCCGATGACCAGGATCGGGAGGCCGAGAACTGCGAGGGCGGTGAGCGCCAACGGGATACCGACCGCGAGCGCACCACCCGCCAGCGCGAGCGCACCCGCGACTGCGAGGGGCGCGCCGATCAGCGCGGCCAGCGCGAGTGCGCCCACAGCCGCGACAGGCACGCCGATCAAGGCTGCCAAAGCGCCCCCGATCAACAGTGGCACGGCGAGCAGTGCCGCCGCGCCCAGCGCCAGCGGGAGACCCACCACCGCGGCCACACCGAGCAGCGCAGCGCCGACCAGCAGCACCGGGAGGACGACTGCGCCCAGTGCCGCCAACGGGATGCCGATCAGCGCGGCCAGGCCGGCCAGCGCGCCGCCGATCAGGACCGCGGGCAGTGCCAGCAGAGCGAGGGCACCCACTACTGCCAGCGGGATGCCGATCGCGGCGGTGAGCGCGCCGCCGATCAGCAGGACCGGCAGGGCGAGCAGCGCGAGCGCGCCGACGGCCGCGAGGGCCAGCACCGCGATGACGGCCAGCGCCGCCACCGGAGCACCGAGCGCGAGTGCGCCGAGCACCGCGACGGCGAGGGCGGTCGCGCCCACTGCCGCGCCGGCCACGAAGGTCGCACCGAGCGCGGCCAGTCCGGCCAGGGCGAGTAGTGGCAACGCGACCAGTGCGAGCAGTGCGAGCACCGGCAGCGCAAGCACGGCGATCACCGGAACCGCCACGGCGGCAAGCACGCCGAGCGCCGCCAAGGCCAGCACCGGCACCGCCACCACCGCCAGGACCGGCAGTGCCACCAGCGCAAGCGCGCCCAGTGCGGCCAAGCCGAGCACCGGAAGCGCCAACAGCGCCAGCACCGGAAGCGCAAGCAACGCAAGCGCACCCAGGCCCGCGAACCCGAGCACCGGAAGCGCCAACAGCGCCAGCACCGGAAGCGCAAGCAACGCAAGCGCGCCGAGGCCCGCCAGTGCGACCAAAGGCGCGAGCACTGCGGCGGCGACACCGAGGGTGGCGAAGTCGAGCACGAGGCTGATCGCGACCAGGGTGGCCGCGAGCGCCGTCGTGATGGCCACCAGCGCCGCCCCGATCACCAGCGCCAGCACCGGCAACCCGACGAGGCCGAACAGACCGACGCCGACACCGAGCGCCGCGATCGCCGACCCCGCCACCAGGATCGGCGACCACAGGGCCAACAACGCCAGCGCGAGAACCGGCGACAGCGCCGTGGAAACCACCACCGCGAACGGGCCGAAGATCAGGAACGGCAGCGTGAGCACCGCGGCGAGCACGAACCCGGCCAACCCCACCACACCCGTCGCCAGCACCGCGGCGACCGCCAGCACGGCGGCGATCAGGTTGCCCGCCAACAGGATCGCGCCCAGCCCGGCACCGCCGACCAGCAAGGTCGCGAACGCGAGCACCGCCATCACCACGAAGGCCGCGGCCGCGAGCGGAACCGAGATCAGCAGCAGCGGCGGGAACAGCGCCGAGACGGCGACGAAGGTGCCCAGCGCCAGCACGCCGAAGAACATCCAGGCGGCCACCAACCCGAGCCCGAGCGCCGCGACGAACCCGCCGAGCAGCGTGCTCACCACGGCCACGGTGCCGAGGGTCGCGAGCGTGCCGAGCAGCACGCCGCCGAAGAGCAGCGGCAGCGCGATGAGCGCCAGCGGCGGATTGACGACGATCAGCGCCAGCGCCCCGAGCGCGAGCAACACGAACGACAGTGCCGAGACCACGAGTCCACCCGCGAACACGGTCGCCACCACCGCGAGGGCGAAGGCGAGCAGCCCGAGCACGATCGCGCCGCCACCGATCCAGGTGGCCACCACGAAGGCCGCAGCGACGACACCGATACCCGCGCCGGCGATGATCGAAAAGGCCAGCGCGCCGAGCAGAATGAACGGAATCGCGTACGGCATGGTGACCATGAACACCACGGTCGCGAGCAAGGTGAACGCCGCCAGACCGGCGATCGCGAGCAGCGCCACCGCGGTGACGGCGAACGTCGCGAACGCGAGCAGACCGAAGCCGGCGAACAGCATGGTCAACCCGATCGCCGCCGGAATCGCGACCAGACCGAGGAACAGCAGCGGAGCCAGCAGCGGCCCGAGGATCGGCACGGCGATCACGAGTGCGATCGTGGCGAGCAATCCGCCGACCACCGCGAGCGCCACGCCGACCGCGCCGAGCGCGGCGAAAGCGATTGCCGCGGCGGCGAGTCCGGCCCAGACCAGGGCGGCTGCCACGAGCTGCAAGGCGGTCGCCACCACAGCGAACGCGAGGAGCACGATCACCGCGGCCCCGCCCGCCACCGAGAGCACCAGCAGCCCGGCCAGCGCGACCACCGCCAGGATCGCGCCACCGGCCAGGGCGACCGCGCCGAACAACACCACGGCCACGACGGCGAGCACGGCCAGGATCGGCAGCGCGATGAGCCCGAACGGCGTGAGCAGCGAGAGCAGCCCCACGCCGACAAACAGTGCGGCAGTGACCAATCCGGCGATCCCGAGCACCCCGAAGAACGCCACCGCCGTCCCGATCAGGCCGACGGCCAGGAACGCGAGCGCGACCGTGAACAGTACCGGCGCCACGATCAGGCCGAGGAACGGCACGAAGATCGAGGCGAGCAGCGCCGCGGCGATCAGCACCACGAAGCCGACGAGGGTGAACACCAGGCCCGCCGCCAAAGCCAGTACGGCGAGCGCGATTCCGACAACGGTGGCGACCGCGATCGCCGCGATGCCGCCCACCAAGAGGACCGGCGCGAGGACGGTGAACGCGACGATGGCGACCGGAATCGCGATGAGCAGCACCGGTATCGCGATCACCGCGAGCACGATCAGCACCGGAATCGCCAGGACCGCGAGCACGATCGCGCCCACGATCAGCGCACCGATCACCAACGGCGCGAGCAGGATCGCGCCGAGTACCACCGCACCCAGGGTGAGCACGGCGGCCAAGCCGAGTCCGCCGACGATGGCCAGCGGCACGACGGCGAGCAGCGCGATCGCGGGCAGCGCGAGCAGGCCGAGCGCGGCCGGATGCCTGGCGTCGGAGACCATCCCGCGCACGGCGTCGCGCAGCTGGGTGAAGACCACCCCGATCGCGGCGGCCGGATTCGACGCCATGGCCAGCAGCGGCACGATGAGCGCGAGGGCCGGTGTCATCGCGCCGAGTTGCGGCGCGAACAGGCCGAGCAGGGGTGCGGCGACGGCGAGCAATCCGGGTGGTAGCTGCTGAGCGGATGGATCCTGTTGTCCAGCAGTGGTTCCGGTCAGCAGGTCGCGGAGCCCCTGGACCGGATCGGGCCCGTCTTTGGGGAAGCCGAACAGCGTTTTGGCCTGGCTGATCAGATCGTCGATGGCCGGTGTCGCGGTACTGCGGCGCGTGCCCGCCAGCTGTGTGGCCTGTTCGACGAAGACGAGCAGGTCGTTGACCGGTCCGCGCAGCGGGCCGCTGGGGAAGGTCTGGTCCGCCCAGGAGGCGAGTTGTTCGAGTGGCAGACCGCCACCGGTGATCTGGGCGACGGTGGCGGCGAGATCGGCGATCGGTGCCGCTACCGCGCCCGGGGCGCTTTCGGCTCCGGCGGGCGCCACCGCGGGCACGATCCCGGGGCCGAAGTAGAGCGGTTGCGGCGCACCGCCACCGCGAAACGCGTCGATGGCTGCATTGATGTCACCCGCCGCGGGGGTGTAGCCGCCGACCGTGCCCGCGACGCCGATGGCATCGTTCAGCACGGCCTGCTGCCCGGGATCGAGCATCTGGCTTGCCATTTCGCCGCCCACGGCAGGCAGCGTGCCTTCGAGGTCGCCGGGATCGATGCCCGGCGGCAGTCCGGGAAAGCCGAAGTCGTCGGCGGCGGCCTGGCCGGTGCCGAGCATGACGGTCGCCATGGAGGCGAAGGTGGCGGCCGCGTACATGCCGCGCCTGGAGCGTTGGACGACCTTTCGGTGCCGTCCGGATGCCTTGGTCTCTCGTGAACGTTCCTTCGTGACTACACGCATCAGCTTGAAGCCTCTCGTGAACGCGCCCTAGGGGGCGTGCCTGGTCAGACGCGTCCTGGCCCTGGTCGAGCGGTGCACGGGCAATCGACGCGAAAAGTGTTGCGGGAACTCCCGCTTGGTCAGATCGGACCGTTTTCGTACGGGGCGCATACGGCCGTGGACCAGCCGCCTTCGGTGCCGATGGCCGGACCGATATGGGTGTGCGGCATGCCGAGCAGGTCGCGGCAGCGGATGAAAGCGTGTTCGCCTGCTCCCGCTCCGGGTTCACACCGGAGTGTCAACTCATTGGTAACCGAGGTGTCGGTGGTGCACCCGGTCGGATCCGCGGCCGCCGTTCCCGTCCCGCCGGCCCAACCGGCCGCCAGGACGGAGAACAGCATCAGCAGCACGGCCCCGAGCGCGGGTGAGTTCTTGCGGACAACTCCCCTTTGCTGAAGATTTGCTAGCTGCGTCATGCGGTCCATGGTTCGCCTTGGGCAGAATCTCAGTCAACATAACGCAGATCACTTTCCGCCATTTCCCCCGCTCGGAACGCACTTATTTGCCGTAAAAGCCCGCGATACCCAAATGTTGTGCAAATAAGTCTGTACCGATGCTGGTCAGCGGTCTACGATTCGAATCTCAAATACCGATGTTTTAACCCCTGGTACAGCGGCTTTCGGGCATTTCGGCGTTATTGCCCGAATTATTGCTATCGGCGAGCGGACACCTCCGCAGCCGCGCGTTCACCGGAGCGAATGGCCCCTTCGATATAGCCCGACCATTCGGTGGCCGTCTCACTACCCGCCCAGTGGATCGCACCGACCGGATGTCGCACCCCCGATCCCACAGTGGTCAGCACACCGGGCGGGAAGAACGCGCCGTAGCCACCACGGACGAAGGGATCGTCGGCCCAGACCTTCTCGTGCCAGCCGATCGGATCGCGGGCCCGATGCCCGAAAGCGCGCACCAGGGAGCCGACGATCATGCCGCGCCGCTCCGGCGCCGACAGTGCGGCGAGGCGATGCGCGGCCCGGCCGGGCACGAGCGCACCGAGGCAGCCGGGTCCGCCGGGGCGGGTGGCGTCGAACGTGACCGGGACCGGGTCGTGCAGGTTCAAGGCCTGACCGGTGAGGAACTCGTCGCGCCAGAACGGGCGCTCGTAGACGGCGAACGCCTTCAGCACCGAACCCATCGGCATGCGCTGAGTCAGATGGTCGCGCGCGGCGGGCAACGGTGGGTCGTAGGCGATGCGCCCGGCCAGCACCGGCGGCACGGCGACGATCACGTGCCCGGCCGCCACCGCGCCGAACCCACCCCGCACCGAAACCCCCTGCGCCCCTTGCTGAATAGACGTCACCGCGGAACAGAGCCGGAGTGCGTCGCCCAGTTCCGCCGCGATCGACAGGGCGGGACCGTCCGCACCCTCGACGAAAAGTCGGGTGACCGTTTCCGCCGTCACGCCCGCCTCGACACCGCCGGCCGCGCGAATGGTGGTCAACAGCGCGAGCATCGAGACGCTGCCGACATCGACGCACAGTTCCTCGCCGATCATCACCTCGGCGAGTTGCCTGGCCCGTCGTTCGGGCAGATTGCGGCGCAACCAGGTCGCCGCGGTCATCGCGTCGAGCCGGTCGGCGCCCGGAGTGGTCCACGGGTGGGCGAGGTCGATCCGGGCGGCGAGCCGCTCGATCCGCCACATGGCCTGGCCCAGCACGAGCAGCACGAGCGGCGACAGGGGTGGACGCGTACCTCGGAACGGGCGGCGCACCGCGCCCTCCACCAGCAGATTCGCCCCGACGGACGGGGAGGGATAGGTCTCGGCCCCGTACTCCTGCGCGAGCGCCGCCAATCTGGTGTGTCCGCCGGAGATCCACTGCGCCCCGAGGTCCACCGCCCAACCCCCGTCGATCCGGGCACTCAGCGCCCGACCGCCCGCGCGGTCACTCGCCTCCAGCACGACGACGGTCCGACCGGCCGCCCGCAGCGCCCGCGCCGCACTGAGCCCCGCGTATCCGGCACCGACCACCACCACGTCCACGCGGTCCATGCTGGCCTCCCGTCGCCACATCCACCTCGGACACCCCACTGTTGATCACCCACGCCGGATGCGCAACCGAAAACGGTGCGGCGCTGGTGGATACCGCCTTCGCCCCGCCCGGCCGGACGGCGGAGGGAAATCGGCAGCGGCGTGGGTTGCCTGGAAGTGTGCGGTTGGGGTGAGAGACTGCGGGAATGGCGGAGTCGTTGGCGGGTGCGGCGGGGCGGCAGGCGCGCAAGCGGGTGGCACGGCGGGCGCTGGGCGGGTGGGAGGCGCCCGCGAATCGAGCGGATCCGGTGGCAATTCTGGAGGAGCAGGCCGCTACCCGGGTGCCGGAGTTGGTGCCTATCCGGTATGCGCGCATGGCGGCCGGGCGGTTTCCGTTTCTGCGTGGCGCGCCCGCGATCATGGCGGCGGATCTGGCGGCCACGCCGGATACCGGGCTCACCGTGCAATTGTGCGGCGACGCGCATCTGTCGAATTTCGGGTTGTTCGCGTCACCGGAACGCGCACTGGTCTTCGACCTGAACGACTTCGACGAGACGCTCCCCGGCCCGTTCGAGTGGGACGTGAAAAGGCTCGCCGCGAGTATCGCGGTGGCGGCTCGCGCCAACGGCTTTGCCGATACCGATGCCGAAACCTCGGTCGGGGCAGCGGCTTCGGCTTACCGGGCGACGATGGGCCGCTTGGCCGGCCTCGGCGAACTGGCGGTCTGGTACGAGATGATCGACGCCGACAAACTGGCCGCGCTCGCCCAGAAGTCGAAGCGGCGCAAGGGAGTTGAGCAAGCCCTCGCCGACGCACGGGCCCGCACCAACCTGCAGGCGCTGGAAAAGCTGACCGAACCGGACGCCGACGGCGTGCCGCGCATCCGGCATCGGCCACCGCTGTTGACCCCGATCGAGCAGGTCGACGCCGACACGGTGCGGCGGGTGTTCGCGGACTTCCGGCGCACCCTGGCGGAGGAACGGCGGGTGCTGCTCGACCGGCACGAAATGCTGGACGTGGCAGTAAAAGTCGTCGGCGTGGGCAGTGTCGGCACTCGCTGCTTCGTCGCGCTGCTGGCCGGACGAGAAAGCCGTAGTCCGCTGTTCCTGCAGGTGAAGGAGGCGCAGGAGTCGGTGCTCGCGCGGCACACCGCGCCGAGCAAGTTCCGCAACCAAGGGCACCGAGTGGTGCACGGGCAGCGGCTCACCCAGGCCGCGAGCGATATCTTCCTCGGCTGGGCGGCCGGATCGGACGGCAGGCACTACTACTGCCGCCAGCTCCGCGATATGAAGGGTTCGGCGACGATCGAAGAGATGTCGCGCCGTTATCTGCGCGACTACTCCGCGCTCTGCGGCCATACGCTCGCCCGGGCGCACGCCCGCTCCGGTGATCGAGTCGCGATCGCCGCATACCTCGGCACCAGCGACGCCTTCGATCGCGCCATGATCGACTTCGCCCTCGCCTACGCCGACCAAACTGCCGCCGATCACCAAACCTTGCTTGCCGCAATCGAATCGGGCCGAATAGTAGCGGCGGACAGGGCCTACTGAGCCGCGCGGCCACAGCGAGCCGACCCGGACGAGAACGACGTTTGCAAGTACAGAATGTGGCGACACAGCGTCGACATGATCGCCGGACACGCCACTGACGGACACCGGGCCCAGGCTCTACTGCCATTCTAGTCGCTCGGCGGGCCCGGCGATTTCGGCCGTCGAGAGTGCCGCACCACACGCCGGAACGGTGGTTCCACCGGAAGAAAATCGCGGCGCGAACGGTCACATCGGTAAAGGGCTGTTGACAATTCGCAAGTTATTACGAGATCTCTTTTCCGCCACAAGCACTCGGTTTCACGCAGATCGAGAAATGAAAGCGACATCTGCAAGTGCAAAGTGCTGCGACGAATGTCATCACAAAGGAGCCGGCAGCCTGCCTGATCGCATTCCGGACCAAGCCCTCGAGCCCCACCGTGGGTGTGCCGAAAGCCCCACGCCCGCATTCGCGCTCAGACCGTTCGGTTCGCGCCGGCACAGACATCTGCAATTGCAGAAGATGGCGACGAAACGTCGTCATACGCGCCACGCATCGGTAAAGGCCGAGGCCAGCGCACTCTCAGCCCGCCCGGCGGGAGCGATGCTCGGCCACGTGCACCCGGGTCGAGCAGCGAGTAGAGCAGAAGCGCCGCCTGCCG
The DNA here is from genome assembly GCF_000308475.2 of Nocardia brasiliensis NBRC 14402. Lineage (GTDB taxonomy): Bacteria > Actinomycetota > Actinomycetes > Mycobacteriales > Mycobacteriaceae > Nocardia > Nocardia brasiliensis. Next base: position 4,709 of record NZ_BAFT02000110.1, on the reverse strand, counting down.
TTGCGGGAGGTGTCGACGAAGACCTTGTCGCAGCCCACGCGGGCGCAGCGGCCGATCCGCGTGGGGTCGTCACAGAACAGCGCGGCGAGGCCGACCGCGGTGTAGGCCTTGACCCGCTCGTCGACCGGGGCGGTCTCCTGCGCGAAATGCAGGTGCGGCGGGCGGTCGTCGTGCGTCGAAATATAGGGCTGACTTGTGGTTTTGGCGAGCAGGGCGTTGAGCCGGCACACGGTGGGGTGATCGAACATCGCATCGAGTTCGTGGATCCATCGGCGCAGTTCCGCGGCTTGCGCGGCGGTCACCGAGCCGAGCGGTCTGTAATCCGCGTCGGCCAGCAACTGCCGCAGATCTTGGTCCGGGCCTGCGTTCACCAGCCGCGCGGCGAGCTCGGCGGCCGCGCCACCGTAAGGGTTGAAATGCACTAGACCATTACATCAGGCTGAGTTCATGGACGTAACCTGCCCCGCATGTTCCTGGCCGGCACCCGCACTGGTGTCGTCGCACGGCACCGTCCGCTACCTGCGCTGTGTGTGCGGGCAGTGGCTGATCATCGATGCAGGTCTCGTTGTGGCCACAACCGGAAACAGCATGTTCGGTACGGGCGATACATCACCGAGGCGATGATTCCGAAAGACCGTGGTGTGCCCGGTCTTAGAGCTAGCCTCGATGGGGCAGTCTCCTGTGGAGGGATTTCGACATGACCACGGCTACCGTCATCCGGCCGTTGGCACCGAGTGAAGAGATCTTCGCGAGCAGTGAAGTCGTCGTCGGCTATTCGATGCGGCTTTCCGGTCGGTTGAATCTAACCGCACTGTCGGTAGCCTTCGACACCGTGCTCCGGGCGTACCCCGCGCTCGGGGCACGTCTGGAGCCGGACGGCAAACGCCACATCCTGGCCGAATCATCAGGTAACACAACACAATTGACCGTTTCCCAGGGAGATCCGGAACTACTGCTCACCGGCGCGCAGCTGGATCAGCGCAGTGCACTGGCCGCGCTGTGCGTCGTCCTGGACGGCGACCGGGCGGGCGTGACACTGGTGACGCACCACAGCATCGCCGACGCCTGTCATTCGCTCGCGGTGCTCACGGATCTGTGGGCCTGCTACACCGAGGCGTGCCGCGGACGCGAACCCGCGCTGCCGATGCACGGCTATCCGGAAGCGGTCGAGAATCTGCTGGGGTGCCGGGGCATCGAGAAGTTCTCGGACCCGTCCGCACCGTTACGGCCGTTCGTGCACGACACCGCGCACAGTGTCGCACTCCCGGTGGACGACGCCCCCTACCTGATTCCCTTGACGGCCCGTTGCCGCCTGTCGAAACAAGACACCGCCGCACTCGCCGACCTCGCGCACCGCGCAGGCACCACGATCAACGGCCTGGCCTCCGCCGCGATTCTGCTGACCGAGGCCGAGATACGCGGGCTGGCGCTGCGCGAACTCACCTACACCTACTCCGTCGACCTGCGCAGCCGCGTCACCCCCAGCATCGGCAGCACCGAAGGCTCCAATGTGCTCGGCTTCGCCGATTTCGTCCCCCCTGCGGGCGCGACCACCATGGTCGGCTTGGCGTGCGCGATCAGCGATGCCCTGCACGCCGGACTGGCCACCGGACTCGTGCAGCAGACCCCGCTGCACATCCCCGATATCGCGTCCGGTCCCGCGCCGCGATCCCCCGGCATCGTGCTCGCCACCAACTGGGGCCGCATCGAGCGCCCCCTCCTGCCGAAAGGCTTGTACGTCAACGACTTCCGCACCCTCATGGTCGCGAAGCCGGACAAGACCGGGCATCGGTTACAGCAGCCGAGCGGCACGATCATCATCAGCACCTTCGACGACCGGCTGAGCATCGAGATCCACCACCCCGAGGAAACCACCGCCGAGCAACGACTACGCGTCCACCTCCTCGGCAGACATCTGCGCATGCAGTCACAGATCGACGCCGCCTGACCCACCGATGCCGAATCGGCTTCCGCGGCGGGCGTCCCATATCCTGCAAGCACGAGCGGCAGTGAGGTGTGGGGTGATGGTGGAAACCGCGGTGATCGGCGCAACGGCCAGGACACGGTGGGCTGAGCACACGAGCTGGCGAGGGGCCGTGCGGCGCATGGAAATCCCTGGTGGGCACAAAGTTTGGGTCATTGCGGGATACGAGGAGGTATCAACGTTGCTGGCCGATCCACGGCTCAGCGTGGACAAGCAGCACGCACTGGACGGCTACACCGGCTTTGCGCTGCCGCCCGCGCTGGACCGCAATCTGCTGAACATGGACGGCGATCAGCACTCCCGCATCAGAAAGCTTGCGGCACCGGCGTTTTCCCGCCGTTCTGCGGATACTCTGCGCAGCGCGGTGGACCGGATCACGGCAGACGTCCTCGCGTCGCTACCCGAAAAAGGCAATACCGCAGTCGATCTGCTCGACCGTCTGTGCGCACCGGTGCCGGCGATCGTCATCGGCAACCTCCTCGGCGTACCCGCCGATCTCTACCCGGACCTTCGTGACGCGGCGACAGCGATGTTCACTGCCGATACCGCGTCGCCGGAGTCCGTGCTGCGACTGAAGAAGGCCATCGGCTGGCTGACCGCCACCTTCGCCGGGTTGATCGACACGAAACGCGCGGCACCCGGCGACGACCTGATCAGCGGTTGGATCCGCGCAGGTGACGACCAAGGATCGCTCACGCCCGACGAACTCGTATCGCTGGCATTTCTCATGATGATGGCGGGCATGGAGAACGCGGTGCACTCGTGCGCGAACATCATCACTACACTGCTGATCTCGGAGTCGGGAACCGCAGCGACCGCAGATTGGCAGGCACAACGCGGCAAGCTCATCGAGCACGCCAATCCGATGCCGTTCGCCTTCCGCCGGTTCGCGGTCACCGATCTAGCCGTGCGCGAAACCACGATTCCGAAGGGCGACACCATCCTGCTGTCGCTGTTCGGTGCCGACGCCGATCCCGCTCGCGGCGACCGCCCGAGTCTGCTGTTCGGCCGTGGTCCGCACTACTGTCTCGGCGCGCAAGCCGCGGACCTGATCATCGACGCCGTCGTCCCGGGATTCTTCGCGCGCTACCCTCGGGCCCGACTCGCTGTTGCGGAGAGCGAACTCGTCTACCGGCAGTCCTGGCGCTCGCACGGCCTGCTCAGCCTGCCGGTGCAGCTGGTTCCCTGACTGCGAAACACCGCTGAGACGCGGTTGAAACGCGGGGCGGGGAGGGTGGGCGACGGCCGGAAAACTGGTTGCTCCGGCGTGCGTGTGGGGGCTTTGATCGTCCGTTGGGCACGCTAGTCGTCTAGGTGAAGGGGAGCTCTATGACCACGTCTACGGTTGTTCGTCCGCTGGCGCCGAGCGAGCAGATGTTCGCATGGATCGGTGTTTACGTGGGGTACGCGGTGCAGGTGGCGGGACGGCTGGATCTCGCGAAATTGTGCGCGGCCTACGAGGCGGTGGTGCGGGCCTACCCGGTGCTCGGGGCACGGCTGGAGCCGACCGGCGACGGCGGCTACTCGCTGGTCGCCGGGGCCGGAGCCGCTCCGGCGATCTCGGTCGTCGACGACGATCCGGACCGCCTGCTGATCGATCAGAAACTCGATCAGGGCGAGACGTTGAGCGCGGTATGTGTGACCCGCGCCGGCGACACGGCGAGCGTGACCTTGCTGACCCATCACAGCATCGCGGACGCGTATCACTCGCTGGCCGTGCTGGCCGAATTATGGTCGTGCTACACAGAATTGGTGTCCGGGCAGACACCGGTACGGCCCGTCCACGCCTATCCGGTATCCATCGAAGAGGTGCTCACCGCGCGCGGCATCGAGAAGCGGGAGCTGCCGAGCGCCGGAGATCAGACCGGCACGCCCACCGAACCGCATCCGGCGCCGCCCGCCACCGAGCCGGACGCGGGAGAGAACCGGCAGACCGTGCCGGATTCGTCGCGGTGCCTGCTGTCCGAGGCGGAGACCACGGCCCTGGTCGAGCTGGGGCACCGGGCCGGGGTGACGATCAACGGCTTGGTCTCGGCGGCAATCCTGTTGACCGAGGCGGAAATTCGCGGTCTGCCGTTGAACGAGATCGTCTATGTCTACCCGGTCGATCTGCGCACCAGGCTCACGCCGACGGTGGGCCGAACCGACGGCACCAACCTGCTCGGGTTCGCCGACTACCACCCCACCGGGGACACCACCGACCTGGTCGAACTCGCCAAGGACATCTGCGCGGCCTTGCACACCGCCCTCGCCGACGGGACCGTACAGCAGACACCGCTGCACATCCCCGACCAGATCGCCGCGGGGCCGCCGCAGCTGCCCGGCATGATGATCGTCTCCAACTGGGGTCGAGTGCCCGCGCTCGCAGCCCCGGATGGGTTGCGTATCACCGACTTTCGCTCGACAGTCACGGCCGCTCCCCCCGCGGGCACGCCCCCGCCACCGGAGCAGCCGGAGGGTGGTGCGGCCATCGTGAGCACGTTCGGGGGCCGCCTGAGCATCGAGACCCACCATTCGAAGGAACGCACCGCGCAGGAGCAGCGCCGCGTCGACACCTACGCGGCAAAACTGCGCAGCGTAATCTCCTAGCCACCAAACCCCCACCACACCAACAGGTCCGGCGCGAGCAAGAGCTGAGCCGAGCGCGCAGCCCCCGCGCCGGACCAACCGTGCGCCCACTTCGAGCGGCAACTAACGCTTGCCGCGCTACTGTCGCGCGTCGATG
>NZ_BAFT02000111.1 GCF_000308475.2 Nocardia brasiliensis NBRC 14402 | reverse complement strand
CTCGGGCTTCGGTTCCGGCTTGGGCTCGGGCTTGGGTTCCTGCTTCGGCGCGGGTGCCGGGGCCTCGGGCGCGGCGGCCGCGGGGGTGCCGCTGCCGATCACGCCGAGCTGTCCACCCACAGCGACGACATCGTCTTCCTGCGCGGTGATCTCGAGCAGCGTGCCCGCGACCGGCGAGGGGATCTCGGTGTCGACCTTGTCGGTGGAGACCTCGAGCAGCGGTTCGTCCACGGCGACCTCGTCGCCGACGGCCTTCAGCCACCGGGTGACGGTGCCTTCGGTGACCGACTCGCCCAGCTCGGGCATCTTGACCGGGGTGCCGTCACCGGCGGACGCGCTCGCGGCGGGCGCGGCTTCCTGAGCGGGGGCTTCCTGCGCGGGCTCCGGCTCGGCGGCGACGGCTTCCTCGGCGGGCGCTTCCTGCGCGGGCGCGGCAGCGGCCTCGGGTTCGGGGGCCGAGCTCGGGGCGGGCGCCTCACCGGCCTCGCTGATCACGCCGAGCTCACCGCCGACCTCGACCACATCATCTTCTTGGGCGACGATCTTCGACAGCACGCCCGCCGTGGGGGACGGGATTTCGGTGTCGACCTTGTCGGTGGAGACCTCGAGCAGCGGCTCGTCGACCTCGACCGTGTCTCCTTCCTGCTTCAGCCACCGGGTGACCGTTCCCTCGGTGACGCTCTCACCAAGAGCTGGCATCTGGACGGAGAAGGCCATGTCCTCTGACTCCTCTGACTGCTCGACGGGTTTCTACAACAGTTGATCTCGCTGCGGACCCCCGTCGCGGGTTGCGGCGCGAGTCCGAACGCCACTGATCATTGTGCGTGGCACCGGAGATCCTTGTGGTTCTTGTACCGCGAACCATCCTTGCACTTGGCGGTGCGGCGTGTAGCACAGGGCAGCGAACTCGCTCGAGCTGGCAAGATGGAAACACCGGTGGGCGAGATGCTCCGGGGTGTGAAAGGAGGTGCGCGTCGTTGGGTTTGCTGGATCGTTTCCGAGGCGGCGCGACCAGGGGTGGTGGCGCGATACGAGCGGGTTCGGGGGTACGGCCGACGCCCGCTATCTGGCCGACTGGGTGCGCACCCACGTCGGCGTCGAAGGCTATGTGGAACCGAAAACGACCGTGACGGATGTCACTGTCGTGCTGGTCGCGGCCGACGGCGAATGGACCCGGCGGATCGTCGGGGAGCGCGGGGCGCAACGGCTTGCCAAGGATTTGCGGATCCCCGTTTACGACGTCGGCAAGACCGGATATCCACAGCGGATGCGCGACTACGACGCCCGCAAACGGATCGAGCGTCAGCGCGCATTCGAGGCGGATCTGCACGATCTATAGCCGTCGGCTACGGGCTGCCATAGCCGCTGGCTACCGTCTGGCGACGGGGGTTTGCATGCCTCGGACCGCCCGGTGGTGAGTGGCTGTCATGGGTTCGCAGCGCGCCAATTGTGTCCGCGCGCACGCACTTCTGTGCCCCGCGTATGAAACTGGTGCTCGTGCGTCCGCGCGTGAGGCCGGGTGCCCGCGCGCACGAGGTCGACTGTTCGTCCGCGCGGGCGACGAGCCTGGTTTCTACTCCGCGCCGATTTCCTCGAGCACGGTGATGAGGGTGCGGACGGGGACGCCGGTGCCGCCCTTGCCGATGTAGCCGAACGGGCCGCCGGTGTTGTAGGCCGGTCCCGCGACGTCGAGGTGGGCCCACTGCACGCCCTCCGGGACGAACTCCTTCAGGAACAGGCCGGCCGAGAGCATGCCGCCCCAGCGGTGCGGTGTGACATTGGCGAGGTCGGCGATCTTGGAGTTGATGTCCGCGCGCAACTCCGCGGGCAGTGGCATGGCCCAGCCGTTTTCGCCGACCGCGCGGGAGACGGCGGCGACGCGGTCGCGGAACTCGTCGGTGCCCATCACGCCGGGCGTGCGGGTGCCGAGCGCGACCATCTGGGCGCCGGTCAGGGTGGCGACGTCGATGAGGTAATCCGGGTCGTCCTCGCTCGCGCGCACGATCGCGTCGGCCAGGATCAGCCGGCCCTCGGCGTCGGTGTTGAGCACCTCGACGGTGATGCCGCCGTACTGGGTGAGCACGTCACCGGGACGTTGCGCGGTCGCCGACGGCATGTTCTCCGCCATCGGCACCGTCGCGGTGACGGTGACCGGCAGGCTCAGCCGCGCCGCCAGTAGCGTGGTGGCGATGACCGCGGCGGCGCCCGCCATATCCGAGGTCATGTTGTCCATGTTCTGCGCGGGCTTGATCGAGATGCCGCCGGTGTCGAACGTGATGCCTTTGCCGACCAGCGCGACCTTCTTCGGACCGCCCGCATAGGTGATGCGGACCAGCCGCGGCGGCCGGGACGAGCCCTTGCCGACCCCCAGCACGCCGCCGTAACCGCCTGCCTCCAGGGCCTTTTCGTCGAGCACCTCGACCTGCAACCCGGCGGCCTCGGCCAGTTCCTGGGCGCGCGAAGCGAATTCGGCCGGGTAGAGGTGGCTCGGCGGGGTGTTGACGAAATCCCGTGCGGTGGCGACGGCTTCGGCGATCAGCTGCGCGCGGAACAACTCCTGCTCGCCGAATTCCGGCTCGGGCACCAGCAATTCGACCCGGGCCACCGGGCGCTCATCCGGCTTGGGTGCGGACTTGTCCGACTTGAACGGCGTGAAGGTGTACGCGCCCAAGTAGAAACCCTCCGCGGCGGCACCGATATCCAGGCCGGACAGCGTGGTCACCACGAGTTCGGTGCCGGACAGCGCGCGGGCGGCTACCCCGGCCGAGCGGCGGATCTGCTCGGCGTCGATCTTCTCGGCGGCGCCGAGGCCGACCGCGAGCACGCTGGTCACCCCGTCGAGCCCGGCCGGTGCAGGCACCCTGGTCAGTTCCTCGGCCTTGCCCTTCGCACCGACCGCGCCGAGCTGGTCGAGCAGTTCGGCCCGGACCTCCGCGGTGAGCACGTCGCCGAACAGGTCCTCGGGCACGATGGCCGGGCCGTTCTCCGACGACGTCAAGCCGAGCACGAGCACGTCGGTGTCCGTGCTGATGGTCTGAGTGCGGGCGAGTTCCGGTCCTAGTGAGCGATCTGCAACAGCGGTCATGGGCTCAGGCTACTGGGCAGTCTGATCGCGATCCCGTCGAGGAGCAGCGCGAGCCCGGCCTCCAGGACGTGGTCCAAGTCCAGGTCGGGGCCGGGCGGGCCGGCGGAGAAGAGCCGGTGCAGCACCGGCCGGGCGGCTGGGTCGAGCAGCTCGGCGAGGTCGGGCGGCGGCTCCAGCGCCTGACCCCGCAACCGCTCGGCACGCTCGGAATTGGTGAGCAGCGCCAGACCCTGAACCAAGCCGGAGAACGACAGATAGATCGCGAGCATCGCGTCCCGGGTGAGACCGCGGTGATCGAGTGCGGCGAACGACCGTTCGAGGATGTCGGCGAGCGCGGGGCCGACCGGCGGACGGGTACGCGCGAGGATCGGCAGCATCCAGGGGTGGCGCTGGTACAGCTGCCATTCCGCACGGGCCTCGTACGCCAGGCGCGCCCGCCACTCGGTGAGTTCGGTTGCGGGCGGCTGGATCTCGCCGAGCACCAGTTCGGCCATGCCCTCGAGCAGCGCTTCCCGGTCCGGGAAGTGGCGGTACAGGCCCGCGGTCGCCGCGCCGAGGGCGCTGGCGATGCGGCGCATGGAAAGGCCGTCGATACCGTCGCGATCGGCCAGTTCGACGGCGGCGCGCAGGATGCCGACCGTGGTCAATTTGGCCGGTCGGGGCGTGCGCGGGGCCGGAGTCACCTCGTCGCGGCGGGCTCGATACGCGCGGGCCTGACAGGCGCGCGAACAGTAGCGGCGTTTGCGGCCGCGCGTGGGCTGCGCAAGCGTCTCGCCGCAGATTCCGCAGGCCATAGCGGCTCCGTTTCGACACACGAACAGTTGTGACGAAATTCTAGCTAACCTAGTTTGACCTGCCTACCTTGGCGAGAGCACACAGTGTTCACAGGCGAAAGGAACGGTCGATGGAGATCACGGTTCGACAGGCAGGCCGGCAGGATCGCGACGCGGTCATCGAGGCGTTCACCCTCGCCAGCCCCGACGAGGAGGTGACCGCCTGGGTGCTCGCGGGCCATGCTTTCGAACAGTTCAGCGGGCAGTACGTGCCCGGACTGATCGACCGCGCACTGGCCGACGACGAGATCTGGCTCGCGGGCTCTGGCTCGCAGATCTGGGCGGTCTCGATCTGGCAGCACGTGGCATCCGCGGAACGGCTCGAACAGGATGCGGTCGAGGCGCGGGCGCTGGCCGCGACCGCGCCGGACATCCGTCCGCTGCAGCGCGCGGCGTACGTCTCCGATCTGCTGGCACGCACCCACCCCCGCGAATTCCCGCACCGGTACCTGCAGGTGATCGTCACCGTGCCGGAGCATCGCGGGAAAGGCGCGGGCGGCGCGATCCTCGCGGGCCAGACCAAAGCGGCGTCCTCGGCCGGTGTTCCCGCCTACCTCGAAGCCAGCACGGAACGGTCCGCCCGGCTCTACGCCCGTAACGGGTTCGCCCGCACCAACATCGACCACGACCTGCCCGAGGGTGGGCCGACGCTGCGCCCGATGTGGTTCCGGGGATAGTCGCGGAGGCGCCGGGGCCGCGGCGGTGTGTGCGGTTCTGGTGGTGCTCGGGGTCGGATGCGAGGTGCGGGGGTGGAGGCCGGTGCGGGTGGTGGCGTCTGGGCGGTCAGACGGTGGGGGTGAGGGAGTGGGTTCGGGACGGGGGCTTGGCGGATAAGCTCGCCGGGTGACCGACTCGAACCTGCTGCAAGGCCCTATCCATGAGGTACACGTCGAACTCGGGGCGACGTTCGCTCCGTTCGGCGGGTGGGAAATGCCCGTCTCCTATGCAGGGACGGTCGCCGAACATCAGTCGGTCCGCACCACGGTCGGACTGTTCGACGTGAGCCACCTCGGCAAGGCGACGGTGCGCGGTGCGGGCGCGGCGGACTTCGTGAACTCGGCGCTCACCAACGACCTCGGCCGCATCCGCCCGGGCAAGGCGCAGTACACGCTGTGCTGCACGCCCGAAGGCGGCGTGATCGACGACCTGATCGCCTACTACGTCAGCGACGACGAGATCTTCCTCGTGCCCAATGCCGCCAACACCGCGGCGGTGGTCGCGGAACTGCAGAAGGTGGCGCCCGAAGGCATCACGGTGACCGACGAGCACCGCGAATACGGCGTGTTCGCGGTGCAGGGTCCGCGGTCCACCGACGTGCTGACCGCGCTCGGCCTGCCCACCGACATGGAGTACATGGCCTACGCCGACGCGGAATGGGACGGTCGTCCGGTCCGCGTGTGCCGCACCGGCTACACCGGTGAGCACGGTTACGAACTGCTGCCCCGCTGGGCCGACGCCGAACCGCTGTTCCGCGCGCTTGTCGAGCAGGTGCGCGCCGCCGACGGTCAAGCCGCCGGTCTCGGCGCCCGCGACACCCTGCGCACCGAGATGGGTTACCCGCTGCACGGGCACGAACTCTCCCTCGAGATCTCGCCGGTGCAGGCCCGCACGGGCTGGGCGGTCGGCTGGAAGAAGCCGGAGTTCTGGGGCAAAGCCGCACTGGAACAAGAGAAGTCGGCGGGCCCGCGCCGCACCCTGCTCGGCCTCAAAGCCCTCGACCGCGGTGTACTGCGGCAGGGGCAGACGGTGCTGCGCGACGGCGAGCCGGTCGGTGAAACGACCTCCGGCACCTTCTCGCCGACCCTCAAGATCGGCATCGCCCTCGCCCTCCTCGACACCGAAGCGGGCCTCGAACCCGGCACCGAGGTCGAGGTAGACGTCCGCGGCCGCGCGCTGCGCTGCGAGGTCGTGCGCCCGCCGTTCGTGGAGACGAACACGAAGTAAGACCTGGGTCGAGGTGTGCGGCCGCGGATTCCCCGCAGCCGCACACCTTTCGCGTTTCTGGTGCGATCCGCCGGCACACGTCTGGCCGACACGTGAGCAGTGCAGGCTCGCGCCGTCCGCGACGGATCGTTGTCTGCGGTCGCCCGTGCTGTCCGTGGTGACTCGCGTCGTCCGCGATGACTCGCGTCATCTCGGCGATGCCGCAGGCGGTCCCGACGAGGGCGCGCACTCCCGCACCCTTTCTG
>NZ_BAFT02000112.1 GCF_000308475.2 Nocardia brasiliensis NBRC 14402 | reverse complement strand
CCGGGTGCAGCGCGGCGAGCGCGTGCCGCTTTCGCTTGCCCAGCAACGGATGTGGGTGCTCAACCAGTTCGATCCGGACTCGCCCGCGTACAACATTCCGATGGCGATCCGGCTCAGCGGCGTGCTCGACGTGCCCGCGCTGCGCAACGCCGTCGCGGATGTGCTGGAGCGGCACGAGGCCCTGCGCACCCGGTACCCCGCGGATCCGTCGGGGGTGGCCTACCAGCAGATCGTCTCGGTCGGCGAGGCGTTGCCCGGTGGCCTCGAGGTCGTCGAGACCACCGACCCGATCGCCCGGATCACCGCGCTGCTGTCGGCCGGATTCGATGTGACCCAGCAGGTTCCGGTGCGCGCGCTGCTGCTCGCGGTCGGGCCGGACGAGCATCTGCTCGCGCTCGTCGTGCATCACATCTCGGCCGACGGCGCCTCGATCGCGCCGCTGGCCCGGGACATGGTGACCGCCTATCTCGCCAGGGTCGGCGGCAATTCGCCGCGCTGGTCGCCGCTGGAGGTGCAGTACGCGGACTTCGCGCTCTGGCAGCGCGCCGTGGTCGGCACCGACGACGATCCGGAATCCATTGCGGCACAGCAATTGACGTACTGGCGCAGGCAGCTCGACGGGTTGACCGGTGAGCTGACCCTGCCGCTGGACCGGCCGCGTCCCGCCGTGCCTTCGATGCGCGGCGCCTCGACCGGCTTCGCGGTCTCGCCCGACGTGCATGCCGCGCTGGTCCGGATTGCGCGCGAACACAATTCGACGTTGTTCATGGTGGTGCACGCGGCGCTGGCGGTGCTGCTCGCCCGCCAGTCCAACAGCACCGATATCGCCATCGGCACGCCGATCGCGGGCCGTGGCGAGCGGGCGCTGGACGAGTTGGTCGGCATGTTCGTCAACACGCTCACGCTGCGCACCGCGGTCGAATCACGCTCGACCTTCGCCGAATTGGTGGATCGGGCCCGCGAGACCGACCTGGCGGCCTTCGCCAATGCCGACATCCCGTTCGAGCGCATCGTCGAGGTGGTCCTGCCCGGGCACGCGAGCGTGTACAACCCGCTGTTCGGCGTCGTGCTGTCGTTCCAGAACAACGAGCAGCCGACGCTGGAGCTGCCGGGCCTGACCATCGCCGGGTTGGACAGCGGCGAGATCGCGGCGAAATTCGACCTGCAGGTGAACGTCGATCCGCGGCACCGCCCGGACGGCTCGCCGGACGAGCTGATCACCGCGATCACTTACGCCACAGACCTTTTCGACGAGTCGACGGTGCAGGCGCTGTGCCGCAGGCTGGAGCGGATTCTGACCGCGGTGGTCGCCGACCCGCAGGTACGCGTCGGCGATATCGACCTGCTGGACGAGCAGGAGCGCGAGCGGGTGCGGACGGCGGCGGAGTCGTCGCCGGAGTTCCGCGCCGAAGGCGCGCCCACCACCACCGGCACCGCGCTGACCCAGGCGCTGACCGCGGTGGTGGAGGACGATCCGGACGGTCCCGCGCTGGTCTCCGGTGAGGACGCGGTCTCCTACGAAGAACTCGACGCGCGGTCCTCGCGCCTGGCCCGGGTGCTGGCCGCCCGCGGCTGCGGTCCCGGCGACGGTGTCGCGGTGCGGCTCGACCGCGGCGTGGACGCCGTCGTCGCGACCTGGGCCGTGCTCAAGGCCGGTGCCGCGGTTGTTCCGGTGTCCTCGGTCGACGACCCGATGCCGGCCCAGCTGGTCGTCAAGGTGGGTTTGACCGACGCCCGGGTGCACGAGTCGGGCGAGATCGATTGGCTCGTCCTGAGCGATCGCGCGGTGGCCGCACAGATCGCGGCCGAATCACCGCGGCCGGTGACCTACGCGCACCGCACCAGGGTGCTCCGTGGCACGGACCCGGCCTTCGTCGGGGCTCGCACCGTCGGCTACGACGAGCTGGCGGCGGCGGTGGACCGGCTGCGCACCCGCACCGACCTGACCTTCGAGTCACGGACCTGCCGGCTCGGCGGGCCCGCCGAACTCGCGGTGCTCGAGGCGGTGGCCGCCGGTTCGTCCGGGGCCGCGATCGTGCTCACCCCGGCCGGCGCCGAGCCGACCGAGGCGCTCGCGGACGAATGGGTCAGCCACCTGCTGACCGACTCCGCGGGCCTCGATACCCTTGACCCGGCGGCCCTGGAAGATCTGCGGGCCGTGGTGGTCGCCGACGGACCGATTCCGGGTGGTGCATGGTCGCAGGTGACCGTGGCCACCCTCGGCGATCTTCTGAACGTCGGGTAGCAGACCGACGGGTATGGGGTGCAAGCCCCAAAAAACATGACTATGGTCACTCAGATCGGGTTGTCCGACGCCGACACCCGATGGTGGTGTGGCTTCACATGTTCGACAGGCAGGATGAGCAGAGTTTCATGGTTCGCGTAGTGGGGGACGTCAAGGAAAAAGAGGCACTCCTGTTGGTGCGAGCATGACGCGCCCAACTCGTGTCCGCCCCGCCAGAACCCGACGACCGCGGGTCATCACGCTGCCCCAGCTGATGGCGACCGCCGCGGAGGCGAACCCCGACGGCATCGCGCTGACCTACGCGGACGCCACAGCGACACTGTCGCAACTGAGCTACGCGGAGCTGGACGAGCGGTCGACCCGGTTGGCCCGCCTGCTCATCGACCGCGGGATCGGGCCGGAGGATCTGGTCGCCATCGGCATCCCCCGCTCGATCGAGTCGGTGACCGCCGTCTGGGCGGTGGCCAAATCGGGTGCCGGTTTCGTCCCGGTGGACCCGAACTATCCGGCCGACCGGATCGACCACATGGTGAAGGATTCCGGTGCGATCTTCGGCCTGACCACCCGCGCGGCCGCCGCTCAGCTGCCCGGCCAGGTCGAGTGGCTGGCCATCGACGACGAGTCCTGCCTGCGCTCGCTCGAGCGCTACTCCACCGAGCCGATCACCAACGCCGATCGGCTCGGCCGCCTGCATGCCGAACATCCGGCGTACGTCATCTATACCTCCGGATCCACCGGCAGACCGAAGGGCGTGGTCGTCACGCAGGCCGGTTTGTCGAGTTTCTGCGATGAGCAGCGTGAGCGGTACCAGGTCGTCAGTGCTTCGCGGACATTGCATTTCGCGTCGCCCTCGTTCGACGCGTCGGTGCTGGAGTTGTTGCTCGCGGTGGGTGGCGCGGCCACGATGGTGATCGCGGCGCCGACGGTGTTCGGCGGCGAGGAGCTGGCCACTCTGCTGCGGCGGAACGGGGTGACGCACGCGTTCATCACGCCTGCCGCGCTGGCCTCGGTCGAGCCCGCCGGACTGGACGAGTTGCGCGTTGTGGTCGCGGGTGGCGAGGCCTGCCCGCCGGAGTTGGTGCGGCGCTGGGTGATTCCGGTGGCGAACGGGCGGACTCGGGAGTTCTTCAACGGGTACGGGCCTACCGAGACCACGATCATGACGAATATCAGTGCGCCGTTGGTGCCGGACGAGCTGGTCACCATCGGCGGGCCGATCCGCGCGGTCACCGAATACGTGCTGGACGAGCGGCTTTCGCCGGTGCCGGACGGCGTCATCGGCGAGCTGTACATCGCGGGTGCACAGGTGGCGCGCGGCTACCACCAGCGGCCCGCGCTCAGTGCGGCCCGCTTCGTGGCAAACCCCTTCGATCCCAACGGGGCTCGGCTCTACCGCACCGGCGATCTGGTCCGCTGGGTGGCCGACGGCAAGCTGGAGTACGCGGGCCGCAACGACTTCCAGGTGAAGGTGCGTGGCTTCCGGATCGAGCTGGGCGAGATCGATGCCGTTCTTGCCGCGCACGACAGTATCGATTTCGCGGTCACCGTCGGTCATCAGCTGGAGAACGGGACAACGATTCTCGCGTCCTACGTGCTGGCCGCTCCGGGTGCCACGGTGGAGACCGCCGAACTCGTCGCGCTCGCCGAGCGCAGCCTGCCCGCGCACATGGTGCCGACGGCGATCACGGTGCTCGACGAGATCCCGCTGACCCCGGTCGGCAAGCTGGACCGGCGCGCACTGCCCGCACCGCAGTTGCAGACCAAGGAATTCCGGGCGCCGAGCGGGCAGTGGGAACAACTGGTCGCCGACATCTTCGGCGAGCTGCTGGACAGTGATGTCCCGGTCGGCGCCGACGACGACTTCTTCGAGCTGGGTGGCAACTCGCTGATCGCGACCAAGGTCGTGGCCCGTATCGGTGCGCAGATCAGCGCCCGGGTGCCGGCCAGGACCGTGTTCGAGGCGCCGACCGTCGCCGCCCTGGCGGCGCGGCTCGCTCCGCTGGCCGGGGCGGGCGGGCGCGCCGCGCTCACGCGCATGCCACGGCCGGAACATATTCCGCTGTCGCTCGCGCAGCAGCGGATGTGGTTCCTGAACCAGTTCGATACGGCTTCGGCGGCGAACAACATTCCGTTCGCGATCCGGCTGACCGGCGCGTTGGATGTGGCGGCGCTGCGTGCGGCGGTCGCCGATCTGGTCGAGCGGCACGAGACCCTGCGCACGGTCTATCCCGCGCTGGACGGCACCGGCCACCAGGTGATTCTGCCTGCGGCGCAGGCGACTCCGGAGCTGACAGTGACCCGGGTCGCGGCCGCCGACCTGCCGGACAGGCTGGCCGAATTCGCGGTGGCCGGTTTCGACGTCGCGGCCGAGGTGCCGCTGCGCATGGCGCTGTTCGAGGTCGGCGCCGACGATTACGTACTCGCGGTGGTGGTGCACCACATCGCGGCCGACGGCACTTCGATGGCGCCGATGGCGCGCGACCTGACCCTCGCCTACTTCGCCCGCAGCGCGGGCAACGCGCCCGAATTGGCCCCGCTGCCGGTGCAATACGCCGATTACGCGCTGTGGCAGCGCGCCATGCTCGGCGACGAGAGCGATCCGGCCTCGGTGGCGGCCGAGCAGATCCGCTACTGGCGCAGCGCACTGGCCGGACTACCCGGCCGCCTCGAATTGCCCACGGACCGGCCGCGTCCCGCGCTGGCCTCCGGACGGGGCGGTGTGCACGTGTTCGAGGTGGACGCCCGGATTCGCGCCGGACTGGACGCGATCGCGCAGGACACGGGCGCCTCACTGTTCATGGTGGTGCACGCGGCGTTCGCGGCCCTGCTGGCCCGGCTGTCCGGCACCACCGATATCGCCGTCGGCACCCCCGTCGCGGGCCGCGGCGAAGCCGAATTGGACGGCCTGATCGGCATGTTCGTCAACATGCTGGTGCTGCGCACCGAGATCGATCCGGGCGCGTCGTTCCGTGAGCTGGTCGCCGCCGCCAAGACGGTGGACCTCGCGGCGTTCTCCCATGTCGAGCTGCCGTTCGAGCGGTTGGTCGAGGTGCTCGATCCGGTGCGCTCGCAGGCGCACCATCCGCTGTTCCAGGTGGCGCTGTTCTTCCAGAACATGGACAAGCCCGCGTTGGAACTACCCGGGCTGTCCGCGTCGGCGCTCGAACTGGACGGCGCGGCAGCCAAATTCGATCTGCAACTGACCGTGACCCCGCACGAGGGCACGGACGCGGGTCTGTCGGCCATGTTCACCTACGCGACCGACCTGTTCGACGAGGCGACCGTCGCGCGCTTCGCGGCCCGGCTGCGCCGGTTGCTGCGTGCGGTGACGAGCGACCCCGACCGCCCGGTCGGCGACGCCGAACTGCTGTCGCTGGTCGAGCGTGACCGAATTCTGTTCGAGTGGAACGAGACCCGGCAGCGCCTCGCGCCGGAACTGCTGCTCGACGGCTACCGGCGCGCGGTCGGCGCCCATCCCGACGCGGTCGCGGTGGCCGACGAAGACACCACCCTGACGTATCGGGAGTTCGACGAGCGCGTCAATCAGCTCGCCCGCCTGCTGATCTCGCAGGGCGTGGGCGCGGAGTCGCTGGTCGGCCTGGCGATTCGGCGTTCGGCCGACCTCGTGGTCGGCATGTACGCGATCGTGACGGCCGGCGGGGCGTACGTGCCGCTGGATCCGGATCATCCGGCCGAGCGGATCGCACACATCCTCGACACCGCCCAACCCGTCTGTGTGGTCACGACTTCCGCCGATGCGGCGGCGCTGCCGGATGGCGTGGTCACGGTGGCTCTCGACAACGCCGACCTCGCGGCCTTCCCGGGCAGCCCGGTCGGCGCGGCGGAGCTGCTGCGCCCCGTCTCGCCGCTGAATCCGGCGTACGTGATCTTCACCTCCGGTTCCACCGGGCGGCCCAAGGGCGTCGCCGTCTCGCACGCGGCGATCGTCAACCAACTCGTGTGGATGCTCGCCGAGTATCCGCTGACCAGCGACGACGTCTATTTCCAGAAGACCGCGACGACGTTCGACGTATCGCTGTGGGGCTTCTTCCTGCCGCTGCGGGTGGGCGCGAAGCTGGTCGTCGCGACCCCGGACGGCCATCGCGATCCGGCCTACGTCGCCGAAACCATTGCCGCGCAGTCGGTGACGGTCACCGACTTCGTGCCGTCGATGCTGACGATGTTCGCGGCACACACCGCGAAGGGCGCGTGCCCGACGCTGGCACAGATCTTCGTGATCGGCGAGGCACTGCCGCCGGCGACGGTCGACGCGGTGTTCGCGGTCACCGACGCGGACGTGCACAACCTCTACGGCCCGACCGAGGCCGCGGTCTCGGTGACCTACTGGCCGGCCGACGGCTCGGACACCGGTTCGGTGCCGATCGGCTTGCCGCAGTGGAACACCCGGGTCTACGTGCTCGATGCCCGGCTGCGTCCGGTGCCCGAGGGGGTGGCCGGTGAGCTCTACTTGGCCGGGGATCAGCTGGCGCGCGGCTACGTCGGGCGGCCGGATCTGACCGCGGATCGGTTCGTGGCCAACCCGTTCGGCCCGGGACAGCGCATGTACCGCACCGGGGATCTGGTGCTGTGGCGTAAGGCCGCAGGCGCGGAGACCGACGACGAGATGGTGCTCGACTACCTCGGCCGCACCGATTTCCAGGTCAAGTTCCGCGGTCAGCGGATCGAGCTGGGGGAGATCGAAACGGCGTTGCTGGCACAGCCTTCGGTGAGTCAGGCGGTCGCGTTGGTCAGCCAGTCGACGCTGGGGGACCAGTTGGTCGCCTACGCGGTGCCCGTGCCGGGCGACCGGATCGATCCGCAGGAGCTGCGGACCGTCGTCGCGGAAACGCTGCCCGCCTATATGGTTCCGGCCGCGATCGTCGTCCTCGACGAGTTCCCGCTGAACCCGTCCGGCAAGCTCGACCGCAAGGCGCTGCCGGAGCCGATGTTCACCGCACGGGAATTCCGTGCGCCCTCGACCGCGCTCGAGGAGATCGTGGCGGGTGTGTTCGGCGAGGTGCTGGGGCTGACCCGGGTCGGCGCCGATGACGATTTCTTCGCCCTCGGCGGCAATTCGCTGATCGCCACCCAGGTCGTCGCGCGGCTCGGCGCCGCGGTGGGCGGCCGGGTGCCGGTGCGCACGCTGTTCGAGGCGCCGACCGTGGCCGGCCTTGCCGCCGTGGTCGATTCGCAGGTGCACGGTCGCCCCGGGGTCGCGCTCGGCAGCCTCGAGCGTCCGGCGGAACTGCCCCTGTCGCTGGCACAGCAGCGGATGTGGTTCCTCAATCGGTTCGACCAGTCCGATGACGGTTCGGCCGGTTCGGCCGCCTACAACCTGCCGTTCGCGCTGCGGTTGACGGGCGCACTGGATGTCGAGGCGCTGGGTGCGGCGCTGGGCGACGTGGTGACGCGGCACGAGGTGCTGCGGACCGTGTACCCGGCGACCGACGCCGGCCCGATCCAAGTGGTGCTGCCGCCGAGCAGTGCCGTGCTGGACGTCACGCCGCAGGTGCTGACCGAGGCCGAGGTGGCCACAGCGGTTTACGCGCTCGCCGCACGGCCGTTCGATGTGACCGACGAGGTTCCGGTGCGGGTCGCGCTGTACCGCATCGACGGCACGGCCGACACCTACGTCTTCGCCGTCGTCGTGCATCACATCGCGGCGGACGGCTCTTCGATGGGTCCGCTGGTGCGTGACGTGATGGTCGCCTATGCCGCGCGGACCGCGGGCGAGGCGCCGGGTTGGACTTCGTTGCCGGTGCAGTACGCGGACTACGCGTTGTGGCAGCGTGCGGTGCTCGGCGATGAGTCCGATGCGGAATCGATTGCGGCGCAACAGATCGATTTCTGGCGTACGCACTTGGCGGGTCTGCCGGATCGGCTGGAGTTGCCTGCTGATCGGCCACGTCCGGCGATCGCGTCGATGGCGGGCGCGCGGGTCGATGTGCGGGTCGATGCGGCTACTCATGCCGGTTTGGTGGAGTTGGGCCGGGCGCACGGTGCGACGTTGTTCATGGTGGTGCACACGGCGCTCGCGGTGCTGCTGGCCCGCCTGTCCGGCTCCTCGGACGTTGCCATCGGGACACCGCTGGCCGGTCGCGGTGAGCGTGAACTCGATGATCTGATCGGCATGTTCGTCAACACCGTGGTGTTCCGGACCCGCTTCGAATCGGACGAGTCGTTCGTCGAATTGCTCGGCAGGCAGCGCGAATCCGATCTGCAGGCGTTCGCGCACGCGGATATTCCGTTCGAGCGGTTGGTGGAGGTGCTGAATCCGCCGCGTTCGACGGCGCATCATCCGCTGTTCCAGGTGGGCCTGTCGTTCCAGAACATCGCGCGCACCGCGCTGGAGCTGCCCGGCCTCGCCGTCGAGGGGCTGGACGCCGATCTCGCGGTGTCGCAGTTCGATCTGCATCTGATCGTCGGCGACAGCTACGACGAGTCCGGTGTGCCCGCGGGCATGGGTGGCTTCTTCACCTATGCCACCGATCTTTTCGACGCCGCCACGGTGCAGGGCTTCGCCGAGCGGTTGACCCGAATCCTGGCCGCCGTGGTCGCGGACGCGACCACCCCGGTCGGCGATATCGAATTGCTCGACGCGGCCGAGCGCGACGAGGTGCTGGCCCGGTGGAACGCCACCGAACAGCTGGTCGACGAGTCGGCCACCTTGGCGTCGTTGCTCGACGCATCGGTGGCGGCCGACCCGCGAGCTGTCGCGCTGGTGACCGATCTGCCGGACGGCGGACGCGAGAAGGTCACCTATGGTGAGCTGGATGCGCGGGTGAATCGTCTTGCGCGGCATTTGATTTCGGTTGGTGTGGGGCCGGAGTCGCGGGTTGCGCTGGCGTTGCGGCGTTCGGTGGATCTGATTGTGGCGATGTATGCGGTGGCGAAGTCTGGTGGTGCGTATGTGCCGGTGGATCCGGATCATGCGGCGGAGCGGACGAGCTACATCTTGGAGACCGCTGCTCCGGTCTGCGTGCTGACGAACGCCGAGGCTGAGTTCGTCACTGATGTAGCGCCTTTGGTGCGTATCGATGAGCTGGACCTGGAGGGTTTCGCTGCCACGCCGGTTACCGATGCGGATCGGGTCGCGGTGTTGCGTCCGGGGAATACGGCGTATGTGATTTTCACGTCGGGTTCGACGGGTCGTCCTAAGGGTGTTGCGGTTTCGCATGGGGCGATTGCGAATCAGTTGCAGTGGAAGGTGACCGAGTTCGGTCTGGATGCTGCTGATGCGGTTTTGTTGAAGACGGCTGCGACGTTCGATCTTTCGGTGTGGGAGTTCTGGTCGGCTGCGGTGTGTGGTGGTCGTTTGGTGATCGCTGCTGCGGATGGTCATCAGGATCCGGTGTATCTGAACGAGTTGATGGCGCGGGAGTGGGTCACCACGCTGCATGTGGTCCCCTCGATGCTGGATGCGTTGGCCAACAACGACTTCCCGACCTCGCTGTGGCGGGTCCTGGCGATCGGCGAGGCGCTGCCCGGTGGGCTGGCACAGCGATTCCTGCGCGACTACCCGCGCGTGGAGCTGTTCAACCTGTACGGCCCCACGGAGGCGGCGGTGTCGATCACCCACCACCGGGTCGGTCGTAACGACCAGGCGTCGGTGCCGGTCGGCGGACCGGAGTGGAACAGCCACGTCTTCGTGCTGGACGCGCGGCTGCGGCCGGTGCCGGTAGGCGTGCCCGGTGAGTTGTATCTGGCCGGTGCGCAGTTGGCACGGGGTTACTTCGGTCGTGCGGATCTGACCGCGGAGCGGTTCGTGGCCAACCCGTTCGAGCCGGGCGTGCGGATGTATCGCACGGGCGACCTGGCGGCCTGGAATGCCGCGGGCGAGCTGGAATATCGGGGCCGCACCGACTTCCAGGTGAAGATCCGTGGTTTCCGGATCGAACTCGGTGAGATCGAGGCCGCGCTGCTGGCTTTGCCGCAGATCGCCCAGGCCACGGTCGTCGCGAAGTCCGATCCGCAGACCGGTGATCGCCTGGTGGCGTACCTGGTGCCTGCGGGGGGTGAGATCGAGGTGGCGGCGGTGAAATCCGCGCTCGGCACCGAACTGCCCTCGTACATGGTGCCTTCGGCGTTCGTTCTGCTCGACGCCTTGCCGCTCAACGCGAACGGCAAGCTCGACCGGAAAGCCTTGCCGGAGCCCGAATTCGAGCCACAAGCCTTCCGTGCGCCGTCGACGCCGATCGAGGAGATCGTGGCGACGGTGTACGCCGAGGTGCTCGGTGCCGAGCAGGTCGGCGCGGACGACGATTTCTTCGGTCTCGGCGGCAATTCGCTGCTGGCTACCCAGGTCGCGGCTCGGCTCGGTGCGGCACTGGATGCCCGGGTGCCCGTGCGCACCTTGTTCGAGGCGTCCACTGTCGCCGGACTCGCGGCCAAGGTCGCACAGCATGCGGGCAGCGGCGGCCGCAAGGCGCTGGTGGCCGGCCCGCGGCCGGAACAGATTCCGCTGTCGCTGGCTCAGCAGCGCATGTGGTTCCTCAACCAGTTCGACACCGCGTCCTCGGTGTACAACATCCCGGCCGCGATCCGGCTGGCCGGCGACCTCGACGTCGCCGCGCTGGGCGCGGCGGTGACCGATCTGGTCGCCCGGCACGAGATCCTGCGCACCACCTACCCGCAATCCGGACTCGGCCCGGTGCAGTCCATCGCCGCGGTACCGGAGGCCACCGTGGACCTCGCGCCGGTGCGGATCAGCGGGGCGGAGGTCGCCGACGCCGTATACCGCGTCGTCGCCACCGGTTTCGACGTCACCGCCGAGGTGCCGTTCCGGGCCCGGCTGTTCCAGGTCGACGACGCCGACTACGTGCTGGTTTTCGTGGCCCACCACATCAGCGCCGACGGCTGGTCGATGGGCCCGCTCACCCGGGACCTGATGCTGGCCTACGTCGCCCGCACCGGCGGCGCGGCACCCACCTGGGCGCCGCTGCCGGTCCAGTACGCGGACTACAGCATCTGGCAGCGCGAGGTGCTCGGTGCCGAGGACGATCCGAAGAGCGTGATCGCGCAGCAGGCCGAGTACTGGCGCGGCGCGCTGGCGGACCTGCCGGACGAACTGGCCTTGCCCGCCGACCGGCCGCGGCCCGCGGTCGCGTCCTATCGCGGGGCGACCCTCGATTTCGAGATCGACGCCGAATTGCACGGCGCGCTGGATGAGGTTGCCCAGCAGCACAATTCGACGTTGTTCATGGTGGTGCACGCGGCGCTCGCGGTGCTGCTGGCCCGGCTGTCCGGCAGCATGGACATCGCGATCGGCACGCCGGTCGCGGGCCGCGGCGAAGCCGAACTCGACGACCTGATCGGCATGTTCGTCAACACGCTGGTGCTGCGCAACGAGATCGCGCCGGGTTCGACCTTCGAGGCGTTGCTCGCCGCGGTGCGCGACACCGATGTCGCGGCCTTCGGCCACGCGGACCTGCCCTTCGAGCGGTTGGTCGAATTGCTCGATCCGGTCCGCTCGGCGGCTCGGCATCCGCTGTTCCAGGTCATGCTGGTGTTCCAGAACCTCGCCGAGTCCTCGCTGGAGCTACCCGGGCTCACCGTGGCGGGCATCGATCCGCAGGTGACCCCCGCCAAGTTCGATCTGCAGCTCACCGTCGCGGAACGGCCGGAGCGGCAGGGTATCTCGGCGGTCCTGACCTATGCGACCGACCTGTTCGACGCGTCGACCGTGCAGAACTTCGCGGATCGTTTCCAGCGCGTCCTGGCCGCGGTCGCCGCCGATGCGGCGGTGGTGGTCGGCGATATCGATGTGCTGGCGGCGGGCGAGCGGGAACTCGTGCTGTCGGAGTGGAATTCGCTCGGTGCCTGGGTACCGGGGGCTACGCTGCCCGACCTGATCGCCGAGCAGGCGTGGCGTCGCCCTGACACCGTCGCGATCCGCTGCGGCGCCCGAGCGCTCACCTTCGGGGAGTTGCAGTCCCGGGCCAACCAGGTGGCCAGGGCGCTCATCGCGCAGGGCGCCGGCCCGGAAACGCTGGTGGCCGTGGCCATGTCGCGTACCGAGGAACTGCCGGTGGCGCTGCTCGGTGTGCTCGCGACCGGTGCCGCCTACCTGCCGATCGATGCCGCCTATCCCGCGCAGCGACTGGAGTTCATGCTCGCCGACGCCGCGCCGGTCTGTGTGCTGACCACGGCGGCCGAGCGGGACGCGGTGCCCACCGGGGAACTGCCGGTGGTATTGCTGGACGAGACAACCACTTTCGCCGATGCGCCGATTCTCGAGGCCGAGCGGCTCGCGCCGCTGCACCCGGACAACCTGGCCTACGTGATCTACACCTCGGGTTCGACCGGTGTGCCGAAGGGTGTCGGTGTCGCGCACCGCAATGTCGTCGAACTGTTCGCGAACACGCAGCCGCTCTTCCGGTTCGACGAGAACGACGTGTGGACGCTGTTCCACTCGTTCGCGTTCGACTTCTCGGTCTGGGAGCTGTGGTGTGCGCTGGCGCACGGCGGTTCGGTCGTGCTGGTCGACTACCTGACCTCGCGGTCGCCGGAACAGTTCCGCGAGTTGCTGATTCGCGAACGGGTGACGGTGCTGAACCAGACCCCGTCGGCCTTCTACCAATTGGCCGAGGCGGATCGGGCCGCCGAACCCGCCGAGCTCGCGCTGCGATACGTGGTCTTCGGCGGTGAGGCGCTGGATCTGCGCAAGTTGCAGCGCTGGTACGAACGCCACGGTGCGGCAACCCGTCTGGTGAACATGTACGGCATCACCGAGACCACGGTGCACGTGTCGTTCCTGCCGCTCGGCGAGAGCGATGTGCGCGACGCGGCCAGCGTGATCGGCCGGGCCATCCCCGGCCTGGACGCCTACGTGCTCGATCCGCGGTTGCATCCGGCGCCGTTGGAGGTGCCCGGCGAGATCCATGTCGTCGGCGCGCAGCTGTCGCGCGGTTACCTCGGCAGGCCGGGCCTGACCGCGACCCGGTTCGTCGCGAATCCGTTCGGCGCGCCCGGTTCCCGGATGTATCGGACCGGTGATGTCGGCCGGTGGCGCGACTGCGGCGACAAGGCCCAGCTCGAATACGCCGGGCGCAGCGACCAGCAGGTGCAGCTGCGCGGCTTCCGCATCGAACTCGGCGAGATCGAAGCGGCGCTGCTGCGCTGCGACGGTGTGCGCCAGGCCGTTACGGTGGTCCGCACGGACGCGCACGGGGAGCGGCTGATCGGCTATGTCGTCGGCGCTGAGCCAGGGGCAATTGATCCGGTGACCGTGCGTTCCGAGGTGGCCCGGTTCCTGACCGGGTACATGGTGCCCGACGCGATCGTGGTGCTCGACGCCCTGCCGCTCACGCCGAACGGCAAGCTGGACCGAAAGGCGCTGCCCGCACCGGAATTCACCGGCGCCGCCGAGTACCGGGCACCCGAGTCGGCACTGGAGCAGGCGGTGGCGCAGGTGTTCGCCGAACTGCTCGGCGCACCGGCCGTCGGCCTCGACGACGACTTCTTCACCCTCGGTGGCAACTCGTTGCTCGCCGCGCAGGCGGTCGGCCGGCTGCGC
This sequence comes from Nocardia brasiliensis NBRC 14402, assembly GCF_000308475.2. Lineage (GTDB taxonomy): Bacteria > Actinomycetota > Actinomycetes > Mycobacteriales > Mycobacteriaceae > Nocardia > Nocardia brasiliensis. The sequence goes on along the minus strand of NZ_BAFT02000112.1, from coordinate 218,036 downwards.
GAGGCCACCGGCGGCTCGGTGAGCGTGCAGTGGTTCTTCACCGACGCCACGGTGGCCGGGCTGGCCGCGCGGATCGAGGCCGGGGCGGCGGGGGAGATCGACGCCAACGCCGCGTTGAACGTGCTGCTGCCGATCCGCACCGGCGGCACCGAGACACCGCTGTTCTGCCTGCACCCGATGTACGGGCTGGCTTGGACCTACGTCGGGTTCACCCGCTACCTGCCCGCCGCGCAGCCGATCTATGGCGTGCAGTCCCCGGCACTGTCCGAGGACGGCGCGCTGCCGGAGTCGATCACCGCGCTGGCCCGTCGCTACGTGGCCGAGATCAGGGCGGTACAGCCGGAGGGCCCGTACCGGCTGCTCGGCTGGTCGCTCGGCGGCGTGCTGGCCCACGCCATCGCGACCGAACTGCAGGTCGCGGGCCAGCGGGTCGAGCTGCTGGCCATGATGGACAGCCACCCGAATCCCGATGTCGTCGGCTTCCGGACGGCACTGCGGGGCGCGCTCACCGAACTCGGGTTCGGCGCGGACCTCGTCGCGGCCCAGGGCGATGTCTACGACCTGAGCGATCAGGCGCTGGCCGCGTTGCACGCGATGATCCCGCCGGAGCTGGTCGCCATCACCCCGGAACGGTTGCGCAGTATCTACCGCAGCGCGGTCCGCTCGGCCGAGCTCATCGCCGAGCACCGGCCCGGCGTGTTCCACGGCACACTCCAGTACTTCAGTGCCGCGGTCACCGATCCCACGGATGTGCTTCGCGCCACTGCGGGCGATTGGACCGAATTTGTCTCGGGAGAGGTGGTCGATCGACCGATCGAGGTGACCCACGCGCTCATGACCTCGCCGGAAGCGCTGGCTGAGATAGGTCCTCAGCTGGCTGTTCTGCTCGCTCGCCGGGCCTGACGATGCCCTGCCGACGCGCGCGACACCATTCTCGCGTCGGCAGGGAATAATCGTTCCGGGCGCTCGTTTCCCGTGGTTCGTCGCTACCCTTTTCCCGGGGTCGCACCGGGCTGTGTTCGGCGTGGGCCGGTTCCTTCGGTAACGATGGGCGGGCACGCGTTCGATGATCATGGGGGCGGGGGCCAGCTAGGCGGAAATGCGGCGACAACAGGCAGGGTGAGGCATCTTCATGGTTCGGTCGGTCGGGCAGCGAAGTGACGAGACCCGTGCAGCGGTGTGCGCATGACCCGCCCGGCACGCGTTCGACCGACGCGGACCAGGCGCCCGCGCGTCACCACCCTGCCGCAGCTGCTGGCGACCGCCGTCGAAGCCAACCCGAGCGGCCTCGGCGTCACCTACGCCGACGCCACCGGCGTCCTGGCCGAACTGAGCTACGCCGAGCTCGATGAGCGGTCGACGCGGCTGGCCCGGCTGCTGATCGAGCGCGGCATCGGCCCCGAGGACCTGGTCGCCGTCGGCATTCCCCGCTCGATCGACTCCGTGGTCGCGGTCTGGGCGGTGGCCAAGACCGGCGCCGGTTTCCTCCCGGTGGATCCGAACTATCCGGCCGACCGCGTCGAGCACATGGTCGTCGACTCCGGCGCCGTCTTCGGCCTCACGGTCGCGGGCGTGCGCGCCGATCTGCCCGACCGGGTCGATTGGCTGCCCATCGATACCGCCGACTGCGCCCGGCTGCTGGAGGAGTTCCCGGCCGACCCGGTGACCTACGTCGATCGGGTGCGGCCGCTGCGCGCCGAACATCCGGCGTACGTCATCTATACCTCCGGATCCACCGGCAAGCCGAAGGGCGTGGTCGTCACGCAGGCCGGTCTGTCGAGTTTCTGCGATGAGCAGCGGGAGCGATACCAGGTGACGAGTGCCTCGCGGACACTGCATTTCGCGTCGCCCTCGTTCGACGCGTCGGTGCTGGAGTTGTTGCTCGCGGTGGGTGGCGCGGCCACGATGGTGATCGCGGCACCCACCGTGTTCGGCGGCGAGGAGCTGGCCATCCTGCTGCGGCGCACCGGAGTGACGCACGCGTTCATCACGCCCGCCGCGCTGGCCTCGGTCGAGCCCGCCGGACTGGACGAGTTGCGCGTCGTGGTCGCGGGTGGCGAGGCCTGCCCGCCGGAGCTGGTGCGGCGCTGGGTGATTCCCGTGGCGGGTAGCCGGGCTCGCGAGTTCTTCAACGGATACGGGCCTACCGAGACCACCATCATGACCAATATCAGCGCGCCGCTGGTGCCGGACGAGCCGGTCACCATCGGCGGGCCGATCCGCGCGGTCACCGAATACGTGCTGGACGAGTGGCTGGTGCCGGTGCCCGCCGGTACGGTCGGCGAGCTGTACATCACCGGCGCGCAACTGGCGCGCGGGTACCACGATCGTCCGGGGTTGACGGCGGCTCGGTTCGTCGCGAATCCGTTCGATGCCAGCGGCTCCCGGCTGTACCGCACCGGCGATCTGGTGGTCTGGAACGACCGGAACGAGCTGGAATACCGGGGCCGCAACGACTTCCAGGTGAAGATCCGCGGCTTCCGGATCGAACTCGGCGAGATCGACGCGGTGCTCGCCGCGCACGAGACGGTCGACTTCGCGGTGACCGTCGGACACGACCTGGACACCGGCGCCACAATTCTCGTCTCCTACGTGCACGCCGCACCCGGAAAAGCCGCGGACGCCGCCGAGCTGGCCGCGTTCGCCGAGCAGAGCCTGCCCGCGCACATGGTGCCGACGGTCGTCATGGTGCTCGACACCATCCCGTTGACCCCGGTCGGCAAGCTGGATCGGGCCGCGCTGCCCGCACCGCGCTTGCAGACCAAGGTCTTCCGCGCACCGGTCGGCCCGTTGGAAGAGCTGGTCTCGGATGTGTTCGCGGAGGTGCTCGGCCCCGGTGCGCCGGTCGGCGCCGACGACGACTTCTTCGAGCTCGGCGGCAATTCGCTGATCGCGACGCAGGTGGCGGCCCGGCTCGGCACAGCACTGTCGGCCCGAGTGCCCGCCCGGCTGATCTTCGAAACCCCCACGGTGGCAGGCCTGGCCGAGCGGTTGGAGCCGTTGAAGGGCGCTGACGACCGGCGCGCGCTGGCCCCGATGGAACGACCCGAACACATCCCGCTGTCGCTGGCGCAGCAGCGGATGTGGTTCCTGAACCAGTTCGATCCGGCCTCGGCGGCGAACAACATCCCGTTCGCGATCAGGCTCACCGGGGCGCTGGATCTCGGCGCGCTACAGGCCGCGATCACCGATGTGATCGAGCGGCACGAGACGCTGCGCACCGTGTACCCGGCCATCGACGGTACCGGCTACCAGGTGATTCTGCCTGTCGCGGAGGCGGTTCCGGACCTGGCGCCGAAGCCGCTCGCCGAACCCGAACTGGCCGACTGGCTGCGCGAATTCGCGCTGCGCGGTTTCGACGTCGCCACCGAGGTGCCGCTGCGCCTCGCGCTCGCCGAGCTGTCCGCGAGTGAGCACGTGGTCGTGGTGGTGGTGCACCACATCGCCGCCGACGGCGCGTCGGTCGCGCCGTTCCTGCGTGATCTGCTGGGCGCGTTCCTGTCCCGGCGCAACGGCGCGCCGCCCGCGCTGCCGCCGTTGCCGGTGCAGTACGCCGATTACACGCTGTGGCAGCGCGAGGTGCTCGGCGACGAGCACGATCCGGATTCGGTGGCGGCCGCGCAGATCGCCTACTGGCGCAACGCGTTGGCGGGCATCCCGGACCGCATCGATCTGCCCGCGGACCGCCCGCGCCCGGTTGTCGCGTCCGGCGCAGGCGCGGAGTACACCTTCGAGGTGAGCGCCGAGGTGCACCGCGGACTCACCGAACTCGCCCAGCGGGCGGGCGCTTCGGAATTCATGGTGGTGCACACCGCGTTCGCCGCCTTGCTGGCCCGCCTCACCGGAACCGTCGACATCACGATCGGCACACCGGTCGCCGGACGTGGTGAGCGCGAACTCGACGGGCTCATCGGCATGTTCGTCAACACCCTCGTGCTGCGCACGCCGATCGATCCCGGCGCCTCGTTCACGGACTTGCTCGCGGCGACGAAAGAGACCGATCTGGCGGCGTTCTCGCACGCCGAGTTGCCGTTCGAGCGGTTGGTCGAGGTGCTCGATCCGGTGCGCTCGCAGGCGCATCATCCGCTGTTCCAGGTGGCGCTGTTCTTCCAGAACATGAACAAGGCGCAGGTCGAGCTGCCCGGATTGTCCGCGCAGGCGGTCGAATTCGACGGTGCGGTGGCCAAGTTCGATCTGCAGTTGACCGTGGTGCCCAAGGCCGAGTCCGGCTTCTCGGCCCAGTTCACCTATGCCACAGACCTGTTCGATGAAGCGACGATCGCGCAATTCGCGCATCGTCTGGACCGGCTGCTCGCCGCGGTCGTGGCACAGCCGGAACGGGCGGTCGGCGACATCGACCTGCTCGATCCCGCCGAGCGCGAGCGCATCCTGTACGGCTGGAACGAGACCAGGCATGCGGTGGCGCCGGAGCTGCTGCTCGACGGCTACCGCCGGACCGTCGCGGCACGCCCGTCCGCCACCGCGCTGGTCTACGAGGGCGCGACACTCGCCCACCCGTCGCCCGACCACCACCCCCCATCGAGTCGCTACGCGACGCTCACGTATCGCGAATTCGACGACCGGGTCAACCGCCTGGCCCGGTTGCTGATCGACCGGGGTGTCGGCGCGGAATCGCTGGTGGGGCTCGCGATTCGGCGATCCGTGGACCTCGTGGTCGGCATGTACGCGATCGTGACGGCGGGTGGCGCGTACGTCCCGCTGGATCCGGACCATCCGGCCGAGCGGATCGCGCACATCCTCGACACGGCCCAGCCCGCCTGCGTGCTGACCACCGCGGCGGATGCGATCCAGGTGCCGGACGGCGTCGAGGTGCTGCGGCTGGACGAGATCGACACCGCGGCCTTCGACGGCAGTCCGGTGCGCCCGGACGAATTGCGCCGCACGGTGCTGCCGCAGCACCCCGCCTACGTCATCTTCACCTCCGGTTCGACGGGACGGCCGAAAGGCGTTGCGGTCTCGCACGCGGCGATCCACAACCAGATCGACTGGATGCTGGCGCAGTACCCGCTCGGCCCCGACGACGTATACCTGCAGAAGACGGCGACCACGTTCGACGTGTCGCTGTGGGGTTTCTTCATGCCGCTGCGGGCCGGCGCGACCCTGGTGGTCGCCACCCACGACGGTCACCGCGATCCCGCCTACGTCGCGGAAACCATTGCCGCGCAACGGGTGACGGTCACCGACTTCGTGCCCTCGATGCTGACCGTCTTCGCCGCGCACGCGGCCGCCGACGCGGGGCCGACGCTGCGCGAGGTCTTCGTGATCGGCGAGGCGCTGCCCCCGGAGACCGTCGCCGCCTTCGGCGCGGTATCGCAGGCGCAACTGCACAATCTCTACGGCCCGACCGAGGCCGCGGTGTCGGTGACCTATTGGCCCGCCGACGGTTCGGACAGCCGCTCGGTGCCGATCGGCCTGCCGCAGTGGAACACCCAGGTCTACGTGCTCGATGCCCGGTTGCGCCCGGTGCCCGCGGGCGTCCCCGGCGAGCTGTACCTCGCAGGTGACCAGCTGGCCCGCGGCTACGTCCGGCGGCCGGACCTGACCGCGGATCGCTTCCTGGCCAACCCGTTCGGTTTCGGCGAGCGGATGTACCGGACCGGCGACCTGGTGGTGTGGCGCGCGGGCAGCGCGGGCCGGTCGCATCGGCTGGAGTACCTCGGCCGCACCGATTTCCAGGTCAAGTTCCGCGGTCAGCGGATCGAGCTGGGGGAGATCGAAACGGCGTTGCTGGCACAGCCTTCGGTGAGTCAGGCGGTCGCGTTGGTCAGCCAGTCGACGCTGGGGGACCAGTTGGTGGCCTACGTGGTGCCCGCGCCCGGGACGTCGGTGGAACAGCCGGCGCTGCTGGCCGCGGTCGCCGAAACCCTTCCGGCCTATATGGTTCCGGCCGCAATCGTCGTCCTCGACGAGCTCCCGCTGAACCCGTCCGGCAAGCTCGACCGCAGGGCGCTGCCCGAGCCGGCCTTCGCCGCTCGCGAATTCCGCGCTCCCGCAACGCCGGTCGAAGAGATCGTCGCCGAGGTGTTCGGCGAGGTGCTCGGGTTGAGCCGGGTCGGGGCCGATGACGATTTCTTCGCCCTCGGCGGCAATTCGCTGATCGCCACCCAGGTCGTCGCCCGGCTCGGTGCCGCGGTCGATGCCCGCGTGCCGGTGCGCACGCTGTTCGAGACACCGACGGTGCAGGCGCTGGCCGCCGCGATCGAGTCACAGACCCACGCTGCGCGCGGCATCGCGCTGGGCAGCATCGCGCGGCCGGACGAACTGCCACTGTCCTTGGCGCAGCGGCGGATGTGGTTCCTGAACCGGTTCGACCAGTCCGATGACGGGTCGGCCGGTTCGGCCGCCTACAACCTGCCGTTCGCCCTGCGATTGACCGGGGCGCTGGATGTCGAGGCGCTGGGTGCCGCGCTCGAGGATGTGGTGGGCCGGCACGAGGTGCTGCGCACCGTGTACCCGGAGACCTCCGCCGGTCCGGTGCAGGTGGTGCTGCCCGCGAGCCGGGTGACCCTCGATGTCGCCGCGCGGCCGGTGACCGCGGCGGCGGTACCCGCCGAGGTGTATGCCCTGGCGTCCACCCCGTTCGACGTCACCGATGAAGTGCCGCTGCGGGTCCGGCTGCTCGAGATCACCGACAGCGCCGACGAATCCGATCATGTGCTCGCGGTGGTCGTGCATCACATCGCCGCGGACGCGTCCTCCATGGGTCCGCTGGTGCGTGACGTGATGGTCGCCTATGCCGCGCGGACCGCGGGCGAGGCGCCGGGCTGGGCTCCGTTGCCGGTGCAGTACGCGGACTACGCGCTGTGGCAGCGTGCGGTGCTCGGCGATGAGTCCGATGCGGAATCGATTGCGGCGCAACAGATCGACTTCTGGCGCAAGCAGCTGTCCGGGTTGCCGGATCTGCTCGAGTTGCCGACGGACCGATCGCGTCCGGCGATCGCATCGATGGCCGGTGCGCGGGTCGATGTGCGGATTGATGCGGCTACTCATGCCGGTTTGGTGGAGTTGGGCCGGGCGCACGGGGCGACGTTGTTCATGGTGGTGCACACCGCGCTCGCGGTGCTGCTCGCCCGGTTGTCCGGGACGGGAGACATCGCGATCGGCACGCCGGTGGCGGGTCGCGGTGAGCGTGAACTCGACGATCTGATCGGCATGTTCGTCAACACCGTCGTGTTCCGCAGCATCGTGGACGGCGCGGAATCGTTCACGGATCTGCTCGCGCGGCAGCGCGACACCGATCTGCAGGCGTTCGCGCACGCGGACATTCCGTTCGAGCGGTTGGTCGAGGTGCTGAATCCGCCGCGTTCGACGGCGCATCATCCGCTGTTCCAGGTGGGCCTGTCGTTCCAGAACATCGCGCACACCGCACTCGAATTGCCGGGCCTCACGGTGGCCGGCGTCGATGCCGACCTCGACGTGTCGCAGTTCGACCTGCATCTGATCGTGGGCGACAGCTACGACGAATCCGGGGTGCCCGCCGGCATCGGTGGCTTCTTCACCTATGCCACCGATCTTTTCGACGCCGCCACGGTGCAGGGCTTCGCGGCACGGTTGGCGCAGGTCTTGGCCGCGGTGGTCGCCGACGTGGGCACGCCGGTCGGTGACATCGACATTCTTGTTCCCGGAGAACGGCATTCGGTGCTGTCGGAATGGAACGACACCGCGCACCGGGTCGATCCGGCCGCCACGTTGCCGTCGTTCCTGCGCCGGTCGGTGCTGGCCGCCGCACCGGAGGCGGTCGCCGTGGTGGCCGACCTGCCCGACGGTTCGCGTCACGAGCTGACCTATGTCGAACTCGACACGCGCGTGAATCGGCTTGCCCGCTACCTGATCTCGCGCGGCGTCGGCCCCGAGTCCCGTGTGGCGCTGGCTTTCCGGCGATCGGTGGACCTGGTCGTCGCGATGTACGCGGTCGCCAAAGCCGGTGGCGCGTATGTACCGGTCGACCCGGACCAGGCCGCCGAGCGCACGGACTACATTCTGGCGACGGCCGCGCCGGTCTGCGTGCTGACCGATGCCGACGCCGATTTCGACACCGCCGCGGCACCGGTCGTGCGACTCGACGACCTGGTGCTGAGCTCGTTCGCCAGCGGACCGCTCGCGGACACCGAGCGGGTCGCGCCGCTGCGGCCCGAGCACACCGCGTACGTGATCTTCACCTCGGGCTCGACCGGCAGGCCGAAGGGCGTCGCCGTGTCGCACGCCGCGATCGCCAACCAATTGCAGTGGAAGATCGCCGAATTCGGCCTGTCCGGGCACGACGCCGTGCTGCTCAAGACGGCCGCGACGTTCGACCTCTCGGTGTGGGAGTTCTGGTCGGCGGTGGTCTGCGCGGGCAAGCTGGTGATCGCCGCGCCCGATGGACACCGTGACCCGGCCTATCTCAATGACCTGATCATCCGGGAGGCGGTGACGACGCTGCACGTCGTCCCGTCCATGCTGGACGCGCTCCTGGTGCACACCAGCACGGCGGCCTCGGCCCAGCCCTCGCCGCTGACCCGCGTGCTCGCCATCGGTGAGGCCCTGCCCGCCGCACTGGCACAACGCTTCCTGGCCGCGCAGCCCGAGGTGGCGCTGTACAACCTGTACGGACCGACCGAGGCCGCGGTGTCGATCACCCGGCATCGAGTCACCGCGGACGACCAAGCCGTCGTGCCCATCGGCACACCGGAGTGGAACAGCCGGGCCTACGTGCTCGACAGCAGGCTCCGCCCGGTACCGGTCGGTGTCTCCGGTGAGCTGTACTTGGCCGGCGCGCAATTGGCGCGTGGCTATTTCGGCCGCCCGGATCTGAGCGCGGATCGGTTCGTGGCCAACCCGTTCGAGCCCGGTGCGCGGATGTATCGCACCGGCGACCTGGTTGCCTGGACCGGCTCGGGCGAGCTGGAATACCAGGGGCGCACCGACTTCCAGGTGAAGGTCCGTGGCTTCCGGATCGAACTCGGTGAGATCGAGGCCGCGCTGCTGGCGCTGCCCGAGATCGCGCAGGCCGCGGTGGTCGCCAAATCCGACGCCAAAACCGGTGACCGGCTGGTGGCCTACTTGGTCGCTGCCCAGCCGTCCGCCGCGCCGGCGGCCCCCACCTCCTTCGCCGTCCAAGCCGCGTCTTTCGCCGCGCAGGCCGCCGAGGCGGCCGGTGCCGCCGCCGCGGGTCTCGATGTGGCGCAGGTGAAGTCGGCGCTGAGCGAAGGTTTGCCGTCGTACATGGTGCCGTCGGCGTTCGTGGTGCTCGATCGCTTGCCGTTGAATGTGAACGGCAAGCTGGATCGTAAGGCGTTGCCGGAGCCGGAGTTCGAGGCGCAGGTGTTCCGTGCGCCGTCGACGCCGATCGAGGAGATCGTGGCCGCGGTGTACGCCGAGGTGCTCGGTGTCGAACGGGTCGGCGCGGACGACGATTTCTTCGCCCTCGGCGGTAACTCGTTGCTGGCGACCCAGGTCGCGGCCCGCATCGGTGCGGCGCTGGATTCCCGGGTACCGGTGCGCGCGCTGTTCGAGGCCGCCACCGTCGCGGGACTCGCGATCAAGGTGGAGCATCTCGCGGGCGAGCGCACCCGCACGCCGCTCGTCGCGCAGTCACGGCCCGACCACATTCCGCTGTCCTTCGCCCAGCAGCGGATGTGGTTCCTCAACCAGTTCGACACCGCCGCGGCCGTTTACAACATCCCGGTGGCCATCCGGCTGTCCGGCGACCTGGATGTCGACGCGTTGCAGCAGGCCGTCACCGACCTGGTCGCCCGGCACGAGATCATGCGCACCGTCTACCCGGAGACGCTGGACGGCCCGCAGCAGCGCATCCTCGCGCCGCACGAGGTGCTGGTCGACCTCGCGCCCGCCCAGATCGGCGAGGAGCGGGTCGCGCACGAGGTGCAGCGCATCGTCGCCGCCGGTTTCGACGTCACCATGGAGGTGCCGTTCCGCGCCAGGCTGTTCCAGCTCGCGGGCAGCGAGTACGTCCTGGTGTTCGTCGCCCATCACATCAGTGCCGACGGCTGGTCGATGGGTCCGTTGACACGAGATCTGATGCTGGCCTACGCCGCCCGCAGCGGAGGCGAGGCGCCCGCCTGGTCGCCGCTGCCGATCCAGTACGCCGACTACGCGCTCTGGCAGCGCACCGTGCTCGGCGACGACGACGATCCCGATTCCGTCGCAGGCACCCAACTGGCCTACTGGACAACCGAACTCGCCGACCTGCCGGATGAGCTGAACCTGCCGACCGATCGGCCGCGCCCGCCCGCGCAGAGCTTCGCGGGCGGCAAAACCCACTTCGTCGTCGACGCAGAGGTGCACGCCGCGCTGGTCGAGGTGGCCAAGCGGCACAACGCCACCCTGTTCATGGTCGTGCACACCGCGCTGGCGGTGTTCCTGGCCCGCCTGTCCGGGACCGAGGACGTCGTGGTCGGCACCCCGATCGCGGGCCGCGGCGAGGCCGAACTAGACGACCTGATCGGCATGTTCGTCAACACCCTGGTGCTGCGCACCCGGGTCGCGCCGCAACTCGGCTTCACCGAATTGCTGGCCGCGAACCGGGAAACCGATCTGCGGGCCTTCGCGAACGCGGACACCCCGTTCGAGCGGCTGGTCGAGGTGCTCGATCCGGAGCGTTCCGCCGGGCGGCATCCGCTGTTCCAGGTGGCGCTGTCGTTCGAGAACCTCGCCGCCACCAGCTTCGAGCTGCCCGGGCTGAGTTTCGCCGCGCTCGATCCAGCCGCGGACACCGCCAAATTCGATCTGCTGCTCACCCTGCGCGAGCAGCGCACCGAGGCCGGCGCGGAGGCCGGGCTCGCCGCCGAATTCACCTACGCCCGTGACCTGTTCGACGAGACGACGGTCACCGATTTCGGCCGCCGGTTCCGCCGTATTCTTGCCGCGGTCGCGCGGGATCCCGGGATCGCGGTCGGTGATCTGGAGATCCTGGACGATTCGGAACGCGCCGACCTGATCTCCCGGGTGGGCGCCGAGGCGGTGCCGCCGCGCACCCTGGCCGAGCTGATGGCCTCGGCGGTGACCCGCAACCCCACCGGCCCCGCCATCGTGGTGCACGGGCGGGCCTTCAGCTACGTCGAACTCGACGCCGCCTCTTCGCAATTGGCGCGCTCGCTGATCGACCGCGGCGCCGGGCCGGATGTGCTGGTCGCGGTGGCGATCCGGCGTTCGGTCGAATCGGTGCTCGCGCTGTGGGCGGTGGCCAAGACCGGCGCCGCGCTGGTGCCGATCGATCCGACCTATCCGGCCGAGCGCATCGCGCACATGGTCACCGACTCGCAGGCGTATCTCGGCGTGACGCTGACCGCGGAGCTCGGCACGTTGCCCGCGATGGCGGGCGGACGGCCGTGGCTGGTACTCGACGACCGCGACTTCACCTACGACGTCGCGTCCCGCTCGGACCGGCCGATCAGCTTCAGCGAGCGGCACGGCCCGATCCGCAGCAGCAACGCCGCGTACGTGATCTACACCTCCGGCTCCACCGGCCTGCCCAAGGGCGTGGTGGTGACGCACGCGGGCCTGGCCAATTTCAGTGCCGAGCAGGTGGAGCGCTATCAGCTCGACCAGTCCACGCGCGCACTGGCTTTCGCCTCACCGTCGTTCGACGCCTCGATGCTCGAGCTACTGCTCGCGCTGGGTTCGGCGGGCGCGCTGGTCGTCGCGCCGCCACTCACCTTCGGCGGCGCCGAACTGGCGAGCCTGATCCAGGAGGAGCAGGTCACGCACGCCTTCCTCACCCCGTCGGTGCTCGCCTCGCTGGACCCGGACGCCCTGTCCGGCATGCGGGCGATCGTCGCGGGCGGAGAAGCGGTGCCCGCCGATCTGGTGACCAAGTGGGCGGGCGACGAGCAGCGGCGTTTCCACAACGGCTACGGGCCGACCGAGACCACGATCATGACCAACATCAGCGATCCGCTGCGCCCCGGCGAACCGGTCACCATCGGTGGCCCGATCCGCGACATGCGCTCACTGGTGCTCGACAGCAGGTTGCGCCCCGTGCCCGAAGGCGTTGCGGGCGAACTGTATCTGGGCGGCATCCAGTTGGCCCGCGGCTACCACGCGCGGCCCGGCCTTACGGCCGCCCGCTTCGTGGCCGACCCGTACGGTGCGCCCGGCGAACGGCTCTACCGCACCGGTGACGTGGTGCGCTGGCGGCGCGGTAGCGCCGCGCCCGAGGTGGAGTACGTGGGCCGCAACGACTTCCAGGTGAAGGTGCGCGGCTTCCGGATCGAACTCGGCGAGATCGACGCCGCGCTGACCGGGCAACCGGGCGTCGAATTCGCGGTCACCGTCGGCCGCGAATCCGGTTCCGGCGCCACGATGCTCGTGTCCTACGTGCTGCCCGCGCAGGGCGCCACCCTCGACATCGCCGCGCTCACCGAGGAATTGGGCGCGATCCTGCCGGAATACATGGTGCCGACCGCGATCGTCGAACTCGACGAGATCCCGTTGACGCCGGTCGGCAAGCTGGATCGGCGCGCGCTGCCGGAACCCGCACTGGCGACCGCGGCCTATCGCGCGCCGCAGACCCAGGCGGAACTGGCCATCGCCGAGGTGATCGGCGAGGTGCTCGGCCTCGACCGGGTCGGGCTGGACGACGACTTCTTCGCGCTCGGCGGCGACAGCATCGTCTCCATCCAGGTCGTATCGCGCTGCCGCGCCCGGGGCGTGACCTTCACGCCCCGCGCGGTTTTCGAGTCGCGCACGGTCGCGGCGCTGGCCCGGGTCGCGGTGGTCGAGGACGGTCCGGGCGACGAATCCGGTGACCTGCCGTTGACGCCGCACGCGGCCCGGCTGCTCGACGCCGGCGTCGAGGTGCGCGCCATCGCGCTGGACGTGCCGGACAGCTGCGCCGTCGAGGCCGTGCACGCCGCTGTGGGCAAGGTGCTCGACCAGCATCCGATGCTGTGGGTGCGGCTCGATCGCGCGGGCGAGGCCCCGGTGCTGCGCATCCCGCCGGTCGACGAGCGCACCGGCGAGGCGTTCCGCAGGCTGGATCCGCAGCACGGCGAGACGTCGCTGCCGATCGACGACGTGGTGCAGGCCGCCGCCGCGGCACTGGATCCCGAACAGGGACGCAATATCCACTTCGTGCTGACCGGCGGGCCGGAAGGCCGATCGACGCTGATCGTGGTCGCCAACGGCCTTGTCGTGGACGACATCTCGTGGCGCACCATCGTCGATCAGTTGACCGCCGCGTGGAGCCGCGGCAGGCATGCCGCCCCCGCCGCGCCGGAATCCGGTCTCGGCGTGCTGATCCGGGCATTGTCGACGCGGGCGCACGATCTGCGCACCGTCGGTGAGCTGGGCTGGTGGGAGCGGGCGCTGGGGGCCGTGCCCGCCGCTGCCGACACCGATCAGCTGGATCTGCGGACCCGCAGCCGGGTCTCGCTGGCCATCACCGCCGAAGGCGCCGCCGCGGTCGCCGCCGTCGCGGCGGCCTATCACACCATCGTGGACGACGTGCTGCTCACCGCGGTCGCGCTGGCGTTGCAGACCTCGGCGCAGGAGTCCGTCACGCGCGCCGTCGGTTCGCTGATCCGGCTGTCCGCCGATCAGCGGTCCGCGACCAACGCCGACGAGAGCATGGTCGGCGGTTTCACCACCGAGTTCCCGCTGCCGTTGCGGCTCAGCCGGATCGACACCGCCGAGGCCCTGGTCGGCGGTCCCGCCGCGGGTGCCGCCCTGGCCCAGATCAAGGAATCGCGCCGGGCGGTGCCTTCGCAGGGCGTCGGTTACGGCCTGCTGCGCTACCTGAACGCAGACACCGCGGACGAGCTCGGCGTGCTCGGGCGCGGCCGATTCGCGTTGCGCTACCGGGATCTGCGCCCGGCCCGGGTGCACACCGATATCGCCGCCGACGATCTGCTGCTCGACCTGACCGTCGACGCCACCGACGACGGACTGCTCGCCCGATTCGACTACGCCACCGCGGCGTTCGCCGCCGACGAGGTGAAAACCTTTGCCGAGCATTGGATCCGGGCGCTCGGCGGGTTGGCCGAACACGGCTTGCACCCGGACGCGGGCGGTTTCACGCCGTCGGACTTCGGTCTGGTCCGGCTGAACCAGACCGGCATCGACCGGCTCGCCGCCGCCTACCCGAACCTCACCGACGTATGGCCGGTGACGCCGCTGCAGTCGGGCATGCTGTTCCACGCGCTACTGGCCGAGTCCTCGATCGACGCCTACACCACCCAGTTCGTGCTCGACCTGGGTGGCGCGGTGGACGCCACCCGGATGCATCGCTGCGCGCAGGCCGTGCTGGACCGGCACGACAACCTGCGCGTCGCCTTCGCCGAGGACGCGGAGGGCAAACCCCTGCAGATCGTGCAGGATTCGCTCGACGTGCCGTGGCGGCTGATCGATCTCGCGCAGTTGGAGCCGGGTGCCGCGACCGCCGAACTGGACCGGATCAAGGCGGCCGACCTCGCGGACCACTTCGACATGCGGACCGCCCCGCTGCTGCGTTTCGCGCTGATCCGCTCCGCGGCCGACAGCTACCACCTGCTGGTCACCAGCCATCACATCCTGATCGACGGCTGGTCGATGCCGCTGCTGATGAAGGACCTGCTGACGCTGTACGCGCTCGGCGGCAACGCCCGGCACCTGCCCAAGGTGCCGTCGTATCGGAACTATCTCGCCTGGCTGGGCGCGCAACCCGCCGACGCGGCCCGCGACGCCTGGCGCGCGGCGCTGGCCGGTGTCACCGAGCCGACGCCGCTGGCGCCGGTCGACCCCGGTCGCGAGATCTCTTCGGGCGTCGGCGAAGTCGGCTTCGAGCTGGCGCCGGCGGACACCACCGCGCTCACCCGCCTCGCCTCGGGGCTCGGCGTCACGGTGAACACCGTGGTGCAGGCGGCCTGGGGTCTGCTGATCGGGCGCAGTGTCGACCGCGACGATGTGGTCTTCGGCGCCACCGTGTCCGGCCGGCCGCCCCAGCTCGACGGCGTGGAGAGCATGGTCGGCCTGTTCCTCAACGCGATCCCGGTGCGGGTGCGGCTCGGGGCGACCGACACCCTCGGCGGCCTGCTGCGCCAGCTGCAAGCCGAACAGGCCGGACTGCTCGATCACCACTATCTCGGCCTGAGCGACATCCAGGAAACCGTCGGTGTGGAAGGACTTTTCGACTCCCTGGTGGTGTTCGAGTCCTTCCCCGTCGATCGGGAGGGACTGGAGAAGGCCAGCGCGATCGACGGTATGAACATCACCGGTGTCGGCGCGGTCAACGGGACGCACTATCCGCTGACCGTCATGGTGGTGCTCGACAGCCAGCTGCGGGTGTCGGTGAAGTACCTGCGCGACCTGTTCGACGAGGCGACGGCACAGGCGCTGGCGGAACGACTTTCGGCGCTGATCCGCCGCTTCGTGACCAATCCGCAGGCCCGCGTCGCCGACATCGACGTGCTGCTCGACGGGGAACGCGCCGAACTGGCCGCCCGCAACGGCACCGACGTGCCGGACCTGTTGGACGAAGCCACCCTGCTGTCGCTGTTCGACGCGCAGGTGGCGCGGACGCCGGACGCGCCCGCGGTGCGCTTCGGCGAGGTCACGCTCAGTTATGCCGATCTGGACCTGCGTTCCCGCGCGCTCGCCGCCGAATTGATCCGCTGGGGCGTCGGCGCGGAATCGCTGGTGGCCGTGGCCATGCGGCGAAGCATCGATCTGGTCGTCACGATCTACGGCGTGCTGCGTTCGGGTGCCGGATACCTGCCGATCGACCCGGACCATCCGACCGAGCGCAACGAGTTCGTGCTCGACGCCGCGGCGCCCGCGTGCGTGCTGACCACCACCGGCGACGCGTTCGACACCGACGCCGCGGTGCCGGTCGTCGCGGTCGACACGCTGTACCTGCCGCTGGATGCGGTGTCGCCCGCGGACCCGGAGATCACGCCGGACAACGTCGCCTACGTCATCTACACCTCGGGCTCCACGGGCCGTCCCAAGGGCGTGATGATCACCCATCGCCAGATGGTGAACCAATTCCGGTGGGCGCAGTGGATCTACCCGCACGACGCTTCGGATGTGGTGCTGCACAAGACGCCGATCACCTTCGACATCTCGACGTGGGAGTTGTTCTGGCCCTTGCAGACCGGCGCGGCGATCGTCGTCGCCGAGCCCGACGGGCATCGCGATCCGGCTTATCTGGCCCGGGTGATCGCCGAATACGGCGTCAGCACGGTGCATTTCGTGCCGTCGATGCTGGATGCCTTCCTGGATCCGGCGCTCGCCGCGCAACTTCCGACGCTGCGGCGGGTGTTCGCCGCGGGCGAGGCGCTCACCGGCGAGACCGCGGCGCGCTTCGCCGCCACCATTCCCACCGCCCAGCTGGTCAACTGGTACGGGCCCGCGGAAGCCACCGTGGTCACCGACTATCCGGTGCAGGACAGCGGCGTCGTCGCCGTTCCGATCGGCACGCCGGTCGCGAACACCCGGGTGCACGTGCTCGATCGGCAGCTGTGCCCGGTGCCGATCGGCGCGGCGGGCGAGCTGTACATCTCGGGCGTGCAACTGGCCCGCGGCTACCTCGGCGCCCCGGCCCTCACCGCCGAACGGTTCGTCGCGCACGAGGGCGGTACCCGGTTGTACCGCACCGGTGACATCGTGCGCTGGCACGGTGCTGCCCTGGAATACCTGGGCCGCAGCGACTTCCAGGTGAAGCTGCGCGGCCAGCGGATCGAGCTCGGCGAGATCGAGACGGTGTTGCTGGGGCATCCGTCGGTGCGGCACGCCGCGGTCGCGCTGGTCCACGGCAGCACCGGGGACCGGCTCGTCGGCTACCTGGTCGCCGCGCCGGGGGAGGTCGTCGACAACGCCGCGGTGCTGAGCCACGCGCGCGGTGCGCTGCCGTCCTACATGGTGCCGTCGACGTTCGTCGTGCTGGACGCGCTGCCGCTCAACCCGAGCGGCAAATTGGACCGCAAGGCCCTGCCCGTACCCGAATTCGCCGCGCGCCCATACCGTCCGCCGACGACCCCGCTGGAGCGGACCATCACCGAGGTCTTCGCCGAGGTGGTCGGCGCCGAGCAGGTCGGCCTGGACGACGACTTCTTCGACATCGGCGGCAATTCGCTGGTGGCGACCCGTGCGGTCAGCAGATTGCGCACGCTCACCGGGGCCGAGGTCCGGGTGCAGTGGTTCTTCACCGACTCGACCCCGGCGGCGCTGGCCACCCGCATCCTGGCCGCGCTCGCCGGCGACCACGACTACGACCTCGAATCGAACGCCGCGCTCGGCGTGCTGCTCTCGATTCGCACCAGGGTGCCGCACGACACCGCGGCCGCCGAGCCGCTGTTCTGCATCCACCCGATGTACGGATTGTCCTGGTGCTATGCGGGTCTCGCGCGCTACGTACCCGCCAGCACACCGATCTTCGGCCTGCAATCGCCGGCGCTGTCCGAGGACGGCTACCTGCCGACCTCGCTGGCCGAAATGGCCACCCGGTATGTCCGGGAGATCCGCGCGGTGCAGCCGGAGGGGCCGTACCGGCTGCTCGGCTGGTCGCTCGGCGGCGTGCTCGCGCACGCCATCGCGACGGAACTGCAGGCCGCGGGCGAGCAGGTCACGTTGCTCGCCATGCTCGACAGCCATCCCGACATCGATGTGACGGACTTCCGCGCGGCGATTCGGGAGGCGCTGGCCGAACTCGGCATCGGCGCGCACGCGCTGCTGCCCGAGGACGGTGACATCCACGACCTCAGTGAAGAGGCGCTGGCCGCGCTGCACGCGACCATTCCGCCGGACATGGCCGTGCTCACGCCGGAGCGGGTGCGCCGGATCTACCGCAGCGCCGTGCGTTCGGCCGAGCTCATCGCCGAGCACCGGCCCGCGGTATTCCGCGGCAGGCTCGACTACTTCAGCGCCGCCGGTCACGAGACCGCGGCGCAGAATTGGTACCCGCTGGTCGAGGGCCGTGTCGAAGATCACCCGATCGGTGTCCCGCACGATCAGATGACCTCGCCGGAAGCCTTGGCGGACATCGGTCCGGCCCTGTCGCGCCTGCTCGATCCGCGTACCGGGGACACGGCGCGCAGATCGGGTCTGACGTGACGAAATCGAGACTGCTCAGGCATGATGGGCAACGCTGCGGTAACGGTGACCCCTGTCGGCACGACTACATAGGCCGTATGGTCTGGCGCAGGTGTGCCCAGGGCGCTATCGCCGGCGCGTGGGGCATGCAGATGACATTTCGAGACGAAGCGAAGGTGCGAAATTGATACGTCGACAGACTCGGCGCGGCGGCCTACGTGCCGCGGCGGCGATCGCGGCAACGGCGGTCCTTG
Source organism: Nocardia brasiliensis NBRC 14402 (assembly GCF_000308475.2). Classification (GTDB taxonomy): domain Bacteria; phylum Actinomycetota; class Actinomycetes; order Mycobacteriales; family Mycobacteriaceae; genus Nocardia; species Nocardia brasiliensis. Next base: position 199,752 of record NZ_BAFT02000112.1, on the reverse strand, counting down.
CGGGCGTGATGACCGGTCTGGGCGTGACCACCGCGTCGGCTGCTGACCCGATCATCGACGGGAAGAGTCTGCTGGCCAACCCGACCGCCCCCGACGGTTCGAAGATCACCAAGGCCGAGTACAAGGACGACCGGAACATCCGGCTGTACGTGTACTCCGCGGCGATGGACCAGAAGGTCATCATCGACGTGCAGCGTCCGGCCGACGCCTCGGTGCCGCGCCCGACGCTGTACCTGCTCAACGGCGCGGGCGGCGGCCAGGACGACGCTTCCTGGCAGGCGAAGACCGACGCGCTGAAGTTCTTGTCGGACAAGAACGTCAACGTCATCCAGCCGATCGGTGGCAAGTGGAGCTACTACACCGACTGGATCAAGGACGACCCGACGCTCGGCCGCAACAAGTGGAAGACCTTCTTCACCGAGGAGCTGCCGCCGCTGGTCGACGGCGCCCTCGGCACCAACGGCGTGAACGCGATCGCGGGGCTGTCCACCTCGGGCACCACCGTGCTGGCGCTGCCGATCGCCAAGCCCGGCCTGTACAAGGCGGCCGCGGCGTACAGCGGTTGCGCGCAGACCAGTGACCCGGTCGGCTCGGAGTTCGTGAAGCTCACGGTCGAGACCTGGGGCGGCGGCGACACCGAGAACATGTGGGGCCCACAGGGTTCGGCCGAATGGGTGGCCAACGATCCCTACGTGCACGCCGAGGGCCTGCGCGGACTGGACCTCTACATCTCCACCGGCAACGGCCTGCCCGGCCAGTACGACACGCTGGACGGCAAGTACGCGCTCCCCGGCGCCTATGGTCTGGCCAATCAGATCATCATCGGCGGCGTGATCGAGGCGGGCACCAACTTCTGCACCAACAACCTCAAGAACAAGCTGGAGTCGCTGGGCATCCCGGCGACCTACAACTTCCGCAACAGCGGCACCCACTCGTGGGGTTACTGGCGCGACGAGTTCCAGCTGTCCTGGCCCGTCCTCGCCCGGGGTCTCGGCATCTGAGGTAGCACCGAATACCGACCGGCCGCCCGGTTACGCCAGCACGGCGTAACCGGGCGGTCGGCTTTTACGGGTACCACTAACGGAAAAGTTCGGGAACCCGTAAAATTCTGTTCTGTGAGTACAACCTTGGCTGAGTCCGCTAAATCCGCCACCCAGCGCGCCCGGGCGGCCAGCCTGCTGCTGGGCCCGGCGTTCGTGGCCGCGATCGCGTACGTCGACCCCGGCAATGTCGCGTCGAACATCAGCGCGGGCGCCCAGTTCGGTTATCTGCTCGTGTGGGTCATCGTGATGGCCAACGTGATGGCGGGCCTGGTCCAATTCCTTTCGGCCAAGCTGGGTTTGGTGACCGGGCTGTCGCTGCCGGAAGCGGTGCGCGACCGGTCCGGCAAATGGACCCGCCTGGCCTACTGGGGGCAGGCCGAGACCGTCGCGATGGCGACCGACCTGGCCGAGGTGGTCGGCGGCGCGATCGCGCTGAACCTGCTGTTCGACCTGCCGCTGCTGGTCGGCGGCGTGATCACCGGCGTGGTCTCGATGGGGCTGCTGCTCGTGCAGGACAAGCGCGGCCAGCGGCCGTTCGAGCGGGTGATCACCGGCCTGCTCGCCATCATCGCGATCGGCTTCCTGGCCAGCGTGTTCATCTCGCCGCCCTCGGTCGGCGGCACCATCGGCGGACTGGTGCCCCGATTCCAGGGCACCGAGAGCGTGCTGCTCGCCGCGGCCATGATCGGCGCGACGGTCATGCCGCACGCGGTGTACCTGCACTCCGGCCTGGCCCGGGATCGGCACGGTCACCCGGAGCCGGGACCGATGCGGGCCCGGCTGCTGCGCGTCACCAAGGTCGACGTGCTGCTGGCCATGCTGCTCGCGGGCACGGTGAACCTGGCGATGCTGCTGATGGCCGCGAACACGCTGCGCGGTCGCGAGGTCGAGACCCTGCAGGACGCGCACACCGCGGTCGGCGATGTGCTCGGCCCGGTCGCCGCCCTGCTGCTCGCCATCGGCCTGCTCGCCTCCGGGCTGGCCTCCACCTCGGTGGGCGCCTATGCGGGCGCGATGATCATGCAGGGCCTGCTGCGCAGGCATATCCCGCTGATGGTGCGCCGGCTGGTCACCTTGGTCCCGGCACTGGTGATCCTGGCCATCGGCATCGATCCCACACGCGCACTGATCATTTCGCAGGTGGTGCTCTCGTTCGGCATCCCGTTCGCGTTGATCCCGCTGGTGCGCCTGACCAGCGATCGCACCCTGATGGGCGCGGACACCAACCACCGTGTCACCACCGCGCTGGCCTGGCTGATCGCCGGAATCATCTCCGCGCTCAACGTGGCGCTGATCTACCTGACCATCACCGGCGCGTGAAAGCCGTTCAGATCACCCAGTTCTCGATCCAGTACCGCCAGATGAGCGGGGCGTAGCCGGCCAGCGGCGGGACCTTGATATCGGTGCCCGCCAAGGCCGCGGTGGTGTTGCGGCAGTCGAACCAGCAGCTGAACTCGCTGTGCTCCAACACCTCTCGGGGCACACCGACGCGGGGGAGCAGCCAGCTCGCCCCGGGCACCTGTAAGGCCAGGTCCAGCGCGCGTTTCGGCATCACCTCGACCAGGTGCGGCGCGCCCGCCTCGTCGGCGAACAGGTTGAGCGCCTCGGCCACGCCCTGCCTGCGGGGGTCGATCAGGTGATAGGTCTGTTCGTTCGGGCCGGCCCGGTGCGCGAGATGATCCAGCGCGCGGGCCACGAAATCGACCGGGACCATGTTTGTTTCGCCGAGCTTGGGCACCAGCACCGGCAGGATGCGCGGCAGCTGCGCGCCCATCCGGAGCAGCCGGAAGAAGTAGTACGGGCCGTCGATCCGATCGATCTCGCCGGTGCGGGAATGGCCGATGACGATCGACGGACGATAGATCCGCCAGGGCAGCGCCGACGTGCGCACGATCCGCTCGGCCTCGAATTTGGCGCGCTGGGCCGGCGTGGTGAGCTCCTGGCCCTCGTCGAACATGTCCTCGGTGAACAGGCCGGTCGTGGTACCGGCGATATCCACCGTCGAGACATGATGCAGCAGACCGGCTTTCAGGCTTTCGGCGACGTCGACCAGATGCTTGGTGCCGTCGCCGCGCTCGGCCGTGTCGTAACTGGACGCCAGATGGAAGACATGATCGATCGTGCCGCGGTGGGCGGCCAGCCACGCCGGGTCGATACCCAGCCCGGGGGCGCCGAGGTCGCCGCGCACCGGCCGCACCCGATCGCCGCCGTCCCATTCCCGGGCGCAGCAGGTGAACCGGTCGGCGGACTCGACGCCCGGCCGCACCAACACATGGATGTCGCCCTCGCGTTTCAGCAGCTCGGGGATGAGAAAACGACCGATGAACCCAGTTGCCCCGGTAACCAGGTAGCCCATAGCCGATCAACATAGCTCATCGACCGCGTCGCGTCTGCAGCCCAGACCCGGTGCGCCGACGGCGGTGCTCGGCGGATCAGTCGGCGAAGACGGCCTTGCGCTTGGTCAGCATGGCGGTGGCGCCTTCGGCGAAGTCCGGGGATGTCAAAAGTTCGCTCTGCCCGGACTTTTCGGCGGCCAAGGCGGCGTCGAGGGACGTCAGCGTCGCCTGGTTCAACGCCTGCTTGGTGAGCTCGAGGGCGCGGCGGGGGCCCGCGGCGAGCTTGGCGACGGCGGCCTCCACCTTCGCGTCGAGTTCGGCCTCGGGGACCACCGCGGTGAACAGCCCCGCCGCCTTGGCCGCGGGTGCGGGCAGCCGCTCGCCGAGCAGTGCCATCTCCGCCGCCAGGGTGCGGCCGGCGGCGGCGGCGATCATCGCGGCCGCGCCGCCGTCGGGCATCAACCCGATGTTGATGAACGCCAGCAGGAGGTAGGCCTCCTCGCTGGCGTAGATCAGATCGGCGGCCAGCGCGATCCCGACGCCGACCCCCGCGGCCGCGCCCTTCACCCGGACCACCACCGGGATCGGCGCGTCCACGATCGACTTCACCAGCCGGTTGGCCGCGTCCATCGTCATCTCGGGGGTGATGCCGCGCTGCGCCTCGGCCATCGAGGTGGACAGGTCGGCGCCGGTGCAGAAATCGCTGCCCTCGCCGGTGAGCACGATGACCCGCACGGAGCGGTCGGTGGCCGCGGCGGCGATGGTGTCGCCGAGCGCGACCATGGTGTCGTAGTCCACCGCGTTCTTGCGCTTCGGCTTGGTGAGGGTCAGCCGCAGGACCTTGCCGTCCCGCACCGCCGAGAAACCCGCGGCTGGCCCGGCGGACGCGGTCACAGCCGCGGAATCTGTATTGCTCATGTTCGCTCCTACGCTGCAACTCTGCGGCTATCGTGCCATGAATACTGGTTAACTTTGCGAATTGTGGTTAACTTAGGTTCCATCGTCGGGCGCTGTCAACCAGCGCCGCCGCAGCAGAACGGAGAGGTGCATGGTCGCGGAACGCAGCGAGGTCGGCCTCGCTTCCGCGCGCCCTGACGCCGGACCCGTGCGCCGCAGGCCCAAGGATCGCAAGGTGCAGATCATCCGGGCCGCCGCGCGCGCGTTCAGCGACCGCGGGTACTACCCGGTCGGCGTGGACGAGATCGCCGCCGAGGTCGGGATCTCCGGTCCCGCGCTGTACCGGCACTTCACGAACAAATACGCGCTGCTCGTCGCGGCCGCGGAAGAAGGCGCGCGGCACCTGCTCACCGTCGCCCGGGCCGCGGACGATCCGCAACTCGAACCCGCCGCCCGGCTGGATGCGCTGATCAGGGCGATCAGCGAACACACCATCGAGATCCGCCGCGAGGCCGGGCTGTACCGCTGGGAGCGGCGCTACCTGGAACGCGAGGACCGGATCCGGATCCGCAAGATCTACGACGACCTGAACGCGACCCTGGCCGAACCCATCGAGCAACTGCGTCCGGAAAGTCCGCCCGCCGACGTCGCGATGCTGGCCGCCGCGGTGCTCAGTGCGATCGCCAGTATTTCCGCGCATCGCAGCGCGCTGTCCGGCGCCAGGCTGCTGCCGCTGCTGCGCGATATGGCGTGGGCGATTCTGCGCGCCGACCTGCCGCCCGCGCCGCCGGAGCCGGAGCCGGGCCCGGTCACCCGTGGCCTGCCGGTCTCGTCGAAACGCGAACAGCTGCTCACCGAGGCGATCCGGATCTTCGGCCGCCAGGGCTATCACGAGGCGAGCATCGAGGAGATCGGCGCGGCGGTCGGCATCAACGCGTCGAGCGTGTATCGCTACTTCGCCAGCAAGTCCGATCTGCTCGCGGCGGCGTTCTACCGGACCGGCGACCGGGTGGCACTCGCGATCACCGAGGCGCTCGCCGAGGCGACCAGCCGGGCCGACGCCGTGCGCCGGATCGCCGAACGGCAGGCCAAACTCACGTTCCAGATGCCGGAGATCATGCCGGTCTACTACGCCGAGTTCAGCAACCTGCCCCCGGCCGAACAGCACAAGCTGCGTGCCATCCAACGCCAGAACGTGCTGGAGTGGGCCAATCTGCTCGACGGCGATCCGACCGAGGCGCGGTTCCGGGTGCACGCCGCGATCGGTCAGGTGATCGATGTCGGCCGGTTGATCCGATTCGATTCGCGCCCAACGCAGCTCGCCCGCGTCACCGCGCTGATGGAAGCGGTGTTGCTGGGGCCTGCGGCCTAGGCTCTGTCTCGAAGTCCCATCCGGCGCCTCCACGGTCCAGCTCGCCGCCTGGCCGCGTTGTCGTCGTCACCGATACCACCCCGGTATCGGCTCTTGCTCCGCCTTGCCAGGCGACGAGCTGAACCGCGGAGGCATCCGGCCGGACTTCGAGACAGAGCCTAGCTGCGTCTACCGTGCCGCAGCCGGAAGATGGCTCTGGCCAACCGCAGATGGCGCGGATGACGGTCGAAGGTGGACAGGTCGACCGGCGCCTTGTAGCGCTTGCGGGCGATGGCCAGGGTGTGGCTGAACTCGCGGAGGCCCTGATCGCCGTGGCTGTGGCCCTGCCCGTATTCGCCGACGCCACCGAACGGGAGCGCGGGAATTCCGGCGTAGGCCGACGAGGAATTGATGGTGACCACGCCCACCCGGAGTTGCTCGGCGAACTGCTCGATCTCGTGCACGTCCCTGGTGAACACCGAGACCGCGACGTCGGTGCCCACCGCGTTGATGCGCTGGGCGGCATCATCCATGCTGGTCACCTTGTTCACGATCAGCACGGGACCGATGCCCTCGCCGGTGATCGCCGTGCTGTCCTCCGGGACCTCGGTGAGCACCACCGGCTCGATATAGGGCTCGCGAATCGAATCGAGGCCGCCGACCACGGCGCGGCCGCCACGGGCGAGCGCATCGCGAATCTGCTTGCGCACCACCTCGACCTGTGACTCCAGGATCATCGGGCCGTAGGAGGCGCGCTTGTCTGCCCCCGGGCGGAGCTTGCTCGCCTGGGCGGCAACGAGTTCCAGGAACGGTTCGTAGACCGACTCGGCCACGTAGGCGCGCTGGATGCCGGTGGCGTTCTGTCCCGCGTTGGCCATCGCGCCGAAAACCGCTGCCTCCGCAGCATCGTCGAGCTTCGCGTCGACATGCACGACCATGCTGCCCTTGCCGCTGCGCTCGACCACCACCGGCGTCATCGTCTGCGTGCACAGTGCGATCACCTCGCGTGCGCCGGATTCCGAACCGGCATAGGCGATCTTGTCCACCTTGGCCCGGCACAGTGCGTTGCCGGTCCCGGTGTCGCCGGTAACCACTTGCAGCACCGGCTGATTCGGCGCCAGCCTGGACCAGCTGTCGGCCAGCCAGACGCCGACGCCCGTGGTCAGCTCGTGCGGCTTGAACACCACCGTGTTGCCCGCGGCCATCGCGTAGGCGATCGAACCCATGGGCGTGAACACCGGGTTGTGCCAGGGGCCGAGCACGCCGATCACGCCGAGCGGCAGATAGCCCACCGAGGCGCGCTGATTGCGGCTCAGCCAGCTGGACCCGAGCTTGTGCCTGCCGAGCGCACGCGCCGCGTTGCGCGCCGCCCAGTCCAGGTTCTCGACCGCCAGCATCACCTCGATCGCCGCGTCCGCCTCCGGTTTTCCGGTTTCCTCGGACAGGATCTCGACCAATTCGCCTGCGCGGCGCGCGATATCGTGCTTCCAATCCAGCAGCCAGCGCTTGCGTCCGCTGAATCCCAGTTCGGCCCACCATTTTTCGGCCGAGCGCGCGCCTCGTACCGTGCGGTTGATTTCACCCGCGCCCATGATGGCGTAGTTCCCGACGGTTTCGCCGGTGCGCGGGTCGTAGGACGTCAGCACGTTCGGTCGGCCCGATCCTCCCGGCTGCGCCGCCACCCGGGGCTGCGCGGACTCGGCCATGATCACCTCTCGCAGTATCGAAATCGGCGAGCGGACCGGTTACCGGCGGCCGCCGCGGACGAGTGAGTGTTCCCCCGAATAGCAGACTATGGTCGCCGGGACGGACCGTAAAGGCTCCTTCGTCGCCACCACGCTGCCCTTGACCACGTCCACCAGCGCCGATCCGCCCGATGCCGGACCGAGATCGGTAAATGTGAGTAAGGACACAATTAGCTCGGGGTCCAGTTGGGTACTGCGCGGGTGGCCCGGCCGGAACCCCACAGACCGGTAACATCACGCCCAGCGCTACGGATCACCATTCGGGACGTATACGCGCGCGCTCCGGCGACCGAGAATCGCCGCAATTGCCGATAGTGGAGAGTTGATGCCGAGCTTGAACCAAGCAGATCTGCGTGCGAATGAGCCAGCGGTCCGTGTGGCGGATGTCCGGAAGTCGTTCGGCGACGTGCACGCACTGCAGGGCGTCAGCTTCGTCGCCGAGCGGGCCTCGGTGCTCGGCATCCTCGGCCCGAACGGTGCGGGCAAGACGACGATGGTGAAGATCCTGTCCACCCTGCTGCGCCCGGACTCCGGCACCGCGGTGGTCGCCGGGCACGACGTGCTGAAGGACCCGGCCGGGGTGCGGCGCTCGATCATGATGACCGGTCAATACGCCGCCCTCGACGAGAACCTGTCCGGCCGGGAGAACCTGGAACTGTTCGGCAGGCTGATGGGACTGAGCAAGTCCGTCGCGCGCAAGCGGGCCGACACCTTGCTCGAGGAATTCGATCTGGTCGGCGCGGGCCGGCGTGCGGTGCGCCACTACTCCGGCGGTATGCGCCGCCGGGTGGATATCGCCTGCGGTCTGGTGGTGCGACCCGAGGTGGTGTTCCTCGACGAGCCGACCACCGGTCTCGATCCGCGCAGCCGCCAAGGCGTGTGGGATCTGGTCAACGCGCTCAAGGCACAGGGCATCACGGTGTTGCTCACCACCCAGTACCTCGAGGAAGCGGACGTACTCAGCGACAACATCATCGTCATCGACAAGGGCACGGTGATCGCCGAGGGCACCGCCGACGAGCTCAAGGAGAAGACCGGCGGCAGCTACTGCGAGGTGGTTCCGCTGGATCCGACCAAACTGCAACTGACCGCGGACGCGCTCGGCGATCTGGTGCCGGCCGCGGTGCTCGCCGACCTCAACGGCAGCGACCGGCTCTCCATCCCAGCGCGCGACGGCGCGGCCACGCTCACCGAGGCGCTGCGCCGGCTCGACAGCGCGGGCATCCCGCTGGCCGATATCGCGTTGCGCAGGCCCTCGCTCGACGATGTCTTCCTGTCCATCACCGGCCACGCGGGCGGCAAGTCGTGAGCACTGCCACCGCCGCGGCGCCCGGCGCCGACGCGGCCATGCTGTTCGCGGACCTACCCGCGGCCAAGCTGTCCTCGTTCGCCCAGTGGCGCGCGCTGACCGGCCGCATCGTCCGGACCATGGCCACCAAAGGGGAATTGATCGTCGCGGTGGTGACGCCGCTGGTGTTCACCCTCGGCTTCTACCTGCCCCTGCGTTTCGTGATGAAGTTCCACGGCATCGACTACGCGCAGTACGTCATGCCGATCATCGTGTTGCAGACGATGGCGTTCACCATGATGTCGAACGCCCAGCTGTCCGCCTTCGAGGCGCTCACCGGTTTGAGCACCCGCATGCAGACCATGCCGATCGGCATGCTGGTCCCGCTGTCCGCGCGGATCGCGGCCGGACTGGTGCGCTCGGTCACCTCGCTCGCCGCGGCGATCCTGTTCGGCTATCTGATCGGTTTCCGGTTCGTCGCGGGTTTCGGTCAGGCCGTGCTGTTCTGCGCGTTCTCGCTGGCGGTCGGGACCACGCTGGCGCTCGGCGCGGACGCGCTCGGCAGCCTGACCAAGAGCCCGGAATCGCTGAGCCAGGCCTTGACCCTGCCCACGTTGATCTTCGGCATGCTGTCCTGCGGGTTCGTCCCGGAAGGACAGTTCCCCGAATGGATTCGCGGGTTCGTGCGTAATCAGCCGGTCTCCCAGTTCTCCTTCGCCCTGCGTGACATGGCGGCCGACGGGGTGAGCTGGCAGGTGTTGTGGGTGCCGTTGGTGTGGGTGAGCGGGCTCGCGCTGGTGTTCACCCCCTTGGCGATCTGGGCGAGTGTGAGGCGGTCATGACCAGTTCAGAGGCGACCATGGCGCCGGCCGGCCCCGAGCAGCTCGCGTGGAACACGCCGTTGCCCGAGGTGACGGCGAAACCCGAGAGCGCGCTGGCCAATTGGGCCACGCACAGCCTGATCCAATGCAAACGCCTGCTGCTGGTGTGGGCGCGCGACCCCGCGACCACGATCCAGACCCTGGTGTATCCGGCGTTGACGCTGTGGATGTTCCAGATCGTGCTCGGCCGCTCGATCACCGGCTACACCGGTCAGCCGAGTATCTATGCCCAGGTGTCGTTGCTGACGCTGGTCGCCGCCATGTCCGGCGCGGTCGTGAGTGCACTGGGTTTCAAGGGCGAGAAGATGACCGGCCTGCTCGGCCGGTTCTGGACCATGCCGATCCACCGGGCCGCCGGGCTCACCGGGCGACTGCTGGCCGAGGCGGTGCGCGTGCTGGTCACGACGCTGTTCGTGATCGTGGTGGGCCTGCTGCTGGGGTTCCGCTTCCTCAACGGGCCGCTCGCGGGTCTCGCGCTGATCGGGATTCCGGTGCTGTTCGGCGTCGCGTTCGCGGTGCTCGTCACCGCCTTGGCGACCATCACCGAGGGGGTGATGCTGGTGAACGTCATCGGCATCATCAACACCCTGCTGATGTTCTTCAACACCGGTTTCGCGCCGGCCTTCGCCTATCCGAAGTGGTTGCAGGCCACGGTGCAGAACCAGCCGATGAGCTGTGCGATCGATGCGATGCGCGGGCTGTCCTACGGCGGACCGGTCGCCGAACCGTTGCTGAAGACGCTGCTGTGGACCCTGGGCGTGATCGTGGTGTTCACCTACCCCGCGATCCGCGGCTACCGCCGGGCCGCCGAGACCGGCGCCTGATCGAAGTCGTAGCCGAGCCAGCGGTTGCGGTGGGTCCAGCCCACCAGGTCGTACCGCCAGCGGAACGGCCAGGTGTGCGCGACGGTGTTGAACAGCACCGCGCCGAGCGCGGCGTAGTCGTCGTGCGCGGACAGCAGCGCGCGCTGTCCGCGCGGGGAGGCGCTGAAGAACGCGTCGAACATCGTGATGGACTGTTCGGTGGTCAGCCGACCGAGGCCGTACAGGCCGCGCATCCGCATCCAGTACACCAATCGCGCTCGGCGCGGCCACAATTCGGCCACCGGGTCACGGCCGGTCTGCACGGCGGCGACCGCGGTGTCGACCAGGGCCAGCGAGTCGGCGACGCTGTAGCCGGTGCACGGGTGCATCATGCCGCCGCGCGAGCCGAACGGCACCGCGACGGCCGTGCCCCGCTTCGGCGGTGGCTGATCCAGTAGATAGTGCGCGGCTTCGTGCGGCTCGTCGCCGGTGAGCCGGATGCCGTGCGCGGCAAGGCGATTGAGCGTGCGCCTGCGCAGCTCATGCTGCGGCATGCCGCCGCGCAGGCCGAGGCTGGTCTCCTCGAAGATCACCGTGCCGTCGCCGAGTGGCACCGCGTAGAGGAACGACGGCGGCTCGTCGGGGCCCGCGCCGTTCTCCGGTCGCCAGTCCAGCAGGAGTCCCTCCTGGTCGGCGACCATCGGCGCGGCCGTTTCCGCGGCGACGAAGATGCCGTGCGCGCTGGCGGCCCGGCGTTGCCCGAGGGTGGGCAGGCCACGGGTGTCGAAAACCGTTGCGGCGGTGATCGTCGCGCCCCCGGCCAGCTCGACACGATGCGCGTCGACGCTGGTGGCGCGGTCCGCGAGCACGGTGGCGTCGTCGAGGGGGAGCGCGTCGCGCAATCCGGTCTTGGACAGCACGCAGTAGGGACGGTCGATCCGGAGCTCGGTCGTCGTCCAGACGGTCGGCGTCGGAATCCGGCTGGCGACGGCGCTCGACGGCAGCCACTGCGGTAGTTCGTCGACCCAGCAGGAGAAGGTGGGCGGCCAGAGCCGATCCGGGCGCGGATCGACGGCGGTCACGCGCAGCCCGGCGCGCATCGCCCGATGCGCCAGTGCCCGGCCGGTCGGGCCGAGCCCGACCACGCAAACGTCGACATCTCCGACCGCGCTGACACCCATACAGGCATTCAATCCGTTGCGGCCACACCGACGCAACTGCCCCCGCCCGCCGGGGCCCCGGAATTCGGGTCTCGCCCTAAGTCGCCGACGTGAAATAAAGCGGCTCGAGAATTGCATTCCGGACCTGCCCCCAGAATTGTTGTCCCAGCAACTCGAGGCGTGAAAGTGGTTGTGCCGCAAGCTAGCCTGGCTCAGGAGCACGGGCGGTTTCGTGCTCTGGAGAAGGGGAATCATGAGAGGCAGCTACGTCCGCTGGCTTGGTGTGCTCGCGGTCACGGTCGGAGCGGTCGCCACGGCGGTAATTCCGGGCCGGGCACAGGCCGAGCCCACGGAATCCTCGATTGTCGCGGTGCAGCAGCACGATGCGCGCAAGGCGACTTTGACAATTCATTCCGCGGCAATGGATCGCGATATCCAGGTCGATATGCAGCGCGCGTTCGACACCAGCGTGGCGCGTCCCGTTCTCTATCTCCTGCAGGGTGCGGGCGGCGGTGACGACGGCGTCACCTGGGCGACGGAAACCGATGTGATGGAGTTCCTTTCGCCCAAGAACGTCAACGTGGTCTCGCCGATCGGCGGGCAGTTCAGCTACTACGCGGACTGGGTGACCGACGACAAGCGGCTCGGCAAGCAGAAGTGGAAGACGTTCCTGACCCGGGAACTTCCGCCGATCGCCGACCGGTACTTCGCGAGCAGCGGCCGCAACGCGCTGGCCGGCTTCTCCATGGCGGGCACCACCACGCTCGCGCTCGCCGCGACCACCGGCGACCTCTACGCCAGTGTCGCCGCCTACAGCGGTTGCGCGCAGATCAGCGATCCGGTCGGTCAGCAGTTCGTCCATCTCACGGTCGAGACGTGGGGGTGGGCGACCATGGCGAATATGTATGGGCCGCCCGGAGATCCGCGATGGGCGGCCAACGATCCGTACGTCCAGGCCGAGGGGTTGCGCGGGAAATCCATCTATATTTCCAGCGGCGGCGGCATTCCCGGCAAATACGACGAGCTGAACGGCAAGTATTCATTGCCCGGTGTCGACGGTTTCGCGGCGCAACTCATCAAGGGCGGCGCCATCGAGGCGGCGACCAACTATTGCTCGCGCAATATGCAGACCCGCCTGAATTCCCTGGGCATTCCGGCGACCTATGACATCCACCCGGACGGCACCCATTCCTGGGGCTATTGGGAAGAAGCGTTCAAGAACTCCTGGCCGACTCTGGCCGCTCCGTTGGGAATTTGACATGTGGTTTCGCAGACAGGCCGTGCGGATCGCCGGCCTGATGTTCACGGCTGCCTGCACGACGTTGCTCGCCGCCCCGGCGGCGACGGCCGCACCGCTGTTTCCCGCGGTCAGCGGGGCCAACGAGGCGGCCTGCCGGCCGTCGCAGGCCCGGCCGCAGCCGGTGGTGCTGGTGCACGGTTCCGGCACCGACGCGGTGCGCAGTTACGCGCTGCTCGCGCCGCTGCTGCGGTCCGAAGGGTATTGCGTGTACGCGGCGAACATCGGTGCCGCGCCCGCCCTGCGGGACGTGGTGAGCGGCCAAGCCGGTTCCAGCACAACGGGTATCGGGCCGGTCGGGGCCGCGGCCCTCGGTCGCACGATCTACGGCGTCGCCGATATCGACCGGATGGCGAACGAACTCGGCGATGTCGTGCAGGCCGTGCGCGCCGATACCGGCGCGCGTCAGGTCGCGCTGGTCGGCCACTCCACCGGAGGCACCGTGATCCGGCAATATCTGCGCACGCACGGTCCGGAGGCGGTCGAGCAGGTGGTCACCCTCGGCACGCCGTATCGGGGCTCGACCTGGGACGGGCTCCGGAAGAACTACCCCGATCTGGCCTCGATCGGCCTGGGCAACGCGCAGATCGCGGCCCAGGTCTTCGGAGCTCCGGGAACGCAGCAGGTGGTCGGGTCACCTCTGTTGAACCGGTTGAACGCGGGGGGCGAGACCGTGCCCGGTGTGCGGTACACGGCCATCGCCTCCCGCGCCGACTCCGTGATCACCCCGCAGGAGACCGCGCTGCTGGCCGCGCCGGCCGGCGCCGACCGCAATATCTGGCTGCAGGACGGTTGCCCGACCGACCAGGCCGATCACGGTGGGATGCTGGCGGATTCCCGCGCCTCGGCCGCGGTGCTCGGCGCGCTGGCCGACGACGGCCGGGCGCTGCCCTGCTGAGGCGGCGTTCGCGGCCGGTGCGCGAGCGGCCGGCTACTTCGGGGTGACCCAGGTGGTGATGTCCGCGTGCACGACCTCGAGGCCGTGCTTGTCGTAGACCGACACCGGGACGGTCAGGTTCTGCCCCTGCGTGATCGTCGCGAAGTCGGGGATCTCCGGCAGCTTCGCCACGGCCCGCAGCCCGGTCTCCGCCTTGGCCAGGTACTGCACGTTCATCGCCTTCGGGATCCAGCGATGCGTCGCGGGCACGGTCGCCTCGCTCAGCATGCCCATCGCGACCTCGGCCAGGTTGCACGCCGCGATGGCGTGGAAGGTGCCGAGATGATTGTGGATGCCGAACCACTTGGGCGAGGTCACCTCGCACAGTCCGGGCTCGAGCCGCACCACGTTCGGCAGCACCGTGCCGAAGTACGGCACCCGCGCCACCATGCCCAGCGAGAACAGCGTGTGCCCGAGCCGATTGTCCGGCAGCTTCTTCCAGCCGCGGTAGGTCGCGGTCTCTTTCGTCATGCGGACATCTTACTGCGGAGTAAGTTCGCCCCGTCCAGTGTGCCGCAACTCACCCGCAAAATCGCGATACCGAACTTTTCGGACAAGCGCCCAGCTTGTTAGGTTGTTGCGTTGCGCAGAGCTGTCACGCAACTGGGGGCCAACACCATTTCTGTTGGTGTGCAGGTGAACTGGAGTTTTTGAGTATGCGTATTCGTACTGTCGTCGCCGGTGTCGCCACCGCGCTCGGACTTGCCGTGCTGGGTGCGACCACCGCGGGTGAGGCGGCGGCGATCGTGCCGGAGTTCGATCCCGGCGTAGGCCTCTACGGGGCCTTGGACCTCAACGGCGCGGAGACCGCTGCACTGCGGAACAGCCCCATTCCCGGCATGCTCGACGGGCTCTGGATGGATCGCGGGCTGATCGACGCGGACCCGGCGTCGCAACTGTCCGGCGCGCACACGGGTGAGGACATCGACGCGAACTTCTCCGATGTCGTCGCCGAGGCGGCCGCGCGCGGCGGCACGGTGAGCATCGGCATCGTCGATCCGCTGCGGTTCTATGAAGGCAACATCTACCCGAGTCAGGTCCATCGGAACTTCCTCGTGGTGCAGTTCCTGTAGGGAGGTGCGTGCGTCGGCCGGACCCCGGCCGGCCCTCGATGCGGCGGTGCGTTGCGCACCGCCGCATCGCGTTTTACGCCGTTGACCGGGGGTAGTCCGGTCCGAGTGCGCGCGCGGGGGGCCGGATTTGATGTCGCTGAGCGCGTCGGGCATACTGTTCGGGTTGCCTTGCACCGGGCCGTGCCTGTTTCCGAGCGAAACGGGATTGGCCGGGCGGGGCGAGTGAGCACTAAATCGTGTACCTCGCTGGGAGACCGGCGTGGGTACGTCCGGGACATTGTTCCAGGCCTGAGATGAAGTTCGATCCGGGACCGAGGAATGAGCGGAGGGGCGACACGCCCGACCGCGTGGACCGGAGAACCATGACAGATGAACAGCGGCGAGGATCGAGCATGCGTGCTTGATCGCGGTCTCACGTGAGACGTCTTCGTGTGTTCGGGCTGTGCAAATAGAGGGTGGTACGGAAGCCAGCTTCCGGATCACGAAGGTAAAAGCGGAGAAAAGGACACTTAGCGTGGCGGGACAGAAGATCCGCATCAGGCTCAAGGCCTACGACCACGAGGCGATCGACGCGTCAGCACGCAAGATCGTGGAGACGGTGACCCGTACCGGGGCCCGCGTCGTCGGCCCGGTGCCGTTGCCGACCGAGAAGAACGTGTACTGCGTCATCCGTTCGCCGCACAAGTACAAGGACTCGCGCGAGCACTTCGAGATGCGTACGCACAAGCGGCTGATCGACATCCTCGACCCGACGCCGAAGACGGTCGACGCGCTGATGCGCATCGACCTGCCGGCCAGCGTCGACGTCAACATTCAGTGACGGGGACTCGAGATATGACTGACAACAAGAACAGGCCTGCGGCGGGCATCCTGGGCACCAAGCTCGGCATGACCCAGGTGTTCGACGAGAAGAACCGCGTCGTGCCCGTGACCGTGATCAAGGCCGGACCGAACGTTATTACCCAGATCCGCACCGTGGAGCGCGACGGCTACAGCGCCGTCCAGGTCGCTTTCGGCGCCATCGACCCGCGCAAGGTGAACAAGCCGGTCTCCGGCCAGTTCGCCAAGGCCGGTGTCACCCCGCGCCGCCACGTCGCCGAGATCCGCGTCGCCGACGCGTCCACCTTCGAG
The DNA here is from genome assembly GCF_000308475.2 of Nocardia brasiliensis NBRC 14402. GTDB lineage: Bacteria > Actinomycetota > Actinomycetes > Mycobacteriales > Mycobacteriaceae > Nocardia > Nocardia brasiliensis. The sequence goes on along the minus strand of NZ_BAFT02000112.1, from coordinate 183,810 downwards.
GTCGGCCAGGAGATCAACGCCGACGTGTTCGAAGAGGGCACCTACGTCGACGTCACCGGTACCAGCAAGGGCAAGGGCTTCGCCGGCACCATGAAGCGGCACGGCTTCGCCGGCCAGGGCGCCTCGCACGGTGCGCAGGCCGTGCACCGTCGCCCGGGTTCCATCGGTGGTTGCGCCACCCCCGGCCGCGTGTTCAAGGGCATGCGCATGTCGGGTCGGATGGGTAACGACCGTGTCACCACCCAGAACCTCTCGGTTCACAAGGTGGATGTCGAGAACGGCCTGCTGCTGATCAAGGGCGCCGTCCCTGGTCGTCGCGGCAACGTCGTCGTCGTCAAGAGCGCCGTGAAGGGTGGTGCGCACGCATGACCAGCCTCGAGAAGAAGGCCAACCTCACGCTGCCGGTGAAAGAACCGGGCGGCAAGACCAACGGCACCGTCGACCTCCCCGCGGAGATCTTCGACGTGACCGCCAACATCGCCCTGATGCATCAGGTCGTCACCGCGCAGCTGGCCGCGGCCCGGCAGGGCACGCACTCGACCAAGACGCGTGGCGAGGTGTCCGGTGGTGGCAAGAAGCCGTACCGCCAGAAGGGCACCGGTCGCGCCCGTCAGGGTTCGACCCGCGCACCGCAGTTCACCGGCGGTGGCACCGTGCACGGCCCGCAGCCGCGCGACTACAGCCAGCGCACCCCGAAGAAGATGAAGGCTGCCGCTCTGCGTGGTGCCCTCTCCGATCGGGCGCGCAACGAACGTATCCACGTGGTCACCGAACTGGTCGCCGGGCAGACCCCGTCGACCAAGACCGCCAAGAGCTTCCTGGCCGAGCTGTCGGACCGCAAGAAGTTCCTGGTCGTCGTCGGCCGCGAGGACCTGGCCGCGTGGAAGAGCGTGGCGAACCTGGAGCACGTGCAGCCCATCGCACCGGACCAGCTCAACACCTACGACGTGCTCTACAGCGACGAAGTGGTGTTCAGCGTCGAGGCCTTGAACACCTTTGTGCACGGCCCGGCCGAGGCAGCACAGGAGGAGAGCAAGTGACCACGATCGCCGACCCCCGCGACATCCTGCTGGCGCCGGTCATCTCCGAGAAGTCCTACGGACTGATCGAGGAAGGCACTTACACCTTCCTGGTGCACCCGGACTCCAACAAGACGCAGATCAAGATCGCCGTCGAGAAGGTCTTCGGTGTCAAGGTCACCAGCGTCAACACCGCCAACCGTCAGGGCAAGCGCAAGCGGACCCGCTTCGGTTACGGCAAGCGCAAGGACACCAAGCGCGCGCTCGTGACCATCTCGGCCGACAGCAAGCCCATCGAGATCTTCGGAGGCCCGGTCGCGTAAGCGGACGGGAATCCAGAAAGCAGAGAAGAACTCATGGCAATTCGTAAGTACAAGCCGACAACCCCGGGTCGCCGCGGGTCGTCCGTTTCGGACTTCGCTGAGATCACTCGGTCGACCCCCGAGAAGTCGCTCATCCGTCCGCTGCACAGCAAGGGTGGTCGTAATGCGCACGGTCGCATCACCACTCGGCACCGCGGTGGCGGCCACAAGCGCGCCTACCGTCTGATCGACTTCCGTCGGCTGGACAAGGACGGCATCCCGGCCAAGGTCGCGCACATCGAGTACGACCCCAACCGCACCGCGAACATCGCGCTGCTCCACTACGTGGACGGCGAGAAGCGGTACATCATCGCGCCCAAGGGCGTGGTGCAGGGCACCCCGATCGAGTCCGGCCCCACGGCCGACATCAAGCCGGGCAACAACCTGCCGCTGCGCAACATCCCGACCGGTACCACGATCCACAACGTGGAACTGCGTCCGGGCGGTGGCGCGAAGATGGCCCGTTCGGCCGGATCCAGCATCCAGCTGCTCGGTAAGGAAGGCACCTACGCCACGCTGCGTATGCCCTCCGGTGAAATCCGTCGCGTCGACGTGCGCTGCCGCGCCACCGTCGGCGAGGTCGGCAACGCCGAGCAGTCGAACATCAACTGGGGCAAGGCCGGCCGTATGCGCTGGAAGGGTCGTCGCCCCACGGTCCGTGGTGTCGTCATGAACCCGGTCGACCACCCGCACGGTGGTGGTGAAGGCAAGACCTCCGGTGGTCGCCACCCGGTCTCGCCGTGGGGTCAGCCGGAAGGCCGCACCCGCAAGCCCAACCGCCCGAGCGACAAGCTCATCGTCCGCCGCCGCAAGTCCGGCAAGAACAAGCGCTGAAGGAGGAGGTAAGAAATGCCACGCAGCCTCAAGAAGGGCCCGTTCGTCGACGACCACCTCCTCGCGAAGGTGGACGTGCAGAACGAAAAGGGCACGAAGCAGGTCATCAAGACCTGGTCGCGTCGTTCGACCATCATCCCCGATTTCATCGGCCACACCTTCGCCGTCCACGACGGTCGCAAGCACGTGCCGGTGTTCATCTCGGACAACATGGTCGGGCACAAGCTCGGTGAGTTCGCGCCGACCAGGACGTTCAAGAGCCACGTCAAGGAAGACCGGAAGAGCAAGCGGCGATGACGACTGAGACTCAGAATCCGACTGCCCGCGCGACGGCAAAGCACGTTCGCGTCACCCCGATGAAGGCACGTCGTGTCGTGGACCTGGTCCGCGGCAAGCGCGTCGAGGACGCCCTGGCGATCCTGAAGTTCGCGCCGCAGGCCGCGAGCGAGCCGGTCGCCAAGGTCGTCGCCAGTGCCGCGGCCAACGCCGAGAACAACCTCGGCCTGAACCCGTCGACCCTGGTGATCTCGACTGCCTACGTCGACGAAGGCGCGACCATGAAGCGGTTCCAGCCGCGTGCCCAGGGCCGTGCGTTCCGTATTCGCAAGCGCACCAGCCACATCACCATCGAGGTCGAGAGCATCCCCGCCGCCGGTGGAGCAGCAACTCGTAACCGCCGGAAGGGAGGGGCAAAGTAAATGGGACAGAAAATCAACCCCCATGGCTTCCGCCTCGGTATCACCACCGACTGGAAGTCGCGTTGGTACGCGGACAAGCAGTACGCGGACTACGTGAAGGAAGATGTCGCCATCCGCAAGCTCCTCGCCACCGGCATGGAGCGGGCGGGCATCTCCAAGGTGGAGATCGAGCGCACCCGTGACCGGGTTCGCGTCGACATCCACACCGCTCGTCCGGGCATCGTCATCGGCCGCCGTGGCGCCGAGGCCGATCGCATCCGCGCCGAGCTGGAGAAGCTCACCAAGAAGCAGGTGCAGCTGAACATCCTCGAGGTCAAGAACCCCGAGTCGGATGCGCAGCTGGTTGCTCAGGCCGTGGCCGAGCAGCTGTCGAACCGTGTGGCGTTCCGTCGCGCGATGCGTAAGGCCATCCAGTCGGCCATGCGTTCGCCGAACGTCAAGGGCATCCGCGTGCAGTGCTCGGGCCGCCTCGGTGGCGCCGAAATGTCGCGCTCGGAGTTCTACCGCGAGGGTCGGGTGCCGCTGCACACGCTGCGCGCCGACATCGACTACGGCCTCTACGAGGCCAAGACCACCTTCGGTCGCATCGGCGTGAAGGTCTGGATCTACAAGGGCGACATCGTCGGTGGCAAGCGTGAGCTGGCTGCCGCGAGCGCACCGGCCGGTGGCGATCGCGATCGTCCGCGCCGTGAGCGTCCGTCTCGCCCGCGTCGCTCCGGTTCCGCCGGTACCACGGCGACCAGCACCGAGGCCGGACGCGCCGCCACCGCGGTGGCCGACGCACCGGCAGAGACACAGGAGGGCTGACGCAATGCTGATGCCTCGCAAGGTCAAGCACCGCAAGCAGCATCACCCGAGTCGTTCCGGCATGGCCAAGGGCGGCACCTCGGTGGCGTTCGGCGAGTTCGGCATCCAGGCGCTGGAGCCGGCCTACGTGACCAACCGGCAGATCGAGTCGGCGCGTATCGCGATGACCCGTCACATCAAGCGTGGCGGCAAGATCTGGATCAACATCTACCCGGATCGCCCGCTGACCAAGAAGCCTGCCGAGACCCGCATGGGTTCCGGTAAGGGTTCGCCGGAGTGGTGGATCGCGAACGTCAAGCCCGGTCGCGTGATGTTCGAAATGTCTTACCCCAACGAGGAGATCGCTCGTGAGGCCCTGCGCCGCGCGATGCACAAGCTCCCGATGAAGTGCAGGATCGTGACCAGGGAGGAGCAGTTCTGATGGCTACTGAAACACCGGCCGCAGAGCTCCGCGAGCTCACCGAAGAAGAGTTGGTGCAGAAGCTGCGCGACTCCAAGGAAGAGCTGTTCAACCTGCGCTTCCAGATGGCGACGGGTCAGCTGGACAACAACCGTCGGCTGCGCGTGGTTCGTCACGAGATCGCGCGCATCTACACGGTCATGCGCGAGCGCGAGCTCGGTCTGGCCACCGGACCCGCTGACAAGGGAGACGCGGCATGAGCGAGCAGAAAGTGGAAGAGCGCAACAGCCGCAAGGTTCGTACCGGCTACGTTGTCTCGGACAAGATGAACAAGACGATTGTCGTCGAGCTGGAAGACCGTAACCGGCACCCGCTCTACGGCAAGATCATTCGCACCACCTCCAAGGTGAAGGCGCATGACGAGAACGAGATCGCCGGCATCGGCGACCGCGTCCAGCTGATGGAGACCCGACCCCTGTCGGCCACCAAGCGCTGGCGTCTGGTCGAGGTGCTGGAGAAGGCCAAGTAAGCCTCCTCGGTCCGAAAGTCGAAGGCCCGCTTCCCGTTTCGGGAGGCGGGCCTTTGTCGTAGCGGCCGTTCGGTGCGTGGTCCGCAATCCACGTGATTCTCACGTGCTCCACGTGATATCCTGTGGCATGTCCAAAAGGAACCTGACCATCCAGCTGGATGAAGAGGTGATCGCGCAGGCAAAGCTGATCGCTGCCCATCGGGGTACTTCCATCAGCGCGCTGCTTGCGCAGCAGGTGCGCGAGCTCGCCCAAGATGTCGATCGCTACGAGTATGCGAAAAAGCTTGCATTGCAAGCGATGGCGGAGGCGACAGGGCATGGTGGGACTATCACCTGGAGCCGCGACGAGCTGTATGACCGGGGGGAGCGCAGGTACTCGTGACGGACTTGGGGCGCACCTTCATTGATACCAATATCCTCGTCTATGCGCACGATACAGATGCCGGTCGAAATCATCAGATTGCGCAGACCATCTTGGAGGGCCTGTGGAGCCGCAAAACCGGCGCACTCAGTACTCAGGTACTTCAGGAGTTCTACAACATTGCCACTCGTAAGCTGACGCCGCGGATGAGTCAGGCGAAGGCCCGTGGCATAGTCGCCTTGTACAGCGGATGGTGCGCCATCGACATGGACCCGCTGGTCGTCGTGAGCGCTTCATTCCTCCAGGAGACGCACACCATGTCCTGGTGGGACGCGCTGATCGTCGAGGCTGCCGTGCAGTCCGGCGCGAAGTACCTGCTGTCGGAAGATCTGCAGCACGGGCGGAAGTTCGCGGGTTTGGAAGTGCGCAATCCGTTTGTCGATCTGCCGAAATAGGTTTGTTCGCCGCGGAGTTCCCGCCGACTCGAGTTGTCGCGGAATTCGAAATCTGCATGCCGTACTCGGCCCGCGACATGCCGACGTTCTGCGGGATGTCCGTCGTGCCTTGTACTGTCGGATTGTGTTGCGGCAGGTCGGGGCTCGGCGCACCGACGCCCGCGCAGTCGGTCGATGCGGAGGTGTGACCAGTGGAATCCACGCGGGAAGCAGGACAGTCCAACGACCGGATGTTGCTGCGTAAGCACCTGTTGAAAGCCAAGATCGCCGGGGAGGTCGCGACACCACGCGAAGGAAACCTGGCGCACTACCGCAGGATGGTCGACAAGGACCCGGCTTACCAATTCGGACTGGCGCTGAAGGATTGGACGTTCACCGAAACGCTGGCGATGATGGCGCAACTGTGTGGCGTCAACCCGGATCCGCGGCATCGGCACGGGCAGGACACCATCGATCCCGAACTCACCCTCGACGCGCTCGACGCGATGGGTGCCCGCATCGGCCGCGCCGCCGAACGCCAGGAAACGGTACTGCTCGCGACCGGGCATCCGGGAACGCTCATGGGTGTCTATCGCGCGGTCGAGGATGCGTTGCGCGCCAACGGATGTACGGTCCTGACCCCGGCCGCCGGTTGGTCGTATCGGATCGCCACGCCCAACGGCGCGGCCCGTCGCGAAATCGTCTACACGTCGCGGGTGGCGGCGCTCGGCACCAACGGCTACCTGAAACACACGCACGATCCGCAGCCGATGCAGGCGATGCTGCACGAACTCGCCGACGGAGCGGGCTGGCCCGACCTCGTCGTGGCCGATCACGGCTGGGCCGGGGCGGCGGGCGAAGCCGGTATCGACACCGTCGGCTTCGCCGACTCGAACGACCCGGCGCTCTTCGCCGGGCACGCCGAAGGCAAGATCGCCGTCACCGTCCCGCTGGACGACGGTGTCTTTCCCGAGTACTACGAACCGTTGACCACCTACCTGCTCGATCGTGCGGGGCTGGTCTCCTGAACCCGTTCGGGGGTTGTGCGCCGGAGGACGTGCCCGCTCATGAGCGCAGTTTGGTCGGCAGCACCAAGGCGTCCGCGTAGTCGGGGGGTGTAAAGTCCGGCACATCCGCCGGGTAAACGCCGCGATGTCGGCGCGTGAGAACTGGGCTGCCTCGGGCGATCCGGCACTGTCCTGCATGCCGCCGTTCTGCGATCTTGCTGTTCGAGCAGGGCGTCCCTCGGCTCGCGTGCCGGCTGGCCGCAGCTGGTTCCCGTGGGTAACAGAATTCATGGGATAAATCGGTGGCGGAGGGTGCCCGGGGCGTGCCAAGCTCGGTCGGTGCGGGCGTATCGGGTGGTTTTGGCGAGCGCGGCGGTGCGCAATGTTCTCCTGCTCGGATCGCTCGTACGTATCCCATTTTTCGCGGGCGCGGTGCTGCTCGCGTTGCATGTGGTGCAGACGTTGGACGGATCGTACGCCCAGGCCGGCGCGCTGAGCACGGTTGTCACCGTGTGCATCGCGCTCAGCGGGCCGTGGCGCGGCCGCCTGCTGGACCGGTTCGGGTTGCGGCGCACGATCCTGCCGTCCATCGTGATCGAGGCGGTGTGCTGGTCGATCGCGCCGTTCGTCGACTATGTGCCGCTGCTGATTCTGGCCGCGATCGCCGGATTGTTCAGTGTGCCGATCTTTTCCGTGGTCCGGCAGGCGGTGATCGCCGCGACCACCGAGCAGAACCGGCAGCCCGCGCTCGCGTTGGAGGCGGTGTCGGTGGAGGCCGCCTTCATGGTCGGCCCGATCATCGGCGTCGCCGCCGCGAGCGTCTGGTCGACGACGATCGTATTGTTCTGTGCGCAAATGGGTCTCGTGCTCGCGGGCGTGCTGCTGTGGATCATGAATCCGCCGCTGCGCTCGGCCGACCCCGCCGCCGATGCGCCCGCGATACCGCGCCGTAGCTGGTTCCGCGTCGAGTTCGTCGCGCTGTGTGTCGGTGCGAGCGTTGCCATTTCGGTTCTCGCCGCGACCGAGCTGACCTTCGTTTCCGCGATGCGCGAGTTCGATGCGCAACAGTGGCTCGGCATCGTCCTGGCCATCTGGGGTTTCGGGTCGATCATCGGCGGGCTGGTCTACGGTGCCCTGCACCGCGCGATCTCCACCTACCTGCTCCTTTTCGGCCTGGGCGTGGTCACCCTGCCGATGGCCTTCGTCGTCGGCCCGATCTCCCTCGCCATCACCGGTCTCATCGCGGGCGTGTTCTGCGCACCGACCGTCACCGCCTCGCTCGACCAGGTCAGCCGCATCGTCCCCGAGGGCGGCCGCGGCGAAGCCATCGGCTGGCACGGCGCCGCCCTCACCCTCGGCAACGGCATCGGCAGCTCACTCGCCGGCCTGGCCATCGATGCCGGCGGCTTCTCCGCCGGCTTCGCCGCCGCCGCCCTCCTCGGCATCGCCCTCGGCGCCGGCCTGGCCCTCCTCGTCCGCCTCATGAACCGCCGCAACCCCACCCCGGCAAAACCTCCCTCGCCGGTCAGCGGAATCGCATCCTGAATCTTCTGCGGACACGGCTGCTGCGGAATCAGCCGAGGTCACCGATCCACTGGATCATGAGCAGGTGGACCTCGCGGCGTTGTTCCACGACGAGGTAGGTCGCGAGTCCTTCGTGGTGCACTCCGAACGGCAGCGTTCGCACCGGCGCGTCGGGATTCGCGCGGTTGACCGAATCGCCGCTCCACGGACTGACTTCGAGGGTGACTCGCAGCTCCGCGAACGACGCGAGTGCGGGTATCGGGAGGGCTGCGATCTATTGAGCTACGTCAGGGTCGTTCTCAACTCTGTACACCTACATGTCGGCTTTGGCGCGGGTGACTTCCAGCGGTTCGTCTTCGGGGACCGCAGCACCCGTCATCAGCTCGGCGCTTTGCGCACGACGTTGCGATAGCTTTCGCGGTCGCTTTGCAGAAGTGCGGTGCGCCGCCGGAGTTCGAGGGTGCGGAAGAGTTCGGTCAGGTCGAGGCTCTTGCGCGCCTCGACGAGAGCCTGCTCATACGCGATGTCGAACTCTTCGCGGTCGGTAGGTAGTAGCGCCGAGCGAATGTCCTGGGGCGACGCGCCGGGGCGCAGCGGGTGTCCACTGCTCGGCTGTTCGTCGTAGGCATACGTGGCGGTCATGCCACTGACGATAGCTGGATGCCGAAAGTGATCCCGGGGTTGTGGTGTCCAGACCTGGAGTTTTGGTGGGTTTGGTTTGGGTCTTGCGTTATACGTATACATCTACTTATAGTGGGTCGGACGGTTGGGGAGGGTGCTTGACCGTCTCGGGTCGGACGAAGTGGGGGTCGGGGTGGCTGGTGCGTCGTGGATGGAGCTATGCGCGTATGCGCATCGACGAATGGAGTTGATCATGGTTGAGGAATCGCAGCAGGTGGAGGTGGTCGACTTCCGGAAAGAGTCGGCGGAACTGCCTGAGGTCGTGCTGCCGGTCGGTCCCGGTGGGACGCGCAAGCAGCGTTTTCACGGGCGCAAGCTCGGTGAGGCGAAGCAGTTCAGCAAAACGGGTGTGGAACTGATTCGGCTCTATGTGACCCGGAAAGGCAAGTACGTCGTGCATCGCCAGGCGGCCGATTGGACCGACCTGTCGCTGATGAGCGATTGGGTGCAGGAACTGAAGAAGACCAATTGGCGCGGCCTGGATCTCGAACGGTGCGCCTGGAGCGATTACGCGCTCGACATCGTGGACACCGCCGAGGAGCTGCGAGATCTGGTCCCGCCCAGAATCTTCCGCACGCTCGACGCGGTGAACGAACATCCCCCTATCGAGGATCTCGACATCTGAGCCACGGCTCGGATACCGAAAGGAACTGTCCCCCATGTTTGCTCGACTCGGGCGCCTGGTTGTTCACCATCCGTGGAAGGTGATCGGCCTGTGGCTGCTCATCATCGTCGGCGTGGTCGCGGCGGCACCGCAACTGAAGTCCACCACCGACCAATCCGCGTTCCTGCCTTCGCATTACGAATCCATTCAAGCAATGGAGATGCAGCAGAAGGCCTTTCCGCAGAGCGCGGCCCCCGCGGCGATCATCGTGTTCGAGCGAGCCGACGAGGCGCCGCTGAGCGAGGGTGACGCGGCTTCGGTCGCGGCGATCGGCGGAAAGCTCACCGCGGCGAATATCAAGGACGTCACCGGATTGCAGGTGGTTCCGCCGTCGGAGAACAAGCTCATCCAGATCATCGCGGTGCAGATGACCAAGGTGACCAGCGCGGGCGACACCACGCAAAGCGACGCGGTCAAAGCGTTGCGCACCGCGCTGCAGGACCAGGTGCGCGGTAGCGACCTGAAGGCGGGCATCACCGGGCAAGCGGCGCAGATGCTCGATCAGACCGAGTCGAGCGAGAAGGGCATGGCGATCATCGGCATCGCCACGATCGCCTTGATCCTGGTGTTGTTGCTGATCATCTTTCGCAGTCCGGTCATCGCGCTGCTGCCGATCATCACCATCGGCGCGGTCTCCAGCCTGGTGAACGGCCTGATCGCGATGGTGGCCAAGGCTTTCGATCTGCAGGTGGACAGCTCGGTCACCGCCATCCTGCTCGTCGTGCTGTACGGCGTCGGCACCGACTACATCCTGTTCCTGATGTTCCGCTATCGGGAACGGCTGCGGGCGGGGGAGGATCCCAAGACCGCGATGGTGAGCGCGGTGACCCGCGTCGGCGAGGCGATCACGTCTGCGGCGGGCGCGGTGATCATCGCCTTCATGGCGCTGACGCTGTCCACCCTCGGCATGTTCCGGGCGCTCGGTCCGGCGCTGGCGATCGCGGTCGCGGTGGCCCTGCTCGCCGGTCTGACGCTGATTCCCGCGGTTGTTTCGCTGTTGGGCACCAAGGTGTTCTGGCCGTCGAAGGCTTGGCAGGCCGAGCCGAAGGGGGCGCGCTTCGCCGCGATCGGTGCGGCGCTGGGGCGGCGTCCGGCCGCGTTCGCGCTGGCCTCGGGTGGTCTGCTCGTCGCGCTCGGCATTCTCGCCGTCGGATTCAACCCGACCTTCGACCTGAGTTCCGGCTCGACGTCGGACGCCTCCGAATCGGTGGTCTACAACAAGGAATTGCTCAAGGGCATGCCCGCCGGCGCCACGCAGCCTTCGGACGTCCTGCTCCGTTCCGATGGCGCGTTGACGGTCGAGCAGCTCACGACCTTCCGCGCGGCACTGACCGAGGTGCCCGGCGTCGGGCAGGTGGGCGAGCCGCGGCTGTCCCAGGACAAGGCGATCGCCGAGTTCCAGGTAACCCTCACTGCCGCACCGGAATCGGACGCTGCGCTGGAAACCGTCGAGGGCCCGCTGCGCGATGCGGCGCACGCGGCGGCTCCGGCGGGTACGACGGCGGCCGTCGGCGGGCTGACCGCGGTCTTCGTCGACTTCCAGGACGCGATGAACCGGGACTATCTGATCGTGTTCCCGGTGGCGGCGATCCTGATCATGATCGTGCTCGGTCTGCTGCTGCGCAGCCTGGTCGCACCGTGGTACCTGATGGCCTCGGTGTTCCTCGGCTTCGCCGCGACGCTCGGCGCTGCGGTGCTGGTGTTCCAGCACATCCAGGGCAATTCCGGGCTGATCTTCACCCTGCCGTTGATCATGTATCTGTTCGTGGTCGCGCTCGGCACCGACTACAACATCCTGATGGTCGCCCGGTTGCGGGAGGAAGCACGCGAAGGCCATGACCCGAAACAGGCTGCGGCACTGAGCCTGCGGCACACCGGCCCGACGGTCGCGGCGGCCGGGGTGATCCTGGCGGGCACGTTCGCCTCGATGATGCTCGCGGGCAACAACGTGCTCTCGCAGATGGGCTTCGCCATCTCGGTCGGCATCGGCATCGCCGCCTTCGTGATGGCGATGTTCTTCACGCCGGCGCTGACGGCGCTGCTCGGGCACCGGGCCTGGTGGCCGGGGCACGGGGACGAGCGGCCCGGCGACGCGGGCCCGTCCGCCGGGAGTGGTGAACGGCCGGACCTGAGGCACGATCCCGCTCCCGCGGGCGGTGGCTGGTCCAACGCCGGTGAACGACGGCAGTAACCCGAAATGACAAGGGCCGCCCTCTGGTTGATCCGGAGGGCGGCCTTCGTCGTTCAGTCGCGAGAGCCTGCCGCCAGTTTCGCGAGCGTGTCGCGGAGCAGACCGGGGGCCAGCCCGCGGTGCTTGACGGACAGCCGCTGCCAGACGGTCGCGGCGAGCGGGCGGTCGTATCTGATGATCGTCAGCAGGGTGACCTGCTGCTTCTCTACCTTGATCACGAGCTGCCCGACGAGCATCCACGAGTGCGCCTCGAGCCGGATCCAGTCGTCCCCGTGCCCTGCGATCCGCCATCCGGCGATATGCGCGGACGAGCGCCGCCACGCGAGCCGCATGCCGAGCAGCACCCGCCAGATGAATTGTCCGCCAAGGCCTGCGACGTCTTCGAAGGCCGCGTGCGCCCACTGGTCCGGGGTCCACTTCGGGCCCGCGTCGGTGCTCAGGGTGAAGGCGTCGGAGTAGTCGGCGTCGGCGAGGGTGCCGAGCGCGCGCAACGATGCGGGAATGTCCCGGAGTTCGAGCACGGCGGGCTCGAATTCGCTTGCGGGCGCGTCCTTCCGGTCGCCGGTCTGGACGGTGGTGGGCTGATTCGGCACGGCAGGCTCCTTCGACTGCGAACGCCGTTTCCGGCGTCGGATCGACCTGGTCGGCGCGTGCGACGAGCCGTTCGATCCATCTATACGGTTGCGTATAGATGGAGGTTAGCGCGCGATATACGGCGCCGTATAGACGATGTGACGGAGGTATCGCGAGGAGAACGCAAGCGCACCCTTCTGTATCCGCGCACCCGCGCTGGCATGCGGCTTCGGGTGCGGGAAGGCAGAAGGGGTGCGGAGTGACAGAAGGGGTGCGGAGTGCCGGCTAGCCGCTGATCGCGTACGGTCTGCGTACCTTCATGGCCGCCTCGACGGCACGATCGACGGCGGCGCGGGACACGCCGACCTCGTTCGCGATACCCGGTGTCGCCCAGGCCTCGTCGGCGAGGCGCAGGATCTCCGTGAGCTGCGCGGCGGGCAGGTTCGACATGCGGCGACGCACGATTTCGTGCGCTATCACCGCGATCTCGTTGTCCTCGTCGAACTCGTCTTCGTCCTCGTCGTCGAACATCTCGGGTTCCGGCTCGATCGGGGCGCGGGCCACGACGCTGCTCGGCTCGACGCGAGCGCGCGGCCGGGACGGTTCCGTGGGTTCCTCGAAAACCAGCTGCTCGATCTCGGCCTCCGCCCGAGCGCCGTTGTGCGCAGCGGGCTTCCGGCGAACAGCGGGCTTGGGCGCGGGTTCACCCGAGATCGCCTGGGCGACCGTGTCGGCGATGGTTGCGGCGGCTTTCCTGATGGGGTCACCAGGGTGAGGCTCTTCGGGATCGTCGCCGCGCGGCGCTTCGGCGCTGGGCTCGTTCACCGGCGGGACCGCGGTGCCGGGGCCGGGCTGTTCGCGAGCTACCTCGTGCATCGGGAACAGCGGAATGGCATGCCCGTTCGTCCCATTGGCGCGGGCCGCCTCGTCCCCATTGGTCAGCGGCCGACCGTTGGCCGCGCCGGTCCGTCCGTTGACGGCATGACCGTTCGTCACAGCATGGCCATTGGTCCGAGGCTGCTGCACCGTGCCGTTCTGCTCAGCTGAGACAGGCTGCGCGCCAGCGCCGTTGATCGGTGGTGTCGCCTGCACCGGCCGTGTTTCAGCGGGGCGGGTGTACCCGTTGACCGTCTGCCCGTTACTGCCGTGCTGGTTCGGCGCGGGCGAATGCGGCACGTCGTGCCCATTCATGCGCGGCGCGGCAGACGCATTCGGCTCGCCCGTAGGGATCGCATCGAGATCGTCGGCCGGGGAAGTCCGCGGCTCCGGGTGATCCTGCGTCGGGAACGCGGGAGCTGCCTGGTGATCATCGAGAATCGCCTGCTCCGCATACCCATTGACCGTCGCGTCGTGCAGGCCGAAGACGTGATCCAGCCGGTGCCCGTTGGTCCCGGGCGACGCGTGCCCATTTGTCGCCGAGCCGGCGGGCTCGGAGGAAGTCGACAGGGGCCGCTCGTTGCCGCTCGAAAGTCCGGGCACCACATGTTCGTTGGTCACTGGAGCGGCAGCTGCCCCATGTTCCTCGGTAGATTCACTCGCACCGTCGGGCGAAGTGCTCAGTGTCGACCGCTGGTGATCAGAAGTCGCCTCGAATGCGAACCGTCGCGGCTGCCCGTCATCGTCCAGGCTCGCATGCTCCCGATCCCCGTTGAGGGCCTTGGCCGAACGATCCACCGGCTGGTCGGTCCCGTGCACCGCCCGTCCGTCGCCCACCGCGGTAGCTGACGGCGGCAACGGGTGCCCGTCCGCCGGCGAAAGCCCATGCACCCCGTTGCCATTGGCGCCCGCCCCGGCCGAAAGGCCCTGGACAGCCCGGCCATTGGTGACCGAACCGGTGGATCCGTGCGCGTGGCTCGCCCGCCCATTGACCACAGGCACGGTGTGACCGTTGTTCGCGCGCAACGAATGCCCATTGGTCGACGAGGCCGCCGACTCGACCGAGTGCGCCAGCTCGTGACCATTGACGCCGGTAAGCCCCTGCGCTGCAAGTCCGTTGGCGGCGGAGCGGAGGGTGGAGGTGTCCCCGCGCGAGTGGCTATCGACGGTGCCCGCATACTCTTCGGCGATCGAAACCGCCTGGGCCGTGCGGAGGTCGGTCGCCTGACCGGCGGCTGCGGCCGGATGCCGCACTTGGTCGCCATCGGCGGACGGGAAGGCAGCACGCTCGGCCGGTGCGAGCCCGCTGCTCAACTGCCCACCGTCCACTTCCCGGGTGGGCAACCAGGCGCGGTCGTCGGGGGCGTCGAGGGTGAATCCGCGTTCGGCCGGCCGCCGCAGCATGCCGGGCTCGGGATCCACCACGGCCGCGCCGTCGATGAGTAGTGCGTAGCGGGCGGAAACCCAGGCGTGCAACCAGATCACGACGCCGACCATGACGGGTGCGATCGCGTATTCCGCGGCTTGCCCGTAGGAGCCGGACGCCAGATGCGGTCCCGCGTTGAGTGCGATGGTGGTGCCGAGCAACGCGGTTTCGAAGAACACCACTTTGCCGCGGTCGAGTTCGCGTCCCCAGCGGGCGGCGGTGGTGGCGGCCACCATGATGGTGATGATCGGGATGGAGATCATCGCTTCGATGCCGTAGCTCAGCCAGTACAGCGGGTCGGACATGTCGCCGCTGGGTACCAGGTTGTGCTGCACGTTCACCCCGGCCCACACCATGCCGAGCACGACCACCGCGATCAGTGCGCGCGAGGACCATTCGGCCCGCCGGTACAACTGCGCGAGCCGGGCGTCTTGGCTGGATACCCGTCGTCGCGCGGCCAGTGCGCGCCGATGCCACCGCGCGTCGTCTTCATCGGAGCGGCGAATGTGGGCCGCGGTGCGCCGGTCGCGTTTCTCCGCCGCGAGTTCCGCTTCGACGGCGCGCTTGCGCTGTTTGCGCCGTTGCGCGCGAACCCATTCCGCGAGTTCGCGTTCTGCCGCGATTTCGTCTTCGGACAACACGTCGAACAGGGCGGCATCGTGTTGCAGTGGCAATTTGCCGCGGGCGGTTTCGACCCGCTGCGCCAACGCGGCGATTTCGGAACTGCCGGTCGATTGTTCGTCGCGCATCGCGAGCCTTCCCGGAGCAGATCGTGCAGCAGACCTACTTGCTCGAACGTATGTGTGATCGGAGTGAGACTAAACCGGCCACCGGCCGCGGTCAACGCCGACGCTCGAAAACATGTGCGAAATTGTCCGCCCCGAAAAGGCGCTCCCGCCGAACGTCCCGGTAAACACCCTTTCACTTCCGACACACCGGTTCGGGCAACACGCCGGTGTTCGGACGGCGCGATAGGCGGGGAATTCCGCTGAGGGATGGCGGAATTCGGCGCGGGGAAACGCTCAGCTGAGGGTGGTGTGCCACACGATGGCGGCGGCGAGTGCGCCCGCGCCGTTGACCGACCAGTGCAGCGCGATCGGGGCGAGCAGGCTGCCGCTGCGGCGGCGCAGCCAGGTGAAGACGACGCCCGCCGCCGCGGTGGCGAGGACGGCGAGCAGAATGCCGGCGATCTGCCCGGCCACGCCTCCGCCGACGAACCCGGCCAGGCCGCGATTGCTGCTGGTGAGTCCGAGCGAGGAGGCGATATGCCACAGTCCGAACAGCAGTGAACCGGCCGCGAACACGCCGCGCACGCCGTAGACCCGGTCGAGCGTGCCGTGCAGTACCCCGCGGAAGGCCAGTTCCTCGGGGATCACCGTCTGGAGCGGAATAACGATCATCGAGGCGATCAGCGCGCCGGAGATGGTGGCGTAGCGATCGGCCAGAAAGAACGGGCGGGTGATGGGCAGTAATGCGCCGATGGCGACAGCGGCGAGCACCACGCCTACCGCACCGAGCGCGTAGAGCGTCCCGCGCTTCCATTGCCGCGGCGAAAGCCCCAGCTCGTGCCAGTGCATGCCCCGCCTGCGCATCAGCGCCAGCAGAACCACGGCGGCGACGGGCACGGTCACGATGCTCGCCCAGGCGGTGGTGAAGTGGGCGATGAGATTGGTGCCCGCCAGCGCGAGGACCACGACCGCCACATCGAGATAGGCGTGCAGTTTGTGGCGGGGCGGGGCCTCGTCCGCGAGTTCCGGTGCGAGCATCCCGCCTAGTGTACGGATGGTCGCCGGGGGTGCTGATCGATCGGTCATTTGTGGTCGGTCTACCCGAATTCGCCCGATCCACCGGTCTCGGTGTGCCGCCGCCATTCGCGAGCTACTCTGACTAGAACTCGTTTCAATTGAGTGGGCCACGCCCGGCGCGGCTCGAGCCACCGCGCCGGACGTCCGGGCCGGCTGACCGTCAGTGGGTCAGCCGGCCCACCCGGCCGGATCGGTCCAGGCCTGCAGCGTGCGAGTGGTCTCGAAACGGCGCGGCGCGCGGCTGATCGGATCGGTGAATTCCAGTGTCGCGGCGAGCAACTGCAACGGGCGGGTGAAGTCGTCGACCGGTTTGCCGGTGAGCATCGGATAGAAATCGTCGCCGAGGATCGGGATGCCGAGGCTGTTCATATGCAGCCGGAGTTGATGGGTGCGCCCGGTGCGCGGCCGGAGCCGGTAACGGCCGAGCCCGTCGCGATGCTCGATCAACTCGATCGCGGTCTCGGCGTTCGGCTCGCCCGCGACCTCCTGCGCGGCAAGGACATGCTTTTCTTTCACGATCCGGCTGCGCACGACCCGGGGCAGGGCGAGCGCGGGATCGTACGGCGCGATCGCTTCGTACTCCTTCAGGACCGTGCGCTTGTGGAACATCGTTTGATATGCCCCGCGCCGCGCCGGATCGATGATGAACAACACCAGTCCCGCGGTGACCCGATCCAGCCGGTGCGCCGGAATCAGATCGGGCAGCTCCAGGTCTCGGCGCAGCCGCACCAGGGCCGTCTGCAGGATGTGCTGACCGCGCGGGATAGTCGCGAGGAAGTGCGGCTTGTCCACCACCAGCAGTGCGTCGTCGCGGTGCACGACGGTGATCTCGAACGGCACGTCCGTCTCGACCGGAAGGTCGCGGTGGAACCACACCGCCCCGCCGGGTACGTATGGCGCGTCCGGGGCGATCGGACCGGTGAGGTCGACGATCCCGCCGTCGCGCAGCAACTCATCGATGCGGGCCGGGTCCACGCGGGGGAGTCGCTGCACGAGGTGGTCGCGAATCGTCGCCCAGTCGCCGTCCTCCGGCAGCCGGAGCCGGGCCGGGTCGAGGCCGTGCCGCTTGGGCAACGGCGGTTGTTGCCGCCTTCTCATCGGCATCGACCCTAGTCGCCGCCGGTTTTCCCGGTTGCGGCGGACCGTGCGCGCGGCTCAGAAACCGCGCAGCCGATCCGGCCGGATGCGCACGACGGCCGAATATTCGGCGTAGAACTGTTCGGCGCTCATCGAGAGGTCGGCCAGTCCGTCACGGTATTTCGTGGTGAAGGCGGCGACTTCCGCTGCGGACGGCGCGTTTTCGTCGATCCTGGCCGTGCCGGTGAACACGACGACGTCGCCGCCGTGCGGGGTGCTGTTGAGGTGCAGCGCGACCCGCGGGTTGCGCACGAGGTTGCGCAGCTTGGCCTGGTCGGGCTTGCTGAACAGCAGGAATTCGTCGTTGCGCCACTGGAACCAGACGGGATTGGGTTGCGGGGTGCCGGTGGCGCCGACGGTGGTCAGCCAGATCACCTGTTCGGTGCCGAGGCGCTCGGCCACCCGCGCGCCGAAGTCGGTGCCGGGGTCGAGGACCGGGGTGGAGCCGGAGGCCGTTGTGGTCATAGGTGGCACAACGCCGGCCCGCTCGGGGGGATTCCGCGGACCCCGAGACGATCGCCGAGCCGCGTCCCGCGGGTCCCGGATGGTCGGAGAGCAGCCAACTTAGGCTAGCCTATCTTCTCGGATCGTTCTGTGTTTGGATGAGTCCGATTCCGGGCGAGACATCTGATGATGGTCGAGAGGCGAAGAGATATGACGGTGGAGGTCGCGCCGCTGCCTGCGGCGGAGACGGGGAACCGACCGCCCCGAGCGGTACAGAAGGCACGCAAGAAGCAGGAGGCGCAGGCGCGCAAGGAAATCCTTGCCCCGGTCCGGCGCACGCTCACGCTGGCGAGCCTGATCATGGCGGTCGCCTCGGTGTGCACCGTCGTGCCGTTCGTGCTGATCGTCGAAGCCTGTCGGGAGCTGCTCGTCGCCGAGGTCGACACCGATCGGGTGTGGCGCCTGGTGTGGCTGGCGATGCTCGTGCTGCTGGCGCGCGGACTGCTGCAGGCGGTCGCGCTCACCTGGTCGCATCTGGTGGACGCCGGCTACCAGCTCACCGTCCGGCGGGCGCTCGCGGCCAAGCTGACCAGGGTGCCGCTCGGCTGGTTCGGCGAGCGCACCTCCAGCGAGGTGAAGAAGTATCTCCAGGACGATGTCGAAGCACTGCACTATCTGGTCGCGCACGCGCGGCTGGAGTTCGTCGGCGCGCTGATCGTGCCGCTGGTGACCCTCGGCTACCTGGTGACCGTCGACTGGCGGCTCACCCTCGTGCTGCTGATTCCCTTGGTGGCCTACGCGATCTCGCTCAGCAAGATGATGGATCAGGACAGCAGGGATCGGCTGGCCGTCTACAACCGGTGGGAGCGCCGCGTTCAGGAGGCGACCGTCGAGTTCGTCGACGGCATCCAGGTGGTGCGCGCGTTCGGTCAAGCGGGCAAGGCGCACAGCGAATTCCAGGCGGCGGCGGACGGGCAGGCCCGCAGCCTCGATCGGTGGAAGACGCCGATGATCCGGTTGCAGTCCGCCTCCGACATCACGCTCGCCCCGGTGTTCGTGATGGTGCTCATCGTGGTCGCCGGATTGGCGGGCGTCGGGCTCGACTGGTTCGCCCCGCTCGACGTGCTGCCTTTCCTGCTGGTCGGCCTGGGGCTCGGCAGTTCGCTGCTCGGCCTCGGCTACGGCGGCCAGGCGTTGCGCGCCGCGGGCGCGGCGGCACTGCGCCTGCACGAACTGCAGCAGACGCCCGAACTGGTGACCGGGACGGGCGCCGCACCGGCGGGCGATGCAGCGCAAGGCGTGGTCCGGTTCGAGGCGGTCGGCTTCGGCTACCGCAGCGACCACCAGGTATTGCGCGATCTCGACCTCGAACTGCGGCCGGGCACCATCACCGCGTTGGTCGGCCCGAGCGGCTCGGGTAAATCGACGCTCGGCAAACTGGTGCCGCGCTTCTACGACGTCGACTCGGGCCGAATCACCATCGGGGGTCGAGATATTCGCGACTACTCGACCGAAGAGCTGTATCGCACCGTCGGATTCGTCTTCCAGGACGTGCGGCTGATCCGCGGCACGATCCGGGAGAACCTGCGGTTGGCCGATCAGGACGCCGACGACGCGGCCCTGGAGCGCGCCGCTCGGGCGGCGCAGATCCACGACCGGATCCTGGCGCTGCCGCGCGGCTACGACTCCGAGATCGGGGTCGACGCCAGCCTGTCCGGCGGTGAGGCGCAACGACTCTCGATCGCCCGCGCGCTGCTCGCGGACAGTCCGGTGCTGGTGCTCGACGAGGCGACCGCCTTCGCCGACCCGGAATCCGAGGCCGCGGTGCAGGACGCGCTCGCCGTGCTCGTCGCGGGCCGGACCGTGCTCGTCATCGCGCACCGGTTGCACACCATCACCGGCGTGGACCGAATCCTGGTGCTGGAGAACGGATCCATCGTCGAGCAGGGCGACCATCAGAGCCTGTACCAGGCCGGCGGCACCTACCAGCGCCTATGGGAAATCAACGAGGCGGCGCTCGGCGCCGTCTCCCTCATCGAGAAGGAGGCGGCGCGATGATCCGCAAGTTGCTCGGGCTCGTCCCCGACGAGTTCGCCCCGCTGACACCGAAATTGTTCGCGGCGATCACCGCGCAGGCGTTGAGCCAGGCGGTCGCATATCTGCTACTGGTGCCGGTGCTCGAGGCGTTGTTCGATCGCGACCTCGGCCGGGCCTGGTTCTGGGCGTTGCTGATGATCGCGGCGGTCGCGAGCGTCGCGATCTTCGGTTATCTCCAGGCCGTGCTGGGCCTGCGGATCGCGGTCGGCATGCAGCTGAAGGTGCAGACCCGCATCGGCGATCAGCTGAACGCGTTGCCGCTCGGCTGGTTCGAAACCGCCAATGCCGGAAAGCTATCCCGGATCGCCGTGGAGAACGTGCGGGAAATCCAGGGCGCCGTCGCGTATCTGCTCGCCAAGGTGCTCAACAGCGTCATCGTTCCGCTCGGCGTCGCGGTGGGCATGCTGTTCATCGACTGGCGGATCTCGCTGGCGATGCTGCTGGCGGCGCCTGTGCTGTTCGTGGTGAACAGCTTGGCGAACCGGGCCTACACCAAATCCGATGAGCGAGTGCATGCCGCGGCCGCCGAGGCGGACGCGCGGGTGGTCGAATTCGCGCAGGCCCAGCCGGTGCTGCGGGCGTTCGGCGCCGTCGGCGCGGGCAACCGGGCGCTCGATTCCGCACTGCACCAGCAACGTTCGGCGATCACCCGGATGGTGTTCACCGCGGTGCCCGGCCTGATCGTGTTCGCGCTGTTCGTGCAGGCGGTGTTCCTGGTACTGGCCTACGTGGTGATCAGCCGGTTCACCGACGGCGCGGTCTCGGCCGCCGCCGCGATCGCCCTGATCGCGGTCAGCGCGCGGTTCATCGAGCCGTTGAACCAGGCCGCGCAGCTGGCGAACGGACTGCGCGCGGCCGCGGGCGCGGTCGGCCGGGTCACCGGGCTGCTCACCGAACCCGTACTGCCGGAGGCGAAGTCGGCGATCACGCCGGGCGCGCCCGCGGTGGTGTTCGACAACGTGAGCTTCGGTTACCGCCCCGGCGAACCGGTGGTCGCCGACCTGACGTTCAGCGTGCCCGCGGGCACGACGACGGCGATCGTCGGCCCGAGTGGCGCGGGCAAGACGACGCTGCTGCGGCTCGCGGCTCGTTTCTACGATGTCGACGCGGGCCGGGTGGTCGTCGGCGAGCACGATGTGCGGGAGCAGCCCTCGGAGACGCTGCTGGATCAGCTGTCGCTGGTCTTCCAGAACGTCTATCTCTTCAATCGTTCGGTGGCGGACAACATTCGGATCGGCAAGCCGGAGGCCACCGATGCGCAGGTCTGGGCAGCGGCGCAGGCGGCCCGGGTCGACGAGATCGTGCAGCGGCTGCCCGACGGGCTCGACGCCGCGGTCGGCGAAGGCGGTGTCGCGCTGTCCGGCGGTGAGCGGCAACGGGTTTCGATCGCTCGCGCGCTGCTCAAGGATGCGCCGATCGTACTGCTCGACGAGGCGACCAGCGCGCTCGATCCGCACAGCGAGGCGGTCGTGGTGCGCGGGATCCATCAGCTCACCAAGGACAAGACCGTGATCGTGGTCGCGCATCGGCTGGCGACCATCGCGCACGCCGATCAGATCCTGTTCCTCGACGGCGGCCGGATCGTCGAACGGGGCACGCACGCCGAGCTTTTGGCGGCGGACGGGCGCTACGCCGACTTCTGGAACGAGCGGTCCCGTGCCGCCGGATGGCGACTGGAGCCGGTCACGGTCTGAGCCGGGTCGCCTTACCGCACCGGCCCGCCGTGAATGTTGCGGTAGTGGGCCGCGGCCGCCCCGACATCGCCCTGGCCGAGTCCGAGTGGCGCCTGCAGGAACGCGGTGAGGATGTCGTTGGTCGCGCGCTGTGTTTCGCGCGGCCCGCGGGAGCCGCCCATCAGCTGGGCCATCAGGAATCGGGCCGGGTCGGCGAGGAAACGCGGCACGTCGGTGAAGCTGTAGTGATTCGCCTGCCCGATCTCGTAGCGATAGCCGCCGGCCCGCAACCGTTCGAGCAGGCACCGATTGCCGACCAGATACTCGACGCTGTGCCCGGTCTCCTCGTGATCGCTCTCCAGCAGCAGGAACGGCTTGGCCAGTGCCTGTTCGGGGAGCGTGCCGTACAGCGTGCCGTCGATGTTCGATCCCGCTTTGATCCGGGGGTCGTGCGCCACCGCCGCGGCCGCGGCCGCGCCGCCGAACGAATGGCCTATGGCCGCAACGTGTTCGGTGTCGAGGTGCGCCCCCAGCCGCAGTCCCAGGCGTTCGGGCTTGCTCAGCTGATCGACCACGAAGCGCAGATCGGCGGTGCGGACGTCGAGTTGCCCGGTCATGTACCGGGTTTGGTCCGGATCGTGGTCGAGAAAGCGTTCGCGCGGGGTCGCGAGGGTGCCGTCGGCGAGTTCGGTTACCGCGGATTCGTACGGATGGTCGACGGCCAGCACGACGAAGCCACGACTGGCCAGGTCGGCGAGCAGCCCGGTGTAAAAGGCGCGTGGCGCACTGTATCCCGGCGAGAACAGCACCACCGGCCAGCGGTCCCGTTTCGGACTGACCGGCACTTCGAGCGTGCCATGGGTCTCGATCCGGTCGTAGCCGCGCAGCAGCGCGCTGGGCAGCACGGAGATCCGGTCGGGGAGCCTGCCGTGACCGTCGAGATAGGCCGAAGGTCGGCCCGCCGCATCGGGATCGGCCGGATACCACGCCTGCACCACGACATTGCGCCGGTCGGCGGGCACGTCCGAACTCGGCTCCGGCCGATCCGGATCGACCCAGCGGAAGATCTCGGTGCCCACGCCATACTGCCCGCTCGGCCGCGGCAGGTCGGGCACCGGCAGCAGCGCCCAGGCGGCCATCGCGGGTACCACGAGAAGTCCGACCGCGACGCGCGCGACGATCGCCCATCGGGTTTCCGGCCGGTCCGCACGCCGGAACGCCTGCCGGGCAACGAGTCCGGCGGCGGCGCCCACCAGTAGGTACGTGGGTGCGAACTGCCAGTAGAACCCTTCGAGCAGCCACTGGACCACACCCCCGGCCAGCAGGACGGGCAGCGCGAAGGGAGCGATCCGGCGGGCGAGGTGCGGGGCGGCGATCGCCGTCACCGCGAACGCGAACGCCGCGACGGCGAGCAACGCGTCCAGCATCGACATGACAGGTGACCTCCCGCTCCGTTGCCGGTCCCGCGGGACCGGTCGTGCATCCGGGTCCCAGCTTGGCCGACAGGCAGGTCATCGCGCGTCTACAGCAGGTCGCTATCGAGTCATCCCGTGGGATGAACCGAACCCCGCCGGACGGCGGAGCGGTGTGCTACTTCCAGTAGGCCTGCGACTTGATCGCCGTCTTGGGCAGCTGGTGGGTGGTCTTGAGCGTCTTGACGATGGACCGCGTGGTGTGACCGTCGCAGGTGACCCAGCCGAACGCGTCCTTCGCGCACGACATCTCGTGCGCCTGTTCGCGCAGCAGGCGGCCGTCGTCGATGCGCTGCACCCAGGTGACCTGGTGGTGCGGCTTGTTGCGCACCGGCAGGGTGGTGTCGGATTCGTACTGCCATTCCAGCCAGACCCGGGCCGGGGTGTCGCCGATCGCGTCGAGCAGCGAGTTGATCGCGGGCAGCGAGGCGGTGTCGCCGAAGACGAGGTATTCGCTCGGTGTCGCCTCGGGCAGCCGGAAATTCGAGCCGAGCACGCAGGCCTCGATCTCGTCGCCGACCGCGGCGCGCTGTGCCCAGGCGCTGGCCGGACCGCTGTGCAGCGCGAATTCGATGTAGAAGTGGTCGTTCTCGGGATCTTGATCGACCAGGGTGTAGCCGCGCTGGTGCAGCTTGTCGCTCTCGGCGTCGGGGATCCACAGCCTGACCCACTGCGTGGGGTGCACGGGGTGGTTCGCCAGCAGGCCGCCGGCGGTGAAGCCGATGCGCTGGTATTTGTCCGTGATGCTCTCGGTCGAGGTGACCCGGAAGCGATAGTCGTCCGCCCGCCACGCCTTCAGGATGAGACCATTGGCTCCTTTACCCATGCGGCTAAGGCTAGCCTAAGTAAAGTCGAAAGTCTCGTGGTGGGCGGGCACATCGGGCCCCGCGCGCGGCACGGAGCCCGATGTCGTTGCGGCGCTACGAGATCAGCGCTGCTGTCCGGCGTAGTACGCGATGGTGTCGACGGACTCGCTGGTCAGCTTCCAGGCGCCGTCGATCTGCCGCCAGGCGATCTGGATCGGCGGGAAGGTGCCGTAGCCGGGCACGGTCACCATGAGGTCGGCGTTGAGGGTGTCGCCCGCGGCATTCGCGTTCTGCACCGCCCAGGTCAGGCCGGGCACGCTGCCCATGACGCCGCCGACCCGCTCGATCACCGCGAGGTCGGCCTCGCCGCCCTCGAGCTCGGCCGCGCGCGCGGAACGCGAAGCGCCGGAGTTCAACACGAGCGAGAGCTTGGACTGGAGCTCGCCCGCCGACGGCGCGGCGGTGCGCACGATGGACGGCGCTGCGGTCGCGGGAGCGGCGGCGGCCACCGTGCCGAAGGCGCCGAGAGCGGCGGCGGTGAGGGCGATTGCTGCGGTAGCCACGCGGGCATTGCGCTTGATCATGTGCGTTTCCATTCCTTTGGGGCGTGGTGGTGCTGCGCCTGGGTTCTTCGCCACAGTGCTGGCACTGCCCATAAATATAAGGTAAGCCTATGCATATTAGGGCGGGCCACCCGCCCGACGTCGTGCGGTCGACTGGCCGCCTCGACGTCATCGCAGCTGACGGCCCGATCCGATAGCTGCGAGGTGGCTGGAATCACAGATGGGAGCACCGGTGGACAGACTTCTCGTGGTCGGCGCTGGTCCGAAGGCGATGGCTGTTGCGGCGAAAGCGCATGTGCTTCGTGCGTTGGATCTGCCCGCACCCCAGGTCATCGTCGTGGAATCGCATGCGGTGGGCGGCAACTGGTTGCCCAGCGGCGGCTGGACCGACGGTCAGCACCGGCTCGGCACCAGTCCGGAGAAGGATGTGGGCTTCCCGTATCACTCCACCTGGGCGCGTGGCCACAACCACGCGATCAACGAGGCGATGATGGCGTTCAGCTGGACCTCGTTCCTGGTCGAACGCGGCACCTACGCCGAATGGGTGGACCGCGGGCGACCCAGTCCGCACCACCACGTCTGGGCCAAGTATCTGCAGTGGGTGGCCCGCAAGACCGAGCTGGAACTGGTGCTCGGTTCGGTCCGCAAGATCTCCGCGGCCGCCGACGGCTGGACGGTCTCCGTGACCGACGCGGACGGTGCGGTCAGTGAGATCGACGCGGACCGCTTGATGATCACCGGCCCCGGGCATTCGCGCCGGGCCCTGGCCGATCATCCGAAAGTGCTGAGCATCGCGGACTTCTGGGATCTCGCGGGTAAGCGCAGGCTGCCGGCCTCGTCGCGGGCCGCGGTGATCGGCGGCGGCGAGACCGCGGGCTCGGCGATGGACGAGCTGGTGCGCCACGACGTGCTCACGGTGTCGGTGATCTCACCGGCGGCCACCATCTATACCCGTGGCGAAAGTTACTTCGAGAACTCGCTCTACAGCGACCCGGCGAAGTGGCGGGCGCTGAGCATTCAGGAGCGCCGGGATGTCGTGCGGCGCACGGATCGTGGTGTCTTCTCGGTGCGCGTGCAGGAGAACCTGTTGGGCGACAGCCGGGTTCATCACCTGCAGGGGCGGGTGATGCGGGTGGCCGAGCAGGGGGAGGGGGTCGCGCTCACCCTGCGCAACGATCTGCGTCCGGATCAGGTGCACACCTTCGATCTCGTCGTCGACGCAACCGGCGGGCAACCTCTGTGGTTTCTCGAGTTGTTCGATTCGGACGCCGCGGATCTGGTCGAATTGGCCATCGGCGGACCGATCACGCAGGCGCGAATCGAGGCCTCGATCGGTCATGATCTGGCGATCTCCGGGCTCGATACCAAGCTCTACCTGCCCAATCTCGCGGGCCTCGCGCAGGGCCCGGGATTCCCGAACCTCAGCTGCCTCGGCGAATTGTCCGATCGCGTGCTCGCCTCGGCGCCCGCCCGATCCGCGGCGATACCGCAGGCGGCAACACAGCGGGCAACCAATAGGCTAGGCTAGCCTTACTTATTTTCGAGAATGAGGTTCGGTTCATGCGCATCGTGTCGTTCGGCTTCCAGACCTGGGGCCGCAAAACCCTGCAGGCGCTGCTCGATTCGGAGCACGAGGTGGTGCTCGCGGTGACCCACCCGGCCAGTGCGCAGTCCTATAAAGCGATCTGGTCGGATTCGGTCGAGGAACTCGCCCGCGAGCACGGCGTTCCGGTGCATCTGACCGAGCGCGCCGATGCCGCGACGATCGATCTGGTCAAGCGGGCCGAACCCGATGTCATCGTGGTGAACAGCTGGTACACCTGGATGCCCGCCGAGCTTTACGCCCTTCCGCCGCACGGGACGCTCAATCTGCACGATTCGCTGCTGCCCAAGTTCACCGGGTTCTCGCCCGTGCTGTGGGCGCTGATCAGTGGTGAGTCGGAGTTCGGGCTCACCGTGCACCGGATGGACGAGCAGCTGGACACCGGCGACATCCTGGTGCAGCGCTCGCTGCCGATTCCGCCGGATGCCACCGGGACCGAACTCGTGCTCGCCGGCATGGAACTCATCCCGGGCGCGGTGCACGAGGCCCTGCACCTGCTCGAGTCCGGTACCGCCGTCTGGCGTCCGCAGAACAAGGCCGAACGGACCTACTTCCACAAGCGTTCCGACCGGGACAGCCAGATCGATTGGCAGTGGAGCGCAGTCGATCTGGAGCGTTTCGTGCGCGCCCTCTCCGAGCCGTACCCGCGGGCGTTCGCCTACTACCGGGGCGAACGGATCGAGGTGCTCTCGGCGTCGGTGTCGGCGGCCTGCTACGGCGGCACCGCGGGGCGCGTCATCGTGCAGGAGGGCGGCGGCGCCGTGGTGTGCGGCCCGGATCCGGTGCGCGGCCGCAATCGCGGACTGGTGCTGACCCGGGTGCGCACGGCCGACGGCGTGGAGCACGACGGCGCCGAATTCTTCAGGCGCGGCGGCTATCTCACCGCTACGCCGGAGCCGGTCGCCGGCTGACGGTTGGGTAGGGGGTGCTCGCGGCTCGGACCGCGAGCCGGGAAGCGACGCTCAACCGGGGGGTGAAGGAATCATGTCGACCATTGCCAATACCCCGAACCGCCTGCGGGACAGTCGATCCGATCGGCTGTCGCACGAAATCAGCGAAGGTGCGCGGTATCCGCTGTCGGCCGCCCAGCGCCGCGCCTGGTTCCTGCAGACCCGCGATCCCGCGGACACCACCCTCAATATCTGTGTCGCGTACCGCTTGACCGGTCCGTTGGCCGTGCCCCGGTTACGGGCCGCGGTGAGCGCGGTCGTCGCGCGGCACGACATTCTGCACACCACGTACGGTTTGGCGGCCGACGGCGAACCGTTCCAGATCGTACGGCCGGACGTGTCACCGTCCTGGCAGGAACACGACCTGTCGGAGCTGGCCGAACCGAGTCGGGCCCGGCGCTCGGAAGTGCTGGCGCGCCGCGAATTCGGCCGTCCCTTCGATCTGGCCGCCGAGGCGCCGCTGCGCTGCACCCTGGTGCGCACAGGTGCCGAGGAGTTCGTCTTCATCCTGGTCGCGCACACCATCTGCTGGGACGACGACTCGTGGAGCGTGCTGCGCGCCGAACTGAACGCGGCGTACAACGGCATCGAGCCGCTCGCCGGCCCGGGCGCCCAGTTCGTGGATGTCGCCGTGCTCGGCGAGGCGCCCAGCACGCCCGACGACGCGGCGGTCGACTACTGGCGCCGCACACTGCGTCCGCTCCCCGAGCCGCTCGAGCTGCCGGGCAAGCCGATCGTCGCGGATACCGAGAACCGCCGGACGGGGCGCAGCGTGCTCGCGGTGCCGCCCGAGCTGCTCGCGCGGGTATACGCGTTCGCGGGTGAACACGACTCGACGCCGTTCGCGGTGGCGCTCGCCGCGTTCCACGCGCTCATCCACCGTTACACGGCGGCAACGGATTTCCTCGTCTCGGTGCCCGTCTCCACCCGGGACGCGTCCGCGGTCTCGGTGATCGGGTACTTCGGCAACACGGTGCTGCTGCGTGCGGCGGTCCGGCCGGGCGACACCTTCGCGGAGTTCGCCGCGGGCGTACGGGACACCTGTGCCGCGGCATTCGCGCACCAGGAAGTCGGTATCGATCGGGTGATCCGCGAGATCAACCCGGACCGCGGCAACGGCCGGGACGGCCTGGAACAGTTGGTACGGGTCGGTTTCGGCGTGCGTGAGGCGCCCCGCGGATTCGAGTTCGACGGCATCATCGCCACCGGGGTGGACCTCGGCCGCTCGGTGCCCCAGGTGCCACTGCGGGTCACGGCCGTGTTCGACGTGCACGGTGTCCACCTCGAGGCCGAGTACTGGGCCGACGAGGTCGAACACGGGCTGGTCGAGCAATTGCTCACGCACTACGTCCGGCTGCTCGGCAGTGCGCTGACCGCGCCGGGCGCCCAGGTCGGCGAGCTGGATATGTATGGCCCGCAGGATCGTTCGCTGTTGCTGGCGCAGTCACACGGCGTGCTGGTGGACACCCCGCCGGCCACGATGGTCGCGCTGTTCGAACGTGCCGTCGCGGCCACGCCCGGCGCACCGGCGGTGCTGGCGCCGCGCCACGACGGTGCCGACGACGTGGCACTGTCCTACGACCAGCTCAATCGTCGCGCGAATCGATTGGCGCACTGGCTGATCGGGCAGGGAATCGGTCCCGAGGACGCGGTCGCGCTGCGCCTGGGCAATTCGGTGGAGTTCGTGGTCGCGGTGCTGGCGGTGCTCAAAGCCGGTGGCGCGTACCTGCCGATCGATCCGGCCGACCCGGACGAGCGCATCGAGGAGTTCTACCGAGACGCGCGCCCGCGGCTGGTGTTCGGCATGGTCGAGCTGGTGGCCGCGGAAGAGTCCGCGGTCGAGTTGCCCGAGCACGATCCGGCCGATCCCGAACGGGTCCGCCCGCTGCGTCCCGGCAATCTCGCCTACCTCATCTATACCTCGGGTTCGACCGGAAAGCCCAAGGGCGTGGCGGTTTCGCACGCCGCGATCGCCGAGCACCTGGACGGCTTCCGCGCGGAGTGGGGGATGACGGCCGAGGACCGGCTGTTGCAGTCCTCGCCGGTGAGTTTCGACGCGTCGCTGCTGGATATCTTCGTCACGCTGACTGTCGGTGCGTGCCTGGTGATTCCGAAGCCCGCCGCGTTCCGCGACATCCCGTACGTCGCCGACCTGATCACCCGCTGCGGTATCACCGTGCTGCACATGGTGCCGTCGACGCTGAGCACCTTCCTGCTGCTGCCCGAAGTGAGCGAATGGCGTGCGCTGCGCCATGTTCCGGTCGGCGGCGAGGCGTTGCTCGGCGAGGTGGCCGATCGCTTCGCGGGGGTCTTCGACGCCGAACTACGCAACCACTACGGTCCGACCGAGGCGGTGGTCTCCGCGACGCATATGCCTGTCGACGGTCCGCAGGGCACCCGGATCGTGCCGATCGGCGTGCCGAACCGCAACGTGTACTGCTACCTGCTCGACGAGCGACTGCAGCTGGTCCCGCACGGCGTCGTCGGGGAAATCTATTTGGGGGGAGCGCAATTGGCGCGTGGGTATCTGCATCGGGCCGGGCCGACGGCGGACCGTTTCGTCGCCGATCCGTTCCTGCCGGGCGCACGGCTGTACCGGACCGGCGATCTGGCCCGGCGTGGAGCCGACGGCGTGCTCGAATTCGTCGGCCGCGCCGACGCCCAAGTGAAGGTGCGCGGGTTCCGCATCGAACTCGGCGAGGTGGAGGCCACCATCGCGGCGCATCCCGGCGTCGGGCACTGTGCGGTCGTCGCGGTGGCCGACCGCTCGATCGGCACCATGCTCGCGGCCTACGTGGTGCCCGCCGCCGGTGACCTCGACCTCGAGCAGGTGCGGGCGCGGGCTGCCGCCAGTCTGCCCGAGTACATGGTGCCCGCGGCGTTCATGCTGATCGACGAGATCCCGCTGACCAAGCACGGCAAGCTCGATCGTGACGCGCTGCCGGAGCCGGTCCGGATCGCGCACGGCTATCGAGAACCGGGCACCGCCACCGAGATTCGGCTCGTCGAGCTGTATCAGGAGATCTTCGGCCTGGACCGGGTCGGCGCCGATGACTCGTTCTTCGACCTCGGCGGGCATTCCTTGCTGGCCAACCGGTTGGTGCCGCGGCTGCGTGCCGAATTCGGGGTGGAGATCGACGTGCGGGTGGTCTTCGACAATCCGACGGTGGCCGGGCTGGCCGCGCTCATCGAGGCGACTCCCGTTGCGGCGCCGGAGGAATTGACCGCCGCCGAACGCGAGCGGGTGCTCGGCGAGTGGTCCACCGGCGTCGACCTCGCCGATGTGCCCGACCTGGCCGAGGTCATCCGCCGCGGCCACAGCTTTCCCAGCAGCCGGCCTGCGATCCGTTGCGGCACAAAGTCGTTGACCTACGGCGAGTTGTTCGCCCGCTTGGCCGCCGGTCGCCCTGACGAACTCGCGCCGGCCGACGACGCGGCCGAGCGTCTGGTGCGCTTGGTCACGACGCTGCTCGATGCCGCGACCGAGTCAGGCGAGGACACCTGCGTCCTGCCGCCCGCCGCGGCGCTGGCGGTGGCGGTCGCGGATCGCCGTGCGGTGGCGGCAGATCGGCGGTGCCGAAACGCCGACCCGGCCTACCGCGCACGAGATGTGCGGCTGCTCGCGGTGCGCCGCATCGATGCGCGTGCGGCGGTCGAACTGTTCGCGGCCCTGGCCGATGGCGCGCAGTTGATCGTCGCCACACCGGCGCAATGGTCCGATCCCGCCGAATTGGCGGCGCTGATCACGGAATTCGCGGTGACTCACGTCGTCACCGAGGTCGGCATCGCGGCCGGGATAGCACAGGTCCCCGCCGCGGCCGCCGCGACGGTCTGTCGCTGGGATCTCACCGGAACAGACACTGCGCCAACTCTTCCCGCGTTGCTCGCGACGGCGGCGCCGGGCTCGGCCGGCACCGTGGCCTACGCGGTGCCGGAGTATGTGGGCGCCGTGGCGCGCGGACCGCTGGACGGCACCGGGCGGGTGCGCCCGATTCCCGGCGCACGGGTGCTGGTGCTCGACGAGCGCGGTAGACCGGTGCGCCCCGGGGTGCTCGGCGAGGTCTTCATCGGCGGCGCGGCCCTGGGCCGGGTGGGCGACGCGGCGGCCGGGCCATTCCTGGCCGACCCGTTCGCACCGGGGTTGCTGGTGCGCACCGGCGATCGTGCATCCTGGACCGACGATGGTTGGCTGGTGTTTGCTTAGCCTTGCCTACTGCAGCAAGGATCGGACTTGAGGAGTGACGGAATGAAGCTGGGCCGAAGAACGGCGGGACGGGGTCGCGGCATGGTCGGCCGCGCTGTCGCGGTGCTCGCGGTGGGTCTGCTGCTGACCTCCGCGGCCTGTGGTTCCGACGACAAGAGCGACGACGCGTCCGGTGCGGTGACGATCACGCATTCGCTGGGGGAGACCGCCGTCAGCGGCACGCCGAAGCGCATCGTCACGCTGGGCAACCAGTGGCTCGACGCCACTTTGGCGCTGGGCGTGACGCCGGTCGGCTACGCGGACAACGTCTCGATGGGCAGCAAGTCGAAGGTGCCGTGGGTGCCGGATTCGCTGAACGAGGCCAAGGTGCTCAGCATGGGTTCCGACGTGGTGGAGCAGATCGCCGCGCTGGAACCGGACCTGATCCTGGTGCCCGGGTTCATGGTCGACAAGGCGATGTACGAGAAGTTGTCCAAGCTGGCGCCGACCATCGGACCGGTGACGCCCAACGCGCAGGTCGACCAGTGGTCGGATCAGCTCGCGACGCTCGGCAAGGTGCTGCATCGGCAGGCCGACGCGGACAAGGTGGTCGCCGACGTCAACGCGCGGATCGACGGGGTGGCGCACCGGTATCCGGGCTTGCGCGGCAAGACCTTTCTCACCTGCATGCTGACCGGCTCCGCGCAGTTGATGGTGCTGGCCGACCCGAAGGACGGCTCGGCCACGCTGTTCAATCGGCTCGGCATGTCGATTCCCGAGAAGATCGCGCAGGAGGCGCCCGCGGGCGGCCGCCTGGCGCTGTCGCCGGAACGGTTGGGCGACTTGACCTCCGACATGCTGGTCTGCGGCGCACTGCCCGCGTTCGAGGAGAAGTTCAAGCGGCTGCCCGGCTACGACGCGTTGCCGTCGGTGCAGCGCAACGGCATCGCCTTCGTCGACGTGACGACGATCAGCGCGATCAATACCCCGACGCCGCTGTCGGTGCCTTTCGTGCTGGACAAGTTGGATCCGACGTTCGCGGCTGTGAGCAAGTAGGCACGGCTGGTCCGCTGGCCACAGCTGGTTTAGGATAGGCTAACTTTAATCCGGGGGTGGGTAGCTACGTGCTGTCCACCCCCGATTGGTTGATCGGTAGATAGTGGCCGCGGCGGTTTCCCAGGTGGTTGCTGCGGTGCTCGGAAGGATCGAACATGTCAGATTCGCTGGTGCGAAACGCGAACAGGGCCACCACCACTGGTGATCGTGGCACGCCGCTGTCACTCGCGCAGCAGGCCGTGCTGCTGCCGGAACGCCTGCGGCGCACCGCCGCCGCGAATCTGTTCGTCGCGCTGGAGGTCACCGGCGATCTGGACGACGAGGCGTTCGAGCAGGCGACCATCGCGATGCTGGCCGAGCACGAGATTCTGCGCACGGTCTTCCCCGACGACCGCCGCGTGCCCTATCAGCGCGTGGTCGCCGTGCCGGACGCCGTGGTCGAGACCGTCCGCCTCGAGGAGGCCGCGCTGGACTCCGCGCTGCGCTCGGACGCGGTGCACCGCTTCGACCTGGTACACGATCTCCCGATCCGGCTGCGGCGCTATGCATTGCCGGGCCGTGCTGTCGTTTCGATCACGGTGCATCCGGTCGCCGCCGACGACCGCACGGTGGATCTGCTGGCGGCCGGGCTTTTCGCGGCCTACGAGCACGGCCAGGCCGAGCCCGCCGCGGCGCAGTACCGCAGCCTGGTCGCGGCGCAGCTGAAAGCGCTGGGCAGCACCGCCGCCGACGACCCGGACCTGGCCTACTGGACGGCGCGCCTCGCGGATCTGCCCGAACGCGCGACCCCGATCCTCGACGACGAGCCCGGTGCGGAGGGCCCGCGCCGGTCCTTCCGTCTTCCGCGGCCCGCGTTCGACTCCTTGCGTGGCGAGCACGACGCGACCGTGGTCTTTGCCGCGCTCGTGGCCAGGGCGCTCAGCGAAGCGGGCCTCGGCGACGATGTGCCGGTGGGTGTGCTGGAGCCCGCGCAGCAGGGCACAGTTCTCGGCAATACCGCCAATCAGCTGGTGTTGCGGCTGGATTCGGTGCGGACGGGCACCCCTCGGGAACTCGTCGACGCGACCGCGGCCTGCGCCACCGAGGCCCGTGCCCACGCGCAGACCAGGATCGAACGGCTCACCCATCAGCTGAAGGGCACCGGCGCGGTGGTGACCGGCGCGCTCTTCCAGGTGCTCGTCGGGGTGCGGGCCGATGGTCCGATCGCGCTCGGCACGACCGAATACACCGTGCGCGAACTGCACCGGCGCACCGCCCGCCCGCACGGAGTGGACCTCGTCGTGGACGTCGCGGTCGACTCCGACGGCGCCACCCTCACCCTCGAGTTCCCGGCGCTGTCGGGCCGCCGCGCCCTCGACGAGTTCGCCGCCCATCTCGAAAGCCGTTGCGCGGCATGGGCCGACGGCACCGACGTGGCCATCGACACGGCACTGTTCGCCGAGCCGGGTGCGCCCGATGCTCTCGCGGGCGGCCCCGGGCTCGGCGGCGCGCCGCAGACCGACGCCGAACGCGTTGTCGCGGCGGCGATCCGGAAGGTGCTCGAGCTCGACGAGGACGACGAGGTCGGCCGCGCGGACACCTTCTTCTCGCTCGGCGGTGACTCGATCGCCGCGCTGCGCCTGGTCACCGACCTGGCCGAGCAGGGCTACGTGCTCGACGTGCAAACCGTTTTCGCCTTCCCGACGGTGCACGAACTCGCCACGCAACTGGCCGAGGGCGAGCCCGCCGCGGCGGCGCCCGCCCCGGCGGCCGCGGCGCCGATGAGCGCGTCCGGCCTGGATCCCGCGGCGCTGGCGGCGCTCGGCAAGAAGTTCGGCGCGAAGTGAGCACCGAGATCCTCGACGTCGTCGCGCTGTCACCGCTGCAGCGCGGCCTCTATTCGGTCAGCACCATGTCGGGAGAGGTCGACCCGTACCTGGTGACGTTTGCCGCGCGGATCGACGACCTGCTCGATCTCCCCGGTCTGCGGGCGGCGTTCGACGCAGTGCTGCAACGTTATCCGCATCTGGGTGCGGCTGTACTGACCGACGGCCTGCCGCACCCGGTGCTGGTGATCACCTCGGACGGGCGGATCGGCTGGCGCGAGGTGGATCTGCGCGCGGCTGCGGACCCGGAAGCCGCCGCCCAGCAGCTCTATTGGGACGAAGGCCGGGTGCGTATCGACCTGGACAACGGCCCGTTGTTCCGGGTGACCGTGGCGCGGGTCGCCGAGCACTCCTATGAATTGATCTGCACCGCACACCACATCGTGGTCGACGGCTGGTCCATCCCGTTGATCTTCGCCGATCTGATCGCGTTGTACGGCGGCGGATCGGCGCTGCCGCCCGCCCCGCCGCTGCGCGAGCACGCGGCCTGGCTGGCCGGCCGCGATACCGCGGCCTCCATCGCGGCCTGGACCGAGGCGCTAGCCGGGCTGTCGCCGATGCCGATGCTCGCGCCGCCCGCGCCGGGGGACATCCCGGTGCTCGGCACCGCCGAATTCGACCGCGCGGAAACCGAACTGGTCGCCAACTGGGCCCGCTCACACGGCATCACCATGAACACCGTGTGCCAAATGGCCTGGGCCCGGGTGCTTTCCGGCCTCACCGGACGCGACGACGTGGTGTTCGGGCAGACCACCTCCGGGCGCGACGCGTCGCTGCCCCATGCCGATCGGCTGGTCGGTGCGCTCGTCACCACCATTCCGGTGCGGGTGCGGATGGACGAGCGCTCGCCCGCGCAGATCGGTGCCGAGCTGCAACGCACCGTGGCGCAGCTGCGGGCGCACGAATACCTGGGCATCGCCGAGATCACCAAACACGCCGGAGTGGGACAGCTTTTCGACACGCTGCTGGTCTTCGAGAACACTCCGCTCGGCGAGATCACCACCTCGATGCAGTTGACGGGTGGCGCCACGATGCGGCCGCGCCGGATCGATTCACCCAGCCACTACCCGATCGCGGTGGTGCCGGTGCTGGAGGACCAGCGGCTCGTCACCCGCGTCGAAATCCGCCCGGACCTGGTGGACCGATTCGATCCGGATCAGCTGGCGCGCCGGGTGCTCGCGGTCATCCGGCGGCTGGTCGACGTCGAGCGCGGTTGCGATATCGACCTTTTGCTCGCCGACGAGCCCGCCGCGCTGGCCGTCGCGCCGCAGTCGCCGGCACCGTACGCCTCGGTGCCTGCGGCATTGCTCGCGGCCGCGGATCGGGCCGCTGCACAGGTAGCCGTGGTCGACGCAGCCGGAGCGCAGTCCTTCGCCGAATTCGGTTCGGCTGTAAAGACTTTGGCCGCCAGCCTGCGCGCCGCTGGGGTGCGGCCCGGCGCCGCGGTAGCGGTCGTACTGCCCCGCGATCGCCGGGTGTTGCACGCGCCGTTCGCGATCGGCCTCGCCGGTGCGCTGTGCGTGCACGTGGACCCCGCGACGCCCGCGGACCGGCTGGCCTACATGTTCGAGGTGGCGAACGTCGGCGTAGTGCTCGGCGACGAATCGCTGGCCGACACCTTGCGCCTGGTCCGCGAGCAGGGACGTGAGTTCGTGCACGCGGTACCGGACGACCGCGGTGTGCTGCGGGTGCTCGGTGCGTCCGGCCCGGTCGAGGCGAATGTGCCGGTGCCGCAGCAGGATCGGAACGCGCCCTGCTATGTGGTGTTCACCTCCGGCACCACCGGCCGCCCGAAAGGGGTGGTGGTCCCGCACGGTGCGCTGCTGAATCACTGGTCGAACCACGAGCGCCGGATCTTCGCGCCGCTCGCCGCGCAGTCCGGACGGCAGCTGCGGATCGGGCACGGCTGGTCGACCGGTTTCGACGCCGCCTGGCAGCCGACGGTCGCGCTGCTCAGCGGGCACACGGTCGTCTTGCTCGAGGACAAGGTGCGCACCGACGCGGAGCAGATCGTCGCGGCGATCGAGCAGCAGCGCATCGACATCTTCGACACCTCGCCGTCGATGTTGAACCGTTTGATCGCGGCCGGCCTGTTCACCCCGCGTTCCGGCCCGGCCCAGCCCGCAGGGGAGTCCTGCCCGCTGCTGGTGCTCGCGCTGGGTGGCGAGGCGATCAGCCAGGACACCTGGACGCGACTGCGCCGCCTGCCGACCACCCGGGTCATCAACTTCTACGGCCCGACCGAGACCACGGTGGAAGCCCTGATGGCCGACGTGCACGAGCACGCGGCGCCGACGATCGGGCGTACCTTCGACAACCTGTCGGCCGAGGTGCTCGACCATCGACTGCGTCCGGTGCCGCCGGGTGGTCACGGCGAGTTGTACCTCTCCGGTGCGCAACTCGCGCTCGGCTATCTCGGCAGGCCGGCTACCACGGCGGCCGCCTTCGTCGCCGGAAGGAGCGGAAGGCGTTACCGCACCGGCGATCTTGTGCGCCGGACCGCCGCGGGCACGGTGGTCTACGAAGGCCGCATCGACAGCCAGGTCAAGATCAACGGTTACCGGGTCGAGCCCGACGAGGCGACCGTTGTGCTGCGCGAGCTCGACGGCGTAACGCACGCCGCCGCATTGGCTTTCGTGGAGAACGGCCGGACTCGCCTGGGCGCCCTGGTCGTCGCCGAACTGTCCGTTGCCGAGATCCGCGCCGCCCTCGCGCAGCGCCTGCCCCGGTTCCTGGTGCCGACCCGGATCGTGCACGTCGAACAGATCCCGTTGAACCGCAACGACAAACTCGACGTCCACGCCGCGACGGCGCTACTGCACGCACCGGTCACCGATGCCGTGCTGGCCGAGCCCGCTACCGAGACCGAGCGGACCCTGCTCGGGCTGATCGCCGCGATGGGTGAGGGTCGCGCGGCGGCGGTCGGTGTGCTGGACAATCTGGCCGATCTGGGCATCGACAGCATCGGCATCATCGACCTGGTCTCCCGGCTGCGTGGCGCGGGATACCGAGTCACCGCGAAAGACGTTGTCGCCGCTGGGGATCTGCGCGACCTCGCGAACAAGCTGGACACCGCGGCGGGCGACGACGTCGCCGAGGCCGCGCACACGCCCGCGGGCACCGTCCTGCCGCTCACCGCGCTGGCGCACGAGATCATCGCCAACGGCGACTACCGCTACCTCGCGCAGAGTCAGGTGATCATGCTGCCCGACGACGCGACGGTCGAACTGGTCGTCGCACGACTGCACGCTTTGGCCGCGGCGCACCCGACTCTGCGTTCGCGCCTCGACACCGAAACGCACGACACCCCGGTGCTGATCGTCGAGGAATCCATCGACGCGGCAACATGTTCGGCAGTGGTCACCGACACCGCTGCGGACCCCGCGGCGCGCCTGGCCGAGACCGTCGACCGGCTCGATCCGGCGGCGGGCCGTATGCTCTCCGCCACCGTGCTGGACGGCGGGCCGGGCCGGCGCCGCCTGCTGCTGTCCATCCATCACCTCGCCGTCGACGTGGTCTCCTGGTTGATCCTCGTCGACGACCTGCGCCGACTCGAACAGGGCGACCTCCCGCTGAACGAGCAACCCCGCGAACCGGATCCGAGCTCGGTGCCGACCGCGCCGCTGCCGATTCTCGGTACCGCCCTCGGCGGCCGGTTCTCCGATCCCGCCAGCGACCGTGCGGGCAAGGTGATCCAGCGGGTGCGCGAACTCGGACCCGAGCCCACCGAGCGGTTCCTCGCACGGTGTGCCGAAACCGGGATCCCGTTGGAGGACATGCTGATTCTGGCCTGCGCGCGCACCTTCGCCGACAGCGCCGACGCCGCGGGCCGAGTCGCGCTGACCAGGGAGTCGCACGGCAGGCCCGCCGAAGACGACACCCGCCAGGTCGGGTGGTTCACGGTGGAGGAGACGGTCCTGGTGCCGGTGACCGAACTCCGCGGCTGGACGCCGGGTGCGGGTCCGCTGCCGTGGCACGAGCGCACGCTCGCCGCGCGCGGCCAGCTTCGGCTCAACCATCTGGGCCGGTTCGATGTGCTGAGCTTCGGTTCGGGACCGTGGTCGCCCGCGCCGCTGGCGGAGTTCACCGCCGAGTTCGGCATCGCGGGTCACCCGGATCTGCCGGTGCGGTTCACGGTCGACGTGATGACGGCGGTCGTCCCGCGCGACGGCAGGCCGTCGCTGGTCGCCCAATTCGACGTGAATTCGGCGGTTCTGGACGAAACGGACACCGATGTCCGGGTCGACCGTTGGGCCGCGGTACTGACCGAACTCACCACTGGGTGAGCCGGTAACCGGCTATGTGCCGGTGACTAGACATAGCAAATAGGTTAGGCAAACCACACTCTGCCTCTGGGCGCCCCTCGTGGGTTACGATGCCTTGAGGTTAGGCAAGGCTTGCCTCTGCGGTCCGATGGGCTGTTTCTCGGCTGGTGAGGAGTCTGATGTTCGGCAAGGCTGAACTGCGCGACATGGTGGCAGCGGATCTCGGCGTAGCACCCGAAACGGTGGGTTACGACGACGATCTAGTGAGCCTGGGCATGCATTCGATGAAGCTCATGCACCTGGCCGCCAAATGGCGCAAACAGGGCTACGAGGTGCGTAGTTCGGCCCTCGCGCTGAATCCGACCATCGCCGGCTGGGCGGAGTTGCTGGGAGTGAGCCAGCAGGTCGAGGAGGTCGCGTCCGCGCCCGCTCCGGCCGCCGAAACCGCCACCGAGACGGACGAATTCGCGTTGGCGACGATGCAGCACGCCTACTGGGTGGGCCGACGGCAGGATCAGCGGCTCGGCGGGGTCGCGGCACACCTCTACGTCGAATTCGACGGCCGTGGCCTGCAGGCCGATCGGATGCGGCGCGCGGCTGAACGCCTGGTCGCGCACCATGCGATGCTGCGAGCCCAGTTCCTGGACAGCGGTACGCAGCGGATCCTGCCCGCGCCGTTGGTGCCGGTCTGCCACACCCTCGACCTGAGCGCGCACTCCGCGTCCGAGGTCGAGACCGCGCTCGACGGCATCCGCCAGGACAAGAGCCACCAGCGCATGGACGTCGCGGCGGGCCAGGTGGTGGACATCGCGGTGACGGTGCTGCCCGGCGGCGCGCATCGTCTGCACCTCGACGTCGACATGGTCGCCGCCGACGCCCAGAGCTACCGGCGCATCCTGGACGACCTCGCCACGCTCTACGAAGCCGACGACGACGCACTCGAGCCGCTCGGTTTCACCTTCCGCGAATACCTCGCCGCCAAAGCGCGCACCGCTCCGGACAATTCCGCCGACGTGCAGTGGTGGGCACAGAAGGCGCCGACCCTGCCCGATATCCCGTCGCTGCCGGTGGTGCCGGAGAACGAACGGCCGGACCCGTCGCGCAGCATCCGCCTGCACCACTGGTTCGACGCCGGGGAGAAGGCGCGGCTGCAGCAGTACGCGCACGGCAACGGCGTGACGCCCGCCGTCGCGCTGGCCACCGTGTTCAGCGAGGCCATCGCGCGCTGGTCGGCCCAGCAGCGCTTCCTGCTGAACCTGCCGTTGTTCGCGCGCGAGCCGCTGCACGACGACATCGACCGCGTGGTGGGCGATTTCACCAACTCCGTGCTGGTCGACGTCGACGCTCGCACCACCGAATCGATGGTGGCGCGGGCGAAGCGATTGCAGCGCGAACTGCACACCTCGGCCGTGCACTCCGGCTACGAGGGCTTGGACGTACTGCGCGATCTGGGCAGGCTGCGTGGCGCGCCGGTCACCCCGTCGGTGGTGTTCACCTCGGGCCTGGATCTGGGAGAGTTGTTCTCCGAGCGCGTCACTCGCGTGTTCGGCGAGCCGGTCTGGATCCTCTCGCAGGGACCGCAGGTCGACCTGGACGCGCAGGTCGTCGAGCTCGCCGGCGGTTTGCTCGTCAACTGGGACATCCGCCGCGACGCACTGCCCGAGGGCGTCGCGGCGGCGATGTTCGCCGAATTCCGCGACACCCTCACCGCACTCGTGCGGCCGGACGCGGACTGGTCCGCCGAACTGGCACTGCCGCTGCCGCAACCGCAACGCGCGGTGCGCGACTCGGCCAACGACACCGCCGCCGAGCTGGGCGCGCGCACCCTGCACGACGCGTTCTTCGCACTCGCGCAACAACATCCGGACCGCGTCGCGCTGTGCTGGCGCGACGGCGGGTCGGCCGGCTACGGGGAACTGGCCGCGCAGGCGCTCGCGGTCGCCCGCGCGCTCGCCGACGCCGGCGTCACCTCCGGCGACACCGTGGCCGTGGTGGTGCCGAAGGGACACCGGCAGA
Source organism: Nocardia brasiliensis NBRC 14402 (assembly GCF_000308475.2). Classification (GTDB taxonomy): domain Bacteria; phylum Actinomycetota; class Actinomycetes; order Mycobacteriales; family Mycobacteriaceae; genus Nocardia; species Nocardia brasiliensis. The sequence continues at coordinate 143,489 of NZ_BAFT02000112.1, read as the reverse complement.
TTCCCGCTGTGCTCGGTGTGCTCGCCGCGGGTGCGGCCTACCTGCCGATCGGCGTCGATCAGCCGAGCGCGCGCCGGGACCGGATCCTCGCGCGCGGTGGCGTGCGGGTCGCGATCGTCGACGATGCCCAGATCCTGCCCGACGCGGTGACCGGAATCGCGCTCACCGACGCGCTGGCCGGGCCCGGCCTGGACCGGCCGGTGCCCACGACGCCGGACGCCGTCGCCTACGTGCTGTTCACCTCCGGATCGACCGGGGAGCCCAAGGGTGTCGAGGTGAGCCACCGCGCGGCCGCCAACACCATCGACGCGATCGGCGCCCGTTTCGATCTCGGCCCGGACGATCGGCTGATCGGGTTGTCCGCGTTGAGCTTCGACCTGTCGGTCTACGACATCTTCGCGCCGCTGTCGCTGGGCGGGGCGCTCGCCTGTGTCGACGCGGATACCGAGCGCGATGCCGCCGCGTGGGCCACCCTCATCGCGGAGTCCGGTGTGACCGTGCTCAATTGCGCGCCGGGCCTGATCGGCATGCTGCTCGAACTCGCCTCGCCCGAGCAGCTGCGTTCGCTGCGGCTCGTGCTGACCGGCGGTGACAAGGTGAAAACCGAACTCGCACAGCGGATGCGCGCGCAGGTGCCCGGCTTGCGCTTCGTCGGCCTCGGCGGCACCACCGAGACCGCGATCCACTCCACCGTCTGTGAGGTCACCGACGATTTCCCGGCCGCGTGGGTCAACGTGCCCTACGGCACGCCGCTGGCCAACGTGCAGTTGCGCGTGGTGAACGAGCGCGGTGAGGACTGCCCGGACTGGGTGCTCGGCGAACTCTGGATCGGCGGCACGAGCGTCGCCGACGGTTACCGCGGCGACCCGCAACGCACGGCGGACCGCTTCGTTCAGGTCGACGGCGTGCGCTGGTACCGCACCGGCGATCTGGCCCGCTACCTGCCCGACGGCACCGCCGATTTCCTCGGCCGCGCCGACCACCAGGTCAAGATCCGCGGCTATCGGGTCGAACTCGGCGAGGTCGAGTCGGCGCTGCACGGGCTCGCCGCGGTGCGCGAGGCCGTCGCGCTGATCACGCCCTCCGGCCGGCTCGCCGCCGCGGTGACCGCCGCAGCGCCGGTCGAGCCCGCCGAGCTCACCGAGCAACTGCGAGAACTGCTGCCCGGCTACATGATTCCCGAGGTCGTCGAGGTGCTCGACGCGATCCCGCTGACCGCCAACGGCAAGCTCGACCGCGCGGCGGTAGGCGCCCGGTTCGCCGATGACGCCGGCACCCGCAATGTCTATGTGCCCCCGGCGAACGAGGTCGAAGCCGCGGTCGAATACATCACCGCCCAGGTGCTCGGCGTCGATCGCCTCGGCGTCGAAACCGACTTCTTCGACGTCGGCGGCAACTCGATCCTGGCGACCACGCTCACCGGCCAGATCCGCGGTCTGCTCGCGGTGCAGGGGTTCGGTGTCACCGGCGTGCTCGAAGGCCGGACGGTGCGCCGGATCAGCGCGGGTCTGCTCGCCGCCGAGCCGGCACCGGACCGGCTGGTCCAGGTGGCGCGCATCCTGCTCGAGCTGGCCGAGATCGACCTGCCCACGCCGGCGGCCCTGGTGTAGCGCGGAATGTGTTGCCGCACCGGTTGTTTCGAGAAAAGATTGGTTTGACGTAGATGCGATCGCTGGAAGACCTGCAGGAAGCGATGCGGGCGAGGCTCGCCGCCGAGGGCCTGGCGGGCACCCCCACCGTGCCGCAGCGCCGGGACCCGTCCCGCGCGGCCATGTCCTTCGGCCAGCGCTATGTGTGGGCGCACCAGCAGATCTCGCCGGACAGCACCGCATACAACCTGTGTCTGGCGCTGACCTTCGAGGGCGAGGTCGTCGACGACGCACTGCGGCAAGCATTTCTGGCTCTGGTGCAGCGGCACGAGGTGCTGCGCACCACCTATCACAACGACGAGCACGGCAACCCGTACCAGCGCATTCATCCCGAACTCGCGCCCAGGGTCCGCGAATTCGACCTGACCGGTCTGGTGGCCGAGGAAGCGCAGCGCACCCTCGACGCTCGGGTCGCGGCGGCCGCGCACGAGACCTTCGACCTGTCGAACGAGTCGTCCATGCGGCTCGATTTCGTACGGGTCGACGCGCGCAGGCTGGTCGTCATCGTCGTGATCCAGCACATCGCCTGGGACGGTATGACTCTGCCCGCGCTGTCGAAGGACGTCGAGCGGTTCTATCGCGAGGCGTTGACCGGCTCGATCACCGTCGAGCCGCTGCGCCGCCAGGTCGCCGACTTCGCGGAATGGGAGCAGGACCGCTTCGAGACCGCCGATCACCGCGCGGACAGCGAGTTCTGGGCGAGCCGCTTCGACGGCGAGGTGCCCGAGCTGCCGCTGCCGTACAACCGGCGTCCCGCGCTGGTCACCGAAACGGGCAGCCGTCTCGACCGCCTGCTCGGTGCGGCGGCGGACGCCAACCTGCGCAACCTCAGCGCGGCGCTGCGCACGACGCCGTTCTCGGTGTTCCTGGCCGCGTATTACGTTGCGCTGCGCCAGGTTACCGGCCAAGCCGACATCGTGATCGGCACCACGGTCGCCAATCGCGAAGAAGCCGGCATGGAACTGCTGATCGGCAATTTCAGCAACATGCTCCCGCTGCGGCTGAACCCGCTGGGGGAAGGCGCGGGTTCGACCGGCACCTTCGCCGAGCTGGTCGGCTATGTGCGTGCGGTGACCACGGAAGCGTTCCGGCACAAGAACTTCCCGCAGGAGGGCGTGGTGCGCGCGGTCAACCGCGCGACCGGCAACGTGGGCTCCGCGCTGTTCGACACCATGGTGCTGTTCCTGGATCAGAAGATCGACGGACCACAGCTGCCCGGCGCGGTCACCAGCTGGCAGCTGGCCGACCACGGTGCGTCGCTGCTGCCGATCGCCGTGGAGGCGTTCCTGCACAGCGACCGGGTCGATGTGCAGATCACCTATCGGACCGATCTTTTCGACGAGTCGACGATCGAGCGGCTGCACGACTACATCGACCAGACACTCGCCGCCGCCGCGGCGGACCGCCGGGTGGACGAGCTGCTCGTGCTCAGCGCGGCCGATCGCGCCGCGGTGCAGAGCTGGTCGCGCGGTGGTGCGGTGCCGATCGCGGCGGACAGCGTCGACGCGATGATTCGTGCATCCGCGCAGCGGTACCCCGATCGGGTCGCGGTGATCTTCGGCGAGCTGGAACTGACCTACACCGAATTCGACACGCGGGTGAACCGTTTCGCCCGGCGGCTGCTCGAACGCGGGGTGCGCGCGGGCGATCGGGTCGGCGTCTTCGCCGAGCGCAGCGAATGGCTGCCCGTGGTGTTCGCGGCGGTGCTGCGCACCGGCGCCGTCTACGTCCCGATCGATCCGAGCTACCCCGCCGATCGGATCGAGTTCATGCTCCGCGACGCCGAACCCGCCCTGCTGGTTCGATCGGCGCGTCCCGAGCGGCTGCTCGACCCGGAATGCATTGCGGGAGTGCCGGTCCTGGACCTCGCCGACGAGGCGGAGCGCGCGGCGGTGGCGCAGCTCGACGACAGCGCGATCCGGCCCGACGAACTCGTGCGCCCGATCCATCCGTTCGATGCCGCCTACCTGCTGTACACCTCGGGCACCACCGGCAGGCCCAAGGGCGTGGTGAACCATCACCGCGGCGTCGTCAACCACGTCCAGTGGATGCGCGACTACCTGGGCTTCGGCGCGGAACGCATCCTGCAGAAGGCGCCGATCGGCTTCGACGTCTCGGTCTTCGAACTGGTCAACGCGCTGTGCACCGGCTCGGCCACGGTGCTGCCGCCGCCGGATTGGTGGCAGGCCGATGTGGAGGCGCTGGCGGGCATCATCGACCGGCACCAGATCACCCAGATCTCGTTGGTGCCCAGCGTGACCCGGGCCTTCCTCGACGCCGAGCCCGATCCGGCCCGGCTGCAGTCCATGCGCTTCGTCTACCTCGGCGGCGAGGCGGTACCGCCGCCGCTGGTGGCGGAGGCGAGCCGGGTGTTCGGCGGCACCGTCCTGGGCCTCTACGGACCGACCGAGGCCGCCATGGACCTGATGCACGAGAACTTCGCGGGCGCGCTGGCAAAGCCGCCGGAGTTCCGGTCGGCGCTGATCGGCCAGCCGGAATGGAATTCGACGGTCTACGTGCTCGATGACCGGCTGCGGCAGGTGCCGCCCGGGGTGACCGGTGAATTGTATTTGGGCGGAGTGCAACTCGCCCAGGGCTACCACCATCGATCCGATTTGAGCGCGGCGACCTTCGTCGCCTGCCCGTTCGCCGACGAACCCGGCGCGCGGATGTACCGCACCGGCGACGTGGTGCGCTGGCATCCCAGCGGCAGCATGGAGTACCTCGGCCGGATCGACGATCAGGTCAAGGTGCGCGGTCACCGCATCGAACTCGGCGAGGTCGGCTCGGTGCTGCGCCAGGTGCCGGGCATCGCCGCGGCCGCGGCGATCGCGATCAACCGCGACAGCGACGCGGCACTGGTCGCCTACTACGTGCCCGAGGCGGGATCGGCGTTCGAGTCCGGCACCGAGGCCGAGAATGCCGGGGACATCAGGGTTTTCCTGGCCGATCGGCTGCCCGAATACATGATCCCCACGGCGCTGGTGAAATTGGCGGCACTGCCGCTCACCGCGAACGGGAAGCTGGACCGCAAGGCCCTTCCGGTGCCGGATCTCGGCGGGGACACCGGTCGCGGCCGGGCGCTGCGTGATCCGGCCGAGCAGGCGGTCGCCGAAGTGATCCGGCAGGTGCTCGGGCTCACCGCGCAGGTCGAGCTGGCCGCCGACGACGATTTCCTGGCGCTCGGCGGCGATTCCATCAGTGCGATCCGGATGGCTTCGGCCCTCAAGAAGCGTGGCCTGCTGATCAGCACCAGCGCGCTGTTCGCGGCGCGCACCATCGCGCTCATCGCGGCCGCCACCGCGCCGATCGACCTGTCGACCGCGCCCGCACTGGTCGAATCCGGCGACGGCACCGGCTGGATTCCGCTCAACCCGATCGCGACCCTGCTGACCGAACAGAGCACCGATTACGCCGCCTACAGCCAGGCGACGGCCGTGGTGACCCCGGCCGGCAGCACGCGCGAGCAGTTGGGCGCGCTGCTCGACGGGCTGGTCGACCGGCATCCGCTGCTGCGCGCCCGCCTGGCGGCCGGACCGGACGGACGGCCCGCGTACTACGTGCCGCACGCGGACGAGCCGTTCGCCCGGCCCAGCCTGCACGACATCGAAATCGATGGTGCCGCATGGGAATCGAGTGCGACAGAGGTCCTGAACGAGCAGCTGCGCCGGATCGCCGAGGAGCTGGATCCCGCGGCGGGCCGGATGGTCGGCGCGGCCTGGGTGCACACGGACGATCGCACCGCCGGACGCTTGCTGCTGGTGCTGCACCACCTCGTGGTCGACGGTGTCTCGTGGCGCGTCATCCACGAGGACCTGCGCAGACTCTGGGCGGGTGAAGAACTTTCGGCCGCCGACCTGGGTACGTCGGTGCAGGCCTGGAATACCGGGCTGGTCCAGCTGGCCCAGGCCGATTCGATGGTCGAGACGCTGCCGTGGTGGCAGGCTGTCGCGGACAGCGCCGATCCGCTGCTCGGCGACCGCGCGTTCGATGCCGCCGTGGACACGGTGGCGACGGTGCGCGAGGTCACCGCGGAGCTGGACACCGCCGATACGCACTACCTGATGACCACCGCGGCGCAGGCCTTCGGCTGCGACTTCCTCGACATCCAGGTGGCCGCCCTGGCCGTCGCGACCCGGCGGTTCCGGCAGGCTCGCGAGCGGGACGCCGACTCGGTCAAGCTCACCATGGAACGGCACGGTCGTGTCGAAACCCTTTTCGCCGGAGTCGATCTCGCGAATGCCGTCGGCTGGTTCACCACCGCGTATCCGGTCGCGCTCACCATCGCTGCCGAACCGGACATGGTCGGCGCGGTCAAGGCCGTCAAGGAGCAGTTGCGCGCGGTGCCGGACTCCGGCATCGGCTGGGGCCTGCTGCGGCGGCTCAACGCCGGCACCGCACCGCAATTGGCCGCCGCCGCGGCACCACAGCTCAGCTTCAACTACATGGGCCGGTTCGCCGTTCCCGACGCGGCGGGCGAGATCCAGGAATGGGACGCCGCACCGGAATTCGGCTACCTGGGCGGCCACGCCGACGCGACCATGCCCGCGCCCGCGCTGCTCGACATCAACACCGTCGCGTTGCTGGACAACGACGATCCGGTGCTGCGGGCGTCGTTCCGCTACCCGTCGGGCCCGTTGTCCGAGCCGGACGTGCGGGAACTGGCCGATCTGTGGACCGGCGCGCTGCGTGAGCTGGCCAAGACCGTGCGCGAGGATCCCGCGCGACGCTTGACCCCGAGCGACGTACTGGCCCGCGACGTGACGCAGCTCGATCTCGACCGCTGGCAGTCGCTCTACGGCCGCTACGCCGACGTGTATCCCCTTGCGCCCCTTCAGGCCGGGCTGTATTTCACGGCGATCAGCAGCGCGGGACGCGACGCCTACACGGTGCAGACCACCATCACCGTGCGCGGCGCGCTCGACGTGGCGCGGCTGACCCGTTCGCTGAACAACGTGCTGAATCGGTATCCGAATCTGCGCGTCGCCATTTCGGTCTCGCATGCCGGACAGCCGTACGCCGTCGTCGCCGAGCGGATGGAATTCCTGGTCGAGGAGGTCGATTTCGCGTCGAAACCGGACGCCCAGGAGCGGCTGCTGGAATTCCTCGACGCCGACCAGGCGGGGGTGTTCGATCTGTCCCGTGGCCCGTTGATGCGGGCGACCGTGGTGCACCTGCCGGCGGGGGAGCACATGCTGGTGCTCGCCTCGCACCACATCCTCACCGACGGCTGGTCGGGTCAGCTGCTGCCGCGCGAGATCTTCGCGGACTACGCCAGCGGCGGCACCGCCGAACCATTGGGCAACCCGGCCACTTTCGCCGAGTTCCTGCGGCTCACCGAGGACCGCGAAGCGGCGACCGAGGCCGTGTGGAACGAGTACCTGGCCGGCGTGCAGCCCTGCGTGGTCGCGCCGAACCGCGTGCCGGGCGGTTCGAAAGTGCCGGTGGCGCACCGCTTCCCGGTCGACGCCGCGGTCGCCGACGCGTTGACCGAGCTGGCCGCGACGGTCGGCACCACCTTCAGCGCGATCTGCCAGTTGGCCTGGGCCAACGTGCTGCGCTACGTGACCGGCGGCGACGCTGCGGTTTTCGGCGAGGTGGTCTCGGGTCGCCCGGCCGATCTGGACGAGGTCGACAACGCGATCGGCTGCTTCGTGAACACCGTTCCGGTCGCCATCGACCTACCCGCCGGGCAGAGCTGGCGGGACCGGCTCACCGACGTGCAGCGCCGCCGAGCCGAGCTCATGGAATTCCAGCAGTACCGCCTCACCTCGGCGAATCGGGCCGCGGGCGCGCGCAGGCTGTTCGACAGCATGTTCGTGTTCCAGTCCTATCCCTCGGGTCGCGACGAACTGGTGCGGCTGCTCGGCGAAGAGCACCTGGAGCTGGTGTCGTTCGAAGGCCGCGGCGCCACCGACAACGCGCTGCTGATCATGATCTTCCCCGCGGACCTGCTGTTCCCCGGTGAACCCCTTCAGGTCGTCGTCTTCTATGCCGAGGACTCCTTCGACGACAACGACGTTCAGATCATCGAGTCCGCTTTCACCAACACCCTGCGCGCCATCGCCGAGGACGCCGATCGCCGCATCGGCGACACCGAGGTCCTCGACGACTCGGACCTGGGGATGTTGGTCATGCGACGGATGTGGCAGTGACGCACCGCATTGCGGTGCCAGGCAGGAGAACAGGCAATGGCTAGTACACCGGGCTGGATCCGAAAGTTTCACAAACCGCGGTCCGCGGACAACCCACCACTGGTGATCTGTCCGCACGCGGGCGGTGGCGCCTCGACGTACCGACCCTTCTCCAAGGCCCTGAGCGCGAATTTCGATGTGGTGCTGCTGCAATACCCCGGCCGCCAGGATCGGGCGCAGGAGCCGGTGCGCGAGACCATCCAGGAGACCGCCGCCGACGCGTTCGAGGAATTCGCGCGGTCGCCGTTCAACCGGGGCGTGCCGATCACCATCTTCGGCCACAGCATGGGCACCATGGTCGCCTTCGAATTCGCCCGGCTGGCCGACGCCGCGGGCGTACCCGTCCGGCTGCTCGGCGTCTCCGGTGCCTGCGCACCGTGGCAGGTCGCCGATATGCCACCGCACCCGACCGAGGACGACGAACTGCTCGATCACGTGGGCGGCCTGCAGGGCACCGGCGCCGACCTGCTGGCCAACCGCGAGCTGATGCGGATGGCGTTGCCCGCCTTGAAGGGCGACTACCGCGCGTTCGACGCCTACACCTGCGGCAAGGACGTCACCGTCGGCACCGGCATCCACGTGCTGGGCGGCAGCGAGGACGAGTTCGTCGGTATCGGCGATCTGTTCGCCTGGCAGCAGCACACCGAGCAGAAACTGGCGGTGACGATGTTCGACGGCGGGCACTTCTATCTCCACGATCATGTCGAGGGCATCGCGGAAATCCTGTCCGCCGAGCTGGTTTCGGGGGAGGCGACCCGATGAGCGCACAGCGGATCGAAGACGACCCGATCGTCGTGGCGGGCTTGGCGGTAGAGGCGCCGGGCGGTATCGACACCCTCTCGGCGTACTGGTCCGCGCTGGCCGGATCACGCGATCTGATCGGCCCGTTTCCGCGGGACCGGTCCTGGCCGATCGAGCAGCTGATGGCCGCTGCCGGCACCGAGGGCTGGAGCCAGGTGCGCGACGCGGGCGGATTCCTCGACGGCGCGGCCGAATTCGATCCGACGTTCTTCGGCATCACGCCGCGCGAAGCCGTGGCGATGGATCCGCAGCAGCGGGTGGCGCTGCGGGTGGCCTGGCGGGCGCTGGAGAACGCGGGCATCAACCCGGCGAGCCTGGCCGGTGCGGAAATCGGCTGCTACATGGGCGCTTCCTACACCGAGTACGGTCCGCGCGGCGACGAGGCCAACGAGCACACCGGATATCGGGCGACCGGCGCGGCACTGGGCGCGGTGGCCGGACGGATATCGCACGCCCTCGGACTGTCCGGTCCGTCGATGACGGTGGACACCGCGTGCGCGTCGTCGCTGTCCGCGGTACACCTCGCCGCGTCGGCGATCCGCAACGGGGAATGCGACTGGGCGCTGGCCGGCGGTGTCTGCGTGATGGGCTCGCTCGCCGGCTTCTTCGAATTCGCCAAAGCCAACGCGCTGTCCACGGACGGGCAGTGCAAACCGTACTCGGCGGACGCCCTGGGCACGCTCTGGGGTGAGGGTGCGGGTGTCGTTGTGCTGGAACGTGAATCGCGTGCCAACGAGCTGGGACATCGAGTCTACGGGCGGATTCTCGCCACCCGGGTGAACCACAACGGCGCGGGTGCACCCATCGCGGTGCCCAGCGCGGCCGCGCAGGCGCAGCTGATCGCGAAAACGGTACGTGCCGCTGGTATCCCGGCGGAGCTGGTGGGCATGATCGAGGGACACGGCACCGGCACGGCGGTCGGCGATCCGCTCGAATTGACCGCGCTGGCACAGGTTTACGGTGCGGCGAGCGACGGCGGTCACCGTCCGCGACTCGGTTCGGTCAAATCGAACCTCGGTCACGCGCAGGCCGCCGCGGGCATGCTCGGCCTGATCAAGGTCCTGCTGAGCGGCCTGCACGGTCAGATCGCCCCGACCAGGCACACCGAAAACCCGACCACGCAGCTGGATTGGGCGCGGTCGGGGCTGTGCCTGGCCGAGCGGTTGGCGGACTGGACGCCCCACGACGGGGTGCGTTACGGCGCCGTCTCGTCATTCGGCGTCGCAGGCACGAACGCGCACGCGGTCATCGCGATGCCCGTGCTGGAGGAGGAGATCCATGTCTAGCCATCGCCTGCCGGACGGCAGCATCCCGGTGCTGCTGTCCTCGGACGCGCCGGACTCGTTGCGCCGCGAAGCCGCTGCCATCCTGTCCTACCTCGAGGCACATGCCGCGGTCGGCCCGGACCAGGTGGCCGACATGCTGTTCCGGACCAGGGTGGCGCGGCGGTACCGCGCGCTGGCCATGGTCACCGAGCGTGCCGAACTGGTCGAAGCGTTGCGCGCGGTCGCGGCGGGCGAGCCGCACGCGGCCGTGATCGCGACCGGCAGTGCCGCCAAAGCACGCAAGATCGGCTACATCTTCCCGGGCCAGGGCAGCCAGTACGCGGGCATGGGCCGGATGTTCTACGAGAATTCGCCCGCCTACCGCGCCGCGGTGGACGAGGCGGAGGCGGTCTTTCAGGACCTGTTCGAGCTGTCGCCGCGGTCCTACCTGCTCGCGGAATCGGAGCCGGGTCACAACCTGCTGCGTATCGTGCAGCCCGCGCTGTTCATGCAGATGGTCGGCCTCGCGGCGATGTGGCGGGCGGCCGGTGTGGTGCCGGCGGTCACCGTCGGGCACAGCCAGGGCGAACTCGCCGCCGGCGTGGTGTCCGGCGTGATCACGCTGGCCGACGCCGTGCGGGTGGTGACGCTGCGCGGTGGTCTGGTGGACACGATCGCCAAACAGGAAGACCGCGAAGACAAGTACTCGATGGCCGTGGTCGGCGTGGATCGCGAGGAATGCGAGGCCATTCTGGCGCGGCACTCCGGCTGGGCCGAACTCTCGGTGATCAATTCCCCGCACGTGCTCGCCATCGGCGGCGAGCGCCGGACGGTCGCGCAGGTGGTCGCCGATCTGACCGCGGAAGGCAAGTTCGCCAAGGAGATTCGCGTCGGCTACCCCGCCCACACCTCCGTGGTGACCGAGTTCCGGGACAGCTTCCTGGACAATTCGCTGGCCGCCAAACTGGATCGGCCGGAGTTCACCGCGACCGAGATCGAATGCATCGGTTCCACTTTGGGCACGGCGATCACACCCGATCTGCCGGTGGGCGACTACTGGTACTGGAACCTGCGAAACCGGGTCCGGTTCGATCTGGCGATCGCGCTGGCGGCCGAGCGCGGCGTCGACACCTACCTCGAAATCGCCGACCACCCGGCCCTTTTCCTCGCGGTGCAGGAGAACCTGAGCGCCGTCGCGCAGCAGCGTGACTTCCAGACGATCGGCACCTCGCGCCGGACGGCCACCGATCTGCGCGAGTTCACCCGCAATCTCGGACTCGTCGCGGTGAGCGACCTCGGTTACGACTGGTCCGCACTGCGTACGGATTCGGCGGGCGCGCCGCGGCTGCCGCTGCTCGACTTCCCGAACACGCAGATGAACCCGAAGCACCTGTGGGCGGCCTACGACCACACGGCGGCGCGGACCGCAGTACCGAACGCCGTTGCCAACGCACCGATTTCCGTCGTGGCCGAGCAGCGCACCGTGCCCGCCCAGCGCATCGTCGAGCAGTGGGTGCGCTTGCGCAGCCGGGCCCTGGTGCCGCCGCGCACCATCGCGGTGCTCGATCACGGTGGTCGCAGCACCGAACTGGTCGCGGCCCTGGGGGACGCCGCCGCGCTGCACGGGGTGACGATTGTCGATCCGGCGGCGGCCACGCACAGTGCCGGAACGGCTTTCGATACCGCGGTCGTCGTGCTGCCGGAACTCGACGACCTGACGACCGACGCCGCGGTGGCCGAACTCGCCGAATTCCTGGGCGATCGCACGTGGTTGCCCCGGCTCGACGGGGTGCGGGACATATGGCTGGTGACCGTCGGCGGCGAGCATGTGCTCGAGGCCGATGTGCCGAATCTGTTCCACGCGGCCGCCCAGGCCGGGTTCCGGTGCCTGGCCGCCGATCACCTCGGCGTCTCCTTCCGGCACGTGGATCTCGCTCCCGGCCGGCCGCTTCCGGACACGGCCAAGGCGCTCATGGTGGCGCTGCACACCGCACGGGAGCCGGAGCTGGCCCTGCGCGACGGCGGCGTCTATGCGAAACGGCTCGTCGCCGAAGACGTTTCGGCCGTGTCGCCACTCGGCGCGGACGACCTGCGTGAGGTCGTGATCGTCGGCGGAACCGGCAAGCTCGGGCTGGACTTCTGCGAGCGCTTCGCCCGCGACGGCGCCGGGCGGATCACCTTGCTGAGCAGGTCTGGCGGTGCTGCCGAGGCGCTCGCGCGGATCGAGCAGATCAGACAGCTCGGCGCCACCGAAGTGGTCGTGCGGCGCTGCGATGTCACCGACGAGGCCTCGGTGCGCGCCCTCGCCGACGAATACGGTTCGACGCCGGCGGATTTGATCGTGCACGCGGCGGTCGACTACGTCGCGGCCGCCGAGCTGACACCGGTGTCGGTGCGCGAGGCCGCGGCGCCGAAGGTCGTCGCGCTCGAGCACCTGGTCCAGCACTTCCCGCGCACGTCGAACGGCCGTGTCGTGCTGTGCTCGTCGCTGTCGGCCACCATCGGCGGCCGCGGCCACATGGCGTACGCCGCAGTGAACCGCATGCTCGACGCGGCGGCGGCGCGCTACCGCAGCCAGGGCATCGCGAGCACCTCGGTGCAGTGGGGTCTGTGGCGCGCGGTCGGCGCGGATCAGGCGGACGCGCTGGCGGCGATCAGCGGCACCGGCCTGCGGCCGATGGAACCCGCGAGCGCGATCGCCGCGGGCATCACCGCGCGCGCGGAGAACGTCATCATCGCGACCGCCGACTGGGACCGGCTCGCTACCTTGTTCTCCGCCTTCGGATTCGACCCGTTGTTCAGCACGCTGGATCTGGGCGACCTACCGGCGGAGCAGGCCGAACTACCGGCCGATCCGGTCCCGGCGCCCGCGCCCGTGCCCCCCGAGCCCCCAGCGGCGGCCGTTCAGGTGGCCGCACCGAACACCGCCGAGCAGGTGCGGTTCGCGTTGCGCGCGGTGATGGGCATGGACACCACCGAGACCATCGACGGGTCCGTGCCGCTCGTCGCCCTCGGGCTGGATTCGTTGCAGGCGTTGGACTTACGCAAGCGCATCGAGGTCGAACTACAGCGTGAGCTGCCGGTCACCGCGATACTGGGCGGCGCGTCCCTCGACGAGGTGGTGACATTGCTCGGCTGATCGCCCGGCTCGGGCAGGTAGACGACGGGCGGACTCGGCGGTGGCCGGGTCCGCCCTGATCGGGATTCACAGGCACCAACGACGATTCGTACGTAGCAAGGACGGAGAGCAGCACGGTGGATTCGAGCAGGGAAACGGCGGCGGGCACGGCTTCGGCCGATACCGCGATCGTCGTCGAGGGCGTGGAGAAGTCGTTCGGCGAGGTGAAAGCGTTGCGCGGCATCAGCTTCGAGGTGCCGAAGGGCAGTGTGCTCGGTGTGCTCGGCCCGAACGGCGCGGGCAAGACCACCACGGTGTCGGTGCTCTCGACGCTCACCAAGCCGGATGCGGGGCGGGCGCTGGTGGCCGGGTACGACGTCGTGCGGGAGGCCGCCGCGGTCCGGGCGTCCATCATGCTCACCGGCCAGTACGCGGCGTTGGACGAAATGCTGACCGGCCGGGAGAACCTGGTGCTGTTCGGCCGCCTGATGGGCTTGCGGCGCAAGGAGGCCAAGGCGCGCGCCGATGAACTGCTTCGGCAATTCGAGCTGGAGCAGGCGGCCGATCGCCGGGTCGGCCAGTACTCCGGCGGCATGCGCAGGCGCATCGATATCGCCTGTGGGCTGGTGCGCCCGCCCCAGGTGGTCTTCCTCGACGAGCCGACCACCGGCCTCGACCCCGTGAGCAGGCAGAGTCTCTGGGGTCTGGTGCGCGGGCTGAAACAGCAGGGCGTCACGATCCTGCTCACCACGCAGTACCTCGAAGAGGCGGATGTGCTGAGCGACAACATCATCGTCGTCGACAAGGGCACCGTGATCGCCGAGGGCACCGCCGACCAGCTCAAGGCGCGCACCGGCGCGAGCTACTGCGAGGTGGTTCCCGCTGATCCGGGCGAGCTGCCCGCCGTGGTCACCGCGCTCACCGGACTGGGCGAGATCACCGTCGCCGAATCCGCCGACCGGGTATCGCTGCCCGCGCCCGACGGCGCGGCCACGCTGGGGGAGGCGCTGCGGCGGATCACCGAGGCCGAGATCGAGCTCATCGATATCGCGCTGCGCAGGCCTTCGCTCGACGAGGTGTTCATCGAGCTGACCAAACCCGCCGCGGAGGCCACCGCATGACCGCGGGCACCGTCCTGCGGGTGCCGAACGGCATGCAATGGACCGCGTTGAGCGGCCGCGGTATTCGCGCCGCCGTGCGGGAGGGGGATCTGATCCTCGCCTTCGCCGCACCGCTGACCTTCTTCGTCTGTGTCTATGTGCCGCTGCGTCGTTCGATGGAGGCGACGGGCATCGACTACGCGCAGTACCTGCTGCCGTTGATCGCGGTCCAGGCCATGTTCTTCACCGCGATGTTCGCGGGTGACCGGGCGGCGCGAGAAGTGGCCGGTGGCATGGGAACTCGGCTGCGGTCCATGCCGGTGCCGCCGTGGGTACCGCCCGCCGCCCGGATCTCGGCGAACTCGGTGCGCGCCCTCGCCGCGCTGGCCGGCGCGCTGACCATCGGCTCGCTCTTCGGTTTCCGCTTCCACGGGACGGGCGCGACGGTGGCGTTCCTGGTGCTGATCCTGGCGTTCGGCGCGGCCGTGGTGGTCGCCGCCGACGCGCTCGGCACCGCGACGGCCAATCCGGAACTCGGCGCGACGGTGTTGTTCGCGCCGCAACTGCTGCTGTTGATGATGTCGACGGGTTTCGTACCCGCGCAAGGCTTTCCGGGATGGATCCAGCCTGTCGTGCGCAACCAACCGGTATCGCAGGTGGCGGGCGCGTTGCGGGAGTTGTCCGAGGGCCGGTTCACCTCGACCAGCACGGTGGCCGCGATCTGGGCGGCCGGACTGCTGATCGCGGCGATGGTCGTGGCGGTGCGGGTGGAAGGACGGCGGCGATGAGCACCCTGGTCGATCAGAGCCTGGTGGAAACCGGCAGGCTACTGCGCCGCTGGAGCAGGCAGCAGGAGGTGGTGACCACCACGTTGGTGCTGCCGATCCTGCTGCTGCTCATGTTCGATCTGGTGCTGAGCAAATCGCTCGACCTCGGCGACGGCACCGACGCGATCTACGGTTTCGTGCCGATGATCGCCGTGTCCGGCGCGATGTACGGGGCGATGGGCACCGGCCTCTCGCTGTACGGCGAACGGGAAAGCGGTCTGCTGCGGCGCTTCTGGGTGTTGCCGATCAACCGCTCGGCCGGACTGATCGGCAGGCTGCTCGCCGAATGCCTGCGCGCGGTGGCCGCGACGGCGATCGTGCTCATCGTCGGTGTGATCCTCGGACTGCGTTTCGAGCAGGGCCTGCTGGGCGTGCTGGGGGTGCTGCTCGTGCCGGTGATCGTCATCGCGGGATTCACGCCGATGGTGATCGTGGTCGGGGTCAGCCGGATCGGCGACAAGGTGGTGCAGATCTTCGCGGCGGTCGTGCTGCTCGCGATGTTCTTCAACTCCGGCTTCGTCCCGATCGAGAACTATCCGGGCTGGTTGCAGCCGATCGTGCGGGGCCAGCCGATGAGCTGCGCGGTGGAGGCGATGCGCGGATTCACCGTGGGTGGTCCGGTCGCGGTGCCGCTCTTGCAGACCATCGCGTGGTCGGTCGGTCTGGTGCTGGTCTTCGGCGCCCTCGCCGTGCGCGGGTACCGCAAGGCCGCGGAGAGTTGATCGGTCGCACTCGTCCGGCGGCCGCGAGCCCGGCTCGACAGGCCGGCCGGACGAGTGCGCCGGCCGGTTACAGTCGTCGACGATGAATTCCGTACCTGCCCTGCTGATTCTGTCGGTCGGCGTGTTCGCCGCGATCGTCACGGCCGGGCGCTGGCTGCTGGTGCGGGACTCGAGCATGGACCGGCTGCTCAATCGCCTGTGGAGCTGGGAGATCGGCGGCTTCCTGCTGCACGGCCTCGTCAACGCGGCCGGTGCGCCGGAGCTGGGTCGGCGATTGTTCCTGGGCTGCGGTTTGATGGCGGGCGCCGCCGCATACGGGTTCGCTCGGCTGCTGTTCGACGGCCAGGCCCGATACGAGGAGCGCGACCGGCAGCGCTGGTACGACACCACGGCCGCGGTCGCGGCGGCCACTCTCGTGCTGGCCGAATCCTTCCTGGACGGTCTGTTGCCCTTCCGCTGGGCCACCGGCGTGTGGGCGGGGGTTTCGCTCGCCGGCGGGATCGCCGGATACATGATGCTGCACGCCTGTATCCGGGAGTTGCGCTCCGGCGGCTTGACGATCAGGGAGAAGCTGCTGTTCGGCGCGCTGCTCGTGCTCGCCGTCTATTGGACCTGCGGTTCCACCATCGGCAGTGTCCGGACGTTGCTCGGCGCACCGCCCTCCGAGCCGGGGAAGGTGTGGACGATAGTCACTTTCGCCACGTTCTCCGTCGCCACCGCGTTGCTCTCGGTCCGACTGATCGACGTCCTGTCCGCGCGCCTGGGTTGGGACCGGGCGAGCAGGCATTGCCGCCGCCTCGACCCGATGTGGCGTGACCTCACCAGTGCCGTGCCGGAAGTGGTGCTGGCGCAGGACGAGTCGGGAGAACCGGATTCCGCGCACCGCCGGTATCGGATGACCGTCGAGATCTGGGACGCGCTGCTGCAACTGCGGCCGTATGTGCCGGACACCGCAGCGGTACCCGGCCCGTCCGACAACCGGAGTTACGCACTGGTGCTGGCCCGGGCCGGTCGCGCGAAGGCGCGAGGCGCGCCGCCGGCCACCCGGCCCGGCGCCCTGGTGCTGCCGCGTCCCGCCGATCGAACCTCGGAACTGCGGATGCTGCTCGGCCTGGCCCGGGTGTGGCCGTCGGACGCGACCTACAATCGGCGCCGATGAATTCCGCGCCGCCCGTGTTCACGACGATCATCGTCGTGCTCGTGCTGGGTGTGATCTGCGGCCGTTGGTTCCTGGTCAACGAGACGCTCACCGATCGTCTGATCAATCGCGCGCTGACCTGGGATGTCAGCGCGGTGTCCGCGTACGCGTTCGTCGCAGGCATCGGCTATCCGGATCTGGCGCAGCGGGTGTTCCTGGCCGTCGGCTTTTTGGCCCTGTCCAACGCTTTCGGGTTCGTCGTGACACTCGGCGGGAGGGATCTGCGGAAAGGATGGCGGCGGCAGCGTCGATACGACACGATCGCCACCTTGGCCGGGCTCGTGGTGGCGTGCTGCGCCGCGGTCAACGAGATGGCTTGGTTCCCAGCGGTATTGCCCGCTGTGGACTGGGACGGGGTGCTGTGGATGGCGGTCGACGCCTGTCTCGTCGTCATCGCGGGGTTACTCGGTCGTGCGTGCATTCGAGATCTCCGCATCCCCGGCGCGACGACCCGGGAAAAGTCGACCTATTGTGCGTTACTCGCGGTCGCGCTCTACACCGCCATCGCCTCCGTGTACCGGTCGCTGTGCACGCTCTCCGGTGTGTCGCCGCAGCACATGAGCGCCGGGTGGGCGGTGGGTTCGTTCACCGTGCTCGCGATCTTGGCCATGCTGATCTCGATCCCGCTGGTCGACGCGGTACTCATCCATGCGGGGCTGGATCGGGCCGGTCGATGCTGTCGGCAGTTGCGTCCGATGTGGCACGACCTCACGACCGCCGTTCCTGAGGTGGTGCTGCCACTGGCACACACCGAGCATCCTGGCTCGAATGCGCGGCTTTATCGGATGACCGTCGAGATTCGGGATGCACTGCTACATCTGAAGCAGTTCGTGCCGGACCCCGAGACGGGCGAGACCCCAGACCTCGGCACCTACGCTCGCGGTATTGCCGAGGCCACCCGCCAGAAGCTGCACGGTATGCCGCCGTCGTACCCGCGGCATGCCGTGCGCTTCCCAGCGGGTGACCGGACTACCGAACTTCGCAATCTGCTTGCGCTGTCGCGCGAATGGGCGTCCGCCCGCGTGGTCCTGGCGGGCGGACGCCTCGCGTCCTAGCCGGCTGGCCTACTTCGCCGCGGCGCCGAACGCGGGCTCCAGCCTGGCAGCGCACCGGTCGATCTTGATGGTTAGATCAGCTAACTATATAGTTTGCGGAGATAACGAATCGCGAGGGGACGCCGTGCCGATGCCATCCACCGATCTCGACCTGGGCGAGGTCAACACCATCCGCCGCAGGCTGCGCTATGACCGCGACCATCCGCGCTACAAGTGGATCGTGCTGACCAACACCACGCTCGGGGTGTTACTCACCGCGATCAACTCGTCCATCGTGTTGATCTCGCTGCCCGCGATCTTCCGCGGCGTCGGTCTGAACCCGCTCGAAGCCGGCAATGTCGGCTACCTGCTGTGGATGCTGATGGGTTACCTGCTCGCGACGGCCGTGCTAGTGGTGATGTTCGGCAGGCTCGGCGACATCTTCGGCCGAGTCCGGGTGTACAACCTGGGTTTCGCCGTCTTCGCGATCTGCGCGCTGGCCCTGTCCTTCGATCCGTTCCACGGCGGCGCGGGCGCGATGTGGATCATCATCTGGCGTGTGGTGCAGGGCGTCGGCGGTGCCATGTTGACCGCCAATTCCGCGGCTATCCTCACCGACGCCTTCCCGGCGAAACAGCGCGGCACCGCGCTGGGCATCAACATGGTCGCGGCGGTGGCGGGCTCGTTCCTCGGGCTGCTCATCGGTGGCGTGCTGTCGGAATGGGATTGGCGCGCGGTGTTCTGGGTCAGCGTGCCGATCGCCGTGCTCGGCGCGTTCTGGTCCTACCGCTCGCTGCACGAGGTCGGCATCCGCTCGGCGGGCAAGGTCGACTGGGCGGGCACGATCACCTTCGGGCTCGGTCTCACCGCGCTGCTCACCGGCATCACGTACGGCATCCAGCCCTATGGCGGACACGCGACCGGGTGGTCCAGCCCGTGGGTGCTGGGCTCGGTGCTCGGCGGCCTCGTGCTGCTCGGCGTGTTCTGTGTGGTGGAGAGCAAGGTCGCCGATCCGATGTTCCACCTGGGCCTGTTCCGTAACCGGGCCTTCGGGCTGGGGAACTTCAGCAACCTGATGGTGTCCATCGGCCGCGGCGGCATGCAGTTCATGCTGATCATCTGGTTGCAGGGCATCTGGTTGCCGTTGCACGGCTACAGCTTCGAGTCGACACCGCTGTGGGCGGGCATCTACCTGTTGCCGCTGACCGTGGGATTCCTTGCGGCCGGGCCGATTTCGGGATGGCTCTCGGACCGCTACGGCTCCCGCCTGTTCACCACCGGCGGCGCGCTGATCTCGGCCGCGACATTCTTGCTGCTGCTGATCATTCCCGTCGACTTCGACTACTGGCTGTTTGCCCTGATCGTGCTGCTGAACGGCATCGGCAGCGGGTTGTTCTTCTCGCCCAACACCGCCGCCATCATGTCCAGCGTGCCCGCCGCGCAACGTGGCGCCGCCTCCGGTATGCGCGGCACCCTGTTCAACGGCGGCAACGCGCTGTCGATGGGAATCTTCTTCTCGCTCATGGTCGTCGGCCTCGCCGCCAGCCTGCCTTCGGCGCTGGACACCGGCCTGCGCGCGCAGGGCGTGTCCGCGAGCGCCGCCGCCGAGGTCGCCGGGATGCCGCCGGTCGCCAGCATGTTCGCCGCGTTCCTCGGCTTCAACCCGATCCAGGAATTGCTCGGTCCCACCGGCGAATTGGCCAAACCCGGCGTCAACTCCGACACCCTGACCGGTCAGGAATTCTTCCCGAACCTGCTGACCGGCCCGTTCCACACCGGCCTCGTCGTCGTGTTCGTGGCAGCCGCCGTCATGATGCTCTTGGCCGCCGTGGCCTCGTACTTCGCCGGCAACAAGTACGTGCACGACGAACAGGCCGAACTCGCCGAAGCCGACGAACTGGCCGAACAGGTTCCGGTCGCCGCACGGTGAGAACGGTCGACGCCGTAACGTCGACGTGGGTGTGCCACAGCAGATTCCGGGTGGTCCGTACGGGCGGCGGAATCTAGGCTGGACACCGATGGACTCCGCACCACCCGCATTCATCGCGATCGTCCTCGTGCTCGATACGCTGGTGGTCGGGGGCCGCTGGGTGCTCGTGCACGACACGATCGCCGATCGGCTGATAAACCATGCGCTGAGCTGGGATCTCGGTTCGTTGCTGGGGTATGTGTCCGCGGCCGGGCTCGGCTATCCGGAGTTCGGCCAGCGGGTGTTCTTCGCCGTGGGCATGCTGGGCCTGTCCCATTGCTTCGGGTTCACGATGCTGCTCAACGGTGCCGACCCGCGGACGGTGCGGAGTCGTCAACGTAGATACAACGCCTGCGCGGCGATCGCCGGAATCGTCTGGCTCGCCTGCGCGGCGGTCGAGGCCGCGGGCGTGCCGCTGCATCGCACGCTCGACTGGGAGGGCGCGCTGTGGGCCGTGGTCGGTGTGGCCGTGGCCGCGATCGGCTTGCTGCTCGTGCGCGCCTGCCTGCGGGAGCTCCGCAGCGGGGGTCCGGTCCGGCACGAGAAGCTGACCTACCTGGCGTTGCTGACCTTCGGCGCGTATTGCATCGGCACCTCACTCGATTCCGCGCTGCGAGTCGCGGCGGGCACGTCGTCGGGGGCGCCGCGGCCACTGCTGGTGATCGGCACTTTC
Source organism: Nocardia brasiliensis NBRC 14402 (assembly GCF_000308475.2). Taxonomy (GTDB): domain Bacteria; phylum Actinomycetota; class Actinomycetes; order Mycobacteriales; family Mycobacteriaceae; genus Nocardia; species Nocardia brasiliensis. Next base: position 122,939 of record NZ_BAFT02000112.1, on the reverse strand, counting down.
CTCGCCGCGCTCTCGCTGATCTCGCTGGTCGCGATCCCGTTGATCCATGCCCTGCTGCGCCGGGCCGAGTGGGACCGGACCGGCCGCCACTGCCGCCGGCTCCGGCCCCTGTGGCAGGACCTCACGACGGCGGTGCCCGAGGTAGTGCTGCATGCGTCGGGTTTCGACCAGCAGGACTCCGCGTCCCGGCTGTACCGGATGACCGTCGAGATCGGCGATGCCCTCATGCATCTGAAATACTTTGCTCCCGTGGCCGATTCGGGACACTCGGACCCCATGCACGGCTATGCGATCCGAATCGCTGCGGCCATCGACCTGAAGCGCCGGGGCGCGCCGGGCACGAATCACGGTCCCGGCTCGCCCATTCTGCCGCCCGCCGATGATCGCATCACCAATCTGGAGAACCTGCTCGCGCTGTCCCGCGCATGGTCGCGGGCGCGTGGCACAAACGAATCCGAACGGCGGGCGTCGCGCAAGCCCGGGAAATGGCGGCCGTATCCCAAGCCCGCGCGAGTCAGAAGGTGACGCGCTGGTCCGGGGGCAGGAACAGCTTGTCCGTCTCTTTCACGTCGAAAGCGGTGTAGAACTCCGCCAGGTTGCGCACGACCTGGTTGCAGCGGAATTCGGCAGGGGAGTGGGTGTCGGTGGCCAGGTACCGGACCGTCAGCTCTTTGGTCTGCTTTTCCCGCCAACTGCGCGCCCAAGACAGGAACATGGACCGATAGTCGGGATTCTCGACCCCGCGCCGTTTCTCCGAAATGCGGAAGGCGGCCAGCGTGATCTGCAGGCCGCGCAGGTCGGCGAGGTTCTCACCGACGGTGAGCTCCCCGTTGATGTGCTGGCTCGGGTCCAGGCCCTCGGGCACCAGGGCGTTGTACTGATCGATGAGCTGTTTGCTCTTCGCGTCGAACTTCGCCCGATCCTCCGGCGTCCACCAGTCGCGCCGGTTGCCGTCGCCGTCGTATTTCGAGCCCTGATCGTCGAATCCGTGACCGATCTCGTGACCGATCGTCGCACCCACCGCACCGAAATTGACCGCCGACTGCGCATCCTTGTCGAAGAACGGCGGCTGCAGATAAGCGGCGGGGAACACGATCTGGTTCGAGGTCGCCTGGTAGTAGGCGTTCACCGTCTGCGGCGACATGCCCCACTCGGTCTTGTCGACCGGGCCACCGAGCCGGGCGAACGCGCGCTTGCTCTCGAAAGTGTTGATGGCGAGCAGTGATTCGATCAGCTTGCCCTTGGTGATCTTCAGCTGCGAGTAGTCGACCCACTTGTCCGGATAACCGATCTTGGGATCGATCTTGTCCAGCTTCGCCAGCGACGCCTTCCTGGTCTCCGGCGACATCCACGAGGAGTTGGTGAAATTGTCCCGGTACGCGGCGATCACGTCGTCGAGCATTTCCTTCGCGCGCTGCTTCGCCTCGGGCGGAAAGTGCTTGTCCACATACACTTTGCCGAGCTGCTCGCCGAGATGTTCGTTGACGATCCCGACGCCGTACTTCCAGCGCTCCGGGCGCTCGTCCTGACCGTTGAGCACCTTGCCCTTGAACTCGAAGTTCGCGTCGTTCACGGCCTTCGGCAGATACGGCGCGTAGTTGCGGAGCACGCTCAGCTTCAAGAAGTCACGCCAGGTGGGGATGTCGACCTCGGTCCACAGCTGTCCCGCGGCCGTGATGAACGACGGCTGGGCCACGATCATCGTCGCGAACAGCTCGCGCGGCCGGTCGGTGTTCCCGGCCATCCACGGATCCCAGTCGAAACCCGGTGCGAGAGCGGTCATCTCGGCCCAGCTGAACACGTTGTAGGTGGCGTCGGCATCGCGGTTGCGCACGTTGTCCCAGTGCGCGGGCGCGATGCGCTTCTCCAGATCGAACACCCGCTGCGCCGTACCCGCCGGATCGGGGAAACCCGCTCCCGCACAGATACGTTCGAGGAACACCCGGTACTGCGCGAGCACCTCGGCATGCTCGGGCTTGCGGAAGTACTGCTCACCGAGGCCGAGGCCGGACTGTCCGACCGAGGGCACGTACGCGTTCGAGTTCTTCCGGTCGATGCTGATCCCGATGCCGATCAACCCGCTGATCGGCAGCTCCGCCATCACCTTGGCCAGATCGGCCTTCGTCGCCGCCTTGTCGACCTTGTCGAACAGCTCGGCCAGCGGGCTCATGCCGAGCCGTTCGATCTCGTCCCAGTCCACCCGCGCGTCGTACAGATCGCGGATCTGCTGCTCCTCCGAACCCGGCTTCGGATCCTTGATGCCGTCGATGATCTCGCGCAACTGCTGTTCGGTGCGCTCGGCGGCCTCGCTCGTCGAACCGAAGGCGGGCTTGTCCGGCGGCAGCTGGTACTCGCGCAGCCACTTGCCGTTCACGTGCCGGTACAGATCGTCCTGCGGCCGGATCGCCTCGTCCGCGCCGCCCAGGTCCACACCGGTGAGCGTCTTGCTCGGCTGCGTGGAGTCGCTCGAGCAGGAAGCCAACGCGGCCGCGGCCGGCACCAGGCCGAGCGCGATCAGGAACGCACGGCGGTCCAGCTGTCCGAGACGTGTCACGAGGATTCCTCTCCCGATGCGGCCCGCCGCATCCTCGTCAGGCCCAACTTGTTCGCCCGAGGCTACCTGCCACGGGCGCTACCCGGCTTTCCATCTCAGAGGCTGACGCGTTGGTCCGGCGCCAGGAACAGCTTGTCGCGCTCGGTGACGCCGAAGGCGGTGTAGAACTCGGCGATATTGCGGACCACCTGATTGGCGCGGAATTCGTTGGGCGCGTGCACGTCCTTGACGAGCAGTATCTCCTGGTACTGCTTGGTCGCGCGCTGCCGCCAGATCCGGGCCCAGGACAGGAACATCGTCTTGACGTCGGGCTCCTTACCGTCGCGCCGGGCCGCGGCGCGATACGCGGCCAGTGCGATCTGCAATCCGCGCAGGTCGGCCAGGTTCTCGCCGACCGTCAGCGCGCCGTTGACGTGCTTGCCCGGGTCGAGGCCCTGCGGCACCAGCGCGTCGTACTGACCGATCAACTGCCGGGTCTTGGCCTCGAATTTCGCCGTGTCCTCGGCGGTCCACCAGTCGCGCCGGTTGCCGTCGCCGTCGTACTTGGCGCCCTGATCGTCGAAACCGTGCCCGATCTCGTGCCCGATCACCGCGCCGATACCGCCGAAGTTGACCGCGGCCACCGCGTCGGCGTCGAAGAACGGCGATTGCAGGATCGCGGCGGGGAAGGCGATCTGGTTGGCGTTCGGGTCGTACATGGCGTTCACCGTCTGCGGCGGGAAGCCCCATTCTGTCTTGTCCACCGGGGTGCCGAGTTTGGCGAACGCGCGCTTGACCTCGAAAGTGTGTGCGGCCCTGATGGATTCGATCAACTTGCCCTTGGTGATCCGCAGTTCGGCGTAGTCGATCCAGCGGTCCGGGTAGCCGATCTTGGCGACTATCTTGTCCAGCTTGGCAATCGCGGCCTGCTTCGTCTGCGGCGACATCCACTCGGAATCGGTGAAGTTCTGCCGATACGCGTCCATCAGATCGGCGACCAACGCCTTGGCGCGGTCTTTCGCCGCTGCCGGAAAGTGCTCGGCCACATACAGTTTGCCGAACGGTTCGCCGAGATACCGGTTGACCGTGGCGAGTCCCTCGCGCCACGGCTCCGGGCGTTGGTCCAGGCCCTGCAACACTTTGCCGGTGAATTCGAAGGCCGGGTCCGCGATCGCCTCGGGCAGGTACTGCGCGAAGTCCTTGACCACACTCACGCGCAGGTATTCCCGCCACTGCGCGATATCGACCTCGGCCCACAACTGGCCCGCCGCGGTGAGGAACGACGGCTGCCGGACCACCACCTTGTCGAAGAGCTGCTTCGGCCGGTCGGTGTTGCCCGCCAGCCATGGATCCCAATCGAATTGCGGTGCGAGACCGGTCATCTCGGACCAGCTGAGCAGGTTGTAGGTGGTGTCGGGATCGCGGTCACGCACGCTGTCCCAATAGCCTGCGGCGATTTTGGTCTCCAGGTCGAACACCCGTTGCGCGGTACCCGCGGGATCGGCCAGGCCCGCGCCTGCCGCGATGCGCTCCAGATAGGTCCGGTACGCCGACATCTGCTCGGCGTACTCGGGCTTGCGGTAGTACTGCTCGTCCAGATTGCCGTCGATACCGGACTGACTCAGCTGCGCGATGTAGGCCCCCGAGTCCTTCTGATCTACCACGACTTGCAGGCCGATCAGTCCGTCGATCGGCAGTGCGCCCATCACCCGGGCCAGGTCCGGCTTGGTCGCCGCCCCCTCGATCGCGGCGAGCAGGTCCGCGATCGGTGCCGTGCCGAGTCGCTCGATCTCGGCGCGATCGAGCCTGGCGTCGTAGAGATCGCGGACCTGCTGTTCGGTGGAGCCGGCCCGCGGCTCGGAGATGCCCTCGACGATGCCGCGTAACTGCTGCTCGGTGCGATCGTTCGCCTCGTCGAATGCGCCGAACGACGACTTATCCGGCGGCAATTGGTACTGCTGCAACCAGAGGCCGTTCACATTGCGGTAGAGATCGTCCTGCGCGCGGATCGCCGGATCCGCGCCGGCCAGGTCCACGCCGGTGAGTTCGACCTTCGATCCTTCGGACCGCTGGGTGCACGCGGTCAGCGCCGCGACGGCGGGTATCGCCCCCAGGGCGGCGAGGAAAACGCGGCGATCGATGCGGCGTGGGCGAGCAGGCGAGTTCAAGGGCATCCTCTTTCGGTACGGTCGAGCCGAATGGTGCGTCTCCTTAGTGATCTTGCTCGGTTCGAGGGTAGCCGCGGATCGTGACTCGCCCGGGTGCCCGGACGGGCCGCGCGGCATGATCCGCGACCCCGATTTGGGCCGGACCTGCGCGGCCGCCTACACTAGACCGGTTGCCTGCGGGAGCTATGCCCGCAATCCGGCAGTGAACCCCCAGTGGTCGGGTCGCAAGATCCATCGAAACCGCTGGCAGGCGCGCGTCCGGAGGGTAACGGACCATGCCCGTCGGGTCGGCAATCCGGCGTGCGTATACATCCAGGTCAAGGAGGCTGAAGTGATTCAGCAGGAGTCGCGACTGCGCGTCGCCGACAACACGGGCGCGAAGGAAATCCTTTGCATCCGCGTTCTCGGTGGTTCGTCGCGTCGCTATGCCGGTATCGGCGACATCATCGTCGCCACCGTGAAGGACGCCATCCCCGGCGGCAACGTCAAGCGGGGTGACGTGGTCAAGGCCGTCGTCGTGCGCACCGTCAAGGAGCGTCGTCGTCCGGATGGCTCGTACATCAAGTTCGACGAGAACGCGGCCGTGCTGATCAAGGCGGACAACGACCCGCGTGGTACCCGCATCTTCGGCCCGGTCGGCCGTGAGCTGCGCGACAAGAAGTTCATGAAGATCGTCTCGCTGGCGCCGGAGGTGCTCTGACCATGAAGGTGCACAAGGGCGACACCGTGCTCGTCATCTCGGGTAAGGACAAGGGCGCGAAGGGCAAGGTCATCCAGGCCTACCCGACGCAGAACCGGGTCCTCGTCGAGGGCGTGAACCGGATCAAGAAGCACGTCGCGAACTCCGCCAACCAGCGCGGCGCCTCCTCGGGCGGCATCGTGACCCAGGAAGCCCCGATCCACGTTTCCAACGTGATGGTCGTCGATTCCGATGGCAAGCCGACCCGCGTCGGCTACCGGACCGACGAAGAGAGCGGCAAGCGGGTCCGGATCTCCCGTAACAACGGGAAGGACATCTGACATGACGACAACTGAGAACAAGGTTCAGCCCCGGCTGAAGCAGCGCTACCGCGCGGAGATCAAGGACGCGCTGAACAGCGAGTTCGACTACGCCAACGTGATGCAGATCCCGGGCGTCGTCAAGGTCGTCGTGAACATGGGTGTCGGCGACGCCGCCCGCGACGCGAAGCTGATCAACGGCGCGGTCAAGGACCTCGAGCTGATCACCGGCCAGAAGCCCGAGATCCGCAAGGCCACCAAGTCGATCGCGCAGTTCAAGCTGCGTGAAGGCATGCCGATCGGCGCGAAGGTCACCCTGCGCGGCGACCGCATGTGGGAGTTCCTGGATCGCCTGGTCTCCATCGCGCTGCCGCGTATCCGCGACTTCCGCGGTCTGTCGCCGAAGCAGTTCGACGGCAACGGCAACTACACGTTCGGCCTGAGCGAGCAGTCGATGTTCCACGAGATCGACGTGGACTCCATCGACCGCCCGCGCGGCATGGACATCACCGTGGTGACCACCGCGACCAACAACGAAGAAGGCCGCGCGCTGCTCAAGCACCTCGGCTTCCCGTTCAAGGAGAACTGAGCCCATGGCTAAGAAAGCACTGGTCAACAAGGCCAACGCCAAGCCGAAGTTCGCGGTCCGCGCGTACACCCGCTGCCAGCGGTGCGGCCGCCCCCACGCGGTCTACCGCAAGTTCGGCCTCTGCCGCGTGTGCCTGCGCGAAATGGCGCACCGCGGTGAGCTCCCGGGCGTGCACAAGAGCTCCTGGTGAGCCCGCGCTCCACGTGAGCGCACCCAACTGAACACCCGCAAAGGCACGGTCTCCCCAGACCGTGCCTTCGCGCGTTTCCGGAAGCGTTGCCGGCAGCCACCACCGGTCAGCGCTGTAAAGAGACTGACAAACCTGTCGGATCATTTGACAAACTAATTTGCTCCGGACATTGTGATGGCGTCTGTGATGTTCGAGCTCAGTGGGGGGTTGACCGTGATGACGGATAAAGCGGCAGGATCTGCGATGGCGGCCGACGGCTATCGGCGGGTGCATTGATGGCAGGCGGCTTCTATAACCACTATGACGACCCGGACGAATTCTGGGACGACGAGCCGCTACGGCCCACACGTTCGCCCTCGTCCCCCATGCCGCCGCCCGTACCGCCACCGTCGTTCAGCCCGCCGCACGTGCTCCCGCCGAGCCGAGAGATACCAACCGCGGGTGCGGCTGAACAGGACTCGATGGGCATCACAGGCCTGCCGAATTCTCTGACCGCTGCGTTCGGCGTCGATCTCCGAGGCCTGGTGGGTGATCTCAATCGGTTCCAGGATCGGCTGGGAGCTGAAGCGACCGAATATGCGTGGATCGATCAGGTTTGCCGCACATTGGAACGGGTTGGACGAGACCCGAGTGGCGCGGTGCAGACTGCCCTCGATGGACAAAATTTCCCGACACAGTTCGTGATATCGCGGGACTGGCAGGCGCGTCTGGTCGGCAGGCGGCTGGACGCCGCGATCCTGGACGCGGTGGCTATCGCGTACGCAGACGGGTGGCAGAGGGCTGCCAAAGAAGTCGACGATGCACGACGACGCGGGCAACGGCCACCCGAATCGGCTGCCCCGGCTATCGAGTTGGCGCCCCCCGAGCGGTCGATCGCTCGGCGACATAATCGAAGACGTTCTGGCCTTGTCTGCGAAGTCCACAGCAGCATTGATGGCAAATGAACCCGAGCAGCGGCCACGTGGAGAAACACGAGTTCGGTTCGAATTCTCGCAGTACGGTATTTCGACCTGCGAGATCGATCAGCAATGGGCCGAGCGTCATGCCGCAAGTCAGGTGACTACGGAGATAAACAACCAGCTGATCGCGCAACGCGATGAGTATTTCGCGACCAGGGCGAAGAAGTCGAAGACCGATGATCTCTTGACTGCCGCCGAAGAGATAGTCAATTTACTGCAGAGTGGTGACCTCATGAGGGGGCAATAAATGGCACCTACAGCGGCACAGATATCGGTTGCGCTCGCCGCTCTCCGTACACAAGCTACGGGGTGGGCGGAGCGGGCTACGACGACTGCGGGACTCGCCACCGAGGTGACCGGCTATAAATACACTGAGCTGGAGGCCGGCCTCTTCGATGGTTTCATCGAAGAATACAACAAAATTATCGATCTGGTCGAAACGCGACTTAAAGAAGGCGAGCTCGCGCTGAAAGAGATGGCCCGTACTTTGAACACTGTGGCCGATGTCTACGAGCAAGAGGACCTTGCCCGTGAGCACGCGACCCGGAACCTGTACTAGCTCGGAGGGGGTGTCGAATGGATGTATCTGTTGCTCAGATGCAGCAAATTGCACAGGATCTTATCGACAAGGTCGAGGAACTATCGGCGCTGCCGGACAAAATTCTTGACAACTTCACCAGCGCGGCTAATTCGGCAATTGTTCGCTTTGTGCTCCGCAATGGTGACGAGATCATAGAACTCGGCACCAAATTTGCCAACGCGGTCAAAGAGCTGTGGAACGATTTCATAGAAGCGCTGAAAGGGCTCGCTGCGCCTGGGTTCTTCATAAGTACCTCGCATGATTGGACGTCCTTCGCGGCGAAAGCGAATCGAATGGCAGGTGAGCTCGAGGATACGGCAGTAAAAGTAGACGGTTACTGGCAAGGCTCCGCCGCATCGGCATATGGCACGGCGATTACGCCGCAACGAGTGGCAATGGCGCGGATCGGAACAATCGCCAATGCTGCTCGGTCCTCGATGGTTACAATCGGTACCGCCGGTATAGCCTTTTACGCATCGTTATTGGGTATCGGAGTCGCGCTCGTCATCGAGGCGACTATGGAGGCGCTCGCTGCAGGCACGGGTATCGGCGCAATCCCAGCTGGTGTTGCGGGGCTGTTGACTGCCGCGAAATTCGCGGCCTTGGTTACTGCCGCGATCACCGGAATGGTCACGATCATCAACTCTGAACTGACGCAGGCGCAGGCGTTGCAAGTAGAGTTGGACAACCCGCAAGGGTTCCCATCCGGGCATTGGCCGACGACAGGGGCGGCCGGCTTCAGTGACGCGACCGTGAAGGATGGCGATGCTGATTGGTCGGTGAAAACGTCGTGATGACACCGATTCCGGATGACAGAAGCGCAGCAGTCCTCGCGCGCCGTATCGGGCGGATTCGTGTTGTGGTCGCGTGTGCAGTCGCGTTGTTCTTTTTTGCGGTGTCCGCCGGGCTGGCTTTACTGGCGCATTCGCCGGAGTCTCGATATACCAACGCCGAAAAGGTGACTCTGGTCGTTGCCGCACTTTCGGCCGTAATTTTCGTGTTCGTCGGAATTATTCTCTACCGTAGCCGTGTAGGCCTTGTCGCTATCCGTGCGGCAGAGATCATATTATGGCTCGATTTCGTCGCGCTCGCCATATTGGCTGTCGTCCTTTTGGCGACCGGCTCTATATATGCGGTGGTCTGGATAGCCGCTATCGGTTTCGGATTCGACTTGGCGAAGCAGCTGAGGCAGTATCCCCCGTCCGTGTGAACATTGGGCGGGAAGTCGGTGCTGCCTGCACAAGAATTATCTCAATCCGGACGATAGAAGCCGATCTGATAGTCGCACGTTTCGTCGACCCGAAAGGGTTCATTGATGTATATGCTGAGTTCCGTTGCTTTCGTTGGTGAGACGTCGCAACCATATATCTCTATGCCTTCGTCGATGCCGAGCATTCTTTTCAGTTCCGAGAGTTCCACGTTGTGCAGCGGATACTCGACGACCAGGATTCCGGTCTTTTTGTCATAAGCTTCCAGGTAATTCAATTGCTCTCCTATGGTGCAAGGTCCAGCCGAGTTGTCTCGGCTCGACATCCTGCCTGTCGGTGGGAAGTGGACCAGCGAACCGAGTACGAAATGGCTATCTGCACAGACCATCTGGGTGGCTACTGTCGATCCGGTGGCTGATATACACGAGATTCAGGTAGGGCAGACAGAGCTCGCGGCGGCGGCGATGCTGGCGCTTCGTCCCCGTTGGGAGTCGCGCCGAGCGGTGGTCGAGTTGATCGATACCCGCCTGCGGCCTGCGGGTTATCGGCTCGTGGGTCTCTTCGAGTCGGAAGCGGGCGCGGCAGTATCGGTGATCGGCTTCCGTCCCGCGTGGTCATCGGCGTGGGGTCAGCATCTCTACGTCGACGATGTATCGACCCTCCCCGAGTCACGCGGCCACGGCTACGCCGACCTGCTGATCCAGTGGGTGGTCGAGGAAGCTCGCCGCCTCAACTGCGAGGGAGTTCACCTCGACTCCGGCGTCGGCCCAACCCGCTCCGCAGCCCACCGCCTCTACCTGCGAAACCACTTCCAAATCTCCGCCCACCACTTCGAACTCCCGATCTGAGCCGACTGCGTCGCCCTGTCGAGGAATCTCTCGGAACCGGACCGAACTCTCGCGCGTCATAGAAAATACAGAGGGACGATCACCCGAGACGCTTCGAGAGGAGCATGCCGGTCATGGCAGATCCAGCAGCGCTATCGGTCGAGCCCGAAGAAGTGCAGGCGCTAGGACGGCTGGCCCACCAGATCGCGGACGAGTTGAAGGCTGGGTATTCGTCGCTGGTCACCGACACGAAGGCCGCGATCGATAGTTGGGCGGGCAACAACGCGGAGGCGTTCACCGCTGCCTGGGACGAGTTTCATGAGGGTGCGGACCAGGTGTGGGACGCGTTGTTCGAGCTGGCCGAAAAGCTGGGAGTGACCGCAGAGACCCTCCGCGCGACCGACCAGTCGTTCGCGGCGGGCGTCAGCTCCTTGGATCTGCCGTGAGCGCGGGTGATCCCCATGAGTGCTGATACACCGGCCTTCTCGGTCGAACTCGACAAACTCGAAGAGCTCGCGGCGCGGATGCGCGGCTACAAGGCGGCGGTCACCGATCGACTGGCGGAGCTCGAGGCGAAAGCCAAAGAGGTCGAAGGCGTTTGGGTAGGCAACGCGGCCGTGGCGTACACCGAAGCCCACCGCGAATGGGTTGCGGGCGTCACCGATATGCAGGACGGCCTTGCCGCTCTGGAAGCTGCACTGAAGACCGCCCACGAGAGCTACACCAACGCTGCCACCCAGACCCGACGGATCCTCGGCATATGACCGGGAAGCTGGAGGTGGATCCCAAGGTCTATTACCAGGCCGCCACCAACTGCTTCGACGCGGCCGCCGCGCTGAACGACAGCTTCAAGTACGTCTTTGGTGAACTGAACAGCTGCGGTCATATGGCGGGGCGGGACGAAGACGGTCGCGCGTGGGGGACCTCGTATGACGAATCTGCCCGCGACGCCGTAGCGTTCTTCGATCAAACCTTCGCGACGCTGCGCGCATACGGCACGGCCCTCAATGATCTCGGGTTCGAGCACGCGAAATCCGACGCTGCGCTCAAAGGAACGGTACAACCGGACAAACCGCAGGACCCGGCCTCTACCGTGACGTTCGGCCCGTACGCGCTTCCCGCGTCCGCTGCTGGTGGTGCCCCGCAGGGTCTGTTCAAAGCGTCCGTCGAAGTGCTCGATGCCATCAATTGCCCACTCCCGGACGGCAACACCGACACGCTGGCCAAGGCTGCTGATGCCTGGGATCGACTCGGCCGGGTTTACCAGAACACCAACGCCAAAGACAAAATCACCATCGCCGCAAGTCTTTTCGATGGTGTGACTTCGCAGGATGCCGTCCAGGTCCGAGAGGATCTGAAGACCCTCGAAACCTCCATCGGCGCGCTACTCGATACGTGCAAGGCGATTAGCAAGACTTGCCTCGACTACAAGGAGTCGATCGAAGAACTCCGCAAAGAGATCAAAGGCTTCATCGACGCCATCATCCAAGAAGCCGCGATCGACATGGTGATCACCGTCATCGCCACCTGCCTCACTGGCGTCGGCGGCCTGATCGCCGGTGCGAAAGCCGTGGAGTCGGCCCGCCGCTGGTCCATAAAGATCAAAGCCGCCGTCACCGCCTGGCGAGCACGAAAAGCCTTCCAACTCAAGGGCATGGCCGACGACGCAAAGACCGTGCTCGCGAAGGGGAAACAGGCGGTCAAGGATCTGTGGGATCGTCTGGGAAAGAAGGTCGGTTCCTGGAACCCGTTGAGGACAAAGAAACTCGAGGATCTTTTCAAGGATAGAACCCCGAAAGCGAGCGAGCTGGAAGAGTTCGCGACGAGGCAGGGTTGGGCGAAATCTCAGACGGAGAACGGACCGATAAAATATACCGACGAGAATGGAATCGTGCGGATGACAATCAAGAAGGGCAGCGACCGTGCGCCCGGAAGTGGAGATCCGCATGTCGAGATCAGGGATGCTACTGGTCAGCGAACAGACCCATATGGAAACCCTGTTACGCGTAAGAGTCCGGATAACCACACGTCGATAGATTGGGACCTGCCGTGACGCGAAATTATGCCGACTATCCGAGCCTCGCTGGCCTCTATTTGGAGGACAGCTATGTAATGGACATCGTCGAGAGCGATTCTGGGATTACTTTCGTACTGGAAGCCGTGCTGACACCCGAACACCCTGAATATCATCCACCCGTCGCTGGCGAGCAGTATTGCTACGCGGATGGGAATCTAGTTTTCGGCGATGTGCTCGGTATCGAATGGGTGGATCGGTCGTTTCAGAAGTATAAGGACGCCACCGGTACCGAGGATATGGGCAACATCGACTCTTTGACCAACTCGGAAGGCGTCTATTCGGTTATTGGAGACTGGGGGGACGTTCGAATTCGTAGCAATTCTGACCCGCAATTTCTAACTCGTGCGGATGCTTGATTTCCTGCCCGCTCTCTGTGCATCCGCTCGTAGAAATGTGGCCGTGCTGCGAGCGAAGACTTGGTCGCGCAGGTTCGTGGTGTGACGCCGTCGGCAGCCGGTTTCCAATGAGCTACGTTTTCGAAATTTGCGGTGAGACGGTCTGGAGTCCGTCGTTGCGGGTTGGGGAGCTGTACGTGCGGATGCTTCGGGAGATTGCATCAGTTCTGGGGGTTCCCGCTGGGCTCAGCGCGGTGGCGTCCGATATGTGGAGCATCGATATCGAGTTTTTCGGTGAACTCGTGAATTCGATGCACGAAACGTATTTCACGAGTAGTCACCAGGTACTAAAGGCATTGATTGGGGGTGTCTTGGCGCCATCTCTGGTGATCCTGGAGCGTGGTGGGCTCGGTATTCCTCCCCGCACCGAAGGGGAACGGGAGTTTCACGACAGGGCGCGCAGGCTATCAATGGCTCGTTGAACACGCGTCGGGTCTCGCGGTGTTGGTCGGTTGATCACCAGGTAATGGTGGCGGCATCGGCCGAGAGGCCTCCACCACCATTACCTGGTGATCGCCTGTCCAGCGCGCAGAGCGGGTGAGATGCGCAGATGCATGTGGATGCTGCGGGGGTGCGGCGAACTTGCCGTCGAGGCGGCGGGTGGTCATGCGCAGGGGCGCGCATGCCTGCGAAGGTGACGGCGAGTTTTGTCGCCTAGCCCGCCTAGCCCGCCTAGCCCGCCTAGCCCGCCTAGCCCGCCTAGCCCGCCTAGCCCGCCTAGCCCGCCGCGGCAGCGGTGGTCGCTGATGTAGCGAAGCTGACGGCAAGTTTGTCGCCGAGGCGGCGGATGGTCATCCGCGGGGCGTGGATGCCTGCGAAGGTGCAGCCGAGTTTTGCGGCCGAGCCCACCTAGTCCGTCGAGGCGGCGGTGGTCGCTGATGCTGCGAAGATGCCGGCGAGTTCTGTCGCCGAGGCGGCGGGTGGTCACGCGCAGGGGCGTGGATGCCTGCGAAGGTGACGGTCAGTTTTGTCGCGAGGCCGCGGTTGTCGCGGATTCCGCGGGGGGCGACGGTGAGTGTGTCGCGCAGCGGCAGCTGCACAAGCCGGCGGCGCTACCGCGAAATGGTGCGAGGGCTCGTGAACTATTGCGGATGCGGCGAGGGCTCACCAGCCAATGGGAGATGCATCAAGGGCTCGCGAATGGGAGATGCATCAAGGGCTCGCGAATGGGAGATGCATCAAGGGCTCGCGAATGCGGGACGTATCTAGACCTCGCGAGCGCAATACGCATCAAGATCTCCGGGTCCCGGCAGTCGCCGGGGCGGGGCCGGAGAACCTGAGCACCCGCTGCCGTGCCCACAACCCCCGCACGGCAGCCAAGTGCCGACTTTCAGTTCTGCTGACTCAAAAGTTCCACAGACCTCTGGTGGGCGCGGGCGGCGAGGGCAGTTTCCCTGGCGGCGTCGGCACCACCTTGGCCGGCGAGGTAGGTGTGCAGGTTGGCTTTGGCCTCGTACCAGGCGGCCCGTTCGGTGGCGCCGGCTTCGGCGGTGGGGCGGCTCAGGGTCAGTGCGGTCATTTCGACCAGGACGTTCACCCGCGGTCCTCCTCGACGATGTAGCGGATGGTTCGGTAGGTACACCGTGACCTGTGTTCGAATCGTTACGCCGGTCACTCGATGTCCCACGTAGTATGTCCCATTTTGTGACCTGGACAACAGAGGTCACGTGATATTCGCTGAGGTGTCCTCTGGAGGTTGCTGCGGTTCGGCACTGCGGACCTGGCGGTTTGCGATTATCCCGCTCGCCGGGCCTTTGTTATCGGACCGTGTCCGAGAAGCTGCGGGATTGCCGGGTGGGGTGAAGATCGGCAACCCCGGTGCATCGGGCGTGCCGCGAACATCGAGCCTGCCACGGGAACCGATCGGACCCGGATTTGGTGGCCAACTGGGGTTTGTCTACACTGGACCGGTTGCTTGGGCACCTCTGTGTCCGCATGTCCTGGGTGTGGTTGTCTGCATCGACATGTGGGACGGCCCGGGCACCGAGAACTCTCACGAGAACTCAATCCGGTCGACAAGTGTCGGCCGGACCGCCGAATTGCTGTAGGCCCACGGTTGACGTGCAGTTTTGTACGTCGACGTTGTATGGGAACCGCAGCGAGAAAGGTGTCAAGGTCGAACCATGACCATGACTGATCCGATCGCAGACTTCCTGACGCGTCTGCGCAACGCCAACTCGGCGTACCACGATCAGGTGAAGGCTCCGCACTCGAAGCTCAAGGCGAACATCGCCGAGATCCTCAAGCGCGAGGGCTACATCGCCGACTACCGCACCGAAGACGCGACCGTGGGCAAGAGCCTGGTCGTCGATCTGAAGTACGGCCCCAGCCGTGAGCGCAGCCTGCAGGGCCTGCGTCGCGTCTCGAAGCCGGGTCTGCGTGTGTACGCGAAGTCCACCAACCTGCCCAAGGTCCTGGGCGGCCTCGGCGTGGCGATCATCTCCACGTCGACCGGTCTGCTCACCGATCGCCAGGCGGCCAAGCAAGGTGTAGGCGGGGAAGTCCTCGCCTACGTCTGGTAAGCGGAGGTAGGACAATGTCGCGTATTGGCAAGAAGCCCATCGCAATCCCGGCGGGCGTCGAGGTGACCATCGACGGCCAGCAGGTGTCGGTGAAGGGCCCCAAGGGCACCCTGTCGCACACCGTCGCCGAGCCGATCACCGTCGCCAAGGGCGAGGACGGCCAGCTCGAGGTCGTTCGCCCGAACGACGAGCGCCAGAGCCGCGCACTGCACGGCCTGACCCGCACCCTGATCTCGAACATGGTCGAGGGTGTGACCAAGGGCTACGAGAAGAAGATGGAAATCTTCGGCGTCGGTTACCGCGTGCAGGCCAAGGGCTCGAACCTGGAGTTCGCCCTGGGCTACAGCCACCCGGTGCCGATCGAGGCCCCGGCGGGCATCACCTTCGCGGTGGAGTCGCCCACCAAGTTCTCTGTGTCCGGAATCGACAAGCAGGCGGTCGGCCAGATCTCTGCCGTGATCCACGGACTGCGTAAGCCCGACCCGTACAAGGGCAAGGGCATCCGCTACGCCGGCGAGGTCGTTCGCCGCAAGGTCGGAAAGACGGGTAAGTGATCATGGCGCAAACCGAAAATCAGATCGCCAAGCGCAAGCCGCGCGGCAAGGACGTGTCCACGACGCGTCGTCTGTCGAAGACCCGCCGTCACTTCCGTCTGCGCAAGAAGGTCGTCGGCACCACCGAGCGTCCGCGCCTGGTGGTCAACCGCTCCTCGCGGCACCTGCACGCGCAGCTCGTCGACGACTCGGTCGGCAAGACCATCGCCGCCGCGTCCTCGATCGAGGCCGATGTGCGCGCGCTGGACGGCGACAAGTCGGCCAAGAGCAAGAAGGTCGGCGAACTGCTGGCCGAGCGTGCCAAGGCTGCCGGTGTCGACGCCGTCGTGTTCGACCGTGGTGGCCACGACTACCACGGCCGCATCGCCGCGCTCGCCGACGCCGCTCGCGAAGCGGGGTTGAAATTCTGATGATCAAGAACAACGGAAGGAACGTCTGATGCCGGGACGTCAGAGGCGTGACGGCGGCAACGGACCCGCCGGACAGAATGGCGCTGCTGGTGGTGGCGACAACCGCGACAACCGTGGCGGTGGCCGCGACCGTCGGGGCGGCGACAACCGCCGGGACAACGCTGCCGAGAAGAACCAGCTCGAGCGCGTCGTCGCGATCAACCGTGTCTCCAAGGTCGTGAAGGGTGGTCGTCGCTTCAGCTTCACCGCCCTCGTGATCGTCGGTGACGGCAACGGTCTGGTCGGCGTCGGCTACGGCAAGGCCAAGGAAGTTCCGGCGGCCATCCAGAAGGGTGTCGAGGAGGCTCGCAAGGGCTTCTTCCGCGTCCCGATGATCGGCTCGACCATCACCCACCCGGTGCAGGGCGAGGCGGCGGCCGGTGTGGTCATGCTGCGCCCGGCGTCCCCCGGTACCGGTGTGATCGCCGGTGGTGCGGCTCGTGCCGTGCTGGAATGCGCCGGCATTCATGACATCCTGGCGAAGTCGCTCGGTAGCGACAACGCCATCAACGTCGTGCACGCGACCGTTGCCGCGCTCAAGATGCTGCAGCGTCCCGAAGAGGTCGCGGCTCGCCGTGGCCTGCCGCTGGAAGACGTTGCCCCTGCGGGCATGCTGCGTGCGCGCGCCCAGGCTGCGGGAGGTGCCAGGTAATGGCGGATCTCAAGGTGACCCAGATCAAGAGCACGATCGGTGCGAAGCAGAACCAGCGTGACAGCATGCGCACGCTCGGGCTCCGCAAGATCCGGCAGACCGTGGTTCGCGAGGACACCCCGCAGAACCGTGGCCTGATCAACGTCGTGCGCCACCTCGTGACAGTTGAGGAGGTCTGACATGACCATCAAGTTGCATCACCTGCGCCCCGCGCCCGGTGCCAAGACCGAGAAGACTCGGGTCGGCCGCGGTGAGGGTTCCAAGGGTAAGACCGCGGGCCGCGGTACCAAGGGCACCAAGGCTCGTAAGAACGTTCCGGCCGCCTTCGAGGGTGGGCAGATGCCGCTGCACATGCGGCTGCCCAAGCTCAAGGGCTTCACGAACCGGTTCCGCACGGAATACCAGGTCGTGAATGTCGGCGCTATCGCGAAGCTGTTCCCCGAGGGTGGCGAGATCGGCAAGGCCGAGCTCGTCGCGGCCGGCGCGGTTCGCAAGAACCAGCTGGTGAAGGTCCTCGGCGACGGCGAGATCGGCGTCGCGGTCCAGGTGACCGCCGACAAGGTCACCGGCGCGGCGAAGGAAAAGATCACCGCGGCCGGTGGCACTGTCACCGAGCTGGGCTGACGGTACTCTGACAAACAGTGGCACCGGACGAGTGAGAGCTCGTCCGGTGCCACTGTTAGAGTTCAATAGTTGTCTGCCAAGCCTCGCCATGGTTTTCAGCGTCCCCACATGCCGATTCGTCGGCGATGGGGTATTGCTTGAAATGACCATGTCCTGACCATGTCGTTCGCCAGGAGGATCTGTGCTTTCCGCCTTCGTATCGGCCTTCCGGACTCCGGACTTACGGCGGAAGATTCTCTTCACGCTGGGGTTGATCGCGCTGTACCGGTTGGGTGCCGCGCTGCCGTCCCCCGGTGTCGACTACAAGGCCGTCCAGGAGTGCGTCAAGCAGGTGTCCGGCGGTGAAGACGCCGGTATCTACCAGCTGATCAACCTGTTCTCCGGTGGTGCGCTACTGCAGCTTTCGGTGTTCGCGATCGGCATCATGCCGTACATCACCGCGAGCATCATCATCCAGCTGCTGACCGTCGTCATCCCGCGGTTCGAGGAACTGCGCAAGGAAGGCCAGTCCGGCCAGACCAAGATGACGCAGTACACCCGGTATCTGTCCATCGCCCTGGCCATCCTGCAGGCCACCGGTCTGGTCGCGCTCGCCTCGCGTGGTCAGCTGCTGCAGGGCTGCCAGAAGGACATCATCGCCGACAACGGCATCTTCGCGATGATCATCATCGTGCTGGTGATGACCGCCGGTGCGGCGCTGGTCATGTGGTTCGGCGAGCAGATCACCGAGCGCGGGATCGGCAACGGCATGTCGCTGCTGATCTTCGCCGGCATCGCGGCCCGCATCCCGACCGAGGGCAAGTCCATCCTGGACAGCCGCGGCGGCCTGGTGTTCGGCCTGGTGTGTGTCGCGGCGTTCGCGATCATCGTCGCCGTCATCTTCGTCGAGCAGGGCCAGCGCCGGATTCCGGTGCAGTACGCCAAGCGCGTGGTCGGCCGCAAGATGTACGGCGGCTCCTCTACCTACCTGCCGTTGAAGGTCAATCAGGCCGGTGTCATCCCGGTGATCTTCGCGTCCTCGCTGCTGTACCTGCCCAACCTGGTGGCTCAGCTGACTTCCGCGCGCAACAACCCGGATCCGAGTTGGTGGCAGGACATCATCAACAAGTACCTGGTGTCTCCGGGCAACCCGGTCTACATCGCGATCTACTTCGGTCTGATCGTGTTCTTCACCTACTTCTATGTCGCGATCACCTTCAACCCGGAGGAACGCGCGGACGAGATGAAGAAGTTCGGTGGCTTCATTCCGGGGTATCGCCCGGGTAAGCCCACCGCCGACTACCTCAACTTCGTCCTGAGCCGTATCACCCTCCCCGGCTCGATCTACCTCGGTCTCGTTGCCGTGCTGCCGAACCTGTTCCTGGATATCGGCGCATCCGCTAACACCCAGAACCTCCCGTTCGGTGGCACCGCGGTGCTGATCATGGTGAGCGTCGGTCTGGACACCGTGAAGCAGATCGAAAGCCAGCTGATGAATCGAAATTACGAAGGGTTCCTCAAGTGAGAGTTGTACTCCTCGGTCCGCCTGGTGCCGGCAAGGGCACCCAGGCCGTCCTGCTGTCGGAAAAGCTGGGCGTCCCGCACATCTCCACTGGAGACCTGTTCCGCGCGAACATCAGCCAGCAGACCCCGCTGGGTCGCGAAGCGCAGAAGTACATGGACGCGGGCGATCTGGTGCCCAGCGATGTCACCAACCGCATGGTCGAGGCCCGGGTGAACGAGCCCGACGCCGTGAACGGCTTTGTGCTGGACGGCTACCCGCGCACGGTCGACCAGGCCGACGCGCTGGAGAAGATCCTCAAGGACATGGACACCAAGCTCGACGCGGTGCTGTGTTTCGTGGTGCCCGAGGACACGGTGGTCGCGCGCATGCTCTCGCGTGGTCGCGCCGACGACAACGAAGGCGTGATCCGCAACCGGCTGCGGGTGTACCGCGAGGAGACCGAGCCGCTGCTGGAGCACTACGACGGTCTGGTCGTCTCGGTGGACGGCGTCGGCGAGGTCGACGAGGTCAACGCGCGCGCACTGCGGGCACTGGGCCACTGATGACCGACGCCGGGGCACTGTTGCCGCGCACGATGGAGGCCTGAGGCCGCGTGGTCTTCAATCGCAAGAAGAAGGTCGTGCCGTTCCGCACGGCAGGTGAGCTGGACGCCATGGCGGCCGCCGGTGCGATCGTCGGTCGTGCGCTGGTCGCTGTGCGCGCGGCTGCCAAGCCCGGTGTCTCCACCCTCGAACTCGACGACGTGGCCGAGCAGGTGATCCGTGACGCGGGCGCCGTGCCGTCCTTCAAGGGCTACCACGGCTTTCCCGGCTCCATCTGCGCGTCGGTGAACGACCGTGTGGTGCACGGGATTCCGACCGCGGAAGAGATCCTCTCCGAGGGCGACCTGGTGTCCATCGACTGCGGCGCCATCCTCGACGGCTGGCACGGCGATTCGGCGTGGACGTTCGGCGTCGGCACCATCATCGAGGCCGACCGGCTGCTGAGCGAGGCCACCAAGCTGTCCATGGAGGCGGGTATCGAGGCCATGCTGCCGGGCAACCGTCTCTCCGACGTCTCGCACGCCATCGAACTCGGCACTCGCGCGGCGGAGCAGAAACACGGTCGCGCCTACGGCATCGTCGACGGCTACGGTGGGCACGCCATCGGCCGGGAGATGCATCTCGATCCGTTCCTCGCCAACGAGGGCGCCCCGGGCAAGGGCCCGAAGCTCGTGGTCGGCTCGGTGCTCGCGATCGAGCCCATGCTGACCCTCGGCACCACGCAGACCCAGGTGCTCGGGGACGATTGGACCGTCGTCACCATCGACGGGTCGCGTGCCGCACACTGGGAGCACACGGTCGCGGTCACCGAGAACGGTCCCCGCATTCTCACCCTCCGCCCGGAGTAATCGGGCAACGTTTCCGGGCTCGATCCGATCGAGCCGTGCCTGCGGTGGGTATGCACGGTTCCCCAGTCTCGCGTGGCGAGGACGCGATCGCACCGACACCGGACTCTCGGTCCGGGTGATCACGTCGCGCGATCCGGCGACACGTTTGTTGTCGCTGGATCTGGACGCTACCCAGCTGCCGCGCTGGATCGGTGACGTCGTTCCTTGCGCCTACTGCGCCTGGCCGTGACGTGGCGGTCCGGGCTACGCTGCCCGGCGGTGAATCAGGTCGACTGTCGGTCCTGATTCCTCGGTGTGTCGAACGATGCTGTCAGCGTATGTCCGGGGCGGGCGGCGGCACGTGAGTAGGCAACTACTCGAATCTGCTTGGCGCACCACGTAGTTGGGGCCGACGCCTGCGTGCCACCGAAGCCTCGGCGCGTCCGGAAAGGGCCGCTGGCATGCGGATTCGGCCGGGGCAGGTAATGCCCGGCAGCCGCAGGAAACGACGGACATCCCGGCTTGCCCGAGCCGGCACAACAGGTTCGGGCAAGACCGGTCGTACAGTGCCGCGGGTCAGTTGCCGCGTAGCCGGGCGCGCAGCACCAAAGTGATCAGGGGAAGGTCGAATTCACCCTCGGCCGTCTCCGGCCTGCTGCGCAGATAGTCGACGATCCGGCCGAGCACCTCTGCCCGCTGCTGCGCCGACACCACCAGGGTGTGTGAATGCGTTCCGATGGTCGCGGCCAGCGTCTCGGCGGTCCGGCGCTGGGAATGCGGGAATTCGGCGCTCACGAAGTCTTCGAACAGGGGATGCGCGGGCAGCGCCGAATCGCCGGGTTCTACCGCCGTGGTCGAGGCGTCGGTCCGGGTGACGTCCGCGAGGCCGGCGACCCAGCCGACGCGTTTGTCGTCGGTGTTCCACAGTGCGGCGAAAACGCCGCCGCGGCGCAGCACCCTGGCGAACTCGGGGAAGGCCCGGTCCTGATCGAACCAGTGGAACGCCTGCCCGGCCACGATCGCGTCGACGGAGCCGGTCGCCAGCGGAATCGCCTCGGCCGTACCCTCATACGCCCGCACGCCGGGTAGGCGGCGCATCAATTCGACCCGCATGCCGTCGTCGGGTTCGACGGCGATCACGGTGGCGCCCGCGGCCAGCAGACCCTCGGTGAGTTTGCCGGTACCCGCGCCGAGGTCGAGGACGACCGGCGCGGGCACGGCCGGAACGGGTTTCAAAGCCCACTGGACCGCCGCGAGCGGGTAGTCGGGCCGGTGTTCGGCATAGGCTGCCGCGTGGGTACCAAAAGAGGATGCGCGCCGAGCGCGCAGGGCACGTTTGTCCGTTTCTCGATCAGTCGTATTCCCCATGCGCCCAACCATAGATCCGTGCGGCGGGCGCGCGGGGACATTTACGACGCGCCCGGCAGCCGTCGTACGCCGGCACAGACCTCGGCGGCCAGGTCGTCGTAGCCGACGGCCAGTTCGGCCAACCGCTGCCAGGCATCCCACAGATCCCACTCCGACGCGCTCGCCAGTGCGGCGTAGGCATTGGCGGTGAACTGGGCGAGCCGATCGATCACCGCGCCGACCGTTTCGGTGTGCACGTGGGCGGCGCCGTGCGCGGGCGGCAACTGGACGGTGATCCAGCGATCGATGTCGCGCACCAGACTCGCACGCAGCGCGTCGATTTCGTCCGCGGACTGGCGATCGGCGCTGATCCGCCGCTCGTGCAGGGTGGTCAGCTCGTGCGCGCACCGCAGCAGCGGGTTGTCTTCCGGATGATCACCCCGGCAGGCCTGCAGCACTTGATGTTTGGCGGGTAGCTGGCCCGTCGTCATCGCGACCCCATGTTCCGGCAGGAGCGTACGGTATTGACGATCGAGACACCGGAGGGACGAAAGGTGTTCTCCGGAGCCACAATCCACTCGCGATAGCCGGTACCGGGGTAACCGGGGGAGGGGAGCGCGATCTCACCGCCGATCGGCACGATGGACACGTTGAGCCGGAAAAGTTCGGCGAACAAACGGACGTCGTCGGGCAGGTCGGGACGGATCAGAAAGGTCCAGCGTTTGGATCGAACATGAGAGATGATCGGGCCCAATGGATTTCGATGGCGTATCAGATCGTCGTGTACCTGTTGACCCAGCGCGGCAGGCATCGTGATGGCGCCGACGAAACCGGCCCGGACGGTGATCCGGCCGATCTCCGGATGAAATCCGGCGGGGAGGTCGCAGGTGTGGCGGTAATAGGCGCATCGGGCGGCAGGAGTTTCCGCCAACGCCACTTGGTCCATGGGGAGCCTCGACTAGCATCGTTGTCTGGTGAAGCCGCCGGAGCCGATACGCCATAGGCACTGGGAGTGACCTGGGACACCGTTCTGGCGTGATCTCAGTGAAACACCCCGGGGGACGGTGGTAACCGTTGCGTTCAATTAGTTCTCGTTAAGTTCGCCGCGATGACGTTTACCTGGTGTTTTTCGCTCATCCAGCGGGCTGGACAACCCCCGGTCAGGGGGTTGTGCGGAAGAACAGGGCGCGGTCGCCGTGCTCGGCCAGCGGCGTGGTCGCGCTGATCTGCCGCAGCCCGCTGGAGGGCAGGTAGGTGAGGTTGGCGAACATCTGGGTGTTGCCGAACGCCGCGCGCAGCTTGGTCTCCGTCGCCCGGTCGGCGTTCAGTTCCGCCAGCATCTTGAAGTCCAGCGGCGCGAGCGGTTTGTCCAGCGGTTCCTGCCCGGCGGGCCGGCCGAGCGCGGCGTACTGGGTGGCGACGCCGTGCTCGTACCAGCACAGCTCGTAGGCGATGTGTTCGGTCACGGTGATCGCGGCGACCGGCCAATCCTGGGAAAGTCGCATCGCCAGTGGATGTTTCGCGACCGGTGTCAGTTCCCAGTGCAGGCTCATCACGGTGACCCAGCCGCCGTAGGGCTGGTCGATCAGCACGATGTCGTCGCCGAGTTTCTCCGCCGTGTTCACCTCGGCGTCGGTGGTTTTCACATGTTCGTCGCGTTCGCCGAAGTAGCTGGCCCGATCCAGTGGATAGGCGTCATCGGTCGCGTACGCGCCGATGATCGCCGCCCGGATCTGGGCGATCGCGTCGGGGGTCGGGCAGTACACGCTCAGCGCGCCGAAGCTGGTGCCGATCTGCACCGGCATCGACGGCGGATCGGGCTCCGCGCCGGGCAGCAGCGGTCGCAGGCCGACCAGCGCCAGCTTCCAGTTGAGTTCTTCGACGGTGGACAGGTCGCCCGAGGACTTGAACAGGATCTGCTGCTGGGTCAGCCGACCCGCCTGCTCCAGCGTGCGGCAACCGAGCTCGGTGAGCGCCTTGTACGACTTCGGGGTCAGGTCGAGGTCTTGGATCCCGCACGCGCGCAAGCGGATCGACATATTCGTCGACGTGAACGCGGAGTAGCGCTCGCGGTACATCGACAGGGCCTGCTTGCGCGACCGCCCGACCATCAGCGTGCGCAACAGGGTGCTCAGGCTGGCCAGGTACTTACCGGACAGCTCCGGATTCGCCGCGGCCAGCGCGCTGCGGATGCGCGCCGCCTCCCCGGTCGCCGCCACGGCGGCGTCCTGGTCGAGCCGGCCCAGCCAGACACCGCATTTCGACAGGCCGTCGGCGCAGAGCCCGGCGACTTCCGGATGAATCCGGGCCAGTTGCCGGTAGGCGTCGCAGGCGCGTCGAATGGTGGTGGTCGCCAGCTCGCGGCGGCCGCTGTGCCGAGCCGCCAATTCGACCGCGCGCAGTGCCTCGTTCAGCTCGCCGGCGAGGCGGGCATTCAACACCTGTCCGGTGGCGAGCAACCGCAGCCGGATGCCTACCGCTTCTTCGGCGGGCGCCAGGGCCTCTCGGGTCCGGTCGCGGACCGACCCGTCGGTCTTCGTGGCGATAAAGCCTTTCGCGAGTTCACTCAGCGAGGTCGCGAGCCGAAGATCCGCCTCGATCGAACGATCGAGCGCCGCATAGCGATCCGCGGCGACCTGACGCTCCAACGCGCCCAGATCCATCGAGCCCCTCGTTTCCAGCATGATCCTCCGCTAACCGGCGGCATCGAGCCACTCATCATCCGTGCACGAGTCTGTCACGGTTGTCGGCCGGGCGCACCAGGTTGTCCCGGCCTGCGGCGTTCTCGCTCCTCATGTCCTTGCTCGCCACCGGATTCCGGTACCGGGCGAGGCTGCCCGGGTGGCCGGGGTGCGCGTCGGGTGCGCTGGCCGACGCGCGAAAGTGCTGACGGCTTTGCGGTATTCGTCGTCTTCGGGATGGGTGACGAGCGCCGTAGTCACGCCTCGAGCAGCAGGGTGACCGGTCCGTCGTTGACCAGTTCGATCCGCATGTGCGCGCCGAACCGTCCGGTCGCCACGGTAGCGCCGAGTTCGCGGAGAGTCTGCGCGAACGTGTCGACCAGCGGTTCGGCGACGGCTCCCGGTGCGGCCGCGTTCCAGGATGGTCTACGCCCCTTGGCGGTATCGGCATAGAGCGTGAATTGACTGACCACCAGAATCGGGGCGTTCAGGTCGGCGGCCGAGCGCTCGCCGTCGAGGATGCGCAACCGCCACACCTTGTCGGCGAGTGCTTTCGCGACCGCCTCGGTATCGCCGTGGGTGACGCCTACCAGCGCGACCAATCCGTGCGGTACGCCCGTCGCGGCCGGCTCGACCCGGCCGACCACCTCGTCGTCGACGGTCACCTCCGCGGAGCGGACTCGTTGCAGCAGGACTCGCACAGCCGTTGATCATGCCGGGCCGGTGCGCCGGGCCTGCCGCGGGGTGCTCGGCAGCGCTACCAGAGCGAGCGGGGACGGATGTCGTTCGCGAGATCGATCAGCGCGTAGCGATGCAACCGGCTCGGTGTGGTTCGCGCGACCGCGCGCAGGGCCGATTCCAGCCCGCCCCGCAGCCCTGCCTCGGTGAAGGGGCAGCCGAGGATCGTGGTGCGTGGTTCCGGTTGCCCGCCCGCCTGCACCCAGGACAGGGCCGCGCCGAGCACGATGGCCCGCAACTGGGTCAGGCGCGGGTCGTCCGGCAGCGCGTGCACGTGCGCTACGGCCGCGTCGAGATCCGCCCGGGTCAGGTCGGCCACCGGCCGGGTCGCCGAGAGCAGGCACGCGGTCATCCTCGCGGTGTTGTGGTGCCGCGAGGAATCGGGCACCTGCTGCAGCGTCGATACCGCGGCATCGATGTCGCCGGCGGCGGCGAGCCCGCGCGCGAGCCCGAACGCCGCGCTCGCCACGCCGCGGGTGTTACGCCAGACCGAGCGGTAGCGCTCGGTGGCTTGCTGTCGCCACCGGTCCTGCTCCTCGATCGCCGCGCTCGACTGCAGGACGAGTTCCGCGGTGGCGGCCAGGGCGAGCAGCGGTGCGATCTCACCGGGGACCATCGCGTGCACCCGATCGAAATGCGCATGGGCCAGCACGTATTCGGCGCAGGACAGGTCGGCTATGGCGGTGTACCACTGGATCCGCCAGTCCGCCCGATGGGCGGGCGCCAACTGGGTGAGGTACTGCCGTGCCTGCTCGACCTCGCCCAGATCGAGGTGCGCGCGCACCGCGGTCAGGGTGCCTTCCAGCTCGAAGGTCGCCGGCGTGCCGATGACCCCGGCACTCATATCGGCGGCGCTCTGACGCAGCGTGTCCAAAGCCTGTTGCGAATCGCCGTGTAGCAGTGGGGAAAGCAATTCCGCGCTCGGATCCTCGCGGTCGATCAGTGGAACCGGCAGCGCGGCAATGACACTCGCGGTGTCGAGGGTCGGGGCCGCGTGTACCCCCTCGATGACGCCCTCGGTCTGCCGGATCAGCGCCTCGATGCCGAAATCGCCACGGGGAGAACCGAACACGGCCGAGGTCTGCGGGTATTCGTGGTTGGTGTCCTCGGCCAGCACCGAACGGAGCACGCCGGCGAGTTGCCGGTACATCGCGTAGGCGGAGGGAAAACGCTGCTCCGGGTCGGCGTCGGTCGCGCGCAGCAGCAATCGCTCGAAGGACGGGTAGCGCCGCAGCACCGGTGCCTCGTCGGCCGTCGGGAGGGCGGGGATGGTCGGGCCGAGCCGTTCCAGTGGGATCGGCAGGGTGAGTGCGGCGAGCGTGCGCCCGACCGTGTGAATATCGGAGGCCACTGTTGGTCCGGTACTGGTGAATTCGGGCGCTTGATACCCGAAGGTGCCGTACAGGCTGCCGCCGGATTCCCGGGCGGCGACCGCGCCGAGATCGATCAGTTTGACCTCGTCCTCGGTGACCATGATGTTGTCGGGTTTCAGATCGTTGTAGGCCAGGCCGAACGAGTGCAGATAATCCAGCGCGGGCAGCACTTCCATCACATAGGCGATGGCTTCGGCGACCGGCAAGCGTTCCGGGGCACGGCGGTCGAGCATGGTCTTCAGCGATTGGCCGCCGATGTATTCCATCACGATGTATCCGGAGGAAATTCCGTCGGCGGAACGATGTTTGACGAAGTTGAAGATCTTCACGATCCCCGGATGCGACATTTCGGAAAGGAACTGCCGTTCGGCGAGCGCGACGACGTGCGCTTCGAAATCGAGCGGGTTCTGCAGTCCTTTCAAGACCACCCAGCGGTCGCTGACATTTCGATCACGGGCCAGGTATATCCACCCCATGCCGCCGTAGGCGAGACATCCCCGGACTTCGTATTGGCCCGCCACCAAGTCGCCGGGGTTCAGCGCGGGACGGAAGTTGAACGGAGAGCCGCATTGTGGACAGGTGCCCGCCGACGCGCCGCGTTGCGTGCCGGACGAGCGGCCGACGGGCTTCTGGCATTTCCAGCAGAAACGTTTGTCCTCTGGCACCTCGGGATCGGACAGCATCGCCCCGGCCGGGTCGACTTGGTCGACCTGCGGCAGCTCGACCAGCCCCGCGGTCAGCCTGCGCACGCTGGGCCGGGATCGGACGATGGGACCCGAGCTGGGCATGGTCTCCGAGCCGAGCGCCGCTTCCGCCTCCGGTGACCACTGATCGGTCTCGTTCGCCGACGCGCGCCGGGTGGCCCACGGCGAGGGGGCCCGGTGCGGTATTTCGGTGGGATCGCGGGTCAGTGTCGTCGCCGGCGGGACCGGGCGAATGTTGTCGGACGCACTGAGGTGTTCCGGCATTCGACCCTCTCCGCACCACGAATACAATTCCGGGACCGAACCCGCCCTGTTCGGTGGCGCCGTACGATATCGGCGCCACCGAACAGGGCGAACTCATCGGTCTCAGCGCGATTCTGCCTCATCGGACGTAACAGCGGCGTTAGTTGTGCGGGTGGAATCCGTAATACGAAGATCACGATGTTCCAGCGGCCGCTCCGCGACCACCGGGAACGCGCCGGTATAGCCATCGCGCATTGCGGCGACATGCATGACCCGGCGTCGCGCGAGGTACCAGCCGCCCACCAGGGTCGGGCCCATGATCACCACCATCGCGATGACCGCGCCGCGTTGCACGTCGCTGTCGCTGAACAGCATCAGCAGGACGACCGCGGCGAGGAACACCAGCGTCGCGATGCTCGTGTACGGCGCGCCGAGCAGCCGGAACGCGGGGCGTTCCATCCGTCCCTCGCGCGACCAGGCCCACAGCTTGAGCTGGCAGAGCACGATCGCCGCCCACGCGGTGACGGTGCCGAGAGCGGACATGTTCAGCACGATCTCGAAGGCCTTCTCCGGAACCAGGGCGTTGAGCCCGACGCCGATCAGCGCGACCGCACCGGTCGCGAGAATGCCGACGTAGGGCACGCCGCGCTTCGACATCAGCGCGGCCATACCGGGGGCGCTGCCGTTCATCGCCATCGACCGCAGGATCCGCCCGGTGGAATACAGTCCGGCGTTGAGGCTGGAGAACGCCGCGGTCAGCACCACCAGGTTCATCATCGTGCCCGCGCCGTCGACCCCGATCTTGGAGAAGAACGTGACGAACGGGCTCTCCCCGGACTTGAACGCGGTGTAGGGCAGCAGCAGCGACAGCAGCACCAGCGATCCGACGTAGAACAGCGCGATCCGGGCGATGACCGAGTTGATCGCGCGCGGCATGATCTTGTCCGGGTTCTCCGCCTCACCGGCGGCGGTGCCGATCAATTCGACCGCGGCATAGGCGAAGATGACGCCGGTGGTACACAACACGATCGGGATCAGGCCGTTCGGCAGCAGACCGCCGTGCTCACTGATCACGCTGATCCCGGTGCTGTTGCCCTCGATCGGCGTGCGGCGCGCGAGGAAGACCGTGCCGACGATGAGGAACCCGACCAGCGCGACCACCTTGATCAGCGCCGCCCAGAACTCCATCTCACCGAACCAGCGCACCGACACCATGTTGATGCAGACCACCAGGGCCAGCGCGACCAACGCGATGGTCCATTGCGGAATCACCTCGAAACTGCCCCAATAGTGCACGTAGGTGGCGATCGCGGTGATGTCCACGATGCCGGTCATGCACCAGTGGAAGAAATACATCCAGCCGACACCGAAGGCCAGCTTCTCGCCGTAGAACTCGCGAGCGTAGGACACGAACGAACCCGACGAGGGGCGATGCAGGATCAGCTCGCCCAGCGCCCGCAGGATGAAGAACACGAACACACCGCACACGGCGTACGCGAGGAAAAGCCCAGCCCCGGCATCTCTCAACCGCCCGCCCGCACCTAGGAACAAACCGGTGCCGATGGCACCACCGATAGCGATCATCTGCAATTGACGTGGACGCAGCGCCTTGTGATAGCCCACGTCTTCGGCGTGCAAGGCACGCGCGGCGGCGGCCTGTTGCTGCACCTCGGCCGGCGGTCGAACGATGGTCATGGGGTTGCCTTCCCTGTGACGGCTGTCATATCGCTGAGTAACGTACCGCTAGATAACGGCACGTTCAATAGTTGCGGCCAGTTGTCATCTCATGAAATGAAATCGTCATATTCGGCAATCGAGCGGCAAACCGTTGTGCGGCAGGCGATATCGCGGGGGTTGCGACGGTGTATCCGGGTCGGCCGGACGGGCCCCGCTGGGGTCGCTCAGGGGGTGGTGTGGGCGAGGCGTCGCACCTCAGGTCGGTGAACAACCTTGTTTCGGTGTGGTTTCCTTGAGGTATGGCAGCGGATACCGAGTTCACTATCGACGAGCTGGCGCGCGAGGCGGGGACAACCGTGCGGAGTCTGCGCGTCTATCACGAGCGGGGCGTGCTGCCGCCGCCGCAGGTGAAGGGGCGGACCGGGTTCTATGGGGACGAGCACCTCAACCGGGTGCGCACCATCGGCAGGTTGCTGGACCGCGGGATCAAACTGAACGGCATCCGGGAACTGCTCGAAGCCTGGGATCGCGGCGACGATCTCGGCGACGTGCTCGGGGTGCCCGACCAGGAGCCGCACGCGCATCCCGGCGTGCCCGCCGCGCTGCCCGATCCGGCGGCGCCGATCGCCGACGTCGATGAAACCTTAATTGCCGCAACCGAACTCGCTGACCTGTATCGGGACGTGCCGAACGGCTTCGCTCGCGTGGTCGCGGCCGGTCTGTACGAGCCGCTCGACGCCGCCACCTATCGGGTGGCCGACCGTCCGCTGCTGCGGATCGTCGAGCAGCTGTGCTCGGCGGGCGCGACGCCGGTGCAGGCGCTCGATGAGGTCGAGCGGTTGCAGGGGGATTGCGACCGGATCGCCCGTCGATTCGTCGACACCTTCGAGCGAACCGCGTGGCAGGCGTTCCGGCAGTCCGGGCGCACCGCGGCGGATCGGAACGAGCTGGCCGAGCGGGTTGCCGGAACTCGGATACTCCCTGGTCAGGCGGCTGCGGATCTCGTAGGACGATTCATCGCGCGGTATCTGGAGCGGGATATCCCGGAACTGGGCGACGAATTGTCCGGACGGTGAAACCCCCGGTCGAGGCCATGGGATGACGCTGGCCAAATCTTGCCGCTAGACAGCGGCGCATTATTCGAT
Organism: Nocardia brasiliensis NBRC 14402; assembly: GCF_000308475.2. Taxonomy (GTDB): domain Bacteria; phylum Actinomycetota; class Actinomycetes; order Mycobacteriales; family Mycobacteriaceae; genus Nocardia; species Nocardia brasiliensis. Next base: position 92,832 of record NZ_BAFT02000112.1, on the reverse strand, counting down.
GTATCGTCGTCTCAGGACCTGGGGGCATGCCCAAAGCGACGCCAATCTCTGCGCATGTCCCCGGGGCCTTACCGTCGGCCCTGGGTGGCCGCCGTGTCCCCTGGTGCGCACACCGATGAGGGGAAGCAGGGGACACCGGCGCTCCCACTCGGGGCTGACCGGTCTTCGGCGGCCGCATTGCAGGCGTACCCGCGCCGGTGCCGAACATCAACGCGTATAGCACATTTCGCCTAGCAGACGATCAGGTGTATCCGCCCGTTGTCTGTAACTGTCGTGGCACTTTCCGTTCATTTCCGAGCAACAGGCGAGTTGCTATCGGCTGTCATCGTCGAATCCGTAGGAGCTGACGTGCGGGTGACCGCACATGCGCGGAGGGAACGCGGGTGGCGGACAAAGTCCAATACGACTCGGATCTGTTCTTCAAGGCTGCGAAGAAGACCGGGGACGCGCGGGACCGGATCAACGCGGTGCTGCACACCCTGCAGGCCTCGCTCAGCGCACGCGGAAACCCTTGGGGCAACGACACACTCGGTCGAAACTTCGCGAACGGACCGGACGGCTCCGGTGGCTACACCTCCTCGCGCGACAACATGATCACCGGCGCGACGAATATCGCGGGCTCGCTCGACAACTTCTCTTCCGGCCAGACCAAGAGCGCCAAGCTGCTGGAGAAGATGGAAAACGGCAACCGCGACGGCTTCAACTGAGTCCAATTGGCGTATAGCCCACAATGATCGAACTGCCCGGCTGGCTCGAATGGCTCGAGCCGATAGTCGGCATGGAGTGGCCCGAGGGCAACGAGGACCAGATGTGGGCCCTGGCCCAGGACTGGCACACCGCCGCGGCGGACCTGCGGACCATCCTCGGCGACATCGACGCCGCGAAAAGCGCTTCGCTGACCGCGTATCCGGCCGGCGAGGGCGTCGAAGAGATGATCAAGGGCTTCGACAGCATGCGGTCCGGCGACGGATCGGAGAAGGACCAGTCGCTGGAGAAGCTGGCCACGCTCTTCGATCAGATCGGCGAATCCGCCCACAGCGTCGGCACCGAGATCGAGTACGCCAAACTGATGTACTGGTCCTCGCTGGGCTTGCTGGCGGCCGAACTCGCTGCGGCATGGCTTTTTCCGCCTACCGCCCCCGCGGTCGAGGCGGCCGCGATCGGGCTCACCCGGGTGGCCGTGCGGATCATCGGTCAGCGGGTCGTCGCCGCGATCATCCGGCACGTCGGCAAACTCGTCGCGTCCAAGTTCGCGAAATTCATGCTGCGGCATGTCGCGATCGACACGATGCTCGGCACTTTGCAGGAACTGGGCGTCCAGCAGTGGCAGGTCGACCAAGGGCATCGCAAGAACATCAACTGGGAACAGGTCGCGGTGACCGCGGTGAGCTCGGCGGCAGGCGGTGCCGCGGCGGGGCCGTTCGGCGATTGGCTCGGCAACAAGCTGAGCGCGGAGATGAAGCCGTGGATGCGCGCCGCGATCACCGGTCCCGCGGCGGGTCTCGTCGGCGCGGGCGCGGGTTTCGTCGCCGCGACCGGCACCCAGTTCGGGATCGATGCCGCGAAGAACGGGTGGGGCGACGCCTGGAACAACCTGAAGAACACCCAGGTCGACTGGCGAATGTTCACCGCGGGCGCCGCCAACGGTGCCATGTCGGCAGTGAACAAGGTTGGTGCACAGCATGCTTGGGGCAGCATGCGGCCGGAGATGTTCGGCAGGCCGGACTTCGGGACACGCTTCGCCGATGCGGTCGATGGTCCCGGCGGTGCACAGTCGACCGACGGTGCGCGCGTCGGATTCCGGCCTGACGGGGCGGGTGCCGGCAGTCGCGGTGCGGCTGGTGACGGCGGTACGGGTGCCGCTGGTGATGGCAGTAGGGCGGCGGGGGACGGCGGTCGGTCCGGTAGTGACGGCAGTGCGACGCGTCCCGCGGGTGCCGAGGGGCGCGGCCGTGCAGCCGATGCGGACGTTGGTCGGCAGAACGGCAGCGACGGGGCAGAGCGGGGTTCCGCGGGCGACGGCAGAGCGTCTGGAGGAGACGGTCGAAGAGCGTCGGCCGAAAGCGATAGCGGCGCGGCGAGGGACAGCGATGACGGAACGTCGAGCGATTCCGCGGGCCGATCGGGGGACTCTGTTCGGAGCGCAAGCAGTGAGGCATCGTCGGATGGCCGGGCGGGCGACGCCGCGGCCCGGACCGGTGACGGCAGCACCGGGCGACCTGCCGAAGGTGGCAGCGCGAGCGCTGATGGTGTGGCCGCGCAGGGCGATTCGAGTGGTGCTGCCGATCAGCGGGCGGGGATGGCGGCGCAGGACGCAGTGCACTCCTCGGAAGGTGGCATCGACGCCACCACTACCGGAAATGACCCGATTACCGCGCATAACGGCCTGGCTGACGGCGGCCCGGTCACTACCGCACCCTCGCACACGCCCGCTACCCACCCGAGTGCTGCTCCGGCGCAACAGGGCTCGACCGGACCGGTCGCGGGAGGTGAAAATCGCAGTAGCCCTGGGTCTTCCAGCCCGTTGCGGCCGGTGGCAAGCGAGGTCCGACCACACACCGGTACGGATGCACCGCGCGTAGAACAGTCGCGTACGGGTCTGGAGCCGCGCGCCGGGACCGCGGACGGCAGAGCGCCGGGCGAGGCACGTACGTCTACTGATCGTCCGCGCGCGGGTGATGTCCGTGGCGAAAACACCGGCGGTGACCGTAGATCGGGCCTGGCCGATGGTTCCGCGCGCGGCAACGATCACCGGTCGGGCTTGCAGTCGGGATCGAGTGGCGAACCTGTGCCACGGGGGCACGCTGTCGCGGACGGTTCCACCCCGGCCGGCCAGGAAACCGATGTCGGGGTTCCGTTGTCGGAGAACGAGCTTCCGCCCCGAGCCGACAGCGATGGTCCGCTCGATGCGGCAGGACTGTTGCCGCTCGCCGCCGCGGCCGGTGCGGAGACGGCTCCGGCACCGCGCGCAGATCGGGCTGCTCCCACGGAGAGCGGCCAGCGCACCACCGACGAGACCGTCGTGACGCGTCCGGAACAATTGGTGGCCGAGCATCCACGCGACTGTGCGGTGCGCAGCCTCGAACTGATCCGGGAACTCACCGGTAGCGCCGTGATCGAGGTGCCGACCAGAGAAATCGGTCTGGACGGTGTGTCCCAGCCGGAAATCGAGCGAGCCGCCGGCGCGCCGCTGCGAGACGTCGAGAACCACAACGTGATTCGCGACGCACTGCGGTACGAGACCGGGCCGGACGGCAGCGTGCTCCGCGACGCCGGCGGCAACCCGATCGAGCGACCCGACGGGGTGGCCGCGCTGGTGGTGGACGTTTACGGCACGGTCGACGAGCACAACGTCGGTGCCCACGCCTACGTGCTGGTCAAAGAGAACGGGACGATCGTCGTCCGCGATCTCACCGCGGGGTTGGCGCACGGCTTCCCGCCGATCCTGCCGGACGGCGACCATCCGGTCGCGCTCATCCGTACGATCCTGTTCGACGAGAACGGGATTCCGCAGCAGCACAGCGAGTCCGACACGGCGCCCACTGCTTCGGAACTGCACACCGTCGATGTCGGCGATCGTCCGCCTGTACCGGACGGCGACCCGGTCGAACCTGCGTCGAGCTCGAACGGTGGCGGGAAGAAGCCGCCGAGCGAACTACCGCCGTCGGCGGCACCAGACGATCCGGGCGAGCAGGCGAAGCCGAATTCGCACCGCGACAACGATTCCGATGACTCGCCGGTACTCGAGCCGGACGAGATCGTACTCGCCGACGACACCCGCCCGCACACGGTCGATATCGACGGCGAGCAAGTGCCGCTGGCGTTGCGTCCGGACGGCGAAGATCGGTGGCGCGCAGCGCCCGCCGCCGACGGCGAGGCGCCCGCCCGCCGCGAGAGCTCGAGCGAGGTCGAGAAGAAGTCGGCGGTTCGCCGTGCGTGGGAACGCTTTCGGGACCGGACTCATGTGCGCGGCTACGAAGGCGACAATCCGAAATACCCGTCCGGCTCGGGTGAGGACGGCCGCGGGCAAACCGCGCTGCGTGACGGGGTTGCCAGCGCACCGGACCTGTTCGATCCGCCGCCCGCTCCGGCACCGCACGTGCCGGCCAACCCGGACGTCCCGACGATGGGCCCCGCCCCGGAACCGGGCGCAGGCAACGCGCCCAACGTCGCCCGCATCCTGAAAGAGGGGGCGACGATGTGGAAGAACCGCGAGCTCGTCCCCCTCCTCGGTCAGCTGTCGGGACGCGAACGCGATGTGGCAGGCGATTTCGTGCCGCCGCGCACGGCGGACGGCGAGGAGTACCGGTTCTGGGTCAGTGACGCGGACCCGGACCTGGTGCGCGAGACCGTCACCGACCTGTTCGAGGTCCGTCGGATGTCTGCCGAAGAGGCCAGGGCGGTCTTGACCGACGCGCTCACCGTGTCCGATCCGGAACAGCGTCGCCGGATCGTCGACGATATGGCACGGCTGGGTCTGATCTCCGAAGCCGAGGCCGAGCTGCTGGCGCAGCAACCGCCGGCGCCGGAGCCCATAGCCGAGCCGGACGGCCCGCCACCCGCCGACGAATCGCTGTCGGACATGGCTGACCGCTTGGGCTTCGAGCTGCCCGACGACGATCCGGCGACGGTGCGCCGAACGATCGACGAGCAGGAATACCGCACCCTGCGCGAGGCCGCGGCAGTCGAAGGCCTCGCGGACGCGTACCGGCGTTTCAACGAGGAACAGACCCGGCCGTACACCAGAGAGGATGTGGCAGGCCAGGATTCGCGGCCCCCGCTGGAAGCGGGCGAGAATCGGAACCGGCCGCCGGGAGAACTCGAAGGACCGGACGCGCACAGGCGCGACGATGACGACGCCGACTTCTACTCGGACGACGACGAATTCGATGAGGACGGCGCCGATCGCCGGCCCACTCGGCACGGGGAACCCGATCCGGCCGGTCAACCCATCCCGTACTCCGACGAAGTCAGCTTCTTCGACGAGAACCCGATGGGCCGCTTCCTCAGGGAGATCAACGCGGCTTTCGACGGCATGCCGGGTGTGCAGAACTACACCCCCGTCGGCAACGGCGCGGACCCGCTCAAAGAGTGGGGCGATATCGGACCGGACGACGACGAACTCGGCCGTGATCAGGGACCGCGCGCCTACTTCGAACATGCGCTGCGCCGCGACCAGCTCCGCGATGAACTGTCCACCTGGGCGCAGATGTTCGGGCTCGACATCGACTCCGTGACCATCCAGCGGATCGAAGAACTGCGGGCCGCGAACCAGGCGCGCGCCGATCGACTGGCGGAGTTCGCCGATGCCGCCGAGATCCGGCTGTATCCGGCATCCGACGATCAGCCGCCCGTCGGACAGCCGTTCGGCGACCAGGTCGTGCGGATTCCGGTCGGCGAGGGTGCGCCCGATCGGCTCGTGGTCATCGACGGACCACAGGACCGGGCAACCGCGCTGGCCAGGGTGCTCACCGAGCATCCCGACCTCGCGCAGGCGGTGAAACGCGGTGAGGTGCAGGTCGATTTCCATAAGGCCCGGACGGATCGAAACGGTCGCATCCAGCTCGAGCCGGTCGGCACCCCCGATGTCTACCACCACCGGGAACGCGTCGACGGCCGCGATCTGGCGGTAACCCTGTTGCGCGACAACGACGGTCAGTGGCGGCCAGTGGTGCTCGACGACACCACCGCGCCCCGCACCGAGCCGGATGGCGTGGACGCGCCGGAAGCCCCGCCCCGGCCGCGCCCGGAGATCCTTGCGGATCTGGTGGACGTGGCAAGGACACTCGGGCTGCAACCCGACGCCCTGCATCCGGACCGCCTGGCGCGGACGATCGCGGATCTGAAGCTGGACAACGCCGTTCGCGCCGGACAGATCGAAGCGCTGGCCGACTTCGCGCGGTCGATGAACGATATCGCCTCGTTCAACGACATCAGCGACGCGCGCAGCCAATTGGCCACGCGTCTCGGCATTCCCGAAGCCGAGCTGAGCCCGCAACGTCTCGCCGACGCGCTGACCGACAGTTCGTTCCGAAATGCGTTGCGCGCACAGCAGGTAGCCGACCTCGTGGCGTATGCCAAGCAGTTGCGTGATCTGGACCCCGCCGCTTTCGTCGCGGCACGTGACCAACTGGCGAAGCGGCTCGGTGTCGAGCCGTCCGAGCTGGTCCCGCCGAAATACCGTAAGAACGAGGCGGGCCGGCTGGTGCACGGCCTGGACTCGAACAGCCTCGATCCGAAGAAGCTCCGCAAGCTGTTCGCGCAGCTCGAGCGGGACGGCAAACAGGATCTGCTGAAGAACGCGCTCACCGAGTACACGGGCGCCCTGATCCGGGTCGACCCCTACTCCGACGTGCCGCGCGGCGACCTCTCCGCCGATCCGCGCGTCACCGGCGAGCCGCCCATCCACGATCCCGAGGCGATCCACGCCCTGCGCGACATCATCCGCGACGCGATGCCGTCGGGTGATCCGCTCGACTTCGGGCAGACACTCACCGACCATCCCGCTCGGCAGGACGGCGACGGCACCTGGGATCGCGACAGCGACAACACCGATGACCGGCCTGATCCCAACCGGGACTGGGCACGGCTGGTCGGCGTGGACCTCGCCGATGCCGACGACGCCACCTTCCGGAAGGTGTACGAGGCCTACCGCGACGGCAAGATCGAAAAGCACGAGGGGCTCAACCCGCAAGAACTGGCCGCCGAAATCGCGAAGATGCGCGACGAGGTCCGCCGGCGGGCAGCACAGATCCGCGCACTCGGCGTGGTGGCCGACGAGTTCTACGCTGCACCGGAACAGCTTTCGGGTAGTGCGGAGCGCGGTCGGCCGGGTGACGGGCCGCGCACGCCGCTTGATGGGCCTGACGGAGATCCGCCCACGACCGCGCCGCCCACCACCGATCCGCCGCCCCGCCGGCCGAGTTCCGGCGGTGCGGAGGTGCCGCCGGTCTCGCCCGATCAACCGGCATCAGCCGAACCGAAAACGGAGGATTCCGATAATTCTGCGCGGGAGGGCGATTCGGGCAAGGCTGGGACGCGACCCGCGCCGGAACAACCGCGGTCTTTCGTCGAGGAAGTGCTGCGCCGCGAGACCGAGGCGCTGGACGAAGCGCTCCGGCACAACGAGGAGTGGGCGCAGCGCGAACACCAGCGACTGATGGACGAGTTGGCGCAGCGTAGGCGCGAGATCGCGGCGCGGTTCGACGCAGTTGTCGATCGTGACGGTGCCGACCCTGCGCGTACGGACAAGCAATCAGAACCCGTGGCAGAGGGCGAGATTGATCGCACGACGCCCATCCGGGACGGATCGTCACCCGAAACCGGCAGCGTGGCGTCCGCGAAGGATCCGGCGCGGCAGCCGGTTTCCGAGACGCCGACCGAGAACGCGTCGGAACGCTCGTCGCGGATCGATGAGGCGCTGGCGCGTGAGCTGGCGGCGGTGGACGAGTCGTATCGGCGGCACGCCGAGGAGGCCGACGCGGAGTTGCAGCGGGTGCTCGATCGGCTCGAACAGGTGGGTCGCGAGCTGGACGAGGCATTGCAAACCTCGGACCGCACGCCGGAATCGGAGCCGATCGAACCGGTTTCGCGAATCGACGCGGCGCTGGCACGGGAGCTGGCGAAGGTCGACGAAGCGTATCGACGCCATGCGGAATGGGCCGACACCGAACTCCGGCAGGTGCTCGACCGCCTCGAGCAGATCAGCCGTGAATTGGGTGTGCCTGACGCTCAGGCGGATTCGGCCGATCCGCGCTCGCGGATCGATGAAGCGTTGACGCGTGAGCTGGCCGCGCTAGACGAATCGTATCGGCGGCACGCCGAGGAAGCCGACGCGGAGTTGCAGCGGGTGCTCGATCGCCTCGAGCAGGTCGGTCGCGAGCTGAACGAGTCGCTGGATGCGCATGAGAGTGTGCTGGAACCCGATTCGACGGATCCGAGTTCGCGGATCGACGACGCACTGTCAAGGGAACTCGCAAAGGTAGACGAGGCTTACCGCCGTCACGCGGCAGCAGCCGATGCCCAGCTCCGACATACCCTCGACCGGCTCGACCGCATCCGCACCGACCTCGCAGCCCAATCCGAACACCAGCGACTGATGGACGACCTGGACGCCGCCCACCGCGAAATAGCCGACAAGTTCGCCGAACTCGAACAGCGCGATACCAGCGGGACCGCGGCGACAGAACCGGGTGCGTCGCAGACGCGAAATCCGGGCGTCCCGGACGAGTTCGCACCGCGGCCGGGCACAGACTCGCACACAAGCCGCGCAGACGATGCCGATCCGCCGAAACCTGCTACTCCCGAAGACGATTCACACCGAATCCCACAGCTACCAGGTCGAGCCCTGCGTTCACACATCCCTCACCCACCCAGGGACTACGAGTTCGAGTTCCCCGAACCCATCCACCCCACCCCCTCCCATGGCCCGTCCCGGACCCCAACCCCCACCCCACCCCAACCTCCGACCCGGCCTCAACCCCCCACCCCACCTCAACCCCCCACCCCACCTCAACCCCCGACCCCGCCTCAACCCCCGACCCCACCGGTCACCCCGCACCCGCCACACCCCCACGCCACCCCACACCCGCCCACACCCCCTGCACCCCCATGCCCTCCGGCGCCCCCGCAGCTCCCCACACCACCGGTCCCACCAACCGACCCGCCGGAAATCCCGACACCCCCGAACTTCCCCGTGCCGCCGGGCATTCCGGTTCCGCCGGATCTGCCGGTTCCACCGGGCATTCCGATACCACCAGGCATTCCGGTCCCCCCGGATCTGCCGGTCCCGCCAGGGATTCCGGTTCCGCCAGGTCTGCCGGTCCCACCCACCGAACCGCCGGAAATCCCGACACCGCCGAACTTGCCCGTGCCGCCGGGCATTCCGGTTCCGCTGGACCTGCCAATCCCGCTTGGGATCCCGGTGCCGCCGGGGATTCCGGCTCCGCCGGACGGGCCCGTGCCGCCTGGGTTGCCGACGCCGCCGAATCTGCCGACCCTGCCGGATTGGCCCGCTCCGCCTGTGTTTCCGCTGCTGCCGGAGCCTTCAACGTCGCCTGTGCCGCCGGGCCTGCCGGTCCAGCCAGAGTCCGCGGTCCAGCAGGACATAGCGCAGCCGCCAACCCTGCCAGGGCAGGCACAGTCCCCGGTACCGCCGAATTCGCCACAGCTCCCGACCGTGCCGGGCGCACCTGCACCGGATTTGTGGGTGCCGCCGCAGGACCCGGCGCCGAACTCTGCACAGTCGCCAACCCAACCGGGGGCGCCGCAGGATCGCACTCCGCACGTACCGGGTTCGTCGGTACCGGGGAGTCAAGTAGGTCCATCGCAGGAGCCGGCTCGGCCGAATGTCCCATTTTCGCCGCAGGTTTCGCCCACTCCAGGCATGCCGGGCCCGGAGGTATTCCCGGCGCAGAGCACACCACCGTCGCCTCCGTTCGTTCCGCCGATGGGTGGCGGTGCGCAATCCGGCGGGCGCGGTAGCGGGTATGGGCGACGCTCGTACATCACTGAAAGTCCCAGCAGCACAACGGTTGTAGTGCGTCCTTATGTCGGGTACGGCGTGTTCGCCGAGTTCGAACCTGCGACGGGGGCACTGCGGGCGACTCCTGCGGGGGTGAGTCCGCTGGGTGGCGTCTACGGCGATCTGGGTGACATGCCTGTGGTGCTTTATCGGCATCAGGGCCGGTTGGGTTTGCGTATCGGAAATCAGGACATCGATCTGGACGGACCCGTCGCTGTGCAGTGGCTTCCTTACGATCAGCGCACGACACGGTTCGTGGTCAGCGTCGGGGGCGCGATCGCCGCGGACTTGCGTTATCGCTCGCTGCCCGCGGACATGGATCTGGGTCTGCTGGTCCGGGACGTCATCGCGGACGCGTCCCGCCGTGCCGCCATCTTCGTCTGACCACACCATCCTGTGCTACGACACAGCAGGTGAAGGCTGGTTTTGTGCACTCCGCCCGATCGAAACGGCGATGATTGCCAGGGGCGCGAAGTGCTTGGTTCACTGGACAGATGATCAACGGCGATCCGCTGTCCCTACCCAGCCGCGGCACGATCTGGGCGCTGCAATCCACCTTGCGCCCGCTCGGTGCGCGCCTGCCCGCGAACCGGCTCGGGGTGGCCGGTGCGCGACTGGGTTTGGCCCTCGCTTGCCAGCTCTGGTTCGACCGCATGTTGCCGACCACGCCGGTGGATGTCACCGGCCCGCGCGGCCGGACGGCAGGGGAGTGGGTCGGTGTGCCGCCGCGACCGGGCCGCGCCCTCATCTACTACCTGCACGGCAGCGGGTATGTCGGGTGCAGCCCGGCCACGCATCGCGGCCTGGTGTCCGAGCTGGCCCGCCGACTGGACCGTCCGGCGTTCACCCTGCGCTACCGGCGCGCCCCGGAACACCGTTTCCCCGCCGCGCACGACGATGTGCTGAACGGCTATCGCTGGCTGCTCGACCAAGGACACGCGGCGGAAGACATTGTTCTGATGGGTGATTCGGCGGGCGGTCATATGGCGCTCGGTCTGTGTGGGCAATTGCGCGAGCTGGGCTTGCCGCAGCCGAAGGCACTGATCGGCTTCTCCGCGCTGGTGGACGCGACGTGGTCGCTGGCACGGGCCCGCCGCGCGGAGGTGAACGACGCCTTCATGACCCTCGGTCTGGCCCGTCGCATGACCGGTCTTTACTACGGCACAACGCATTTCGAAGACCCGCGAATGGACGTGGCCGCCCACGTCGGAGCCGATCTACCGCCGATGCTCCTCCAAGCGGGCGGCAGCGAAATGCTCAGTGCCGACGCCGAGCACTACGGCACCGCGCAACGCGCCGCGGGCGGCCACTGCGAGGTCCAGTTGTGGCCCGGCATGTTCCATGTGTTCCAGGTCGGTCACCGATTTCTGCCGGAAGCCCGCGCGGCCCTCGACGCGGTCGAGAAATTCGTCGCCGAGGTGGAGAATCCGCAGGTCACCCAGGGTCCGCGCACCGCGTGAACGAGGCGGTGGCCAGTGCCGGGCGCTGTTGTGTCCGGTTACCCGTTGTGGCACAGTCGAGCGCGCAGAAACACGAGGTCCGACGGGGCAACTAGGGTGATCGCATGACGGAATGGCGCGCGCTGACCGACGAGGAGATCGTCGACCTGGCCACTCGGCTGCGTTCGGTGCAGTGGTCGTGGCGGCTGGCGGACGCGGCTGAACTGGCTGCGGAGTTCGGGTGGAAGGTGGTGCTCGCCAAGCCCGAGTGGGCGATGCTCGATACCGGTTTCGGGATGGGCAGTGGCCGCATCGCCGGTTCGGACGGCGCGGCCGAGTACATCACGGCCAAGGTCGCCGGTCCCGCTTCCGACGACGCGGCCGGTCACGCGCAGTCGCGCGACGCGTTCGCCCAGATGGGTGCCGCGCTGACCGGTGCGCTCGGCGACCCGACGGACCGAAAGCCGGGAGCCTCGCCCGAGATCCGTTGGGCCGGTGCGGAAACGACCGTCGTGCTGAAAGATGTCGCCACCGCGGTTCAGCTTTCGCTGATCAACAACGGCAAGCTCGCGCTGCGCGATCAGGCTGTCGAACTCGAAGGGCAAGAGCTTTGACCGGGTGGGATGAGTTCGCGGCCGGACTGGCCGAAGAATTGGCCGCGCTGCCGGAGGGCGCGATCGTGAAGGTCATCCAGTCCGGTTCGGCCTCGGAGGTCGGTCCGTACGCTCAGTTTCTGCAAACCGCGGACAGGGTGTGGGCCGAGCTCGTCAGCGACAAATGGCTGGATTCCGCTGCGCAGGCCGGCGCGGCAGGCAACGAACTGATCGCGGGCGCGGGATGGCAGCTGCCCGATTTCCAGCACGGCGACAACTGGTGGATCGAGTTGCCCTGGCCGATCCGTACCGCCGACTACACCCGGCTGGCGACGATGGTGGTGGTCGGGCTGCGGGACGCACTGCACGTTCCGGAACCCACGGATCTGGTTTATCGGGCCTGGAACGAGAACACCGGCAACAGCCTATTGGAACTGCCTGCTCTCGGCCTGTCCCGCGCTGGGTGAGCCGGTGCGGCGGGCGGCGCGATATTCGCCGCTCGCCATCGGGTCCGCTGTGCCAGGATGAATTCGTGCGGCCGTCCCCGGGGTCGGCCGGTGTCCGTGTGCCAGACGAGGAGAGTTCCGCGACGTGACCAGACCAGACGACGAGGCTCCGCAGGACAAGCCCCGCGCCGAATCGGCTACGGATCGCGAGCAATCCGACGTGTCTTCGCCGACGTCCCCGGCCCGGTCCGCGGAGACGTCGGCCGAGCAGGACGCCTTCATGCGCCGCTACTTGCAGACGGTGATGCGTCGAGCGCCTGAGGAGCCCGCCCTGCCGGGTGTCGTCGCGGCACCCTCGGCTGACGACGAAGCCGCTCGCGCGGAATTCATGCGCCAGTTCTTCGCCTCGCTGTCGGCCGACTCGGACTCGGACTCGGACTCGGATGAAACCGTGGCCGAACTGCTCGAAGGCGTCGGCGTCGAACTGCCGGACGGCGACGACCCCGATGTGGGTTTCACGCTGATGGGCGCGGCGCCGCAGACCGAGGACGTCGCCGAACGGACCAGTGCGATCAGTCATCAGGTCGCCCGCGAACTCGGCGCGGCCGGGCCGGAAGGATGGACCAGGCTGGAGGCGACCTTCGCGATGGCGGTGGGCGCCGAGGTGGCACTGGTCGTCTTCACCGACGAGGAGGGCCGGGTCGCGCGTGCCTTCCCACCCGAGGACGTGCTCGCGCTCATCCGGGAACATCGGCACTTGTCGGCACAGCTCAGTGACGGGCCGTGGTGGCGCTATCTGCTCACCCTGACCAACACCGGTCAGGTCGAGGTCGATTACGACTACGGTGACGAGCCGTTCCCGGACGACCAGCTGTTCGCGCCGGAGATCTACCGCGCCGATCTCGAGGTGTATCCCCGTGCGGCGCTGCCGATTTGGCTATCCGCGTATCTCGGGCACGGCGATCGCCAGTCCCGTACCCCGCTGGACGCGGCCGTGCAGGCGCGGGCGGACCGGGACACCGGCAGGCGCGGTGTGCTGTCCGAGCACGACTTCCCGGCCTTCCCGCTGATGGCCGCCCGCTGGGCCGTGATCGCCGCGGCGTTCGTCGCCGCCGGCTCCGAACTCGGTCCGCGGGTGCTGCCCTCGATGAGCTGGTTCGAGGGCCTCAAGCGCAGCGGTTCCACGCTGTATTCGCTGCCCGGCGGCCGGGCGGTCCTGTCCGGCGGCGTGTGGAACGCGCCCGCGCTGGCCCGGGCCTACAACGACGGCGAGCCGATGCCGCAGCTGTACGCGGGCGCCCCGGAGTGGATCGCCAACCCGGTGCTGAACGCGCGGGTGGCCGGTGGCCTGCTGTCGTTCTGCTACTGGTGGGAAGGCGGCAACTGGTATCGCGGTGAGTCGCCGATCGCGGACGAGCTGAGCGACGCGGTGCCCGGAATGTGGACCTCGGAAACCGTCGTCGACATCGTCTGCGGAGTGCTCGGCGACGAGGTGACCGAGCGGCAGCGCGCGGCCGCCGCGACCCTGGTGTCGGCCGCGGAGATCGGGGTAGTCACCCGCGCCACCCTGGTCGACGTGTTCGGCGACGACGGCGCATTCGACGTGGACAGCGCCTTTTTCCAGCTCGCCATGGCCGGCGCGACGATGACGCTGCCCGAGCCGATGCCGCAGGAGGACGCGCTGGCCCGAGTGCGGCAGTTCGTCATCGACAGCGGTATGAACACCGCACGCTATCCGCTGTCGGATCTACGGGCGGAGCGGATCAGCGTCGGGTGGATGGTCTACGTGCCGACCAAACCGGACGAGATCGCGATTGGCCGGGCGATCTTCTATATCGCCGACGACGGCGTACTCGAGCAGTCCTCGTCGTCGGTGGCGCCCTCGATCTATATCGCGGAGTTCGAGGAACGATTCCAACGACGGCACAGCGCGGTGGAGGCTCAGCGATGACCGGCAACGAACCGATCGACGTCGACGACCCCGACGCGGACATGTCCAATGAGTACAGCCAGATGTTCTACCGCGGGGAGCGGTATACCGGTGAGGCGGTCGAACGTGATGCCGCCGGGACGATCATCGGACTGTGGACGTTTGTGGACGGATTCGAAGACGGCCCGAGTAAGAGCTGGTATTCCGACGGAACGCTCAAGCACACCGGCATGGTCGCCAAGAACCGGCCGGTCGGGGAGTGGCGCGAATGGTATCCGGACGGCAGTTTGCGGGAGGTCAGCGTCTTCGACGGGCCGGGCAAGCTGATCTCTCGGCGGAAGTGGGACGACAAAGGAGAGCTGATCGACCAGATCCCCCGGCCCGGTCAAGAGTGAATTCGCAGGTCGCAGCCTTATGCCCCTAGATTCTGGGGCTCTGTGCACCCCCCGTTTGGAGTAGTGGGTGAGTGTTGTTGGTGTTACCGTTGTTTGACTGATCGCCGCTGCGCACGTGAACGTCGCATGAACGGGCGAGCGGGTCGTGAACGGGGGCATATAGCCTCGGTCGGTACAGGAAGGGGTTCACGATGGCCGATGAGAAATTCGAGGTCGATCCCGCCGCATTCCGCAGAGCCGCCGGAAAGACCCGTACCGTCGGCACGCGCATCGCCGGGGTCTGGTCGAACCTGGAGACCGCTATCACCGGCAGAGGCGCGCCGTGGGGCAACGACAAGCTCGGGAAGCAGTTCACCGACGGTGCCGACGGCCAGCCGGGCTACAACGCATCGAAGAAGAACATGCACGACTTCGCCGTCGGGGAGGGCGGCAACGAGGGAATGGCGGGCACCTTCGATGGCCTCGCCGATTCGCAAGAGAAGGTCGCCGACGATATCCAGAACATCTTGGAAGAACGTAACCGTCAGGGCTTCGAATACAAATGAGTGAAGGTCGGTCGCTGTGACACATGATTTTTCGCGCGGAGATGTCGCGGGGCTCATGGACGAGGTGCAGTCGCAGCTTCGGAACATTGCGCAGCTGCAACGCCGGCGCACGGCGCTGGTGGGCAAGGCCACGGTCCGGGGCGGTCGGGTCACCGTGTCGGTGAACGCCGACGGTGTGGTCATCGACGTCAAATTCGGCCGCAATGTGGAAGAACTCGAATACGCGGATCTGGCCCGTGCGGTGCTGCAGGCCTCGCAGGAGGCAGCGGCGGACGTGATGCGGCAGACGCAGGAGCTGATGGCGCCCATCCAGGAGGATCGCGCCCGGTTGCCCAAACTGTCCGACCTGGTCGAAGGCATGCCGGACGTGCGTTCGATGATGCCGACCATGGATCGGGCCCCGCAATCCAAGCCGGACTCGCCCGATCGTGCCGCCGCGGCGGCCGATCAGGGCATGACGTTCGACAACGTGGAAACCGTGGAGCAGGTCGTACCGAAGAAGCCGGGGGTCACCGATTCCGGTTGGTAATCGGGTGGTGACCAGATATGGGCGATTTTTGGAGCGGCGTAGTCGATGTACTCGGATGGGTCGCCGGTAGCGATTGGCCGGACGGTTCCGAGACCGGCATGCGTGGCCTGGCCGATGATTGGCGCAATGCCGCCGAGGGTATCCGGGGTATCGAATCCGATATCTTGGCCGCGAAGAGCGCTGCCCTGGCTGCGTACCCGCACGGCGCCGCCCGTGACGAAATCGGCGGCGTGTTCCAGAAATTGCTCGACGGCACCGGCGCGACGAAAGAGCAAGAAAACCAAAATCTGAAAAAGATGGCGGAATTCTTCGACGGCATCGCCAAATCCTGTGATCAGGTCGGCGATGAAATCGAATACGCCAAATGGATGATGGCCTCGTCGCTGGGCCTGCTCGCCCTAGAAATCGCTGCGGCGTGGCTCTTTCCGCCCACCGCCCCGGCCGTGGAAGCCGGCGCGATCATCGCCACCAGGTTCGCTATCCGAATGATCGCGCAGCGGGTAATGGCCGCGATCACCAGAGCGCTCGGCAAGATGCTCACCTCCGCTTTCGCCAAGTGGTTCATGAAGCACGTCGCCATCGACCTGGCGCTCGGCACCATGCAGGACCTCGGCATCCAGCAGATGCAGGTCTGGCAGGGCCACCGCAAGGACGGCGTCAATTGGCAGCAGGTCGGCATGACCGCCCTGTCCTCCGGCCTCGGTGCGGCGGCAGCGGGCCCGGTCGGCGACAAGCTCGGCAACATGCTGAGCGGGAAGATGAAGCCCTTCTTCGCGGGCGCGATCACCGGCATGGCCGCCGGCACAGTGGGCGCCGTCGCCGGTGCGCTGCCGCAGTTCGCCCTCGATGTCTACAAGAACGGATGGGGCGCGGCGTTCGGCAACCTCGACCCTCGGATGTTCACCGCGGGCATCTCCAACGGTGCGATGTCGGGTGGCAACAAGGCGTTGGCGAACGGGTACTTCAGCTCGTCGCCGAAGTGGGGCGGCGGCGTGCGCGTCGATCCGGTCGGCGTGCCCCGCGTCGGCTCTCTCGGCACCCTCACCCCGACGGGCGTCGGAGCTGGGGCGAACTCGCCCGCGGTGCATCCTTCCGGTGCAAATGGGTTGGGCAACAACGGTTCTGGTGCACAGGCCGGCACGACGGGTGGCGGTACCGGGGCCGGTCGTACCGGCGACGGCACGGGCACCGGGGGGAGTAACAACAGCGGTAGAGCCGGTGACGGTTCCCGCAACACCAACAGCGGCACCGGCGACGGTTCGTCGTCGCGGACATCCACCGGTGACGGTTCGTCGTCGCGGACCTCGACGGGCGACGGTTCGTCGCATACTTCGACCGGTGACGGCTCGACGCAGACCTCGGGCGACGGATCGAACCGGACGAACCCGAGTAGCTCCGAAACCGGTGCGCAGCAACATGATCGGGGTGGATCGGAAAGCCGTTCTGCCGACGGCGGCCGCCACGAAGGCGGGTCGGAGAGCCGTGCCTCCGACGGTGGGCGCCACGAAGGCGGTTCGGAGAACCGGGCCGGGGCCGCGCCGGAGCAGACCGGCGGCGGTGACCAAAGCCGAAGCGGCGCAACGGATCAGGGCGGCAGCGCACAAGATCGTGGTACCGCGGGTGAGACCGGGAACGCCGGCGCGGGTGCCGATCGCAACGCGGGCCCGCAGCACACGGGCGTCGACTCCGCTGCGCCGATGCAGTCGGGACAAGCTGCGCCGCAACATAATCCGGTCACGACGGCCGATCCGGCGCGCACCGGCGGCGACGGATCGCAGCCGAGAGCCGGTGTGCCGGGTGAAGCGCGACCGCACACCGGTGCCGAGCCGGTACGCGGTAGCTCCGAACCGGTGCGCGGCGGCGAGCAGGCACGGACTCAGTCGGGCGGCGAGACCAGGGCGACCGATCCGCGGGCGGGTTCGCCGGAAGCGCGCCCCGGTGCCGAACGGCCACGCGTTGATTCGCGTGCCTCGGTCGCGGATCCGAATGCCCGTGCTGGAGCGCGTGATTCAACCCCCGGCATCCGTGCGGAATCGAGTGGGGAAGAGGCGCCGCGCGCGAAGCAGCGGGTCACCAGCGAAGCGGGCGGTAACGTCCAAGTTCGTTCGGACACAGGCGATTCCGCAGTTCGCCCACCGGCCGATACGACGCGCTCGGGCGAGGCGGCACCCCGAACGGGCGAGGCGGCACCGCGCTCGGGCGAAGCTCCCCGTTCCGTCGACACTTCGACTCGGCCCGAGACCGATGCGCCGCGTTCGGAGGACACTTCGACTCGCCCTGAGACCGATGCACCGCGTTCGGACGACACCGCGAATCGACCCGAGACCGACGCGCCGCGTTCGGATGATGCTGCGTCACAACCGAATCGGCCGCGCACCGGCGAGGAGCCACGGGCGGGCCGCGAGCCGGGGGAGACCGGTACGCCGCCGCGCGACGACAGCACGACGGCGCGCGACGACGCGGATTCGACCCAGCATCCCGATCGCGTGGACGGCCCCGACGACCGGCAACACGGCGCGGACGATCTGCTCTTGGTCCCGCCGCTCGTGGGTCCGGACAGCGCGAACACCCCGCACGGGCGGCAACCGACCGCCGACGCGCCCAACGACGGTTCGCCCCGACCCGACGGCGATACCGAACCCGGTGACGCGCCGCGACCGCGCGGGGACGACGACCTGCGCGGCAAGTGCGGTCTGCTCTCCGTGGTCGAGCTGATCCGCCGGTTCGGCGCCGAGAACTTCCGCCTGCCGAACCGTACGATCGGCCCGGACGGCATGACCGCGGGCGAACTGGTCGCGTCGGCGGGTGGTGCGCTGCGAGAGTTCCCGGGCGCGGATGCCATCGCGAACCGCCTGATGAGTCTCGGCGAGGGCGCGACCGCCCTGGTGGTCGACGTCTACAGCGGTCCATCGGACCGGCACGGCGTCGGCGCGCACGCCTATCTGATGGTGCACGAGAACGGCAAGATCACCATCCGCGACGCCACCCTGACCGGTGAAGAGGGCGGCGCGCCGGTCCGCGACGTCGACCGTTCCCTGGCGATTCTCTTCAAAGGTGATGGGACGCCGGTCGATCCGGTGCCTGCGCACATCCGCGACGAGCTCATGTCGCAGGGTGCGGACGAAGCCGACCCGGTGCGTATCGGTGCGCGACCCGACGCGAACCAGTTCTACCGGGGTGCCGACGGCAAATGGCACCACCCGGAGGACGCGGACAATACGTGGCGTGACGAGGGCACTTTCCGACTGCGCGACAACACGGGCTGGATCGATGATCATCTCAGCAAGCGCGGGTTCGCCTTCCTGGCCGACGAAGGACCCGCCAAGCCCTACAACGTGACCGACCCGGAACTACAGAAGCAATTGGACGACGCGTCCACCGAGCGGAAGAACCTGCAGACCCAGCGCGACGCGGTCGCCGACGATCTGGTCAAGAATCTCATTCCGGAGTTCTCGCAGTACGGGATCAAGGAGATCCCGCAGCTGAAGGCCAGCGAGCTCGATACGGTGATCAACCGGCTGACCGACAAGGTCATGGCGGACCCCGGGCTGACCGACGAAGCAAAGCTGGCAAAGCTCGAGAAGCTGAATGATCTGCAGAGTCAAGCCGAGAAGTACAACGAACTCGGCCCGAAGATGGTGAACGCCTCCAAGCTGCTCGGCGAGCTCGGTGCGAAGGCTTTCGGGCTCGATCCGGTATTGCACCCGGATGCGGTGATCATCAGTCCGTTCAAGGGCGCGCGGGACGGCGCGGACATGGTCGACTACGCGATCCTGGTGCCGGGCAACGACGGCTCGGACGGCAACCCGCCACGACCACCCAAGTTGGTTGTGATCGAGGCCAAGGGTGTCGGTTCCGGGCTCGGCGGTGCGAACACCGTGGACGGCAGGGCGCAGCAAGGCTCGCCGGAGTACCTGCGGCGCACGCTGGCCATCGACCACAACTTGAAGACCATCTTGTCCGAGACGCCGGAGCAGTTGCGCGCTCGTGGCATCGATGTCGATTCGTCTGAGGGACAAGCGCTTCTGCGTGCACGCGACGAGCTGCTGAAGGCGCACCACGACGGCACTCTGGACATCGAGTACCACAAGGCGCACGTCAATATCCACGGCAAGGTCAAGATCTCCGAGTTCGGCCTGGATCGCAACGGTGTGCCGGTGCGGATGGACAACATCGGTGAGGTCCAATCCGATCACACTCCGCCGCAACAGAGTTCGCCCGACGGCACGCCTCCGGCCGGACCGCATCCCCGCCTCGACAACGATCCGGCCAACCAGCTGGACGACCGCCGTGGCCGCTGCGGCGAGGACTCGCTGATCGACCTGCGCAACCGGCACGGCGACCATATCTGGTTGCCGGAGCGCACCATCGGCCCGGACGGCATGACCGCCAGGGAACTGGAGGCGCTGGCCGGCGGCGAGTTGCGTCCCGTCGATACGCACGAGCAGATCCGGCAGCAGCTCATCGCCCTGGGCGAGGGCTCCTCGGCCTTGGTCGTCGACACCTACGCGGGGCGCGACGAGCACGGTGTCGGCGCGCACGCCTACGAGCTGATCAACGTCGGCGGCGACAACATCATCGTTCGCGATATCGGTGCGGGACTGGACAATCACAGCTTCCCGCCGCGCACGACAGGGGAGGTGCGCAATATTCGCGCCATCCTCCTGGCCGGGCACGAGGGACGGCCGGAACATCCGATCAGTGACGCCGACCGCCGCCGGATTCTCGATCAGGAAGCGGGCGCGCACGATCCGGCCCGGGTCGGCCAGCCGTTCGACGGCAGGCAGCACAACGGCACCGGCAGCCCACGCCACGAGCTTTCCGACACCTCACCACCCGCCGATCTCGACGGGCCCGACACAGACGCTCCGCGCCGAGACACCGACCTGCCCGACGTCGAGATGATCGGCGAGCCCGGCCCCGGTGTGACGCCGGAGATGCTGGACGCCGTGCGCCGCTCCGTCGCCGAAACCGGCGAGCCCCTAGTGCTTTTCGGCAGCCGCCAAACCGGAATCTCGGAGAAGACCGGCGAACCGTTCCGCGCCGACAGCGATCTCGACCTTGCCGCGACCACCCCCGAAGGGCTGCTGCGGCTCGCCGGCCTGCACGAGGGCGAGAGCCCCATCCCGGGCGTCAAAGACGTAGCCGGAATCTTCTCCGAGGAAGTAGCCCGCGAAAAGGGCTACCTGGTCATCAAACCGGTAGCCGCCGACGCCCCCGAAACCCGCACCACCCCAACCAGAGAAGCCGCGCCCCCCGCCGACCGCGCCTCCGCGGACACCACCGACACCCGCCCCCGCCCCGCCGAGGAAACCCCCGAACCGGCCACCCGTCCCGCGGACGAAACAAACCACACCGACGACGGCGCGCATCGCGAGCCGGATGCCAATGCCGATGCGGGCCCGCTGCACGACGGACATCTATCCGACGAAACACGGCCGCTGCCTTCGTCGTTCATCGTGCCGGACAACGGCGCGCCGCTGCCGGGACCGGAAGTCGACAGTCATCCACTGGGGACGCTCGACGAGTCGACGGTGACGCGTGATGCGGGCACAGATCTCATCACCCACGTCGACGGCGTGCCGATCGATGACTACGTGCGCGCCCTCGGCGCGGAACGCGCGGACCTGTACCGGCAGGCCGCAGCGGACAAGGTGTTGGCGCGAAAGGCGCAGGGCGCGTGCATGTCCGTGGGCATCGACCGGGAGACCGGACGCGTCTACGAGGCCGCGAACGGCAAGCGCTCCGACATCATCGCCGACGCGGACGCACACCCGACGCTGAAAGAGAACCTCCGGCTCATGGAGGAAAACGGTCCGTACAGTCACGACGAAGACCCGAATGTGCCGAAGACGGAACCGCATCCGCACCCCGACGAGCCGTTCGGCCACGCCGAGGTCAAGGCCACCAACCAGATGTTGTGGGACCGCCGCAACGCCGGGCTGGCCGACGACCGCGCCGCGATGGCCGCACTGATCCACGCACCGCAGTTCCCGTTCGGTGGCCGGGCGGGTGACGCTCCGTTCTGCGCCAACTGCCACCACATGCTCGACGGTGCGGACAGCGCCACCGATCGGATGACCAAGTACCCGCCGTCGGACGCGGCCAAGCAGAGCGTGCTCGATCAGCAGCGCCGCGCCGCCGAGGAGGCGGGCGCGCCGAACCGGATGCCGGAAGCGCCACCTGTCGGCGATCCGCCCGGTCCGCCACGGGATGCGCGACCGCCGGATTCGTCGCGGCCCGAAGGGGAATCCTCGCCTGAGGTCAAACCCGCGGATTCGTCGACGCAGCCGCGGCCCCGGCCGGGCGGGGCGGATGATCCGGGGAAGATGGCGACCGCGTTGTCGCATGAGCGCGAGGTGGGCTCACGGCTGATGCCGCCTCGGCCGGACGCACCGGTCGACGGCGCCGAGGGCGGGCATCGACCCGGCGACGATGTGCCGCCGCAGCCGCACATCACCGACGAGTGGACGCCGTTGAGCGCGGCCGAGGTCGGCGCCAAGCTGGCCGAGGACACCGGACTCGTCGTCTACGGGTTCGACCGGCCGGGTGTCGATGCCGAGGTGGCGCGTGAAATCGCCAGGGGCATAGTCGATCTGCGCGGCAAGTACCCGAACATGGACCTGCGCACCATCGGTATCGGTGATTTCCGGGGCCGTTGCTTGGCGATGGTCTTGCCCGGGATCAACCCGGAAACCGGTCTGCGGCGGGCCGATTCGATCAAGTTCAGCTCGGACTTCGTCGGCAGCATGGACGCCTTCCGGCAGGAGGTGCAGCGTGGCCTGAACAACGGCCGGTTCGGCCCGAACATGATGGGCGACGGCCGGGCGGTGCTCGGCATCCTGACGCACGAATTCGGTCACGTGGTGGACATGCAGGGCCAGCGGGCCTCGCTACGGCCGATGAACCCGGCCGATCCGCATTCGCTGACGTACGCGGATCACGTACTGCAGGAGTACTACAAGCAGAAGGCGGCATCGGATCCGGCGTTCCCGGCCACCCCGCAGGGTTACGACCGGTGGTTGCGCCAGCTCAGCCCCTACAGCTTCGGCCAGGACGGCGTGTTCAATCCAGGCGAGGCGGTCGCCGACGCCTTCCTGGATGTCGAACTCAACGGCTCCCGGGCGAGCGAGCCCGCCCAGGTCCTGCACCGAATGCTGATGGACTTGGCGGCGCTGGGCGCCGACGCGCTGCCGCCGCGCCTGCCACGGCCGGATGCAAACGGCGTACCCCGTGTCGCGGCGCCCGCCGATCCTGCTGCACCACAACGGGTTCCGAATCCCGAAGGCGCACCGCGGCCGGCGAACGAGCCGCCGATGCGGGCGGGCGACGACGCCGAGACGACGCCCGCGCGGGACGAGGGCAGGCATGAGAGTCTCGCGGATTGGTCGGCACGGATGCGCGCCGAACAAGCGGAGTGGACGGCGCGGATGGCCGCCGAGCACGCGGCGGCGATGCGGCAGATCGCCGATACCGGACCTGCTGACTGGGCGTCGCAGATGCGCGCCGACCACGCCGAATGGCAGGCGCGCATGGCCGCGCTGCGAGCCGAGTTCTCCCGCGATATCGCCGACGGCGTGCTGCCGCGGGTCGCCGCCGAGGCCCCGCCGGAGCCGGCCGGTCGACATCGCGCCGAGGATCCCGAAAACCGGAGCCGCACAGGCGAGTCCGAAGGTGAGCCGCCGCACCCGGGCGACAAGAAGGTCTGGCCGCTCGGCGAGTCGGCGGCCGAACCGGAAGCCGCGGGTGCCGGTGGCGGTAAGAAGCCGCCGGAAACTTCACCGCGCGTAAGTGATCCGGGCGACGAGGACGCGAACAACGGCGACCGGCAGAACCCGGAAAAGCCGGCGGCGCGCGAGCCGGAGCAGACGCCGACGCCCGAGGAGCCCGCACCGACACCGGAGCGGCCCGCGCCGACACCCGAGCAGCCGACCCCGACACCGGAGGAAGTGTTCGCCCAGCGGCAGCAGGAACTCGAGGCCGCGCGCGACCGTGCTCTCGCGGAGCGCGCAGATGCGCTGCGGCAGCGCACCGAACTCGCGATGCGTTTGCGGGTCGACTCCGATGTCGACGCGCCCGGCCTGCGGCCCGAGAACCTGTCCGACACGATCGATGAGATCCTCGGGCGCACCACGGAATTGCGCGAACAGGCGGTGGTCGCGGAGCGAGTCCGGGATCTGGAACACCAGGTGAGCCGGATCGCCGACGCGGACGCCGAAATCGCCCGGATCGACCGGGATCTGGCGTTGCTCGCCGCGGAACGTGAGGCGGCGGCGCGCAACGAGACCCCCGAGGGCGAATACGACCGCCTGCTCGACCAGCGGCGGCAGCTGTTCCAGGATCGCGAAGCGGCACGGGCCATCCGGGATGAACTGGCGGTGCGGCACGGTATTTCCGATCTCGACGGCGACGCGTTCGAGCGCCGGGTGCTCGACCTGTACGACGAGTCGCAGGGCCGCAAGGTGCACGTGCGCGGCGGGTTGGACAGCATGGAGCGGATCGTGCGCGAGCCGCTGTCCGGGCCCGAAGCGGTGGCGCGGCAACGGGAGATCCGCGAACTCGCGGAGGCGCTCGCCGAGTTCAACCGGCTCGATCAGGCGATCGAACAGATCGACGCGCGAATGGCCCAGTTGCGGGAAGACGGCGTCGGTCTCGATCGGCCGCCCACCGAAGACCTTGCCCCCGAATTGGATCGGCTGGCGGGTGAGCGCACCGAGCTACTCCGCGACACCAGGGTGCAGCGCATGATGGTCACCGACCTGGCGCGCGCGTTGCAGATCGACGAGGGCAGCTTGCTGGAGAATCCGCAGCGGCTGGCCGAGGAGATGGAACACCAGCGTTCGCGGACGATGCGGGTCGACGAAATGGCCGACCGCCTCGCGATGCTCGATCTGCTGGAGTCCGCGGCCGCGGATGTGCTCGCGGCCGACAACGCCATCGGCAGGCTCGAAGACGAGATGACCCGCGCCACCGGGTTGTGGCGTGACCTCATCACCGCGCAGGGCGGGCACATGGTGACCGACCGTGTCGGCATCATCTACGGTGAGCGCCCGCGAATCATCGTGTTCGGTCCGCGGGCCGAACACGAGAACCCGCACCGCGCATTCGATGATGCGCTGCGCGACGCGTTGAACCGCAGTCCCGCTGCCGCGCAAGCGATGCTGCGGCATCCGCGCGTCGAATACCACCAGATCGTCACCGATCGGGCAGGCGGGTGGCGCGATGTCGGTATGCCCGGCCCCCGGCTCGAGCGCACCGAAACCGGTTGGATCAACGGGGATCCCGGCATGTTGGTGGTCCGCTGGCAAGACGGTGACGGGCAGTGGCATCCGGTCAATCCGGCCAGGCCCGAATGGCGCACCAACCGTGAGGACGGCACGCCGGATCACTGGGAGGAGCCCAACCCCGACTGGTGGGCCGGTCTGGCCGACTTCATCAACGATCTGGCAACGCCTTTCGCCGATATCCCGCCCGGGCATATCGCGAAGAACATGCTGCCGATGAATCCGATGAGCGCGCCGGTGCTCTACGACGGCCTGGGTGTCGACCCGGATTCGATCGAGACTATCCACCTCGGCGGGGATGTCTATGCCATCCAACGGAATCTGCGCACCCTGTTCGCCGCCATCGACCATCCGATGGTCCGGGACTGGATCCATCGTCACCCGGAAATCGGCGACTGGGTCAAGGCGCGGCCGTGGTTGCAGAAGATGCCGATCTTCGGCACCGTGTGGTCGTCGTTCGACTGGTACAAGCCGCCGGAGTCCAATATCCAGCCGATGTACCGGCGGTGGGAGCCCTCGGAGCATGCACCGCTCGGTCACCGGGTCGAGATTCCGGAGTGGCTGCAGCGCTCGATCGACGCCGATGTCGCGCGCTGGCGCGAGGTGCAGCAGTGGGCCGACCGCGAATACGAGCGATTCCGCGCCGACGACCAGCTGGCCGATCGGATGGCCGGGCCGCTGGCCGACTACCGCCAGCAGCAGCGGGTTGCCGGTGCGCAGGACGTGCTGAAGCACATCCGCGAGGAACTGGTGGATCCGCATCGCGGTGTCGACCTGAGCCGCCCGGATGTCGACAAGCAGTTGCAACTGATCAACGAGCAGATCGATCGGCTCGCGAACAAGTTCGCCAACCACTTCGACACCGACAACCGGGTCGAGATCCGCGACCAGATCGCCGATATTCGCCAGCAGCTGTTGGACATTCGGAACCAGCGCCCGATCACCGATGCCGACATCGCGCGCCTCGTCACGGAACTGACCCCGGCGATGCGCCCGCTGACCCCGGAAATCGAACGGCAGAACCCGGCCCTGAAACCGCCGGATCTGGACTTCGACCACGTCCCGCCCCGGCTCGATTTCCCGGAGTTCAGCACCGCGCAGCTGCGGCAGATCCTCGACCATCTGCTCTTCGACGAGCACCTGGCCAGCGACCACGCCGATCCGAGCGGCCGGCCGGTACTGCGGCGGATGGATCAGCTGGCCGATGTCGCCGAGGCCATCAATCGGATCGTCGAAGGCGAACCGCTGCCCGCGGATATCGTGCTGCTGCTCGACGCGCTCGCCGAGTCCAACTACCTGCGTGACCCGGCGAACGCGGGCAAGACCTGGCATCACGCGAACGCGCACGCCGTCGCCGAGGGCTATCACTGGGACGCGAATCGTCCCCCGCTGACCGGAGAGCGGGCCGGCATCCCGTATGCGCCCGAGCCGCTCAACCCGCCGGAACCGTTCCTGCCCCGCGATCGCTACGAACTCCAGCTCGCCAAGGCTCGAGTTGCCTGGGAAGCGCGCACCGACGCCTTGCTCGAGGCGGCCAGAGCGGCGGGCGTCGACGCGGACGTGGTGTTTGCGGAGGATCCTGCGCCCCGGCTGGCGGAGCTGCGCGCGGAGCAGCCGGACGAGGCTGGGCGACAGCGCATCGACGATCTGAGCAGGGCACTGCAAGAGTTCGACGCTGCCGCCGCTGAGGTGACACGGTTGGAAGACCGCCTCGAGCAGCACGACGCCGACCGCGCGCTGCCGCGGACTCAGCGCATGGAACTGCTTGCCGGGGAACCGGATTCGCCCGTACGGCCGGAACCGGTGGAATCGCCCGAAGCGGTCGCCGAACGGCAGCGGGCCGCCGAACTGGAAACGCAGCGCCGCCAAGCCGAGATCGATCGGCTGGAGCAGGCCAAGGCCGATGCGTTGCGGGCTCGGGACGAGGCAGAGCAGCAGTTGCAGCAGGCGCGGGATCAGGCCGAGGCGGAGGCCGCGTTCGAGCGGCAGCGGTTCGCCGAACGCGATGCGGCGGAGCTGGATCGACAACTCACACAACAGCTTCGGGATAACGCACTGGCCGATGTCGATGCCCGTCCGTTGCCGGGTCTACCGCAGGTCGGTGTGACCGATGGGGATCCGCGTCGCGTGGTCGTGGTGGTGCGCGGGGAGTCGGATCCGACCACGTTGCTCGACCGGGCGGTCGCAGCGCATCCGGACCTCGGTGACCTTGTCGGACCGAACCGTGATAATGCCATCGTCTTCCGGCTCACCCCCGGCGAAGACGGGCGCACGCAGGTCCGTCGAGAAGATCCGCCGGATGCGCCGCCGCTGCACGCCGTGCGGCCGGAGCCCGACGCGCCCAGCGATGGCGGTGCCGCGAAGCGTTTGCCGGTCGCGGAGACGCCGCAGCAGCACCCGGAGATCGATCGGCTGGAGCAGGCCAAGGCCGACGCGCTGCGCGCCCGCGACGACGCCGAGCAGCAGTTGCAGCAGGCGCGCGATCAGGCCGAGGCCGAAGGCGCGTTCGAGCGGAAGGGTGATGCCGAACGGACCGCTGCCGAGCTGGATCGGCAACTCACGCAACAGCTTCGGGACGATGTGCTGGCTCAGGTCGGTGCTCGTCCGCTCACGGATCTGCCGCAGGTCGGTGTGATCGATGGTGACCCGCGCCAGGTGGTGGTCGTGCTGCGCGGCGAGTCGGCGCAACCCGCGACGCTGATCGATCGGGCGGTCGCGCAGCATCCGGACCTCGCCGACGTCGTCGGCCCGAACCGGGACAACGTAGTGCTTTTCCGTCTCGTCGTCGGTGAAGACGGCCGCACCCAGGTGCACCGCGTCGATCCGCCGGATGCTTCGGCCCTGCCCATCTCCCGCCCGGAACCCCACTCCACGAGCGATGGCGGCGGTGCCAAGCAACCTCCGACCACCGAAACCCCGCAGTCCCGCGGAACTCCGCAGCAGGGCGAGCACACACCTGGCGAGGCGCCGCAGTCGCGGCAGACTCCGCAGCCCGGCGAAACGCCCCAGCAGGGCGCGGTTCCGCCGGTCCGCGAGACCCCGGTGGTCGGCGAAGCGCCGCAGTCGCGCGAGACACCGCCGGGAGGCGTGACGCCGCAGTCGGGGCAAGCGCCGCTGCCAGGTGCGGTCGCGCCTGGCGAGGTCGCGCGTCCGGGGCGGGGTCAGGCTCCGCAGACCGGCGAAGGCACCGCGAGCGAGGCACCGCAGTCGCGCAAGGCCCAGCAGCCGGGTGAGCCGTCGCGTCCGCAGGCCGGTCCGGTGTCGCCGGTGCACGAAGCTCCGTCGGTCCCTGAACCCGCACAGGCGGGTGGGGGAGAGCAGGTGCGTCAGGCACCCGCCGGTACTGCGCCGCGGTCGAGTGCGGACCCGCAAGCCCGACCGGCGCCGGAAAACCAGACCGGTCCGCATGCGGGGCCGGTGGCGGGTGCCGATGTGCCGCAGCGTGGTCCTGGTGAGAATGTCGGACAGGGTGAAACCGGCGCACCCGCAGGTGATCCGGTGGTTCCGGCCGGAGGGAATCGTCCGCAGACCGGCGCGCCGCAAGGGCAGTGGTCGACGGTCGGTGCGCCGCGAGCGTACGAACCCACCACCCGCACACCGGAATTCGAAAGCCTTGTCACGCGAATTGCCGATGAGGCGGCCCGCGGTGCGCAATTGCTCGATGGCGCGCGGGCGGCACTGCGCGGGCTCGGCGTCGACCCCGACGGCCTGACTCCCCGGCAGATGGAGGAGCGGGCGCGGGAAGTCGCGGACACCGCCGACGCCCGGATCACCGAGCTGAACAACCGCACCGGCATCCGGCCCGATGAGATGGTGCAGTACTTCGACGATCGCAATGCCGCGCAACAGCGGTATGCCGAGGTCACCCGGTTGATGGGCACGCTGGCGCAGAGCCTCGGCCAGTATCACGAGTCGGTGCGGACCAAGAGCGACCTGTGCGCCGAAGCGGGCGCGGTGATCGCGCGTGACGTGCTCGCCACGGAGGGGCAACCGCTGCGGAATGCGGACGGCGTCGCAGTACTCCCTGGCGATCCGCAGCGTATCCTCGTGGTCTCGCCGTTCCGCGCGCCCGAGCACATCCTCGGCGACCAACTGCGTGATTCCTTGGCGCAGCAGCACATCGACGTGGTCTACCGGCAAGTTCAGGTGGATGACGCAGGCCGTGTGACCATCGTGGATCTACTGCCACCGAGCGGTGCGGCCCCGGTGGGTGAGCCGATTACGCCCGGCCCGCGGCCGACACCCGGCGAGGGTGGCGCACCGGTACGTCCGGGACAGTCGAACGAAGACCCCGGTTCGCGCAAACCGGCTGAACCGGGCGAAGGTTCACGTCCGGGCGAGCCGAAAACCGCAGTGCTGCAGGAACCGATCGCACCATCGACGGCGGAGGGCGCGGGCGGCGGGAAGAAGCCGCCGCAACCGCCGGCGACACCGCCGGTCGGTGATCCGGGCGACGGGCCCGAGGGTGGCCCGAACCGCCCGCCGCAGGGCGACTCCCCCCGTGACCCGAACCAATCCGACACGGGCGCAGCGGATCTCGCCCGCGCGGTGGCTCGGGTCGAGGACGCGCCGACCTCGGGCGAGGAGATCCGCGTAGAGATCCTCAGCGAGGGTGCGCTGCAGATGGCCGAACGGGTCGAGCTGATCACCCTCGCCGACGGCACGCAGCTGATCCGCAAGACGCTGAGCAATCCGATCCACGCCGACGCGGAAGTGCTTGCGGCGCTGGTCGGCCGGGCGGTCGGGGCGAACGTGCCGCACATCATCCGGGTCAGCGACAACATGATCTTCATGCAGTTCATGCCGGGCGACTGGCCGAGCAGCCTGCATCCGGGAGCCTGGAGCCCGCAGCAGACCGGGCTCACCGACACTCCCGCCGGTGTGCGTATGGGCCTGTTGGACGTGCTGATCCGGATGCCGGACCGCGGCATGACGAACTGGCTGGCCACCCGGGACGGTCAGATCAGCGGCATCGACCACAGCCTCGCGTTCGTCGGTGGCCGGCGTGGTGATGCCGAAACCACCAGTGGGTTCGCCTACCACTTCTTCGATCGCGGCGCCGATGGCACGATCCACTGGCGCCGGCACGAGGTCGGTGCGGCCGAGCTCGCCGAGATCCGCCGCCGGATCGAGGCGATGGAGCCGGAGTTCGCCGCGCACCCCGAGTGGTATCAATCCGTGCTCGATCGGTTGACGATTCTCGAGCAGAACGCGCGGCCGGACGACGGCCCGATGCCGCCCGAAGATCCGTCGAGCGGACCGGGCGAGCCGGGTGGTGCGGGTCCGCGGCAGCCGGGCGCACCGCAGCGTCCGGGTGCTCCCGAACAGCCGGTCAGCTCCGAAAATGAAAGCGGCACAACGAGGCCGAAGGGTGCTGCCGAACCTGAAGGCGGGCCGACCCCACCTGATCCCGATCCGGCACCGACGCCGGAGGTGGATCCCGCCGAGCGTCGCGCCGAGCTGGTCGAGTCGCGTGACCAGGTGATCGCCGACCGCGACAGCGCGGTGCGCCGGCGCGACGAGCTCGCCACGCTGCTCGGTGTCGATCCGTCCGACGACTGGGCGGCCCTGCGTCCGGGCGACGCCCTTGCCGACACGCTGCGCGAACTGAACCACCACCGCATCGAGGGTCAGGAGCGGCTGCCGCACGACGTGCTCCGAGTGAAAGAGCTGGAGCGGCTGTGCAATCGGATCGCGACCGACGAGGAAACGCTCGCGCGGTTGACCACCGAGCTGGCCCGGCTGGACGCCGAGTACGCGCCGCTGGAAACCCGTGAGGCCGAATACGACCGGCTGCTCGAGGAACGGGCAGACCGCGCTCGGGAACGGGAAACCGCCCGTGCCGCAAGGGATGACCTCGCGCGGCGTCTCGATGTGCCGGAGCTGAGCGGTGACGCGTTCGACCGGCGGGTGCTCGACCTCTACCAGGAGGCGCGCACCCGAACGGTGCGGGTGCCCGGCAACCTCGACAGCCCCGGCCGGGTGGTGCACGAGCCGGTGGCGGGGCCGGAGCGGGAACTGCGCGAACAAGCCATCCGCAGCCTGCAGCAGTCGGTCCGGGAGTTCAACCGGCTCGACCAGCTCGTCACGGGTATCGATGCCAGGCTCAACGAACTGCAGCGGCAGGGTGTGGATCGGGACCGTCCGCTTTCCGATGACGTTGTCGCCGAACTGGATCAGCTGGCGGGCAGGCAGGCCGCCATTTTCCAGGAGAGCAGGCGCCCACGCGCGGTGCTGGAGGATCTGGCGGAGCGGTTGAGCATTCCGCTGACCGACCTGGGCCCGGAGCCGCAGCGACTGGCCGACACGATCGATCATCACCTGCGCACCGACGACGGTACCGACCCCGATCGGCCCGCGATGCTCGACGTGCTCGCCACCGCCGCCGCGGATGTGATCAGGGCCGACAACGCGATGACCCGGTTGCAGGACCAGATGACCGCGCTCACCGAGCGCTGGCACGAGGTCGCGGGCTGGCGCGATGCGCTCACGGCCGAGGGCGGGCGGATGGTGACCGACCAGGTCGGCTACTTCGGCGGTGATCGGCCGCGCATCGTGGTCTTCGGACCCGTTTCGACCTCGGACAAGCCGCGGGCCGGGCACGATGCCGCACTCGAGCACGCCATCCGGACGAATTCCGATGTGGCGCAGGGCATGATGCGGTCGCCGCAGATCGAATACCGGCACACCGCACCCGGCCGGGAAACGGTGGTCGCACGCGGGCCCGAGGTGGAACGCCTCGAGACGGGCTGGATCAACGGTGATCCGGGCCTGTTGATGGTTCGCTGGCGCGACAGCGACGACGTCTGGCATCCGGTGAACCCGAGCAGGCCGGACTGGAAGACCAACCGCGACGCCGAGACGCCGGATGCCTACGACCCGGGTGATCCGGACTGGTGGGCCGGTCTCGCCGACTACATCAATGATCTGGCAACACCTTTCGCCGATATCCCGCCCGGGCATATCGCGAAGAACATGCTGCCGATGAACCCGATGAACGTGCCGGTGAAGTACTTCCAGGACGGTGTGCCGGACGATGCTCTGGTCAACGTGCACATCGGCTCGGATTTCTATGCCATTCAACGGGATATCCGTACGCTGCTCGCGGCGATCGATCACCCGAAGGTCAAGGCGTGGATCCAGCGTCATCCGGAGATCGGGGAGTGGGTCAAGGCGCGGCCGTGGCTGCAGAAGCTGCCGCCGTTCGGGACGGTCTGGTCCGGATTCGATTGGCACAAACCGCCGGAGACCAATATTCAGCCGATGTACCGGAGCTGGGAGGCGAGCGAACACACCAGCTATGACCACGTCGAGATCCCTGAGTGGTTGCAGCGCCAGTTCGATCACGAGGTGGCCGAGTGGCAGAAGGTCCAGGACTGGGCCGACCGTGAATACGAGAAGTTCCGTGCCGACGATCAGCTGGCCGACAAGATCGCCGACCAGCTGGCGCAGTACGGAAAAGACCAGCAGGAGGCCGCCGCTCGCGCGCTGATCGACCTGGTGCGTAAGCAACTGGTGGACGGGCACCGCGGCATCGACCCCACCCGGCCCGATGTCGCCGAACAGCTGGAGCGGATCGACAAACAGATCGACGAGCTGGCTGCGCGCACGGACACCCTGTTCGACGGCAATGACCGAGACCTGGTGCGCGACACCATCGCCGATATCCGCAACGCGCTGCTCGACGAGCGGAGCAACAACGGCAGGATCAGCGACGAGCGGATCAACGAAATCGTCGCGGAGCTGGTGCCGAACATGTGGCACGACGCCACCGCCGAGGGCGCACTGCCGCCGCCACGGTTCAGCAAAGAGCAGATCCAGCAGGTGCTCAACCATCTGCTGACCGACGAGCACCTGGTCACCGACTACACCGATCCCAACGGGCGGGTGGTGCCGAAGCGGATGGACCAGCTCGCCGATGTCGCCGAGGCCATCAACCGTCTCGTCGCGGGCAAAGCGATGAAACAGGACATCGTGCTGCTGTACGACGCGCTGGCCGAATCGGAGTTCCTGCGGGACCCGGAGAATCACGACAAGACCTGGCACGACGCGAACACGCACGCGGTCGGCCTCGGCTTCCACTGGGATGCGGATCGGCCGCCGTTGACGGGCGAGCGCGCGGGCGTTCCGTACGCGGTCGGTCCCTTGCCGGAGCCGCCGCCGTTCCTGCCGCGCGACCGCTACCAGCTCGAACTGGACAGGGCACGTGCGGCATTGGACACGCGTATCGATGCGCTGCTGGAGCTGGAGCAGAGCCTCGGTCTGGACCCGGAGTGGATGTTCGGTTCCGACCGGCCGGTCGAGGCGTTGCTGGCCGACCTGCGGGCAGCGCAGAGCGATGCCGAAGGTGAACGGCGAGTTGATGATCTGGCGCAGGCCTGTCGCGACTTCGACGCCGCCACCGAGGTGGTGCGGGTGCTCGAAGAGAACATCGCGCGCCATGACAGCGAACTCGCGAAGGCCCGCGAGCTGGTGCGCAGCGGCCGGCCGGAACTGCCTGAGGTCGAAGCTGATTCGGCCGAGCATCAGCCGGATGGTGATCGCGGGCCCGACTCCGCCGCGCAACGCGAGACCGAACGCCTTTTGGTGGAAGACCGCCGCGAGGGTCTGGAGCAGGAACTGACCCGGGCGCAGGAGGCCCTGGAACGGGCCGAGGCAGCGCGCGCGGCGGCCGCCGAGGCACTGCGCGTATCGATCGAGCCGAACCAGCTCGGCTCCGAGAGCGAGATCGTCGCGCGTGGCGACGAATTGCGCGCCCGGACATTGGATGTCACCGAACAGCAAGCTCGGTTGGACAAGGTCGCCGAACTGGAGCGGGCCGCCCGTGACTATCTGGCGGCCGAGCTGGAAGTGGCGCGGATCGAGGAAGACTTGGCGCGCGCCGAGTCTCGGGCGGCGGCACTGGCCGCCCCGGAGACGGGTGCGCCGGACCGTCCGCGATCGGAGCCGGAGCACGAAAACCAGGAAGGGGCCGTTGATTACACCGCTCCGGTGCGCCCTGGTTCGGAGGATGGCGTGCTGGAAGGCGCCGATCGTCCTGAGCAGCAGAGCGATTCGGACTCGGGTCGGGACCGTGACGGTGCCGGAAACAGCACGGATCGGGATCGGGCGACCGACGACGATGACGGCGACGACGGTGATCGGACGCGTACGGCGGAGGGCGAGTTGACGCCGCCGGTGTTCCGTTCGCACATCCCGCATCCGCCGCACGAATTCGAGCTCGAGTTCCCGCCGCACGCGATGGCTCCGCCGCCGCCCAAGGCGCCGATGCCGGAGCTGCCGGAACCCGAAAAGCCGCCGGTGCCACCCGTTCCGCCGGTGCCGCCGCAGCCGCCGGTCTCGCCGCGGCCGACCAGTCCGACCGATCGTCCGGTGGGA
Source organism: Nocardia brasiliensis NBRC 14402 (assembly GCF_000308475.2). Lineage (GTDB taxonomy): Bacteria > Actinomycetota > Actinomycetes > Mycobacteriales > Mycobacteriaceae > Nocardia > Nocardia brasiliensis. Next base: position 58,770 of record NZ_BAFT02000112.1, on the reverse strand, counting down.
CGGCCGACCGGATCGCCGACGCCGACCACGCCGCGGCCGACGACGCCACCCACCACGCCGCCGCCGACGACGCCACCGCCCACCACGCCGCCGCCGACGACTCCGCCGACGACGACGCCACCCACTACACCGCCGACGCCGCCGCCGACGACGCCACCCACTACACCGCCGACGACGACGCCGCCGCCCACCCCGACGTTGCCGCCGGATCCGACGCCATCGCCGGATCCGACGGGCTCACCGGACCCGACAGGTTCACCTGGCGGGTCGGGATCGCCGCGTCCGCCGCTGACGCCGTACCCGAGCGACGTGGCCAAGCCCGGCTACCCGGGGCAGAACGGCAACCAGGGCCACAACGGCAACCAGGGCCACAACGGCATCCCGAACCAGCACGGGCTCCCGCCGAACCCGCTGCTGTCCGGCGGACCGCAACAGCCGTTTGTCCCGCCGATGATGCCGCCGCCGATGGTGCCGCCCATGGCCGGGGCCGCGGCCGGTGGCGGCGCGGGCGGGCGTGATGATCGGCGTCGCCGCTGGCACGACGAGAACGGCTCGGGCAGTTCGGAAGTCATCCTGCAGGCGCTCGACGGCGGCCGGCTCGCGACCTTCGACCCGGTCACCGGCACGTTGCGCGCCGCAACCATCGCCACCGGACAGGTGGGCGGCGTGCTCGGCTACTTCGGGGAGACCCTCGCCGTGTTCTACCGCAAGGACGGCAGGCTGACGCTGCGGCTCGGCGCGAACGAGTTCGACCTGGATTCGCCCGCGGTCGGCGTCGGCTGGGAACAGCGGGGTCCGCGACAGGCCCGGTTCCAGGTGCACGTCGACGGCCATACCGTCACCGATTTTCCGTATCCGCTCACCGGCCTCGGCACCGACCTCGGGCTGCTGGTCCGGGATGTGCTGGCCGATCCGCGGCGCTGTGCCACGATCTTCAACTGAGGAGGAATCATGCTCTCGGATCACCCGAGCGAGGACGAACTGCGGGTGTTCTTCGACGAGGCGCTGACCGCGGTCCGCGGCGGTGCCGGTGTGCCGACCGACAACGGGCTGGACCTGCGCACCGCGAACGCCCTGTGGGAGATCGCCGAGGCCTACCCGAACATCCCCGACCACCTGATCACCGCCGCCGAAGCCGCTTTCGCCGGCCAGTTGGACGGCTCCAACGCCGCCGCCCGCCAAGCCGCCATCAACCGCGCCTTCGAGTAGTGCGCGAGCACGGCTCCAGCAACGGTAGGGTGACCAGCGAGTTGCTGCACGACGCTTTCGGGAGGCGTACCTGCGTTATTTCTGAGGGTGGGCCAGATGCCTCGGACACGATGTACATGTGCCACCAAGATTCGGGTCTGTACGTGCGAAGCAAGCACTAGTACCCATAGGATTGGGACGCTGTAGTAACTGGCTGCGAAGCCGACGTGCGCACACAGCGTCAGCATCGCAGCTGCGAGGAGGGCCAGTAGCGGATGAGGGATCCAGCGCATGCGCATCGTTCGATGCCGAGGACAGGTAGGGAGCTTGCTGCTGCCGGGCAGTGCTGCTTTGCCGGTACTCGGAACTTCGAGCTGCTAGGAGCATGATCGATGGGTGAGCCGAAGGACGACTGGAAGGGCTTCAAGAGGCCCGGTGCGCTCAAACTGAATCACGACGTCGCGACCAAGGCGGCGACTTATTGTGCGGACATGCTCGACATCATCGACCTGGTGCTGGGCAGTGCGGGTGAACTATCGGATCAGAAACTGCCGACCTCGTATCAGCTTTTCGGTCATCTGCCTTCGGGTCAGGAGATGACGAGGGAAGTTTACAAGGCGGGCACGAAGTTTCGCGAAGATATCATCGACGCGCACAAGAAGATTCTGACCGACATGGCTCAATCGTTCTTGATCGCGGGCAATAAGTACAAGAATGCGGACGGGGACTCGAAGGCTGAGCTGGCCAGGATCCAGAACAGCCGCCATCCTTCCGAAGGCATCGAGCACGCTGAGCAGCACTACAACGGAGAGATTGCAGACCCGGACCATTGGTACGACAATAAGCTCCCGGCGGCGAAGCCGAAATATGAGAAGGCGGCGCCGGACGGCAAAGGTGGTTATCAGGTCGGCAAGTACGAGGGCCTGCCTTCTAGCGTCAAAGTCACGGACAAGGGCGCGATGATCGACGCGGAGCCGGCGGCGACTTTGGTCTACGAGGACTTTCACAAGTTGTATACCACGCTGCAGGGCATCAACTACGTCCAGGACCTGGCTTCGGACTGGCATCGAATGGCGACCCAGTTGGACCGCGGGTTCGCTGATTTCAAACGGGACATCTCGAATCTTGTGGATTCGGAAGAGTGGACCGGTTACGGCGCGAACAGCGCGAAGAAGGCTGTCAATATCTACACCGGTACCGGTGCGGCACTTGTTCAGGCGATGAAAGTCATGAGCGCTAATCTCATGGATGCCTATAACTGGGGCAAGACCACGCAGGTAAACATGCCGGATTCGCCGAAGGATACGTACTCCAAAGACAATCAGGTATTGGTGCTGGGACTGGCCCGAGACGCTTTTGCCAATTGGTACGAGCTCGGCATGGAAGCGACGTCCACCGCCTTCCCGCCGTTGCCCTTTCCCGAAGGTCCCAAGCAGCAAACGCAAGAGCCCGGCCCGCCCGGACCTCCCGGTCCGCCCGGGACCGCGAACCCCGGACTTTCGCAGAAACAGGCGCAAGACCAACAGCGGCGTTTGCAAGAGCAGGCCGAGCAGCAGCGCAAGGCGTTGGAAGAACAGATGGCGCGCGCCCGGCAGGAACAGCAGCAGCGCGCCCAGGAACAGCAACGGCAAGAGCAGCAGCGAGCCGCGCAGCAAGCACAGCAGCAGGCGGCGCAGCAAGCCATGCAGGCGGCACAGCAGCTCGGCCAACAGCTCGGCCAGGCGGTTCAGCAAGCGGGGCAGCAGCTGGCCAGCGCGGCTCAGCAGGCAGCTCAGCAGGCCGCCCTGGCAGGAATTCCCGGTCTGCCCAGCCTGAAGGATCTGGAGGAGCAGGCGAAGAAAGCCATGGGCACCGCTGGATCGAAGGGCGCCGGCGGGGCGGGCGGTCCCGGTGGTGCCCCGAAAGGGCTCACGAACCAGAACTTGGACAAGGCATCCAAGTTGTTCCCGCGCGCCGAGGCGACGACCACCGGTACGGCGGCCGCCGCACGTGCCGGGCTCGCCAACAGCGGCATGGGCATGGGCCCCGGCCCCGGCCCGGGCGCCGCGGGACAGCAGAAGGAGCACAAGCGCGCTGACTACCTCGACTCCACCGAGCATCTGGAAGACGCGATCGGTGATGCGCCGGTTGTGGTCAAACCCGTTGTAGAGCAATGAACCGCACCTGGACGTTCACGGACCTCGAACTCTTCGCCGTCTGGCAACGGGCGACGACGACGTGGTTGCCGTGGCCTTTGGTCTGCACCATGCGGGCGCGCACTCGCAGTGAGCTCGATTACGAAATGCGGCGTGCCATGAACCATGTGGATGTCACATACCCGGAGTTCGTCGGCGAGGTATTGGAGACGCTGTGCTCGCCGGAGATTTCGATCGCGGTCAACGGATATGACGGCCGTGACGAAAACAAAGCCGAAACTCTCGTGCGGGTATTGGGTGTTCGACGCGCCGACACGGGCTACGTCGTGACACAGAAACCTGGTGAAACGTTCTGGCACAGTGGCGGATACACCATTGCCGAATGTGATGCGGTGAGATTGGCGGACAAGGTGGTGGCGGCGCTGCCCGACGTCCCTGCGGGCCGGGAAGCGGACTATATCCTTCCCGCAGAGGATCACGCGGAGGAACTGGACTATTCATTCGCCAGTTCTGTTGTGCGAGATTCGTTTTCGGATCCGGTGCAGCGGCGGTCCGAGAAGTTTCTGGCCGCGCCGATCGAGTATCGCGGAACGGTCGATGTCAGGCAGGGGCGCTCGCGTTTCGGTCCGCGTGGCGTCACCCGCCACCAGCTCCAGTGGCGCGACATCGAAGATGACGGTCGTTATGTGATCACCGAGGAATCCCCGCCGGTGGCGGTGGCCGCCGACGGTAAGCGGTTCGTGCAGTTGATCAACAGCAGGGTCGCCGAGGTGGTTCGGGCGATCAAAGACGAACGAGCATAAAGGGGGTTGACGTGCGTGAGACGCTGTTATTGATCCCATGTCTGGAGAGGGGCGGATATGACGGCACCTAAAGACGAAACGGGGCAGGAGTTTCCGACGGAATTCGTCGTGACCTCGCTGACCGGGTCGCTTGCCGTGCGCACCACCGAACAGGGCCTGCCGCTGGGTATCAAGCTCGATCAAGATCAATTGCGGCGCGCGCCGGAAGCCTTGGCGGCGGAGATATTGCGGTTGTGCAAACAGTCGGCGAACCGGGCCGGCCTGGCTCGGCGGAATCAGCTGAAGGAAGCGGGTTTCACGTCCGAGATGTTGGCGATGACCGGTCTGCCCACCGAGCAGGAAGTCGCGCGGCAGGAGATCATCGAAGAGCAGGAATACGAGACCGAGCCACAGAGCTGGCTTCGATCGGTCTGAGCGGGGAGAGGATTCGGGAGGACCTCATGGTCGACACGATGGACGAGCTGATCGCTCGGGTGCAGCAGCAGATGTACCGGCTGCGTGATCTCAACGACGCGACCGCCGCGATCCTGGTCACCGAAACCTCGCCCGACGGCGCGGTCACGGCGTCGGTGGACGGCAACGGCGCGCTGGTCGGGCTGGAACTGTCCGGCGCGATCGCCAAACTCACGCCCGCGGATTTCGAGAAGACACTGGTCGACACCGCGCAGGCGGCGGCTTATCGGGCCTTCGCCGAGCGGGCCGGGCTGGTTACCGCTTATAACGAGGAAAGCACGAGGTGAGCGGCCCGGATGAGCCCGCAGTTATCAGCGAATTACGTTCCGATAGGTAAGGTTTTGCACGAAACATCGAGGGGTGTTTCGGGATTGGACGCACAGTCATGAATCACATTGAAGTTGTTCCGGATGCGGTTCGGGCCTATGGTTCCGCCTCGGCCGCCATGGCGGCCGGCGTCGCGACGGCGGGTGCGGTCGACCAAGCCGCCACCATCGCGACCGTGGTGCCGGTGTTCGGCCTGATCGGTCAGGAATTCCTCGCCTCGTTCGCGTTCGCGCAGGCGAATCATCTGTCCTCGGTGGCCGAACTCGCCGCGGTGCACGCGGGTACGGCGCTGACCGCGCATCAGGCCGCGAGCACGTACGAGGTCACCGACAGTGCGTCCGGTGCGGCCATCGGATCGGTCAGCTCGAAGTCATGACCAATCCCGGGGCCATCCCACCGCCGGGGGCGGAGCCACTGGATCCCACCGTGCTGGATCTGTTGCGCGGCAGTGTTCTTGCCCCGATGCTCGACCAGCCGGTGAACGACATCCTGCACAACTTGGGCCTGCCGAACCTGCCCGAGATGCCCGCGCACATCCAGATGCCGGAGATGCCGCCGCTGCCGCCGCTCGATCTGACGGCGCTGATGCGGCCGCTGACCGATCTGGCGTCGGCGTTCGGCAGCGGGCAGTTGCCCGCGGCCGCGCCCGCCCCGGCCCCGGCCAACGCGGACGGTACGCAGAACGCGGCCGCACCGGCGCCTGCGCCCGACCCGACCCAGCTGCTGTCCGGCATCTCCACGGTGATGCAGACGGTGATGCAGGTCGGCACCTCGGCGATCCAGACGGCGATGTCGGTCTGGCAGGGCCTGGCGGCGATGGAGGCGGCGAAGAAGGCCGGTGAGGCGCAAGCGGATGCGGGCAAACTGCAGGCGCAGAGCACCGAGGAGAAGCTCGTCCTCGGCGAGGCGGCGGGCAGCGTCTTCACCGGCGCGGGCCTGATGTCCGCGGTGGTGGCGAAGTTCTCCGCGACCCTAGCGCTGGCACCCCTCTACGCGGCTACGCCTGCGGGACAGGTGTTCCTGGCGGCGTCGGCGGTCGAGGCGATGGCCGAGGCGCTCGGCATCACCGTCAAGACCAAGGGCGAACTGCTCGGGCACAGCGGCACTATGACCAAGGCGGGCACGAAGGTCCCGATCACCAACGCGCCCAAGGGCGTTGCGGGTGCGGGCGGTGCCGACCAGCTCAGCCAGCTGATGAGTTTGGTGACGCCGCTGATCAGCACCGCGAGCACGGCGGCTCAGTCGCTCGGCCAGCTCGCACAGGCGAGTTCGTCGCTCAGTGCGCCGAAATCGCCCATCGAATCGAAAGCCCATGTGGCCAGCGAACTTTCCGACGAGGAGAAGGCCAAGGCGGAGGCCTCGCGCGGTGCAGGCCCGGGCGTGGGCGCGTACGGCCCCGGTCCCGGCGCGGCGGCCGCTCCGGCGCAGCCGTTGAATCCGTGGCAGGGCACCCGGGTCGCCAGCGGTTCGGTGGGCGCGCTCACCGGGCTGGGCAGTGTCGGCGCGAGTCCGGCTGCGGCAGCGGCGATGTCGGGCTCGACCGGTGCCGGCAGCGGCATGATGCCGATGGGTGGCGCCGGTGCGATGGGCGCCGCGGGCATGGCCAGGGACGGCGAATCGTCTACCGACGCCTTGCGCGGGCAGATGGTGACCAGCCAGCACGGCGACGAAGTGGTCGGCCGGATCGAGGGGGTCTCGCTGCCGGTGGTCGGCGCGGCCGACACGACGTCGGAACCGCCGCCGGATAAAGAACTCACGCTCTGACTTTGAGGAGGGTCTCATGAGTGGTGAAGACGCGTTCGCGAGCGTTCAATTCGACGCTGTCGCGGCGGGGAAGGCATCGAACGGACTCGATGTGCTGGCCGACCGGCTGACCGCGGATCTGCAGGCGGCGGAGGAGGCCTTGCGGATTCAGCCCGCAGGCGCCGACGAAGTCTCCGGCCGGGCGGCGCAGACCGGGAACGAGGTCGCCACCTCGTACCTGGCGAGTGCGCAGGCCAGCGTGCACGAGATGCGCAAGCTGGCGGCCACGTTGCGGATGCACACGAACGAGTTCGCGCAGATCGAAACCGACAGCGTCGCGGACTTCGACGCCGCGGGCGGCCGGGCCGTCTGAGGCACGGTCCATGGAAGGGCACAGCGCAGCAATGATCGAACCACCGAAGCCAGGGTTCACCGGCGTGGTGTGGGAAGCGCGGCCGCCGGAGCGGCTCGCGCAAGACCTCACCACGGGGCCGGGTTCCTTGCCGATGGCCGAGGCAGCCGCCGAATGGGCGCGGCTCGCCACGGTTTTCGGCGCGGCGGTGCTCGAATACGAGCAGGTTCTTGCGTCGCTGCGCGGTGCCTGGCAGTCCGGGCGCAGCGGCGAGGTCATGGAGAAGGTGTCCACGCTGCGGCAGTGGCTGGTCGACGCGGCGGCGACGGCGAGTTCGAATGCCGCGCGCCTGCAGGCGCAGGTCACCGCGTACGAGGTGGCCAGGCTGGCCATGCCGAACACCGCGGAGATCGAGAAGATCAAGCAGGTGCAGCAGGCGGTGGAGAGCGTGGGCGCCATGCTCGGCGCGCCGATCCGGGCCGTCGCCGCGGATACCGACGCGGACGCGGATGTGGCGAAAGCCGTTGCGTCGCGGGTGATGCGCAGCTACGAGTCGGCGGCCGAGCCGCTGGCGACGCCGTGGCAGCATCAGGAACCGCCGAAGATCGCGCCCGAGCAGGCGTTGGTCGCGGAGCAGTCCGCGGCGGCCGCCGCGGCCGCGGCACCGAAGGCGATGCCGGGATTCCCCGGTGTGCCGGTGGGTTCGATCGGCATTCCCGCGTTGCCGCCGCGTGCGCTGTCCGCCTATCGCGCGCCGGTGTTCTCGCAATCGACCACCGCCGCCGAGCCGGTGGCGCGCAGCACGCAGGTCGGCACCACGGCCGCGACCGGACAGTCCGCGCCGATCGCCCCCGGCGCGATGGGCGCCGCGGGCGGAGCCCAGGATTCGGCTCGGTTCCCGCGCGCCAGCCTGGCGGGTGAGGCCGATCAGATCGGGTTGGAAGGCGAAATCCAGGCCGCCCCAGCCGTACTCGGCGGCACCGAGGCAGTGGCCAAGGCGCCCACCGAGACTCGGACCGAGACCGGCGGTGCGCCGTGACCGTGCTGACCAACGACGCGTTGCTCGCGGTCGCGGACCGAGCCGGCGTGCAGACCCTGCCGCTGGCGCTGGCCGTAGGGCCGCAACAGGATTCGTTCGAGGAGTGGCAGCGTGCGCAGGAGTCGGCGGTGGCCACGCTGATCGACGACGGCCTGATCGACGCGCACGGCGAGGTGGATCCGGAGCTGGCCGACGTGCTGTTCACTCTGGCTCATCCGGAGCAGGAGCTGGCGGCCCGCATCTACACCGGAAACGGTTCGCGCCGAGTCTGTGTGGTGCGCCGCGCGCACATGCACGCCGTCGCGGTGCGCTCGGGCGACGACTTCGACGTGCGCCCGGTGTGGACCGACGGCTCGGCCGCCGATCTGGTGCGGCCGGTGCTCGCGGCCATGGACGCGTGCCCGCCCGCCGAGATCCCCAACTTCAGCGTCCCCGCAGCGGAGCTGGCCGAACGGCTCGATGGAGCCGCGACGTCCAGCGAGCTCACCGACGCTCTCTATGCCTTGGGTGCCACCGATCGCGACGCCACCACTTTGGGGCTGACCTTCGGTGCGACGCACGCCTACGCCGAGATCGTGGCGTGCGCCCATGAGGATGGTGTGACCACCAGGGCGCCCGGCGCCGTCGCCGTGTACGACACCGCTCGCGGGCGGATCGTCGCGGCGCCGATGGTTTCTCCGGATCAGCAGGTCTGGTCCACGGTCACACCGGGTACCGATCATCGGGTTGCGCAAGCAGTCGCCACGTTGATCGAGGGGTTACCCGGGGGAGGTGGCTGCCTCAGTAGTTCTCGGGGTGCAACTTCGGTTGTCTCGTATTGCAACGAGATCGCTCGTATGGGACAGCGATCAACAAAAATGACGAAAGGTCAAAGAAATGTCTCTCACCTCTCTCGGTGGCTCGGGCAAGGCTGTTGGTGTCGAGGCCGGTGGCGTCGACAAGGTCGTCGGTGATCTGGAGACCGCGATCAACAACCTGCGGACTTCGGTCAAGGAAATCGATCAGGCCGCACAGGATGTGCTGAAGGGCTGGAAGGGCGATGCGTCCGACAAGTTCGTTCAGGTCGCCCGTGACTGGCACGACGAAGCCGAGGACCTGAACAAGCGGCTCGACCAGTTCTCGCAGGCCGTCGACGGCGGCAAGAAGACCCTGCAGGCCATGGACCAGGCCTGACGGTCTGTCCATCCTCTATCGGAACCCCATCGTTCTAAGGAATAAAGAATGACCATCCTTTACGATCCCGCAGCCATGAACGAGCTGTACAGCGACCTGCAGAACCACGGCGGCAAGATGAAGGGCGAGATCGACTCGCTCAACGACGCCGCCAAGGCGTTCCACGACAACCTGACCGGTGAGAACGCGTCGCAGGGCTTCGACGCGGCGCACAAGAACCTCACCACGGGTCTGGAGGACACCCTGCAGAAGCTGGATGCTCTCGGTGCTCAGGTCGAGAACGCGCTGCAGCGCGCGCTCGAGGCCGACGGCAAGGTCGGCGACGGTTTCGCCGCATTCTGAGATGACGGCTACCTGACGGCCGGCCGGAACCTGCGAGTTCCGGTCGGCCGTTTCGGTTTTCGGCGCATCGAGCGCGAATCGACCCGGCCCGTCCGGGCTTTCGCGCGGGTGGGCCGGGTGTGCTTCAGCGTGCGGCCAGCGATTCGCCGATGTAGTGCATCTCGTCCGGCGTCGTCACCATGAACACGGTCGCGCTCGCGGTGGCGGTGCGCACGGTGATCCGGTTCGGCGCGAGCGGATCCTGGATCAGCGTGACGTCCGCATCGATCGGTGCGGGCGGCTCGTCCGGCGTCCGCACGTGCACGATCGTGGCACCGCCCGCGTGCGCGGTGGGCGCGATGCCGTCGAAGACCACCACGGTCGTGCTCGGGTAGGGCGCGGCGGGCAGCGGTGGCGCGGCGGGTGCGTGATAGCTGGCGCCCGCGGAGCGCGGTGCGATCGAGATGACGTGCGGCGCATCGAGATTGGTCACCATGGTGTGCCACGCGTCTGGCCGTGCGGTGTGCACGATGGCGTGCGCGCCGAGCGCGGTGGCGCGCAGGATCACCTGCTGGGCCAGGTCGAGATTGCCGACGACCTCCAGGTGCCGGGTGCCCTCGCCGACCAGCGGCACCGCGATGCCCTGGCCGAGTTCGTCGGCGCCGATCAACTGCCCGCAGCCCGCCGTCGGTACCGCGATATCGGTGAGCGCGGCGATGGTGCCGCGATAGCCGGTATCGGAGCCCCAGCGGCCGGTGGCGCCGATCGGCAAGGTGTCCAACAGGATTCGCATCTGATTGCCGGGCAGTTCGCGCAGGCCGGGCAGCGGCGGTTCGTCGGGTTCGAAGGTGGTGTCGAACCGGACGACGGCGTTGAGCACGACGGTGCCCAGGTGATCGGCCCGGGTGTCGTGCCGGTTCGCCCCGGGGCGCAGCCGCAGGGTCACCGTGGTGGACAGGCTCTGCACCGTCCAGATATCGGCGAGGCCGGACGGGGCGATCATGTCCGCGCCGATCTGGTACTGGGTGAGGTAGCGGCCTTGGTACTCCAGCGATCTCGGCGATTCGGTGAGTTGATCGACCTCGAAGCCGTGGGTGAGTTCCCGGACCGCGGTGTTCATCTCGGTGGCGGTGAGTACCGAGGTGGCGATGTCGTGCGCGGCCAGCCGGTTGGCCACCCGGCGGGTGGCGATCATCGCGGTGCGCAGCGCGCCGGTGCCGCCGCCACCGCGCTTGTCCACCGCCTCGGCGTTGGCCAGCGGGTCCAGCCGCAGCACCAGCCAGAGGGTGCGGTGCGCGATGGCGGGCAGCGGGCCGAGGATGCGGTCGTAGAGGTGCGAGATGATGCCGGTGCCCGCCGTGCGCGCCCCCGTGCTCACGATGTCCACGCTGGCCAGCGTCAGGTCGAATTGATCCAAGCAGCGGGCGATTTCGGTGAGCGGCAGCAGCTGGTCGGTGCTGAGCGAACCACGGCGCAGCAGCGTCATCGTGTCCGGCGGCGGGTCGATGCGCAGCATGGTGAGCAGCAGTTCGCCGTCCCAGCGCACGCCGTAACCGCCGCCCTCGCTGAACGGCACGTCGAAGGCGGGCGCCTGGGTGAGCTGGTCCGCGGGCCGCAGACCGCTGCGCCGGCGGGCCAGCGCGCCGCCGATCATGCCCGCCAGGGTGCGGCCGCGGATCGGAATCAGGCCGATCAGCGCGATGCCGACGCCGGTACCGAGCGCGGCCCACAGGTTCTCGCTGGTGGCGAGGACGACCCAGGCCGCCGCCGCGGCGAGCACCACCATCGGCACCACCACCCGCAAGGGATAGACACGGAAGAGCCAGAATTCGGGATCGCGCAGGGTGTCGTAGGTCGAGGTGCGGCCGGGCTCCGCCGCCGCACCGCCCTCCTGCTCGGTCGCCCCGTCGGGCCTGGTCTCGTTCACACTCGTCGTCACCGCGTAGTCCCTGTCTGCCACCCGTGCGGATACTCCGCCAGCCATGAATTCATCGGTTCAGGGCCGTCCTGGAATTACGGTACCGTGTCGATGAAGATGGTTCTCGACAGTTCGATGGAGACCTTGTGCCGGCACAGTTGACCACCCGAGCCCAGGTCAACGGGTATCGATTCCTGTTGCGCCGACTCGATCACGCGCTGGTGCGGCGCGACGTGCGGATGCTGCACGACCCCATGCGGTCTCAGGTGCGCTCGCTGTGGGTCGGTTTGGTGCTCGGCATCCTCATCATCGCCGGTGCGGCGATCCTGGGCTTCCTGCGTCCGCAGGGCGCGATCGGCGACAACCTGATCGTCTCGGGCAAGCAGAGCGGCGCACTGTACGTCGTGGTGCAGGCCGAGGACGGCAGCAAGACGCTGCATCCGGTGCTCAACCTGGCCTCGGCCCGATTGATCACGGGCAGCAATGCCGAGCCGCACGGCGTCAAGGACAGCAAGCTCAACGACATGCCGCGCGGCCCGATGGTCGGTATTCCCGGCGCGCCCAGCGCGCTGCCCGGGTCGTCGCAGGGCTCACGGTCGGCGTGGACGCTCTGCGAGACGATCGCACTGTCGCAGGGCGGCAGCGCGGCCTCGGCGACCGGTGGCACCACTACGATCATCGCGGGCAAACCGGAGCTCGGCGATCGGATCCGCACGGTCGGCGCGGACCAGGCGCTGCTGGTGAAGCGCAGCGACAAGACCTACCTCGTCTATGACGGCAAGCGGGCCGAGATCGACCCCAACAACTCGGTGCTGGTGCGCGCGCTGAATCTGTCCGCGCACCGGGCCCGCCCGATCGGTACCGGAATGCTCGGCGCGACAACGGAAGTCCCCGCGATCACGGCGCCGCAGATCCCGCAGGCGGGGCAGCCCGGGCCGGGCCCGCTGTCGAAAGTCCCAGTGGGCGGCGTCATTTCGGTCAGTGACGTCGGAGACGGCAAACCCGGCCTGTACGTGGTGCTCGCCGAGGGCCTGCAGCCGGTGAGCCCGTTCACCGCGCAGGTGATCCGGTTCGCCGACTCGCACGGGATGAGCGATATCCCGACCATGCCGCCGGACGTACTGGACCGGCTGCCGATCCTGCATTCGTTGCCGGTCAACGACTTTCCGGTGGAACCGCCGAAGATCCTGAACGCGGAGGACGCGCCGGTCACCTGTGTGGCGTGGACCAAGACGCCGGGCACGGCCCCGGCCAACCGCAAGGTGGACGCGGGCGACGGCCCGAACGAACGCGCGGCGATCACGCTGCTCGCCGGGGTCCGCGTGCCGATCGCGGAATCCGCCAAGACCGTCACGCTGGCCACCGCGGACGGGACCGGCGACCATGTGGACGCGGTGTACGTCCCGCCGGGCACCGGTGAATTCGTCCAGGTGACCGGGATGGGACCGGGCAGCCCGCGTCGCGGCAGCCTGTTCTATGTCGCCGACAACGGTGTGCGCTACGGCATCCCCGATATGGCGACCGCGCAGGTGCTCGGCCTCGGAAATACGCCACGCCTCGCGCCGTGGCCGATCATCGGCCAGATGGTGCCGGGCGCGACTTTGTCCCAGAAGGAAGCGCTCACCGCCCGCGACCAGCTCCCCCTGGAACCGCCGGGGTAATCCGGCGGCCAGGGGTCAGTCGTTGAAGCCCTTGACGTTCAGCGACGCGATGATGCCCGACAGCGCGGTGTGCATATCCGGGGCCTCGATGCGCATCAGCATCGACTCGTCGATATTGGCCAGGTCCAGTGACTCGTCGTTGGCCAACCGGAACTCGCGTTCCTCCTCGGCGGCCTCGATGACGTTGCGGATGAACCGGCCGTTACCCGCCAGGTCGACGCCGCGACGCGGCTGGCCGCTCTGGTCGGTGCTCTGCAGCGAGTAGAGCTTGGTGCAGGCGATGACGAGCAGTTCGAGCGCTTCGTCGGACAGCTCCGAGTCGCGCTTGTGCGCGATGACCTTGCCGATCTCGCCGAGTTCCTCGGGAGTGTAGGACGGGAACTGCACGCGCTTGGAAAAGCGGGACGCCAGACCGTCATTGGCGGCCAGCAGGCGATCGATCTCGCCGTCGTACCCGGCGATGATCACGACCAGCCGATCGCGGTCGTTCTCCATCCGGGCCAGCAGCGTGTCCACGGCTTCGCGGCCGAACGAGTCGCCGCCCTGCAGACCGGTCTGGATCAGCGTGTAGGCCTCATCGATGAAGAGCACGCCGTCCATCGCGCTGTCGATCAGCGCCTCGGTCTTGAGCGCGGTGCCGCCGAGGTTCTGGCTGACGAAGTCGACGCGCTTGGCCTCGACCACCTTGTCGGTCTTCAAAATGCCTACGCCGCAATAGATCTTGGCGACCACGCGGGCGATCGTGGTCTTACCGGTACCGGGCGGGCCGGTGAAGGCCAGGTGTTGACCGCGGGCGCCGGCGGCCAGGCCCTTCTCCGCGCGGATCTTCGCCATCTGCGCACTCGACTGCAGCTTGGCCACCTGGGTCTTCACCGAGGACAGGCCGATCTGGGAGTCCAGCTCCGCGCGGGCCTCGGCCAGGATCTTCTTGGCGCGGTCCTCGGTCTCGGCCTGCTCCATCTGCTTCATCGACGGCGCCGAGTTCGGATCCCATTTGTCGGTGCGGGCGTCGATCGTCTCGCGGGAGGTGACGCTGATCCGGTAGGTGCGGTCGCGCATGGCGGCGGCGTTCGCCTCGAAATCCGGGGCCTGCGAATACACCTTCTCGAACAGGCCCTGCGCGATCTCCTCGTTGCCGGATTCGCGCAGGCACAGGCCGCGGCAGAACATGGCGGTCGATCGGGCGGCCGGGATCGGGCCCACCTCGGCCTGTTCCATCCGGCGGATCGCCTCACCGAACAGCCCGAGCTGGGCGCAGGCGGTGCCGACCATGACGTGCGCGCCCGCGGCGAGATACGGATCGTCCCACTCGGCCGAACCGGCCAGCACCGCCATCACATCGGGCCAGCGCTGGGTGTTGTAGTGCAGCACGCCGCGCACGTAGGCGCAGATGCGGTTGTCGATCTCCCGGTCCGGATCGCTGAGCTGCGACTTGCGGTGCGCGTCGAGCTCGTTGAGCACGCGCTCGGCCTCGTCGTACTCCTTGTCCGCGATGAGTTGCGCGGCCCAGGCCAGCCAGATCTCGGTGTAGCTCGACAGCGGGTAGTCGATATAGAGGCCGGGCAGGAAGCGGCCGGCGAGCTCGCGGGACTGCAGGCCGAGCCTGCGCTGCTCCCGGTACAGCGTGCTGGTGCTGGTCCGGTGCATGTTGAACAAGACGTCCTTGGTGAGCTCACCCGCGGCCGCGCGACCGAGCCAGGCGTCGCACATGGTGGGGTCCCACTCGGTGGCCCGCTGAAAAGCGAGCTTCGCGTATTCGAGATCGCGCGCGGATTCCTGTCCTTCGATGGACAGTCCGAGTGACAGAATTCCGGCGTCGAAGGCTCGTTGTGCTTGGCGATTGCCGGTCATGGCTGTCTGACCCCGAAGTCTTCGTTCGTAGTGATGGGATGAGTTCTTGTGGACTCCAGACTACCGATCGCGCAGTGCCTGGTCTGTCCGTTACATTAGGTTCAGCTGCCGGGAGGTTGCAACGCAAGTGTTGTCTAGGTGAGAGTCTTAGGGTGTCGAAGTCGTTCACTCAGAAGACGTTCCACCCAGCACAGATTCACGCAGTGCAGCTGGGGCGTGAACCATCGCCAGTGGAGAGGCTGGGGGTCCGGGGTCGTTGATCGAAACACCAACCAGTGGCGCACGCGCTACTGAGCCAGAATTGAGTCGGGTATCCGTTATCGGCGGTAATACTCAGCTCGACGTCGGGCTGCCCGCGACCGTGCCGATCGCCGGATTCATCGGCGATCTGGTGGCCCTGATCGAATCTCGTAATCCCGAGCAGATCGACGCCGAGGACGATTCGGTGCCGCTGCAGGCCCAGCACTGGACGCTGGCCCGGGTCGGCCAGGAGGCCTTCGCCCCGAGCCGCACGCTCAACGACGCGGACGTGCACGACGGCGAACTGCTCGTGCTGCGCTCGGTCACCTCGAAGGAAGCCCCCGCGCTCTTCGACGACGTGATCGACGCCGTCTCCCGGCTCACCGCGGAGGAGTTCCGCAGCTGGACCGGCAACTCGGCACGGTGGACCGGCCTGGTCACCTCGGTGCTGACGGTGCTCACCGTCCTGCTGATGCTGGCGAACGCACGCGGGCACGGCGATCCACTCGCCCCCGCGTTCATCCTGACCGCCGCAGGCATCGGCGCCTTCGTCGCGGCCGGCTTCGCCGCCCGCAAGTATTTGGACCCGATCACCGCCACCTGGCTGTCACTGGACGGGCTGTTACTGGTGTTCGGTGGCGGCGCGCTGTTCGTGCCGGGTGCGCTGGGGAGTGCGCATCTGCTGCTCGGCTGTTCGCTGACCCTGGTGGCCGCGGTGCTCGGATACCGGGTGATCGGCACGGGCGCCACCCTGTTCTCCGCCGCGGCCGCGGTCAGCGTGATCGCGGGCGGGTCGGCGGCGGTGTATCTGGTCTGGCATCCCGGTCTGCCGAAGCTCTCGGCCGGTCTGGTGGTGGTCGGTATTGCGCTGCTGTCGATGGTGCCGCGGCTCGCCGCGGGCCTGGCCCGGCTGCCGATCCCGCCGGTGCCGACCGCGGGCGCGGCGATCGATCCGGCCGATCACGAGCCGCGCCCGACCATCGAGGGCATCGGCGCGATCGGCGCCACCGCGCTGCCGTCGGCGGCCGGTCTCGGCGAGCGGGCCCGCGCGGCCAACCAGTACCAGTCCGGCCTGATCATCGCGTGCACACTGAGCGCGGTGATCGGCGCGTTCGGTGCGGCCGACCCGTTGGGCTCGGCGCGTTGGCAGGGCGTCACCCTCGCCGTCGTCACCGCGATCATCCTGTGCCTGCGCGGCCGCTCCTTCGCCGATCTCACGCAGGCCGCGACCCTGATCGCGGGTGGCTGCCTGACCTTCGTCGCGCTGATCGTCGGCGCGGCCGTCGGCGACACGGACCTGGAACTGCTCGTGGTCGGTCTGCTGGTCGTGTTCGCGGCCGGCACGGTCGGCTTCGGCGTGATCGGACCGCATATCGAAGTCACGCCGGTGACCAGGCGGATGATCGAGATCTTCGAGTACATGCTGATCATCTCGTTGATTCCGCTGGTGTTGTGGATCATGAACGTCTACTCGATGGCCAGAAACATATGAGCGCAGGGAAGCATGAGACGTAGGGCCTTCCGCCGCAGCCTGCTGCGGATGGCCAGTGTCGCCGCAGTGATCGGCGTGGTGAGCCTGCCCACGCCGCCCGCTTTCGCGATCTCACCACCCGTCATCGATCCGGGTGCGCTCGGTATCGCGCAGGCCCTCAGCGGCCGTCCCGCCCCGCTGGAACCCACCGAGCAGCGGGATCTGTGCGCCGAACCCGCGCTCACCGGCGCCCCGCCGAACGAGCCGCCGATCTCGCAGCGGGTGCTCGAACTGCCGGCCGCCTGGCAGTTCAGCCGGGGCGCGGGACAGAAGGTCGCGGTGATCGATACCGGGGTGAACCGGCACCCGCGGCTGCCCGCCCTGCAGCCCGGCGGCGACTACGTCTCCGATACCGACGGCACCGTCGACTGCGACGGACACGGCACACTGGTGGCCGGAATCATTGCGGCGCAGCCGAATCCGGGTGACGCCTTCACCGGCGTCGCGCCCGACGCCGAGATTCTCTCCATCCGTCAGCTCAGCCTGGCGTACGAGAAGAAGGACCGCGGCGGTGACCGGCCGCCCGGCACCATCCGCGCCGACGGTTACGGCAGCGTGCTCACCCTGGCCGCGGCGGTGGTCCGCGCGGTCGACCTCGGCGCCACTGTCATCAACATCTCCGAAGTCGCTTGCAGCCCAGCCGGTTCTGATCCCGCCGACTCCTCGCTCGGCGCCGCGGTGAAGTACGCCTACGACCGCAACGTGGTGGTGGTGGTCGCCGCGGGCAACGTGGAGTCCGACGGGCCGTGCAAGACCCAGAACGAGGGCACGGGGTGGGGTGCGGTCAACACCATCGCCAGCCCCGCGTGGTTCTCCCGATACGCGCTCGCGGTGGGTTCGGTGGACGCCGACGGCAAACCGTCGGATCTGTCACTGCACGGCCCGTGGGTCGGCGTTGCCGCGATCGGGCGCAACATCGTGTCGCTGGACAGCAAGCCGGGCGGCGTCGGGCTGGTGAACGGCGTGCAGACCAGCGAGGGCATCCGTCCGGTGGACGGCACCAGTTTCGCCTCGCCCTACGTCGCCGGGCTGGCCGCCCTGGTGCGGTCCCGGTTCCCGAATCTGGACGCACAGGGCGTGATGGACCGGATCACCCGCACCGCGCAGTCGCCGGGCACCGGCCGTGACGACGCGATCGGCGCCGGGCTGATCGATCCGCTCGCCGCGCTGACCGCGCAGCTGCCCGAGCGGCCGGTGAGTGCCGGCGCCGACGTGTCCCGCGCGATCGCCGCCCCGGTCATCCCGCCTGGGCCGGATCCGCGCCCGCGCCGGATCGCGGTGATCGGTTCGCTGGTCTGCCTGAGCGCGCTCGGCATCGGTATCGCGGTGGCGATTCCGTACCGGCGCAGACGCAAGGAGATCGAAGCCGAATACGACCCGTAGCGGTAGGCCCCGCGCCGACCGCCGACAGCTCGACCGATCGAAGGAATCATGGCTACCGAAGGTTTCGTACGACGCCCCAGGATAGCGCCGCCCCGCGCACCCGGCGGGGAGGTGGCGCTCACCCCGCCACCGGAGGTCACCCGCGCGCTGCCCGCGCCGCTGATGATGAAGCTGATGCCCGTCGTCATGGTGGTCGCGGTGATCGGCATGATCGCGATGATGGCCATGATGGGTCGCAACCTGCTGGCCAACCCGCTGTCCATGATGTTCCCGATGATGATGCTGATGTCGATGGTCGGCATGATGGCGGGCTTCCGCGGCGGCACGGGCAAGCGCGCGGTCGAGCTGAACGAGGAACGCAAGGACTACTTCCGGTACCTGGACCAGGTGCGAAAAGATGTGCGGCGCACCGGAAACAAGCAGCTGGAGACGCTGGTCTGGAGCCACCCCGAACCCGCCGACCTGCCGTCGCTGATCGGCACCCGGCGGATGTGGGAGCGCAGGCCCAACGATCCCGATTTCGGTCACGTCCGGGTCGGCATGGGCAGCCACCGGCTCGCCACCAAGCTGGCGCGGCCCGAGACCGGCCCGCTGGAGGACCTGGAGCCGGTCTCGACGGTCGCGCTGCGCCGGTTCGTGCGCACTCACTCCGTGGTGCACGGCCTGCCGACCGCGGTGTCGCTGCGCGCCTTCCCGGCGATCAACATCAGCGGCTCGCCCGAGGACTCCCGCATGCTGGTGCGGTCCATGCTGATGGAACTGGTCACCTTCCACGGCCCCGACCACCTCGCCGTCGCCATCGTCTGCGCGGATCCGGACGGAGCCTGGGGCTGGGCGAAATGGCTTCCGCACCTGCAACATCCGACCCAGCGCGACGGCATGGGTTCGGCCCGCATGATGTACACCTCGCTGGGCGAGCTGGAAACCGCGCTGGCCGCCGAGCTGATGGAGCGGGGGCGCTTCATGCGCAATCCGCAACCGACCCAGGGGCGCCTGCACCTGGTGGTGATCATCGATGACGGCTATGTCAACGGCAACGAACGACTGATCAGCGAGTCCGGTCTGGACTCGGTGACCGTGCTCGATCTGACCGCGCCCGAGGGCGGGCTCGCGGCCCGGCGCGGGCTGCAACTGATCGCCTCGGACGGCGACGTGTCCGCGCGCAGCGCGGCGGGCGTCGAGAAGTTCGCCACCGCCGACGTGGTGAGTTCGGCAGAGGCCGAAGCCTTTTCCCGCACCCTCTCGCGGTATCGGCTGGCCACCGCGGCGCAGATCGTCAGCCTCGGCGAAGGCTCGACCGCCGATCCCGGACTGATGGCCCTGTTGAAGATCCCGGACGCGGCGCAGATCGACCCGGCCCGGGTGTGGCGACCGCGCACCGCGCGCGAGCGGTTGCGCGTGCCGATCGGCATCACCCCCGACGGCACGCCGGTGGAGATCGACATCAAGGAATCGGCCGAGAACGGTATGGGCCCGCACGGCCTGTGCATCGGCGCCACCGGCTCCGGTAAGTCGGAATTCCTGCGCACCCTGGTGCTTTCGCTGGTCACCACGCACTCGCCGGACGCGCTGAACCTGGTGCTCGTCGACTTCAAGGGTGGCGCGACCTTCCTCGGCTTGGATTCGCTGCCGCACGTCGCTGCGGTGATCACCAACCTCGAAGAGGAACTCTCGCTCGTCGACCGTATGAAAGACGCACTGGCCGGTGAAATGAACCGGCGCCAGGAGCTGCTGCGCTCGGCGGGCAACTACGCCAACGTCACCGACTACGAAAAGGCCCGCGCCGCAGGCGTTCCGCTCGACCCGCTACCTGCGCTGTTCGTCGTGGTCGACGAGTTCTCCGAATTGCTCTCGCAGAAGCCGGACTTCGCGGAACTGTTCGTGATGATCGGCCGGCTCGGCCGCTCGCTGCACGTGCACCTGCTGCTGGCCTCGCAGCGGCTGGAGGAGAACAAGCTGCGCGGCCTGGAATCGCACCTGTCGTACCGGATCGGTCTGCGCACCTTCTCGGCCAACGAATCCCGTGCGGTGCTCGGCATCACCGACGCCTACCACCTGCCCAGCGTGCCCGGCGCGGGCTATCTGAAGAGCGATGCGTCGGATCCGTTGCGGTTCAACGCGAGTTACGTGTCCGGCCCCTACGTCGCACCGCAGGGCACGGTCACCGGTGAGGACGGCACCCCGGTCGGCGGCCAGCGACTCGCGCTGTTCACCGCGGCGCCGGTGGAGATGCCCGCGCCGTCCGAGGAAGAAGAAGCCTCGCCGCTGGATCTGCCGCCGTCGCCGACGAACCCGATGCTCGAATTGCCGCCGCCGCCTTCGGCACTCGGCCTGCCCGGCGCTCCGGGCAGCGACGAGGGAATTCCGGATTCGCTGCTCGACGTCGTCGTGAAACGGCTGACCGGGCACGGTCGTCCGGCGCACGAAGTGTGGCTGCCGCCGCTGGACGAATCCCCGACGGTCGACATGCTGCTGCCAGACCCGGACTGGCGCTCGCCGGTCAACCGGCACGGCCAGCTGTGGATGCCGATCGGCGTGATCGACAAGCCGTACGAGCAGCGTCGTGACGTGCTGACCATCAGTTTGGCCGGCGCGCAGGGCAATGTCGCGGTCGTCGGTGGTCCACAGTCGGGCAAGTCGACCACGCTGCGCGCGATCATCATGGCCGCCGCCGCGACGCACACGCCGCAGCACGTCCAGTTCTACTGCCTGGACTTCGGCGGCGGCAGCATGGCGGGCCTGGTCGGCCTGCCGCATGTCGGCTCGGTGGCCGGTCGGCTCGACAGCGACCGGGTCCGGCGCACCATCGCCGAACTCACCTCGCTGATGCGGCAACGCGAGGAACGGTTCGCCGAACTCGGGATCGAGTCGATGGCCGAGTTCCGGCGGCGCAAGTTCGCCGCGGCCGCGCATGTACCGGAGGGCGCGGCGTCCTCCGGTAATCCGCTGGCGGACGACCGATTCGGCGACGTCTTCCTGGTGATCGACGGCTGGGCCGTGATCCGCGAAGAGTTCGACGTGCTGGAATCGCAGATCAATGCCATTGCGGCGCAAGGCCTGTCCTACGGCATCCACGTGATCATCGGTGCGTCCCGCTGGGCCGAGATTCGGCCGGTGGTCAAGGACCAGATCGGCACCAGGCTGGAGCTGCGCCTCGGCGACCCGACCGACTCGGAGATGGGGCGGCGCACCGCTTTCCAGGTTCCGGTCGGTCGCCCCGGCCGCGGTCTCACACCTGAACAGCTGCATATGCTCATCGCCCTGCCGCGCTTGGATTCCGACTCCGATCCGTCCACCCTGGCCGACGGCGTCTCCCGGGCCCGGCAGGAACTCGCGGAGCTGCACGCGGGCCGGCACGCGCCCGAGGTGCGCATGCTGCCGATGCAGTTCAGCCGCGACGAACTGCTCGCCACCACGCGCGCACAGGGGATCGAACTCAGCCCCACCAAGGTGGTCGTCGGACTCGGCGAATCCGAATTGCAGCCGCTGGTCCTCGATTTCCAGACCGAGCCGCATTTCATGGCGTTCGCCGACGTGGAATCGGGCAAGACCACGCTGCTGCGCAACATCGTGATGGGCGTGGTGGAGAACTCGGATCCCGAGCAGGCCAAGATCATCATGATCGACTACCGGCGCACCATGCTCGGCGTGGTCGAGGGCGAGCACCTCGCCGGCTACTCCACCTCGTCGCAGACCTGCGGTCCGATGATCCAGGAGGTCGCGGAGTTCCTGTCCAAGCGCATCCCGGGCTCCGACATCACCCCCCAGCAGCTGCGAGACCGCAGCTGGTGGGAGGGCCCGGAGATCTACATCGTGGTCGACGACTACGACATGGTGGCGACCGGCGGTATCAATCCCTTTGCGCCGCTGATCGAATACATGCCGCAGGCCCGCGATATCGGCATGCACTTCGTGGTCACCCGGCGCATGGGCGGCGTCTCCCGCGCGCTGTACGACCCGATCATCGGCGGCCTGAAGAACATGTCGGTGGACACGCTGATCATGAGCGGCTCCCGGGACGAGGGCAAGATCATCGGTGAGATCCGCCCGAGCAAACTCCCACCGGGCCGCGGCACGCTGGCCTCGCGCAGCAAGGGGCAGGAGATGGTGCAGATCGCGTATCTGCCGCCGGTGTAAGCACTTCCGGTACTCCCTTGGGCCGGGCGCGGTTGCCGCACCCGGTCAGAGGTCGGATGGCGCGCGGTCGATCAGCCGCGCGCCCAGGAGATCTCGGGTTGCGCCGGGTCGAAATCCCAGCTGTCCGTGCGGCGTTCGAACAGCGCCCGGGACGGTCCGGTGGCGATCGGGCCGGCGATGCGGGCCAGCCGGAAGCCCGCACGGCGGTAGTAGTCGTGCAGTTCGGTGTTGGTGGTCCAGGCGTCGAGCCGGACCCATTCGCGTTCCTGTTGGCGCGCAATGGCTCCCGCGTGCGCCAGCAGTCGATGGCCGAGGCGCTGGCCCGCGAATCGCAGATCCACGATCATGAAGTGGACCACGACCGCGTCGGCTAGTTCCCACGGCGACCACAACCCCGGGTCGGCGCGATGGTTGATGGTGATGGTCGCTGCGGGCTCACCCGCGACCTCGGCGATCCAGGTCTCGCCCGCGTCGAGCGAACGTCCCACCGCCCGCGCGAAGATCTCGATCGGCAGCCCGCGCCCGGCCACCGTCCACTGGTCCGAACCCTGCGCGGTCAACCACGCGGTGCGTTGCACGCGTAGTCGGCAGATCACGCCCAGGTCCCCGATTGTCGCGCGGCGTAGAACGGTACTCATGGCAACGCGATACCCGGCCCGAACGGCACACCGAGGGTGCGCCCGATGACTGCCATGCCCTCGGCGTCGCCCAATTGATAGGCCAGCCGGTTGCTCGATGCGATGGAGCGGTGCCGGGTGGCCCGGGTGACCCGCTCGTGATTGGCGCCGATCCGCAAGTGGTCCAGCAGGATCGTGCCGGTCGCCACGCCGAGCACGGTCGCCTCCTCCGCGCTCGCCGGCCGCGCCGTCAGGGTGTCGCGGTGGGCCGTCTCGGCCTGACCGCGTTCGGCGAGCCTGCGGGTGGTGCCCTCCGGGATGTCGTGCGGCGAGTCGATTCCGGTGGCCTCGGCCAGATCTCGCGGATAGAAGCTGACCTCCCAGGACCACGGCTCGTTGTCGAGGTACTGGACGACCGTCCTGGCCAGCACCCAGGAGTCCTCCGGCACGCCGAGCCACAACGCGACCTCGGGGCCCGCGGGTTCCATCTTCGCGCTGAACTCCTTGGACGGCACGCGGTTCGCGGCCCGCGCGATCTCCTCGAAGATGTCGTGGCCCGCCCGCGGCCGATCCTGT
The DNA here is from genome assembly GCF_000308475.2 of Nocardia brasiliensis NBRC 14402. GTDB lineage: Bacteria > Actinomycetota > Actinomycetes > Mycobacteriales > Mycobacteriaceae > Nocardia > Nocardia brasiliensis. The sequence continues at coordinate 35,322 of NZ_BAFT02000112.1, read as the reverse complement.
CGGATATGGTCGGTGACAACTGATTCCAGAACTTCCTGGTTTCGCACGATGGTGCCGCGGGAAGTCGCTGTATAGACCAGATTTTCGGTGACAAGCACCTGAATCGCGTTACGAGCGGTCGTGAGTGAGACCTGCATGTGTTCGGCCAGCTCCGTGTGGCTGGGCAACCGATCACCCGGTTTCCACTTGCCTGCGCGGATCTCCTCGCGGAGGAGGTCTGCGATCCGGTGATACGTCGGACCGTCCGCCATCTTGCTCCTCGGTTGGTCGTGCAGGTAACGAAGTGTACTCTTCGTGACTTCCTACGGCCCGGTAACGCTTGACAGGTGCCTTCAGAGGTTTATTGTAATGAACGTCCTGATCCGGTGTTGTGCGGCGATGACGGCGAGGCAACGTGGCAGGTTCGGATACAACGGTCGTAATGGCTCTTCCCGGCACACTGCGGTGCGCCGATTCGGTGGTGCAGTCCCCGGCTTCCGGGCTACTTCCCACCTCTGATCTACTCGTTCGGGCGTGTCGCGGCCATCGCGTCGTCGGCGGCCCGCTGCTCTGGTTCGCCCGCGATCTCGCGGTGCTGCACGAGCGGCGGCTGGTCGGCCGAGGTGGTTCGGTGGACACCGATCCCGTGGTGGTTCTCGAAATCGAGCGCCGCAGAGTCGAATTGGTGATGGCGATCGACGATTGGGTCGCGCGCAGCGTGCCCCAGCATCGACTCGGCGCCACCCTGCACACCGAAACCGTCGGCGCGGTCATCGACCGGCTCGCCGAATCCTCGGTGCGGGCCCACCACGCGCTGATGACTCTGGACGCGCACGACGAAAGACTGCACGGCGCTTGGCATCACCTCGCCGAGCTCGCCGACGCTTACGACGATCTGGTGCGCGACATCAGCGCAGGCAGGCGTCGACTCCCCGAGTGGTAGACCCGGTCCACAGAGTGTGCGGACGCTCCACAGCACCGGTAACCGCTGTGCTGCGCTCGGAAACTCTGTGGGGCTGACGTTTTCCCGGGCGATCGCCGAGAGTGCGTGCGCCGCGCCACCGTTTCGCGGTGCCGGTGTCCGGAAGCTCTGCGCGCGTAGTGCATTCACCACCGCGCCGCGCAGCGAGGAGCTGGCTGCGGGTGCTCGGAACTCTGGAACGGTGCAGCCGGGCGGTGGAGCGGCTGCACAGAGTGTGCGGACGCTCTACAGCAGCTGTAGCCGCGGTGCTGCGCTCGGAAACTCTGTGGGCTGAAGGATTTCCGGGCGACCACCGGCTTGCGCGCACGGCGAGTGTCGTTGCTGTGCGGTGCGCGCAAACCCTGGTTTCAGGAGTGGTAGCGGCGGTGGTCGGTGGCGAAGTCGTCGGCGATGGTGGCGGCGAGTTCGACGTAGGCGCGCTTGGTGTGCTTGTGCAGGCGGTGCAGGTCGATCTCGGCGCCCTCGGACATGTGCGGGTCGAACGGGATGATGTGCACCGCCCGGCAGCGGGACAGGAAGTACTCGCGCAGTTGCTGCACACCGACATTCGGCGAGCCCGCGCGGGGTGAGTTGATCACCACCACGGCGTTGCGCACCAGATGGTCGTGCCCGTGCAGCGACAGCCAGTCCAAAGTCGCTGCGGCGCTGCGAGCCCCGTCGATGGCGGGGGAGGAGATCAGCACCAGCGAGTGCGCCAGATCGAGCACGCCCGACATCGCCGAGTGCATGAGCCCGGTGCCGCAGTCGGTCAGAATGATGTTGTAGAAGCGCTGCAGGATCCGTGCGACCGCCCGGTACTCCTCCTCGCTGAACGCCTCCGACGCCGCCGGATCGCGTTCACTGGCAAGCACTTCCAACCGGCTGGTGGCCTGCGAGGTGTGCCTGCGGACATCCGAGTATCGCTGAATGGACGGGTCGAGCAGCAGGTCACGCACGGTGGACCTGGTCTGCAGCGGCACCCGCTGCGACAGCGTGCCGAAGTCGGGGTTGGCGTCCACCGCGATCACCCGATCGCCGCGAATCGAGGCGAAGATCGAGCCGATACCCATTGTCGTGGTGGTCTTTCCGACGCCGCCCTTCAGCGACAGCGTCGCGATCCGGTAGTCACCGCGCACCGGCTGCCGGATCCGCGCGACGAGTTCCTGCAACCGCAGTTCCTCGGCGGACAGCCCCGGATTGATCGCACCGCCGGACACGTGATGCACGGCCTTACGCCAGCCGCTACCCGGTGACTTCTTGGCGCGCCGCATCGGCACATCGTCGAGCGAGGGCGGTGGGCCCGGCTGATACGGCCCACCCGGCACGACCGGGCCGGGCTGCCGTCCCCACTGCCCGGGCATGGCCGGTGGCGGGGCGGGCGCGATACCGCCTGGCGGCGGACCGCCCATGTGCGGGCCCGTGTAGCCGCCCGGCGGTCCCTCGACCGGCGGGGGTCCGGACTGCTGGCTTTGCGGTGGGCCCTGTTGCGGTCCCGATGTCTGGCCGCCCGCCAAAGGTGCGGGGCGCCCGACGGTTTCGTCGGCCCAGGTCGGCGCTGCGGCATTGCGCCACGGCTCGTTCGGCGCCGGCGCGCCCAGTTCGTCGCTGCTCGGTGCCTGGCCGCCGGTCGCGGGGGCCGCGTAGCCGGACGGACCGGTCTGGTGGGGGCCGGTTTGCGGCGGGGCCGATTGCTGCTGTGCGGCCGGTGGCTGGTTGGCCTCGTCGGTCGGCATCGCTTCAGCGGGCAGCCGGTGCCGTCCGCTGGTGCTCGGTCGAGCGGTCTCGGCACCGGACGACGGCACCCAGCTGGGTGTTTGGCGGCCGCTATCGCGTTGCGGTGGACCGGATTCCGGGCGTTCGGTGACACCGGGCGGCGGCCCGGTCACCCAGTTGGGCCCGGGCATTCCGTTCGGGCCCGGTACCTCGGCGGCCGGTGCCTGCGGTGCGGTGTGGTGCGGCATGGGCACACCGAGCGGACCGCTCTCCGCGGGAACCGGGCCGGGCGCGCGGCTCTGGTCCAGTGGACCGGGGCGATCCGGCGAGGTGGCCTGGCCCGGTCGGCGCTCGGCCACGGACCCGGTGTCGATCGGTCCGGTGCGTGCCGGGTCGGCGGCTCCCTGTTCGGCGCCTTCGGCGAATTCTCCAGGGGGCGGCGGAAGTTCCGGCCGCCTGCTCGCCTGTTCGGCCTGTTTCGCGGCCTGCTCATCGGCGACCGTCGCGGCCAGCCACGGCGGCGGGCCGTCTGTTCCCAGCGGTGCTTCGAAGCGGGCAGGCGGAACCTGCTCGACCGGCGCGGGTGCCGGGGCGCCTTGCGGTGCAGGAGGTTCGGGCAGCGGCGGACGCTGCGACTGCTCCGCGGTTCCTTGTTCGGACCGCGGCCCGGCCAGCCACGGCGGCGGGCCGTCGGGCTCCGCCGGCGCGTGCCGGTCGAACGGCCCCGGTGCGCTACCGGACGAGGTGGGCGCCTCCGGAAGAGGCGGCCGCGCAGGGCTTTCGGGCGAGTGCCGATCCGCGGCGGACTGCGGGCCACGTGTCGAAGCCTGCGGCGGAGCGTCGGGGAGCGCGGGTCGCTCGGTCGAGCCTTGCGGGGCGCGTGTCGGTGCGTCCGGAGTCGCCGGTCGCTCGGCCGAGCCCTGCGGCGGTGCATCGGGGAGCGCGGGACGCTCGGCCGAACCCTGTGGGGCGCGTGTCGGCGCGTCCGGAATCGCAGGTCGCACAGCCGAAGCCTGCGGCGGTGCATCGGGGCGTGCAGGTCGCTCGGTCGAGCCTTGCGGGGCGCGTGTCGGCGCGTCCGGAATCGCCGGTCGCTCGGCCGAGCCCTGCGGTGGTGCGTCGGGGAGCGTGGGACGCTCGGTCGAACCTTGCGGGGCGCGCGTCGGTGCGTCCGGAAGTGGGGGTCGCTCGGCGGCGGCCTGCGGGGTTCGCGGATCGGCGTCGGGACCTGCGGTCCATTGGGCCGGTGCCTGTGGCGGGCGCGCCGGACCTTGCTGTGCGGCGTCTGGGTTCGCGGTCCATTCGGCCGGTGCTTGCGGGGCGCGAGCCGCACTCTGTTGTGCGGCGTCCGGGCTTGCGGTCCATTGGTCCGGTGCTTGCGGGGCGCGAGCCGGACCCTGCTGTGCGGTGTCGGGGTTCGCGGTCCATTGGGCGGGAGCCTGCGGGGTGCGCGCCGGCGGGGCGTCCGGGAGCGGGGGACGTTCGGGAGCCTGCGTCGACGACTGCGGGGCGTCCGGGAGAGACGGGGGCGGCGGCAGATCGGGGCGGCCGGACTGCGGGCGCGCAGGCAACTCGCTCGACTGCGGTGCATCGGTACCCGAGCGTCGGCCGAGCGGCTGGAAACCCGCCGGCGGCGGGCCGGGGTTACGGGTGGGCAGACCCTGCGGGGGCGCCTCGGTGCGCTGCGGCGGCGCGGGCGGGGCCGCTTCCTCCCGCGGCGGGACATAGGCGTCCAGACCCTGCTGCCGCCACGGGTCTTCCCGCGGGACATCGGGGTGCGGTGCGTCCGGTCGGCGCGGGGCCACCTCGTTCGGTAGCTGCTGCGCGGCAGGCTGCTCTTCGTGCTTGTCGCGCCGCCAGCCCTTCCGGCGCTTACCGGGCGCGGCATCGGGGCGATCGCCTTCAGGCGCGCGCTTGAAACGGCCGCGGCCGCGGCTCGGCGCCTCTTCGATCAGATCGTCGGCAGGCAGGTTCTGTACCGGAGCCTCATAACCGACCTGGGTGACATCACTCTCGGACAGCCACGGCGGCAACATGGGCAGGCCGTCATTATTCCTACTCACGACTGGACCTCGCGGACGCTCGGTACCGTCGCTCCCATGGACGCTGTGGGCTCGGTGTTCCTTGTCGGCGCTGCGCATGGGGTTCGCTCGCTGCGCTCGCTCACGGATCCCCCTCGATCTGCTCGACCCTTAATACCTGGACAGCGGTCAGTTTACGCGAAGCCCGGACACCGCCGCGGCGCAGGAGGCCAGGGGGTCGCGGGACTGGTTTCCCGGTTCTGATCGGGGCGAAAAGGCTACCCGGACCCAGCTAGGTTCAACCCCGAAAGCGTGCTCGGGGCGAGGCATTTTTGCCGGAACCAACCGGTACCGGTAAGCTGGAGCGGCGGTGCACCTATGCGCCGACTGTTTGCATGTCACCGGTCAGGTCGACCGACGGGTACATGTAAGCAGAAACAAGCCAAACAAACCAGGTTGAGCGTAACCGGGATCGCGGAGGACATGGCGAAGAAAGACGGGGCCATCGAGGTCGAGGGTCGAGTTGTCGAGCCGCTGCCCAATGCGATGTTCCGGATCGAGCTCGAGAACGGGCACAAGGTTCTCGCGCACATCAGCGGGAAGATGCGGCAGCACTACATTCGTATCCTCCCCGAGGACCGCGTGGTCGTCGAGCTTTCTCCCTACGACCTGTCGCGCGGCCGGATCGTATACCGCTATAAGTAATCGTCGCGGGTGAGGTGTGCTCGCGGAGAGCGCTCGCCGAGCCGCCGATTACTTAGTGTTCTTGTGGGGGTGCAACCCCCACGCCCCGCCCGGTGGGCTTCGCCCCCCGGACCCCCAGTCGGGTACGTACCCGACTCGGGGAGGGACCGCACCGCGGGGATCACGTTCAGCAGAGCGTGGATTTCTCGGAGTGTTGAACACAGCGGTGCGCAGTAGCACTACCTGGACTCGCCCGACAGGGCGAAATCGCCACCCGGTAGGGTGGAGCGTCGCCCTCGTGGCGATACAACAGACTTCCCCGGCCGGGTGGCCGGGGAAAAACTGTGTTCACACCTGTGTGAACCACAACAAGATTGGACGGACGTGAAGGTTCAGCCGAGCGTCAAGAAGATCTGCGAGAAGTGCAAGGTGATCCGCCGCCACGGTCGGGTCATGGTGATCTGCGACAACCTGCGCCACAAGCAGCGTCAGGGCTGATCAAACGGGGTTCGCCCCGACGATCACCAGCCGGGCACCGATCACTGATCGGCTTGGCCACAAGAAGAAGAACTCCCAGCTCCAGCCGCACGCTGCGGTATTCCGGGCTCGTCCCGGAAGGCGTGTGTGCCTACCACCGGTACGGAGGCCGGTGCCCCACACAAGACGAGGGGACGGACAGGGAGCAGACCTCCGACACAGTGAAGGAACCTGCCACATGGCACGTCTCATGGGCGTCGATCTCCCGCGTGAAAAGCGCATGGAGATCGCGCTGACCTACATCTACGGCATCGGCCGTACCCGCTCCAAGGAGATCCTCGCGGCCACCGGCGTCAGCCCGGACCTGCGCAGCAAGGACCTCAGCGACGACCAGGTGACGCAGCTGCGTGACTACATCGAGAGCTCGCCCGAGCTCAAGGTCGAAGGTGACCTGCGCCGTGAGGTGCAGGCCGATATCCGTCGCAAGATCGAGATCGGCTGCTACCAGGGTCTGCGCCACCGTCGTGGCCTGCCCGTGCGTGGCCAGCGCACCAAGACCAACGCGCGCACCCGCAAGGGCCCGAAGCGCACCGTCGCCGGCAAGAAGAAGTAGGGATAACCGATGCCTCCGAAGTCACGGGCCTCCGGCCCCAAGAAGACCCAGAAGTCGCGTCGCCGGGAAAAGAAGAACGTCCCGCACGGCCACGCGCACATCAAGAGCACGTTCAACAACACGATCGTGTCCATCACCGACCCGAACGGCAACGTCATCTCCTGGGCGTCCTCGGGTCACGTCGGCTTCAAGGGTTCGCGCAAGTCGACCCCGTTCGCCGCGCAGCTCGCCGCCGAGAACGCTGCCCGCAAGGCGCAGGAGAACGGCGTCAAGAAGGTCGACGTCTTCGTGAAGGGCCCGGGTTCGGGTCGCGAGACCGCGATCCGCTCGCTGCAGGCCGCCGGTCTGGAAGTCGGCACGATCTCCGATGTCACCCCGCAGCCGCACAACGGCTGCCGTCCGCCCAAGCGGCGTCGCGTCTAGCGGGAAAGGATAGATAACACATGGCTCGTTATACAGGCCCCATCACCCGCAAGTCGCGTCGTCTGCGTGTCGACCTCGTCGGAGGCGACCAGGCGTTCGAGCGTCGCCCCTACCCGCCCGGCCAGCACGGCCGCGCGCGGATCAAGGAGAGCGAGTACCTGCTCCAGCTGCAGGAGAAGCAGAAGGCTCGCTTCTCCTACGGCGTCATGGAGAAGCAGTTCCGCCGGTACTACGAAGAGGCCAACCGCCTCAAGGGCAAGACCGGTGACAACCTGCTTCGCCTGCTGGAGTGCCGTCTCGACAACGTCGTGTACCGCGCCGGTCTGGCGCGCACCCGTCGTCAGGCGCGTCAGCTGGTCAGCCACGGCCACTTCCTGGTGAACAACCGGGCCGTGAACGTCCCCAGCTTCCAGGTGACCCAGTACGACATCATCGATGTCAAGGAGAAGTCGCTGGGCACGCTGCCGTTCCAGGTGGCGCGCGAGACCGTCGGTGACCGCCCGGTTCCCGGCTGGCTGCAGGTCCTTCCGGGCCGGCTCCGGATCCTGGTGCACCAGCAGCCGGAACGCGCTCAGATCGATGTGCCGCTGCAGGAACAGCTGATCGTCGAGTACTACTCGAAGTAATCGGCTCTGCCGCTGTTCCCTTCCGTCGTCCTCGCGAAAGCCGGAGGACGGAAGGGAAACCCCCAGAACGAGGCGTCAAATAGCGGGCGCCCAAACAGGAGGATGATCCTAAATGCTGATTTCACAGCGTCCGACACTGACCGAAGAGGTCGTCGCCGAGAACCGCTCGAAGTTCACCATCGAACCGCTCGAGCCGGGTTTCGGTTACACCCTGGGCAATTCGCTCCGGCGTACCCTGCTGTCCTCGATCCCGGGGGCCGCGGTCACGAGCATTCGTATCGACGGCGTGCTGCACGAGTTCACCACCGTTCCCGGGGTGAAGGAGGATGTCACCGACATCATCCTGAACCTCAAGGGTCTGGTCGTGTCCTCGGAGGAGGACGAGCCGGTCACGATGTACGTGCGCAAGCAGGGCCCCGGCACCGTCACCGCCGGTGACATCGTGCCGCCGACCGGTGTCGTCGTACACAACCCGGATATGCACATCGCCACCCTGAACGACAAGGGCAAGCTGGAGATCGAGCTCGTGGTCGAGCGCGGTCGCGGCTACGTCCCGGCCGTGCAGAACAAGGCGTCGGGTGCGGAAATCGGCCGGATCCCGGTGGATTCGATCTACTCGCCGGTGCTCAAGGTGACCTACAAGGTCGAGGCCACCCGTGTCGAGCAGCGCACCGACTTCGACCGGCTCATCCTGGACGTGGAGACCAAGAACTCCATCAGCGCGCGGGACGCGCTCGCCTCGGCGGGCAAGACCCTGGTCGAGCTCTTCGGCCTGGCCCGCGAGCTGAACGTCGAAGCCGAAGGCATCGAGATCGGCCCCTCGCCGGCCGAGGCGGATCACATCGCCTCGTTCGGTCTGCCGATCGAGGACCTGGACCTCACCGTCCGGTCCTACAACTGCCTCAAGCGCGAGGGTGTGCACACGGTGGGCGAACTCGTCGCCCGCACCGAGTCGGACCTGCTGGACATCCGCAACTTCGGCCAGAAGTCCATCGACGAGGTCAAGGTCAAGCTGCACGCGCTCGGCCTCTCGCTGAAGGACAGCCCGGCGTCGTTCGACCCGTCCAGCGTGGTCGGCTACGACGCGAGCACCGGAACGTGGAGCGACAGCGGCACGTTCAGTGACACCGACGGTGGCGAGCAGGACTACGCCGAGACCGAACAGCTCTAGGCCGCCGGGGTAGGCACCCCGGCCCGGCCTCACACAAGGAGAACAAACCATGCCCAAGCCCAAGAAGGGTGCTCGCTTCGGCGGGTCGGCGTCGCACCAGAAGGCGATCTTCGCCAATCTGGCGACGGCGCTCTTCGAGCACGGTCGAATTTCGACCACCGAGGCCAAGGCCAAGGCGCTGCGCCCCTACGCGGAGAAGCTGGTCACCAAGGCGAAGGGCGGCACTCTGGCCGACCGTCGCGAGGTGCTCAAGGTGATCCGTAACAAGGACGTCGTGCACGAGCTCTTCGCCACGATCGGCCCCTCGTTCGAGGGTCGCGAGGGTGGCTACACCCGCATCACCAAGACGCTGCCCCGCAAGGGTGACAACGCGCCGATGGCGATCATCGAGCTGGTGCGCGAGAAGACCGTGACCAACGAGGCCGACCGGGCCCGCCGGGTCGCGGCGTCCAAGAAGACCGAAGAGGCTCCGGCCGCCGAGGTCGTCGAGGAGACCGCCGACGAGGCAGTCGCCGAGACCGCCGAGGCCGACGCCCCGGCCGCCGACGAGGCCGCTGAGGAAAAGAAGGACGCCTGAGATCGTGTTCCCCGCACCCGCGGGGATGATCCAGACGCCTGACGTCCGGAGTTCTCGAATGAACCCGCCGCCCGCTCTGCGGGTCGGCGGGTTCGTTCGTTATGACAGGAGATCGTTGTGACGGTGCAGGATTCGGCGGACCCCGCCGCGCAGTCACCCGACCCGGTCCGGGTTCGGCTCGACATCGGTTACGACGGCACCGATTTCACCGGTTGGGCGCGTCAGCCGGGACTGCGCACCGTGCAGGGCGTGCTGGAGGAATCGCTGACGAAGGTGTGCCGCGAGCCGGTGCAGTTGACCGTCGCGGGCCGCACCGATGCCGGCGTGCACGCCGAAGGCCAAGTCGCACACTTCGATACGGCCGCCGAGGTGGACCCCGCCAAACTGGTGCACCGGATGGCCCGGTTCCTGCCGAAAGACGTGCGAATCAAGGATGTTCAGCTCGTCCCGGCCGAATTCGACGCTCGTTTCTCGGCGATCCGCCGGCATTACGCGTACCGGCTGACCACCGCCCGCTACGGTGCGGAACCTTTGCAGGCCCGCAGCGTGGTCGCCTGCCGCCACGACGTCGATCTCGGGGCCATGCGCGCGGCTTCGCGAAATCTGTTGGGCCTGCACAACTTCGCTGCCTTCTGCCGGCGGCGCGAGGGCGCGACCACGGTGCGTGAGCTGCAGCGCTTCGACTGGGAACAGCAGGGCGAACTGCTGACCGCCTACGTCAGCGCGGACGCGTTCTGCTGGTCGATGGTGCGCAGCCTGGTCGGCGCGGTGCTCGCGGTGGGGGAGGGGCGGCGCACGCCGGACTGGGTGGCCGGACTGCTCCAGGAGACCGAACGTTCCAGTTCGGTCACCGTCGCGCCCGCGCACGGCTTGAGCCTGATCGCGGTGGACTATCCCGCCGACGCCGACCTGGCCGCGCGCAACGCGCAGACCAGAGAGGTGCGCACCGTGCCCGCGGCGCACGGCTGCTGCGGCGGCTGACGAACGGCACCGTCAGCGGAATAGGCTGCGCGACCGGATCGTTCCGCAAGCATGACCTTTGATCAGTTCGGACGGTTCGGTGTATGGCGGGCGTACAACGGGTTCAGCCCGGAGGACGCACGGGAGCTGGAACAGCTCGGCTACGGGACGCTGTGGCTGGGCGCGTCGCCGCCCGGCGAGCTGGACACGGTCGAGCCGCTGCTGGCGGCGACCGAGACGATCTCGGTGGGCACCAGCATCGTGAACGTCTGGTCGACGCCCGCGAAGGAGGCCGCCGCGTCATTCCATCGGATCGAAGCGAAGTACCCCGGCCGGTTCCTGCTCGGCGTCGGTGTCGGCCACCCGGAGCACGCCGGTGACTACCGCAAGCCCTACGACGCCCTCGTGGACTACCTGGACGAACTCGACGCCGCCGACGTCCCGGTGCAGCGCCGGGCCGTCGCCGCGCTCGGCCCGCGGGTGCTGAAGCTGGCCGCGGAACGTTCCGCCGGCGCGCTGCCCTACTTCGTGCCGGCCGCGCACACCGCGCAGGCCCGCCCGGTGATCGGCGCGGACGCGCTGCTCGCGACCGAACACAAGGTCCTGCTGTCCGAGGACGCGCAAGCGCGAGCCGCCGCCGAGCAGACGGTCAACTTCTACCTGGGCCTCACGAACTACGTCTCCAACCTGCGCAGGCTCGGCTTCACCGACGAGGAAGTAGCCGATCCGAGCGGTCGCGTCTTCGACGCCGTCGTCGCCCATGGCACGCCGGAAGCGGTCGCCGCGCAGCTGATCGCGCACCTGGACGCCGGCGCCGACCACGTCGCGGTGCAAGCCCTGGACGACGACTACCTCGCCGCCCTGCGCACCCTCGCCCCACTGTTGCGCTCCTGACGCGACACCCCTAAGGGAACGTTAGAAAGCGACCCGGACGGTTCCCCCGGGCCTGTGACTGGCCACACACTCGTTCTTGCTGACGCGCTGAGGCGTCGAAGAAGGAGATCTTGTGACTACGACACAGCCCGCGGGCGAGCGCCGGGTCGTCGCGAACGTGCTGCGCGGTTCGATCGGCAACCTGGTCGAATGGTACGACTGGTATGTCTACGCGGCGTTCAGCGTGTACTTCGCGAAAACGTTCTTCCCCAAGGACGATCCGACGGCGCAGCTGCTCTCCACGGCAGCGGTGTTCGCCGTCGGCTTCCTGATGCGCCCGATCGGCGGCTGGTTGCTCGGCCGCTACGCCGACAAGTTCGGCCGCCGGTCGGCGCTCACCCTCTCGGTGACGGTGATGGCCGCGGGGTCGCTGCTGATCGCGGTGACTCCCGGGTACCAGACGATCGGTATCGCCGCGCCGGCGACCCTGTTGATCGCCCGCCTGCTGCAAGGACTTTCGGTCGGCGGCGAATACGCCACCAGCGCGACGTATCTGTCCGAGGTGGCCTCCTCCGGCCGGCGCGGTTTCTACTCGAGCTTCCAGTACGTCACCCTGGTCGCGGGTCAGCTCGTCGCGCTCGGCGTGCAGATCGTCCTGCAGCAGTTCCTCACCAGCGCCGAAATGAACAACTGGGGCTGGCGCATTCCGTTCGTCATCGGTGCGGCAGGCGCGCTCATCGTGATGTGGCTGCGCCGCGGCATGGACGAGTCCGAGCAGTTCCGGGCCGCCGCGGACGCGGACAACCGGGTGTTCGTCACGGACGGGATCACCGAGCACGCCTATCAGCACGGTAAGGACCAGGCTGCGGCCGCTGCCGCGGCGCACGAGGGCGCACCGAAACCGGAAGCCGCGCGCGGTTCGTTGCGGATGCTGTTGCAGTACCCGCGCGAATGCCTGCTGGTGATGGGCCTGACGCTCGGCGGGACGGTGGCGTTCTACACCTACACCACCTACATGCAGAAGTTCATGATCAACACCTCGGGCATCTCCAAGGGCACCGTCGCGTGGATCAACTTCATCGCGCTGCTGGTGTTCGTGGTGTTGCAGCCGTTGGCGGGCGCGCTGTCGGACCGGATCGGCCGGCGCAAGCTGCTCATCTTCTTCGGCGTCGCGGGCACACTGCTGACGGTGCCGATCATGACGGTGCTGGCGCACACCACGAATGTGGTGGCCGCGTTCGCCTTGATGATGCTGGCTCTGGTCATCATCACCGGCTACACCTCGATCAACGCGATCGTGAAGGCCGAGCTGTTCCCGACCAAGATCCGCGCCCTCGGCGTCGGCCTGCCCTACGCCCTGACCGTCGCCATCTTCGGCGGCACCGCGGAAACCATCGCCCTCGCGCTGAAGAAGGCGAACCACGAGTCGGTGTACTTCTGGTACGTCGCAGGGTGCATCCTGATCTCGCTGGTCACGTACTTCTTCATGCGGGAGACCTCGACGTCGTCGACCATCGACGCCGAGGGCGCGACCACCACCGCCGACACTGGGGTCGGCGCCGGGGTGGCCGAGCCGGATCGTCAATTGGCCACTGTGCGTGACTGACCGCCCGGCACACGCGCCGATCCACCCGCTATGGGAGGATCGGCGCGTGCGGCTTGCGGTGGTCGAAGATGACGACGGCGTCGGTGACGCGCTGGTAGAAGCGCTCAACGCCCGTGGCTACCGCGCGGAACGCAAGCGGCGCGGCGCGGATCTGCTGACCGCGCACCGCGGTTACGACGCGGTCATTCTCGATCTCGGCCTGCCCGACGCCGACGGCTTGCAGATCCTGCGGCAGCTGCGTGAAGTCAGTCAGGTGCCGGTGCTCATCCTGACCGCGCGCAGCGACGAACGTTCGATCGTGCGCGGACTGCGCGGTGGCGCCGACGACTACCTGGTGAAGCCGCCGCGGATCGCGGAATTGATGGCCCGCCTGGAGACCGTCACCCGGCGGGCGGCCGCGGCGGCCCAGCCCACCCAGGCCGTGGTGGTCACCGGTGACGTGCGGGTCGATCTGCAGGCGCGGCTGGTCGAGGTGGCGGGGACGCCGATCACGTTGACGCAGAAGGAATTCGAGCTGGTCGAGGCGCTGGTGGAGCGGCCGGGAGCCGCGGTGAGCCGCCAGCAGCTGATGGACCGGATCTGGGGCGACGCGTTCGTCGCTGTATCGCGGTCACTGGACGTGCACATGACGGGGTTGCGCGCCAAGCTGAATCGGCCGGGACTGATCACCACCATTCGCGGCTACGGGTATCGGTGGGGGCAGTGATCAGGGGCAGGGCGTGCGGCGCCGCCTACTCATCGCGCTGACCGTCTTCGCCGCGATTGCGGTGCTGGCGTTCGCCGTTCCGCTGTCGCTGACGGTCGCGACCAGCCGGACCCAGGCTCTGGTGCTCGCTCGTTCCGGCGACGCCGATCGCTTCGCGAATCTCGCGGCCGCCGCCGCGACTACCGGGGATACCCGAGCGCTGGCGGATGAGGTGGGCCGCTATCACGAGCTGTACGGCGAGAGCGTGCTGATCGTGGATGCCAAGGGTGCGACGACTGCCAACGGCGGTGCGAGCCTGAACGATCCGGGGATCGGGGCGGCAGTGGCGGCGGCGCGGCGCAATCAGCGCCCGCACGTGCCCGGCCAGCTGACGCCGTGGGGCGCGCGGACGGTGCTCATCGCCCGGCCGGTCGGGACGGGGGTGCAGGTCGGCGGGGCCGTGGTGATCCAGGCGTCCACCGCGCGGGCGCGCGCCGATATCGCGCGGACGTGGGGGTTCATCCTGCTCGGCGGCGCGGGTGCGATGGCGCTGTTCACCCTGCTGGCGCTGACCCTGAGCCGCTGGGTGCTGCGGCCGCTCGCGGCGCTCTCGGGTGCGGTCGCCGAACTCACCGCGACACTGCCGAAGCCGCCCGCGGGCGAGGTCACCGCCGAGCCGCCGGTGTCGATCGCCGGACATCACGGCGGTCCGCCCGAGATGCGGGCCGTCGCGGAATCTTTCGACGCTATGGCGCTGGCCGTCGCCGGTTCCGTGGAGGCGCAGCGCCAGCTCGTCGCCGACACCGCGCACGCCATGCGGAACCCGCTGGCGGCCTTGACGATTCGGCTCGACTCGCTGGAGCCCGCGATACCGGGCGACGCGGTGGCCACCTTTCGCGGCGCCAGTGCCGAGGTGGAGCGGCTGGCCGCGCTGCTGGACGGCCTGCTCACCCTCGCCGTGGCCGAGACGCCCGCCGCGTTCGATGCCGCCCGGCTCGTCGAGGCCGAGAACCATTGCGACGCCGTGCAAGTGGTCGCCGACCGGTTCGACGCGTGGTGTTCGGCCTACGAATCGTCCGGTCAGGAGTTGAGTGTCGCCCCGGCGGTCGCGCACGCCGACGTCGCGGTATCCGCAGACGTGCTGGCCCAGATCCTCGATGTGCCGCTGAGCAATTCGTCGCGCTATGCCGGGGCGGGTGCGCGCACCGAGATCGTCGTCGCGGTCGAACCCGGCTGGGTCACGGTGACCGTGCACGACGACGGAGCAGGCGTTCCTTCCGCCGAAATCGCCAAGCTCACCACGCGTTTCTATCGCGGGTCGACGGCGGCGCGTGGTGGCTCCGGTCTCGGCCTGCCCATCGCCGCGGCGCTCGCGCAGGCGCGTGGTGGGACACTCACCGTCGAGCCCGTGCGACCCCACGGCCTGTCGGTCCGGGTGCGCTTACCTGCAGCGGTGCCGGAATGAGCGCGGGGGTGGTCGAATCTGTTGGCGCGGTGAAGGTTTGGGCGTGGACCGTGGGGGTGGTCCGGTCGGGTGTCGGGACCCGGTGCCATGCCGCGCACTGTGCGAGGAGGGTGCGATGACCATGCGGCGGCGGGGTTTCCTAGCGCTGGCCGGTATGGCGGCGGCGGGTGTGGCCGGGTGCGGCCCGAGCAGGGGTGGTCCGTTGGTGCGGTTGGCGTCCGGCGAGGTCGGTGGCTTCTATCATGCTTTCGCCGGGCTGCTTTCGGCCGCGGCAGCGCGATCGGGGAAGGTGCGGATCGAGCGAGTCACCACCTCGGGGTCGCAGGAAAACTTGACGCTGCTGACGCACGGGCAGGTGGACGCGGCGCTGGCGTTGTCCGATTCGGTGGGGGACAGCGCGGACCGGATGCTGGCGCTCGGCCGGGTGTACGAGAACTATCTGCAGCTGGTGGTGCGGTCGGACAGCCGGATCGGCAGCGTGGCCGACCTGCGCGGCGCGCGGATCAATCTGGGCGCGGACGGGTCGGGTGCGGCGCTGACCGGCGAGCGGATCCTGCGGGTCGCCGGGCTGGACCCCGCGACGGATGTGGCGGTTTCGCATCGGCCGCTGCGCGAAGCGGTGACGGCGCTGGCCGCCGACGAGTCGGACGCGCTGTTGTGGGCGGGCGGCGTGCCGACGATGGTGCTGCAGGTGCCGGCGCGCATGCGCCTGGTGGACATGGGTGAATTGGCGGCCCCCATGCGGGAGCGCTTCGGCCCGGTATACGACCGGGTGGAGATCCCCGCCGACGCCTACCCCGGTGGTTCGGCGGTGCGCACCATCGGTGTGGCGAACCTGCTGCTGGTCGCGGCGGGCCTGCCTGCCGATACCGCCGCCTCGATCGTGGAACTACTGGTGTATCAAGCGGATTCGCTGGTGCCGACCGAGGCGGCGGGCACCCAGTTCCTGGACGGCCGCTCCTTGATCAGCACCGCCCCGATCCCACTGCACCCCGGCGCCGCGACGGTCTACCGCAAGTGGCACGGCTGACTTCGCGTCAGTTCGCCAACCCCGTCCGGCCGAGCGCGATGCGTCGGAAGGCCGCTGATCAGGAGCGGACCAGGCGCGCGATCGCGTCGGTCGCCTCCTTGATCTTCGCCTCGGCTTCGGGGCCGCCCGCGACGGCGGCGTCGACGACGCAGTGGCTGATGTGGTCCTCGAGCAGGCCCATCGCCACCGCCTGCAGCGCCTTGGTCATCGCGGAGACCTGGGTGAGGATGTCGATGCAGTACTTCTCTTCCTCGACCATCCGCTGCAACCCGCGCGCTTGCCCCTCGATCCGGCGCAGCCGCTTGAGGTAGTCGTCCTTCGCGGTGATGTAGCCGTGTGCCGCGTGATCGTGCGCGTCGTGCTCCTGCGGGGTGGATGCCACCGGTGCTCTCCTCGTCGATTGCCGGTCCGTGACCGGACCGGATTCATACCCCCCTAGGGTACAGTTCCCGGCCCGGCTTGTCAGGTCAGCGCCGGTGGCGCCGTGTTGCGCCCCGATGCCGTCCATCATCGCCGACGGCACCGGCAACCGCGCGCACGGCCGGTGCGGGGGCCGTTGCTCGGCTCGCGAGCCGGGACGGGAGAATTGCGGCCATGAGTTCGCATGCCAGGCCCGCGCTCGCCGTTGTCGGCGGGAGTGGGTTCTACGATTTCTTCGACAACGAGGCGACCCAGGTCGAGGTCGAGACGCCGTACGGAGCGCCGAGCGCACCGATCGCGATCGGTGAGGTCGAGGGTCGTCCGGTCGCCTTCGTGCCCCGCCATGGCAAGAATCACGAGTTCGCGCCGCACACGCTGCCCTACCAGGCCAATATGTGGGCGCTGCGCTCGCTCGGCGTGCGCCGGGTGTTCGCGCCGTGCGCGGTGGGCAGCCTGCGCGGAGACTGGGGTCCGGGCACCGTGGTGGTGCCGGATCAGCTGGTCGATCGCACCTCGGGCCGCCCGCAGACCTACTTCGACGGGGGCGGCGTGCACGTGTCGTTCGCCGATCCGTACTGCGACGAACTCCGCACCGCCACCATCAAATCCGCGGACGAGACGCTGCCGATGAAGGGTGCGGGCACGATGGTCGTCGTGCAGGGTCCGCGATTCTCCACCCGGGCGGAGAGCCGCTGGTTCGCCGGACAGGGCTGGGATCTGGTCAACATGACCGGGCATCCCGAAGCGGTGCTCGCCCGTGAGCTCGAAATGTGCTACTCCGCAGTGGCTTTGGTGACCGACCTCGACGCCGGGCTGGAGGAGGGCGCGGGCGTGCACGCGGTCGACGTCTTCGCCGAGTTCAAGCGCAATCTGGCCCCGTTCAAGGACCTGATCCGCCGCTCGGTCGCCGCGGTCGCCGAGACCGACACCTGTGACCGTTGCCGTGTTCATACCGGGGTGTCGCTGCCATTCGCGCTACCGTGACCATGCGGGGGTGCCGAACAGAGGTGCGGTGAATGAGAGTTCTGGTCACCGGCGCGGCCGGGTTCCTGGGTACACACGTGCGCGCGGCCGCGGCGGCCGCGGGGCACGAGGTGATCGGCATCGACCTGATGCTCGATGCCGTGCACGGCCTGAACGCCGAACCGCCGGAAGGCGTTTCGCGGGTCGACGTGCGGGACGGCGCGGCGCTGGCGCCGCTGCTCGCCGGGATCGACGTGGTCTGTCATCTCGCGGCGGTCAGCGCGGGCAGCCCGGCCGATATGGCGACGCACAACGATCTCGGTACCGCGGCGCTGCTGGGTGCGATGGAGCAGGCGAAGGTGCGCCGGCTGGTGCTCGCCTCCTCGATCACGGTCTACGGCGAGGGGCGCTACCGCAGTGTGCGCGGCGGGCCGTTCTTCCCCGGCCTGCGTAGGCGGGCCGACCTGGATCGAGGGCTGTTCGACCATCGCGCCCCGCGCACGGGCGAGGTGCTCACCTGGGAGCCGGTCGGCGAGGACGCGCCGCTGCGGCCGCGCGGCAGCTACGGCGCGAGTAAGGCGGCGCAGGAAAACTACGCGTTCGCTTGGGGTTTGGGCGTCGGCGGCGCGGTGACCGCGCTGCGCCTGCATCAGGTCTACGGTGACGGCGCGCGGACCGGGTTGGTCGGGCAGCTGCGTGCCGCGCTGGACGAGGGCCGCGCGCCGCACGTGTTCGAGGACGGCGGCCAGGTCCGGGACTTCGTGCATGTCCGCGATGCCACCGCGGCCCTGCTCGCCGCGATCGAGCGGGCGTTGCCCGGGTTCGTGCCGCTGAACATCGCATCCGGCTGGCCGATCACGCTGTGGGAGCTCGCCTCGATCATGGCCAAGGCCCGCGGCGGACAGCCGCCCGTGGTCACCGGTCAGTACCGCATCGCCGACGTCCGCCATTTCGTGGCCGATATCGAAAGAGCCAAGCGCACGCTGGGGTTCGCGCCTACGACACCGCCCGCCAAGGGGCTGGCGGAGTTCGCCACCGCGCGGGCCACCGCCGCCACCGGCGGCTGATCACGCGGGGTGCGCCGGGAGGTCCAGCTGCACCAGCGCGAACTCGGGCACGGCCGCGCCCGCGGTCCCGCCGGGCAGCGGCGAGGCCTCGAGATCGGCGACGAGCCAGTCACCGCTGTCGGTGGCCAGGCGGACCCCGGTCAGCGTCACCCGTTCGACGCCGGAGCGGATGTCGTCGCGCGCCGCGACGATGCGTGCCCGGTCGGCCGGGTGCGGCACGGTGCGTTCGTCGATGCCTCGTCCCCAGCGCAGAGCGGGGACGGGCTCGGTGACCCAGCGGATGAGCCGGACCTGGGCCAGGTCGACGATGGCCAGATAGAGGTTCGGTTGCGCGCCGCGCAGCAGGTCCAAGGTCGCTGCTTCGAACGATTTACGCTGCGGAGCAACGCTTTCGGTGACGTCGACGGCCAAACCGAGCCAGTGGTAGCGGTTCTCGTCCGGATTGTGCGCGGCGAGCAGCAGGGTGCGCGGGCCGGTGCGGGCCCGCACCGTCGCGGTGTCGAGCCAGCGGGCGCCCGGCGTGGACCGGGCCAGCGTCGCGACGAGTTCGAGTGCGCCGTCGAAACGTTCGATGATCTCGAAGGATTCCGCACCGATCCAGATGTTGTGCTCGTTGTCGAAGTTCGCGCCGAGATCGTAGGAGAGCGCCTCGATGCGGCGGATGCGCGCGTCGACGCTGAACGCCGCCACGCCGACCGGCTCCGGTGGTTCCGCGCTGCCGACCCACAGCCGCACGGCGTGCACGCGGCCGCCGGGCCCGTGCAGCGGTACCGCGCGCAGATGCCGCCCGGACCAGTCGTGGCGCGACTGCGGCAACTCCTGATCGATGACCGTGCCACCGGTGTAGGCGGCCGCGATGAACGGCTGCAACCGGGTGGACACCGCGCGCTGGAACGACTTCCACTCCCGCGGCGCGGTGCCGACCGCGAGCAGCGACCAGGTGTCGACATGACCGAGTGTCTCGATCAGCAACCAGCGTCCGATTATCACAATCCCCCTCCCCGAAGTCGAACACTATGCCACGGTCAGGCGGCTATCCAGTGCATATCGTGCCTGATCCGGTCGTGCGTGCAGCCGATGGGTCCGGCGAAGCTCGGCCTGCCCGAGGAGCTCGGCGTCCCGCGCACCGGGCGATCAGCGGTGTGCGGGTTAAGCTCGCGCGGTGGACACTCCGTTGCGGCTCGAGGTCATCGTGGCCAGCGTGCGTCCGGAGCGGTTCGCTCCGGTGGTCGCCGACTGGCTGTTGCGAACACTACGCGCGCACGACGAGTTCGATACGGGTGTCATCGATCTGGCGGACACTTTGTTGCCGACCGAACTGATTGAAACCCCGGAAGTGGTCCAATATCGCACCAGATTGGCCGCCGCGGACGCGTTCATCGTGGTGACCTCCGAGTACAACCACGGTTACCCGGCCGCGCTGAAGACCGCGTTCGACACCGCCAAGCACGAATGGCGGGCCAAGCCCATCGGATTCGTGTCCTACGGCGGACTGTCGGGGGGACTGCGCGCGGTCGAGCAACTCCGTCAGGTGGTCGCGGAGATCCACATGGTGTCGATCCGCGAGACGGTCAGCTTCCATCAGGCCAAGAAGCGGTTCGACGCGGCAGGGGAGACCGCGGACGGCGCTGCGATCGACGCCGCCGCCCGCATGCTTCGCCAATTGTCCTGGTGGGCAAGAACTCTGCGCGCGGCGCGGGCGAGCGACCCCTACCCCGCCTGACGCGCGCAGTTCAGCGCGCCGCGCACGATTTCGCCGACGAATGTGCGCGGCGTCAGCCGACGGGTGCGCCGCGGCGACCGCGCGGGTGGCCGATGTAGGTGGCCTCGCGCGGGATGGAGACCAGGGTCAGGTCCACCTGGGCGGTGCCGGTGCGCAGGATGACGTGGTTGCCGATCGCCGCGGGCTGATGGATGGACAGGTCCGGCCGGGTGGCGGGCCAGCCCATCGGATCACCGGTGACGTAGATCGTGGTGACACCGGCGTGCGGGGCGGGCGCGAGCACGCCGTCCACCACGGTCGCGGTGAAACCCGCGTCGGACTGGTGCGTTTCGACCGCGAGGGTCAGCCGTTCCGGATTGCCGATGGTGGTGACCAGATTCTCCCAGGCGTGTGCCCGGTCGGTGCGGATCAGCACCCGCTCACCGACCGCGAGCGCGCGGAACACCAACTGCTGGGCGAGATAGAGCTCGCCCGCCACGTACACCGTCGAGATGCCGGTGCCGACGATGCGCACCGCGACGCCGTTGCCCTCGTCGTCCGAGCCGATCAGCTGGCCACAGCCCGAGGAGGGCAGGTGCAGCGCGTCGATCACCTCGATCGGGTACTCGCTCATCGGCACGGTGCCGTCGACGCCGGGCACGGCGAGCGGCAGATGGGCGAGCAGCCCGTCGCGGTGCCGTCCGTTCATCGAGACCATGCCGGCGAGCTTGCTGCGTTCGGGCAGCTCACGCGCCGTCAACCGCCAAGCCGCGCCGATGCTCACCGCCTCGGCCGAACTACCCGGCCGCAGCCGCACGGCCACCGTGGTGCCCCGCGAAGGCGCCACCCACAGCTGCGCGAGCAGATCGGAGCCGAGCTTCTTCGGATCCACCGCCATGCCGATGTTCACGCTGTTGCCGATTTCGGCGTAGCGCCAACGATGTTCGAGGGTGCGCGGGTCGAAGCCGCCGGTGATCTGCAGGACCGCCTTCTTGATCTCCGGGGCGGTCAGGATGCGCGCGTTGCAGTCGGCGTCCTCCAGTGCGCGCATGATCCGCTGGGTGGCGATGGTGACCGCGCGCGAGGCGCCGTCCGCGCCGCCGCCGCGCCGGGCCGCCGCGTCCGGGCAGGCGACCGCGTCGAAACCGATTGCCAGCCAGACGGTTCGGTGCGCCGTCGCGGGCAGCGGCCCGAGCAGCGATTCATAGATCTTGCCTGCGGGCGTGCCGGACCGGGAACGGTGGCCGTGGCTGATGATGTCGATGCCGCTGAGCAGAATGTCGTGCTGGTTCAGGCATTTCGCCAGCTCCGGCAGCGGCAGCAGGTGCGAGGCGTGCACGGTGTTGCGGGCGATGCGGGTCAGTCCGCCGGGCGGGGCGAGCACCTCGACCACGGTGACCACCCGGCTGCCGTCCCAGTACAGGCCGAGTGAGCGACCGTCCGCGCCGCGGAAGTCGACGGTGTCACCGATGCGGTAGTCCCGCTTGGTGAGATAGCGCCACCAGGTGGCGATCCAGTCCAGCAGGGTGCGCTTGGCGACGGGAATCAGCGGAATCAGCGCGACGACCACACCCACCGCCAGCGCGGGCAGCGCCTGCAGGCCGAGCAAAAGCGCGGCCACCCCCGCGACAAACCCCATGACCTGCGCGATCAGCAAATTCTGTAGCGAGATGCGGCCAAGGAGCGGTCGTGGTCCCGCCCCGGCAGGTTCCGCCATCGTCGTCCCCCAAGTACCCGGTGTCGGCCCAATCGGAGTAGCCGAGCTGAACAAGAGTCCTCGGGAACTGTACTGTGTTGCGCGAACGCGAGCACTGTTCGGGGGAGGAATAATGCCTTCAAAACCCACCACTCGGTGGCAGGTGAGCGGCTACCGCTTCCTGGTTCGTCGGATGGAACACGCCCTGGTCCGCAGGGACGTGCGGATGCTGCACGACCCGATGCGCTCACAGTCGCGGGCCTACGCCGCCGGGCTCGTGCTCGCGCTGGTGGTCTTGGCGGGTTGCGGCATCCTCGCCCTGCTGCGCCCGCAGGGCAAGGTCGACAACAGCAAGATCCTGGTCGGCAAGGAATCCGGCGCGATCTACGCGGTGATCGACGACGTCGTGCATCCGGCGCTGAACCTCGCCTCGGCCCGCCTGGCGGTGGGGGACGCGTCCAAGCCCGCGATGGTCAAGGAATCCGAGATCGGCAAGAAGCCGCGCGGGCAGCTGATCGGCATTCCGGGGGCGCCGAGCGCGTTCAGCTTCGACAAGGCGGGCAAGGGCCGCACCTGGACCGTCTGCGATTCGCTCAAGACCGACGGCAGCGACGATCGCACCACCTCCGTGCTGATCGGCGACCTCGACATGGGGGAGAAGGCGTCGGCGCTCGGGCGGGACAAAGGCCTGCTGGTGAAGGGCAAGGACGCCACCTACCTGGTGTGGAACAACACGCGCGCCCGCGTCGACATGAACGATCCGACCGTCACCGTGCCGCTGAACATCCGCGGCGCGACACCGCGGCCGATCAGCGAGGGACTGCTCAACGCGATCCCCGAGGTGAGCCCGATCGTGCCGCCGAAGATCGCCGACCCGGGCGGGACGCCCGAGGGCTACTCGATCCGGAACTTGAAGATCGGCACCGTGGTCCAGCAGGCGGGCAAGGCCGACAAGAACTATGTGCTGCTGCGCAACGGACTCCAGGCGATCAGCCCGCTGACCGCCGAGATCATCCGCATCGACCAGCGCAACCCCGACCACGGCACCTCGGTCAGCGATGCCGAGGTGGCGATCCCGCAGCCGTCGAAAGCGCTGCAGGTGGACACCTATCCCGAGGTCGCGCCGACGATCGTGCAGCCCAAGGCCCGTCCGGTGAGCTGCATGTCGTGGCAGCCGATCGCGGGCGCGGCGGGCAACGCCGACGTCGCGGTGCGCGCCAAACTCGATGTGATCGACGCGAGCGATCTGCCGCTGCCGGACAGTGCCCGGCTCGTGCCGCTGGCCCAGGCCGACGGTAAGGGCGACAACGTCGACTCGGTGTACTTCAAGCCAGGCTCCGGAGCGTTCGTACAGACCACCGGCATCGAGGTGGACAGCCGCCGCAAGGACAGCATGTTCTACGTGGCCGACACGGGTGTCCGGTACGGCATCAAGAACGACGACGCGGCGAAGGCACTCGGCCTGGACAAAGAGTCCGGCGTGACACCGGAGTCCGCCCCGTGGCCGATCGTCGGCCTGCTCGCCAACGGCCCCACCCTCGGTCGCGAAGAAGCCATGGTCGCCCACGACGGCGTCGCACCCGACGCCAACCCGGCCAAACAACCCGTCGCCGCGAAGTAGACGTCAGGTTCCTTCCGCGCCAACGGGTTTCGTGGACTTCGGCGATGCGGTGGGCATGGTGCCGTCGTCGTCCGCGGCTGGGCCCGTCGACCGGTGCAGGCCCGCGATCTCCGCGCGCAAGGCCTTGACCTCGTCGACCAGCGCGACGATCTCGCGGTCGGTGCTCGCCGCGGTTTCCTCGACGGTTTTGAGCTGGTCGATCACCCAGCTGGTGGTGGTGCCGATGGCGAAGGAGATCAGGCCGATGCCGAAGGTCATCAGAACCAGCGAGATCAGCCTGCCCTCGGCGGTCACCGGATAGACGTCGCCGTATCCGACGGTGGTCACCGAGACCGCCGACCACCACAGGGCGTCGCCGAAATGCACCACCTTGCTGCCCTCCACGCCCCGCTCGGCATCGAAAAAGGCCAGGCTGCACAGGAACAGGATCAGGATCGAACTGCTGCCGACGAACACCGACAGCCGCGTCCGCTGGCTCAGCGTGTGCCGGTTGAGCGTGCCGAGCACCAGCACCGCCGCGCGCAACAACCGCAGCGGGCGGAACGGTGGAATAAGCACGATCAGCAGTTCCAGCGGATGCGAGCGCACAAACGCCCAGCGGCGAGTGGAGAGCCAGAGCCTGATCAGGAAGTCGGCCCCGAACAGCACCCAGATCGCCACATCGACCCGCGCCAGCCAGGTGTCCAGCTGCGGTGAGGCGCCGGTGTCCAGCACGAACCAGGCGTAGGTGCCGAGAAAGACGACGGCCAGTGCCACCATCGGCACGCCGGTCGCCCGCTCCCAGGCCTGCCGGCGGCTCAGCCGCTCCAGTGCGGATTCGGATACTTGATTGAGTTGCGCCATGGTAACTACCTGCATCGATCGGTTCCGGCACCTTGTTTAACGCAATGTGCTGCGCAGACGCTACAGCGTGGGCCGAGGTACGCATCGGCGGGTTCTGAGAAAAGATTCGATTCGGCGGAACCGATTTTGATCTTGCCGCGTCAAACCTTGTGTCAGAACGAATTTCGGGGCGGGGGTCGAGTGATCCGGGCTGCACAGGCAGGCCCTCGGAGTTCACCGCAAGTCTCGGACGAGGTCGGCTACCCGCCCGGGGCCGATGAAGGGGAAGTTATGAAGAAGACCATGCAGGCGATGGCGACCCTCTCGATGATCGTCGCCGCCGTTGGCGGTGTCACTGTGCTCGGCGCGGGCACCGCCAACGCCGCAGGCATGACGCACGACCAGTGCGTCAAGGAAGCGGCCCGCAAGCAGGCCGCCTACGACTCCCGTCGCGCGCCCGACGCCACCCACGCGACCTACGTCAAGTTCTACTGCCGCGAGGCCGGCGTCGACACCAGCGGCCGCAAACTCTACGAGGTCACCTACTCCGAAAACGCCATCTGAGTAGTTCGCCCGTACCTCGTTGCAAGTCGCACCCACGGAGAAGCCTCGATGAAACGCGCGTATATCGCCGTCGTCGTGTTCGAATCCACCTCGGATTCGCCCGACTACACGACCATGTACCAGGAGGACTTCGTCCTTCTCTACGCCGAGTCGGAGGACGCAGCCCGGGAGTTGGCGCTAGCGGCTGCACGGGAGCAGGAGTGCACCTATCGGAACGAGCAGGGTGAAAGCATCACCCTGTCCCTCAAGGGCGTCATCGATGTGACTCCGTCTCTCACCGACGATCTTTCTACCGGTGGTGATCTGTACTCGCGGCATTTCAAGGACTACGAGGCATATCAGAGGATGGAGCCCCTGCTGGGTGAAAACCCGCTGTAACCCTACTGCCTTCAGGATGCGGCCCTGCCGCGTCATGCCAAGTAGTACAACGTGTTCCGAATCAATCGTAGTGATGGAGATCTGCGAGATGGCGAAAAGCCGATCTTGCTACGTCTTGTTAAGTGACAGAACGAATTTCGGGGGCGATTCTCGCGCAATGCGGGTCGCTCGGCTGCCCCGGAGTTCGCCGGAAGCTCTGCACGAAGAAAGGTGAGCAATGAAGAGCACTTTGAAGTCAGTTGGGTCGGCGTTCGTTATCGCTGCGGCGTTGTGCGGCGTCGGTGCGGTCAACAGCGCGGCCGCTGTGGCATATCCGGAGGTCACTGGATTGTCGCGGCAAGATTGTGAGGATCTCGCCGCACGGGAGAGCGCCCGGCTGGCCCCCGAACCGAATCAGACTTACGCCACGTACTGGAAGGTCATATGTGTTCGGGACGGGGCGGACGCGAAGGGTAATCCGCTGTACAAGACAACATTGAGCGGCGGCAATGTGTAGTCAGGGACATCCGTCGTAAACAAATGTGGGTCTCGGCCGCACCGGCCGAGACCCACATTTGTTTCCGGAATCTCCCGGCCTTACATGTCATCTCCGTGGACGCCGAACCGGCGGCGGATCGGGAACGAGGCGAGTATGCCGAGGATCAGCAGGACCGCGACCGAGCCACTGCCGATCAAGGCCACATCGCGGGCACGATGGTCCGGGGGTGGTGGCGGGGCGGGGACCGCTAGTTGTACCTGTTGGGCGGCGGCCGGGCGTTTCGGCGGAAGCGCCTTCGTGGTTTCGGCGGTCAGGGCCGCGACCGGATCTATCGCGCCGTAACCGACGTAAGGGTTCCAGCCTTCGGCTGGTGCATGGGCAGTGGCCTCGATGCGCTTGATCACGTCGAGCGCGCTCAGTTCGGGGAACCGCGCACGGACGAGAGCGACGACACCCGAGACATACGGCGCGGCGAAGCTTGTCCCGTTCAGGTTGACGAGCCGGTCGCGTTCGTACTTGCCGGTGATTGTGCCGGTGCCGCGGGGATCGAGAGAAACAATGTTCTCGCCGGGTGCCGCGACACCGAGCCAGGGGCCGGGCACAGAGAACTTCGAGGGGGCGCCGTTCTGGTCGATCGAACCGACCGAAAGGACGTAGTCGTCGTATCGAGCAGGTGTGACGTTGGTCGTCACGTTGCGCCACGGGTCGCTGTTCGGGCGTAGCGGGTCGATCACGTTCGGATTGCTCGGTTTGCACTTGTCGTCGGTGTTTCCTGCGGCCACCACGACCACCGCGTTCCGCTCCAAGGTCGCGTAGCGCACTGCGGCGCCAACCGCGCCATCGGCAGGCTGTTGACTGCCGGGCACACAGGACACGAGTGAGATGTTGATGACCGAAGCGTTCCGGTCTGCGGCCCGTCGGATCGCGGACGCGAGAGCGTTGATATCGCCGTACCCCTGGGCCGGGTCTTCCGGGCGTCTGTCCTGTCGGCCCGGGGTGTCGTAGAGCGCACTGGTCTGGCGAATCGACAAGATGCGAGCCTCGGGTGCCACCCCGGAAAAGCCTTGGCCTTCTACAGGTTTCGCGCCGATAATGCCGGCGACCACGGTGCCGTGCGCATCGCAGTCCTCGCTGACGCCATCACCAGGATCTGCGACGTAATCGCCGCCGGCTTCCACGTCCGGCAGTCGAGGGTGACGGACGACCCCTGTATCGATGACTGCTATGAGCTGGCCCTCGCCCCGGGAGAAATCCCAAGCGCGTCGAAGATCTAGTGACAGCTGTGGTGCCGGGACCGTCGGGCCCTCTCCACCCTGCTGGGTCGAATAGCAGGGGGAGTTGGCCGGATGCTCCGTCTTGTCCGGCGGTCTGGCCGGATCACCCGAAGGCAACAAACCCGGATCGACCGGGGGTGGGCGGTCGGCGTGGGCTATGCCCTGACCTGTGCCCATGCCGAGGGACATGCTCAGGGACAGCACCGCTGCGGCTGCACCGGCGCGCAGGATCCGGTTCACAGTCCGCGGACTAGGGAGTAGAGGCTCGCCACCCAGAAGGCCAGGGGGAGAACTGCTGCTACGAAGGCGTATTCGAGCAGTTCGACGCCGCGGCGCATCGGCGGGGTCGCCGACTGGTTCGGGATGATGATGCCGAGGATGAGGGCGGCGATCAGGATGACCATCGCGGCGCCGAACACGGCGAGCGGCTGATCCATCGCGAAACCCGCGCCCACCAACATGATCAGCACGATGCCCGCGCCGCCCGCGATCAGTACTACGGCCTGCTCGGCCCCGGCGTAGGTGCGGCTGCGGAACATCAGCACGGCCGCGCACACCAGCGCGAACGCGATGCCCTGCCAGTACGGTCCGTCGGCCTGCGGGTCGGTGGCGCCGAGCGCGCCCAGCACCGTGACGAGGGTGGTCGCGGCGACCAGGCCCGCCAGATACATCCGGGCGCGTTCGGACTTCACGCGCAGCGCCTCCATGGTGGGTAGTGCGCGGTGGTCGTCGGGGTCGTCTTCGGTCGGGTCGATCGGGGTGCCGGGCGAGGGCACCGGCGGCAGCGGCAGTTTCGCGAGCAGCATCGAGATGCGCGGCGAGAGCGCGAGACCGGCCAGACCCAGCGCCGCGGCGCCCGCGCCGATCGCCCGCTCCGGCTGCCCGGTGAGCAGCCCGACCAGCGCGGCGGGCACGACGTACACCGCGAGGGTGGCCGTGCCGATGAACAGGGCCAGGCCGACGCCGGTGACCCGCCAGGCGAGCACCGCGGTGGCACCGGCCAAGACCGCGCCGAGCAGGATATGCGCCCATCCGTAATGGTCCGGTACATAAAGCATTCCAGCCGTGAAGGCAGTGGGTAACGCGCAGCCGCCGAGGACGAGCGCGGTCGCGGTGTCGCCGTACATCCGGCTGAGCACCATGGCGGCGACCACGAGCAGCAACGTCACCGCCAGCGCGACCGAGCCGCTGACCCAGTACGGCAGCGCGCCGGGCGAGAGCAGCAGGCCGAGACAGCCGACGATCATGGTGATCGCGGCGAGCACCGAGCCGGTGATCCGCGCGACCTTCGGGGTCCAGCTGCGGTAATGATCGGTGTCGGCGATCGCGACGTTGTACATGATGTCGTCGAACAGCGGCGTCGGCGCGATGTGTGACGCGCTCTCCAACATGAGCAGTTCGCCGTCACGGACACCGTGCTCGCCCAGGCTGAGCGAATTGGAGAAGGGCGGATGACCGATCCGCGCCAGCACCCATTCGGCGGGCTCGAAGCGCTCGCCTTCGTTGTCGAAATCATTGGTGCGGCTGTGCTGAGCGACCATGTCGACGACGCTGGGAATGACGAGTGCGACCGGCACGTCCACCGGAATCGCCATATCAACCTGGGTGTGTTTGGCCAGAATGGTCACCCGGGCGAGATCGGGTGCGCGGACGATACCGCGCGAGGAATCTTCGTCGATGTGGTCAAGTCGCGCGTGCGTCAAGCTTCCCCCAACTCGTCTTCTACCTCTTCTACCTCGTATTTTCGCAAACTCACGAGCTGGCGTCGAGCTTGCGAACCCACGGTTCGGGCAGCAGAATGCTGGTCGAACTGTACGACATGTCAGCGGTGGCCTCTACACTGAGCCCGAAACTCGGCAGCCCGTGAATGCGTGGCGGCCGTAGTAGAGCTGTCGAAGAGGGGGAAGGCTTCGCAATGAGCACCGTCCGGTTTCAGCGTCGGGCCCGTCGGGAGATGCCGCGTTCGCCCGGCGGTGAGGTGACGTTGCAGCCGCCGCCCGAGATCCCCCGGGTGACGCCGGGAAATCTGCTGATGAAGCTGATGCCGGTGGTGATGATCATCGGCATGGTCGGCATGATGGCGCTGCTGTTCACCCAGGGCGGCGGTATCGGGTCGAATCCGATGAGCATGATGTTCCCGCTCATGATGATGTTCTCCATGGTCGGCATGTTCGCCGGGCAGGGCGGTGGCAAGGGGGCCAAGGCCGCCGAGGCGAACGAGGATCGCAAGGACTACCTGCGCTACCTGGATCAGGTGCGCCGCGATGTGGACGAGACCGCGAAACAACAACGCGCCTCGGTCGAATGGAGTCATCCCGAGCCCGGCCTGGTCTGGATGCTCGCGGGTACCAGCCGGATGTGGGAGCGCCGCGCCGGTGACAAGGATTTCTGCCACGCCCGCATCGGCGTCGGCGGTCAGCGGCTGGCGACCCGGTTGGTCGCGCCGGAGACCGGCCCGGTGGAGGAGCTGGAACCGATCGCGGCGGTCTCGCTGCGCCGTTTCGTGCGGGCGCATTCGACGGTGCCGGACCTGCCCACCGCGATCGCGGTGAAGGGCTTCGCGACGATCGCGCTGGACGGTGACCGGGGCGAGGCCAGGGACATGACCCGCGCGATGTTGTTGCAGCTGGCCATGTTCCAGGCGCCGGACCAGGTGCTGTTCGCGATCGTCTGCGGGCCGGACACCGCCCGGGAATGGGAGTGGACCAAGTGGCTCCCGCACACCCAGCATCCGGACGCGCAGGACGGCATCGGCACCCAGCGCATGTTCTACGGCTCGATCCGCGAGGCGATGGCGGGCCTGCAACCGCTGCTCGGCAACCGGGTGCGCTACTCGCGTAACCAGCCCGCCAACGCGAACATGGTGCACATCGTGATCGTCGTGGACGGCGGCCTGCTGGAGGCCGAGGAAGATCAGCTGCGCGAATCCGGCTACGAGGGCGTCACCATCATCGACCTGTGCGGTTACGCGCCGCGGCTCGCGGTGTCGCGCGGCATCAAGATGATCGTGGAGAACGGCGAATGCGTCGGCCGCGGCGCGACCGGAAACCAGGAGCGCTTCGCGCTGATCGACCGGATCTCGCCGCAGCAGGCCCAGCAGGTGGCCCGCAGGCTCGCGCCGTATCGCGCCGCGACCCAGCGCAGCAGCGACGTGGAATCCGATGACTCCGAGGTGATCTCGACCTGGAGCCAGCTGATGGGCCTCGGCGATATCGGCACGTTCAATCCGGAGCACGCCTGGCGGCCGCGCTACGGCCGGGAACGGCTTCGGGTGGCCTTCGGTGTCGGGGCGGACGGTCTGCCGGTCGA
Organism: Nocardia brasiliensis NBRC 14402; assembly: GCF_000308475.2. Taxonomy (GTDB): domain Bacteria; phylum Actinomycetota; class Actinomycetes; order Mycobacteriales; family Mycobacteriaceae; genus Nocardia; species Nocardia brasiliensis. The sequence continues at coordinate 5,164 of NZ_BAFT02000112.1, read as the reverse complement.
ACTCGATATCAAGGAGGCCGCCGAGAACGGCATGGGCCCGCACGGCCTGTGCATCGGCGCGACCGGTTCCGGTAAGTCGGAGTTTCTGCGCACGCTGGTGCTCAGCCTGCTCGCCACGCATTCACCGGATCAGCTCAACCTGGTGCTCGTCGACTTCAAGGGTGGCGCGACCTTCCTCGGGCTCGACGGCGTGCCGCATGTCGCGGCCGTCATCACCAACCTGGAGGAAGAGGCCGACCTCGTCGACCGTATGAAGGACGCGCTGGCCGGTGAGATGAACCGCCGCCAGGAGGTGCTGCGCTCCGCGGGCAACTTCGCCAACGTCTCCGAATACGAGAAGGCCCGCGCGGCCGGCGCCGACCTGGACCCGCTGCCCGCGTTGTTCGTGGTGCTCGACGAGTTCTCCGAACTGCTCACCCAGCACCCGGATTTCGCGGAACTGTTCGTGATGATCGGCCGCCTCGGCCGCTCGCTGCACGTGCACCTGCTGCTCGCCTCGCAGCGACTCGAAGAGGGCAAGCTCAAAGGCCTGGAAAGTCACCTGTCCTACCGGATCGGCCTGAAGACCTTCTCCGCCAACGAATCCCGCCAGGTGCTCGGTGTGCCCGACGCCTACAACCTGCCGAACAATCCCGGTGGCGGCTACCTGAAGTCGGACTCCGGCGAGATCGTGCGTTTCCAGGCGTCCTACGTCTCCGGCGCCTATGTGGGCGGCGGCTCGCAGCGCGACATGAGCGTTGCCAACCAGTCCGGCGAGATCGACATCAAGGCCCGGCCGTTCACCGCGACCCATGTCGGATTCCGTGCGGCGGACCGGGTTCCGCTGCCCGCCGAGCCGAGCCTCGAGCCGCAGGAGGGCGAGGACGGCGAGGAGATCTCGAACCTGAACATGCTCGTCTCCCGGATCCGCAACCACGGCCGTCCGGCGCACGAGATCTGGTTGCCGCCGCTGGACGAGGCGTCCACGCTCGATCAGCTCATCCCGCGGTCCATCCTCACCGGTGAGTACTCCGCGGTCGCGACGCTGCGCGCGCCGATCGGCATCGTCGACCGCCCGTACGATCAGCGCCGCGATCCGATGCTCGTCGACCTGTCCGGCTCGCGCGGCAACGTCGCCATCGTCGGCGGCCCGCAGTCCGGTAAGTCGACGGCGCTGCGCACGATGATCATGGCGATGTCGTTGACGCACACCGCCGAACAGGTGCAGTTCTACTGCCTCGACTTCGGTGGCGGCACGTTGATGAGCCTGCAGGGGCTGCCGCATGTCGGCTCGGTGGCCAGTCGCTTGGACGAGGATCAGGTGCGGCGCACCATCGCCGAGATGACCACCATCGTCCGGCAACGTGAGGCCCGGTTCCGGCAGCTCGGCATCGAGTCGATGGTCGAGTTCCGGCGGCTGCGTGCGATGGACCCGTCCAGCAGCCCGGCCGCGACCGGCGCGCACGAGGACCCGTTCGGGGATGTGTTCCTGGTGGTCGACGGCTTCAGCTCGATCCGCCAGGACTTCGAACTGCTCGAACAGACCATCATGAACCTCGCGGTGCAGGGTCTGTCCTACGGCGTGCACGTCGTCATCGCACTGAACCGGTGGGCGGAGGCGCGACCCGCGCTGAAGGACCAGATCGGCACCAGAATCGAACTGCGCCTGGGCGATCCGATGGACTCCGACCTCGGCCGCAAGTTCGCCGCCATGGTCCCGCAGGGCCGGCCCGGTCGCGGTATGACCCCGGACTGCCTGCACATGCTGACCGCCCTGCCGCGCATCGACGGCAGTTCGGACCCGAACAACCTCGGCCAGGCGGTCGGCGACGCGGTCGCCACCATCGCCCGGCTCACCCCGGGCCGTCCCGCGCCGCCGGTGCGGATGCTGCCCGAGCAGCTGGCGCGCGAGCAACTGCTCTACCTGGCGGGCGGCTGGCCCGCGCAGGTCGATCAGTCCGCGAAGTGCATGCGAATCCCGATCGGTATCAACGAGTCCGAGCTCGCGCCGGTCTACGCCGACTTCGCCGAGAGCCCGCACCTGCTCATTATCGGCGACACCGAGTCGGGAAAGACCACGCTGCTGCGCTCGATCGTGGAGGGCATCTGCGCCTCGAACACGCCGAGCCAGGCCCGGATCATCATGGGCGACTACCGGCGCTCGATGCTCGGCATGGTGCCGGAGGGCTACCTTGCGGGATACGGTTCCACCGCACCGCAATTCACCCAGAACATGACCGACCTCGCGGCCTACGTCGACAAGCGGACGCCGGGATCGGACGTGACGCCGCAGCAACTGCGGGACCGGTCCTGGTGGAGCGGGCCCGAGCTGTACGTGATCGTCGACGACTACGACCTGGTGGCCACGTCCGCGGGCAACCCGGTGCAGGCGCTGGTCGAACACCTGCCGCACGCGCGCGACCTCGGTTTCCACCTGATCATCGCCCGGCGTTCGGGTGGCGCGAGCCGCGCCATGTACGAGGCCACGCTGGCCAGGATGAAGGATCTCGGGTCGGCCGGCCTGATCATGAGCTGCAGTCGTGACGAGGGTGTGCTGATGGGCACCACCCGGCCGAGCGCGATGCCGCCGGGACGGGGCACGTACGTCACGCGCGCCGGTGAAGGTCTGATCCAGACGGCCTGGATGCCGCAGCCCTGATGTCCACCGTCGAGTTGGTGGTCACCGAGACCCGCGTGTGGGCGCGCAGTGCGGCCACGCACTGGGACGGGCCGCCTTCGATCGTGCTGGGCAGCAACGGTTTCGACCTCGTGGTCGGGGAGTCGCTGACCCCGCCGACCCAGGTGAGTTCCGTGGTGCAGCATGTGTCGGCCGAGGCGGTCGCGCTGCTGCCCCGCATCCCGTCGGTGGCCGACGCGATGGCCGCGGTGCTCAGCACGGCCATGGAGAACTTGCGCGTCGCTGCGCCGTGCGAGCGGATCACCGTCATCTGCCCGACCGAGTGGGGCGCGGCGCGGCGCGCGGTGCTCGAGCAGGCCGCCCGCCGCTGGACCGGCGAGGTGCGGTTCGAGGAGCTGGCCGTGCGAGCGGTCGCCGCGGACGACGGGACCAGTCACAGCCGACGCACCTTGGTGCTGGAATTCGGCGCGCTCACCACCACGGCCGCGACGGTGCTGCGCAGTCATGAGGGTGTGCGCCTCGAATCCTGTGCGCACGAGCCGAATCTCGCGCTGGCCGAGGTGCTGCCCGAATCGCGGGGGTTCGACGAACTGGTCACCGTGATCAGTCGGCTGCTGGACGGCCAGCAGGTCGAGTTGGCGCAGGTCGTCGGTCTCGCCGATCAGACGAAACTCGAGGTGCTCCGCGCGGCCGTGCAGCAGAGCTGCGGACCGGGGGTGGAACTGCGGTCGATCACGGGACCCGATCTCATCCGCGGCAAACAGACCGAACCGATCCCGGTGCCCGAGTCGGCACCCGTGGGGCCGCCGCCGGATTGGATGCAACCGCTGCGCGAGCGCGCGGCCGCCCAGCAGCCGCGAGGTCGCGGCACCGCGTATGTGGGAGTGGCGGTGGCGGCAGTGGTTGTGGTGGCGGCCGCGGTGGTCGGCGGTGTGCTGTTGCTGAACCGATCGTCGGACACGACGACGGCGGCACCCACGACCATGCTGCCGCCGAGCGGTCCGAGTGTGGGACCGCCGCCGCCGTTCGGTGCCCCGCCGCCGCCCGGTGGGGAGCCGGAAGTGTTCGGCCGCGTCCGATTCCAGGTGCCCGACGGCTGGCATCTCGCCACGCCGCCCGACGCCACCGGCCGGGCGCGCGTCGAGCTGTCGCCCGACGACGGCACGCGCATGCGCATCATCGTGACGCAAACGCAGGTGGCGTTCGGTGCCGGCTACGAGCAGGTCGCGTCGAACCTGGAAGCGCAGATCGGGCAGCGCCCGCCGGGCGTGCTCACCGACCTGAAACGGGACGTAGTGTTCGGTGGCCGTTCCGGTCTCGCCTATCGGGAGCGCCCCGGCGACGGTTCCACCGTCAACTGGCATGTCTTGCTGGAGTACGGAATTCAGCTCAGCATCGGCTGCCAATATGTCGGCGACGGGTGGAACGCGCTGTCCACCACCTGCGATCGTTTCGGCGGCTCGGTCCGCGTAGTTCCGTAGCGGGTCACGCGGTTCGGCGCTGTCCCGCGCACGTTTCGTCACCCCGCGCACGTTTCGTCGCCTCGTGCGCGTTTCGTCGCCCGCGCACTAATTCGCTGACGAAACCCTGCGCGCCATCAAAACTTGTGCGCGCCAACATAACTGTGCGCGCGAGCAAACCTTTGCGCGCCCCCTCGAAGAGGCACCCTGCCCGGAGTACGGTTCGCGGGATACGTAGCGGCCTGGGGATTCGATCGGCGGGCGCGCTGCCGAATCTGCGTGCGGCGGCGCTATCTGTGCGTGAGCAAGACCTCCGCGCACCACATCGAAGGTGCGCCCTGCCAGGAGTGCGGTTCGTGGGATACGTAGCGGCCCACGGAATCGATCGTCGGGCGCGCGCCGCTGAATCCGCGCCACATCGAAAGGTGTACTCCTGCCCGAAGTATGGTTCGCGGGATACGTAGTGGCCCGGGGATTCGATCGGCGGGCGCGCTGCCGAATCTGCGTGCGGCGGCGCAATCTGTGCGCGAGCAAAACCTTTGCGCGCCACATCGAAGAGGCACTCTACCCGGAGTACGGTTCGTGGGATACGTAGTGGCGGGGGGATTCGATCGGCGGGCGCGCTGCCGAATCTGCGTGCGGCGGCGCTATCTGTGCGCGAGCAAGAGCTCTGCGCGCCACATCGAGGACGCACTCTGCCCGGAGCTTGGTTCGCGGGACAGGCAGGGGCGTGCGGAATCGATCGTCCGTTTCGCCACTGACTCCGCGCAACCTCCGGCTGCGTTCGCTACCGAATTATGCACGCTACCAATTTCTTTGCGCGCCATCGCCGATGTCCGGTGCGTTTCCGCCACTCGCGCACCCTTTCTGAGCTGACGCACCCGGTATGGCCTGCCATAGCGGGTGCGAGGCATCAGAACGGGTGCGGGAACTCGGAGTCCAACGGCGGTTCGTCTGTCCTGTCAAACCTTTTGCGTGCTGGTAGTAAGAGGTGCGCTTTGTCAGGGGTGCGGTTCACTGCGGCTCTCGCGGAAACGATCGTCGGGCGCGCGCCGCTGAATCCGCGCCACCTCCGGTTGCGTCGTGC
>NZ_BAFT02000113.1 GCF_000308475.2 Nocardia brasiliensis NBRC 14402 | reverse complement strand
TGCCCACCGGGGTCACGATCGAGGAGGGTGCGGGAACTGGCGTGACCTCGCAGAACCGGCGCACCTGGCGCGCCGTATCCGGGTCGCTGGCCGGGCGGCTGCCTACGGCCGCTGGGCTGGCCACTGGGAGCCCACGCCGCGGATCTGAGCGCGAGGGTTCCCGCACCCTTTCCGTGTTCCGCACTCTTTTCGTGCTCCCGCACCCCGACTTGCCGGGGGACACGCCGGGGTCAGGATCGGAAAGGGTGCGGGAACTGGCGTGACCTGGCAGAACGGGCGCACCTGGCGCCGCATTCGGGCAGCGAGCAGGGCTGCTGCCTACGGCCGCCGGATCGTCCACTGGACGCCTACGGGGCGGGGCGGGCGGGGCAGGAGCGGGGTGGGCGAGGGTTCCCGCACTCTTTTCGTGTTCCCGCACCCCGACTCGCCGGGGGACACACCGGGGTCAGGATCGGAAAGGGTGCGGGAGCAGAACGACTCAAGCGGCGAGGAACTCGACGATATCGGTCGCGAAGCGGGGGTGGCGGGTGACGCCGGTGTGGCTGGTGCCGGGGTAGATGATCAGGCGGGAATCCGGGATCCCGTCGGCGGTTCGCCGGAAGTTCTCGGTGCTGTAGCCGGCGTCCCGTTCGCCGCCGAGAACGAGGGTGGGGACGAGGATTTCGCCGAGCCGATCGGAAAGATCGAAATCGTCCTCGGCTCGCAGGAAGGCCAGGGTGTCCGCCGGGTTCTTGGGGCGCGCCAGCGGATCGATCAACCACATCGCCGCACCCGCTACCCGCGCCAGGATCGGTGAGGACACCGTGGTCGACGCCATGTGATGCAGGGCGCGCCGACCCGCGAAAGCCGCTTCGCCATAACGGATCTGGCTTTCCTTCGCGAGCGGATCCAACCGGTAGCCCGAGGACGCGACGATCAGGCGGCGCACCGCGGCCGGATGATCCACCGCCAGTTGCAACGCCACCGAACCACCCGACGACACACCGGCCACATCGACCGGCTCACCGAACTCGGCGCGCAACGCGTCCGCATGCTCGGCGGCGATATCGGCCATCGTCGTGCCCGCCGCCATGCCGGGCGCCCGGCTGACCGCGTAAACCCGGAAGTTCCTGGCCAGCGGGGCCAGCATCTTGATTTCCGAATCCCGCATCCAGCCCCGCGGGTTGGCATGGTCCGGCGTGAACCACCGCAAAAACACCAGCGGACGTCCGGCCCCCAACGCCAGATAGGGCATGCCGTGCCGCAACGCACCCTCGGTGACATCGAGCTCCGCGGCGAGGCTGGACTTGCTCATCGTTTCCTCCGGATCTGCTGATCAACGCTCCCCCGTCGACGCTAACCAAAACACCGACGCCCCGCGATAACCCCCGAGGTCATCGATCCCCACACCCTCATCCCGCTCCAAATCCATCGCGCCGCAACTCGCGCGCACAGCCACAGGCAGCCGCCTGTCCGGGCTGCGACGTCGTCCCGCCGGGTCCGCAAAGGTGCGGGGCGGCATAGGAATTACCTATGCCGCCTGCTGAATATTCGTCTTTGCCTGTCGTTCTTTCGCCGACATACCGTGAAATCACTCGACCAGGTGCGCAATCTCGATTCTCCGAAGATTCGCGCCCCGGGGCACATCGCGCCCCTTTCCGTCGAGCCGTCACATGCGCAATCGAGAGGACAGCTGACATGACCACGGTCGAGATCGGTTCGGGAACAAAGGAACTCGCGGGAAAGCGAGCCGTGGTGACCGGCGGTACTCGCGGAATCGGTGCCGCCATTGTGCGCCAACTCCTGGACGCGGGCGCCGAGGTACTTGCGACCGCCCGATCGGAAACGAGCACGGTGCCGGAGGGGGCCGCCTTCGTGGCGGCCGACGTGCGGACTCGGGCCGGTGCGGAGACGCTCGCCGCAGCCGCACAGGGGCTGTTCGGCGGCGTGGACGTCCTGATCCACAACGCGGGCGGGGCGGGCCCCTACCCAGGCGCACTGGCGATCCCGGACCAAACATGGCAGGACGCACTGGATTTGAACTTCCTCGCCTCGGTGCGACTGGACTCGCTGGTGGCACCGGGGATGCGGGACCGGCGTTCGGGGACGATCGTGCACATCTCCTCGGCCGCGGTCCCCACGGTGGCGCCGCCGTTCCTGCACTACACGACAGCGAAGGCGGCACTGGAGAACTACAGCCGCGGCTTGGCCGCGGAGTTGGCCCCGTTCGGAATCCGGGTCAACACCGTATCTCCCGGCAAAACCGCCACCCCCGGCGGCGAGGCGACGCGGGAGCAGTGGGCACGCTCGAGCGCGGGACCGGGCCAGGACAACACCACCCCACCGCTGGGGCGCGATGGCCTGCCCGCCGACATCGCCAACGCCGTACTCTTCCTTGTCTCGCCGCGAGCAAGCTGGTTGACCGGCAGCAGCATCGTCATCGACGGCGGCGAATTCCCCAGGGGCTGAACGAGAGTGCCGATCACGACACTTACGTAGGGCGTGGCTCCCCGGGGGGCGACCACCCGCCGTAAGCACAGCACCGTGTCCGTCGCGGACCAGCGCCTGTGCGGCTCGGGAATCGTCTCGTCTCGCCTGCTTCGCCAACGGCCGGCCCCGCCCGCGCCACCCAATCCGCCGAAAGCGCCTCGGCCGCCTGCGATCTCGCACCGATTTGTGTCCCGCCCTCACCACTGTCGCGGCAAACGGGGCCACAGCCCAGACGTCAGCGACTGTCCCCGATTTTGACGTCACCGCCGACATCGCGTCGCCGGTGCTCGAGCAGCGTCGTACAAACAGAGCCCAATGCCGTTGTGGTGCTTGCGCCACAACGGTGCAAGGCCGCTCAGAGCGCTTGCAAGTCACGAATGTGCGAGGCCGCTGGGAGCGCTTGCGAGTAACGAATGTGCGAGGCCGCTGGGAGCGCTTGCGAGTCACGAATGTGCGAGGCCGCATTAGGGTGGCGGGCATGCGTATTGCGGCACTGGTTGCCCTTGTCTTGGCGCTCAGCGCCTGCTCCCAGTCCACCACCGGTCGCCCGCAGGCGGCCGAGGACCATCCGCCGGCGAAGACGACCAGCACCGCCGCGCCTTCCTCGACTGCGCCCAGTCGCGAAGGGCAGCTGAAGGAGCGCATCGCCTGGGTGCGGGCGGGCAGCGCCGCCGACGTCGGCCAGTATCGCTCCGTCACCACCGAGGGCAGGCCCGCCACCGCGCTGAACGGCGATATCGCCTTCACCAGTCCGTCCGGCAAGATCAGTTGCATCACCGGGACCGCGTACGGGATCGACGGACTCAACTGTGTCGTCAAACTGAAGAGCCCGATACCGAAGCCAGGCGAAGGTTTCGGCAACTGGGACGGCGGCTACGTCAACTACACCGGCACGAAACTGACAGTCGGCCAATTCCGTGGCGACCCTGGGCTTTTCATCAACGGTAACGGCCAGACGCTGCCCTACGACAGCACCCTCACCTTCGACAACTACACCTGCCGCATCGCGACGAGCGGCCTCACCTGCGTCAACCCGGCCGACCGCAGCGGCGTGCAGATGAGCGACGACGGCATCGTCGCGCTGGGCTGCCTGCGGGAAGTCCCCGCAGCTCAACGCGAAAGCTCGGTCGGCCAAGCCTTCGGCTGCTGAACCACGCCACGGTCCGCTGACCGAACCACCCTGCCCATTCCCCCGCTGGCCCCGGCCCAGCGGGGTTAGGGTGGCGGCATGCGTGGCACCGCATTTGCCCTCCTCGCTGTGGCTCTGCCCCTGACCGCGTGCGGAGCCGATACGCCGGACCGAACCGGCGCTGCCAACACGCCGCCCGCCTCGTCCACGACGCTGCCCCCGCCGCCGGCCAGCAGCCCCGCCCCGCCGCTCACGACCGCCCCCGAAGGCATATCGTCCTGCGCCGCAAAAGATCTCACCGTCGCCGCGGGCACACCGGACGGCGCCGCGGGCCACGTCTACCTCCCCCTGCGTTTCACCAACACCGGCACCGTTCCCTGCTCCCTCACCGGCTACCCCACGGTCTCACTGGCCGCAGGCACACCCCCGACCCCCGTCGGTCCCCCAGCCGAACCGGACACCGAAAGCACTCTCCCCCAACCGCTCACCCTCGCCCCCGGCTCGGCCGCCGCCTCCACCCTCCGCTACACCCAGGCGGGCAACTTCGAATGCGACCGAGCCCCCACCACCCACCTACTCGTCGCCCCACCCAACGCCCCCGTCCCCCACCCCCTCCCCTTCACCGCCACCGCCTGCACCAACCCCGCCTACCTCCTCCTCCACCTGACCCACCTCACCCCCGCCCCCTAGCCGCCCAGGGAGACGACCATCAACGTCGACATACGCGCCCTTCACGATGATCTACTTCATTACCTCGCGAAAGTCGGCGTCGGGCAATCGCTGACCGTCACCGAAGACGAGCACCCGATTGCCCACATAGTCCCGGTTCACCCCCACGCTCAATCGGATCCGCCGCGCCCCGAAGCTCGCATCCAACCTGCGCGAACACCCAAGCGTCCCGCACCGGATCCGATCAAATGCCACGGCTCGGTAATCGACCTGATCGAGCGCCAGCGGCGCTAGTCGATGCTTCGACCGGGCATGAGGCGTCGAAAGATTAGTCGGTGGCCTTCGGGTGCCCGGTGCCCGCATACACGATCCACACGGTGCGTTGGTCGTCTATGAGGTACCAGATTCGGCCGCTGCCGGTGACCTCGTATTGCCAACGCTCCAGCGGAATACCTTTCCAGGTCGCAGAGCCGAGCGCGCCTTTGAGCCGATGCTGTCGATCCGGGTTGGTCTTCGCTCTCGGATCGACTCGGATCACGTCGTAGGCTCGGCGCAGATTGCCTGGCGCTTGGGCAGCTAACTGTTCCCACCCCGTGCAGGATTCGCTTGTTGCCAAACGGATTTCGAATTCAGCGCCGATTGCCGGGGGCGCGGCGCGGTCACCGCGTTTGGGGCTCACAGGTTGGGCTCGGGCTCGTCGGGGACGGGGGCCGGACCGAAGTCACCTTCCGGCTCTTTGACGACCAGTTCGAGCAGCGCGGGATCAGCATAGATCTCCGCGGTGTGCCGCCACTGCGTCAGCAAGGATGCGATGGGAGCTAGGTTTTCCAGAGCCGCGGCACCCTGCGCTACCGCGACGAGTTCCCGCAAGAACTGGTCCATGTCCGCATGGGGCAGGAAGGTCACCCAGGGAACAGCGTCCGGCAGCACGTCACGCACCGCCTCCGCACCGACCCGCCGGATCAATCCGGCCAGCAGGCGCGCGGTGAAATCGACGACGGCACCCTCGGCGTCGAGTTGTTCTACCCGCATCAGCGCGAGGTCGCCCGCGTCCCGACGGCGCAGACGCACGGCCCGGACCTGATCCAGCAGCCCAGCCGTCACGGCGGGCTTGTGTAGCAGTTCGCTGAACGGGACCACGTCATACGCCGCACTCATAACATCCACACTACCTCGGATGTTCACGAACGCGTACCAACCCACCCCCGGAAACGCCGAACGGCGCCGCTCCGAGGAGCGACGCCGTTCAGGTCAGTGATTCAGGGAATCACTTGATGATCTTCGTGACGCGACCGGCGCCGACGGTGCGGCCACCCTCGCGGATCGCGAAGCGCAGACCCTCGTCCATGGCGACCGGCTGGATCAGCTTGACGGACATCTCGGTGTTGTCACCGGGCATGACCATCTCGGTGCCCTCGGGCAGGGTCACAACGCCCGTCACGTCAGTCGTACGGAAGTAGAACTGCGGACGGTAGTTGTTGAAGAACGGGGTGTGGCGGCCACCCTCGTCCTTCGACAGGATGTACGCCTGGCCCTCGAACTCGGTGTGCGGGGTGGTGGTGCCCGGCTTCACGACGACCTGGCCACGCTCGACATCTTCGCGCTTGATACCACGAACGAGCAGACCGACGTTGTCGCCCGCCTGGCCCTGATCGAGCAGCTTGCGGAACATCTCGATACCGGTGACGGTGGTCTTGGTGCTCTTCTCGCGGATGCCGACGATCTCGACTTCCTCGTTCACGTTGATGATGCCGCGCTCGACACGACCGGTGACGACGGTGCCACGACCGGTGATGGTGAACACGTCCTCGACGGGCATGAGGAACGGCTTCTCGGTCTCACGGACCGGGTCCGGGATCGACTCGTCGACGGCGTTCATCAGTTCCAGAACCGACTCGGTCCACTTCGGGTCGCCCTCGAGCGCCTTCAGACCGGAGACGCGCACGACCGGCGCATCCTCGTCGAATTCCTGGGCGGCCAGCAGTTCGCGGACCTCCATCTCGACGAGCTCGAGGATTTCCTCGTCGTCGACCATGTCCGACTTGTTCAGCGCGACCAGGATGTAGGGCACGCCGACCTGACGGGCGAGCAGCACGTGCTCACGCGTCTGGGGCATCGGGCCGTCGGTGGCGGCGACCACGAGGATGGCACCGTCCATCTGCGCCGCACCGGTGATCATGTTCTTGATGTAGTCGGCGTGACCCGGCGCGTCGACGTGCGCGTAGTGGCGCTTCTCCGTCTGGTATTCGACGTGGGAGATGTTGATCGTGATACCACGAGCCTTCTCCTCCGGCGCCTTGTCGATCTGATCGAAGGCAAAGCTCTCGTTCAGATCCGGGTACTTGTCAGCCAGCACCTTCGTGATCGCTGCGGTCAGCGTGGTCTTGCCGTGGTCGACGTGACCGATGGTGCCGATGTTGACGTGCGGCTTCGTCCGCTCGAACTTCGCCTTCGCCACTGTGGTGTCCTCCTGGACTTGTTGGTGCGTGCAGTTGCAGCAGTGCGGTTATTACTTGGGGTCGTGCTGACTCCCGGCATCGGGGGCAAGTCTTGCACCTGCCCCCGACTGGGTACTACTCGCCGGTCGCCTTGGCGATGATCTCCTTCGACACGTTGGCCGGAACCTCCGCGTACGAGTTGAACACCATGGAGTAGTTCGCCCGGCCCTGGGTCTTCGACCGCAGGTCACCGATGTAACCGAACATCTCCGAGAGCGGAACCAGCGCCTTGACGACACGGGCACCACTGCGTTCCTCCATGGCCTGGATCTGGCCACGGCGGGAGTTCAGGTCGCCGATCACTTCGCCCATGTAGTCCTCGGGCGTGATGACCTCGACCGCCATCAGCGGTTCGAGAATCACCGGACCGGCTTTACGAGCCGCTTCCTTCAGGGCCTGCGAGCCGGCGATCTTGAACGCCATTTCCGAAGAGTCGACGTCGTGGTAAGCGCCGTCGAGCAGGATGACCTTCAGGTTCACCAGCGGGTAGCCCGCGAGCACACCGTACTGCATGGCGTCCTGCGCACCGGCGTCCACCGAAGGGATGTACTCGCGCGGAACGCGACCACCCGAAACCTTGTTCTCGAACTCGTAGGTCGCGCCGTCCTCGCCGACGAACGGCTCGAGGGCGATGATGACCTTCGCGAACTGGCCGGAGCCACCCGTCTGCTTCTTGTGGGTGAACTCGAGCTTCTCGACCTTCTTGGTGATCGTCTCGCGGTAGGCCACCTGCGGCTTGCCGACGTTCGCCTCGACCTTGAACTCGCGACGCATGCGGTCGACGAGGATGTCGAGGTGGAGCTCGCCCATACCGCCGATGACGGTCTGGCCGGTCTCCTGGTCGAGCTTGACCGAGAAGGTCGGGTCCTCTTCCGAGAGTCGCTGGATCGCGGTGCCCAGCTTCTCCTGGTCGGACTTGGTCTTCGGCTCGATGGAGACCTCGATGACCGGGTCCGGGAAGGTCATGGACTCGAGCACGATCTGGTTCTGCGGATCGCAGAGGGTGTCACCGGTGGTGGTGTCCTTCAGGCCGATGACCGCGTAGATGTGGCCGGCCATGGCCTCGCCGACCGGGTTCTCCTTGTTGGAGTGCATCTGGAACAGCTTGCCCAGGCGCTCCTTCTTGCCCTTGGTCGAGTTGATGACCTGGGCGCCGGAGTCGACCTTGCCGGAGTACACGCGGACGTAGGTCAGCTTGCCGAAGAAGGGGTGCACGGCGATCTTGAACGCCAGCGCCGCGAACGGCTCCGAGGTGTTCGCGTCGCGGTGGATGACCTCGTCTTCCTTGTTCGGCACGTGACCGTCGGTGCCGCCGTCGTCCAGCGGGGTCGGCAGGTAGTCGATCACCGCGTCGAGCATGGGCTGCACGCCCTTGTTCTTGAACGCGGAGCCGCACAGGATCGGGTACAGCTCGGAGTTGACCGTCATCTTGCGGATGGCGCCCTTGATCTCCTCGATCGTGAGCTCCTCGCCGCCGAAGAACTTCTCGAGCAGCGCCTCGTCGGACTCGGCGACGGTCTCCAGCAGTTCCTGACGGTACTGCTCGGCCTTCTCCTTGAGATCGGCCGGGATCTCCTCGACCTCGTACTTCTCGCCGAGCTTGGTCTCGCCCTTCCAGACCTTGGCGTTCATCTCGACCAGGTCGACGATGCCCTCGAAGGTGTCCTCCGCGCCGATCGGCAGCTGGATGACCAGCGGCTTGGCACCGAGGCGGTCCTTGATGGTCTGCACGGTGAAGTAGAAGTCCGCGCCGAGCTTGTCCATCTTGTTGACGAAGCAGATTCGCGGCACGTCGTACTTGTCGGCCTGACGCCACACCTGCTCGGACTGCGGCTCGACGCCTTCCTTGCCGTCGAACACCGCAACGGCGCCGTCGAGCACGCGCAGCGACCGCTCCACCTCGACGGTGAAGTCGACGTGCCCGGGGGTGTCGATGATGTTGATCTGGTTGTCGTTCCAGAAGCACGTGGTAGCCGCGGAGGTGATGGTGATACCACGCTCCTGCTCCTGCTCCATCCAGTCCATCGTGGCCGCGCCGTCGTGGACCTCACCGATCTTGTAGGTGATACCGGTGTAGAAGAGGATGCGTTCAGTTGTGGTCGTCTTGCCCGCATCAATGTGGGCCATGATGCCGATGTTGCGGACCTTGTTCAGGTCGGTGAGCACGTCCTGTGCCACGGAAATCTTCCCCGCTCGTAGCTAGTTGGGATTTTCGGGGACGACCCTGTGGTCGTCACTATGTCAACGCCGGCAGCGGCAGGTGAGTGCCGCGGCCGGCTGTGCCTCCCGACCCAATAACAACGGGCCGGGCAGACGTCACCAGCGGTAGTGCGCGAAGGCCCGGTTCGACTCGGCCATCTTGTGGGTGTCTTCGCGACGCTTCACGGAGGCACCGAGACCATTGCTGGCATCGAGCAGCTCGTTGGCGAGACGCTCGACCATGGTCTTCTCGCGACGCGCCCGCGAGAAGTTCACGAGCCAGCGCAGCGCAAGGGTGTTGGCGCGGCCGGGACGAACCTCGACCGGCACCTGGTAGGTGGCGCCACCGACGCGGCGCGGCTTCACCTCGAGCGACGGCTTGACGTTGTCGAGCGCGCGCTTGAGGGTGACGACCGGATCGGTGCCGGTCTTGTCGCGTGCCTGCTCCAGCGCGCCGTAGACGATGCGCTCGGCGGTGGACTTCTTGCCGTCCAGCAGGATCTTGTTGACCAGCTGAGTGACCAGCGGCGAACCGTAAACCGGGTCGTTGATCAGCGGACGCTTGGGTGCGGGGCCCTTGCGTGGCATATCAGCTCTTCTCCTTCTTGGCGCCGTAACGGCTGCGGGCCTGCTTGCGGTTCTTCACACCCTGGGTGTCGAGGGAGCCGCGGATGATCTTGTAGCGCACACCGGGGAGGTCCTTCACACGACCGCCGCGCACGAGCACCATCGAGTGCTCCTGCAGGTTGTGACCCTCGCCGGGGATGTAGGCCGTGACCTCGACCGCGCTGGTCAGGCGAACACGCGCGACCTTACGCAGCGCGGAGTTCGGCTTCTTCGGGGTCGTGGTGTACACGCGGGTGCACACGCCACGACGCTGCGGGCTCCCCTTGAGGGCCGCGGTCTTCGTCTTCGCGACCTTGTCGCGGCGACCCTTGCGGACCAGCTGGTTGATCGTTGGCATAGACCGGCTTTCCTTATTAGTTAACGCGGTGTCTGGAACTTCATGTCTGTTAATCGAGCTTTCACCCGCACGTCCAACCACGTTTCTCGCGTCCCGAGGTCGGGCGTGTCGCGCGCGGCGCAGGGCCCGAATTACGGGCACGCTGGAGGTGTCAGCCGCTTTCGCTGGCCTACGGTCACGCACGAACTTGCCCGCATGCTTCCGGGCACAGCGATCCACGATACTCGTGGCCGCGACACAGGGTCAAAGCGGGGTGTCTGGAGACCCCGTCACCTGGCCAAGTTCAGGGTCAACTCTACGAGTTTCTTCGCGCCCGCGCACGGATCCGGGTGCGCGGATCCCGGGCGGTAGTTGATCCAGAAGCCGATCACGCCCTGATCCGCCGCGCCCGCGCTGACGCCGCAGGAGTCCGGATCGTTGGGCCGCCGGATCTCCAGCGCGCGCCGGCCGTCGATGGTGGCGTTGGTGGTGGTGTAGCCGAGTTTGTCGTTGGTCGTCTTCTCGTTGTTCAGCGAACCGATCTCGTACCAGTTCAGCGTGACCATGGCGTTGCCGCCCGGCGCGCCCTGCACGTCCCACATGCAGACCGCCCCGTAGAAGGAGGGCTGCGGGAACGCTTCCTTGGCGCCGACGGCGTCGGCGATCTGATCCAGCCGCACCACCTCGCATTCGCGAAGCAGCTTGTCGAACTTGGTGTTCACGGGGTCGCCGGTACCGGAACCGGCAGGGAAGGCCTTCCCACTGATCGTCTGCCCGCAGCCGGTGGCGGTGGCCGCGATGGTCAACACGGTGGCCGCGGTGAGTATTCCCCGCGTCACGTCACGACGCTGCATTGCCGTCCCTCCCGTCACTTCAGCCGCTGCACGGTCAGTTCGGCGAGCTTGTGCATCCGATCGCACGGATTGCCATCCGGGGGGAACGCACCGAACGACATGGACCACTCGAAGAAGTCGTCATCGAGCTGCACTGCGAGATCACAGACCTTGCCATCCGGCTCGAGTGCCTGCCACCCATTACGCCCGCCGACATCGATCGCCTGCGGATTGCGGCCCTGAGTGGAGACCCATGCCTTCTCCCTCGCGATCGGACTGCCCCGATAGGAAGCAAAAGTAACGCTGGGCGAACCATAGCCCGCCGACTGCCAGTTGCAGCCGACCGAATTCTTCAGCACCTGGGAAATCTGACCGAGGCGTGCGGTGTCGCGCACCTCGTCATCGGTGACGTGCCCGCACTCACCGACGAACGGACCGAGCGTGGCCACCTTCGGCGGCGGTCGTAGAGGCGTACCGGCGTCGGACGAGTCACCGCCGGAGCCACACGCGGACAACATCAGCACCATGGCCGTGCCCGTGATGATCGCCGCGGTGATACGCATGCCTGAGACTCTACCGGCGCTGCCCGCCAGGCGGCTCGGCCCAACTCACCGGCGGACTGCCAAGTCGAGGAATCGGCATTGCCAGTGACGCGACATAGCCATAAACTCGCATCGGTTCGCCGCCGGCGCCGGGGGGCATCGAGTGAATCAAACGAAACTTGTTCAGAAGCAAGAAGACTCGATAGGGCAGGGGGAATAGTTCATGAAGAAACTCGTCCGCGCAGCGGCCATCGCCACTCTCTTCGGATTGACCTTGGCCAGTAACACGGCTACAGCGTCCGCGACGAACGCACAAGTCGGCCTGTATCCGAGTCGGCAAGCATGCATCGACGCAGGTACGGCAATGTTCCCAGGCCAGTATGGCGAATGGTACTGCCTTCCGGCAGGTGTGGACGACGGTAATTACCGTCCAGATCAACCCCATGGATTGTGGCGGGGCCCGCTGCGCTCATAGCGCTTGTTATTCCGCCGACGCTCGCGAAACTCGATTTGAAGCGACTCACAACACAGCTAGTTCGCGGGTCGCCGATGCCGCATTGATACGGCGATTCAGGGACCCGCGGATTCGCTATCCGCCGTCGGGGACGCGCAACTCGTAGGCGTGCCGCGAGTCGATATAGACGCACTGGGCCGGACCCGACTTGTAGCGCGACATGGCGGACAGGCAGTCGTCGAGGGTCGGGTAGTACGTCGGCGCCGGTTCGGCATCGGCCGTCCCGCCCGCCCCGAGGGCGAGCAGGACGGCCAGCACGACCGCTGCGGCAGATCGTTCGAGCACTGCGGCCCTCCCCCAACATCCGGCGAATCCACGGAGCGTACTGCCGGATACTCAGGGCCACAACCGATCACAGATTGCCGCGCGCCTCCTGCTCCTTCTCGATCGCCTCGAACAGCGCCTTGAAGTTGCCCTTGCCGAAGCCGAGCGAGCCGTGCCGTTCGATCAGTTCGAAGAAGACGGTGGGCCGGTCGGTGATCGGCTTGGTGAAGATCTGCAGCAGGTAGCCGTCCTCGTCGCGGTCGACCAGGATGCCCCGGCTCTTGAGCTCCTCGACCGGGACGCGGACGCGGCCGATCCGGGCCCGCAGTTCCGGGTCGTCGTAGTAACTGTCGGGGGCGTCGAGGAATTCGACGCCCTCCCGGCGCAGCGCGTCGACGCAGGCGAGGATGTCGCCGGTGGCGAGCGCGATGTGCTGCACGCCGGGACCGCGATAGAACTCGAGGTACTCATCGATCTGCGAGCGCTTCTTGGCGACCGCGGGCTCGTTCAGCGGGAACTTCACCCGGTGGTTGCCGTTGGCGACGACCTTGCTCATCAGCGCCGAGTACTCGGTGGCGATATCGTCGCCGACGAATTCGGCCATGTTCGTGAAACCCATGACGCGGCGGTAGAACTCGACCCACTCGTCCATCTGGCCGAGCTCGACATTGCCGACGACATGGTCGACGGCCTGGAACAGCCGCTTCGGGGCGCCCTCGCGCGGCTGGTAGCCGGCCTTGCGGGTCACGTAGCCGGGCAGATAGGGGCCGGTGTAGCCGGAACGGTCGACCAGGGTGTGCCGGGTCTCGCCGTAGGTGGCCAGTGCCGCACTGCGGACGGTGCCGAATTCGTCTGTGTCGTCATGGGGTTCGATGAGCACGGTCGCGCCGTGGTTACGCGCCCACTCGACGCAGCGGTCCACATCGGGCACCTCGAGCGCGATGTCGACGACGCCGTCGCCGTGCCGATCGTGGTGACCGACCAGTGGGCTGTCCGGGTCGACCGCGCCCTTGACCACGAAGCGCGCGCTACCGCTGCGCAGGACATAGGACTTGTGATCACGGTTGCCGGTCTCGGGACCGGAGTAGGCCTCCAGGCGCATGCCGAAGGCGGATTCCAGATAGTGCGCGGTCTGTGTCGCGTTGCCGACGACCCAGACGAGGGCGTCCCAGCCGATCACCGGGAACGGATCGGCGCTGCTGTCGTGATCGACGAGGCCGACGAGCTTGCGCAGCTCGCTGTCGGTGGGGGCCGTGCTGGTCAGGTCATCGGCGGGCGTGCTGGACCGGGCGTTCGGCAGGTGCTCGATGGTCATGCCACAAGTAATCGTCAGGCCTGCCCGATAGGCAACAGCGGCCAATTTCGATAGACACTGTGGCGAATTCGGCTAGGAAGTACCCATGAATGCTGGACAATTTGAATAGCACCAAGACGCTGGTGCTCATCCCGGCTGGAAGCCCAGCCCGTGCTCGGAACGGAGGCCGACATGTCGCGCACGCCGGCGAAACTGGACGAACTCGATCTCGCGATCCTCACCGCGATGCATGAATACCAGAAGGCGGGGATTCTCGAATTGTCCCGCCGGACGCGGGTGGCCAGGGCGACCGTGCAGTCCAGGATCGGACGGATGGAGGAGGCGGGCATCATCGCCTCCTACGACCCGCAGATCGATGTCACCGCAGCGGGTTTCGACGTGCAGGCGTTCGTCACGCTGGAGATCGCGCAGGGCGCGCTGGACGCCGTCGCGGCCGAACTCGACGCGATACCGGGGGTGCTGGAGGCCTACGCGACTACCGGCTCGGGCGACGTGTGGTGCCGGATCGGCGCGGATTCGCACGCGGGCCTGCAAACGGTGCTGCTGAGTATCGACCGGACGTCGTCGGTGGTGCGCTCGCACAGCGTCATCGTGCTGTCCACGGTGGTGCCGATGCGCACACTGCCGCTGCTGCGCACCCTCGACCCGGCGGGGACGACGAAGGCGCCCGCCTATCGCGTGACACCGGACAGGTAGCGGCCGATGCTCAAGGGCGCAGATCGGCGTCCACGTCCAGGATTTCCACCCGGGGTTCCTTGTCCGCCTCCATGAAGCCCAGCAGCGCATGGCTTTCCGCGTCCACGGCGGCCCGCTCTGCCTTGGTCCACTTGCGGGTGGGGCTGATTCGCAGGCGGGCGGCGCCGGCCTCCGTGAAAATCTTGTACAGCCCGGCGAGGTAACCGTCGACCAGCACCGGCGCCACCGCGGCGGCGAAGCGGCGCAGATGCGGCGCGTCGCCGTCGGGCACGATCCTGGTCCGGTCCTGGTGCGAGAGCACGGCGTTGTCGTACCAGCCGAGCAGGCGTACGGGGGCGGGCAGGTCCGGATCGGCCAGTACACCGTCGGCGACGTCGTAGAGCGTGCGGCCGCGCTCGTCGGTGTAGGTCCGCACCCGATCGCCGAGCTGCTCGATCGCCTGCTTCATGCCGAGCATCTTCGACCAGGTCTGCATGTCCATGGTGCTGGCCGGGCCGAACGCGCGCAGATAGCGGAACAGCAACTCCGCCAACGGATAAGTCGGATCGAGCGGCTTGCCCAGCCATGGCTCGACCCGTGACCAGATCGGCCTGCTGCTGTCCTTCCACTTGCCGCGCGGCGGAGTCTGCAGCACCGGCAGCTGATAGAGCCAGGTCTGCACGACCATGCCGGGATTGCGGTCGGGGTAGATCTTTTCGGCCGCCGCGCGCAGGGCGGCGGCCGACATCGGCTCGTCACCGAGCACCCGTTCACCGTGCGCGCGGACCTCGTCAGGATCCAGACCGACCATCGCGCCGTAGTTGAAACCCTTTCGGAACGGCACCTTTTCGAGCTCGGGCTGGATATGCGGCGCGATCCGCAGCGCGTCCGGCGGCGTCACCAGGTGAATGGTGCCGCGCATCAAGGTGATTCGGACCAGCGAGCGGTCCTCCAGCCCGGTGGACACCGTCGCCGGATCGAAATCCGCGATGCGACTCCACAGCGCGACGAACGGCGGCGGCGAATCCTGCGCCTGCAGGCCGACGAGGTGGTCGCACATCTCGGGCACCGACAGCGACGAGCGCGCCAGCAGGTGCTGCCGGGCCAGCAGGGTTCGGTTCAAGGTCCGGTTGGACAGCATTTTCGGCATTCCAGGTGGGGCGAGGGACGGGACCGCAAGCTTCGTCGCGCGGATCAGCGCAGGGTGACCACGACCTTGCCGGTCGCGGTGCGGTTGTCCAGCGAGGCCACCGCCTCGGCCGCACGCTCCAGCGGGTACAGCACCGGCTGCGGCGGTGCGATCTTGCCGGTCGCCAGCAACGGCTCCACCTCGGCCCACTGCTCGGCAAGATAGCCGGGATGGGTCATCACCCACTCGCCCCAGGCGGCACCGGTCACCTCGACGTTCTTGAGCAGCAGGCGATTCACCTTCACGGTGGGGATCTCGCCCGCGGTGAAGCCGACCACCAGCAACCGGCCCGCCGAGGCGAGCGAGCGGATGCTGTCGGTGAACCGGTCACCGCCCACCGGGTCGAGCACGATGTCCACCCCGCGCCCGCCCGTCAGTTCCTTGACCGCGGCGAGCCAGCCGTCGGTGAGCACCACGTGGGTCGCGCCGTTCGCGCGCGCCACCTCGGCCTTTTCCTCGGTGCTGACCACTGCGATCACCCGGCCCGCGCCGAGCGCGGCCGCCATCCGCAGGGTGGAGGTGCCGATGCCGCCCGCGGCGCCGTGCACCAGCACCGTTTCGCCCGCGGCCAGCCTGCCGCGGTTGCGCAGGCAGAAGTGCACGGTGAGGTCGTTGAACAGGATGCCGGCGCCCGCTTCGAGCGAAACGTTGTCCGGCAGACGGAACACCATCTGCGCGGGCGCCACGGCGACCTCGCCCATGGCATTGCCGAGCAACGTCAGCGCGACCACCCGATCACCGGCCCGCACGTGCGCGTCCGCGGGGGCCTCGCGCACGATGCCCGCCACCTCGCCGCCGACCACAAAGGGCAGTTCGGGCTTCATCTGATAGAGCCCGCGGGTCATCAGCACATCGGGAAACGCGACACCGGCCGCGTGCACGTCGATCACCACGCCGCCCGGATAGGCGGCGGGCTCCGGAATGTCCACGATCTCGATGGACTCCGGTCCCTCGAGCTTGCTGACCTGGGCTGCGCGCATCTGCCGACCTCTCTGTCCTGGCATCGGCTCGTCCGGCGCCGACGCCGCCGTGATCAACATAACTGACGCCGCGGTAGGTAGTCCTTTTTCGCGACCACCCGACCGATGGCAGGACTGCCGACCTGCTGTTCGGCAGCCGTGCGGACCAGTCGATTTTGCTATGCTGACCGCGACCTACGGTCGGGCGGGAAGGGGGACTCATGGTCGAACGTAATCAGCCACCTGCGACGAACATGCAGGTCGATCCGGAGGCGCTGCGCTCGTTCGCGCAAACCCTCGGCACCGAGTCGACCGAGGTCGGCGGCCTCAACGCGGGCAGCGCGTTCACCGGCGCGGCCGCCGCGCTGCCCGGCACCGAGTTCGGCGCCGCAGCCAACCAGGCCAACGATGTCGTCAACCGCTGCCTGCAGCGGATCGGCAGCAGGCTCACCACCCTCGCGGACACCATGCACAACGCCGCGGGCAAATACGAACTGGCCGAAGACGATTTCGCCGCGAAACTCCGCGCGATCGGACTGTCATGACGCTCAGCATCACCGATATCGAGAGCTGGCAGCCGGACCAGCTCACCGTCGCGGGCGACCACGCGGGCACGATCTCGTCGGGTCTCGACACCGCGGTCGGCAAGGGTTCCTCGGCCACCGCCGCCCTCGCGGAGACGAAGAAATGGTCGGGTAACGCAGGCGCCGCGGCGAATACCCGCATGGACACCGAGAAGACCCGAGCCTCGGCGGTCAGCGCCGCCCTGCTGGAATTGAAAACGGCCTTCACCGCCCAGGTGACCAACCTGACCGAAGCGAAGACCAAGGTCCTGCGGCTGCGCGACGACGCCGTGAACCAGCAGCCGCCCTTCGATGTCCAGGCCAACGGCACCGTCACCGCGGACACCCGCATCGCGGCACTGCGCGAACACGCCGACAAGGCGAATGTCGAGAATCTCGTCCTCGACGAAACGCTCGCCGCCGCGACCCGCACCTGGGACCTGACCAACGCGCTGAAATCCGCCGAAACGGTGGCGGGGCAAGCGAAGACGCAGGTGGACACGGCCGTCGGCAAATTGGAACAGGCCTTCACCGGCCTCGGTGATCCGGGTGCGAACGTCGCGGCACCGCCGGTCGACACCGCGCCCGCGAGCGTCGCGGCGCCGGTGACCAGCAAGCCGTCCTCGAACGGGTCGAGCTACCTGACCAGCGGCACGCACAACAATGGCAGCGGCTCTTCCTCGGGGAGTCCTTACACCGGCAGCTATTCCGGTGGTCCGAGTTCGAGCGCGCCGACCGGCCCGATGCCGAGCGGCGATGTCGCGAAATGGATCGCCGAAGCCAAGCAGAAACTCATCGAAATGGGTTACAAGCCCGAGGATATCGATGAGCGCGCGATCGCGCTGATCATCCAGCACGAGTCCAGCGGTAATCCGTACGCGGAGAATCGCACCGATATCAACTGGATCAACGGGCACCCGTCGAAGGGGCTCATGCAAACGATCGACAGCACGTTCAATGCGTACAAAGCACCCGGGCACGACGATATCTGGAATCCGGTGGACAACATCATCGCCGGCGTCCGCTATTCCATCGACACCTACGGCTCGGTCACGAATGTCCCCGGCGTGGTGGCGGTCAACTCCGGAAGTGCTTACCGCGGTTACTGATACCGGTGCTCAGCGGATATTCGCGAACAGCGCGTACTGGGCCGCCGCGCGTTGCTGAGTGTCCAAGAGCTGCTGGCCGATGATCAGTGCGGCGTATTCGTGGTAGGCGACGAAACATCTGAACTGCGCGCTCTTGGTCACGTTGTAGCTCTGCAGGCACAGCGCGTCGGGAACATCCTCCGGCGGATCGAAAGCGCGCCGGTCGGCCGGACTGTCCAATTCCACTGATTCGGTGACGAATTGCTTGGCCGCGGCCGCGTCCCGAGTACGGAAGACGAAAACGCTCGGCGTCATCGCGACGCGATCGACACCGGCCCGCCGCAGCACCGGATAGCGCCCGGACTGATCGAGAATGTAATTGAGATATCCGCGCAGGGTCAGCACGACCTCGCCCTGGCCGTCGGGTTGCGGCACCGTCCCGCCGGGATGTAGCGCACGGGTCAGGACGCGATCCGGATCCTGCTGCAGCGTGCCGAATTCGGTGGTCGGCGTCGGCGTGAACCGGTCCAGCGCAGGCAGTTCCGCGTCCAGATATTTCTGGGTGATGCCGATCAGCCGGGTCAGGTCCGTGGTACGCGCATCGGCCAGCGTGCTGATCACGAACACCCCGTGCGCGGTCGTGCTGCCGAGGGTGGGCACCGCGGGCCGCCAATGTGCGCCGGAGTCCGGGTATTTCGGCAGCTGAACGGCGGCGTTCTCCGGACTGAGCGCGAAGTCGACCGCGTTCATCTCCGCCGCGGCGGCTTTCGCCGCGTCCTTGTCCCGGAATCGCAGCACGGTGACGGTGAGCCCTTCGCGTTCGCGACTGCCCTCCGTCGCACGCGTCAACGGGAGCACCGCGTCGGCCGAACCGGTGGAGAACCCGACGACGAAGCCGTAATTCTGCAGCACCGGCAGGACCGGCTCGGCGAGATAGCTGGTCAAGGTGTCGAGGCCGGTGTGCACCTGCGCCGAGGCGCCCGCGGAGTACTTGTCGTCCACCTCGTGCGGGCTCATCACGGCATCGGCCAGCCGCACGCCTTCCAGCCGGGCATAGCCGACGGGATCCAGGTTCGGCGCGATCTTCGGCACCGCCGTTGGGTATCCGCCGACATCGAATTTCCGGGTGTCCGCTTCACCGGGCAGCGCGGTCCCGCGCACGTCGCCGCAGCCGCAGAGCGCGGCCAGGGCGACGCACGCCAGCGCCAGCCCGCGCGTGATCGAGGCGGCCCGCATCAGCGCACCACCGGCAGGTTGCTCATGACGTTGCGCAGGATCTCCTGCGCGGCAAGACATTTGAACTCCGGATGTGCCGCCATGGCCGGATTTTCCACCTGGACCGTCACCACTTCCGCTGTCCCCTCCCGACCGGGCCGGTACACCGCCTGCCGGACACAGGCGGGTGCGCTCTGCTCCTGCTCGTCGATGTTGACGATGTTGCCACCACCGAGGTCGATCACGATCGGCTTGGGCGTCTCCGCGGGCGGCGCGGTCCGCTCCAGCCGGACCGCCACCGTGTTTCCCCCGGCCCACTTGCAGGAGTGCAACGTATCGGCATCGCCGCGCAACTGCCGGCCGATGCTGAGTTTCGCGACGTCGACGTCCACCAGTGCGCACGGATCGAGCCGGGCCAGCGACCGGCGCACGTCGGGCAGTTTCGGTCCGCCGCCGGCGAGGCGCGGCGCGAACCGCGTCACGGCTTCGTCGGCCACCGAGCACAGTTTGTCCGCGGCACCGGCGCCCTGCACCCTGGCGACGACGGCGAACTGCGGTTCGGTCGCGGCGGGCAGCAGCGCGCGCCCGCAGGTGCCGTCCGGCGCCGCGGTATCCCGCAGCACCGGTGCGCCGTCCACCGTTGCGCCGGTTTCCACGAAACCTTCGGTTCGCGCGATCTCGAAGCTGAATTGATAGCCACCGGCCGCCGCACCGCACGTGCCCCACCGGGTGGAGAGCGGTTTCTGCGTCCAGTCGCCCAGCGCGGGCACCAGCGGCTCCTTCATCGCCGCGCAGAGATCGACCGCCCGCAGCTTGGTCAGGTTCAGCGCACCGAGCGAATTCACCTGCGGCGCGGTCGATTCCTCGTCACCGCCCCAGGTGATCGCGCCGGCCACCACGGCGACGACCAGCAGCGCGGCACCGGCCAGCGCGCCGATCCGCAGCCGGGCCCGGCGTCGTCGCTCGTCGGTGATCCTGGCCGCGGCGACGAGCTGGCCCAGTCGCGTATCGAAGTCACCGCCCGGCTGGGTGGGCGGGGCGGCCGCACCGACGGTGGTGAACTGCGTCGCTTCGGGATCGGACCGCAATGCCGACAGTTCCGCGTCCTGTCGCCGGATCGCGTCGTGCACGGCGGCAGGCCACAGCGCGCCGCCGGTCCGCACGCCGCCGAGGAAGTCCAGGATCTGGCCGGGCGTCGGC
Source organism: Nocardia brasiliensis NBRC 14402 (assembly GCF_000308475.2). Taxonomy (GTDB): domain Bacteria; phylum Actinomycetota; class Actinomycetes; order Mycobacteriales; family Mycobacteriaceae; genus Nocardia; species Nocardia brasiliensis. The sequence goes on along the minus strand of NZ_BAFT02000113.1, from coordinate 165,894 downwards.
CGGGCCTGCGGATCCTTGGCCAGACACGGTTCGACCAGCGCGCGGACCTCGGCGGGCAGGCCGGACAGGTCGGGATCGACATGCACGATGTTGTACAGCGTGGTCGGCAACGACGAGCCCGCGAACGGGCTCGTCCCGCCCGCCGCCATGGCGAGCACCGCGCCGAGGGAGAAGACATCGCTGGCGGGCGTCAACGGCAGTGATTCGGCCTGCTCCGGCGACATGAACGCGGGCGAACCGATGATCGATCCCGTCCCGGTCAGCTCCGAACGGCCCTCGGCGGCACGCGCGATACCGAAATCGATCACGCGCGGCCCGTCCTCGGCCAGAATGACGTTGGCGGGCTTGAGATCCCGGTGGATCAACCCGACGCCGTGAATCGCGTGCAAGGCCGAGGCCAGCCCGACGGCCAGGGTCCGGATCTGATCGGTGTCGAGCGGGCCGTACTCCTTCACCGCCTTGTCGAGCGGCACACCCGGCACGAATACCGAGGCCAGCCAGGGCATTTCGGAATCGACGTCGAAATCCACGACGGCGGCGGTGAACGCGCCCGACACCCGCGTCGAGGTCTGCACCTCGCGCCGGAAACGCGGCAGGAAATCCGCCTCGTCCACCAGGTGCGCATGCACCTGCTTGATGGCGACCAGGCGGCCGTCGGGTCCGACGCCGAGCAGCACCCGGCCCATCGCCCCGGCTCCGAGCTCGCCGAGCAGCCGGTACCGGCCGATCTGCGTCGGGTCTGCGGGCTCCAGGCGCGTCACCATCAGGACCTCCTCACTGCGTCGACAACTCCGGTCAGGACGGCTTCGGTAGTGGCACAGGCGGTATCGGCCGGCGCCCCCGCGGACGGACGCGCCGAGACGGCGATCAGGTCGCCGCGACCCCCGATGGTGGACCGCACCAGGTGAACCGTCACGCAGGTGCCGTCCTGATCGATCCGGCGGGCCGAGTCGAAGTCGCCGAGTTTGCCACCATCGACGAACAGTGTGGTGTATCTCGGGTCGGTATCGACGCGCTTCGCCTCGGTGAGCCGCACCGTGAGTTCGGTAGTGGTCCCGGACCAGGTGCAGGTGTGCACGTCTGCCGGGGTGGCACGGACGCCGGAGCCGAGCTGTGCGTCGAGAATGCCGGGTGCCACGGCGGCGCACGGATCCATCCGGACCACCGAGGGATCGGGCAGTTTCGCCTGCGGCGGATCCAGGACGAGCCGGGTGGCAACGGCTTTCAGGACTTCGGTCGCCGACCCGCACGAATCACGTGCGGCCGCACTGATCGTCACCTCGACCCCGACCGGGGCCCCGTCGCGCGCCGCGAGCGCGCGGCCGCACGAGCCGGTCTCCGCCGTGGTATCCAGCACGGTCCGGCCCGCGACCTGCTCGGACAGCGGTTTGCCGGACGCCACCGGGGTGCCGACCCGCACGCGCATCCGGGTCTGCCTGCCGTCCAATTCGATGAATCTGGTTTCGCAGACCGCTGATTCGGTCGGCTCGGCCTCCACCGGCTGCCCCAGTCCGCCGACCACATCGGGACCGAGCAGCGCACACGTGTCGATGAGCCGCAGCTGCGCGTCGGAAAGGTCCAGCGTGCGATTCGCCAGCGGATCGGGCCTGCTCGGCGGGTCGTCCCGGCTGAGCAGTACACCGGTGACCGTGCCCGCGGCCGCCAAGACCAGGACGGCCACGGCCGCAAGCCAGGTGCGGCCACGCCGTGGCGCCTCGGCGGCCGGATCCCCACCCGCGGCCGCCCAGCGGTCGGCGTCGGCCCGGTCCCGGGTGATCTGCTGCCGCACCGAGCCGGGCCAACCGGACCGGGCGGGCATCGTCGCCACCGAGTCGATCAGCTGGCGCGGCGTCGGCCGGTGCAGCGGATTCTTGTCCAGGCACGCCTCGACGACCGGGCGCAGCACCGGCGGGATCCGACTGGTGTCCGGCCGGTCGTGCACCACGTTGTACAGCGTCTGCGGAGCCGACGCGCCGAGGAACGGACTGTCCCCGGTCGCGGCCAGGTACAGCATCGCGCCCACCGAGAAAACGTCACTGGCGGTGCTGAGTTCGAGGCCGGACGCCTGTTCCGGCGACATGTACGCCGGGGAGCCGACGAGCGTGCCGGTGGTGGTCAGCTGGACATCGGCCTCTAGCGCCCGGGCGATGCCGAAGTCGATCACCCGCGGACCGTCCTCGGCCAGCAGCACATTCGTGGGTTTGAGGTCGCGGTGGATCATGCCCGCGCGATGGATCTCGATGAGCGCGGATCCGAGTCCGGCGGTGAGCAGGCGCAATCCGCCCAAGGGCAACGGGCCGTGCTGGTCGACGGCCTCGCGCAGGGCCGGACCGGGCACGAAAACCGAGGCCAGCCACGGATCCTCCGCGTCGGGGTCGGCATCCATGACAGCCGCGGTGTAGGCGCCGGTGACCCGTTGGGACGCTTGGACTTCCAAGCGGAAGCGGGCACGGAACTCGGCATTCCTGGCGAGGTGGCGGTGGATCATCTTGACCGCGACCAGGCGTCCGTCGGGAGCGCGCCCGAGCAGTACCCGACCCATCGCACCCTGGCCGATGACGGCGATCAACTGGTGCCGCCCCGCGGTGCGCGGGTCGTGCGGGCCGAGCGGTCTCACCGTGCGTCCTCCCCTGAAATGCTTGCCCCGGGATCGTACCGGCGCCGGTGCGAGGCGTCCCCACGAGCGGAATCCGGCCGCGATCCGTGTCACCGCTCGAGGCGAGGCGCGCAGTACTGACGCACTCGGCGCGCTGGTGTGACCTACACCCCCGTAAAGTCGTCTCAGAACAGCACCACACGAAGAACGCGGCACCCCGTGCAGCGCGAGGAGCACCAGTGTCACTCGATCAGCCACTCGCCCCGCTTCCCCAGGAGGGCATCGGCTTTGCCTCGGCGTGGCCCATCCGGGCGGGCGATGTGGACCCCTACGACCGGCTGCGGTTCGACGCCATCGCCCGCTATCTGCAGGACATCGCCTGGGAGAACCTGCACAAGACATTTCTGCACCACTCCGATCCGAACTGGATCGTGCGGCGCACGGTGATCGACGTCATCCGGCCGATCCTGTGGCCGGAGCAAGTGCAGCTACTGCGCTGGTGCTCGGCGATGTCGACCCGCTGGGCGAATATGCGCGTGCGGGTGACCAGCGGCAACGGCGGGCTGATCGAGACCGAGGGCTTCTGGATCAACATCAGCGAACTGACCCAGCGCCCCGCCCGGATCAGCGACGAGGGCCTCGCTTACCTGGCCCAGACCACCCAGGAACATCGGCTGCGCTGGCGGCCGTACCTCACCGACACCACCCCGATCGAATCCGACACCGATATGCCGTTTCCGGTGCGGGCGACCGATATCGACCAGTACAACCACGTCAACAACGCCTGTTACTGGCAGGCGGTGGAACAGTTCCTGGTCGAGTACCCGAAGCTGCTCGCAGGCCCGCACCGCGCGGTGATCGAGTACGTCGCGCCGGTGCTCGCCCGCCAGCACGTCACCGTGCGCAGCCGCTACGAGCCCGGCGACCGGACCGGACGGCCGGTGCTGCGGCTGTGGTTCGTGGTCGGCGGCACCACCACCACGGTCGTGCGCATCATGCCGCTGCCGCCGGAATAGCCCGCGCGACAGCGGAAGCCGACCGAGCGCCGCGCACCCGATCGGCTTCCCCGGCGTTCAGCCGCGCGCGGCCTTCAGCAGATCCGCCCGCGTGGTGAACTTGACCCGCGGCCGGCCCGCCGACTTGCCCGCGGCCCGTTCGGCCTGATCGATCGCCCGCCAGCCTTCCCGGTCCACCAGATCGGCCTGCCGCTCGCGCAGCAGCGATTTCAGCGCCGCCCGATCCGCTTCGGGCGCACCGAGTTTGCCCGCGGTGAAATCGGCGATGAGATGTTCGACGGTTTCCTCCGCATCGACCCGGTTCGAGCCGATCACGCCGCGTGGACCCCGCTTGATCCAGCCACTGACGTACACGCCCGGCAGCGGGCTGCCGTCCGCCTCGAGCACCCGGCCGTGCTCGTTCGGCACGATGCCGCGCCGCTCGTCGAAGGGCAGGTCCGCGACCGGTGCGCCGCGATAGCCGATCGAGCGCAGCACCAGTCCGGTCTCGATGGTCTCGGTGCGATCGGTCGCCCGGGCCATCAATTCGCCGCTGTCGGCGAACAATTCGTTGTGCGCGAACTCGATCGATTCGACTCTGCCGGTGCCGTGCAACGCCGTCGGCGAGGCCAGGTAGCGGAAGACGATCCGCTTGTTGGCGTCGTCGCGCGTGCCGCCCGCGTACTCCTCGGCGAGGGTGTACTTGAGCTTCAGCGACGGTTCGATGTCCGGGTCGTCCAGCACCGCCTGGCTCGCGTGATCGAGCTCCAGATCGGCCGCGTCGACGACGACATCGATGCCGTTGAGGTGGGCGAGCGCGAGGAACTCCGAGGACGTGTACGCCGCCTGCAGCGGGCCGCGGCGGCCGAGCACCACGACCTCGCGAATATTGCTACGCCGCAGCGCGTCCAGGGCGTGGTCGGCGATATCGGTCTTGGCCAGCTCGTCCGGGGACACCGTGAGCACCCGGGCCACGTCGAGTGCGACGTTGCCGTTGCCGACGATCACCGCCCGCTCGCCGGACAGGTCGAACTGCCGATCGGCGTAGTCGGGATGGCCGTTGTACCAGGCGACGAACTCGGTGGCCGAGTGGCTGCCCGGCAGTTCCTCGCCGGGCACGTCGAGGCGGCGATCGGTCGAGGCGCCCACCGCGTAGATCACCGCGTGATGGTGGCGCAGCAGCTCCTCGTGCGTGACGTGCGTGCCGACCTCGACATTGAGGTAGTACTGCAGCGTCTCACGCCGGAACGCGGACTCGAACAGACCCGACACCGTCTTGGTGCCCGGATGATCGGGCGCGACACCGCTGCGGACCAGACCCCACGGCGTGGGCACCCGGTCGAACATCTCGATCTCGACATCGGCCCGGCGCAGCAGCTCGTCGGCCGCGTAGCAGGCGGCGGGACCGGCGCCGACGATCGCGACCCGCAACGTGCCGAGATCCTTCGGCGGCCGCGGCGGCGTGACGATCGGGTCGAAGTTGGATTCGAGCGGATGCCGTTTGAAGTACGCGGCATTGATATCGCGGTATCGGGCCAGCGACGCGGTCAGATCGTCCTCGGAGAAGATGGCCTCCACCGGGCACGCGTCTACACACGCCCCACAGTCGATACAGGTGTCGGGGTCGATGTAGAGCATCTCGGTGGTCGCGAACTCCGGTTGGTCCGGGGTCGGACGGATGCAATCGACTGGGCACTCGGAGACGCAGCTGGCGTCGTTGCAACAACGCTGCGTGATGACGTAGGCCATATTGTCAAGATCCTCGAAATGTACGTGGGCTGTAGGCCACCCGGTGGGCAGAGGTGGACAAAAACGGCGCGTCGCGGAACCGTCGCGATGTGACGCCGCTTTCAGTTTGCCTCGAGTGTGGTCGAGGCCATGCGACTGGAGGCCTTACGGTATCTCCATGGTGCGGACTCTGATCCTCATGCGACACGGAAAGTCGGCATATCCCGACGGTGTCGGCGACCACGAACGCCCGCTCGCGCCGCGCGGGCAACGCGAAGCGGGATTGGCCGGCGAATGGTTGCGCCGGACCCAGCCACCGATCGACGCGGTGCGCTGTTCCACCGCGACCCGGACCAGGCAGACGCTGACGGCCACCGGCATCACCGCGCCGGTGGTCTACGAGGCGGGCATCTACGAGGCTTCGCCGCAGAGCCTGATCGAATTGGTCCAGCTCAGCGACGAGGAGGTCGCGACCCTGCTGGTGATCGGGCATGCGCCCGGAATGCCGTGGACGGCATGGGAGTTGGCGGGCAACCGCGGTTCGGCGCCGGCGATCGAACTCAGCCGGAAGTTCCCCACCTCGGCGCTCGCGGTGCTCGAGTTCGACCGGCCGTGGGCACAGATCGACCCGGGAGCAGGCGAGCTGGTGCGCTTCCACATCCCGCGCTGAGCGGCGCGGGCTCAGCGGAGCAGCTTGCCGCCGACCACCACGACCGCGCCGAGCACGACCAGCAGCACGAAGGCGGCGAATCCGCCGATCAGCCACCACACGAGCGCGACCGCGAGCACCACCGGCGCGACCGCGATCGCGGTGATCACGGGGCTTTCCTTGACCGTCGCCCAGGCCGAGCGGGCCCTGATCCGGTCGATGTCCTTACCTGGCATGTGACCAGGGTAGGCCCGATTCCAGGACTTTGTCGGACAGCGGTGCCATGCTCTGGCAATGGATTGGAAAATCGAGCTCATCGCGATCCCGGTCACCGACGTGGATCGTGCGAAGGACTTCTACACCAGCATCGGCTTCCACGCCGACCATGATCACCGGGTGGACGAGAACGTGCGTTTCGTGCAGCTCACCCCGCCCGGCTCGGGCTGTTCCATCTGCATCGGCGAAGGAGTCACCGACGCGGCCCCCGGCAGCGTCGTCGGCATGCAGATCGTCGTCGCCGACGCCGAGGACGCCTACAAACAACTGACCGCCGCGGGCGTCGCCGCCACCCCGGTCGAAGAACTCGCGTGGGGCAAGTTCACCTACTTCGCCGACCCCGACGGCAACAAATGGGCCATCCAGGAACTTCCGAACTACAGCTGAGCGCCAGGATCGGTTTTCAGCCCAGCTGCTTCAGATCGATGGTCAGCGGGCACGGCGACGACGTGGTGAAGGTGCCGGTCACCTCACCGTCGTCGACGTAGCCGAGTTCCTCGGTGAGCCGGAAGGCGACCAAGCTCAGCGGCTCGCTCAGGTCGATGATCCAGTACTGCGGGATGCCGGCGTCGGCGTACTCGCTCTTCTTCATGACGAAGTCGGTGCGCCGGGAGCCCGGCGAGATGATTTCGACGATGAGGCGGACGCCCGAGGCACGCAGGACCCCGTTCTCGGCATCGACCCGGTCGAACTCCTCCCGGTCCACCACAACCAGATCCGGTCGGCGGACCGTGGCCGGTCCGTCCTCCGGAACGAGCTGCAAATCGACATCGACATCGGGCACGGCGACCAGGTTCGCCGGAAGCTGCGCATCTACCTGGCTGGATAGCCGCAAGCCCGCGAAGTTGTGGCGCGGTTTCGGCGACGGCGAAATGGCGAGAACCCCCTCTTGCAACTCGTGGCGAACCAGCTCGTCCTCATCGAGTGCCAAATAGTCGGCAATCGTCAGCAGCCGCCACGGTTCCGGAAGTGCCGTCACCCTCGCTCCTCAGCTCGCCCCACCCGGTCGGCTCCAGTGTCCCACGCAAAGTACCGGATCGGCCGGAGGCTGTAGGGGGTCTTCGGCAGAATGGGGTTGCTTGGAGTGCACTCCAGGTGACTAGCGTCGACGGGGTTCAGACGGGAAGGCGAGTGTCGTGAGTGAAATGGCGCGGAGCGAACGGGACAGCGACTGGGAAACGCCGCGGTATTCGATCGGGGAGGTGTCCGAGCGGTCGGGGCTGACCCGGGACACGTTGCGCTGGTACGAACGGATCGGGCTGATGGACTACATCGGCCGCGACCACACCGGCAAGCGGCGGTTCAGTAATCGCGACCTGGAGTGGCTGACCCTGATCGGGCGGCTGCGCACCACCGGCATGTCGGTGGCGGACATGGTCCGGTACGCGGAGCTGGTGCGCGAAGGGGAATCCACGTTCCCCGAGCGGCTGGCGATGTTCCGGAAAACGCGGGCCGAAGTACTCGCCAAGATCGATGAACTCCATCAGACCGTGGCCGTGCTGGACTACAAGATCGACGTGTACGAGGGCAAAGCCCAGCCCGTGCGCCCGGCCCCGGTCACCGCACAGGAGAGCGAAGGGATCAGGGTATGACCGGCAACACGCTGCCCACCACCACCTTGGGCGCCAGTGGGATCGAGGTCGGCGGGCAAGGGCTCGGCTGCATGGGGATCAGCGCCTTTTACGGCAGCACCGACACCGTCGAGGCGCGGGCGATGCTGGACCACGCGCTCGAGCTCGGCGTCACGCTCTTCGACACGGCGGACGTGTACGGCGCGGGACGCAACGAGGAGTTCCTCAGCGAGTTCGTCCGGCGCAACCGCGAACGAGTGGTACTGGCAACGAAATTCGCGATCTACACCAAACCCGACGACCCGGCCTTCCGCGGTATCGACAACTCCCCCGCCTACATTCGGCGCGCCGTGGACGCCAGCCTGCGCCGGCTCGGCATCGACACCATCGACCTCTACTACATGCACCGCCGCGATCCCGCCGTACCGATCGAGGAGACCGTCGGCGTGCTGGCCGAACTGGTTGCGCAGGGCAAGGTCCGGGCGCTGGGCCTGTCCGAAGTGACCGGGCCGGAACTGCGCGCGGCGCACGCCGTGCATCCGATCGCGGCGATCCAGTCCGAATGGTCGGTGTTCTCCCGCGATGTCGAGCGGACGGCGGTGCCCGCCGCGGCGGAACTGGGCGTCACCTTCGTCCCGTATTCGCCGCTGGGCCGCGGCTTCTTGGCCGGATCATTCTCCTCCGCAAAGGAATTGGCGGACGAGAAAGACTTCCGGCACAGCATGCCCCGATTCACCGGTGACAACGCGGCGCACAATGTCGAGTTGCTGGCACCGCTGCGCCGGATCGCCGACGCGCGCGGGCTGACGCTGGCACAGGTCGCGCTGGCGTGGGTGCACAGCAGGGCGGCGGTGCACGGCGTGCCGGTGGTCCCGATCCCGGGGACCCGCAAGCGGACTCGGCTGGCCGAGAACGTGGCCGCCGCTACCCTGGCTCTGAGCGAGGACGAATTGGCCACGCTGGACCCGATCGCCGACCGGGTAGCCGGAAATCGTTACGCGGATATGTCTTTCAGCTCCGCGGGCCGGGAATAGCCACAACCACAACAGATCAGGAGTACGACGTGTCCACCCTGACACTCAATGTCCGCTTCACCGCCAAGCCCGGCCGGGAGGCCGACCTGCGCGCGGTGCTGGAGAACCTGGTCGGGCCGACCGTCGCGGAGCCGGGCTGCCTTCGCTACGAGCTGTACCTGCATCCCACCGACCCGGCCAAGGCCGTGCTGCTGGAGGAGTGGGTCGACGCCGACGCGTTGGCGGCGCATTTCGAGACCCCGCACCTGAAGCAGGGCGCGGCCGCGCTGGACGACATCCTGGTCGAACCGTTCCAGTTGCGACGGTTCACCGAGATCTAGGTCCGCGCCGAACCGGCGGCCCGGCTGCACCGATCGCGGTGTCGCCGGGCCGTTCTCGTACCCGGGCTCAGTGGCAGGTGCGCCCCCCGAGCGATGCGCTGATCACCGCGGGCGGCGTCCAGCCCGCGAGGAGATTCGCCCGCTCCTGCGGGGTGAGATCCTGCCGGGCCCAGATCCGGTGCGCGCTGCGGCGGCAGGCGGCGACCAGCGTGGGTGCGGTGCGGTTGCGGAACCTCATGGCATTTCTCCTTCGACGAACTCCCCATTCTTGTGCCGGGCACCGGCCGGCGGGAGGTCCACGCGACGATCTCTACGAGTTCTGTACAGCGCCGTAAATATGTGCGGACTCCGGTCCGCTTGAGCGTCACCCCACGGCACGCCCGGCCCCGAAGGGGGCTAGCATCCATGAAGGTGAAGCCCGATGAACCGCATGACCGCGTCTGGATCGACAAGCAGACGCCCGGCGTGTATCGCACCCTCGTGAAGGTCGCCGGCGAAGTGCGCGCCGCGGCCGCCGCCGTCGGCCTGGACCGCAAGCTCGTCGAGCTGATCAACATGCGCGTCTCCCAGCTCAACGGCTGTGCCGTCTGCCTGGACGTGCATCAGCGTGCCGCGCTCGCCGCGGGGAATACCGCACAGGAACTCGCGGTCCTGCCCGCGTGGGACCGCACGGATCTGTATTCACCGCTCGAACGGGCCGTCCTCCGGCTGGCCGAGGTCACCACGACGCTGCCGGACGAGGACACCGTGGACCGGGCGTACGCCGCGGCCCGCGAGGTCCTGACCGACGATCAGCTGTCCGTCGTCGTCTGGACGGCCACCACGATCGGCGCGTTCAATCGCGTGTCGATCCTCAGCAAGCACCCGGTACGCGCATCGAAGGAGAAGTCGACCATGACCACAGCCACTCCCGAAGCCAAGGTTGTCCGCAACGACGAGAAGCACCGCTACGAGGTGACCTACGGCGGCGAGCTCGCCGGGTTCGCCGAGTACGAGGAGCGCGGCGACGAGACGGTGTTCACCCACACCGAGATCGACGGCGCGTTCTCCGGTAAGGGGCTCGGCAGCGTGTTGGCGAAGCACGCCATCGAGGACACCGTCGAGCGGAAGCGGACGATCCGGCCGCTGTGCCCATTCATCAAGGCCTACCTGGACAAGCATCCGCAGTACGACGCGCATGTCGTCGGCAAAGGGATCCCTCAGTGAGTCAGCGCAGCGCACGAACCGAGGTCGCTGCGTCGGGAACGGCGGAGCCCAGCGTCAGCGAGGCACGGCCGTGAGCGATTTGGAAGCTCATCCAGAGGAAGCGCTCTGCGAACCGGAGCCCGGCCCGGGCCCGGTCGCGGAGTTCTATCCCGCGCGCGAGGTGCCGCTCGGCGGCGTGCGCGGCGTGTTCGTGGAACGCGTACTGCCGCAACGAGATCTGCCGACCGTGGGCGCGTGGTGTTTTCTCGACCACTTCGGCTCGCCCACGGTCACCACGACGGGCGCGTCCCCGGATATCGATCCGCACCCGCACATCGGTCTGCAAACGGTGACCTGGCCGTTCGACGGGAGGATTCGGCACCGCGACTCGGTGGGCTCCGATGTCGAGATCGAGCCGGGGCAGCTGAATCTGATGACCTCGGGGCACGGCATCGCGCACTCGGAATACGGTGTCGCGGGCGCGCACACCGGACACGGTCTGCAGTTGTGGATCGCGCTGCCCGGCAATCGAACCGGGATCGCACCGCATTTCGAGCAGCATCGTGCGCTGCCGATCTATCGGTCGGACGGCATCGAGGCGGTGGTGCTGATCGGCGCGCTGGCCGGACTCACTTCACCGGCGACCGCGTACACACCGATCGTCGGCGCGGACGTCCGGCTGGACGCGGGCGCCGAAGTCACCCTGCCCGTCGAGGCCGCCTTCGAGCACGCGGTGCTGGTGATCGAAGGCGAGGTGACGATCGACGGCACCCCGTTGACCGCGGGACCACTGCTGTATCTCGGCACCGAACGGACCGAACTGACGCTGTCCAGCACCGCGGGTGCGCATTTCGCGCTGATCGGCGGCGAACCGTTCGGCGAGGAACTGGTGATGTGGTGGAACTTCGTCGCGCGCAGTCACGACGAGATCGTCGCCGCCCGAAACGATTGGGAGAACCACGATCTCGAGCGGTTCGCCGATATCGCGGGTCACCGACCGGACCAGCGCATTCCGGCCCCGCCGCTGCCCGCGCTGCATTTGAAGCCGCGCAAGCGCCGGATCGGCCCGGCCCGCGGCTGATTCCGGCGCGGGCACCGGTCACGGTGCGGCGGTGAAGAATTCGTAGCTGTGGCCGTCCGGGGCGAGCACATAGACGCCCCGGCCGCCCGCGAGCTGGTTGACCGCGCGATCCCAGCCGTGCTCGACGCCGGACCCGAAGTCGACCTCGGGCCGCCGCGCGAGCCGCCGCAGCAGCGCGTCGAAGGTGTCGTCGTCGACCAGGAAACCGTAGTGGCCGGGCACGACGGTGACGCGATCGTCGAAATCGAGGGTGAGGTCGTCGTTGACCCACACCGGCGCGAAGGGACCGATCTGCCTGCCCACAGTCAGGCCGAGCAGATCAGCGAAAAACGTTGCGGCGGCATGCCGGTCGGCGGCGGGAACAATGGTGTGATTCAGGACTATGGTCACGGCTACCTCCGATAAGTATGCGATATGCATACGAATATACATGCGATACGCATACGACTGATAGCTGCGAGCTAGGCTGGGGGCATGAGCAGAAGGGCGATCGAACGCACCGGAAGCACCACCGACGGCGGGCCCGCACTGTTCCGGCTGGTGCGATTCTGGTCCCGGCGCTGGATCAACCGGACCTCGGCGGAGCTGCCCGACGAATTGCGCAGCGCCCAGCATGTACAGGTGGTCGAGGCGGTCGCGGCGACCGTCGAACTGGGCGGCGAGGCCACCATCGGCACCGTGGCACACCAACTCGGACTTGACCATTCGGGCGCGAGCCGGATGGTGCGCGATGCCACCGCGGCGGGCTACCTCGCCCGCGCCGCCGCCACGCACGACCGCCGCAAGACCTCCCTCGCGTTGACCGGCGACGGCGAACAGTTGCTCACCGAAGCCCACGTCTGGCAACGCCAGGTCTTCGCCGACCTCACCGCGGACTGGGACGACGCCGACCGCAAGCGATTCGCCGGTTATCTGCGCAGGCTCAGCGAGCAGCTACCGCGCTGAACCGAGTTGCGTTGCGCTCGAGGCCCTTCAGCTACGGGACCGCAGCGGGTATCGTGCCCGATCGAACACCGCGCAGGGGGCAGCGCCAGGAAAGAGCACGATGAGCATCTCCAGAATCTCCGCGACAATCTCCGCGACGACGATGTCGGCCATGGTGGCCACCGTCCTCACCGCGGGCACCGTCTACGCGGATCCCGCCGACACGCCCGACGGACCGCTCGATGTGCGCGGCATCTTCCAAGACATCGCCTACCAGGTCGCGGCGTCCCCGGACCGGCGGGCCGCCGTCACGACCATCGCGGACGGCCGTTTCGACGTGATCCGCGACGGACGGGTGGTCACACTCAGCGATCGCGACGGCAATGTCGTTGCCGCACTGCCGATGGCGCTGCGCGTCGGCGACCGGCGGGTCGAACTGCGGCCCGTGGTCGAGGACGCCGGACACCGCCTCGTGATCGACCCGGTCGGTCTGTCGGACGTGCCGCTGCGCGATGTCAGTGCCCAGGAGCGGTTCTTCGCCGAGGTGGAGAAGAACATGCCGATCGTATTGGCAGGGGCGGGAATCGGCGCCGCGGTCGGCTTCGTGCTCGGCTTCCCGCTCGGTCTGTTCGTGCTCGACTTCATCACGGTGCCGATCACGACGGTGCTCGGCGCCGCGATCGGCGCGGCGGCGGGCCTGGCCATGGCAGGCGGCCAGCCCGCGATCGACGCGGCGATGGACTACGCCTCCGGCGCACCTTGAGCACCGTCAGAGCGCGGTATCCGGGAGTTCGGCGAGTTGCTGGGTGCCGATGACCCGCAGCAGGTCCAGCTTGTCGGCGGCGTCGGTACCCGGACGCGGCAGGTAGACCAGGAGCCGTTGCGCGGCATTGGGCGTGAGCAGTGTTTCGCAGACCGTTTCGATCAGACCCACTTGCGGATGCAGGATGCGCTTGGTGTCCGAAAGACGCACCGCCACTTCGTGTTCGTCCCACAGCCGATCGAATTCTGTGCTCGCCGAACGTAAGACGGCGATGAACTCGGCGACATCGGCGTCGCCCGCCCGGCGGGCAGCGGTCGCGCGCAGATCGGCGACATGCTTACGACTCAGCCGATCCCAGTCCGGCGCCGGGAACACGGCGCGCGAATCAGGATCGGTGAACCAGCGGTAGGCGTAGTACCGATCCCACCCCTTGCGCGTGCCGTGGTCGCCGACCAGCAGGGTGTGCATACGGTTCTGCACCAGCACCTCGCCGAGATCGGTCACCACGGTGGCGGCCGTGTCGTCCAGTTTCGCCAGCAGATGCATCAGGCCGGGACCGACATGCCTGTCGTGCTGCTCGCGCGACGGCGCGGCGTGACCGCACAGGTGGTAGAGGTGGTCGCGTTCGTCGCTGCTGAAGCGCAGGCGCGAGCCAGCGCCGCCAGCACCTGGGTGGACGGCCGCGGCCCCCGCGCTTGCTCCAACCGGGTGTAGTAGTCCGTGGACATGCCCGCCAACAGGGCTACCTCGTCCCGGCGCAGGCCGGGTGTGCGCCGCCGGACACCGGGTGGCAAACCCACCTCCGCGGGCGTCAGCTGCTCACGGCGGCGGCGCAGGAAGTCGGCGAGCTCGGTGCGGTCCATGCCACCACTGTCCCCCGAAACGGCCGGCGCAACCAGGGATCGGCGATCCCCCGATCGCCCGTCTCTGGTGCGCATCGGGCGGTAGGTTCAGGCTGGTGCCATGACGACAGCTAAGATTCCCACAGTTCAGCTCGGTAAGGGCGGCCCCACCGTGAGCCGGATCGGGCTCGGTGCGATGGGCATGTCCGGTATGTATGGCGCCACCGACGACGCCGAGTCCACCGCCACCATCCACGCCGCGCTCGATGCAGGCGCGAACCTGATCGACACCGGCGACTTCTACGGCGCGGGCCACAACGAGCTACTGATCGGCAAGGCCATCGCGGCGCGGCCGCGCGAGGACATCGTGCTCAGCGTGAAGTTCGGCGGGCTGCGCGGACCGGGCGGCACCTGGGGCGGGGTGGACACCCGGCCCGCGGCCCTGCGCAACTTCCTGACCTACAGTCTGCAGCGACTCGGCGTCGACTACGTCGACATCTATCGTCCCACTCGCCTGGACCCGAACGTGCCGATCGAGGACACGGTCGGCGCGATCGGCGAACTCATCGAGGCCGGATATGTCCGGCAGGTGGGACTGTCCGAGGTGGGCGCGGACACCATCCGACGGGCCGCCGCCGTACACCCGATCACCGACCTGCAAATCGAGTACTCGCTGATCTCGCGGGGCATCGAAGCCGAGATCCTGCCGGTCTGCCGGGAATTGGGCATCGGCGTCACCGCCTACGGTGTGCTGTCGCGCGGGCTGCTGAGCAACTCGGTACAGGCCGGAACCACCTTCGCGGCCAACGATTTCCGAGCGCACAGCCCGCGGTTCCAGGGCGAAAACCTCGACCGGAACCTGGAACTCGTGGCCGCGCTCGCCGAGATCGCCACAGTCAAAGGGGTTTCGGTGGCTCAGCTGGCCATCGCCTGGGCGCTGACCCGCGGCGCGGACATCGTGCCGATCATCGGCGCGCGGCGTCGTGAACGCTGGACCGAGGCCGTCGGCGCGCTCGAGATCTCGCTCACCGAGGACGAGCTGGCCACCATCGAGGCCGCCGTGCCCGTAGATCGGATCGCGGGTACCCGTTATGCGTCGGAACAGATGGCCATGCTGGACAGCGAACGGTGAGTGCGCCCGCCGACTACTGGCGGCGGGGCCGGATCACCGCGGTGAATGCCGCTGTGGCGACGGACGTTCCGGAGGTGTCGGTGATGTTCACCGGCACCTCCAGCTCGATCGCCACCTTGGCGGCGATATCCGCGCGCACCCGCTGCAAGGTGTCGCCGGAGACTTCGGAGGTGGCGAGAAACGGTCCCGCATCGCCTTTGGCGCGGGCCCGGTATTCGATCCGCCCGTCCCTGGCCACGATGAAGGTCTCGCCCATCAGGTCGACGATCCCGGACACCGACGCACCCATCGCCGCGGTCTCGGCCAGCCCGAACAGCACCGCGGCGTGCAAGTCACCGTTGTGGTTCAGATGTTCCTCGCGCGGCGTCATGCGCACCACGTTGCGACCGGCATCGAACTCGACGCCTTCGATCCCCGTGAACTGGATGAACCCCAACTTCTGGAATCCCGCCATCACCAACTCCCCCATGGCCGCGCTGTCCATCGCATCTCCCGCCGAACTCCAGAACTGAAACGTGTTCTATTTACATACCCCGGCGGCGTGGGGGTTGTCTACGGTGTAGCGATTGTCTACGACGTAGTTTCACCGCGTACCGGTTACCGGTGCCGCGGCGTCGGCAGTTCGTAGCCCCGTTCGGCGAGGATGGCGCGCAACAGGTCCGGGCGGTTGGTGATCAGGCCGTCTATGCCGAGGTCGAGCAGAGCCGTTATAGTCGGCCGGTCGTCCACCGTCCACGGAATGACACGCATGCCGTGCCGGTGCGCGGCGTCGACCAGGTCGTCGGTGGTGAACGGCTGGTAAGCCGGATCTTCGATACTGCCGCTCTGCGGGTCGCCGTGCACCGGGGACACGGCATCGGCGCCGAAAGATGCTGCGGCGGCGACATACTGCCGCTGGAGCGAGCCCGGGAAGTCGTCGATGTCCAGGCCGCCCAGCCACGGTGAGGCGCCCGCTTGGCCCGCTTGCAGGAACTGCTGACCGTTCGTGAGAGCGACGAGCGGCAGCTCCGGAGCCACCTCCCGCATGCGCATCAACGCACCCCAGTCGAAACTCTGGATGGTGACCTGACTTTCGATGTGCGCGCGATGCACCTCGGCCGCGACGACCTGCACGAACTGCTCACGCGGAGCGGTCTGCTCCGGCGCGCCCGCCTCCACCTTCGTCTCGATGTTCAACCGCACATCGTCGGCGTGATAGCTGCGTACCAGGTCGAAAACCTCGGACAGCAAAGGCATGCGCGCACCCGGCGCGGTGCGCTGATCCGGAAAGGCGGCCAAACGCTGTGTGCCGCAGTCGATCGTCCGTACCTGCGCCAAGGTCAGGTCACGGATGTATCTGGTGCCGGGCACATACGGGAACTTCGGGTCACCGAGAAAGGCAGGCAGCGTGTCGATGCATTTGTCCGGGTTGGGATCTCGATCGTGGGTCACCACCGGGTAGCCGTCCGCGGTGATCTGCACATCCAGTTCCAGGGTGCTGACGCCGAGTTCCAGCGCGTTCGCGAAGGCGGGCAGGGTGTTCTCCACGACCAGGGCCGCACCACCCCGGTGCGCCTGCAGATCGAACTGGTGACCCGGGCCGTCGGCGGTGGCGGGGCCTGCCGCCGGCACACCGGCGAACAGGGCCAGCACCACCGATACCGCACACACATGCCGCATCCGTCCATCATGGCCGTCGCCGGCCACACCGCGGTGACAACCGGATGAATGTCTGCCGATCAGGACTCCAGCACCACTTTGCCGGTAGTCGCGCGCTGTTCGAGCGCGGCATGCGCGGCGGCGGCTCGGGCCAGTGGGAACGCTTGCACCGCAGGCACCATGCGTCCTTGTGCCGCGGCGGCCAGGGCGCGTTCCTCCTCGACGCGGACCTGTCGAGGCTTGGCCAGCAACAACGCCAAGGCATCGATGTACGTGATGCCCTGTTCCCGAAGCTTTTCCACATCGGGCGCGAAGGTCCCGCGTGAGGCATTGCCGTAGGTGAGGTATCGGCCGCCCGTACTGAGCAGATCTATTGCCGCCCGACCTTTTTCACCTTGCACGCCGTCCAGGACGACCGTCACGCTGCCGACCGCCCGCCGGACTTCGTCGACCCAGCCCGGCTCGTTGTAGTCGACGGCTAGATCGGCTCCGAGTGCGTCTACCGCAGCGACCTTCGCCGCACCGCCCGCCGCGCCGACTACTCGGGCACCGAGATAGCGCGCATGCTGCACGAGCAGTCTGCCGATCCCGCCCGCCGCCGAATGCACCAGCACCACATCATCGGCAGTGAGTTCGGCGATGTCGAGCACTTCGACCGTGGTGGTACCGGTGACGATCATGGCGACCGCCGACCCGAAATCGAGTTCGGCCGGAATCCGGTGCAGCATCGGCACTTCCGCGACCGCAAGCTCGGCGTATCCGCCGGACGCGCTCCGCGACGTCACCACCGGGACGCCGACCCAGTCGCCGGCGACGCCCGGGCCGACGGACTCGACGACACCGGCCACCTCGCCGCCGAAGATCGCAGGTAGTGCCGGCAGCGGTGGGCCGATCGGAAGACCCTCGCGCATCGCCGTTTCGATCAAATGCACGCCGGCCGCGCGCACCTCGATACGCACCTGCCCGGGGCCGGGAATCGGGTCCGGGACCGTCTCGTAGCGCAGGTTCTCCGCGGGACCGAAAGCGTGTAGGACTACGGCGTGCACAATGCCTCCTCGGCAGTTCGACTACTCGTCGAAGACAGCGTGCAACCTGAACATTAGTTCATGTCAATGACGGGGTCGGTCCCGGTCCCGGTCCGCCGCATGCTCCGGATAGTCGTCGCCCCGGTCGCGCACGTCGTCCCAGACCGCGAGCACCACGATGCCCGCCAACAGCAGCGGGCCGAGCACCGCCGCGACAATGCATTCCATGACCCGCCCGCTCAGGACGGTCCGCCAGGCCTTCTCGATAGCTCCGCTAGGACGGCGGCAGCGCGCGCCCCCTTTCGACCGTGACCCCGCGAGATCGCGATGTGCGGCGTGGTGAAGTCACCGAGATCGAAGATCTGGTGGTCGGTCATGAAGCGGCTCGCTTTCAACAACGGAGGGAACACATTTCGGCTGAGGCCACCAGCCGCAGTACCCGCCCACCCACAGCCAAACCCCATCAGCTGAAAATATTCTCACAGAAACTATTCCCCCCGAAGTAAACTTCTGGTCACGCTTCAGCCACTACCGAGTCCGGCCGGACAGGCTGCGCAAACGCTTCACCTCCCCCGATTTCCGACGTCCCGGACCGTGCCGTCGCGGTGCACGGACAGCAGCACGCCGGTCAACCCTCATCGACATAAGCCCTATGTCATATTGCACGGGTGACCTGGGAACTCACACTTCTCTAGCCGGTCGATATCTGGTTCATGAAGCTGTGCGAATCCGATCCAGTGACGGCCGCCTTGGTCGAGCAGGCGCTGGACCGACTAGCTGCCGTCGGTCCTGCGCTCGGCAGACCCCTCGTCGACACCCTCGAACACAGCCGGCTGCGCAATCTGAAGGAACTCAGACCTGGCTCCCGCGGACACTCGGAAATACGCATCCTGTTCGTATTCGATCCGGATCGCGAAGCCATCATCCTGGTTGCGGGTGACAAGGCCGGACGGTGGTCACACTGGTACGACGACGCGATCCCGTTGGCAGAGCAGCGCTTTGCCGACTATCGCGCCCAGAAGCACGATCGGAAGTTGGCCGTACCGCACCGGAGTGTTGATGGCCTGGTGGGACTGATTCAGAGCTCTTCGCCGGGCGGGAGGGTGGGGGCGGGGTGGGAGATGAAGGGGACGAGCCATTCGAGGCGGGGGCGGGTGGAGGCGTCGTATTCGAGGTAGACGGCCTGGTGGTAGTCGAATTGTTCGAGGAAGCCCTGGAGTTTGCGGTAGGCGTATTCACGGTGCGGCGTTGTGCCGCTGCCCTTTTCGGCTTCCAGGACAAGCAGGCGGTGGTCGGGGCCACCGCCGCGTGGGTCGTGCACGATCAGGTTCGGGCAGACGTGTTCGGCGCGGGCATCCGGCACACGCAGGTAGCGCTCCCGGATGACCTGCAACCCGCGCTCGTGGAAGAGGTTGTAGTCGACGTCGGCCCGCCACAACCCGGACCACGTCGCCAACCGTAGGTTGAGCGCTGCGGCGATGTGCGCCACCACCGTTCGCGCGTGCGCCCCGTTCTCGATCAGATCAGGACAGTTCTTCCACACCGACCGAATCGCGTCCCGCACGACCTCGCGAACGACATCGTCGGCCACCGGAGCCGTCATCCCGCAGATCATGCCACCGGATCAGGTGCCGAAGTGCCCGATCGCGCCGACGATCTCCACCACGCCCAGCGGGTCTTTCGGTGGGTCGCTCGGCGGACGCGGCTCAGAGTGCGTCTACCACGACGACGAGGACGAGGACCTGAACCAGCAGCGGGCCGGTCTCGACGAGACTGTAGAAGAGGGTGACACCACCGAGGTCCCATTCATAGGCGTTCGGAATTTCCTCTCCGCCGGCACGAAAAGGCCTGGCACCGTTGGCCAGTGGTAGCGGATCGTCCAGCAGATCGAGCAGTGCCGTGCGCACTCTGATTCGGAGGACCTCGGGCAGTTCGGATATCTGCTGCTCGGCTCGTGGAGCAACCTCTATGAGAACTCTACGGCCGGTCAAAAAGGTCTTCTCGCTGCAGATCCTCTCGGGTCAACGTGCGAAAAGAAGTGGGATCGGCCTCGTACTGGGCGATTCCCTCGCGGAATTGGACCGCGATCGCGGTTCGGCGCTCGTCCTCCCGCCGGAGCCGGTGCAACTCTTCGCGTTCAGCCTTCAGTTGCTGGTACTCGGCCAAACTGACGATCACCTCGACCGCACCGTCCGGCCCGGTGATCACGCGATGCGGATCGCCGGCGGGGAGAGGACTCGCGGGAGGCATGGGGCCAATAGTAGTGGATGGCGGCTCGGTGCTGCGGCTCATATCGGCTGCACCAGCGCCTATGCGACGCAAACGGCCCCCGCTCCGAGGAGCGGGGGCCGGATGTCGCGGTACCGGACTAGCGGTAGTCGCTGAAACCGTAGTCGTCGAGCGGGACTGCGGCGCCGGTGGTTTGACCGAAGCTGTCCGGGCTGTAGTAGGTGTCGTCGTAGGACGGCACCGCGTACGCGGCGGCACGGGCTTCTTCGGTCGGCTGCACCTGGATGTTGCGGTACCGGTTGATGCCCGTACCGGCCGGGATCAGCTTACCGATGATCACGTTCTCCTTGAGGCCGATGAGCTTGTCGGAGCGGCAGTTGATCGCCGCGTCCGTCAGGACTCGAGTGGTCTCCTGGAAGGACGCCGCCGACAGCCACGAATCGGTCGCGAGCGACGCCTTCGTGATACCCATCAGCACCGGGCGGCCGGCCGCGGGCTCGTTGCCCTCGGCGACGACGCGACGGTTGGAGGCCTCGAACTCGGAACGCTCGGTGAGCGAACCGGGCAGGAACTCCGTGGCACCCGAGTCGATGATCGTCACGCGACGCAGCATCTGGCGCACGATGACCTCGATGTGCTTGTCGTGGATCGACACACCCTGCGAGCGGTAGACCTCCTGGACCTCGTGGACCAGGTGGATCTGCACCTGACGGGGACCCATGATGCGCAGCACCTCGTGCGGATCCGCCGCGCCTTCCAGCAGCTGCTGGCCGACCTCGACGTGGTCGCCGTCGGAGAGCAGCCGCTCGGTGCCGTCGTCGTGCTTGAAGACACGCAGCCGCTGCCGCTTCGAGAGCTTGTCGTAGACAACCTCTTCGCCACCGTCATCCGGGATGATGGTGATCTTGTAGAAGCGATCGTCGTCCTCGAGCCGCACCCGGCCGGAGACCTCGGCGATGGGCGCCTTGCCCTTCGGCACACGAGCTTCGAAGAGCTCCTGCACGCGGGGCAGACCGCCGGTGATGTCATCGCCCGCGACACCACCCTGGTGGAAGGTACGCATGGTCAGCTGGGTACCGGGCTCACCGATGGACTGCGCGGCGACGATACCGACGGCCTCGCCGATGTCGACCAGCTTGCCGGTCGCCATGGAGCGGCCGTAGCAGGTCGCACACACGCCGGTGCCGGTGGTGCAGGTCAGCACGGAGCGGACCTTCACCTCGGTGATACCCGCGTCGAGCAGCGCCTCGATGGCCGGGTCGCCGAGGTCCGCGCCCTTGCCGACGACGACGTTGCCGTTGGCGTCGACCGCGTCGGACGCGAGCGTCCGGGCGTAGGCACTGGTCTCGACGTGCGCGTCGCGGATGATGGTGCCGTCCGGCTGCTTCTCCGCGATCGGCACCACGATGCCGCGCTCGGTGGCGCAGTCGTGCTCGCGCACGATCACGTCCTGCGAGACGTCCACCAGACGACGGGTCAGGTAACCCGAGTCGGCGGTACGCAGCGCGGTGTCGGCCAGACCCTTACGCGCGCCGTGGGTGTTGATGAAGTACTCCAGCACCGTCAGGCCCTCACGGAAGGAGGACTTGATCGGCCGCGGGATGAACTCACCCTTCGGGTTCGTCACCAGGCCCTTCATACCGGCAAGGGTACGAGTCTGGGTGAAGTTACCGGTGGCGCCCGAGTCGACGATCGTGATGATCGGGTTGTCGGCCGGGTAGTGCGCCCGCAGCGCGCGACCGACTTCTTCGGTCGCTTCCTGCCAGATCTTCACCAAGGCGTTGTTGCGCTCCTGGTGATCGAGCGCACCACGCTGGTACTTCTTCTCGATCTGGTCGGACTGCGCCTCGTAGCGCTCCATGATCTCGGTCTTCTCCGGCGGCACGAGCACGTCGGACATGGAGACCGTCACGCCGGAACGGGTGGCCCAGTAGAAGCCAGCGTCCTTCAGCTTGTCGACGGTCTGCGCGACCACGATCATCGGGTAGCGCTCGGCCAGATCGTTGATGATCGTGGCCTGACGCTTCTTCGGCATCTGCTCGTTGATGAACGCGTAGTCCGCCGGGAGCAGCTCGTTGAAGAGCACGCGACCGAGGGTGGTCTCCGCGATCCACGCGTCACCGCGCTGCCAGCCCTGCGGGAACTGCGCCGCCTCGATGTCCTTCGGCGGGCGCTGCTCGGTGAGCCGCACCTTGATCAGCGAACGCACGGTGAGCTCACCGCGGTCCACCGCCATCTGCGCCTCGGCGGGCGAGGAGTACACGCCGAACTCGGCGGAATCCTTTGCGGCCGGCTTGTATTCGCCCTTGCCACCCTCTTCCAGGCGGGTCAGGTAGAACAGGCCGGTCACCATGTCCAGACGCGGCATGGCCAGCGGGCGACCCGAGGCCGGCGACAGGATGTTGTTCGAGGACAGCATCAGGATGCGGGCCTCGGCCTGCGCCTCCGCGGACAGCGGCAGGTGCACGGCCATCTGGTCACCGTCGAAGTCGGCGTTGAACGCTTCACAGACGAGCGGGTGCAGCTGGATCGCCTTACCCTCGACGAGCTGCGGCTCGAATGCCTGGATGCCGAGGCGGTGCAGGGTGGGCGCGCGGTTCAGCAGCACCGGGTGCTCGGCGATGACCTCTTCGAGGACATCCCACACCTGGGGACGCTGCCGCTCGACCATCCGCTTGGCGGACTTGATGTTCTGCGCGTGGTTCAGGTCGACCAGGCGCTTCATCACGAACGGCTTGAACAGCTCCAGCGCCATCAGCTTGGGCAGACCGCACTGGTGCAGCTTCAGCTGCGGGCCGACGACGATGACCGAACGGCCGGAGTAGTCGACGCGCTTGCCGAGCAGGTTCTGGCGGAACCGGCCCTGCTTGCCCTTGAGCAGATCGCTCAGCGACTTCAGCGGGCGGTTACCCGGTCCGGTGACCGGGCGGCCGCGGCGGCCGTTGTCGAACAGCGCGTCCACGGACTCCTGCAGCATCCGCTTCTCGTTGTTGACGATGATCTCGGGCGCACCCAGATCGATCAGTCGCTTGAGGCGGTTGTTGCGGTTGATCACGCGGCGGTACAGGTCGTTCAGGTCGGAGGTGGCGAAGCGGCCACCGTCGAGCTGAACCATCGGGCGCAGCTCCGGCGGGATCACCGGAACGGCGTCGAGCACCATGCCCATCGGCGAGTTGCCGTTGGTCTGGAACGCCGCGACGACCTTGAGCCGCTTGAGCGCACGCAGCTTCTTCTGGCCCTTGCCGCTGCGGATGGTCTCCCGCAGGTTCTCGGCCTCGGCGTCGATGTCGAAGTTCTCCATCAGCTTCTGGATGGACTCCGCACCCATGGCGCCGGTGAAGTACTCGCCGTAGCGGTCGATCAGCTCGCGGTAGAGCACCTCGTCGACGATGAGCTGCTTCGGGGCCAGCTTGGTGAAGGTGGTCCAGATCTCGTCGAGCCGGTCCAGCTCACGCTGGGCCCGATCGCGCAGCTGACGCATCTCGCGCTCGCCGCCGTCCTTGACCTTGCGGCGCACGTCGGACTTGGCGCCCTCGGCCTCGAGCTCGGCCAGGTCGGCCTCGAGCTTCTGGGCGCGGGCCTCCAGGTCGGCGTCACGCTGATCGGCGACGGCCTTCTTCTCGACCTCCATCTCGGCTTCGAGGGTGCTGAGCTCGTTGTGGCGCAGCTCCTCGTCGACCCCGACGATGACGTAGGCGGCGAAGTAGATGATCTTTTCCAGATCCTTCGGCGCCAGGTCGAGCAGGTACCCCAGGCGCGAGGGCACGCCCTTGAAGTACCAGATGTGGGTGACCGGGGCGGCCAGCTCGATGTGGCCCATCCGCTCACGGCGCACCTTGGCACGGGTCACCTCGACGCCACAGCGCTCACAGATGATGCCCTTGAAGCGCACGCGCTTGTACTTGCCGCAGTAGCACTCCCAGTCCCGGGTGGGACCGAAGATCTTCTCGCAGAACAAGCCGTCCTTCTCCGGCTTGAGCGTGCGGTAGTTGATGGTCTCCGGCTTCTTCACCTCGCCGAAGGACCACTGGCGAATGTCGTCGGCGGTGGCCAGGCCGATCCGGAGTTCATCGAAGAAGTTGACGTCTAGCACGTAACTTCCTTTCCCCTGTAAGGGTCGAATTCGAGCAAAAAGTTCACTAGTTGGTGGAACGCGGGGTGCGAATGTCGTTAGAAACAAACGACATTCGCACTTACCGCCTAGTTCGCCAGGTCGTCGACGGTGGCGGCTTCGTTCCTGGACAGGTTGATGCCCAGGTTCGCCGCCGCGCGCTCGAGGTCCTCGTCGTCGCCGTCACGCATCTCGATCGCGGCGCCGTCCGAAGACAGCACCTCGACGTTGAGGCACAGCGACTGGAGTTCCTTGAGGAGCACCTTGAACGACTCCGGAATGCCCGGCTCCGGAATGTTCTCGCCCTTGACGATCGCCTCGTAGACCTTCACGCGACCGACCACGTCGTCGGACTTGATGGTGAGCAGTTCCTGCAGCGTGTAAGCCGCGCCGTAGGCCTGCATCGCCCAGCACTCCATTTCACCGAAGCGCTGGCCACCGAACTGGGCCTTACCGCCGAGCGGCTGCTGGGTGATCATCGAGTACGGACCGGTCGAGCGGGCGTGGATCTTGTCGTCGACCAGGTGGTGCAGCTTCAGGATGTACATGTAGCCGACCGCCACCGGGTACGGGAACGGTTCACCCGAACGCCCGTCGAGCAGCGTCGCCTTGCCGTTGTCGTCGACCATGCGCTCGCCGTCGCGGTTCGGCAGGGTCGAGGCCAGCAGACCGGTGAGCTCCTCCTCGCGGGCACCGTCGAAGACGGGGGTCGCGATGTTGGAGTTCGACGGTGCGCCGAGCATCTCCTCCGGCAGCGCCTTCGCCCAGTCGGGACGGGTCCCGTCCGTGGCGACGTCGACGTTCCAGCCGGCCTTGCCGATCCACCCGAGGTGGGTTTCCAGGATCTGGCCGATGTTCATACGACGCGGCACACCGTGGGTGTTGAGGATGATGTCGACCGGGGTGCCGTCGGGCAGGAAGGGCATGTCCTCGGTGGGCAGGATCTTGCCGATGACACCCTTGTTGCCGTGGCGGCCGGCGAGCTTGTCACCGTCTTGGATCTTGCGCTTCTGCGCGACGTAGACGCGCACCAGCTCGTTCACCCCGGGAGGCAGGTCGTCGTCGTCCTCGCGGGAGAACACCCGGATACCGATGACCTTGCCGGACTCGCCGTGGGGCACCTTGAGCGAGGTGTCGCGCACCTCGCGGGCCTTCTCCCCGAAGATCGCGCGCAGCAACCGCTCTTCCGGGGTCAGCTCGGTCTCGCCCTTGGGGGTGACCTTGCCGACCAGGATGTCGCCGTCGCGGACCTCGGCGCCGATGCGCACGATGCCACGCTCGTCGAGGTCGGCCAGGACCTCGTCGGAGACGTTGGGGATATCGCGGGTGATCTCCTCGGCACCGAGCTTGGTGTCGCGGGCGTCGATCTCGTGCTCTTCGATGTGGATCGAGGTCAGCACGTCCTCTTCCACGAGGCGCTGCGACAGGATGATCGCGTCCTCGTAGTTGTGGCCCTCCCACGGCATGATCGCCACGAGCAGGTTCTTGCCCAGCGCCATCTCACCGTTCTCGGTGCACGGACCATCGGCGAGCACCTGACCGGTCTCGACCCGCTGACCCTCGTCCACGATCGGCCGCTGGTTCGCACAGGTGCCCTGGTTGGAACGGGCGAACTTGCGCATCCGGTAGCTCTTGCGCGTGCCGTCGTCGGCCATCACGGTGACGTAGTCGGCGGAAACCTCCTCGACCACACCGCCCTTCTCGTTCACCACGACATCGCCGGCGTCGACGGCGGCGCGCAGCTCCATGCCGGTGCCCACCACGGGGGCCTCGGAACGGATCAGCGGCACGGCCTGACGCTGCATGTTCGCACCCATCAGGGCGCGGTTGGCGTCGTCGTGCTCGAGGAACGGGATCATCGCGGTCGCGACCGACACCATCTGACGCGGCGAGACGTCCATGTAGTCGACCTCGGACGCGGGCACGAGCTCGTTCTCCTCGTTGCCGCGGCGGCAGAGCACCCGGTCCTCGAGGAAGCGACCCTCCGCGTCGACCGGCGAGTTGGCCTGCGCGCGCACGTGCCGGTCTTCCTCGTCGGCGGTGAGGTACTTGACCTCGTCGGTGACCTTGCCGTCGATCACCCGGCGGTACGGCGTCTCGATGAAGCCGAACGGGTTGACCCGCGCGTACACCGACAGCGAACCGATCAGGCCGATGTTCGGGCCTTCCGGGGTCTCGATCGGGCACATGCGGCCGTAGTGCGAGGTGTGCACGTCGCGCACCTCCAGGCCGGCCCGCTCACGAGACAGACCACCCGGGCCCAGCGCCGAGAGGCGGCGCTTGTGGGTCAGACCCGACAGCGGGTTGTTCTGGTCCATGAACTGCGACAGCTGGGAGGTTCCGAAGAACTCCTTGATCGCGGCGACGACCGGGCGGATGTTGATCAGGGTCTGCGGCGTGATCGCCTCGACGTCCTGGGTGGTCATCCGCTCGCGGACCACGCGCTCCATCCGGGACAGGCCGACCCGGATCTGGTTCTGGATCAGCTCGCCGACGGTACGCAGGCGACGGTTGCCGAAGTGGTCGATATCGTCGATCTCGACCGGGACCTCTTCGCCGCCGGGGGCGGTCATCGCGCGGTCACCCGCGTGCAGGCGGACCAGGTACTCGATCGTGGAGACGATGTCTTCCTTGGTCAGCACCGAGCCGGTGACCTGCTCGCCGAGGTGGATGCCGAGCTTCTTGTTGATCTTGTAGCGACCCACGCGGGCGAGGTCGTAGCGCTTCTCCTTGAAGAACAGGTTCTCCAGCAGGGTCTGCGCGGACTCCTTGGTCGGCGGTTCGCCCGGACGCAGCTTGCGGTAGATGTCCAGCAGCGCCTCGTCCTGACCGGCGGTGTTGTCCTTCTCCAGGGTCGACATCATGATCTCGGAGAAACCGAAGCGCTCCACGATCTCTTCGGTCGTCCAGCCGAGCGCCTTCAGCAGCACCGTGACGGGCTGGCGGCGCTTGCGGTCGATGCGGACGCCGACGGTGTCGCGCTTGTCGACGTCGAACTCCAGCCACGCGCCACGCGACGGGATGACGCGCACGCTGTGCAGGTCCTTCTCGGTGGCCTTGTCGACCGAGTGGTCGAAGTAGACGCCCGGCGAGCGGACCAGCTGCGAGACGACGACGCGCTCGGTGCCGTTGATGATGAACGTGCCCTTGTCGGTCATCATCGGGAAATCACCCATGAAGACCGTCTGGCTCTTGATCTCACCGGTGTTGTTGTTGATGAACTCCGCGGTGACGAACAGCGGCGCCGCGTAGGTCATGTCCTTGTCTTTGCACTCGTCGATCGAGGCCTTGACCTCTTCGAACCGAGGATCAGAGAAAGACAGGGACATCGAGCCGGAGAAGTCCTCGATCGGCGACAGCTCCTCGAGCACCTCCTCGAGTCCCCCGACTAGCCCGACGTCGCCGCGCGCGGCAACTTTTTCACGCCATGACGGCGAACCGATCAACCATGCAAATGAGTCCGTCTGTAGATCGAGAAGTCCGGGCACCTCCAAGGGTTCACGGATCTTCGCGAAAGACACCCGCAACGGGGCTCCGGGGATTCCGGCAACTGCCTTGGTCTGGGTGGAGACTGCCAAGATGCGTCCTTCCAGCACCTCACGCGCGTCGCGTGGTGGTCCGCGACCGTCGCTTGTCTGCTACGAATTCCGCTGGTTACGACCCAAACAAAACCCGAACAGGCAACAACGGAAGTAACACCGGAAGGTGGAACTTACGTGTGCAAATCGAGGTATGGACAGGAGGCAGCCAGCGCAACGTCCAACCGTACACCAATCGTCACGGGGGTGTCAACCTACCACCCGTGCGCACATTCACGTGGCTGGCGCGCCGTGTCCGAATCGCTGGCTGCGTCGAGGACGACGGGGCGCTGGGAACCCACTGTGACAGCTGCCGCTGTTGTGAATAGCGTGACTGGTCGGGCGAAACTCGTCAAGTAGGCGCGAGAGCGACCGATCACTGGTCGACGATGTCGCTGGCCAGCCAGCGGTCGCCCACCTTCTGCATGTGCAGCACGATCGGACCTGCGACGCTCTGCTGTGCCACGCCGTTCTTGGTAGCACTGACCACCAGGTTGACCAGCAGTTCGGCCCGGTCGTCGGCGAGCAAGGTCACGCCGATCGGATCGGCCTTGGCATCCGCGCTCGTCTGCGCCTGCTTCACCGCCGAAATGGTGGTGTCGGCGTACTTGTCGAGATCGGCGAGCATCTTGCCGGTGAGCACCTGCTTGGCCGCGTCCCGGTACCCGTCGATGTTCTTCACGTCGTAGGCGTAGACGGTCCGCAACGCGTGATCGGCGGCCGCCCGCACCTCTTCGGTGGTCTTGTTGTCGACGAACGCCCGGTTCGAGTCGTCCACGCCCGGGCGCAGCGCGGCAACCACCGCGAATCCGCCGAGCAACACCGCGGCGATCAGGCAGCCCGCGACCAGAGTCCAGAACGAACGGTTCGATCGCGGCGCACGGACCCGTGCTGTGCGGGCACGCGCGGGCTCGGGGCGTTGCTCCGCGCGTGCTTGCCGCTTGCCGACCGGACGGGAAGTACCCGTCACGCGCGGCTTGCGGACCGGCGTGTTGCGCGGCGTGCCGGTGCGCGACGCACCGGTCCGCGACTGCTGTTCCGCGCCGGGTTGCCGCTTGGGCGTGAGCCGGTTGACCGGTTTACGAGAAGTCATGGTGTCGCTCCTACGATCCCGGTTTCGGCGCGGCGGGCGGCTGCTCGACCGGCGGCTGATCGACCGGCGGCTGATCGACCGGCGGCTGATCGCCGGCGGGCGGCTGCGGCGACTGGCCCTGCCCACCGCTGAGCAGCACCGGCTGGCTCAACGAGGAGATCTGCTCGGCCTTCCACACCTCGCCTGTTTTGGCGACGTCGACATTCCAGGTGTAGCGGTATTCGGCCGGCGGCTTGTCCTTGCCGAGCTCGGTCACCTGCAGCACCACCAGCGCGGAGGCCTTGTCCTTTTCGCTGTTCAGCGTGGTCACGGCGGCGCCGAGCACCTTGGAGGTCATGCCGACGTCGGTCTGCTTCGCGAGCTGCTCGGCCTGATCCTTGTTCTTCTCCGCCGACTCGAGCAGCGCGCCGGTCATCGAGGAGCGGGCCAGTGCGAGCGAGCCCGGCACGTCGTCGAGGTTCATCGAGGTCATGTTGAGCGCGGCCTGGCGGGCGGCGTCGAGGGCGTTGTCGCGGGCGTCCGCGCGTGGGGCGTCGCTGACCGCGGCACGGATCCAGCCCGCGCCGAACCAGACGGCGGCGACCAGGGCGACGACCATCAGCACCGCCGAGCCGGCCAGCACGAGAGTGCGCCAGATCCCGGAGCCGGCCCGCACGTCCGAACCCGCGGCCGTGTCCTGCTTGTCCTTTTTCATGTCCACGGCGGCAGCCCCCTCGGCCTGCGCCGCGTCCGCCGTGTCCACATCACTCACTGCTACGCCTCGAGTTTTCCTTCGCTTCGCTCACGCGTATTCACCTAACGTCGTCGGTCCGGTCACCGCTTCGGCGTGACGCCCATCAGGGTGGCCATCTGGATGGCGATCGGGCTCAGGTCGAGCCGTTCCGGATCGGTCTTGGGGGTGCTGTCCCAGGGCTGCACGATGTTCGGATCGGCGAGCGCGGCCCGCTCACCGCCGCGCACCGCGGTTGGGTTACCCTGCGGCACAAGGCATTTCGCATCCTTGTTGAACGGGAACTCGTCGCGGGTGTCGTCGAAGTCGGGGTTCTGCGCCTTCATCTGCTCGAGGATCCGCTGCGTTCCCTCGTACCCGACAGTACAGGCGGGCGGGTTGTTGGTTTCCAGCACGAGCCCGAAGTGGGTGGTGCCGTCGCCGGGCGCGGTGGCCGAGCCGCCGATCGAGAGCTGCGGGATCATCTGCAGCAGCGGGCGGATCGCGAAGAACTTGGGCGAGATCGCCAGCAGCAGCTGACGCAGGTTACCCAGGTCCTGGGTGAGCGCGCCGCCGCTCTCGTGCAGCAGCGCGCCGATCTGCTGCCCCGCGTCGTTGCCGGTACCGATCAACCTGCGGATATCCGGATCGCTGGAGCGCAGCTGCGCGGTCAGCTTGTCCAGGCCGTCGCTGAACTGACGGATCGCGTCGGACTGCTCGGCCTGGGTGCCGAGCGCGACCTTGCCGTCCCGGATCAGCTGAATGGTCTGCGGCAGCGTTTCGTTGAACGTGGTGGTGAACTTGTTCAGCGAATCGACGAAGACCTGCAGGTCGTCGCCCTTGCCGTTGAATGCCTTGCCGAGTTCGCGCACGGTGGTGTTCAGCGCGGCGAGATCGACCGAGCGGGTGAACGTGTCCACGCTGGCGACCAGCTGCTGCACCGGCACCGGCGTGGTGGCCGAGGTGATCACCGAGCCGTCGCGCAGGTAGGGCCCGGAATCGCGGTCCGGTTGCAAATCGACGTATTGCTCACCGATCGCGGATCGGTTGGCCACCACGGCTTTCGCGGACGCGGGGATCTCCGGCGAATCCGAGTCGATGATCAGGTTCATCAGCACGCCGTCGCCGGTGAGTTCCAGGGTGCCGACCCGGCCGACCGGCACGCCGCGATAGGTCACCTCGGCGCCCTTGTAGATGCCGCCGGTCTGGTCTGCCTGCACTTTCACGCCGTACTGGCCGAAACCCAGCATATGGTCGAGCCGGATGTACTTGGCGCCGACGAACACCACGCCGACCACCGCGACGACCACGAACGCGAGCAGCTGCCAGCGCACCAACTTCGTCATCGCGGACCACCCACTCCCAGTTGCTCCAGAATCGCCCCGACCGGATTCGGCGGCACGCCCGGCGCGGGCGGCTGGGCCATGTTCGGCGGCAGCGGCAGGATCGAGATCGTCGGCCAGCCCGCACGCGGGCCGTTGCCGTTGTAGTACGGGTTGGTCGGATTCACCGGCACCGGCGGACCGAAGGTGGGCGGGATGTACTCCGGATTCGGTTTGCCCACACCGAGATTGCTCAGCGTGACGCCGATCTGCTGATCCACCGACAGCCAGGTGTTCACCGAACCGCCGAAGGTGGATTCCAGCGTGGAGTCCGGGAAGGGATAGGTCGGGATCAGCGGGAACGCGGTGACCAGATCCGGTGCGGACTTGCCGAGTTCCTGCAGCGTCGGACGCAACGAGGTGAGGTCGCGGATCAGATCGTCTTTCGAGTGGTCGAGCACATCGAAACCGGCCTGCCCCACCCGGTCCAGCTGGGTCAGCAGACCGACGAGCTGGGGTCGCTGCTGCTCCAGGATCTGCACGCCCTCGGGCAGTTCGTCGAGGATCTTGCCGATCTGCTCGGTCTGCTGACTGACCCGGCTGCTCAGCACGTCGAGGCCGTCGAGTGCCCGCGTGATGTCGTTGACCTGGTCGTCGAGACCTTTGATCAGCGTGTTCGCCTGATCGAGCAGCGAGCGCACCCGCTCCTCCCGGCCGCCGAGGGTCTTGTTCAGTTCCGTGACGATCGGTTGCAGCTGGGCGACGCCACCACCGTTGAGCAGCAACGACATCGCGCCGAGCACCTGCTCGATCTCGGTGGCGTGCCGGGTGCGATCGACCGTGATCACCGCGCCGTCGCGCAGCTTCGCGGCGGCCGGATCGGCCGGCTTGGACAGCTCGATGAACTTCTCGCCCAGCAGGTTCGACTGCCGCACTTCGGCGTGCGCGTTGTCGGGCAGGTCCACCGAGGAGTTCACCACGGTGCGCACCGTCGCGGTCCACTGGTCCTTGCCGATGGTGATCTCTTCGACCCGGCCGACCGGCACGCCCTCCACCTTGACCGCGGACTGCGGCACCAGATCGAGCACGTCGTCGAACTGGATATCGATGCGCATCGGATGGTCGCCGACGTCCGCGCCGCCGGGCAGCGGGACGCTGTAGATGCCGTCGGATGCGCACGAGGTGACCAGGGCGGCGGCCAGGCCGGTCGCCAGCGCGATACCGAAACCCCTTGTGACGGAACGGATTCTGCTACTCACCGCGCACCTCCCTGAGACGGCGGCAGCTGGTCCGACGGCGTGCCGGGCACGGTGCCGGGCACCGGAGCGCGCTGCTGGTTCTCGCCGCTGAGAATGCCGAACGGCAGGATCAGCGTCGGCGTCTTCACCCCCGCGGTGATCTGATCGGAGATCTCCTGGCAGTGGTCCAGGATCGGGCGCATCTGCCGGCCCAGCGCCTCGAATTGCGGATCGCCCGGCCGCAGCTTGGACACATCGACCAGCTTGCACATCACGCCGAACGGATCCTGCAGGTCGGTGAAGTTGGCCCGCATGTCGAGGGTGCCGGATTCGGCGTTGTGGATGTTGATCAGGTTGCTCAGCGCCACCGGCAGTACCGGCAGCGCCGCCGCCAGATCGTCGCGCTGTTTGGCCAGCGTCTCGGTGAGCTGGGTCAGGCCCTCGGCATTGCTGGCGATCAGCTCACGGTTGTTGTCGATGAACCGGGCGACGTCGCCGAGCGCGACGGACAGCAGGTTCAGCGCGGCGCCGAGATCGTCACGCTCGTTCGCGAGGAAGCTGGACAGATCGGCGAGCTGGACGTTGAACTGGCGCACCTGCGCGTCGTTGCGGGCCAGCATGGTGACGAAGGTCTGCAGATTCTTGACCGTGTCGAAGATGTCACCGCGCGCGTCGGACAGGTACTTGGCCGCCTTGGACAGCTGAGTGAGGCTGTTGGCCAGCGCTTCACCGTTGCCGTCGAGGTTCGCCGCGCCGGTCCGGACCAGGTCGTTGACCGCGCCCTCTTTGTTGGCGCCGTTGGGGCCCAACGCATCCGAGAGTTCGGTGATGCTCTTGTACAGCTGGTCGACCTCGACCGGGGTGACCGTGCGATCGCGCGCGATGGTCGCCGTGCGCGGCATTTTCGGCCCGCCGGTGTACACCGGGGTGAGCTGGATGTAGCGGTCGGACACGATCGAGGGGGTGATCTGCGCGGCCCGCGCGTCGGCGGGCACATCGAAGCGGCGATCGACGCTCATCACGATCTTGACCTGATCGCCCTGCGGTTCGACCGAATCCACCGAACCGACCGGGACACCGAGGATTCGCACGTCCGAACCCTCGTAGATGCCCACCGAACGATCGAAGTACGCGGTGATCCTGGTGGTGGTCATCCGGTCGAACAGCCACCACAGCACCCCGGCCACGATCAGCACGGCCACCAGGACGAGCGCGATCGCGACCTTGGTCCCCCGGCCCGAACTACGCAGTGCGGTCAGCCGATCCGCCATGTCAGTTACCTCCCATGGTGCGGATCGGCGGACGGTTGCCGGGGATGTCGGGCAGGGCGGGCGGAAGCAGGTTCACGATCACCGCGTCGAACCAGCGACCGGTGCCGAGCACGTTGGCGTAGATCCCGTAGAACGGAGCCGCGAGCTCCAAAGTCTTGGAAATGTTCTGCTGGTTGGCATTCAGCAGATCGATCGAGCCGCGCAGGTTCTTCAGCGCCGGGCCGATCTGCTCCTCGTTGTCGTGCACCAGGGCGGTCAGCTCGGCGGATACGGTCTTGGCGCCGTCGAGCAGCTGCGCGATGGACTGCTGCCGGATGTTCAGCTCGGCCAGCAGTTGCCCGCCCGAGCTGAGCAGGCGCTCGAATTCCGCGTTGCGATCGGCGAGCACCTGGGTGGTCTGCCTGGTCGCCGCGAACAGCTTCTTGAGCTGCTCGTCCCGCTTGGCCAGCGTCTCCGAGAGCCGGGCGACGCCGTCGATCGAACCGCGGATCTCCGGCGGCGTGGTCGCGAACGCGTCGGAGAGCACCCGCATGCTGGTGGCCAGCTGAGCGGTGTCGATCTGGTCGATGTTCTCCGCGGCGTCGGAGAACGCGTCCACCACGTCGTACGGAGCGACGGTGCGCGACAACGGGATTCGCTTGCTCGGGTCGGCGGTGCCGGAACCCTTCGGGTCCAGCGCCAGATACTTCTGCCCGAGCACCGTCTTGATCTGGATCGAGGCGGTGGTCTCGCTGCCGATCCAGGCGTTCTGGGTCCGGAAATCGACGAGCACCTTGGCACCGTCGAGCCGGACGTCGTCCACCGCACCGACCTTGACGCCCGCGATCCGGACCTCGTTGCCCTTCTTCAGGCCGGCCGCCTCGGAGAACTCGGCGGTGTATTTGGTGCCCGCACCGATGATCGGCAGCCGGTCCAAGAAGAAGGCCGACATCGTCACCAGCAACACCAGCACCAGTCCGAGCACGCCCATGAAGGCGGGGCTGCGGCGTCCGAGCAATACGCGGTCGTCCATCAGCGGGCCTTCCCGGAGCAGCGCGGCGCGGCGTTGGTGTACAGCGGCTGGTTGATCGTCGGCAGCCCGGCGGGCAGGTTGAGCTGCGGCGCGTCCACCGCGCCCGGCCCGACCACGATGTCGATACCGCACAGGTAGAACTGGAACCAGGAGCCGTAACTGCCCACGCGCCCGAGCTTTTCCATCTTCAGCGGCAGGTTCGTCAAAGCCTCGTTGACCTCGTCCTTGCGCTCGTTCAGCGTGCCGGTGAGCTGGCTCAGTCCGGCAATCGAGCCCTGCAGCGTGGGCCGCACGGGGACCAGCAGATCGCCGGTGGCCGAGGCCAGGTTGCCGAGCGAGGTGACCGAGCGGCCGATGGTGTCGCGTTCCGCGGACAACCCGCTGACCAGGGCTTCGGTATTGACGATGAGCTGATCGAACTGGTCGTCGCGCTGGTTCACGGTGTCGAGCACCGCGGTCAGGTTGCGCACCAGCTCACCGATCACGGCGTCCTTGTCCGCGATCTTGTTGGTCAGGCTCGCCGTGGTGGTCACCAGATCGTGGATGGTGCCCTGCTCCCCCTGGAACACCTGGATGATCTCGAACGAGAGCTTGTTCACGTCGTCGGCGGTCAGCGTCCGGAACAGCGGACGGAAACCGTTGAACAGCGTGGTGAGGTTCAGCGCGGGACGGGTGTGCTCCAGCGGGATGGTGCCGCCCTTGTTGAGCTTGCGGCCCTGCTCGCCGGTGCCCTGCTCGAGCGCGATGTAGCGCTGACCGACCAGGTTCCGGTACCGGATGGTGGCGATGGTCGAGGCGGGCAGCCAATCACGGTCGGTGAGTTCGAATTTCACCTCGGCCAGCCGCTTGTCCACGATCGAGACATCGGTGACCTTGCCGACCCGCACACCCGCGACGCGCACCTCGTCGCCCGGGTTCAGCGAGGTGACATCGGTGAACCGGGCCTTGAACGCGGTACCGCCGCCGCTGTAGTTCGCGATGGACAGCGCGAGCACCGTCGTCGCGAACAACGTCACGATGACGAAGATGATCAACTTGGTGAGCGGCCCGCCGAGGCCGCGCAGCTGCTGTTTGATCGCGTTCATCGCACGCTCACCTCGCTGCCGCGGAACGCGGGCGCACCGGCCCTGGTCACCCAGCTCGGTACCTGGTCAGGCGAAACACCTTGGGCCGCACCGTAGATCGCGCCCAGCGAGTGCTGTTCCATGGGCGAGCCCGCGATGGTCGCGACGTTGCCCGCGGGATACACGCCGTACTGCGGCGGTGACATCTGCCCCGCGTTGATATCGCCGGGGTTGCGGCTGGGAACGGCGTAGGAGCCGTCGTTGCTCGGACCGCCGGTGGTGTACTGCCCCGGATCGACGCCGAGCGGCTTCTCCGGAATGCACCACGGTCCACGGGTGTCCAGCCACCGCGGCTCGTCCTGGTTGGGCAGGTACCTGCCGCGGTTGTTGGTCAGCTCGATGGTCACCCGCGACCCGGGCTGGGCCTCCCCCTTGCCGAGGATCCGGTCGATGCGCGGCTTGAGCTGCGCGAAGTTCGCCATCGCGCACGGGAAGGTCGGCGAGTAGGTGGCCAGGTCCTCCAGCAGCGGACGCGAATCCGCGGCCAGATCGATGATGTTGTCGCGGTTGGCCACCAAGAAGTCGGCGGTGTCCGACGAGGTCGGCGTCAGCACGGCGTACAGCGAGTCGATGTCCCAGCGGCGCTGCACGATGGTCGCGTTGGTGGTGCGCAGGTTGTCCAGCGCCTGCACCAGCTGCGGCGCCGCGTCGGAGTAGGTGGCCGCGACCGTGGCGAAGCTGCGCAGATCGTCCTGCAGGTCCGGCAGCACGCCGTTGACCTCGCGGAAGATGGTGTCGAGCTTGTCCACGCTCTCGCCGAGCGCGAGGCCCTGACCCGACAGCGCCTGGGAGAGCGCGCCGAGGGTGGCGGCGAGGTCCTGCGGCGGAATCGCCTGCAGCAGCGGCATCAGATCGTCGAGCAGCTTGCTCAGCTCGATCGCGTTGCCGCTCTTGTCCTGTTGCAGCGTTACGCCGTTGGTCAGGTGCGTCGCGCTGCGCTCGGCCGGGATCATCAGATCCACATAGCGCTCGCCGAACAGGGTCTTGGGTAGCAGGCGCGCGGTCGCGTTGGACGGGATCTGGTCGGCCTTGTCCGGCTGAATGGCCAGGTTCAAGGTCACCTTGCCGTTGTCCGAACGGCTGGAGCGCACCTCGCCGACCGTGACGCCGCGGACCTTCACATCCGCGTTCTTGGTCAGCGCGTTGCCCACGCTGTCGGTCACCAGGTCGACGTCGACGGTCTTCACGAACTGCTTGTTGTAGATCGCGATGGTGGTCGCCAGGAACAGCGCGACCACCACGAAGAAGGCGATGCCGAGCAATCGCACCCGGAGCTTCTCGGTCGAGCGCCACAGCTGCACGCGGTTCATCCCGCCACCCGCACCGTCGTGGTCGTCCCCCAGATCGCCAGGCTCAGGAAGAAGTCGAGCACGTTCACCAGCACGATCGCGGCGCGTACCGCGCGACCGACCGCGACGCCGACACCCGCGGGTCCGCCGGTGGCGTGGAAGCCGTAGTAGCAGTGCACCATGATGATCACGAAGGCGAAGACCAGCACCTTCAAGAACGAATAGAGCACGTCTTCCGGTGGTAGGAACAGGCTGAAGTAGTGGTCGTAGGACCCGCTGGACTGCCCGTTGAACCAGATGCTGATCATCCGGGACGCGAGGAAGGTGCCGAGCAGGCCGACGATGTAGAGCGGGATGACCGCGAGGAAGCCGGCGATCACGCGGGTGGTGACCAGGAACGGCACACCGGGCACGGCCATCACCTCGAGCGCGTCGATCTCCTCGGAGATCCGCATGGCGCCGAGCTGGGCGGTGAAACCGCAGCCCACCGTCGCCGAGAGCGCCAAAGCCGCGACCAGCGGCGCGATCTCGCGGGTGTTGATGTAGGCGGTGAGGAAGCCGGTGAGCACGGAGCTGCCGAGCGCGTCGAGGGCCTTGAAGCCCTGCAGGCCGACCACGACGCCGACCGAGCCGGACATGAACACGATGACGCCGATGGTGCCGCCGATCACCGCGAGCGCGCCGCTACCGAAGGTCACCTCGGCGAGCAGCCGCATGACCTCCTTGCGGTAGTGCACGGCGGTGCGCGGAATCCAGGCGATGGCGCGCGAGTAGAACGACATCTGCTCGCCCGCCCGGTCGATCACCTTCAGCGGTGACCGTGCGATATTTCCCGCCCGGCGAAGCGATTTGGCGAGAGCAGGGTTGCGGTACTGGGTGGCCACCGGTCAGGCGCCCTTGGCGGGGACGATCTGCAGGTACACCAGCGTCAGGATGAGGTTCACGAAGAACAGCACCAAGAACGTGATCACCACGGATTGGTTCACCGCTTCACCTACTCCTTTCGGGCCCCCTTTCGGATGCAATCCCTTGTACGCGGCGATCACGCCGGCGATCACGCCGAATATCAGCGCCTTGATCTCGCCGATCCACAGGTCGGGCAGCTGGGCCAGCGCGGAGAACGAGGCCAGGTAGGCGCCCGGCGTACCGCCCTGCAACAGCACGTTGAAGAAGTAGCCGCCGGCGATACCCACCACCGAGACCAGGCCGTTCAACAGCAGCGCGACCAGGGCCATGCCGAGCACCCGGGGCACCACCAGCTTGCGGATCGGGTCGATGCCGAGGACCTCGAGCGCGTCGATCTCCTCACGGATGGTGCGCGAGCCGAGATCGGCGGCCACCGCCGACCCGGCCGCGCCCGCGATGATCAGCGAGGTGACGACCGGCGCCGCCTGCTGCACTGTGGCGAGCACGCTCGTTGCGCCGGTGAACGATTCGGCGCCGAGCTGCTTGATCAACGAACCGGTCTGCAACGCGACGACGGCACCGAACGGGATAGCCACCAGTGCGCTGGGGAGGATCGAGACACTCGCGATGAACCACGACTGCTCGATGAACTCTCGCCACTCGAACGGCCGGCGGAACGTCTTGCGCAGCACGTCGAGGAACAGCGCAAAAATGTTGCCGGCCTGGCCGAACCCCGACTCCAGTGGAGTCCGCAATCGCGCCAGGGAGGAATTCACGAACGCAGATGTTACCCGTTAGTTGGGTTTGGTCTAGTCGTGGTGTCGTACGCGCCGCTCTGGTAACTGCCGAGGTCGCTGTTGTTATAGGCCATCACCTGCGTGTCGTCGTTCTGCGCAAGTGATTCCCGAATCGCGACCTGAGCCGCGTGCGGCAGGGTGTGCATGATCTCGCGGACGCGCTCCTTGCGGCGCAGCACGGCTTGGCGCACGGGCATGCCGGGGGTCGCCTGCATCTGCGGGATGATGCCCTCGACCTCTTCGGCGCCGCCGTGGTGGTGGCCGGCGTCGAACATCGCTTGCTCGCGCGCCATCTGGGCCTCGTCCTTCTCCTCGGACATGCCGATCGGACCCTGCATGCGGCCGTTGAGGAACTGCTTGACCACCGGCTCCTCGGAGGTGAGCAGCACCTCGCGCGGGCCGAACATGACCAGCTGGCGCCGGAACAGCATGCCGATGTTGTCCGGCACGGTGCGGGCCAGGTTGATGTTGTGCGTGACGATCAGAATCGTGGCGTCGATCTGTGCGTTGATATCGATCAGCAGCTGGCTCAGGTATGAGGTGCGCACCGGGTCGAGGCCGGAGTCCGGCTCGTCGACGAGGATGATCTGCGGGTCGAGCACCAGGGCGCGGGCGAGGCCGGCCCGCTTGCGCATACCGCCGGAGATCTCGCCGGGCAGCTTGCCCTCGGCGCCGAGCAGACCGGTCAGCTCGAGCTTCTCCATGACGATCTTCTTGATGTCGGATTCCGACTTCTTCGTGTGCTCGCGCAACGGGAAGGCGACATTGTCGAAGAGGTTCATCGAACCGAACAGCGCGCCGTCCTGGAACAGCACGCCGAAAAGTTTGCGGATCTCGTAGAGCTCCTTGTTGGAGCACGTGGTGATGTCCGTATCGCCGATATAAATGGAGCCACGCTCGGGACGCAGTAGTCCGATCAGCGACTTCAGGAACACCGACTTACCGGTACCCGACGGGCCGAGCAGGGCGCTGACCTCACCGGACGGCAGCGTCAGGGAGACGTCCTGCCAAATTCGCTGCGAACCGAAGGACTTCGTAACACCCTCGGTCCTGACCTCGACGCCCACGCCAACCTCCAGAATTATTCAGCGAGCAGCCCACCGGCGAACCGCGTGCTGGGTTCCGCGGT
Organism: Nocardia brasiliensis NBRC 14402; assembly: GCF_000308475.2. Classification (GTDB taxonomy): domain Bacteria; phylum Actinomycetota; class Actinomycetes; order Mycobacteriales; family Mycobacteriaceae; genus Nocardia; species Nocardia brasiliensis. The sequence goes on along the minus strand of NZ_BAFT02000113.1, from coordinate 126,327 downwards.
GTGTCACGTCACAGTGGGTTCGGCCACTGTATCTCATGACCGAGACGGGGCACACCCCAACCTGACTGAAGAGTAACCTCGTTTCACTCGCAATTTCCGGATTGTTGGCGCAGGACTTCGTAAATAGCAAACGGGCGGTCCCCCGAGAGGGGGACCGCCCGTCGGCGATATCGGTCGGAATTACTTGACCGAGACCTTGGCGCCGGCTTCTTCCAGCTTCGCCTTGGCAGCCTCGGCGGCCTCCTTGGCGACCTTCTCCAGGATCGGCTTCGGGGCGCCCTCGACCAGGTCCTTGGCTTCCTTCAGGCCCAGGCCGGAGACGATCTCGCGGACCACCTTGATGACCTGGATCTTCTTGTCGCCCGCACCCTCGAGGATGACGTCGAACTCGTCCTGCTCTTCGGCGGCGTCGGCCGGAGCGGCAGCGCCACCCACAGCGGCGACGGCGACCGGAGCAGCCGCGGTGACCTCGAACTTCTCCTCGAACTTCTTGACGAAGTCCGACAGCTCGAGCAGGGTCATGTTGCCGAAGGTCTCGAGCAGTTCGTCAACGTTGGCCATGATGTTGTTCCTTTCGGTAGTTGTTGTCTTCGAGGGCGAATCGCGCGCGAATCACCCCGCAGGGGTTATTCAGCGGCAGCGGTTTCGCCACCGGATTCGGCCTGCTTCTTCTCCACGAGCGCGGCGGCCAGGCGGGCCACCTGCGAGGCGGGAGCGTTGAACAGACCGGCGGCCTTGGCCATGTTGCCCTTCATCGCACCGGCCAGCTTGGCCAGCAGGACCTCGCGGGACTCCAGGTCGGCGATCTTCTCGACCTCGGCCACGGACAGCGCGGCGCCGTCCATGTAGCCGCCCTTGATGATGAGCGCCTTGTTGTCCTTCGCGAAGGTCTTGAGGGCCTTCGCGGCGTCGACGGGCTCACCGCTGATGAACGTGATCGCGGTCGGGCCGACGAACAGCTCGTCGAGACCTTCCACGCCCGCCTCGGCGGCGGCACGCTTGACCAGGGTGTTCTTGGCGACGGAGTACGTGGCTCCGGCGCCGAGCGCGCGCCGCAGCTCGGTGAGCTTGCCGACCGACAGGCCACGGTATTCCGTGACAACGGTGGCCGTCGAGCTCTTGAACTGCTCCGCGATCTCCTCGACCGCAGTGACCTTCTCGGGTTTCGCCATACTTCGCCTCCTCTCTGATGGTCGGTTCGTTTCGAACTACCGATCAGGGACGGCGACAAAACAAACGCCCCGGACGCAAGGCGTTCCGGGGCGCAACAGGAATCATCGATCCCGGCGCGATGGCCCGGATCGGGTTCCCCAGCCTCGGTTCTCCCTGCGTGGGCCGCCGGCAATGTCGCCGGACCTTCGATCGAACCCATGCGGGCTCGACGACCAACGGTCTTCGGTAGAACGGATTGGGTAGTGATCGAACTCGTCGATGACTGTCGTCCAATGTACCCGGACCACCCGTCATCTGCCAAAACGGGGTGGACACAGGGAAATAACGCACCGTCGTCCGCCGGAATCGCGGTGTTCCAGCTCACATTTCGGTCCTGAATGTGGGCGAAATCGCGCCTTACAAGTGTTACGCAGGGTGACATTAACCTGTTTGACTGCACAACTATGGCAACCTCCATAGTCGATCCACCGGTGCTGCTGGAACGACGTTCCCAGCGGTATCTCGCCCTCGCCGTGATCTGCATGGCCGAACTGTTGGTCATGCTCGACAACACCCTGGTCAATGTGGCTCTACCGTCCATCGGGGTGCAGCTCTCGGCCGGTGTCAGCAGCCTGCAATGGGTTGTCGACGCGTTCACCCTGACCTTCGCCGGCCTGCTGCTGGCCTTCGGCAACCTCGGCGACCGCTACGGTCGCCGCCGCGTGATGATGATCGGCCTGGTCGGCGTGGCCGTCATGTCGGTCGCGGGCGCGCTGTCGGAGTCCATGACCCAGGTCATCGCCGCGCGCGCCGCCATGGGCATCTTCGCCGCCGCGGTCTTCCCCGCCACCCTCGCGCTGATCATCAACATCTTCACCGAGAAGCGCGAGCGCGCGCTCGCCATCGCGGCCTGGACCGCGGTCGCCGGATTCGCCATCGCCATCGGCCCGATCTCCGGCGGCTGGCTGCTCGCCCAGTTCTCCTGGCATTCCGTCTTCTGGATCAACGTGCCGGTAGCCGCGATCGCGCTGGCCGCGACGCTCAAATGGGTGCCCGAATCCCGTGCGGCACAGGTCGGCAAGCTCGACCTGCTCGGCATCGTCTTGTCCATCACCGGCATCACGCTGGTCGTGTGGGCGATCATCGAGGGACCGCGCAACGGCTGGCTCTCGACGATCACCCTCGGGACGGCCGCCTTGGGCGTCGTCCTGCTCGCCGCCTTCATCGCGTGGGAATTGCGCACCCGCGCACCGATTCTCGATATGCGCCTGTTCCGCAATCGCCGTTTCTCGATGCCCGCCCTGGCCATTGCCATCGGCTACTTTTCGATGTTCGGTTTCTTGTTCCTGATCACCCAATATTTCCAGGGCGTCCGCGAATACACGCCGCTCGAATTCGGTATCGCCTCATTGCCTTTCGCTTTCTCGGTCGCGCTCGGCGCGCCCATTGCCACGATGCTCGCGCAGAAGGTCGGCACCACGCCGGTCATCGTGACCGGTCTGCTGATCACCGGACTCGGGTTGTACCTGGGCGGACAGGTGGACGTCGACAGCAGCTACGTCACCGACGTGCTGCCCTCGATGGTCTTCATGGCGCTCGGCCTGGCCATCACGCAGGGACCTGCCACCGAATCCATCATGGGCGCTTTGCCTTTGGACGAGGCGGGCGCGGGCTCGGCGGTCAACGACACCACCCGCGAGATCGGCGGCACCCTCGGTGTCGCGGTACTCGGCTCGATCGTGGCCTCGTACTACACGACCCGGATCAGCGCCCGGCTCGAGGCGATACCGAACACCCTGATGAACGCGAAGGAGAAGGGCCTGGTCGAAGCCAGCCCGTTGAGCGTGCTGGAACTCCGCAACCGCCCGCTCGCGCCGTTCTTCGAGAGCCAACGCGAAAACCTCATCGTCGCAATGAAATCCGCGGCACTCGAGGGTTCGCACACCGCCTCACTGGTGGCGGCCGGGGCGGTGGTGGTCGCCGCCGTCATCGTGGCGATCTTCCTGCCCTGGGGTGTGCAGGACGGCGAGTCCGTGCTGCTGGGCTGGCGGAAGCCGGCCGACGACGAATAGCCGTATCGTCTCCGATTCCCGCCTGATCCGCCCGGCCGGATCCGGCGGGAATCACCGCGCCTGCGCCACCAATCGCTTCAGCAACTCCCTTGCGCCGGTACGGAATTCGGCGGACGCAACCAGACCGTCCGCGCCGACGTCGGCACGCAGCACCGGCAGCCGCGCCGGGACACCGGGATCCACCGCGGCACCCACATATCCGAGCACGCCGGCCAGGGTAGCCGTCGCGCCTTCACCACGACCGGGCGCCGCGACAGTCAGCCACGCAGTGGGCTTTTCGTAGAGGTCGGCGGTCCCGACGGTCCAGTCCAGCAGGTTCTTGAGGCTGCCTGGCAGAGTACCCGCATATTCCGGCGTGCAGAACAGCACCGCGTCGGCGGCGGAAAGCTCTTCACGCAGCGCGAGAACCGACGGATGCCCGCTGCCGTCGTCATCGGGATTGAAGGCCGGAAGCTCGGTGAGTCCGTCGTACCAGCGGGTTTCGATATCGGCCGGGGAGATCGCCTGCACTGTGCGCAGTGCAGCGGAATTGGTCGAGGCACTGCGCGTGCTTCCGGAGATCAGCAGAACAACGGTCACCTCAGGACCAACGACGACCGTCGGCGAAATAGTCCGTGACATGCGAACGGCGGGAACGCGATTCGCGTTCCCGCCGTTGCGGTCTGACTCGGGTGCTACCTACGCGTCCTCGTCGAGGAGGTTGCGGGTGCGGTTCGGGTCCACCGGGATGCCCGGTCCGGTGTTCGTCGAAACCGTCACCTTCTTCAGGTAGCGGCCCTTGGCGGTCGACGGCTTGACACGCAGGATCTCGTCCAGCGCGGCGCCGTAGTTCTCCACCAGCTTGGCGTCGTCGAAGGACGCCTTGCCGATCACGAAGTGCAGGTTGGCCTGCTTGTCGACGCGGAAGTTGATCTTGCCGCCCTTGATGTCGTTGACGGCCTTGGTCACATCGGTGGTGACCGTGCCCGTCTTCGGGTTCGGCATCAGGCCGCGCGGGCCCAGGACGCGCGCGATCCGGCCGACCTTGGCCATCTGGTCCGGGGTGGCGATCGCGGCGTCGAAGTCCAGCCAGCCGCCCTGGATCCGCTCGATCAGGTCCTCGGCGCCCACGGCGTCGGCACCGGCGGCCTCGGCCTCGGCGGCCTTCTCACCGGCGGCGAACACGATGACGCGGGCGGTCTTACCGGTGCCGTGCGGCAGGTTGACGGTGCCGCGGACCATCTGGTCGGCCTTGCGGGGATCCACACCGAGACGCACGGCGACCTCGACGGTCGCGTCGGTCTTGGTGGTGGCGGTCTCCTTGGCCAGCCGCGCGGCGGCCAGCGGGGAGTACAGCTTGTCGCGATCGACCTTCTCGGCCGCGGCGAGATACGCCTTGCTTCGTTTTGCCATGATTCTCTGTCCTTAATTGTCTGGTTCAGCCGTGGTTATCGGGCCTGGCCGGCCCTCCCACCGTGAGCGTTTGCGCTGACGCTCAGCCTTCGACGGTGATACCCATCGAGCGAGCGGTACCCGCGATGATCTTCGCCGCCTGATCGATGTCGTTGGCGTTCAGATCTTCCTGCTTGGTCTTGGCGATCTCCCGGACCTGGTCCATGGTGACCTTCGCGACCTTGTTGCGGTGCGGCTCAGCCGAGCCCTTCTGCACACCGGCGGCCTTGAGCAGCAGCTTGGCGGCAGGCGGGGTCTTCAGCTTGAAGTCGAACGACCGGTCCTCGTACACCGAGATCTCGACCGGAATGACGTTGCCACGCTGCGACTCGGTCGCGGCGTTGTACGCCTTGCAGAACTCCATGATGTTGACGCCGTGCTGACCGAGCGCCGGACCCACCGGAGGGGCGGGGTTCGCCTGGCCGGCCTGGATCTGAAGCTTGATGATCCCGGCGAGCTTCTTCTTCTTGGGGGGCATCTTTCTTTCCTAGGTGTCTGTTTTCCTTGCTCTTTGCAAGTGCTGGCGTTGCGATCCGCGGCCGGGCAGAGTCATCCGGCCGCGAACGTAACAGGTCTAAATCTTCGCAACCTGGGTGAAGCCGAGCTCGACCGGGGTCTCGCGACCGAAGATCGAGACGAGCACCTTGAGCTTCTGCTGCTCGGCGTTGACCTCGGAGATGCTGGCGGGCAGCGTCGCGAACGGGCCGTCCATCACGGTCACCGACTCGCCGACCTCGAAATCGACCTCGATGGCGGGCTTGGTGACCGACTCGGCGGCGGACTCGGTGGTGCTCGCGGCCGCGGCGGCCGGCGCCTTCTTCTGCTGCGCGGCCGGGACCAGGAACTTCACCACGTCGTCGAGGGTCAGCGGGGACGGGCGTGAGGTGGCGCCGACGAATCCGGTAACACCGGGGGTGTTGCGCACCGCGCCCCACGACTCGTCGTTGAGTTCCATCCGGACCAGGATGTAGCCGGGCAGCACCTTGCGGTTGACGTTCTTGCGCTGGCCGTTCTTGATCTCGGTGACCTCTTCGGTCGGCACCTCGACCTGGAAGATGTAGTCCTCGAGGTCGAGGTTCTGCACGCGGGTCTCGAGGTTGGCCTTCACCTTGTTCTCGTAGCCGGCGTAGGAGTGGATGACGTACCAGTCACCGGGGGCGCGGCGCAGCGCGGCCTTCATCTCGGCGACCGGATCGGCCGGTTCGGCGTCGACAGGAGCTTCGGGTGCGGCCGGCTCGGCGACCTCGGAGTCCACGTCCTCGGAGTCTTCGACGGTCGCGTCGGCCTCGGTGGACTCCGCCACCGCGTCGTCGACCGGGAACTCGTCGTGTGTGTCGTTCTCCGGGGTGCTCACTGGGGCACTCGCTTCCTGTGTCGTCACGTACATCCTCTGCGTGCCGGGCCGGGCGCGCGGCGGAACTACTCCGCCCGTCTCCGCCCCGGGATCGGCTGGCGGCGTCGGCGTAGAGCTACTAGCCGAACAGCCAGTTGACACCCTTGATGAACGCCAGATCCAACCCACTGATGAACGCGACCATGAAAATCACGAACACCAGAACAACGCTCGTATAGGTGACCATCTGTTTCCGGTTGGGCCAGATCACCTTGCGCAGTTCCGCGATGACCTCGCGCAGGAACTTGATCAAACGCTTGAACGGATTACCCGTCTTGCCGCGTTCGGCCCGATCGGTCTTGGCTGCCTTACGCGACGAAGGACGATCGAGCGTGGCGATCGAGCCCGTGTCCGACGAGGTACCGCGGGTCCGCCGGGCGGATCGCTTGCCGCTGGGCCGAGCCACCGCGGCGGTGTCATCGCCATCGTCGGCATGCGAGCCGTGGCGAGTATCCCGCTCGTCGACCACGTCGATCCTTTCGTCGCTGGCATGCTGGTTCTTTCGAGCGACCATGCAAGCTGTCGCTACGGAAGGCAGGGGCGACAGGACTTGAACCTGCAACCTGCGGTTTTGGAGACCGCTGCTCTGCCAGTTGAGCTACGCCCCTTCGGTTGGACCGTGTTGGCTGTCCAACCACTGTTCGATATTCAGTTGTACTCCGTTGTCACCACATGACACGCGCGCTGCCTTGGCAGTTGCCGGCCCCGTCGGCGAATCCTCGCGGACTCGCCTGGAACCAGCCCTACAGAGCAGCGCGCAGCGGCTGGTGACCCCAGAAACCTCAGTGTACGTTACCGGCCGCGTCGTTAGCTAATCAGGGTCAGTCGACCAGGTCAGAACCGGTTCCCCAGTTCACTGTTCGGCGACCCCGCCGGCTCACGACAGCTGCACGGTGGCCGTCGCGCGCCCGAAGATCTTGCGCCCCGCCGACTTCGCCACGATGGCGACGACCGCGGTCCGCGTCTCCGGATCCACGGACTTCACCTTACCGGTGAATTCGATCTCGGCGGCCTCATCGGTCCCCACATACACCGGGCTGGTGAAGCGGACGTTGTACTCCTTGACCGCGCCGGGATCGCCGAGCCACGAGGTGATGAAGCCGCCGCCCAGACCCATGGTGAGCATGCCGTGCGCGACCACGTTGTCCAGGCCGACGAGCTTGATGACGTCGTCGCTCCAGTGGATCGGGTTGGCGTCGCCGGAAACGCCGGCGTAGTTCACCAGATCGCCACGGGTGAGCCGGACGGTGCGGGCGGGCAGCTCGTCGCCGATCGCGACGCTGTCGAAGCTCAGCGCGCGCTTGCTCGGGGTGATCTCGGGCACCGAGGCGATCGGCGTCGGCGTCGCGGCGGCCTGGATCGCGCGCGGCCGGTGCTGCGGCGCGTCCTCGCCGATGCCGTGCATCAGCACGTTGCGCACCGCGTCGTTGAGATTGGGGTCGATATCGCCGCCGCTGCGCCCGATCAGCGTGGTGTAGGTGGTGAGCACCAGCTCGTCGTTCTGCGCGGTGACGATGTTCTTGGTGACGATGATGTCGCCGCCGAAGGCCTGCCGGAACGAATGCAGGTGCACGTCGCAGACCAGCTGATCGCCGACCCGGATCGGGCGGTGGAACTCCAGGATCTGATCGGTCTGCATGATCTGGCTCAGGTCGTAGCCCGTGACGATCTGCTCGAACAGCTTGCGCTGGGCCAGAATGCCGACCAGGGAGATGAAGGTGAGCGGCGCGAGCAGGCCGTCGTAGCCGTACTCCTGCGCGAGGTCCTCGTCCCAGTGCACCGGGTGGTAGTCCTGCACGGCGCGGGCGTATTCACGCACCTTCTCGCGGCCGACCTCGTAGTAGTCGTCGACGCGATAGTGGTGACCGACCATGGCCGCCGCGTGCGCGGCGGGGTCCGATGTCTCGTCCGCCTGAACCGCTTCGTCTGTACCGGTGTTGATTGTCACGGGTGGACTGTACCTATCTGACCCCGTCACCCGGAGTCGGCGGAGCGGGAACGACTACGCCGTAGAAGCGCTCGGCTCCGTCGTTACCGCGTTGGCGGCTGTAACTCTGGTCGCGCTCACTCACTTACCGCTCCGGACCGTGAAATGCGTCAGGGCCGGACATAGTGTCCGGCCCTCGCATTGGCACGTTCCGAGATTACCGAGAGCGGCTCACGCTCCCGGCGCCGATCCACGCGGCAGCTTCACGCGTGGCGGACTAGCGGGATTCTTTGTGTCCCCGGTGCGTGCCGCAGTTCGGGCAGAACTTCTTCAGTTCCAGCCGATCCGGGTCGTTGCGCCGGTTCTTCTTGGTGATGTAGTTGCGGTGCTTGCACTGCTCGCAGGCCAAGGTGATCTTTGGCCGGACATCGGTGGACTTCGCGGCCACGATATTCCTTCTTTCGGGTCAACCAGATGGTCTGATCGGTCTTTGGTAGCGATGGCCGGACTTGAACCGGCGACACAACGATTATGAGTCGTTTGCTCTACCGACTGAGCTACACCGCCACGGGGTCGCATTGCCTGGTGCCGCGCCCAACCTTGGAGATGCCGAGTCGGTCACCACCGGCAATCCGGCGAGCCCCCTAACGGAATCGAACCGTTGACCTTTTCCTTACCATGGAAACGCTCTGCCGACTGAGCTAAGGGGGCATGACTACTTTCGCGCCGAGCTCCAAACACTCGACCCCGGCGCGGCGAAGTCTTGAACGAGATTACACACCTTCGGGTCCGGACTCCAAACCGTGTGGTCAGAGCCGGTTTGCGGCCGCCCGGCGAGCGGCCGCGGACGACTTACCGGTAGTTGACGAACTGCAGGGCGATGCCGAAATCCTCGCCCTTGAGCAGAGCGATCACGGCCTGCAGATCGTCGCGCTTCTTGCTCGACACCCGCAGTTCCTCCCCCTGGATCTGCGCCTTGACCCCCTTGGGCCCCTCGTCGCGGATCTTTTTGGTGATCTTCTTCGCATGCTCGGTGTCGATGCCCTGCACCAGCGAGCCGGTGATCTTGTACGTCTTGCCCGAGGCGACGGGCTCGCCCGCGTCGAAGGCCTTGAGCGAGATATCGCGGCGGATCAGCTTCTCCTTGAACACGTCCAACGCCGCCTTGACCCGCTCCTCGGCCTCGGCGGTCAGCACGATCTTGTCCTCACCGGACCATTCGATGCCGGCGCCGGTGCCACGGAAGTCGTAGCGGGTGGTCAGCTCCTTCTCCGCTTGATGCAGAGCATTGTCGACCTCCTGACGGTCGACCTTGCTGACAACATCGAAAGACGAATCGGCCACACTTCGCTCCTGTCCTGACGGTTCCCATGGAGGCACGTTCACCGGGTGAACCGGTCACGTCAGTTCTACCCGACGACGCGACCCCACCCGTCCCACATGGCCGATAGCCAGGCGGTTTGCATTAGGGGTGGAGGTTCGATGTATTCTGCTCAGCGCGCCGAAAGCGCGACGGCAGATTGCCCGAGCGGCCAATGGGAGCGGACTGTAAATCCGTCGGCGAAAGCCTACGTAGGTTCGAATCCTACATCTGCCACCGAATGCCCCCGTCGATCCTGGATCGGCGGGGGTATTTCGTTTCCGCGACCCCGGCACGAAGATTCCCGGCGCGCCGCGGGCGTGTCAGCCCCGCAGCGTGGCCGGATCCGTCGCGTTCAACGTCACCACGAGCATCTCCCCTGCGTAACGCGGAGCGGATTCCAAATCCTTTGCGATACGGTCGAATTCGTTCACGAGCCGACCTTGGATCGCGACGCAGCCCCGCGTGCACGGCCCGCAGATGATCGCCGAGGGTCACGGCCCAGTGCGCACACAGCAGGCATCGGATCCGCGAGGGCCAGGCCCTCCCGAATCGCCACCCGGCACAGCGCGCGCGGGCGTTAGCCTGGTCGGAGAGCGCAATTTTGCTTTGGTAGCAAAGTAACTTGATAAGCAGAGGTCATTGAGAGGCGGCAGAGATGTCAACGGGTCGGCGGGCCGGCGCGGGCATGGCGGTGGAGGAGAGCGTCCGGAGCCTGCTGCTGCTCATGCCACGGGTGGTCGGACGGGCGAAGAAGATGCGCGTTCCCGAAGAGCTGCAATCGTTTTCGCTGGCGCCCCGGCATCTGTCGCTACTGGCGAACCTGGTTTTCGAGGGCCCGATGACGGTCAACGATCTGGCCGCGCGGCTCGAGGTCGCACCCACCACGGTGAGCCTCATGGTGAGCGATCTGAGCAAACAGGGTGTGCTGGAACGGCGCTCGGACGAAGCAGATCGCCGGCGCACGATCGTCGCGATCGCCGCGGCGCACGAGAAGTCGGTCAACGACTGGCTCGGCGGCAGCGCGCGGGCATGGCGAAAGGTGCTGGCGCCGTTGGACGCCGAACAGCGCAGGCTCTTCGTGGACACCCTGCGCGCCTACGAGGACGAGCTGGCGGCCGAACACGAGTGAGCGGCGTGGCGCGCTCAGTAGTCGCGCCTGCCCCCCGCCATATCCTCCAGCCGGGCGATCCGTTCGGCCATCGGCGGATGGGTGGAGAACCACCGAGCGGCCCGCTCACCGACCCGGAAGGGGTTGGCGATCATCAGGTGCGACTGGGCGGTCAATTGCGGCTCCGGCGGCAACGGAGCGGCCTGCACGCCCCGTTCCAGCTTGCGCAGCGCCGACGCGAGCGCCAGCGGGTCACCGGTGAGCTCGGCGCCGGACTGGTCCGCCTGGTACTCCCGCGAGCGGGAAACGGCCAGTTTGATCAGGCTCGCCGCGATCGGCCCGAGCAGCGAGACGAGCAGCACGCCGAGCATATTCGGGCCCTCGCCGTTGCGGTTGCCGCCGAACGCCGAGGCGAAGAAGGCCAGGTTGGCCAGGCCGGAGATGACCGCGGCGAGCGCACCCGCGACCGACGAGATGAGGATGTCGCGGTTGTAGACGTGCGAGAGTTCGTGCCCGAGCACGGCCCGCAGCTCACGTTCGTCGAGAATCTGCAGGATGCCGCTGGTACAGCAGACCGCCGCGTGCCGCGGGTTGCGGCCGGTGGCGAAGGCGTTGGGCGCGTTGGTGGGGCTGATGTAGAGCCGCGGCATCGGCTGCCGGGCCGTGGTCGCCAGCTCGCGCACGATGCGATAGATCACCGGCGCCTCCAGCTCGCTCACCGGCTGCGCGTGCATGGCCTTCAACGCGAGCTTGTCGCTGTTGAAGTACGCGTACGCGTTCATGCCGACGGCCAGCAGGATGGCGATGATCAGGATCGTCGGGCTGCGAAACATCGCACCGGCGAACACGATCAGCGCCGAAAGGCCGACCATCAATCCGAACGTCTTCAGCCCGTTCGCATACACTGTCCCGCCTCTCCGCGTATTCAGGCCGGACTCGCCTGCCGCAAGACTTAGGTTGGCGCCCACCGGTAGGGCGCGACGTCGAGTTCGCCCGTTCCCGGCGAGTTACCCTTGTGCTGACGAAATCAGTTGTCGAGCGGCATTCGCTCCCGCGAATCCCGACTAACCGGCCGATTGCATCACACGAGGTCAACGACGGCGACTCGGCAAAGGTTCCTTGGCGAATCGCACAACACGTAGCTCAGCCGACGCGTTCGATGGTGTAGCGGACCAGCCGCTCGAGCGCGTCGTTGGCCGGGCCCTGCGGCAGCGCGGAGAGCTCGGCGTGCGCGAGGTCGGCGTAGCCGTGCAGCTTCTCCTTGGCCAGCACCATGCCGTGCGAGCGGCCGAGCAGTTCGAGCGCCTCCTCGACCTCCGCGTCGGTGCCGAGCGGCTGGGCGAGCAGCTTGCGCAGCCGGTCGCCGTCGGCGCCCTCGTCGCGCAGCGCGTACAGCACGGGCAGGGTGTGCACGCCCTCGCGCAGGTCGGTGCCGGGGGTCTTGCCGGACTGCTCGGTGGCCGAGGAGATGTCGATGATGTCGTCGGAGATCTGGAAGGCGGTGCCGACCGCGTCGCCGAGCCGGGCGAGCCGCTCGACATGATCCAGCGAAGCCCCCGAGAAGGTGCCGCCGAAGCGGCCGGCGGCCGCGATGAGCGAACCGGTCTTCTCCCACACCACGCGCAGGTAGTGCTCGACCGGATCCTGGGTCTCGCGGGCCCCCATGGTCTCGCGCATCTGGCCGGTGACCAGCTCGGCGAAGGTTTCGGCGATGATCCGCACGGCGTCGGGACCCAGCGTGGAGGTCAGTCGCGAGGCGTGCGCGAACAGGTAGTCGCCGGCCAGGATGGCGATGTTGTTGCCCCAGCGCGAGTTCACGCTCGGGGCGCCGCGGCGCATGGTGGCCTCGTCCATCACGTCGTCGTGGTACAGCGTGGCCAGATGCACCAGTTCCACGACGGTGCCCGCGGTGACGAGCGCGGGGTCGCTCGCACGCGGGCCCAGCTGACCGGTCAGCAGGGTGAACAGCGGACGGAAGCGCTTGCCGCCGGCCTTGGCCAGGTGCAGGGCCGCCTCTTGCAGGAACTCCTCGCCGTCGGACAGTTCGGCGACCAAGAGTTTCTCGACCTCTTCCAGGCCGGCGCGCACGGTCGCGGCGAGTTCGGTGTCACCGAGATCGACCCCGGCGACCACCGTGCTCTCGTCCGTAACAGCCGATGTGCTCATTTCTTCTCCCGCCGATGCGTCCGACCCCACGGTAGAGAACCTAGCGTGTCCTCAGCCGATGGCCCATGAACACCGTCACTATGCGGTGTATCAGACACTTTGGCACACCATTTTCGGTGCGCCGCGCGCGCCCGCGCCGCCGGGGACCCGTGCAAGTATTGAAGTCATGGGTTCACCGGAAGTCACCCCCGCGAGCGGGGACGCGCTGCCCGCACAGGCCGAGGTGCTGGTCGTGGGCGCGGGCCCGGCCGGTTCGGCATCGGCGGCCTGGGCCGCGCGCGCCGGACGCGAGGTGGTGCTGCTCGATTCCGCCGTCTTTCCCAGGGACAAGACCTGCGGCGACGGGCTGACGCCGCGCGCCACGGCCGAACTGGAGCATCTCGGGCTGGGCGAATGGGTGCGCGCGCACACCGTCAATCACGGCCTGCGGATGACCGGTTTCGGCCGCGAAGCGCTGCTGAGCTGGCCTGCCGGTGCGTTCCCCACCTACGGAAGTGCGGTTCCCCGAACCGAACTCGATGACAAGCTGCGCGAGACCGCGATGAAGTCCGGCGCGCGGATGATCGACGGCACGAAGGTAATCGATGTCACGCGAGACGGGGACCGGGTCACCGGCGTGACGGTGCGCACGGCCACCGGCACCCACACCATCGGGTGCACGCTGCTGATCGTCGCCGACGGTGTGCGGTCGCCGGTCGGCCGGCTGCTCGGCCGCACCTGGCATCGCCAGTACGCCTACGGCACCGCGGCCCGCGCCTACATCAAGTCCGGCCGCAGCGACGATCAGTGGATCACCTCGCATCTGGAGCTGCGCGACGCCGCGGGCGCCCTGGTGCCCGGCTACGGCTGGGTGTTCCCGCTCGGCAACGGCGAGGTGAACATCGGCGTCGGCTCGCTGGCCACCGAACAGCGGCCCTCGCACATCGCGCTGAAACCGCTGCTGGAGCACTACACCAAGCAGCGCTTCGAGGAATGGCAGTTCGAGGGTTCGCTGCGCGCGGTGGCGTCGGCGCTGCTGCCGATGGGTGGCGCGGTCTCCCATGTCGCCGGGCGCAACTGGGTGCTGGTCGGTGACGCCGCGGGCTGTGTGAACCCGCTGAACGGCGAGGGCATCGACTACGGCCTGGAGGGCGGGCACATGTTGGCCGGGCTGCTGGACGAGCCGGATCTCACCACGATCTGGCCCGAGCTGCTGCGGGCCCGCTACGGCCGCACCTTCTCGGTGGCGCGCCGGATCGCCGGGCTGGCCACCCATCCGAAGATGGTGCCGATCGGCGGCCCGCCGGTGATGCGCTCGAAGTACTTGCAGCGCACCGCCGTCCGGGTGATGGGCAACCTGGTCACCGACGAGGACGTCGACCTCACCGCGCGCGCGTGGCGGGCGGCGGGCCGGATGTCGATGCGCGTCGACGACCTCCCTCCGTTCGCCTAGCCACGAGACGGACGGCGGTGGCGTGATGAGTGGACGACCGCACAGCGCGCCGCCGCTGGCACTGCTGCCGCATCTGCGGCGCGCCCGCGATCTCGCGGATCGACGGTATGCCGACCCGCTCGATCTCGACGAGTTGGCCGCCGCCGCAGGGGTTTCCAAGTATCACTTCTTGCGGGCGTTCGCCGCGGTCTACGGATTGACACCCGCCGCGTACCTGACCGAGCGGCGGATCGAGCGCGCGCAGGATCTGCTGCGCGCGACCAACCTGACGGTCACCGAGGTCTGCATGCTGGTCGGCTACAGCAGCCTCGGCTCCTTCAGCAGCAAGTTCCGCAAGCTCGTCGGGGTGACGCCCTCGGAGTACCAGGCGAAGTTCGCCGACGGCGCGCCCCGTATTCCGGGTTGTTTCGTGTTCATGCACGGCCTCAGCGACCGCACCCGCGAAACCTAGACCGCCGTAGGGTTTTCGATGCGGAACACCGCGCTGCGCGGTGCGGCGGCGGCGAATTCGTCCGGATCGGCCGAGGTCACCAAGCCGAGTTTGACGAAGAACGGCACACCGTGCGGTACCTCGCGCGGGAATTCGCGCAGCACGGCGGGGCGCTCGTCGGCCGGGAGTTCGACGAGATCCACCCGGTTGCGCCTGCGTCCCTCGGCCAGGATGCCCCAGCTGCTCTTGCGGGCGTTGCGCACCCACTCGGCCTGGCCGTGTCCGACCACGTAACGCGCGCCGCGCACGGTCAGCGGCGAGACCGGCGTGGTGCGCAGCTCGCCCGAGGCGCGACCGGGCACCGAGAGCACCCGCATCGTGCCGAGCGGAACGCCCAGTCGGTTGAGCGTGATCACCACGCGGTTCATCGGTTTGAGCCAGCCGGGCAGGCCCAGTTTCGTCACCATCGCAACTCCTTTCAGGTCGCCCAGGGCAATTCGCCGTCGGCGATGCGTTTCGCGGTGCGCTCCACCCAGCGCAATTCGGTGGCGCGCAGTTCGCGGTCGAGTTCGGTCTCCACCAGCACGATCGGTGGAATCTCGGTCGAATGTGCCGCAGCCAGTGCCGCATCCAGCTCGGCCAGGTCGGTGCGCAGGACCTGTGCACGGCGCGTGAGCAATTCGGCCGCGCGGTCGGGGGTCAGGTTGAGGATGTGCGCCAAACCCGCTGCGAACCGCGGGTATTCGTTGACCGGTTCGGCGAGGTACTCGTCGAGCAGCGAGTCGAGTTCGGCGCGGCCCGCAGCGGTGATGGTGAACGTGGTGCGCTCGGGCCGCGCGCCGGCGCGGCTGCTGCCGGTCGGTGCGATCAGATCGTGCGCGGCCAACCGGGCGACGGCGTCGTAGACCGACCCGCCGCGCATCCGCACCACCCGTCCGACCTGCCGGTCCCGGATCAGCGCCTGCATCTCGTAGGGGTGCATGGGTCGCTCGTTGAGCAGGCTCAACACCGCCAACGCCAGCGGGGTTCTGCGGGCTCGCGAGACCGCCATCGGGCTCCTTAGTCGAATTCGAATAACCGAACTCGACTATACGCCGAACACAGCAATTCCGGAGAAGCTCACGGCGGCCGCGCAGCCATAGCCTCGTCGCATGACGACAATTACGAATGTCTCGCTGGTCACGGTGTACGTCACCGATCAGACCGAATCGAAGCAGTGGTATATCGACAAGCTGGGCTTCGTCGAGGTCACCGATATCACCATGGGCGACAACGGGTTCCGCTGGGTCACCATCGCACACCCGGCGCACCCGGAACTCGAGATCGGCTTGATGATCCCCGGTCCCCCGCTGGACGAGGCCCTGGCCGAGGCCATCCGGCGCGCGCTCGGCAGCGGCACGCACGGGGCGCTCGGCCTGCGCACCGAGAACTGTCAGAAGACCTTCGAGGAACTCACCGCCAAGGGCGTGGAGTTCATTCAGCCGCCCGCCGAGCGGCCCTACGGCACCGAGGCCATCATCCGGGACAACTCCGGGAACTGGCTGGTGCTGGTGGAGCAGAAGGAATACTCGCCCGCGGACTTCGCCTAGACGGTGCCCCAACGGACGGGGCTCGTCGTCCCGGGCGTACCGGGACGACGAGGCCGTGCGGGGTCAGGCAGTCGCCTGCGCGGCGACCCACTCCTCGATGAACTTGCGCTCGCTGTTCAGCACGCGGTGATGCAGCTGCTCGGCCAGCGGCTCGATGGCGCCGCCGACCAGCGGCACGTGCACCTGCACGGTGCCGACCACCTCGATCTCGGAACCCTCTGCGGTCGAACGCATTTCGTAGGTGCCCGACATCTCGGTGCTGATGCCGCCGGTCGAACCCTCGAAGGTGCCCTTGGCGACATCGCCGTCGAGCGCCTGCCAGTGGTCGGTGCGCGAGAGCATCAGCTCGCTCTTGAGCACCTTGCTGACCACGCTGGGAACCTTGTCCTGCGCGGCCTTTTCGGTCATATGGATGCGGATGGAGTCCGCCCCCTCGGGATGGGAGAGGTCGAGCGTGGCGGTCTCGGCGTCGGCGAAACGCGCCTGCCAGACCTTGTCGTCGGTGAGTGCCCGGTGAAGATCTTCGACCGGGACGGTGTAAGGCACGGTGAAGCTGAATTTTCGGGACATGCGCGACACGGTAGCCGAGTCGGTCGGTAGCCTGTTGCGGTGTTGGAAACCACCCAGTCTGATCGGCGGTCTGTCCGCCTGCGGCGGGCCAGGATCGGTGTCATCACGGCCGCGACGGTGATCAGTGTGCTGATCGTGCTGCTGGTGCTTGCCGCCTGGCGCAACGACTTCCTGATCAACTCGGACAAGGGTGTCACCAGCGCCGAGGTGCTCTCCGCGGGCAGGCTGCGCTCGGCGGTCATGTACGTGACACCGGACGGGGAAACACACAATCCGAAGGTCGGCGTGCTCTACCCGACCAATCTCACGGCGGGTGAACGCATCCGGGTCGAGTACTACCGTGCCGATCCCGATCTGGTCCGAGTGGAGGGCCGCGACGTGCGCGTCGCCATTCCGCCCGCGCTGTCGGTGATCGTGGTGGTGTGGCTGGTCGCGCTGCCCGCGCTGTGGCTGCTGCACCGGGCCGGGCGGCGCCGGCCGCAGGCCACGGCGACCACCTAGGAGTTCGCCGGATCTTTCCGTTTCCTTCACGCCGGCGTGAGGCCGTGGCGCGTTGCACGGGTCAACCTGAGATGGTGCGTGTAGCGATCGTCGCGGAGTCGTTTCTGCCGAACATGAACGGCGTCGTGAACTCCGTGCTGCGGGTGCTGGATCACCTCGACAGCCACGGCCATGACGCCCTGATCATCGCGCCGGACACGGTGCGCGGCCTGCCACCGGCGGCCCGCTGGCACGACCGGTTCCGGGTGCATCGGGTGCCCGCGGTGATGGTGCCCAAGATCAGTTCGCTGCCGGTGGGCCTGCCGCAACCGGGAATCGTCTCGGCCATCGCCGATTTCGACGCCGACGTGGTGCACCTGGCCTCGCCGTTCCTGCTCGGCGCCGGCGGACTCGGCGCGGCCACCCGGCTAGACCTGCCGACCGTGGCGGTCTATCAGACCGACGTCGCCGGTTTCGCCAAGAGCTACGGTCTGTCGCTGGCCAGCCGGGCGGCCTGGGCCTGGACCCGGCGCATCCACGAGGGCGCGACCCGCACCCTGGCCCCGTCCAGCGCCGCCGCGCAAGACCTTGCGAGCCATGGCATTCCGCGAGTGCACCGATGGGGACGTGGCGTGGACATCGCCCGGTTCACCCCGTCGGCGCGGCGCACCGAGTTGCGCGCCTCGTGGCTCAACGGTGCCGACAAACTGGTGGTCGGCTTCGTCGGCAGGCTCGCGCCGGAAAAGCACGTCGAACGGCTCGCCGTGCTGGCGCACGATCCCGACATCCAGCTGGTCATCGTCGGCGGCGGGCCCGAACGCGACCGGCTCACCCGGCTGCTGCCGAACGCGGTGTTCACCGGCGAACTGGGCGGCGACACCCTGGCCCAGGCGTACGCGAGCCTGGACGTGATGGTGCACGCGGGCGAGCACGAGACTTTCTGCCAGGGCGTGCAAGAGGCCCTCGCATGCGGTGTGCCGGTGATCGGCCCGGACGCGGGCGGCCCGCGCGACCTGATCGCGCACTGTCGCAACGGATATCTGCTCCCGGTCGACCGGTTCACCGAACTGCTGCCGAGTGCCGTTGCGGCACTGCACGATCCGGCGCTGCGCGCCCGATTCGCCGGTGCCGCGCGCAAATCGGTGCTGCACCGCACCTGGCCCGCGATCTGTACCGAGCTGATGGGCCACTACGCGGACGTCACCGGCATGCGGATGCGGTTGCCGCATACCGCTTGACCGAGGGGCGGCCGCGGCGCCGGTGGCCGACCGGATCGGGCCCACCGGCCTCGTGAGACCATGGGTAACCCACCGGGCACCGCCCGGACCCGCGACGTATCCGGCGCAGGCCCTGGACACGGTTCGGCGGATATCCGACTGGTACGGCCTGAAGACGCGGAGAGGCGCATGAGCGTGGCGAAAACAGAATCGGTTCGGGCCTCACTGGACAAGCAGCCGCACGAGATCGCGTCGATGTTCGACGGCGTCGCCCGCCGCTACGACCTGACCAACACGGTGATCTCGGGCGGCCAGGATCGCTACTGGCGCTGGGCGGTCCGCAAGGCGCTGGCCCCGCGCCCCGGCGAGCGGGTGCTCGACCTCGCGGCGGGCACCGGCGTGTCCACCCTCGACCTCGCGAAGTCCGGCGCCTGGTGCCTGGCCGCCGACTTCTCCCAGGGCATGCTCGCCGCGGGCAAGTTCCGCAAGGTGCCGATGGTGGCGGCCGACGCGACGGCGCTGCCCTTCGCCGACAACTCCTTCGACGCGGTGACCATCTCCTACGGCCTGCGCAACATCTCCGACACCGATGCGGCGCTGCGCGAGATGCTGCGCGTCACCAAGCCGGGCGGACGGCTGGTCATCGCCGAGTTCTCCACCCCGGTCATCCCCGGTTTCCGCACGGTGTACATGGAGTACCTGATGAAGGCGCTGCCGAAGGTGGCCCGCGCGGTCAGCAGCAATCCGGACGCCTACGTGTACCTCGCCGAGTCGATCCGGGCCTGGCCGAACCAGCGGCAGCTGGCGATGCGGATCGCGGGCAACGGCTGGGCATCGGTGAAATGGCGCAACCTGACCGGCGGGATCGTCGCGCTGCACCGGGCCTACAAACTCGGCTGACCTGCGATCTTCATCACACCTCACCGGCCAGGATGCGGCTTGTGAGGTGGATTGTGACCTCCCGATAACGCGCGGTAAACCCCGCGCAATCGGCGATGGCCATGATCGGGAGCATGTTGGACGCAGGCGGCACCACCAGGACGGCATGTTCGTACTGCGGCGTCGGGTGCGGAATCACGGTGCAGACGAAGCCGGACGCCGCCGGTAAGCCGGTGCTCGTCAAGGTGAGCGGCGACAAACTGCATCCGTCGAACGCGGGCAGGCTGTGCACCAAGGGCGCCACCCATCTGGAGCTGATGCGCACGCCCGGACGGATGGAGACGGCGTTGCGACGGCCCGAGCGCGGGCAGGAGCCGGTGCCGGTCGCGGTGGACGAGGCGGTGCGCGAGGCGGCCGCCCGGCTGCGGTCGATCCTGGACGAGCACGGGCCGGACGCGATCGCGCTCTACGTTTCCGGGCAGATGTCGCTGGAGGCGCAGTACCTGGCGACCAAGCTGGCCAAGGGCTATCTGCGGACCGTGCACATCGAAGCCAATTCGCGGCTGTGCATGGCGAGCGCGGGCACCGGCTACAAGCAGTCACTCGGCGCGGACGGTCCGCCCGGCTCCTACGACGATATCGACCACGCCGATCTGTTCTTCGTGATCGGCGCGAACATGGCCGACTGCCACCCGATCCTGCACCTGCGCATGGTGGATCGGCTCAAGGCGGGCGCGAAGCTGATCGTGGTCGATCCGCGGCGCACCGAAACCGCCGCGCGGGCCGACCTTTTCCTGCAGATCGCACCGGGCACCGACCTCGCGCTGCTCAACGGTCTGCTGTACCTGCTCGTCGAAAACGGGGATATCGACGAGGATTTCATCGCCGAGCACACCGAGGGCTGGACGGCGATGCCGGAGTTCCTCGCCGACTATCCGCCCGCGCGGGTGGCCGAGCTCACCGGACTCGCCGAGGCCGACATCCGTACTGCCGCAGCCTGGATCGGCGCGGCGGGCGAATGGATGACGCTGTGGACGATGGGGCTCAACCAGTCCACCCACGGCACCTGGAACACCAACGCGATCTGCAATTTGCATCTGGCCACCGGCGCGATCAGCCGCCGGGGCAGCGGCCCGTTCTCGCTGACCGGGCAGCCGAATGCCATGGGCGGGCGCGAAATGGGCTACATGGGCCCCGGCCTGCCGGGGCAGCGCAGCGTGCTCGTGCCGGCCGATCGCGCCTTCGTCGAGACGGCCTGGGGCGTCGAACCCGGCACCATCCGGGACGAGGTAGGGCCGGGCACCATCGAGATGTTCCGCGAACTGGCCGCAGGGCAGATCAAGGCGGCCTGGATCATCTGCACGAATCCCGTTGCCACCGTGGCCAATCGCAAGACGGTGCTGGACGGACTGGAGGCCGCCGAGCTGGTGATCGCCCAGGACGCCTACGCCGAGACCGCCACCAACGCCTACGCCGACCTGCTGCTGCCCGCCACCCTGTGGGCCGAAGCCGATGCGCTGATGGTGAATTCGGAACGCAACGTCACGCTGCTGCAGCGCTCGGTCGAGCCGGTCGGCGATGCCAGGCCGGACTGGTTGCTGATCGCCCAGGTCGCCACCGCGATGGGTTTCCCGGGCTTCGACTTCGAGTCCAGCGCGGCGGTTTTCGACGAGATCAAACAGTTCGCCAATCCGGCCACCGGATACGACCTGCGCGGCATGGATTTCGAACGGCTGCGGCAGGGTCCGATGCAGTGGCCGTGCCCCGACGGAACCCGCCCGCGCAACCCGATCCGCTATGTCAACGACGGTGTGAGCCAGCATCCGCACGTCGACGAGCACGGCCATCGGCCGCGGCTGGCCTTCGCGACACCGAGCCGCCGGGCGGTGTTCTGGCCGCGCCCGCATCTGCCCGCCGCGGAGCTGCCCGACGACGACTACCCGTTCCTGCTCAATACCGGTCGGCTGCAACACCAGTGGCACACCATGACCAAGACCGGCAAGATCGACAAGCTGACCAAGCTGAACGGGCAGCCGTTCGTCGAGGTGCATCCGGACGACGCGGAACGACTCGGCGTGCGGGCGGGCGATCAGCTCGAAATCGCGTCCCGCCGTGGGCGCGCCGTGCTTCCGGTGCAGATCGGCGACCGGGTGCGGCCGGGCGACTGCTTCGCGCCGTTCCACTGGAACGACGAGCACGGTGAGTATCTGACGATCAACGCGGTCACCAATGATGCCGTCGACCCCGCCTCGCTACAGCCGGAGTACAAGGCGTGCGCGGTGTCGTTGCGCCGGGTCGCGGTGCCGGAACAGCCCGAATCGCCTGCCATCCCGATCCCCGTCGCGCCGCATCCGCTCTCGGTGGTGCTCGGCCTGGACGCGACGACCACGCCGACGCTCACCGAGGTCGAACGGATCTACCTGAGCGGATATCTGGCTGCGCTGCAAGCCATTCCGGTGACCGGCCAGCCGGTGCTGCCCGCGTCCGCGCCGATCGCCGCGCAGCGCCGCACCTGGATCGATGGCCTGCTGGCGGGGATGTATTCGCGCGCCGCGGATGCCGCGGCCGCGCCGACCCGTCCGGTGACCGTGCTGTGGGCCTCGCAGACCGGCAATGCCGAGGAACTCGCCGCCACCGTCGCCGCCCGGCTGACCGAATGTGGTTTCCTGCCAACGCTGCTCGATATGGACTCGTGCACCGTCGCGGCCCTGACCGGTGACGTGCTGGTGGTCACGAGCACCTTCGGCGACGGCGGGCCGCCGGACAACGGGACCGACTTCTGGCAGCAGCTGGACGACACGGCGATTCGGCTGGGCGAGATGCGCTACGCGGTGTTCGCGCTCGGCGACTCCTCCTACGACGATTTCTGCGGGCACGGCCGGAAATTGGACGAGCGCTTCGCCGAATACGGCGCCACCCGGCTGCTGCCGCGGGTCGACAGCGAACCGGATTTCCAGGAGCCCGCCGAACGCTGGCTGGACGCGGTGCTCGCCGTGCTCGGCGACCAGCTGAACGGCGAACTGCCGCAGGAGGATTCGATCCCGCCCGGCGGGCAGCCGGGAATCGCGGTGCAGCAGGTGCGCCAGCACACCCGGACGATGACCTCGGTGCTGACCAGGGCCGCCGCGCCCGCACCCGGACGAACCAGGCGCGAAGTCCCCCAATTCACCCGGAACTCGCCGGTGCCCGCGCCCCTGATCCGCAACGAGGCCCTCACCGTCGCCGGATCGGCGAAAGAGGTGCGCCAGTTCGGCTTCGACCTGCGCGGGCTGGAAGCAGGCTACGAGGTCGGCGATTCGCTCGGCATCTGGCCGGCCAACGACGCCGCGCTGGTCGGCGAATGGCTGGCCACCACCGGGCTGGACGGCCGCCGGGTCATCGAGGTCGACGACCGGGAACTGACCCTGGCCGAGGCGCTGCGTACGCACTACGACATCAGCAAGGTGAGCAACGACCTGCTGGCCTTCGTCGCCGAACGCAACCCGAACATCCGGCTGGCCAAACTGCTGCGCCGGGATAACCGCAACGAGCTGGACAACTACCTCTGGGATCGGCAGGCGGTGGACGTGCTGCGCGACTTCCCCGTGCGGGCCGATCTGGTCGACTGGCTGGGCACGTTGAAAAAGCTGCAGCCGCGCCAGTATTCGATCTCGTCGAGCCCGCTGGTCAGTCCCGGCGAGGTGCAGCTGACCGTGGGCGTCGTCCGCTACGGTGACCCCGCCGCCACCGGGTCGATGGCCCGGCGCGGCGGCGTGTGCTCGACCTTCCTGGCCGACCGCGCGGGCGGCGAGGCGGGCACCGTGCCGATCTTCCTGCAGCGGGCGCCGCACTTCCGCCCGCCCGCCGACCCGGCGGCGCCGATGATCATGGTGGGTCCCGGCACCGGCATCGCCCCGTTCCGCGGCTTCCTCCAGGAACGCCGGGAACTCGGCTGCACCGGCCGCAACTGGCTGTTCTTCGGCGAACAGCACGCGGCCACCAACTTCTACTACCGCACCGAACTGGAGGACATGTTCCGCTCGGGCTTCCTCACCCGGCTGGATCTGGCCTTCTCCCGCGACCAGCGCGAGCGGATCTATGTGCAGCACCGGATGATCGAGCACGGCGCCGAACTCTGGTCCTGGCTGCGCGACGGCGCGCATCTGTACGTCTGCGGCGACGCCACCCGGATGGCCAAGGACGTCGACGATGCGCTGCTGCGGATCATCCGGGTGCACGGCAAGGTGGACGAGGCGGGAGCGCTGGCATACCGCAAACAGCTCGTCGCGCAGAAACGCTACGTGCGCGACGTCTACTGACCGCGATTCTCGGCGCTCAGACCAGGGGCGGGTTCAGGCGGGTGAAATCGCCGAGCCGGTGGTACGGGTAGTACGGGTACGGCGGTGTGGTGGCACTGGCCTTGTCCAGCCTGGCCACCTGCTCGGCATCCAGCTCCCAGCCGATGGCGCCCAGGTTCTGCCGCAACTGTTCCTCGTTGCGGGCACCGACGATGACCGTGGCCACGGTGGGGCGGCGCAGCAGCCAGTTGAGCGCGATCTGCGGGACGGTCTTGCCGGTTTCGGCGGCCAGTTCGTCGAGCACGTCGACGACGTCGTAGAGCTTTTCGTCGTCCACGTGCGGGCCCGCCGCGGCGGTCTGGTGCAGGCGGCTGCCGTCCGGAAGCGGTTGGCCGCGCCGGATCTTGCCGGTCAGCCGACCCCAGCCGAGCGGACTCCAGACGACCGCGCCGACGCCTTGGTCCTGACCGAGTGGCATCAGTTCCCACTCGTAGTCACGACCGATCAGCGAGTAGTAGACCTGGTGCGCGACATACCGGGTCCGGCCGTGCTCGTCCGCCGCGGCCAGCGATTTCATCAGCTGCCAGCCCGCGAAGTTGGAGGCGCCGACGTAGCGGATCTTGCCCGCGCGCACCAGATCGTCCAGGGTCGCGACGACTTCCTCGACCGGAGTGCCCGCGTCGAAGGCGTGCAGCTGGAACAGATCGAGGTAGTCGGTGCCGAGCCGGCGCAATGCCGCCTCCACCGCGCCGATCAGCCGCGCCCGGCCCGAACCGGCCTGCCCGGGGCCCGGACCGGTCGGCAGCGACGCCTTGGTGGAGATGAGCACCTGGTCGCGTCTGCCCTTGATGGCCGCGCCGAGCACCTCTTCCGACGCGCCGTCGGAGTAGACGTCGGCCGTGTCGAACATGGTGAGGCCCGCCTCCAGGCTGATGTCCACCATCCGCCGCGCTGCCGCGGCATCGGTGTCGCCCCAGGCGCCGAACAGCTCGCCCCGGCCGCCGAAGGTGCCCGCACCGAAACTCAACGCCGGAACGTGCAGACCCGATGCGCCCAGCCGCCGGTACTCCATCTCCGCGCCTACCGTCCGATCATTCATCGGTCCGCCCTCCTAAAGGGTCTATAGTTTCGTTAATGCGTCGAACAGTACACCCAATCGGCCACAAATGAAACTGGAGTTCCGTTATGACTGATGCCGAGGTCACGCCCGGCTCGATTCGCCCAGGTGGGCGCACCGCTCGCGTGCGGGAGTCGGTGCTGAAGGTCGCCGGCGACCTGCTCGCCGAGCGCGGCTTCGGCCAGTTGGATCTGGCGGAGGTCGCGGCCCTGGCGGAGGTCGGCAAGACCACGGTGTACCGCCGTTGGCGTACCCCCACCGGCCTGGTCACCGACCTGCTGATCGACATGGCGGAGCAGTCCGTCGGCCACACCGACACCGGGTCGCTGCTCGACGACCTCACCGCCAACGCCCGCCTGGTCGCCCGGACCTTGACCGACCCGCGCCAGGGGAAGCTCTTCCAAGCCGTCATCGCGGCAGGCACCTGCGACGAGGCCGCCGCCACCGCGCTGCGCCGGTTCTACGATGTGCGGCTCACCGAATGGTCCCCCTGCGTGGACCGGGCGATCGAACGCGGCGAAGTGCCGCCCGGCACGGACGCCCGCGCCGTCCTCTCGGCCGTGTCCGCACCGCTCTACTACCGCCTACTCGCCAGCGGAGACCCGATCGACGACACCGCCGCGGTCGCCGCCGCCCGTGCCGCGGTAACCGCCGCCGCCGCAGGTGTTTTCGTGTCAGCGCCGAACTAGCCGCTTGCATCGGCGCTGATACGGGTCGGGGCAAGCGTTGCTGCGGTGCGGTTTTCGCCTACGCGGACCAGTCCGCGCGGCGACCGGTGAGCGCGAGGACCCGGTCCAGTGCCGAGGCTTCGGTGGGGACCGGGAGGACCGGGCCGAACAGGCCGGGTGTGCCTTCGGCGGGAGTTTCGCTCAGCAGGTCGAGCAGGGTGGCCAGATCGGTCGCGGTGGCCTCGAAAGGCTGACCGGTGGCCTTGGCCAGATCCCAGCCGTGCACCACCAGTTCGTCCAACGCGATCATCGCCATCACCGGCGCGGCCTCGCTCACCCCGCCCGCCTCGGTGATCCCGTCCCACGCGCCCGGCTCCCGCCACGCCCCGACCAAGGCCTTCAGCTGCGCCGAGATCAACGCCCGCCAATCGCCGGGCAGCGCGTTCTCCGGCGCGATGACCGGCGCCACCGACCCACCGACCGCCTCCTTGGTCGCCGCCTGCCGGAACGCCTCGGTCAGATCCACCACGTGGGCGAGCAGATCCCGGACGGTGGTGTCGGCGCACGGGGTGGCGGCCGCGAGCTGATCGTCGGTGATCCCGTTGATCACGGTGTCCAGCGCGGTGGCCGCCGGTTCGAAATCGAATTCCTGGTTCATGGATTCTCCTGGGCGAGCGGTGGGTCTCAGCAATGCAGACGAACCAGCCGCCCAGAACTCATCGGCCGGGCCATTTCGGCCCGGTCTCGGATTGATCTCGCCGGTGCTTCGCGCACCGGCCCCGCGACCAACTCGTGACCGCGAAAACCGCTGGAAAAGCGGACAATTGGGAGATGAAGGGTGATCGGGTGGAGATCGTCGTCGATTTCGGGGACGGGTCTCGCAGTTATGAAGTGGCCGCGACCCGGGCGGGGCGGCGGGTCGAGGTGCGGATCGCACGCGGTGTCGTCGAAGTGAGCGAGGTGACGCGGACCGGGAATCCGGTGCGCACCGCCCGGTTCATGGCGGGCCGCACGCTGGCGCTGGTCGAATACCCCGCCGACGGGAACGGAGCCCGCGGCGACGAGTGACCCCGCGGCACAAAGGCGGGCACGGGTTGCCCCGACGCCGGACGAGGCGCATCCTCGACAGTGCTGGGACTGACGCCCGCCTCGATTGCGGCGTGCCCGCACGGGTATGCCGACACGCGAGGCCTACGCCGAGAGGAGCGCACGATGACCGATCGCAGCACTATCCGCGACATCGATCCGGTGCCGGAAGCCGACCTCGCGGAGCAGTCCATGCCCGCCTACCCGGACGAGCTCGGCTACCCCGACGACGGACCGGACCAGGACGGCCGGCTCGCACCCGACCTGGCCGAAAAGGCGGCCCCGGACCGGTGGAACGCCGATCCGGCCGACGTGGTCGAGCAGTCGATCGAAGTGCCGTTCGACGACGAACCCGATATCGCCTGACCGGTCGGCGCGCCCGAATGCCGGTGCGGCCCATGGGTGCTGCTCAGGGGCAGATCTTGGCGCGCACGGTGGCGTGCAGCTCGCGCAGGCTGGACCGTTCGGTGGCCACCTCGAGCACGCGGGTACCGTGCGCGTGCCCGGTGAGTTCCACGGCCAGCTGCTCCGGGTCGACCTGCCGGTGCGGAATGCGGTAGGCGGCGCACAGCGCGGCGAGATCCATCCCGTGCGGGGTGCCGAACACGCGCTCGAACACGCCCGCGTACTGCGGATCGCCCTGTTCGAGCAGTTCGAAGATGCCACCGCCGTCGTCGTTGGCGACCACGATGGTGAGGTCGGCGGGGCGCGGTTCGCCCGGACCGATCAGCAGCCCGGAGGCGTCGTGCAGGAAGGTCAGGTCGCCGATCAGCGCGACGGTCCGCCCCTCGTGGTGCAACGCCGCGCCGACAGCGGTGGACACCGTGCCGTCGATGCCCGCGACGCCGCGGTTGGACAGCACCCGGATGCCCGGGCGCGGATGCGACACCAGCGCGGCGTCGCGCACCGGATTGGACGCGCCGAGCACCAGCTGATCGCCCTCGCGCAGCGCGTTCATCACCACGGCGGCCACGTGCAGCCCGGTCGGCTTGGGGTGGCTGCCGAGTTCGGCGCGCACCACCTGATTCGCCTTCTCGTCGAGTTCGCGGCAGTAGGCCAGCCATTCCGGGCGCGGCGCTCCGCTCGTCACGGCGCGCGTCCCGGTGCCGAGCACGTTGCCGGACACATCGGGCCAGCGCGGCCCGGTGGTGAGCGCGTAGACCCGAACCGCCGGATCGGCAAGGACTTTGGACACCTGACGGTGCAGGGTCGGTCGCCCGGTGATGATCGCCTGGCGCGGCCGCAACAGCGGCAGCGCGAGCGGATGCAGCGCGGGCCCGTGCATCGGCGCGGTGGGTTCGGCGACCGTGGGCAGCTGGGCCAGCTCCGGCCGCAGCCCCGCGCCGTGCCCGGAGATGACGACGGTGTCCGGGGTCAGGTCGAGGTCGAGGGGCACGTCCAGGGTGGCGTACTGGGTCTTGGTCCAGGCTTCGTCGGCGTCGCGCCCGGGCGGGGCGGTCTCACCGGGCGCGAGGTCGGGGACCAGCGGCTCGCGCAGCGGGATGTCGAAGTGCACCGGGCCCGCGTTGCCGGAGCGGGTACCGCGGGCCGCGGCCAGCACCCGGCACACGGCCGAGCGCCACTGGCTGTTCTGGTGTCCGTACTCCGCACAGTCCGCGGTCGCGTGCTCCTCCTCGGCGAGGCCGAGGCTGATCGCGGCCCGCACCTGGCTGCCGAACAGGCCGAATTGCTCGACGGTCTGGTTCGCACCGGAGCCGAGCATCTCGTAGGGCCGGTTCGCGCTGAGCACCACCAGCGGAATGCGCGCGTAGTTCGCTTCGAGCACGGCCGGGCCGAGGTTCGCGACGGCGGTCCCCGAGGTCATCACGACGGGCACCGGCTGACGGCTCGCGATCGAGAGGCCGATGGCGAGAAAGCCCGCCGTCCGCTCGTCGATGCGCATGTGCAACCGCAGTCGACCGGCGGCGTCCGCGGCCTGCAAGGCGAAGGCCAGCGGTGCGTTCCGCGATCCGGGGCACAGGACGACATCCCGTACACCCCCGCGCGCGAGTTCGTCCACGACGACCTGCGCTTGTGCTGTAGACGGGTTCACGCCTCCAGCCTCTCAGACAGTGCACCCGCCGTCTTCGTCGCCCTGGTCACACCGCGCTCCTTTGCCCGGATGGCACCGTGCGGTGTCGCCGAGATCGCACGGCGTGCCGCGCCGGAGCGGTCCGGCGCAGTTGCGCCAGCTGTCCATCCGCGCACTCGCACCGGCACGCGCGGCCGATCGGCCCCTGCGCTGCGATCGGCCCGCACAGCAGAACGCGCCGCACATCGAAAAGCGCGGCCGCGGACGGCCGTTCGATGTGCGACGCGTCCGACGTGCACGGCGGGATGAATTCAGCAGGCTGATTCAGTGCGCCTGATTCAGTTGGCGTGCTTCTGCACCAGGTCGCCGACCCGGGGCAGCGCCTCGATGACGTTCTTCTTGGCCGAGGAACGCATCGACGAGTAGACCTTCTTCAGCGCGGGCCGGGTGGACGCGTCGGCACGCGCGTCGGTGACGGCCAGCAGGGCCTCGGCGACCTCGTCCGACTTGGCGACGAGCAGATCACCGAACTTGCCCGAGCCGGACGCGGTGTACTCCTGCCAGAACGGCTCGAGCTGCGCAAGAAGTTTGGGCGCCAACGACTCCAGCGCATCAGGCACGATCGACGGGCTGATCTTCTTGACCGCCGCGTAGCCACCCTTCACAGCCAGGCCGGACGCACCACCCTTGTCCGAGACCTCGGCATCAAGAACCTCGACGGCATCGGCAAGGAAAGCCGGGCGCTTGGCGTCGTCGAGCAGGGATTCAGACAGTGCTGCAACCACTTTCAGGTTCCTCCGGAATAGGTTTCGATGAACGAGCGACCGCAACTATACGCACCGCCGCGCGGCTGGTCGCGGCACTCACCCGCTAACGAGTCGCGCCCCAAACGTGGTCTGCGCCACGGAAAATACAGACCGGGCGGTCGCTCATGGCTGCCAGGGCAGCAATTGCACCATCAAACCTTCGCAGTCGGCGAGCACATTGCCCTGCTCATCGAGTAATTCGGCGGTGATGAACGTCTTGCGCCCCTCGGTCCGGTCGACCCGGCCGCGCACCGTCAGCGGCGTCTCCAGCGGAGTGATCTTGCGGTAATTCACATGGAGATACGCGGTGCGACTGATCGGGCGTCCGGCGTAGTGCACGATCATGCCGAGCAGATCGTCGAACAGCAGCGGCAGCACGCCGCCGTGTGCCGCGCCGTTGCCGCCGAGGTGAAAACGGCGGAACTCCCCCGCCATCCGGATGCCGTCCGGTCCCGCCTCGAGCACCCGCCACGGCAGCAGCAAAAGGCTGCCGCGCCCGGGCAATTCGACGGCACGGCCCGCGGGCCCTTGCAATTCCGGCGCCCGGTAGGGCTCCAGCAGCGCGACGAGTTCTTCGGCCTGAGCGAGCGCGGCCCCGAACACCTCGTCCGGCGCGTCCACGGAAACGGCGAGGTCCTGCAGCGTCCGCATCGCCTCGACGAACGGGCCGAAATTGCGCCCGATCTGCGCGCGGGAGACCTTGGGAAATCCCCCGTGCTTCTCGTACCGGGACTCGTCGACCGCGCTGCGGTCGATAACCGGTTTCACTCCCTCAGTCATATACGCACCATAACCATCTTTTTTACACCGTCAAGTCGAAGCTGGGGCATAGCTCGGTCCGACCCGAGGGCAATAATCACTGGCGTGACGTTCAATCCGAAGTTGTGGCGGCCCGTCCCCGGGTTCGAGAATCTGACCGACATCACCTATCACCGGCACATCGAGCAGGGCACCGTCCGGGTCGCCTTCGATCGGCCGGAGGTGCGCAACGCGTTTCGCCCGCACACGGTCGACGAACTCTATCGGGCGCTCGATCACGCGCGGATGACCCCGGATGTCGGCGCCGTGCTGCTCACCGGCAACGGGCCGAGCCCCAAGGACGGCGGCTGGGCGTTCTGCTCCGGCGGCGATCAGCGCATCCGGGGCCGCAACGGTTACCAGTACGCCAGCGGCGACACCGCGGACACCGTCGACCAGGCGCGGGCGGGCCGGCTGCACATCCTCGAGGTGCAGCGGCTGATCCGGTTCATGCCGAAGGTGGTGATCGCACTGGTGAACGGCTGGGCCGCGGGCGGCGGGCACAGCCTGCACGTGGTCTGCGACCTCACCCTGGCCAGTCGCGAGCACGCCCGGTTCAAGCAGACCGACGCCGATGTCGGCAGCTTCGACGGCGGCTACGGCAGCGCTTACCTCGCGAAGATGGTCGGCCAGAAGTTCGCCAGGGAGATCTTCTTCCTCGGCCGCCCGTACACCGCCGAAGAGATGCACCAGATGGGGGCGGTGAACAAGGTGGTCGACCACGCCGAACTGGAAGACGTCGCACTGGAGTGGACCGCCGACATCAACGGCAAATCCCCGCAGGCGCAACGCATGCTGAAGTACGCGTTCAACCTGCTCGACGACGGGCTGGTGGGCCAGCAGCTGTTCGCGGGCGAGGCGACCCGGATGGCGTACATGACCGACGAGGCCGTCGAGGGCCGCGACTCGTTCCTGGAGAAGCGCAAGCCCGACTGGACCCCCTACCCCTGGTACTTCTGACATGGAGATCCTGAACAGCAGAATCCTGCTGCGCCCCGCCGACTACGACACCACGCTCGCGTTCTACCGCGACGGACTCGGTCTCGCGATCGCACGGGAGTATCCGGGCGGCACGGTCTTCTTCGCGGGCCAGTCGCTGGTCGAGGTGGCCGCGCACGGCGGCTCGGGCACTGCTTCGCGGTTCGAAGGGGCGCTCTGGTTGCAGGTGCGCGACGTGTCCGACGCCGCGGCCGAACTCGCGCTCAAGGGCATCCGGATCGACAAGGCCCCCGCCGAACAGCCCTGGGGGTTGATCGAAATGTGGCTGCGCGACCCGGACGGGGTGCCGATCGTGCTCGTCGAGGTGCCGGCCGCACATCCGATCCGCCGCGATGCCCGCTGGTCAGCGGACTGAACGCCGGTCTGTTTTGTTCCAAATGGGCACATCGAGTTGCCAAGCAGTGCCTCGGCGAGGACGATAGCGCTCGGATGGCCCCCGACCGCCGTTGTTTGGCCCGGCCGCCGTGTGAACCCGTCCGACGAGTGAATCGCAGTCCGCATGCCTGGCGAACCTGAGCCCCATTTCTTGGGGGCGGCCGAACGCGTCTCGCGCCGCCCCGGCAAACCGACCACCCGTTCCGCGTTCGGCGACGCGGTCATGACACGATCCCTACCGTGAGCGAGCGCAGTGAGCGGGCCGAGGGCACAGCGCCTCTGGGCACGAGGGGGTCGAGCATCGAGGTGCCCGGGGCCGTCGAGGCAGGTGAGGTGGGGTCGTGAGGACGCTCCGGACTTTGCCGATGCCCACCGGTTCCGGCGCGGGCGACGTCCTGCCGCACCTGCGAGAAGCGTTGGAGGGCAACGGGCCCGCGTGGCTGCCGATCCCGACCAGCGACCGCAGAGAAGCCCGGCGGCTGAGCGACGCGCTCTCCCCCGGCGAGACGATCGATGACGATGTCGCCCTGGTGGTGACCACCTCCGGCACCACCGGCGTGCCGAAGGGCGCGATGCTCAGCGCCGCCGCGCTGCGGGCCAGCGGCACCGCCACCCACGACCGGCTCGGCGGGCCGGGCAGCTGGCTGCTGGCGCTGCCGACCCACCACATCGCGGGCATTCAGGTGCTGTTGCGCAGCATCCTGGCGGGCACCCAGCCGACCATCCTCGACGTGTCCGGCGGCTTCCTGCCGGAGGCACTGGCCGGTGCGGTGTCGAGCATGCGCGGCGAGCGCCGCTACACCGCGCTGGTGCCGACCCAGCTGATCAAGGCCCTGGACGCGCCCGGCGCCGCGGCGGCGCTGGCCGAACTCGACGGTGTCCTGGTCGGCGGCGCGGCCACCCCGCTGCCCGTCTACGAGCGCGCGAAAGCGGCGGGCATCAACGTCGTTCGCACCTACGGCATGAGCGAGACGTGCGGCGGCTGCGTGTACGACGGCGTGCCGCTGGACGGCACCGAGGTGCGCATCGAGGACGGCCGGGTCGTGCTCGGCGGCACGATGATCGCGTCGGGCTACCGCGGCCAGCCCGATCATCCCGCGTTCGACGAACCCGGCTGGTTCCGCACCGAGGACGCGGGTGTCTTCGACGACGGCAAACTGCGGATCACCGGCCGGCTCGACGAGGCGATCATGACCGGCGGTCTGCTGGTGATCCCGCAGGTGGTCGAGGCCGTGCTGATGACCCATCCCGCGGTCCGCGAATGCGTCGTGCTCGGGCTGCCGGACGAGCGGCTCGGCCAACGGGTCGCCGTGGTCGTGGTGCCCGCGGCCGGCGCGGTGCCGACGCTCGACGAGCTGCGCGAGCACGTGGTGGCCGAACTGGATGCCATCGCGGCCCCGCGCGAACTCGGCATCATCGACGAGATCCCGCTGCGCGGCCCCGGCAAGCCGGACCGCAACACGCTGCGCAAGCAGTTGCTCGCCGACTCCGCGCACTAGCCGGGCATCCTGCAAGCGGTCGCGCCATCGCGACGCAAGGGCGGTGCAAGAGGCGGGTCGCAGAGTCATACCCATGACTTCTTTCACACCCACTGCAGCACTCGCCGTGGAGGCGGACGGGCTGGTCAAGGTGTTCGGGGAACAGCGCGCCGTCGACGGCGTGAGCCTGGCGGTGCCGCAGGGCTCGGTGTACGGCGTGCTCGGACCGAACGGCGCGGGCAAGACCACGACCATCAAGATGCTCGCCACCCTGCTGCGCCTGGACGGCGGCAGTGCCCGTATCTTCGGCCACGACGTGGTCGCCGAACCGACGGCCGTCCGGTCGCTGGTCGGCGTCACCGGGCAGTACGCCTCGGTCGACGAGGATCTGTCCGCCACCGAAAACCTGATCCTGTTCTCCCGCCTGCTCGGCCTCAGCCGCGCCGAGGCCCGACGCAAGTCGGTCGAGCTGCTCGAGGAGTTCGATCTCGTCGAAGCGGCGACCAAACCGCTCAAGAACTTCTCCGGCGGCATGCGCCGGCGTCTGGATCTGGCGGCCAGCCTGATCGCGACCCCGCCGCTGCTGTTCCTCGACGAGCCGACCACCGGCCTGGACCCGCGCACCCGCGCCCAGATGTGGGACACCATCCGCAGACTGGTCCGCGAGGGCGCCACGGTGCTGCTCACCACGCAGTACCTGGACGAGGCCGACCAGCTGGCCGACCGGATCGCGGTGATCGATCACGGCCGGGTGATCGCCGACGGCACCGCCGACGAACTGAAGGCCTCGGTCGGTGGTTCCTCGCTGCACTTGACGCTGGCCGATCGAACCCAGCTCGACGAGGCCCGCCGGGTGGTCGGTGACTTCCTCGGCGCCGAGGCCACGATCACGCCGGAGGCGGGCCGGCTCACCGCCCCGCTGCGCGACGCCGGCGTGACCGCCGATCTGCTGATCCGCCTGCGCGAGTGGCAGATCGGGATCGAGGAGATCACGGTCAGCAAGCCGAGCCTCGACGAGGTCTTCCTCACCATCACCGGCCGTCCGGCCGACGACGACGAAAGGAGCGCGGCATGACGACACTCACCGCCCCCTCCCCTGCGCGCCATGCGGCGCCGCTGCGCATCCCCGAGGTCAGCAACCACATCGGGCTGCGCCAAGCGGTGTCGACCTCGCTGACCATGGCCTACCGCGGCCTGCTGAAGATCAAGCACAACCCGGAACAACTCTTCGACGTGACGGTGCAGCCGATTCTGTTCACCGCGCTGTTCGCCTTCATCTTCGGCGGGGCGATCGGCGGGAACGTGCACGACTACCTGCCCGTCCTGATCCCCGGCATCCTGGTCCAGACGGTGATCCTGACCTCGGTCGTCACCGGCACCCAGCTGCGCGAGGACATGGACAAGGGCGTCTTCGACCGGTTCAAATCCCTGCCGATCGCGCGCATTTCGGCGCTGGCGGGCGCACTGATCGCCGACATGGTGCGCTACACCATCGCCACGGTGCTCACCGTGATCGTGGGCCTGTGCCTCGGCTACCGGCCCGGCGGCGGATTCGTCGGCGTCCTGGTCGCCGCACTGGTGATCATCGTCTGCTCGTTCGCGGTCAGCTGGATCTGGGCGCTGGTCGGCGTCACCGGTAAGAGTGCCGCAGGCGTGCAAGGCATCTCGATGATGGTGATGTTCCCGCTGACCTTCATGTCCGGCGCGTTCGCGATGGTGAGCACCATGCCGGGCTGGCTGCAGGGACTCAACCACGCCAACCCGATCTACTACATGGTGAATACCTGCCGGGAGCTGATGAACGGCAACCAGTACACCGGCAACCTGGCCTGGTCGCTGCTCGGCTCGGCGCTGGTGATCGCCATCTTCGCGCCGCTCGCGGTCAAGGCGTACATGCGCCGGGCGTGAGCACGGAAATCCGATGCGGGACAACGCAACGCCGGACGGCAGTGGGCCGCTCGGCGTTGCGTCGTCGGCTCCGGTCTTCGGATCAGGGAGCTTTGGCCAGCTCACGCAGGATGGCCATGATGCGTTCGGCCGAATCCCGGCGCCGCAGGCGGCTCACCCTGGCCCGGGCCTCGTCGAACGGTTGCGCGCCGAGCCGCTCGCGCGCCAGTTCGGCGTGGGTGGCCCAGCGCATCGACGGAAAGTCCTGGCGGCAGAACACTTTGGGCGCCAACTCGAGCAGATCGGTGCCGCGCGCGGAGTCCTGCTCCGTGGCGATCAGATAGGAGCCGACCGCACAGGCGATGCCGCCGATCTGCGGCAGATCGGCGTACTGGGTCAGCATCGGCACCGTCTGCTCGATCAGCTGATCGACGAACGCGCCCGCGGTGTCGAACGCACCGTGCAGTACCCGGGCGTCCAGGGCGGCCGCGCCGAGCATCAGCGAACCGGGACCGGGGCTGACGTCGGTGGACGGCCAGCCGTACAGTTCGAGCGCCCGGTCATAGCGCTGCAGGCCCTCCGCGATATCACCGCGGCTGAGCGATACCTCGGCCGCGCCCTGCATCACCGTGGCGAGCAGCCGGTTCGGGCCCGCCAGCCCGCTGTCGACGTCGGCGGCACGCAGGGCGAGCTCCAACTCCTGTTCGGCGCGGGCCTGCTCGCCCGCGCCGAGCAATGCCGCCACCAGCATGCTGCGGGTCTCGATGGTGTCCTCGTAGGCGCCGAGACGCACCAGCATCTCGAGCGATCGGCGGTAGTACGGAACGGCTTTCGCGTACTCGGCGATCTGCCCGTACACCTGGCCGAGGTGCCGGCACACCATGGCGGTGCTCCAGACATTGTCGTGGCCGAAGATCTCGAGTGCGCGCACCGCGTCCAGCGTCGAGCCGCGCACGTCGCCGAGGTTTTCCCGCAAGTTCGCGCGCAGCAGCAGCGCGCTGGCCTTGGTCTCGGCATCCGGGGAGCGCACGGCGTGCGCGATCAGGCGGGCCAGGCCACGGCCATCGGCTCTGGTCAGCACGATGCTTGCGACGAAACTGTTGCTCGGGGTGAGTTCGGCTCCGCTGCGCAGCATTCGGCGCACCCGCAAGCGCAGGGCGGCCAGGTCACGCGCGCTGCCGTTGCTGTAGGCGAGGTGCAGGAACATCGTCTGGTAGCTGGTCAGCACCAGATCGGGCGGCGGCGCCTGCGGACCGCTCGCGTCGGGATGCAGTCGAGCGATCCGCCATGCCCAGCCGACCACCTCCGCGTGCGAGCCGCGCAGCATCCACAGCGCGGAGACGATCGGGAAGACGATGTAGGCGGTGTACGCGTCCTCCCGGTCGAGCGCGGCGCGCAAAGCATCGAGCAGATTGTCCAGCTCCGCCGCCACCGACAACGCCAGCCACACCTGGTCGCCGGTGCGATACCGGTCCGCGACGTCGAGGGCATACGTTCTGGCCCACAGCAGCATTCGATCGGTCACCAGTTCGGCCTCGCCGGGCCAGGCGGCCAACTGTTCCGCGCCGTACTCGCGCACCGTCTCCAGCATGCGGTAGCGGGTGCCGAGCAGCTCGTCGTCGAGCACGGTGAGCAGCGACTGGTTCACCAGGCCGTCGACCGCCGCGGCGGCATCGTCGACATCGGGACCGGAGGCCACCAGCTCGGCCGCCGAGAGCGTGAAACCCGCCGGGAATCGGCACAATCGGCGCAAAGCTGCCTGCTGTGGGGCGTCGAGCAGGTTCCAGCTCCAGTCGATCACCGCGTGCAACGTGCGATGGCGTTCGGGCGAACTCCGATCCCCGTGCCGCAGCAGGGCGAACCGGTCGGCCAGCCGCAGCGTGATCTCCTCGACGCTGAGCACCCGCACCCGCGCGGCCGCCAGCTCGATGGCCAGCGGCAGGCCGTCCAACGTATGGCACAGCTGTGCGACGACATCGGGATCGAGCCGGACACCTGGCCGTACCGCCCTGGCCCGCGCAGCGAACAACTCGGTCGCGGGTGACCCGGTGGAGTCGATGGCCAAGGGCGGCAACGGATACACCGTCTCGGCCGTGATCATCAGCGGCGCCCGGCTCGTGGTCAGCACGGTCAGCCGATCCGCCACCCCGATCAGGTCGGCGACCACCACGGCGACGGCCTCGATCAGATGCTCGCAGTTGTCCAGGATCAGCAGCATGGGCCGGGCGGCCACGGCCTCGCGCAGCCGCTGACGGGCATCGATGCGCGGCCGCAACGTCGTGGTGTTGTACCCGACATCGCTCAGTCCGAGCGTCGCGCTGATCGCGGCCTCGATCTCGACCCTGGCGTCGGCGCCCTCCGCGCGGACCGAGGCCAGCTCCACCAGCACCACCCGGTTGGCCGCCGCGGCGCGGGCGCCGACCTCGTTGGCGATGCGGGTCTTTCCCGCGCCGCCCGGCCCGAGCACCGTGATCACCCGGGACGCGGGCAGCAGCGCGGCCAGCGCGCTCAGGTCCTCCGCCCGGCCGAGCAGCGCGTTCGGCGCGGCACGCAGGCCGATGGCCGCGGGCAAGGCGAATTCCGGCCCGTCGATATCGCGGGCAGCCGCGTCGACCGGCGGTCGCGGCGCGGCGGTGCCGTTGTGCGCCAGCGCTTCCCCGCGCAGGATCGCGGTGTTCAACTCGATCAAGGCGGGTCCGGGATCCGCGCCGAGTTGTTCGACGAGCCGGGTTCGGAACGCGGCGAACGACCCCAGCGCCTCGTTCTGGTGACCGGCGAACGCCAGCAACCGCATCAGCGTGAGCTGTGCCGATTCGTCGAGCGGTGCGGCGGCCGCCCGATACCGCGCGAGGCGCAGCGCGCCCTCGATATCGCCCGCGGATTCGCGCGCCGCGAGTTCCAGCACGGTCAATTCGGTGAGCCGGGTCGCCGCCGCGGCGCACAGCGCGTCGGCGACCTCGCCCGGCGGCAGATCACCGCCCGGTTCGCCTCGCCACAGCGCGCGGGCCTCGGCGATCGACGCCAAGCAGGCCGCGTGCTCACCGGCGGTGCGGTATTCGCGCGCCCGGCACAGCAGCTCGGCGCTGCGGGTCAGGTCCACCTCGTCGGCACGCAGCGTGAGCCGGTAGCCGGACGGGCCGATCTCCAGCGCGCCGTCCGGCAGCGCGGCCCGCAGCCGCGACACCTGGGTGTGCAGCGCGTTCATCGGGGCGCGCGGCGGATGCTCACCCCACACGTCATCGATCAGGGCCTGCGCGCTGCGGCTCCGGCCCGGCCGCAATGCCAGCGCCGCGAGCAGCAAGCGCGAGCGAGTGCCGGGCAGCGCGGTCAGCGCGCCGTCGCGGCGCAGCGCGATCTCGCCCAGCAGGGCCACCACGACCGGTTCACCTGCGGGCGCCCGCAACATTTGACCGCGACCACCCGGGCCGCTCTGATCCGACAACATCCCGCGGTCATCGTATGCGAGCAGGACTGACCGAGCCGACATGGTTTTTCCCTCGTTCCCGGTGGTCGGTCCCCTACGCTGTGCGCATGGCTGAGTTCGAAGTGGTCCGGCAGGCCGTCATCTCGGCCGAGCCGTCGCGTATTCACGGACTGATCGACGACCTGCGGGAGTGGACCAAGTGGTCCCCGTGGGAGGACCTCGATCCGCAATTGCAGCGCACCTACACGGGCGCGGAATCCGGCGTCGGCGCCAAATACGCCTGGACCGGCAACCGCAAGGCCGGTGCGGGTCGGATGGAGATCGTCGCGAGCGCCGAGCGCGAGATCGCGATCCGGCTGGACTTCGAGAAGCCCTGGCAGGCCACCAACCAGGTCGTGTTCGAGCTGAACCCGACCGAATCCGGCGCCACCGAGGTGGTCTGGCGGATGAGCGGGCAGCAGCAGGGCCTGATGAAGGTGCTCTCGAAGATCCTGCCGACCGACAAGTTCGTCGGCAAGGATTTCGAGAAGGGGCTCGCCCGGTTGAAGGCGGTCGCCGAGGGCAACGGCCAGTAGCCGACCAGCGCGTGCCTGCGCACGGCCACTGCGCGACCGCGACACTATGCTGCGGGAATGGCTACTGCAGCGCAATGGATCGAGGGCGCGCGTCCACGCACCCTGCCGAACGCAATCGCCCCGGTGCTGGCCGGCACCGGCGCCGCCGCCTCGCTCGACGGCGCGGTGTGGTGGAAAGCCGTTCTCGCGCTGCTGGTCTCGCTGGCCCTGATCATCGGCGTCAACTTCGCCAACGACTATTCCGACGGTATCCGCGGCACCGACGACGTCCGGGTCGGCCCGGTCCGGCTGGTCGGCCAGAAACTGGCCTCCGCCACGGCGGTGCGCAATGCCGCGGTGCTCAGTCTTGCCATCGCCGCGGTGCTCGGGCTGATCCTGGCCGCGACCACGGCCTGGTGGTTGCTGCTGATCGGCGCGGCCTGCCTGGCCGGTGCCTGGTTCTACACCGGCGGCAGTAAGCCCTACGGGTACAGCGGATTCGGCGAGATCGCGGTGTTCGTGTTCTTCGGCCTGGTCGGCGTGCTCGGCACCGAGTTCGTGCAGGCGGAGCGGATCGACTGGGCAGGTGTGGTGCTCGCGGTCTCGGTCGGCGCGTTCTCCAGCGCGGTGCTCGTCGCGAACAACCTGCGCGATATCCCGACCGACTCGCAATCCGGGAAGGTCACGCTCGCAGTCAAACTCGGCGATCCCCGGACCAGGACGTTGCAGCTCGCCCTGCTGGCCGTGCCGTTCGCCGGCACGCTGGCGCTGGTGGCGCGCACGCCGTTCGCGCTGGTCGGCCTGCTCGCCATCCCACTCGCGGTACGCGCCAACGCCCCGGTCCGCTCCGGTAGGGGCGGACTGGAACTCATTCCGGCACTGCGGGATTCCGGCCTGGCGATGCTCGCCTGGTCGATCCTGACGGCGCTGGCGCTCGGTTTCGCCTGATACCGCACGCCGCCCGCGTACCCGGATCCGAACTGCGTACGCGTGGCGGCGCGCCGGGCTCAGTCGTTGTCGGGGACCAGGATCCCGAGCACCCAGTTCACCAGCGAGACGATGATGCCGCCGATCACGGCCGCCCAGAACCCGTCGACCCGCAAGCCGTAGTCGGTGGTCTCGGTGATCTTCGCGGTCAGCCACAGCATGAGCGCGTTGATCACCAGCAGGAACAGCCCCAGCGTGACGATCACCAGCGGCAGCGACAGCAGCTTCACGATCGGCTTGACCAGCGCGTTCACCACCGTGAAGACCAGGGCGACGGCGATCAGCACGATGATCTTGCCGCCGTTGCCGTTCTCGGCCGGACTGACGATGTCGATTTTGTCGACCCAGGCGGCGGCCAGCCAGATCGCCACCGCGTTGATGATCAACCGAATCAGAAGCTGCATGCGCCCATGCTAAGGCGGCGGGGTGGACATGTGTCGACTCGAAACGCGAATTCCGGCCGGGTGGCTGGTCGGCGCAGGCGGGCAGAGCAGCCACCCGGCGACCGGTGACCGCGTCCGCTTTCGGCCTACACATGTCCACTCGCTAGGCGGCGCGATCGAGCAGCGTGTGCACCTTGGACCGCAGCTCGTCGATCGGGCCGGAGCCGCCGAGCAGCCGCTCGGTGGTCGGGTTGGGGGCGCGCAGAATGCCGAGCAGCACATGTCCCGATTCGATGGACTTGTCCTTGCGGGCCAGCGCTTCCCGTAGCGAGAGTTCGAGCACCTTCTTCGCGTCTTTGGTGAACGGGATGTGCCCGAAGTTCCGGCCGCGGCCGAACGGACCGCGGCGTTCCTCGGGGACCGCGCGCTCCAGCGCGTCGGAGCCGAAGTTCGCCTCCAGCGATTCCCGGACGGCGTCGAGGTCGATGCCGATCGAGCGCAGCGCCTCAGCGTCGTCTGCGCCCAGCGGCGCGCTCTTTCCGTTGTCGGCCAGCGCCTGCGTGACGCCGGCGTGGGTGAGACCGGACGCGGCCAGTACGCCGCGCAGCTCCGCTTCGCACTGCGACAGCAGCCCGAGCAGCACGTGCTCCACCTCGATGGTGGGCGAACGCAACTCCCGCGCGTCTTCCTGGGCGATGACGATGGCCATCCGTGCCGATCTGCTGAACCGTTCGAACATCAGCGGTTCCTGCCTCTCCGATTGTGCTTCTGATGGACTGCCTGCTTGCTGACCTCGAGCGCCTCCGCGATCGCCTGCCAGGACCAGCCCTGTTCGCGGGCATTGGTCACCTGGATCGCTTCCAGCCGTTCGAGCAGCCGTCGCAGTGCGAGCACCGCGCGCAACCCGACCTTGGGGTCGGGGCTGCCCGCGGCGGCCGCCAGAGTGGTTGCTTCTGTCATGTCGTCAATTTTGATTGACGACATGGGCGGTGTCAACAAAAATTGACGTCGGTTCGCCGACAGCGGAACGGCCCGCCCGTCAGCAGGAACGACAAAGGCCACCGGTGCGCGGTCGTCGTGTCCGCGCGCAGGTGGCCTCGTAGTGTGTCGGCGCTCAGCCCGCCCAGGTGCCGGAGGCGGTGAACTTGTCCAGAATCGCGGTCGGCTCGGCCAGGCTCAAGCCCTGCGATTCGACCCATGCGTCATCGAAATACGTTCCGGCATAACGATCTCCGCCGTCACACAGCAGGGTGACCACGCTGCCGCCGCGGCCCGCGGCGAGCATCTCGGCGATGATCGCGAACACGCCCCACAGATTGGTGCCGGTCGAGCCGCCGACGCGGCGACCGAGCACCCGGCTGGCGTAGCGGGCGGCCGCGATCGAGCCCGCGTCGGGCACCTCGATCATCCGGTCCACCACCTCACCGACGAACGAGGGCTCCACCCGCGGCCGGCCGATTCCCTCGATACGCGAAGACATTCCGGTCTCGTAGCCCGCGTCACCGGTCTCGTAGCCGCCGTAGAACGCGGAGTTCTCCGGGTCGACGACCGCCAATCTCGTTGCGTGCCTGCGGTATCGGATGTAGCGCCCGATGGTGGCGCTGGTGCCGCCGGTGCCCGCGCCGACCACCACCCAATCCGGCACCGGATGCGACTCCAAAGCCATTTGCTGGAAAATGGATTCGGCGATGTTGTTGTTGCCCCGCCAGTCGGTGGCGCGCTCGGCGTGAGTGAACTGATCCATGTAGTGGCCACCGCATTCGGCGGCCAGCCGGGCCGCCTCGGTGTACATGTCCGGCGGGCGCTGCACGAAATGGCAACGGCCGCCTTGTGCTTCGATCAAAGCGATCTTCTGCGGCGAGGTGCTCGCCGGCATCACCGCGACGAAATCGAGGCCCAGCAGCTTCGCGAAATACGCCTCGCTCACCGCGGTCGAACCCGACGACGCCTCCACCACCGTGGTGCCCTCGTGCACCCAGCCGTTGCAGATCGCGTACAGGAACAGCGAGCGTGCCAGGCGATGCTTGAGACTGCCGGTGATATGCGTGGATTCGTCTTTCAGGTACAGCTGCACGTTCCACTCCGCGGGCAGCGGATAGCGGAGCAGGTGCGTATCGGCGCTGCGCTGCGCGTCGGCATCGATCAACCGGACCGCGTTGTCGACCCAGTCGCGCGGCGTGCTGCGATCGCAGGCCTTCACGAAGCGGCTCCCGGGCCGTCTCCGGGCGTCTCCCCGCGCAGGCGGGCCCGCAGCTGGGCCTTGTCGTGGCGGCGACGCTCGTCCACCACGGCGATGTCCTCGTTCACCCGCACGCGCAGCCGCTTGAACAGCAGCAGCGACAGCGGCATCGCGATGATCAGCGCGAACAAGGCGGCGACGACCAGCGGGATGTCCACCGACACCAGCTGGGCCACCAGCACGATCAGCACCGTGATCACCACTACCAGCGCCAGCCGGGCCAGCGTGTACAGGCCGAGGTTGCGGGCGAGCCGACGACCCGCGCCAGCGGTTTGCTGTCCTGGAGCACCATCCGGTGGAGTTGCGTCACTCACGTCGATCAGCCTATGCGAAGCTGTTGCCCGCCCTCGGGCCGCGCCTCGCGCCGAGGTCGAACGCGTATCCGTTTTGTCTATTACTTCCCCTTTACCAACAGTAGGTGGTTCGAGTACCTAGGGGTTTCAGTGCAACGATGTCGCCATCTGATGAGGGAACTGTCGAGAACGGAGAGGTTTGCTATGAGTGCGATCACCGTCGGCGGCCAGGACACCCTGCTGACGCCAGGGCAGGTTGCTGCCATGTTCCACGTCGATCCGAAGACGGTTACGCGCTGGGCGCATGCCGGTCGACTCGGATCGTTGCGCACACCGGGCGGGCATCGCCGGTTCCGCGAATCAGAAGTGATGCAGCTGCTCAAGTCGCTCACCACCGAGGCGACCTCGCGCTGACTCGGGCCGCGCGGGCCCATCGTGCCGGGGCCCGCGCCCACCCGGGGCAGGCGATTTCACGTCTGCGGTGTGCGGGAGCTACGCGCGGGACTACCCTCGTAAACAG
This sequence comes from Nocardia brasiliensis NBRC 14402, assembly GCF_000308475.2. Taxonomy (GTDB): domain Bacteria; phylum Actinomycetota; class Actinomycetes; order Mycobacteriales; family Mycobacteriaceae; genus Nocardia; species Nocardia brasiliensis. The sequence goes on along the minus strand of NZ_BAFT02000113.1, from coordinate 83,195 downwards.
GAGGTGAGCGACGTGACGTACCTGTTGGCACTCATCGCGGTCGTGGCAGTCGCGGTGTTGTGCTGGAAAGCGTTCGGCCCGGAGAAGTCCGCCGGGTCGACCCCGAGCGCTCCCGCGCGTTCACCGCGTAAACGCATCATGGGCCCGGACGACGATCCGGAATTCCTCTGGCGGCTCTCCCGCCAGCATCGCGACGGCGATTCCGGCAGCAACGAACGCTGAGCGTTCGCGCCGCATGTCCGTCGCGCCTGTACAACTCACCCGTCGATGACGTCCAGCCCCGGCAGCCCCTCGCTGTCGCGGAGCTGATTCGCGAGCATCGTCAGATACTGCTGAGCCTCCACCGACAGCCCCGCCGCGGTCCGAGCCAGCCTGCGCAGCGCCGTATCGTTCAATTGACTGACCAAACTCCCGTCCGCATCCACAACCGCCGCCGGGAGATAGGTGAAGTATTCGGATTCCAAGAGTCCGTCCCATCGAGCCGTCGAGCGCCGGATCAGCGCCTCGCATGTAGACAAGACACCCCGCTTTTCCGAACGGCACGCCACCTGGACCGTGATGTGCACCACGTTCTTTCGTCAAGGGGTGTGGTCGCGCCTCGCCGGGTATGCCCGGCACATGGGCGATCATCCGCAGCGGACGCCGTTCTACGGGATGGTGCTGATGCTCGCAGCCATGATCAGCGGGCTCTGGGTGGCCGATCTACCGTGGGTCGCGCTGCGGGTGGTCGCCTATCTCGCGTTGCTCGTGGTCGCGTTGGGCGGGTTCCTGATGACCTTTCGCGATTATTCGTGAATTTTCCTATCCCCGGTAAAGGGTGGCCGTGCGAACAGAGCCGGCGTACGCGAGGGATCCGTCCGGCCGGAGGCGGACGATCGACGTGCCTTCCACCGCCGCGCAGTCCGTGCCGCCGACCGGACGAGCCGCCAGCGTCAGCTCGGTTTCGTCAACGGTGAGGACGCGATCGATGGTTTCGCACCGATTGCCGGAAGTGCGCTCGGTCTGCGTGACGAGAACCAGTTCCTCGGGATTCTTGCCGGTTTGATGGTCACCTCGAGATCGAACACCCGCTGCCCGTCCTCGACCGCACCCCGCCAGCTGCCCAGGAACGCTTGGGGAATGTTCCAGACGGCGGAAACGGGTGTGGTGTCGCGCGAGCGGGTGGTCGTGGTGGTGCCGACGTCGGTGGCGTCGTCGCCGGGCCGACCGCCGACCAGGGTTGCGACGACCACGACAAGCACAGCCGCCACGGCGGGGCGGCGCACTCGGCAGGCGTCGCTGCCTCACAGGGCGGCGTGGAGTGCGGCGGCGAATTCGTAGTCTCGCTGCCAGTCCGGGCCGGTGGGGGCGAGGATCACGCGCTCGACGCCGGCCGCGGCGTGCGCGGCCAGATGGTCGGTGGCGGCGGTGAGGTCGGCGGGCAGATCCGGGGCCACGACAGTCACTTTCGGGGCCGGTCTGCCGAATTCTTCGGCGAGTGAAGCCAATTCCGCCATCTCGCGGGGTAGATCGGCGACGGCCGGGCGCAGCGTGATCCAGCCGTCCGCGAACTCCGCCGCCCGGCGGCGAGCCCGAGACCCGTTGCCTGCCACAAGAATCGGCGGAACAGTCGAACCGGGCGAAAGCGTTGCTTCGACACCGTTGATCGCGGCGGTCTCGCCGGCGATCAACGCGGGCAGCACCCGCAACGCCTCGTCCGTCCGCCGCCCACGATCGGCGAACTCGAAACCGGCAGCGCGCCAACCGATATCACCGTGCGCCGGATTTCCGGTCCCCACGCCCAGCAACAACCGATCCCCCGAAACATACTGCAAGCTACCGACCTGCTTCGCCGCCCACGCAGTCGGCCGTAACGCCAGCAGCATCACGTTGTACCCCACCTTGATCCGCTCGGTCACCGCCGCCGCAGTCGCCAACACCACCGTGCTGTCCAACATCGGCGCACTCGCCACCAAATGATCCGTAGACCACACGGATTCGAGCCCCAGCCCCTCCGCAAACCGCGCACTCCCCCGCACATCCCCCAAGATCGGCCGCCCCGGTTCCGGCGTAGAAGTAGGCAAAATAACACCAATCGCAAGCGCCACAGCTCATCCCATCCAGTACCGAGCGCCACCCAGCACCCTTGTTTCCGTTACCAGAAACAACCTATGCCCCACCCCCGAGCGCCCCAATACCTAAAGCCCTCAACCTCATATCCCAAACACTCACTCCACCCCACCCTGCCTGCCTACACACAGGGCACCCACCAGGAACCACAGACCGCCCACACCGAATCCCGGCGCGCCACACGGCAAGTCGCTATGCGACCCGTCGAAAACCTCTGTGAACCCCGCGATAGACGGAACGGGATCGGCTAAGCGGGGGGAACGCTCAGTTCAGTCCGGCGTAGGAGTGCAGGCCGCTGATCACCATGTTGATGATGAAGAGGTTGAAAAGCATGGCTATGAAGGCGGCTACGTTGATCCAGGCGGCTTTGGTGTCGCGCCAGCCGGAGGTGGCGCGGGCGTGCAGGTAGGCGGCGTAGAGGACCCAGGCGATGAAGGAGCAGGTTTCTTTGGGGTCCCAGCCCCAGAAGCGGCCCCAGGCGGCCTCGGCCCAGATGGCGCCGAGGATGACGCCGGCGCCGAAGAGGGGGAAGCCGATGATGGTGGTTTTGTAGGCGAGCCGGTCCAGGGTGCGGGCGTCGGGGAGGCGACGGGCGATGGCGCCGAGGACACCGGTGGACTCCGCGCCGTCGGGCTGGCGCAGGCGGAACAGGAACAGCAGGCTGGCGACGCCGGCGAACAGGAAGACACCGCTGCCGATGCTGACGATGGTGACGTGCACGGGCAGCCAGAACGATTTCAGCGCGGGCACCACCGGAGCGGCGTCGGCGTAGAGGACGGTCCCGGCGAGGAACAGCAGGATCAGCACCGGGACGAGCAGGAACACCCACATCGCCCGATACCGCTGCTCGCGCAGGAACAGCACACCCATGACGATGGCGGCGGCCGTCGCCATGGTGACGAACTCGTACATGTTGCCGAGCGGGAACCGGTGGGTGGCGAAGCCGCGCAACACGATCGAGGCGATATGCAAGACGATCGCGACGACGAGAACGGAAAACGCCGTGTTGCCGAGCCGCTCGGACAGCGTCTTCGCGGGCGGGGCGGCGATCCGGCCGGGGGCGGCGGGATCGACGGCGGGACCACCGACGGACACGAGTTCGCGCTCGGCGACCTGACGGCTGCGCGCGGTGGCGTACTGCCAGATGAGCAGCACGAGCACCAGCGCGTAGACCACGATCGCGGTCTTGAACGAGAAATCGCTGTAGCGCGCGATGGTCTCGTTGATCGGCATCTCTAGTCTCCCGTGGTCTTCGCGTCGGACGGACCGTCCAGCAGGCGCGCACGCAGCTGATCGAACTCGCCGCCCCAGCCCGCTTGATCGGTCCGGGCCAGCCCGCCCATCTCTACTACAGTGCGTCGTTTGTCCAAGGTACCGGCTGCACTCTCGGCCGGGTAGACCCGGACCCAGATCCGCCGCCGCTTCACCAGCAGCGAGACCAGCAGGCCGAGCATCATGATCACCGCGCTCACCAGCACCCACTGCTGCGCCGGATCGTGCGACACCTGCAGGTTCGCGAACTCCTGCGCGCCGTCGAAGGTCACCTTGGTGCCGTTGGGCAGGTTGGTCGACTCGCCGGGACGCAGGTTCACCCTGGCTTCTTTGGTCAACCGGCCCTGCTTGACCTGTTCGGTGTCGAGCGCGAACAGCGACTGCGGCTTGCCGGTGTCCAGGCCGGTGTCGCCGCGATAGATGTCGACCGCGACGGCCGGATCGTTCATCGCGGGGAACGACGAGGTCATCAGGCTGCCGTGGAACAGCGCGGTCGGCGCGAACAGCCCTTCGATGGCGATCTGGTTCTTGCGGCGCTCCTCGTCGGTGGCGTACATGCCGCCCGGCGGGTCGATCCGCAGCACCCCGCTGGACAGGAAGGTCATCGCGTCGTCCGGACGCCACTGGATGGATTCGGTGCGGGTCTGCCCGTTCGGGAAGGTGACGGTGAATTTCGGCGCGTAACCGTGGCCCTGCAGATAGATCCGGTCGCCCGCGACCCGCAGCGGATGGTTCACCTGGATGCGGGTGGACCGCCAGGTGTTGGTCTGCAGATCACCCTCGGCCTGGTACTCGATGTTCGAGGTGAACATCTCCGCCTGGCCGTTGGTCAGGTAGTCGGCCTTGAAGTCCTTGACCCGCACGCAGATCGGCGTCATGCCGGTGCCGTCGTTGACGTTGCCCGCCTTGAACGAGTCGAACACGGCGGGCGAGGTGGTGCAGAAACCGGGACCGTCGTTCGCGATGACGATGACGTTGCCCTCGTAACCGAACAACTTGCCGACCGCGATGGCGACGAGCAGTCCGACCAGCGCGAGGTGGAAGACCAGGTTGCCGAGCTCGCGGGTGTAACCCTTCTCGGCGGACAGCGTGATCTCGCCGTCCTTGGTGCCGGGCCGGACCTCGGTGCGCCAACCGCGCAATCCGGCCCGCACCTGCGCGACCACCTCGTCGGGCGTCTGCTCGGCGGTGCCGGAGTAGTGGTGCGGCAGCCGGGTCAGGTTGCGCGGCGCGCGCACCGGCGGCGTGCGCAGCGCGCGGTAGTGGTCGAAGCAACGCGGCAGAATGCAGCCGACCAGCGAAATGAACAGCAGCACATAGATGGCCGTGAACCAGAAGCTGCCGAACACGTCGAACAACTCGAACCGGTCCATCCACGGGCCGAGCGTCGGCCGGTCGGCGATGTACTGGGCGACCTTCTGCTCGTTCAGGCTGCGCTGCGGCAGCAAGGCACCGGGGATCGGCGGCGAGCGCGAGCAGGAACAGCAGCACCAGCGCGGTGCGCATGCTGGTCAGGCCGCGCCAGGTGTTGCGCACGAACGCCAGCGCGCGCCCGGGCAGCGATTGCCGCGGCGGCAGTTGTCCGGTCGGCGGCTCGCCCGACGCTTGCTCGCTGTTCGTCATCGAATCAATGCGGTTCGTGCTCATATCGGCAGCGTCACCTCGGAGACGAAGGCGTCGCGCACCCAGCCGACGAACTGATCCCAGATCCCGGTGACCAGGGCCGCGCCCACCGCGACCAGCAGCAGCCCGCCGATGACCTGGATAGTGCGCGAATTGCGCCGCAGCCAGCCGACGCCGCGCAGCGCACTGGCCGAACCGAAAGCGAGAATCACGAAGGGCAGCCCGAGACCGAGGCAGTAGGCGACGATCAGCGCCACCCCGCGCACGGCGGTGGTGCCGTCGGTGCCCGCGGCCACCGCCATCACGCCGGACAGCGTGGGCCCCAGGCACGGCGTCCAGCCGAGCGCGAAGACGCCGCCGAGCAGCGGCGCGCCCGCGATGCTGGTGAGCCGGCGCGGTTGCATCCTGGTGTCACGCTGCAGCGCGGGGATCAGGCCGATGAAGACCAGCCCCATCAGGATGGTGACCACACCGCCGATCCGTTGCAGCAGTTCACGATTGACGTTGAGCGTCTGGATGACGCCGAAAACCGTGGCGGTGGCGAGCACGAACACCACGGTGAAGCCCGCGACGAACAGTCCGGCCGCGCCCGCGACCCGCATCCGCCCGCTGCGCGCGGGGTTTTCGACCGCGACCGAACCGCCTTGCGCCCCTTGGGCTTGCGCGACCGTCGCGGGCGGCGCCTCGGCGCCGACCAACCCGGCCAGGTAGGACAGGTACCCGGGCACCAGCGGCACGACGCACGGCGACGCGAACGACACCAGGCCGGCCAGCAGGCAGGCGCCGAGTGCCAGCAGCAACGGCCCGGTCGCCGCGGTCTGCTGGAACGAATCACCCACGGCGGCCAGCACCATCACCGCGCCACCGGGCTAGACGCGTGATTCACCCGTTTTCACCATCCGGTGTCTGCTCGACCGGCTCTTCGTCGCCGCGCACCACGATGCGCGGTTCGCTCGGTCCCTCGGTCGCGCCGAACAGCACGCCGAAGTCGAGCAACGAGTCCGCGGCTACGCTGCGCGGCACGGTGGCGATGCCCTTCCACCGGTCGTCCACGGCCCAGGCGCCGCCGATGCGGCGAGCCCCCTGCCGGGGTCGACAGGCACGCAGGGTACGGGTGCGGCGATCGCGATTCACTGTGCTTCCTCCGAGGCGATTTTTTGAACGATCGGTTGCAGATCGTCGGCCAGCAACGAGCGCAGGAACACCGCGGCGACGCGGTGCTGACGATCCAAGACGAGGGTGGTGGGGATGACGCTGGTCGGGAAGTTCCCGCCGAGCGCGAGCAGCGTACGCATAGACGGGTCGTAGATGGACGGGTAGCCGACCTTGTTGTCGACCACGAAGTCCTGCGCCTTGTCCTGCTGCGGGTCCCGGACATTGATACCGAGGAAGGCAACGCCGCTGTCTTTCGTTGCCTCATAAACCTTTTCGAGCGCGGGGGCCTCGGCGCGACAGGGTCCGCACCACTGCCCCCACAGGTTGAGCACCACGACCTTGCCCGCGAAATCGGCGACCGAGACGGTCTTGCCCGCGGTCATCAGGTCGGGCCCGGACAGCGGGCCGATGGTGCCGCGCGCGCTGGGCGGATCGTAGAAGATCTCGGTCTTGCCGCCCGGCGAGACGAATTCGAAGGTACCGCCCGAGGCCACCGCGTCCGTACCGCCGGCGCAACCCGCGACCCCGGCGAGCAAGGCCAGGCACGCGAGGAGAGCCGGAACCACCCGTCGGGCCGAACGGGCAGGCGGGGTGGCGAACGCGGCGGCGGAGATCATGCGCCGTGTACCGCGGGATCCGAACCGCCGGCGGGCTCGGAGTAGACGATATCGACGAGCGTGTCGCCCTGGTAGACCAGCGACGTCAGCGAGGCGAGCGAACACTGCCGCACCCGCGGGTCGTGCCAGAGCCGCTGGCCCTGCAGGAAGCGGCGCAGCGTCCAGACCGGTAGCTGATGCGAGACGAGCACGGCTTCGCGCCCGGCCGCCTCCACCCGCGCCTTGTTCACCGCGGCCAGCATGCGGTGCGCGATCTGCAGGTACGGCTCGCCCCAGGACGGGGTGAACGGGTCGCGCAGCTTCCACCAGTGCCGCGGCTTGCGCAGCGCGCCGTCACCGACCGAGACCCGCAGGCCCTCGAACGTGTTGCCCGCCTCGATCAGGTTCTCGTCCGTGCGCACGATCAGCTGGTGTTGCGCGGCAATGGGTTCCGCGGTCTCCTGCGCGCGCTGCAGCGGCGACGCGATGACCACCGCGATGTCGTGGTCGGCCAGCGTGCGCGCGACGGCGCCGGCCTGCGAGCGGCCCGCCACCGAGAGGCTGAACCCGGGCAGGCGGCCGTAGAGGATCCCGTTCGGGTTGTGCACCTCGCCGTGGCGCAGCACGTGCACGATCGTCTCCACCGGCTCGGCGCCGTGCTGAAAGGTGGCCGCCAGCGGCTTCTTGGTCTCGGCGCTCGAAGCCGCACTGTCCTTTTCGCCGAGCCGAGGAGTCGGCTCCGGGCCGCCGGGCGCGGCGGCGGCGAACTGCGCGCCCGCGTCGATGACCGTCGCATCGGCGGCGTCGGAATCGGCGACCGGGGCGGTACCCAGCCCGGCGATGGAGCCGGCGTCGGCGTCGGAGTCCGCGGTGTCCGACCCGGCCACGGCGGACGCGGCAGCGGTCACCGGCGCCGCGCCGAGCCCGGCCAGGTCCACCTCGGGGTCGCCGCTCGCGGCGTCGGCGGCTGGCGTCTCGGCCGGGCCTGCGGCTTCGGTGGGCTGCTCTAGCTCGCGCTGGTCGGCGTCGGGCTGATCGTGATCGGGGCTCACGCGCGGGATCCTTCGGGAGTGGCGGCCGCGGCCGCGTGTGCGGCGGCGGGCAGGGCTGCGGCGATACGGTCGAACGCGTCCTCGTCGAGCGCCGCGGAGACGAACCAGGTCTCGAACGCGCTCGGCGGCGCGTACACGCCACCGTCCAGCAGGGCGTGGAAGAACGCGGGGTAGCGCCAGGTCTGGCTCGCCTTGGCGGCGGCGTAGTCGGTGACCGGGCGTTCGGTGAAGAACACGCTCACCATATTGCCCGCGAACTGCACCCGGTGCTCGACCCCGGCCGCGCCGAGCGCCTCGCCGAAGAGCGCGCCGAGCCGTTGGGCGTTGCGGTCCAGCGCCGCGTACACCGCGTCGTCGGCCGCGCGCAGCGTGGCGAGCCCGGCGGCGACCGCGACCGGATTCCCGGACAGCGTGCCCGCCTGATAAACCGGGCCGAGCGGGGCCAGGTGATTCATGATCTCGGCGCGGCCGCCGAACGCGGCGGCGGGCAGTCCGCCGCTCATCACCTTGCCGAAGGTGTAGAGATCGGCGACGACGCCCTCGTGTCCGAACCATCCCGCCTTGCTCACCCGGAAGCCGGTCATCACCTCGTCCATGATGAGCAGCGCGCCGTGCTCGGCGGTGAGCCGGCGCAGGCCCGCGTTGAAACCGGGCTGCGGCGCGACGGTGCCCATGTTGCCCGCGGCGGCCTCGGTGATCACGCAGGCGATCGAGCCGGGATGCGCGGCGAAGGCGGCGGCGACGGCCTCGAGATCGTTGTACGGCAGCACGAGGGTGTCGGCCGCCTGGGCGCCGGTGACCCCGGGCGAGGTCGGTAGCCCGAGGGTCGCGACGCCGGACCCCGCGTCGGCGAGCAACGCGTCGACATGCCCGTGGTAGCAACCGGAGAACTTGATGATCTTGGCGCGCCCGGTGTAGCCGCGCGCCAGGCGCACCGCGCTCATCGTCGCCTCGGTGCCGGAGTTCACCAGGCGAACCCGATCCACCGGCTGCACCCGCGCGGCGATGGCCTCGGCCAGCTCGATCTCCGCCTCGGTGGGCGCGCCGAACGACAGGCCGCCGACCGCTGCGCGCCGCACCGCGTCGACCACCTCGGGATGCGCGTGGCCGAGAATCATCGGGCCCCAGGAACACACCAGGTCGACGTACTCGTTGCCGTCGGCGTCGACCAGGGTGTAACCGTTGGCGGACGCGATGAATCGCGGTGTGCCGCCGACCGAGTTGAAGGCGCGCACCGGGGAATTGACCCCACCCGGAATCACCGAACAAGCCCGGTCGAAGAGCTGAGCGGAAACCGGCACCGATGCGCTGGTCACGCGCGGAGAAGAACTCACGACCTCCAGTGTCGCAGCCCCTTCGAACCGGGGCGACGACAGGGTGGAGTGGTCGTGACGCACACCGCAACACGCCGAGACACCATTTACGCCGTATTCGGTGGCCAGCAGATTGCCGGCCCGTAATCTCGGGCGTCAACAATCATCGGCCGAGAGGGTTTTCATGCGGTTTGCCATGTTCAGTGCTGCGGTGTCCACGGCGCTCGTGGGCGCGGGGATCGTGCTCGGCGCGGGTTCCGCGCAGGCGGCCGAGCCGGTCGCGCAGCCCGATCGGCTGGGGCTGCAACTGAGTCATGCGGAAACCCAGGCCGTCGCGGGCGGCCCGATCCCGGCACTGGTCAGCATGGTGGTGCCGCTCAACCGGATCGGTGTCGGCCTCAAGCCCGACACCGGGATCTACAAGGACGAGAACGGTGGCGTGCACGCGTCGCTGCGGCAGGCGATCATGGAGGCGGCCGATCGTCCCGACGGGACGATCACCCTGTTCCTGAACGCGCCCGGCACCCGCAACGGCCGCGTGCTCGACATCTACCAGAACTGGGGCTAGCGCCGGCTAGCCGGACCGGCTCAGGCGTACATGCACGGCGCCTGCGGCACGATCGTGTGCAGGAAGCACATGAACGAGTTGTACGGGCCCGCGGAACCGGAGTCCGGCACGAGCACCGGTGCGTCGACCGCGCCCGCGGTCACCGCCGCGGGCTCCAGCGGCAGGCCGGTGTTCGCACCCGCGGGCGCGGCGCCGATCCCGATCGCGGTGGCAAACGCCAGTGCGGCACAGACTTTCACAGCAAGCCGGTTCATCAAACCCTGTCCTCTTGATTGGCACGTCCGAATGACAGCCGAAATCCTAACGGCCGCAGCGGTATTGTGGCCCACCGCGGACAGCGCCGGATATCGGTTGCCGCGACTCTAGTGCCTGGCCTCGCGCCAGGTGATCCCGAGGCTGACGCTAGGTGATCCCGAGGCAGAACAGGGCCGAACCGGTGGTCGCGAGGCAGGCCAGCGGCGCGGGCAACGCGTGCAGCAGTGGCGCGGGCGGGGATTGGACGAGGGCGGGCGGCGGCGCAGCGGCGGAAACCTCGGCGGGCGCCGCCGCGGCCGTGACCACGGTTGCCGTACCGATCAGACCGGCGGCCGCGACGCCGAAGAGCGTGCGCTTGACGGGGACTGTGGGTTTCATGCGTCGGTTGTTCCCGCGAATCGGGAACCGAAACGGCCGGCGCGGCCGAGTTCAGCGCGCGCGGCGCTGCCGCACCGTCCGGGTGACCGCGTCGATGACGAGCAGACCCGCGACGGCGCCGAGCACCGCGGCGAGCAACAGCCACGGCCCCACGTAGCGCGTCGCGATGAATTCCGGCGCCGGGTCCAGGGCCGCGAACGTGGTGGTCCGAATGCCGTTGCGCCAGCTGCCCACCCCGGCGACGAGCGCGAGCACGGCCAAGCCGAGCTCCCCGGCGACCACCGCGATCCAACCCTTCATCGGTCCGCTCCGTTCTCGCTGGGCTCGTCCTCATTGCCTGGTGCGTCGGGCTCGGGATCCGGCGCGGCGGCATCGTCGGCGGGCCGGCCGGCGGGCGAGCCGGGGGCCGTATCGGCCGGCTGGCCGAGGGCAGTGTCGGCCGGCCGGCCGGGGGCTGTATCGGCCGGCCGGGCAGGGTCAGTGTCGGCGGGCTGGCCGAGGGCCGTGCCGAGCGCGGCCCGCAGCGCCCGGTGATCCTTCGCCCATGCTTGCACGTATCCGCCGTCGGCCAGGCGCAGGCCGATGCCGGTGCGCCGCCGCGGTACTCCGCTCAGCTCGCCGAGCGCCCGCGCGGATTCCCAGTCCTCGTCGTCCCACGCGTCTTCGTCGCGTTCGGGCAGCACCGCGGCGACGGCGCTGAGCGGCAACGTTTCGGTGCCCTGCCGCAGCGTGCTGTCGGTGAGTTCGACACTGACGTGGCGGCGCCCCGCGATCACTTGCAGCACAACGAAACCCGCGATCAGCGAGCCACAGAAGAGCAGCGCGAACCAGTGCACGGCGCTACCGGTCGCCAGCTCCAGAATCAGGATTATCAGACACAGAATCGGCCCGTAGGCGGTGGTCCGCCAGCGCGCGCCCGGCTCGGCGAACAGCACCTTCGCGTCGTCGTGTGTGATGGTCATGCGACGTCCACCAGGGCGCGCCGAATCGACCGGATACCGCGAATGGGCAAGGGAGAAGACGGAATCAGCGAGTGAGGCCGGGCAGCAGCAGCACGGCGACGGTGACCACTCCGAACAGGACCAGCAGGCTCAACACGGCCAGCTCGCGCCGAATGCTCTGCGGCTGTTGGATCACCACTCGCATTGATGCCTCCGATTCCCCGGAGCCATCTGCAACGCACAACAACGCTTGACAGCCAACTACCGGTTCCCATGTCCACTGTGACAACCCTCACGATACATGCCGACCCGGCCCCGGCAAATTCGGGTACCGGTCGTTCACCGTCGGCTCACCTGGAAATACGCGGTGGCTTCCGGCCGGTGGGCCAGGTAAACGGCGCCACCCGCGAGCACCGCCTGCACGATCGCGGCACCGCCGGCGATCAGCGAGGCGGCCCCCGTCACCGAGTTGAACGCGAACAGCGCGCCGACCCCGACCACGATGAGCCAGACCCCCGCGATGGTCAGCAGCGTGCGTGCCCAGAGCTTGCCCCGGGCGAACTGGTGCACGATCAGCAGCGCCACCCCGGCCACCGCCAGCCCGATCACCACCACGACCACGTAGACCAGCGCCACCATCAACTCGGCGCTGGCCATGGTGATCTGCGGGTCCTTCTCCTTGGCCTGATCGAGGATCTGCTTGGCGAAGCTGTGCCGCTGCGCAAGCGCGGCCAGCACCGACGCGATCAGCTGGACGACACCGAATCCGACCACGCCCCACCACAATTGCCGGGCGGTACCCACATCCGTCGGCATCGGCGGCGGCGCGGGCGGGTACGGCGCGCCGATCGGTCTCGGCAGGTTGTTCACGACAACCAGTGTGCGGCCTCGGTCGCCCAGTAGGTGAGCACGATGTCCGCCCCGGCCCGGCGGATGCCCATGAGCGACTCGAGCACGGCGCCGCGGCGATCGATCCAGCCCCGCTCGGCGGCGGCGGTGATCATCGCGTACTCGCCGGAGATCTGATAGGCGGCGACCGGCACCGGCGAGTGGTCGGCGACGTCGCGCAGGATGTCCAGATACGACATGGCCGGCTTCACCATCACGAGGTCCGCGCCCTCGGCGAGGTCGAGGTCCAGTTCCCGGATCGCTTCGCGCCGGTTCGCCGGGTCCTGCTGATAGGTGCGCCGGTCGCCTTCCAGCGACGAGGCGACGGCCTCGCGGAACGGGCCGTAGAACGCCGAGGCGTACTTGGCGGCGTAGGCCAGGATGCCGGTATCGGTGCGGCCCACGGCGTCCAGGCCGCGGCGGATCGCGCCGACCTGGCCGTCCATCATGCCGCTGGTACCGAGCAGGTCGGCACCGGCAGCGGCCTGGGCCAGCGCCATCTCGACGTAACGATGCAGCGTGGCGTCGTTGTCCACGGATCCGTCGGCGGCGACCACGCCGCAGTGCCCGTGGTCGGTGAACTCGTCGAGACAGGTGTCGGCCATCAGCACGGTGGCCGAGCCGACCTCGTCGGACAGCGCCCGCAGACCACGGTTGAGAATGCCGTCCGGATCACTGGCCTGGCTGCCGGTGGCGTCCTTGTCCTCCGGACGCGGGATGCCGAACAGCATGAGTCCGCCGACGCCCGCGGTCACCGCCTCGACGGCGGCCTTGCGCAGCGAGTCCATCGAATGCTGTACGACCCCCGGCATGGAACTGATTTCCCGCGGTTCCTCCAGGCCGTCGGCCACGAACATCGGCAACACCAATTGCCGTGGCTCCAGTGTGGTTTCGGCCACGAGTCGACGCAGGGCGGGGGTACGGCGCAACCGCCGTGGGCGGTCCATTCCGGTCATATCCGCACCATACGCCCGGCGCCGGACGGTGTCGCGAGCGCCCGGCGCGCACCCGCCCGCCCGGCCGCCCCGGAGCTGCCGGTTTCCCGCGAGCACCCGGTGAACTGGAACCCGGCTGGTCTTCGGCTGCCACGGTGCTCGAAATCACACCGCCGCCGCGGATCGATGGCGCATACTCCGACAGGAGGGCGAGACCCCCTGGGGGACTTCATGACCGAATCGCACACCGAAATCTCGCTGGCCCGAGCCGCCGACTTCGAATCGTGGGTGGCGGTACTGCTCGCGGACTGGTGGCCGGTGCTCACCGGCGGACTGGCGCCACCCCGGACGACGCTGCGCGCGTGGCGGGCCGTGGACGGCAGCAGGCAGATCTTCCGGGTGGAGCTGATCGCCCGGCAGTCGGCCGAAGCCGATCTCATGACGGTGGCCCGCGCCGCGTTCGTCGAGCTGGGCATGCGGCCGGACGAACGCGAATGGGCGCAGAGTCAGGGCAGGCATCTGGTCGGGCACACCGAGGACGCCACCGCGCAGCTGCGCTTCTCCGATACCGCGCACACCATCTTCCTGCGCCTGCAGAGCAGGCCGTGTCACGTCTCGGTGGCGGGCGGGCGGCAGCTCAGCGCCCTGCCCGACGCGAACCTGCCGTTCCCGAACACCGCGACCGGTCCGCTCGACATCCGGGTCGCGCGCAACAGCGCCCGGCACCTGCTCGCCCAGCACAGCGCGCGCTTCGCCACACCCGCCGACCCGTTCCAGCTGGCGCCGCAGGGACACGTCTCGGATGTGGGCTGGGCGTTCGTTTTTCCCTGGTCCACCACGTCCTGGTACACCGACGGTTCGGCACCGGTGCTCGCGCCCGGCGTCAAAGGGCCGATAGTGGTAGTGAAAGACACTGGAGACACCTGGCTGCTGGACAGCCTCAGCAGTTACGACTCCCAACTCGCCGGCTATGCCGAAGCCAACGGCTACCGGCACGGCACCTCCGATTCGGCCTGAAAGGTCCGCGATGACTCCCGACGCAGGCCCGCAGGAGCAGCCCCCGCCGGGAGCACGGCGACTGCCCGACGGGCGGCTGCTGATTCCGTGGCAGGGCAAGCAGCCGGACGGGACCATCGCGCACGGGATGGTCGAGATCGGTCCCGACGACGACCGGTTCGCCGCATGGAGCGAATCCATCGCGCGGCGCGAACGCGGCGAACTCCCCGACGACGCGTATCCCGTGGATACCGGGGCGCTCCCGCTGTTCCTCGATCCGCGGCCGGACCCGGTGCCTACGGCCCGGGAACGCAGACTGGACGCGTTGCGGGCGATCGCCGGACGCGGCGATATCGGCGCGATGGAACAGCTCGCGCAGCTGCTGCGCGAGGCGAGCGATCTCGCGGGCGCCGAGCAGTGGTTCCGGCGCGCCGCCGAGCGCGGCAGCGGGACCGCGATGGCCGACCTCGGGTTGCTGTGCGGTACGCACGGCCGGATCGCAGAGGCGGTGCACTGGCTGGAGGCCGCGGTCGCGGCGGGTTGCGTGGGCGCGGACGTGCAGCTCGGGCTGGTACATCTGGAACGCGGCCAGATCGACGAGGCCGAGCGGTGGCTGCGCCCCGCGGCCGAGGACGGATCGCCGGAGGCCCTGTGCAATATGGGCGTCGTCGCGAATCGGCGCGGCGACGCCGAGTCCGCCGAGCAGTGGTACGAACGCGCGGCGGCGGCCGGGCATCCCACCGCCATGCGCACCCTCGGGTTGTATCTCGCGCGGCGAGGCGAAGTCGAACGCGCCGTCGCCTTGCTCACGGAGGCCATCCGCCGCGGTCGTGCCGACGCGATGGCCATCCTCGGCTGGCTGTATCTCGAGCAGGGCGATACCGCGGGCGGCGAGTACTGGCTGCGCCGCGGCGCCGACGCGGACGACCCGGATTCGATGTTCCGCCTTGCCCTTTACCTGCGCGAGCAGGAATCGGCCCCCTTCCCGGGCGACCTGTCCGAACCGGGCGTACTGCGCGCCGCCGCACTGATCGCGACCGGCCGCACCCCCGCCCAGCAGGAAGCCCGGCGCTGGCTGGAACGCGCCGCCGCCCTCGGCCACCCCCAATCCCTGCAACTCCTGCACGACCTCTGACCCCCGCTGCCGCACGACCGTTGTGCCCCGCGCGGCGCGCATCGGCCCGGGCGCGGTAAGTGTGCTGGGCAGGGCCCAAAAACGTTGCGGCCAGGGGTTTTTGTCGGTGGGGGGCGGTATAATCGAAACAGTGTTCGAGGGGGCTCGCCGAGCCTCCGATCGCATCGGGAGGGAAGCCTGTGCCCGCGACGAAGACCGTTCTGATCGATAGTCCTTACACACCGCTGGAGAAGAAGAGACTGCCCGCGGGGCGCCCGCGGTCCTGGTATGTCCGGCACAACCGGAAGCTCAAGGCGATGCGACTGACCATCGCGCTGCTCGATTCCGGGGTGTACAACGCGAGCGAAGCCAACAACAAGCGCATCCGCTACACCGCGGACGTGATCGGCATCCGCCCGCCGTCGGACACCACCTGCACCATGGTGCGCACGCTGATCCGCAAGCGGCACTGAGGTTTTCGCCCACCCCGCAGACCCGCGGCACGCGACCGTGCCGCGGGGATGCAACCCTGCCAGGACAGCAACGGCGTCAGGAAGCGGTGCCGTCAGTCAACCGTGGCGTCAGTCAACCTGTTCCGGCGGTCGAACCGTGCCAGCGGACAAGCCGTGCCGGCGGTAACGCTGTGTCGTCCGAAAACAGCACCGCCCGAACCGGATTCGGTTCGGGCGGTGTGACGATCCAGCGGACCGGGTCAGCGGCTGCGGCGGCTCTTCTTGCGCGGCGGCGGCAGCAGACCCTCGGCGCGCAACCGGGCGGCGTGCTCGGCGAGCGCCTCGACCAGCGGACCGACCTGCGCGACCTCGGGTTGCACGTCGACGCGCAAGCCGAACTCGATGGCGGTCTCGGCGGTCTTCGGGCCGATACACGCGACGATGGTGCGCGCGTGCGGTTTGCCCGCGATGCCGACCAGGTTGCGGACCGTGGAGGACGAGGTGAACAGGACCGCGTCGAAACCGCCGGTCTTGATCATCTCGCGGGTCTCCGCGGGCGGCGGCGAGGCGCGCACCGTCCGGTAGGCAGTCACGTCGTCGATTTCCCAGCCGCGGTCGCGCAGCCCCTCGGCCAGCGTCTCGGTCGCGATATCGGCGCGCGGCAACAGGACCCGGTTCACCGGATCGAAAACGTCGTCGTAGGGCGGGAAGTCGGCGAGCAGACCCTCGGAGGACTGTTCCCCGCTGGGCACCAATTCCGGATTGATACCGAACGAGCGCACCTTGTCCGCGGTGGCCTCACCGACGCAGGCGATCTTCACGCCGGAGAAAGCCCGTGCGTCCAAACCGAATTCGGCGAACTTCTCCCACACCGCGCGCACCGCGTTGGTGGAGGTGAACACCACCCACTGGTAGCGGCCGTCGACCAGACCCTTGACCGCCCGCTCCATCTGGGCGGGGCTGCGCGGCGGCTCGACCGCGATGGTCGGCACCTCCATCGGGATGGCGCCGTGGGTGACGAGCCGCTCGCTCATCTCCCCCGCCTGGTCCTTGGTGCGCGGCACCAGCACGGTCCAGCCGTACAGGGCGCGCGACTCCCACCAGGACATCTTCGACCGGGACGCGACCACCTTGCCGATGGTCACCACCAGCGGGCCGACCAGTTCGGAGGCCGCGCTGTTCAGCGTGGCCAGGGTCGCCTCGATGGTGCGCTGCTGGCGCGTGGTGCCGCGCACGGTCACCGCGACCGGGGTCTGCGGCGCCATGCCGTGTTCCACCAGGGCACTGGCGGTTTCGGCCAGGTGGCCCGAGGTCGCGTGCAGCACCAGCGGTCCCGGCGCGGCGGCGAGCGCGGCCCAGTCCACTTCGCCGCGCACATCGGCCTCGGTGTGCCCGGAGCCGAGCGCGATGCCGGCGTAGCTGGGCACGGCCGAGCCGTTGGGCAGCCCGGGCAGCACCTCGAACACCATGTGCGAGCGGGTCACCGCGTTCACCTCGGCGATCACCGAATCGGTGGTGAGCGGATCGCCGGCGACCACCCGCACCACGTCGAAACCGTTGCGGGCCTCCGCGATCAGCGTCTTGGCCACCTCGGCGGGTTCACCGAGCGCGGGCCGCACGTCGACCGGACGTTCGCCGTCGGGGCCGGGCTCGACCGCGGTCCCGATCAGGGCCAGCACGCCCTTGTCCACATCGGGGTCGGTGAACGCCAGGGTGGCGCGCCCGATCACCTCGCGGGCACGCACCGTCAGCAACGCCGGGTCACCGGGACCCGACCCGACGAAAAGGATCCGACCGGGGTGCTTCTTAGTTGCTCGCGCGCTCATTGGCTGTTCTCCATTGGGCTGGGTTGGGTGAAGTCTGTGGCGGGCGCACTCACCGCCGCGGTGGATGAACCGGCATCCGGTTCGGGCACACTGAGCAGCTCACGCGCGCCCAGTTCCAGTAGTTCGCGGGCCAGCGCGCGGCCGAGCTGCTCCGCGTTCTCCGGCGCGCCGACCACCGACGCTCTGAGCACGTCGGAACCGTCGATAGCAGCGGCGCAGCCGCGCAGCGAGAGCTCGTCGAAGATGCGCCCGTCGTCGTCGATCGACTCGACCACCTCGGCCAGCGCGCCGACCGGCGCGGAGCATCCGGCCTCCAGCTCGGCGAGCAACGCCCGCTCGGCGGTGATCGCCGCCCGGGTGGCGGCATCGTCGAAGGCCGCCAGCGCCTCGATGAGTTCGCCCGCGTCGCTGCGGCATTCGATCGCCAGCGCACCCTGGCCGGGGGCGGGCAGCATCTGCACCGGCTCCAGCGCCTCGGTGACCGCGTCGAGCCTGCCGATCCGGGCGAGCCCGGCCTTGGCGACCACGACCGCGTCCAGGTGCCCCTCGCTGACCTTGCGCAGCCGGGTGTCCAGGTTGCCGCGTAGCGCGACGATGTCCAGGCCGAGACCGAGCGCCCGCAGCTGCGATGCGCGCCGCGGCGCGGACGTGCCGACCTTGGCCCCCGGCGGCAGCTCACCGAGCACGAGACCGTCGCGCGCCACCAGCGCGTCGCGCGGGTCCTCGCGCGCCGGGATGGCGGCGATGGTGAACCGCTCGTCCTGGGCGGTCGGCAGATCCTTGTACGAGTGCACCGCGATGTCGATGGTGCCCGCGACGAGTTCGTCGCGCAGCGCCGAGGTGAAGACGCCGATCCCGATCTGCTGCACCGGCTCGGCGGACAGATCGCCCGCGGTCTTGATCACCACCAGCTCGGCCGGATGACCCGCGGCGACCAGCGCATCGCGGATCGTGCCCGCCTGGGTCAGCGCGAGCAGGCTGCCGCGAGTGCCGATCCGCCACGGCGAGCGCATGTTTGCTGCCGTCACGGTGTCCTCTTCCTGCACGAGTGTCATGGGCGCACCTCGTCGGTGCCCGGGGGCCGCGGGCTCATGCCGTCTGCCCCTGTTCGTCGGCGCGGTGACTCGCGGTGAAGTCGTCCGCCAGCGCGATATCGGCGTCGGCGCGCAGCAGGCCGGCGTGCTCGCCGATCGCGGTGATCTCCATCGGCGCGGCAACCGCTTGCGCCGCACCCGGTTTCAGCTCGAACAGCTCGCGCAACGCCTCGGCGTAGCTGTCGCCGCCCGGAGTCGAGGCGAGCTGCTTGACCCGTACCGTCGGAGCGTGCAGCAGCTTGTCCACCACGCGGCGCACGGTGCGGGCGACCTCGTCGCGCTCCGGGTCGGCCAGGCTGGGCAGCCGCGAATCCAGCCGCAGCAGTTCGGCTTCCACCACCTCGGCGGCGCGCTGGCGCAGCGCGGCGACGGTCGGGGTGACCTCGGCCATCCGCTGGCCGGTCAGGTACTTGGCGAGTTCGTCGGCGACGATCGAGCGCGCCGCGGCGGTGTCGTCGGCGGCCGCGCCCGCGGCCGGATCGCGTTGCAGCGTCTCGATATCGATCACCGTGACGCCGGGCAGCCCGGCCACCGCGTGCTCGACATCGCGGGGCAGACCCAGGTCGCAGAACACCAAAGGCCGTTCCGCCGTGGCGAATTCGCCCGCGCGCTCCCGATCGGCCAGGGCCCGGTGGGTGTCGGCCAGCGTCACCACGTTGCCGACCGCACCGGTGCAGGTGACGACCACGTCGGCCACCGCCATCGCCTCGGTGAGCCGGGACAGCTCGCGCGCCTCGGCCTCGACGCCGTGCGTGCCCGCGGTCTCGGCGAGCCGCTTCGCCCGCGCCATGGTGCGGTTCACCACGATGATCCGGCCGATGCCGGCCCGCGAGAGATGCGCCACCGCGAGGCCGCCCATCGCACCGGCGCCGACGACCACCGCGGTACGCCCGGCCAGCGGGCCGAGCACCTGCTGCGCGCGATCGAGCGCCACCGACACCACCGACGCACCGGCCCGGTCGATTCCGGTCTCCGAGTGCACCCGCTTGCCCACCCGCAGCGCGTGCTGAGCCAGCTCGTGCAGGGTCCGCCCGACCGCCTGCTGGGCGTCGGCGGAGGCGTAGGCGCCGCGGATCTGGCTGAGCACCTGCTGCTCACCGATCACCATCGAATCCAGCCCGCTGGCCACCGCGAACAGATGCTCGGCGGCGGCCTCGCTGTAGCGGACGTACGCGTGCTTGGTCAGATCGGGCAGCGGCAGTCCGGAATGCTTGGTGAGCAGATCGCCGACCTCGGCGAGACCACCGTGGAAGGCGTCGACGACCGCGTAGACCTCCACGCGGTTGCAGGTGGAGACGATCATCGCCTCGGACACGTGACTGGAAGCCAGCAGGCGGTCGATCAGCTTGGGTCGATCGGTCTCGGTGATCGCCACCTTCTCCAGCACCGAAACGGGCGCGCTCCGGTGCGAAATACCGACCAACAAGATACTCATGCCTGCGCCTCGCTGCCGCTCGGCTTCGGCATGCGCAGGGCACGCTGTATCACGATTCGCTCGCTTCGCTCGCTCATGGAGTAACCACCGATCCCTTGCTCTTTGGCTCCGTTGCCGTATGCGAGGTCGCCGTGTGCGCGGCTGCCGAATGCTTGAGTGCCGGGTGAGCGGCCGAGGTGTGGGTGGGCGAGCGGTGCGCGATCCGGCCGGAGACGGCCCGCGCCACCTCGGGTTCGGCGACGGCCGGGACGGCCGCGCTGTCGGCGTTGCGCACCCGTTCGAACGAGAGCATCTGCAATTCGACCGCCAGATCGACCCGGCGCACCTCGACCGAGGCGGGCGCGAGCAACTCGCAGGGCGCGAAGCTCAGAATGGACTCCAGCCCGGCCGCGACCAGTCGGTCACAGGCGTCCTGGGCGGCGTCGTCGGGCACGGTGATGACCGCGATGGTCGGTTCCAGCGCGGCGACCGCGCCGGCCAGCTCGGCGACATCGCGCACCACCAGCCCGGCCACCGGCATACCGATCACCTCGATGTCGTTGTCGAAGATGCCGACCACGGTGAAGCCGCGCCGCTGGAACCCGCCGTAGCCGACCAGGGCCCGGCCGAGATTCCCGGCGCCGACGAGCACCACGCGGTGTCCCTGCGACAGGCCGAGCACATCCTCGATCCTGGCCCGTAGCTTGGCTACGTCATAGCCGACACCCCGTACCCCGTTGGGCCCGAGGAAGGAAAGGTCCTTGCGCAGCTTGGCGGAATTGACACCCGCCGCGACAGCCAGTTCCTCACTCGATACGATGGCAACACCCTCGTCGGCCAATGTGGCAAGGACTCGGAGATAGGTCGCCAGCCGCGCCACGGTCGCTTGCGGGATGCCTCGCTGCAGAGCCCTGCCGGAGACGCCGCCGGGCGCCTCATGCTGCTCTGTCACGTCGTCGGCTCCTCGTTCCGGCCCGATCGGGTTCCGGTTCGTCGCTGGACCTCTGGCCCGGGACGGTCCGGTGCCATGGTCGAAGTGTCGCAATGCTGGGTGTCTGTACGCGGTGGGCCCGCAGCCTCGGCGAGCGGGTCCGCGTGCCACCACCGTAACCGCTTGTGCAGCCCTTCACAAAGTCGGTGAAATTGGCCTCATTTTCGGCCGCGACCAGCGCTGCGGCCGAAAAGGACCGCCATCGCTATTACTCAGCGGCTCAGGTCGGCACGCAATCGGCCCTCGTCGACGTCGAAATAGCTGTGCTCACGACCGTCGAGCAGCACCACCGGCAACCGGTCGCCGAACTCCGCGCGCAGGCCGGGATCGGTGGCCACCGCCTCGTCCACGTCGACGGTCGCGGGCTCGATCCCGAAATCGGCGCAGATCACGCGCAGCTGGTCCAGCGCGGTGACGCACAGGCCACAGCCGGATCTGGTCAACAGGGTCACCGAATGTGTGGGATTGGTCATGGCGGATATTAAATCCCCTCGCCACACCCGAATCGGTCTGCCAGGTCCTGCGCTGACTGTCGCCTCCCCCGGTTACTGTGGACGTGGTTCGCGCGACGGGCGGAGGTACTGGTGCCGGAACGATCGAGGGTGGCAAGGGCCGGATTCATCGCGGGACGATTCGGCGAGTTTCCGGCGCGCTGGAACCTGGGCGAGATCGGCCAGGGTCTGCAGGATCAACTGGCCCGCATTCCGCGCAGTCCGTTCGGTCCGAGCGAGGAGGAGCTGCGCGCCAACCTGGCCGGTGAGGCGAGCGCCGATGCCGCGCTCTCGCTGCACGACGCGGAATTGGCGGCGGCGGAGCCGGATCCGACCAGCCCCGAGGTGCCGCGCGACCTGACCGCGGCGGCGTTCTTCGACGTGGACAACACGATGGTGCAGGGCGCGTCCATCGTGCACTTCGCCCGCGGCCTGGCCGCGCGCAAGTACTTCAAGACCTCCGACCTGGTCGACGTGGCGTGGAAGCAGGTCAAGTTCCGGGTCACCGGGCGGGAGAACAGCTCCGACATGGCCAGCGGCAAGGAGAAGGCGCTGGCGTTCATCGCCGGGCGCCCCACCGCCGAGCTGGCCGAGCTCGGCGAGGAGATCTACGACGAGATCATCGCCGACAAGATCTGGCCGGGCACAAGAGCTCTCGCGCAGATGCACCTGGACGCCGGCCAGCAGGTGTGGCTGGTCACCGCCACACCGGTCGAGCTGGCGCAGGTGATCGCCAAGCGCCTCGGGCTGACCGGCGCGCTGGGCACGGTGGCCGAGAGCGTGGACGGCAAGTTCACCGGCCGCCTGGTCGGCGACATCCTGCACGGACTCGGCAAGGCGCACGCGGTACGCACGCTGGCGATCCGGGAAGGGTTGAACCTCAAGCGCTGTAGCGCCTACTCCGACAGCCACAACGACGTGCCGATGCTCTCGCTGGTCGGCACCGCGGTCGCGATCAACCCGGACTCCGACTTACGCGAGGTCGCGAAGAACCGGGGCTGGGAGATCCGCGATTTCCGCACCGGCCGCAAGGCCGCGAAGATCGGTGTGCCAACGGCTTTGGCGCTCGGCGCGGCCGGTGGCGCGGTGGCCGCGGCGGTCACCCGCAAACGCGATCACTGAGCCGGCACCCGTCGGTCCGGCGAACGCCGGAAACCAGTGCGGCCGAGGGGTTTACCGACTGGTGCCCGGCGTTCGCCGGGACGACGGGTGGCGCGACGCACCCGGCGCCCGTCGCTACCCGGTGAACGGGTTGCGGCGCTTGGTGAGCAGTTTGTACAGCGTCGACTGGATGGTCTCGCGCACCTGGTCGGTGACCTCGAACATGGTCATCGGGTCGTCGGCCGCCTCCGGCTCGTAGCCGGTGGTCGGGATGGGTGTGCCGAATTCGATGTACCACTTCGACGGCAGCGGTAGCGCGCCGAGCGGGCCGAGGTGCGGAAACAGCGGCGTCACCGGGAAATACGGCAAACCGAGCAACCGGGCCAGCGGCTTGATGTCGGCCAGCTTCGGGTAGATCTCCTCGGAGCCGACGATGGAGCACGGGATGATCGGCACGCCGGTGCGTACCGCCGCGGCCACGAAACCGCCGCGGCCGAACCGCTGCAGCTTGTAGCGGTCGGCGTATTGCTTGCCGACGCCTTTGAAACCTTCGGGGAAGACACCGGTCAATTCGCCTGCGCGGAGCAGCCTTTCGGCGTCTTCCCGGCAGGCCAGCGTGTGCCCGGCCTTCCTGGCCAGCGAGCCCAGCACCGGCGTCTCGAAGATCAGGTCGGCGGCCAGCAGCCGCAGCGCCCGCTGCTTCGGATGCCGATCGTGGATCGCCAGCTGCAGCATCAGCCCGTCCAGCGGCACGGTGCCGGCGTGGTTGGCCACGATCAGCGCGCCACCCACCTCCGGAATGTTGGCCATGCCGCTCACCTCGGCCCGGAACCACAGCTCCGACATCGGCCGCAGCGCGGGCAGCAACACCGACTCGAGCAGGTGCTCGTCGAAACCGAACTCGTCCACCTGGTAGTCGCCGGTGAGCCGGCGCCGGGCGAACTCCGCGGTCTTGCCGATCTGCTTGCCGATCGCACCCCGCACCAGGTCCGAGAGCGATTGCGGGGCAGGCGGTTCGGCGGCGGCGAGCCGCTCGGTCAGCGACGTCACCTGGCCGGGCGCCTCGCCCTGCGGGTGTTCGGGCCAGCGCCGGGCGGGCGGGCGCGGCCGCGCCTCGACCTGTATGTCGTGGAGTTGGATGACTTTCGCTACGTCGTTCATTGCTGTGCTCCCGTACCGGCCCCGAGCAGGCCGAGCAGTCTGGATTCTGCGGCATCGATCCACTTGGGGTCGATGACGGGCCGCGACGCTGCGCCCCCGATGAAGTCGTCGAAGGCCTGCACCGTGGTCCAGCGCGGCACGAAACCGAGTTCGGCCCGCATCCGGGTGGTGTCCAGGCCACAACCGAAATGGAAATAGTCGAGCTGCTCGCCGGAGAATTCGCGCATCACCGGCCCCATCAGAATCCGCCCCGCGCTGCGGAAGAGCGCGAACGGAACCGGCAATTCGATCCGCCCGGCCCGCCGCACCGCCTGCGACAGCGCCAGCGCGCCGTCACCGGCCACGTTGACGGTGCCGCCGCGCCCGGCGAGCGCGGCGTGCGCCAGCGCGGCGACCGCGTCCTCCTCGTGCACCAGTTGCATCCTGGCGTCGCGGCCGAACACGGTCGGCGTGAGCGGGGACCGCAGATACTGCGCACCGCGCCCGGCCAGGCGCGGCCCGACGATCGGTGCGAAACGCAGAATTGTCGTCGCGATATCGGGCCGGCGCCGGGCCAATCCGCGCACATACCCTTCGATTTCGATCATGTCGCGGGCGAAGCCACCGCTCGGCGGCGTGCGCGCGCTCATTTCCTCCGCGAATTTCGCGGGGTCCTTCGCGCTGCAGCCGTACACCGCGGACGAGGAACGCACCACCACCCGGCGCACCGTCGGCGCCTTCTGGCACACCGCGAGCAGCTGCATGGCGCCGAGCACGTTGAGGTCCTTCATCACCGCACGCGACGCGCCGGCGGGCGGCTTGGCCAGCACCGCGGTGTGCACCACGGTATCCACGGCGCTGCCGTCGACCACCTTGCGGATCAAGGGATTTCGGATATCCGCGCGGACGAACTCGGCGCGGCCCATGCGGCGCTGCAATTCCCGGCTGGGGGTCATGGTGTCGACGGCGAGAATGCGTTCGATACCGGGATCCTGCGCGAGACGAGCGACCACATTGCCGCCGAAAAAGCGGCTCGCACCGGTTACCAACACCACCTTCGGTGTGTGTCCGTCCCGAACTTCAGAACCAGCCGGCACCGCATCCCACCTTGACAAGCCCCCACTTCATTTTGCCCCGTTCCTAGGGTAGCCGCTGCGTCTGTGCGTTCCGATGGGATTTACCAGGTTCTAACGATGACTTCAATCACCGAAATACCGAAAGGCCCGCCACCTCTTCGGTGACGGGCCTTGCAGTTGACGCGCAGCGTTTACTTGCCGAGTTTGCGCCGCTGCACACGTGTGCGGCGAAGCAGCTTGCGGTGCTTCTTCTTCGACATGCGCTTGCGGCGCTTCTTGATCACAGAACCCATAGGGTTGTTCCTCGCGTTCTCTCTACTCGGCGCGCACGCTACTCACGTGCGCCAACTGACCGGTCGCTCGGCAAGCCTCACGCCCAGTGCCCGCGCCGCCGGATACCTCGGGGCACCCAGAAGCGGTGCCACCGGCGGGCGAACACGAACCGAGGATCTATCGTACCGGCACGTCCGACGACCTTCGAAACCGCCTGATCGCTCGCCGCCGGAACGCGTCCGGCGACCGCCTGCGTCGGGGTGACCGCAGCCGTCTCAGCCCGCGTCGAAGTAGGACGTTTCCAGATAGTCGTGTACCGCCTTGGCGTGCACCCGGAA
Organism: Nocardia brasiliensis NBRC 14402; assembly: GCF_000308475.2. Lineage (GTDB taxonomy): Bacteria > Actinomycetota > Actinomycetes > Mycobacteriales > Mycobacteriaceae > Nocardia > Nocardia brasiliensis. The sequence continues at coordinate 57,804 of NZ_BAFT02000113.1, read as the reverse complement.
CGACCGACCCACCCGCACTGCGGGCAGCTCACCGGAATGCACCAGCCGGTACACCGTCATCTTGGACACTCGCATCAGGCTCGCCACCTCGGCGACCGTGAGAAATTGAGTGCCGCCGAGCATGGGTTGACCCTGCGCACCCGGACCACTCGGTGCCCGGGAACCGCCCCGGCTGCCCGAGGGACCGGAGCCACTCGAACTCCCTGAGCTACTTGCAGACATCTTGTTCGAAGACATCATTGCACCATTGACCTCCGGCACGTCCGCGCCGCCGGCTTCCCCACCGGCGGAACAGACACGCACGTGCTCCTTGAAGCTTAGCGGGACCAGTGGTGTTACTGCGACGGGAGTGAGAAATAAGCTTTTCCGATCGGAATCCGACCGGTCATCCCGCGGATGTGCGATGTTCGCCTCGCCGCCGTCCAGGCCCGATTTGCCCCGTCGGTCCGGATCCGGTGGGAGCAAACTCACGGCGAGTCCGGCCCTTCGTCGTGTCGCGCGCCGAGGGCGGGCCGGCTCACGCTCCGGCGCCGACTCCGGTCCCGACGCCGACCGGACCGTCGCTCACGCCGCCTTGCTCGGCCGAGCGCTGCTTGGCGGCGTGCAACGCCTCCAGGAACGCCGAACGGACGCCGCCACGCTCCAGCTCACGGACCGCGGCCGCGGTGGTGCCCGCCGGGGAGGTGACCGCGGCCCGCAACTCGGCCGCACTCTGCTCGGACTCCTGCAGCAGCGCCGCCGAACCGATCATGGTCTGCACCACCAGTTCGGTGGCCACCTCACGGGTCAGGCCGAGGCCGACGCCGGCGTCCACCATGGCCTCGACGATCAGGAAGAAATAGGCGGGGCCCGACCCGGAGACCGCGGTGACCGCGTCCATCTGGGCTTCCGCGACCGTCACCACCTTGCCGACCGCGCCCAGCACGTCGGTCACCAGTTCCAGCTGCTGGGCCCGGGCGTACCGGCCCGGCGCGATCACGCTCATGCCCTGACCGACCAGCATCGGCGTATTCGGCATCACCCGGACCACCGGGAAGCCGGCGGGCAGCTTCGCCTCCAGACGCGCGGTCGGCACACCGGCCGCCAGCGACACCAGAATCTGGTCCCGATCGTTGCCCACACTGGCGTTGTCGCTGAGCGCGGCCTTGCCGAGCGCGGTCATCACGGCGTCCACGTCGGCGGGTTTCACCGCGACGACCAACAGGTCCGCGCCGACCGCGGCGTCGGCGACGGAATCGGTCACCCGCACCGAGAACTGCTCGGCGATCTGCGCGGCCCGCTCGGTCACCGGCTCGACGACAACCAGGTCCTTCGCCAACCGTCCGGACTCGAGTAAGCCCGCGATCAGCGCCTCCCCGATGCGTCCGCCACCGATAACCGCAATTCTCGTCATGGGAGTCAAGGCTATGCGAGGGCGAACTCAGCGCTGTTGCGGGATGAGCGCCAGCTGCCTGCTCTGCGCTACGACGGCGCCGGTCGAGTCGAGCACCAGCTGGTCCTCGTCGAACATGCGCTCGCCCACTTCGTGCGTGGTCGCGATGATGCGCAGCCAGCCCGCAGCCGGCTTGCGCCGCAGGTAGGTGGCCATCTGAACGGTCGGCGCCCAGCCGAAATGACCGAGGTTCACCGGCACCGGCGGGCTCATGTCCGCGCCCATCATCGCCATGAACATGGCGGTCTCGGCGTTCTGTTCGTCACCCGGACGCGGGCGCAGCCACAACCGCAGCCGGGGCTCGCCCTGCTGACCTTCGAGGAAGCGGGCCCAGTCCCGATCGATGTACAGCTCGGCGCCCTGGCCGACGTGCACGACGCTGCTCATCGGCGAGTCCGGCCCGTAGCCGATGGCGTCGGCGGGCGGTTCGACCGGCATGTCGTCGTGCTGACGGGCGTAGCGCGGTTCGGCGTCGTCCAAGCGGCTGAACGTCAGCGCGGTGCGCACCAGTGTCCGCCCGTGCTGCATCAGGTTGGTGTCGGCGAGGCAGATCTGCCGGCCGATCTTGCGGATATGCACCTCGTATTCGACCTCGCCCGGGTCGGGCGCGCCGAGGAAGTCCGAGCTGGCGGCGACCGGAGCCATATCGGCCAGCGCGGGGTCGGCCGCGCGCAGCCACTTCAGGCCCGCCGCGGCACTGGCCGCGACCATGGTGCCGCCGTGCACCTTCTTGCCGATCGTCCAGACCTTGTCGATCATGCCGAGGTAGCGACCGGTGTCGGGGGTCGTCGAGAGCAGTTCGGTCAGCGCGAGCACCCGGCTGAACGGGGCGTCGGTCGCCGTGGCCTGTGTGAGATCCAGGTCGGCCGTCATCGTCACTCCTGTCGTCGGCTCACCGCGTCGGCGGGCAGGGTTACCGTTCCGCGACATTCATACAGCGTAGAACGAACCGGATCGGGCTTCCCGTTCACCCTCGGTCGCATACATCACACTGGCGCACACTTTACGATCGGCACACCCCCGGTTTGCCGACTGTTTCGGATGCGCGAAGTCAACGGAATGCGCGAAATAACGGCACCTATTTCGTTGGGGTACAGATTATTTCGCAGCGGCGCAGACTATTTTGTTGCGGCGCAAGGATTCAGGGGTGAATTGCGGGCGTCGGCGCGGTCACGCCGTTGAGATGCAGGCGCGCGAACGCGAGCGTGCGATGCAACATCGCCGCGCGAGCCTGCGTGGTGCGCGCGTTCTGGGTATTGATCTCCGCGACCGCCTGCCCTGTGAAACCGGTGCGGACCAGCGTCTCGCACAGCTCGACGCACGGCTGGGTGCCCTCGCCGGGGATCAGGTGCTCGTCGTGCGCGGCCCCGCGTCCGTCGGCGAGATGCAGATGCGCCAGACCCGGGCCCATCCGGGCGGCCAGCGCCAAGGGGTCCGCGCCCGCGGTCGCGGTGTGCGAGAGGTCCAGGGTGTAGTGCGCGAATCCGGTATCGGTCGGATCGTAGGACGGGCTGAACGCGGTGAGCCCGATGCCGGGGCCGCCGCGGCGCTCCAAGCGCTTCACCGACCGCGCCCCGCGCCCGAACAGGGTGTCGGCGCGCATCGGGAACATGTTCTCCACCGCGACGACGACCTCGCTGTCGGCCTCGAGCTCGGCCACCTGATCCGCGAAATTCTCCGCGTACCTGCGCTGCCAGCGGAACGGCGGGTGCACCACCACGGTGCGCGCACCCAGGGCCTCCGCGGTGCGCACGCTGCGTTCGAGTTTGGCGGCCGGGTCCGCGCCCCACACCCGCTGCGAGATCAACAGGCACGGCGCGTGAATCGCGATGACCGGCACGTCGTACTTGCGCGCATAGGACTGCACGGTGGCGATGCTCTGACTGGCCGGCTCGGCCCAGACCATCAATTCGACGCCGTCGTAACCGATTTCGGCCGCGTACCGGAAGGCGGCCTCGGTGTTCTGCGGATAGACCGACGCCGTCGACAGCCCGACCAGGATCTGCCGTCGATCCGCACCGCCGGCCGGTTCACCGGGGGCGACGGCGGCCGGACGCACGTCGGCGTCGACCGTCTGCCGCCCGGCGGTATCGACCCCCTGCCGCGCTGCCGTGTCGGGCGCCTGCCGCGCTGCGGTTTCGGCCCCCTGCCACGCCGCGGTTGCGGGCGCGTGCCGCGCCGTGGTCTCGTTCGCCTGCCCGATCTTGCCCACAGCCGCTCCCCTGCCTCAGTTCGTACTGAGCAGAAAGGCTAGCGGTCCCAGCGTGACGAAGACGCCGACGACCACCGCGATCACCGTGCTCAGCACGTCATCGGTCCGGCGCAGAATCCGGACCAGGGCGACCAGACCGAGGATCACGATCATCGCCAGGGCCAGCGCCACCCAGGGCAGCATCTCCCACATGCGCTCGAAACCCTTGAACAGCAGCATGCCCGCCACGGCCGCGCCGGTGCTCTGCCCGCCCAGGATCAACCACTGCCGGCGGTTGGCGTCGAACTCGGCCTTGCGCGCGACGCGAGACGAGCGGCGGCGCGCGGCGGCCCGGCCCGGCCCGCGCTCCTCATGGTCGTCGAGGTCGTCGTCGTTCTCGTCGGCCAACTCGACCGGCTCGTAGAAATCGGTCTTGCCGTCGTAGATGTCGAGTTCGTCCTCGTGCGGCGCGACATCCCGCTTCGAACCGCGTTTGCCTCGACCGGCACTCGCGCGTTCGGCTCGCTCGACACCGTCCCGGAGCAGATCGCCCGCGACGGTCTGGCCGGAAAGCAATTGCTGGTCCTGGCTGGCCAGCGACCACGCGGCGGTCGGCAGGCCACCGGACTCCGGCTCGACGTCCTCGGGTTCCGGCGCGGCAGGTTTGTGTCTTCGTGCCGACCAGGCGGGTAACGCGCGCTCGCCGTTGCGCTGGTTGGATCTTCGTTCCAGCTCCGGCTTGGGTTCGGGGGTCGGCGCCCACGGCGCGGCGGTCCTGGGTTCGGGCGGCGCCTCGGCCGCGAAACCGTTCCACGCGGCGGTCGACGGCCCGGCCTCGAACTCGTCGGCTTCCGCGGCGCGCCGGCGTGCGGCTCGGCCGCCCGCGCCGTTGCGCTCGTCGCGGGGTGGCCTGCCGGTCGGGCCCGCACGGTCGGGCAGACCGCTGCTCGCGGCACCCGGCTCCGGCCGGCCGAGATCCCGCAGCGGCGGGCGCACCTCGGTGGTCTCTTCCTCCGGCTCGGCATGCCTGCGCCGGCGACCGGACCGCGCCGAGGACTCCTCGGCGGGCGGGACCGCGTACGGATTGGGCGAGGGCGCATACGGATTGGGCGAAGGCGCGTACAGATCCCCGACCGGCGTGCCCGGCGAGAGCGGATCGGCCGCGGGCGTATGCCGCGACGACGGCATCTCCCGCCCGGGCATCACCCGGTTCGAGCGACCGGGCGGGGGATCGTCCTGCGGTTCCGGCTGGGCGTACGCGGCGAGCGGGTCGTACATCGAGATCGGGCCCGACATCGGCGAATACGGTTCCGGCGACGGCGTATACGAGACAGGTTCCGGCGTGGGCGGTTCGTACGACGGTGTCTCGTAGACCGGCTCGTCGGCCGCGTCGTCGGGTGCCGCATGCGACGACTGGCCGCTGCCGATGGCAGGCATGTCACCGGTCAGCTCGGCCACCGAGATGCCCCGGCCGCCGCGGCGCCGCCTGCCGCCGCCGGACGACGCGCCCTGCTGCCCGTTCCGGGCCAGCAGCTCGGCGACCGACAGCTGCTTGGAATCCTCACTCATGACGAAACCGTTCCTATCGGCCCCGATAGCGCCACACCATCGCCGGGCGCCGGGCGGCCGCTGTCGGTCGCCGGGCCCGGTATGGCTGTCGCTCGGGGTCCGCCGTTCATGTCGGTATCCAGTTTGCGCAGGATCAGCCCTTCCCGCAGCGCCCACGGACAAATCTCGAGGGACTCCAGCGATAGTGCCCGCATACTCGCCTCCGCGATCAATGCGCCAGCCACCAATTGCTGTGACCGATCGGAACTTACGCCTTCCAATTCTGCACGGTCGGCGGCCGTCATTCGCGAGATGAACGCAATCAGTTGGCGCAGACCTGAGCTGGTGAGTGTACGACGCACCCGCGGCCCCGCGGCAGAGGGTGCGGCGCCGGTCAGCCGGGCCAGCGAGCGGAAGGTCTTCGACGTGCCCACCGCCAGGTCCGGTTTACCGGCGTCGATCAGCTGTTTCGCGGGCAGGGCGAGCTCCGCGTCGAGCCAGTCGCGCAGCACGTTGACCCGGCGCTTACCCGGCGGGTCCTCGCGCAGCCACTCTCTGGTCAACCGTCCGGCCCCGAGTTGCAGCGAGAGCGAGACGTCGGGTTCCTCGTCGCCGCCGTTCGTCATCTCCAGCGAGCCGCCGCCGATGTCGAGGTTGAGAATGCGGCCCGCGCTCCAGCCGAACCAGCGCCGCACCGCGAGGAAGGTCAGCCTGGCCTCGTCGACACCGGTGAGCACCTGCAGATCGACGCCGGTCTCGGCGCGGACACGCCCGAGCACCGCCTCGGAGTTGGTGGCTTCGCGCAGCGCCGAGGTGGCGAACGGCATCAGCTCGACGCACCTGGAAGTCTCGGCGATGCTGGCGAATTCGGCGACGGTCGCGATCAGCCGCTGCGCGCCGGATTCGGTGATCCGGCCCTCGTCGTCCATGTTTTCCGACAGCCGTAGCGTCGCTTTCGTGGAGCTCATGGGCATGGGGTGTCCGCCCCGGTGCGCGTCCACCACGAGCAGGTGGACGGTATTGCTTCCGACGTCGAGTACCCCTAGCCGCACAAGAACACGGTACTGGAGTCGGCCACCCCTTCAGGCCAAGCCGGTGAACTGTTAGCGTCTGGCAGTGTGACGGTAGGCGCATCAGCCAATGACTCGGCCCGGCCCCGACCTGCGGGAAAGATCGATCCGAGCCCCGAGGTGGATCTGGATTTCCCGCGCGAGTGGATCGAGTTCGTCGATCCAGCAAACGATGAGCATCTCATCGTCGCCGATCTGACCTGGCTACTGTCGCGCTGGACGTGTGTCTTCGGCACCCCGGCATGTCAGGGCATCCTGGGCGATCGGCCCGACGACGGCTGCTGCTCGCACGGCGCGTTCCTCTCCGACAAGGACGATCGCAAACGGCTGCAGAACGCTGTGAAAATGCTCACACCTGCCGATTGGCAGCTGATGGGCGAGGCGACCGACGCCGCGGGCAAGGTCACCAAGAAGGGCTATCTGGAACTCGACGAGCTCGAGGACGAGCCCGCGTTGCGCACCCGGCGCTTCGACGGCGCCTGCATTTTCCTCAACCGGCCCGGCTTCGAAGGCGGGGTGGGCTGCTCGCTGCACACCATGGCGCTGCGCCGCGGCATCGAGCCGCTGGAGGTCAAACCGGACGTGTGCTGGCAACTGCCCATCCGGCGCACCCAGGATTGGGTGGACCGCCCCGACGGCGTGCAGATCCTGCGCACCACGATCACCGAATACGACCGCCGCGGCTGGGGCCCGGGCGGCGCCGACCTCGACTGGTACTGCTCGGGCTCGCCGGACGCGCACGTCGGCAGCCGGCCGGTCTGGCAGTCCTACGGCCCGGAGCTGAAAGAACTGCTCGGCGCGCCCGCCTACGAGGAACTGTCCAGGCATTGCCGGCGCCGAGAAGGGCTGGGGCTCATCGCAATTCACCCCGCCACCGTGCACGCGAGCCGGGTGCAGGACTCCGCGACGGCCTGAACGGGCGCCACGCGCAGGTGACCGAGCAGGCGGAAATGACCGGCGGGTGACGGCACCGCGAAAAGCGAGTCACTCGAATCCAGGTGTGCATTACGTTCATTCGGAGGGAGTGCGCTCGTCACCTGTTTAGGGTTTGATGTGCGGTCATGTCCAAGAAAGTTCTGACCATGGCGGCCGTTGCCGCGGGCGCAACACTGTGCCTCACCGGTGTGGCCCACGCGGAGCCGAACGGCGACCCCGCCAAGTACTTCGATGTCACCGCCAATTTCGTGCCGGCCAACACCCCCGAGGCGCTCGGCGCGGCGGCCGCGGGCAAGAGCGTGATCATGAGCCCCTACGGCACCGCGCGCACCATCGCGTGCCGCGGCACGAGCACCGCGGACATCTACGACTGCCTGCAGGAAGACGATTTCGGGTGGATCACGTTGAGCAAGGTCGACGTGCCCGGCGTCGGCCCCACCTGGACCTACCTCGGCCAGCCTGCCGAGGGCGCCTGAACCATACGTACGACACGAACCCCTGTGCACCCGTGCACAGGGGTTCGTTCTTTTTCGCCCTTTTCTAGGCCTCGAGCTTGTAGCCCAGGCCACGCACGGTGACCAGGTGTTCCGGCTTCGCCGGGTCGGCCTCGATCTTCGACCGCAGCCGCTTGACGTGCACGTCGAGGGTTTTGGTATCGCCGACGTAGTCGGCGCCCCAGACGCGGTCGATCAGCTGGCCACGGGTCAGCACGCGGCCGGAATTGCGCAGCAGGTATTCGAGCAGATCGAATTCCTTCAGCGGCAGGGTGACCGGCTTGCCGTTCACCAGCACGGTGTGCCGGTCCACGTCCATCCGGACGGGGCCCGCCTCCAGCACGCCGCTCTCGTTGCCGCCGTCCAGTTCGTCGCCCGCACCGCGGCGCAGCACGGCCCGGATGCGCGCGATGAGCTCACGCGCCGAGTACGGCTTGGTCACATAGTCGTCGGCGCCGAGCTCGAGCCCGACCACCTTGTCGATCTCGCTGTCGCGCGCCGTCACCATGATCACCGGCACGCCGCTGCGGGTGCGCAGCTGCTTGCAGACATCCGTGCCGCTCATGCCGGGCAGCATGAGATCGAGCAGCACGATATCGGCGCCGGACCGATCGAACTCGGCGAGCGCGGACGGGCCGTCACCGACCACGGTGACCTCGAAGCCCTCCTTGCGCAGCAGGAACGCGAGCGGATCGGCCAGCGACTCCTCATCCTCGACGATCAACACACTCGTCATCTGCGTGCCTCCACACCATTGGGTCGGCCCGGCCCCGTGGGGCGCGGGCTTGTTTCTCTCGTGCTCACCGTCGGTCCGGCGGAATCCTCTTCTCCGTCGGTCTCGTGGTGGGCAGGTATTCGCAGCGTGAACGTCGAGCCCGTGCCCAGCTTGCTCCACAGGGTGATCTCACCGTTGTGGTTGGCTGCCACGTGCTTGACGATAGCCAGGCCGAGCCCGGTCCCGCCGGTGGCGCGCGAGCGCGCCTTGTCCGATCGGAAGAAGCGCTCGAACACGCGCTCCTGGTCTTCTTTCGCGATCCCGATGCCGCGATCGGTCACGGCCATCGCGACATGATCGCCGCGCAACGAGCGGCTGACCGACACGTGCGAACCGGCCGGTGAGTACGCTATCGCGTTCTCGACCAGATTGGACAGGGCTGTGACCAGCAACGTTTCGTCGCCGAGCACCTCGAGCCCGCTCGGGCGGTCGGTGCTGACGGTGATGCCGGCGGCCTCCGCGGCGGTCCGGGAACGGTCCACCGCCTGCATAACGACGGTGTCCACGTCGACCACCTCGAGCTCGGGCAGCTTCTCCGCGCCCTGCAGCCGCGACAGCGCAATGAGTTCGGTCACCATTTTCCCGAGACGCCGTGACTCACCCAACACCCGCTGGCCGAAGTGCCGCACCGCCTCGGGGTCCTCCGCCGACTCGAGCATGGCCTCGGCCAGCAGGCTCATCGCGCCGACCGGGGTCTTCAGCTCGTGGCTGACGTTGGCCACGAAGTCGCGCCGCGTCGCCTCCATCCGCGCCTGTTCGGAGTCGTCGTCGGCGAACAGCACGGTGAAATTGGTGTCCTCGCGCGAGAGCTGACGCGCGACGCCGCGTACGGCGATCCGGCCGCGACCGGGCACCGGATTCTTCGCGGTGAGGTCGAATTCGGCGGACTCACCGGTGGCGAGCACTTTCTCCACCGCGGTCCAGGCGCGCTCGTCGAGCAGCCGGTTGCGGACCAGGCCGAGTTCCTCGGCGCGCGGATTCACCAGCACCACGTCGCGGTACTCGTCGACGACGGCGATGCCGCTCTCGGAGGCGAGCACGATCAGATCGAGCACCTGCGACATGGTCAACCCCGAGTCGGCCTGCCTGCGGGCGGCCTGCCGGGCGTTCATATAGGGAATCAGTAGCCCGCCGACTGCCAGCCCTACGACAGCCGCCAGGACTGCCAATAGCACCGCCTGCGGAACACTCACCTTTGAATCGTACGGTCGCGGAAGGTTCAACTATCGCTGGGTGCGCGATGTTTCGCGCAGGTCATAGCGCCTTCCGGCCCTGTTCGCCCCCCGTTTACGCGCCGTTCTCATCCGGCCCGCGCCCGGTGTGTCAGTCCACGTCGTCGCCGGCCATGGCCGCGTTCACCGCGCGGCCGTGCTTGTCCACCCAGTCGCCGAGCGCGTAGATCGGCGTGAGGAGGTCGCGACCCGCCGCGGTCAGCTCGTACTCCACCCGCGGCGGCGCCTCGGCGTAGCGGTGACGTGCGACGAGGGTCATCCGTTCCATCCGGCGCAGGGTCTGGGTGAGCATCTTCTGGCTGATCCCGCCGATGGCGGCGCGCAGGTCGCCGGGACGCATCGGGCCGTCGCGCAACATGTAGACCACCACCGGTAGCCAGGAGTTGCCGAAGACGTCGACGCCCATCCGGGCCGGGCAGTCGGACTCGAAATCGCCGTAGGGCGCGAACTCCACCCGGTCGGCGGTGATCGGCTCGGCGGGCACGGCGGTCATGCCTTCAGCTTGCCACCGCCGTCGCGCACCCGCGGGTGCCTATCGGAGTCCCTACCGTCGGTGCCGAAAACATCGCTGACTAGGAGTTGAGATGCGAATCGGAATCATCGGAGCCGGGGCCATGGCGCGCGCGCTCGGCGGCGGCTGGGTCGCGGCGGGCCATGAGGTGCTGGTCGGCGCGCGATCGGCGGCGGCCGCACAGGAATCGGCGGCGGCGATCGCGGCGCAGGCCGGAAGTCTGCGTGCCGCTGCCGAATTCGGCGAAGTGGTGCTGCTCGCGCTGCCGGTCGACGCGCTGGACGAGGTGCTGCGCCCGCTCGCCGGGCTGCTCGCCGGGCGCACGCTCGTCGACTGCACGAACGCCTTCGCGCCGGACACCGCCGGCGCGACGGGCTTCGTGCTCTCGGAAGCGGCTGTCGCCGAACGCATTGCGGCGACCGCCCCGGGCGCGCACGTGGTGAAGGCGTTCAACATGTGCGCGGCCGAGGTGTGGGCCGCCGAGGCGCGCGTGTTCGACGAGCGCAGACTGGCGGTGCCGCTGTGCGGCGACGATCCCGGGGCGCTCGCCCAGGTGACGACCCTGGCCGAAGATCTTTCCCTGCAACCGATTCCGGCGGGCGGCCTGCACCGGGCGCGCTATCTGGAAGCCGTCGCGGTCTTCACCGTCGGCCTGTGGTTCGCGGGACATGATGCGCGCGCGGCCTTCCCGCCGCTGGCGGCCGCGTTCGCGGTCGTGGACTGACCGAAAACCTGGCCTGAGCATGCACTATCAACTCATACCCCGCGAGTTCGAGCTTCGATGCGCGATAGGTGCACGCTCAGACCGGGTTACGGTTTACCAGCCCGGATTTCCGCGCACCGGGATATTCACGAAACTCGGCTGATTCGGATCGAGCAACAGGTGCTGCGGCCGCAGTTCGCTGTCCACGACGAGCGGCATCGGGGCCACACCGCGCGGGAAGTTGCCCGCGTAGACGTCGACGCGCAGCCGGTGTCCCGGTTGCAGCACCGCCTCGATGCCGGGCACCGAAATGTCCAGTGCCGTCGGCTCGCCCGGCACCAGCGGCTGCCTGCTGTCCAGCGACAGGTCGGGCACCGGGTCGGTGTAGTCGCCGTTGGCCGAACGGGTGCTGCGCGCATCGTCGATGGCGCGCAGCGAGGACACCAGCTGGCCCGAGGACAGCACCGTCGAATAACCGTCGGGGCCGACATCGTTCACCGTGACGTTCCAGTAGCCGTCGGTCGCTTCGTGCACCGTGTTGAGCCGGACCGCGATCGGGCCGGAGATGCTGGTCGGCTCCGCGACCGGGGCGCTGGTGAAGGTCAGCGCGTTGAGCTCCTGGATCCGCGCGTCCTTGCTGCACCCGTCGATGATCGAGGTGACGCCCGCGCTCTCCTGCGCCATGTCCCGCGAGCACAGACCCGTCAAACCCGGTGCGACGGTGAGCCGATCGACGCTCGGGCTCGGCTGGGTGTACAGCGAACCGTCGTGCACGCCGGCTCCGGCGCCGCTCGCCGCGGCGGACAGATACATGCGCCGATGCTCGGCGCCGGGCTGCGGGAAGGAGGGCGCCGTGATCCACCCGCCACCCTGCTGCTTCAGGGTCACCGGGCCGAATTCGTCGATCCCGTTGTCGATTCCCTTGAGCCACTTGTCGAACCAGGCGCGCTGCAGCACGTCCATCCGCGGCGGCAGGCCCGGCTTGCCGGATTCGTTGCCGTTGCTGATGTGGTAGCCGTCGCCGACGAGCAGCTGCTTGCGGCCCGGCGGCAGCTCGAGCCGCCGGTACACGTCGGCCTGCGAGTTGACGAACACATCGTGCCAGCCGCCGGTCACGAAGGTGGGCACGGTGATTCGGCTCGGGTCGTTCTCCCAGGCCTGCCGGAACGGACTGTCGGAGTGCAGCAGGGTCTGCACCTTCGGATCGAGCTGATCGATCTCCGGCGTGATCAGGATGTTCACCAGCGCATCGATGAAGGTGAACGGATCCGCGAGCCGGTCCATCAGCCACTTGTTGTCGAACTGCCCGCGCAGCGCCGCCGCCAGGTCGGGCACCAGCTTGCCGCCGTTCACCGCGAGCAGCCAGGCGGGCATGAAGGTGATGCCGATGCCGCCGCCGGGTGCGACCAAGTCGCGGAACGGGTTCCGGCTCGGCACCACCGGGAAGAGCGCCTTCAACGCGGGCGGGTTCTTGGCGCCCGCTTGCAGCTGGTTGAGCCCGGAGTAGGAGACGCCGTTCATTCCGATGTCACCGGTCGACCACGGCTGCCGTGCCGCCCAGTCGATCACCTCGACGCTGTCCTGCTGCTCGCGTTCGCGCAGCAGATCCCAGATGCCCTGGGAGAAGCCGGTTCCCCGGACGTCGACCACGACCTGGGTATAGCCGCTCTTGATCAGCTGCCGGTCCACCGTGAAGTTGCGCAGCAGGCCGCCGCCGAGCGCCTTGGTCAGATCGGTGACGCCGGAAAACGGTGTGCCGGAGAGGTCGACGTCGCGCGCCACCTGCAGCACCGCGTCCGACAGCCACGGGATCGAGATCATGCTGTCGGCGATCATCGAGCCGAGCTTGGTGTAGGGCGTCAGGTTGACGATGGTCGGCGTCGGTGTCGAAATCGGTTGTCCGGCAGCGTCGGCCGGGTGGTAGACGTTCCCCTTGAGCACCGTGCCGTCGCTCATGGTGATCGGGACGTCCCATTCGATGAACACATTCGGGTACTGCTGCGGGCCGTCCTCGGTCGCGGCCCACGCCGCACCGGTCGCTCCGCCGTCCGGGCCGATCGGGCTCGCGGTGGCCGAGGGCGAAAGGAAGGGGGCCAAGGCCACCGCCGCGACGGTCACCGCCGCGGTTCGGAGCGCATACCTCATTGAATCCACTCTCTTAGGGGAACGAATGCTCTCTAACTAGGGGAGGGAAGCAGGTACCGACCGGTCTGCGGAGCGAAATCACGAAACTTCGTGCATGGTCACAAAGGCGCGCCCGGCGAACAGACACGGTGTCGACCGAACGAAAGAGCGCCCCCGCTCGAAATTTTCGAAGCGGAGGCGCTCTTTTCGGATCCTCGGTCGCGATTACCAGCGCGGGTTGCCGCGCACCGGAACATTCACGAAGCTCGGCCGATTCGGATCGAGCTGCACGTGCTGCGGCTTGAAGCCGGTGTCGAGCAGCATCGGCAAGATCGGCAGGCCCTTCGGGAAGTTACCCGCGAAGACGTCGATCCGCAGCCGGTGGCCGGGTTGCAGGATCGCTTCGGTGGCAGGCAGCGCGATATCCAGGGTGGTCGCCTCGCCGGGCACCGTCGGCTGCCGCCGGTCCAGCGAGGTGAACGCCCGCGGATCGGTGTAGTCGCCGTTGGCGGAGCGGGTGCTGTTCGCCTCGTCGACCTCCCGCAGCGAGGCCATGAGCTGTCCCGAGGACAGCACGGTGGACTGCCCGTCCGGCGCGACATCGTTGATCGTGGTCACCCAGTAGCCGTCCGCGGCGTCCTGGACGGTGTTGAGCCGCACCGCGATCCGGCCGGATATGGCGGTCGGCTCGGCGACCGGGGCGCTGGTGAAGGTGAGCCCGTTCGTCTCCGCGACCCGCGAGTCCTTCGCGCAGCCATCGATGATGGAAAGAATGCCCGCACTGCCCTGCGCCGCGTCGTTGGAGCACAGTGTGGTCAAGCCCGGGCCGACGGTGAGCCGCGCGGTGTCACCGTTGGCCTCCGCGGTCAGCGAACCGTCGTAGGCGCTGCTCGCGGTGCCACTGGGTTTGGCGGACAGGTACATCCGCCGATACGCGGGCTCCTGGGCGCTCGGGTTCGCGGCCTCGGTCGGCGCGGCGAAGGTGTCGGTGGTGATCCAGCCGCCGCCCTGCTGGCGCAACGTGATCGGGCCGTACTGATCGATGCCGTTGTCGATGTCCTTGAGCCACTTGTCGAACCACGCGCGCTGCAGCACATCCAGTCGCGGGGGCAGACCGGGCTTGGCGTACTCGTTGCCGGAATTGACGTGATACGTGTTGCCCATCAGCAGCTGCTTCTGGCCCGCGGGCAGCGGAATCTCGTTGTAGATCTTCGATTCCGAATAGGTGAACAGGTCGTGCCAGCCACCGGTGACGAAGGTCGGGATGTCGACCCGGCTCGGATCGCCCAGCCAGCCCTCGCGCGGCCGGGAACCGGAGGTCAGCAGCTCCTTGGCGCGCGGATCGAGGTCGTCGATCTTCGCCGTCGTGTAGACGTTGAGCAGCACGTCCATGAACGTCAACGGATCGCGCACGCGATCGGCCAGCCAGCGGGTGTCGAACTGCCCGTTGAGCACCGACGCCAGGTCGGGCACCAGCTTGAGGCCGTTGATGGCGATGAGCCACAGCGGGATGAAGTTGAAGCCGAAGCCGCCGCCCGGCGCGAGCACGTCGTTCACCAGGTCGCTGCCCGGCACCACCGGGAAGATCGCCTGCAGCGCCGCCGGATGCTTCTCGGCGGCCTGCACCTGATTGATGCCGGAGTAGGAGATGCCGTTCATGCCGATGCGGCCGTTGGACCAGGGCTGGCGTGCGGCCCAGTCGATCACTTCGACGGTGTCCTGCTGTTCGCGCTGGCGGAGCATGTCCCAGGTGCCCTGCGAGAATCCGGTGCCGCGCACGTCGACGACCACCTGCGAGTAGCCGCTGCGGATCAGCTGCCGGTCGACGGTGAAGTTGCGCAGCTCGCCGCCGGCGAAACCCTTTGTCAGGTCGGTGATCCCGGACAGCGGGGTGCCGGTGAGATCGATCGAGCGGAGCAGGCCGAACAGCGCGTCGGACAGGCCGGGAATGGCCTGTGCGTGGTCGGCCAGGTTCGACACCAGCTTGGTGTAGGGCGTGAGGTTCACGACCGTGGGCGTCGGGGTGTCGATGGGCCGGCCCGCGGCGTCGGCGGGGCGATAGACGTTGCCCTTCAACACCGTTCCGTCACTCATCGTGATGGGGACATCCCATTGGATGTTGATGTTCGGGTACTGCTGCGGACCATCCTGGGCCGCGGCCCAGGCCGCGCCCGCGGCTCCACCGTCGGGACCGGCCGGCGTCGGCGCGGCGGCGGCGCCGCTACTGAGGAAGGGAACGAGCATCGCCGCGGCAACTGCCGCGACTGTGACCCGCAACGCGTGCTTCATCGGACGTGATCCACCTCTCGGACTGGTCGAACGCCCAAAGTGTACATACCTACTTGTCGGTAATGACAAGGGGTAACAGGTAACCAATTCCGAATAGCGGTTCACATATAGCTACCCGTCGACGTGAGTTGCGCCCGAAGCCCTGCTCGGTGCCGTCTCGCACGGGCCACGCGAGCCAGAATGCTCACTCACCGGCCGGTGGGTGCACCTCGCCAGTCCGCACTGGCAGCCAACGGGTAGATGTGTCGCAAGACACTTTGGGCCGACACGGACTGTCGCACATCTCGCAGCACTCCGGCAAGCCCGTAGCGACCTGCCACCGCCGTGAAACAGCAACGCGCTGCGCCCGATTCGGACGCAGCGCGTGGCAAGTGCGAGAGCTGTCGGCTATTTCCCGCCCTGGTTCGCGACGGCGGCGGCACCCGCGGCGGCCGCCTCGGGGTCGAGGTAGACGCCGGGACCGGTGGGCCGCAGGTTCTCGTCCAGTTCATAGCGCAGCGGAATGCCGGTGGGAATGTTCACACCCGCGATATCGGCGTCCGAGATCTGATCGAGGTGCTTGACCAGCGCGCGCAGCGAGTTGCCGTGCGCGGCGACCAGCACGGTCTTGCCCGCGCGCACATCCTGCGAAATGGTCGACTCCCAGTACGGGATCATCCGCTTGACCACGTCGAGCAGGCATTCGGTCTTCGGCACCTCGATGCCCGCGTAGCGCGCGTCGCCGTCCTGGCTGTACTCGTCGTCCGGGTCGATCGGCGGCGGCGGGGTGTCGTAGCTGCGCCGCCACAGCATGAACTGCTCGTCGCCGTACTTGTCCCGGACCTGCGCCTTGTTCTTGCCCTGCAGCGCGCCGTAGTGACGCTCGTTGAGCCGCCAGTCGCGCACCACCGGAATCCAGTGCCGGTCGGCGGCGTCCAGCGCGATGTTCGCGGTGTTGATCGCGCGGCGCAGCAGCGAGGTGTAGACGATATCGGGCAGGATGCCGTGCTCGGCGAGCAGTTCTCCCGCGCGTTTGCCCTCGGCGATGCCCTTGTCCGTCAGATGCACGTCCACCCAGCCGGTGAACAGGTTCAGGGCATTCCATTCGCTCTCGCCGTGGCGCAGCAGCACGAGGGTGTACGTCATGGGGCCATCCTCCCATGGGCCCAGGAGCCGGTCGCAGCGTTCCCCCGCTGGTCCGAGCCCGGCCCGGGTCAGCCCGCGACGTCGGCGGTGGCGGGGCCCGTCGCGAGCACGCCCGCGCCGACCAGCGTGGCACCGTTGGTCACCTCGGAGAGCACGACATTGATCTCGCGGGTGAAATCGAGGCGCGCGTGCTTGCGCAGCGCCGCGCGCAACGGATCCCACAGCGGCGCACCGGATTGCGCGAAACCGCCACCGATCACCACCCGATCGACGTCGAGCAGCGCGCACGCCGAGGCGATCGCCTGACCGAGTGCGGTGCCCGCGCGCTGCAGCGCCGCGAGCGCGATCCGCTCGCCCCGGCGCGCGTCCTCGGCCAGTTGCACGCCGGTGCTGCCCGGCCAGCCCTGTTCGACCGCCCAGCGCACCGACGACATCCCGCTGGCGACCGCTTCCACGCAACCGACACCGCCGCACAGGCAGGGCACGTCCCAGCCCGGGACCACGATATGACCGATGTGACCGGCGTTGCCGGTGCGGCCGAGCAGTACCCGTCCGTCCGCGATGATGCCGCCGCCGATCCCCGAGGACACGGTGAGCGCCAACCCGTTCGGCACCCCGCGCAGCGCGCCGACGTGATGCTCGGCCAGCGCGAGACAGGCGCCGTCGATGGCGAAATGGACCGCAGCGTCGGGGAACAGTTCCTGCACCGAGGCGACGATCGGGAAGCCCGCTTTCCATTCCGGGATGTTCAGCGGGCTGGTGACGCCGGTGCGCGTGTCCACCGGCCCGGCCGAGCCGATGCCGACGGCGGTGATCGTCGTCTCCCCCGCCACCTCGAGCAGCAGCGCGCGGCACGCCTGCCACACCGCCTCGGGCGGCACCTGGACCTGCCGCACCCCGCCCACCGTCCGGTCGGCCTGCGCGATACCCGCCGCGAACTTCGTCGCGCCGATATCGAGAGCGAGAACTGTCATCGGGCTGCCACCTTCATGATCGGAACCACAAGCGATTGTCACCCGCGCGCGGCACGGTCGCACCGTATCCGGGCCGATTCGGCCGGTGGACCGGAATCGGCCGATCGTCCGGGCTTCGGCCCGATCGGCTAGGCGGGCGCGTCGCGCACCCGAAACGCACTGTGCCGCTGCGTATATCGCGCAGCGACGGCACTCAGGGCTTGTCGGCAGCGTCCACGAGATGCTCGAAAGCGCGCAGGTTCTTCAGGGACTCCCCGCGCGAGACGCGCCACTTCCATTCCTTGCGGATGGATTCGGCGAAACCGAGTTCGAGCAGCACGTTGAAATCGGCGTCGACCGCCTCGAGGGTCTGGCCGAAGATCCGGTCCAGTTCGTCGGCGGTGACCGCGTGCGTGGCGATCCGGCCGACCAGGTAGATGTCGCCGACCCGGTCCAGGGTGTAGGCCACGCCGTAGAGCCTGCGGTTGCGGCGCAGCAGGAACTTGTAGACGCCCTCGAAGTTCTCGTCCGGCTTGCGGCAGACGAAGGACTCGATGCGCACGCCGTGCTTGCCGACGGTGAGCATGACCGTGGTCTTCAGTTTGCGCTCGCCGGGCAGGACCACGACGAAGGTCTCCGCGCCGGAGCGGCTGTATTCGATGTCCCGATCGCGCAGGGTCTCCTCGATCACCCGCGCGGTGGCCTGCACCTCGCTCGCTCGCTCACCTGCACTCACTGACGTGCTCCCGTCCGGCGCCGCCACAGCGCCCGCGATCTGGCCTGACCGGAGTCGAGGCTAATGCGTTCACCGGATACCCGTTCCCGGGTGTCGTCACGCACGAGACGTCCCGCGCCCAGTGCGGCCCGTTCCGCGCGGAAATCGTGCAGCGCGGCGGAGTAGCTGGTCAGCAGGCCCGCGGCGGTGTGCTCCCAGGAGAAGTTGGCGGCGTGCTCGACCGCGCGGGCGCTCATCCGGCGCAGCCGCTCGGGATCGTCGAGCAGATAGCCGAGCGCGCCGGCCCAGTCCGGGGTGCGGTGGCCGGGCACGAGCAGCCCGGACTCGCCGTGGCGGACGGCCGTGCCGAGCCCGCCGACGTCGGCGGCCAGCACCGGGGTACCGCTGGCCTGCGCCTCGATCGCGACCAGGCCGAAGGATTCGTTGTAGCTGGGCACCGCGACCAGATCCGCGGCCCGATAGACCAGCACCAGCCGGTCCGGCGGCTGCGGTGGCAGGAAGGTGACGCGATCGGCGATACCGAGTGCCGCGGCGAGTTCGATCAGCGCGTCGGGTCGCTCCAGACCGCTGCCCGAGGGCCCGCCGACGATGAGCACCCGCAGGTTGCGCGCCCGCCCGGCGCGCAGCACCTCGGCGGCGGCGCGGACCAGCACGTCGGGCGCCTTCAACGGCTGGATGCGCCCGACGAACGCGACAATCTGCTCGTCGGCGGCCAGGCCGAGCGCGGCCCGGGCGGCCGCCTTGTCGCCGGGCCGATACCGGGACAGGTCCGCGCCCGGCGGCACGACATCGATGCGCTCGGGTTCGGCGCTGTACAGCTCGACCAGCTGGCGCGCCTCGTCGTCGGTGTTGGCGACCAGCCGATCCGCCTCGGCGATGACCTGTTTCTCGCCGATCTCCCGGGTCAGCGGCTCCGGACAGTCGCCCTCCGCGAGGGCGGCGTTCTTCACCGCCGCGAGGGTGTGCGCGGTGTGCACCAGCGGCACCCGCCAGCGGTCCCTGGCCAGCCAGCCGACCTGGCCGGACAGCCAGTAGTGCGAGTGCACGAGGTCGTAGTAGCCGGGCTGATGCCTGGCCTCCTGCCGCAGCACCTCCGCGGTGAACGGGCAGAGCTGGGTGGGCAGATCGCGTTTGTCGAGGCCCTCGAACGGGCCCGCCACCACATTGCGCACCAGCACGCCGGGGCCGGCCTCTTGCACGGGTGGGAGATTGGAGCTGGTGGCCCGGGTGAAGATCTCCACCTCGGTGCCGCGCCGGGCCAGCTGCAACGCGGTCTGCAGCACGTAGACGTTCATGCCGCCCGCATCGCCGGTACCGGGTTGCGCCAGCGGCGAGGTATGCACCGACAAGACGGCGACACGGTTCGGCCGTAGGTCCAGGCGGCGTTGGCTCACACTATCCATAGTGCACGTTGCATTCCCCCGCTCAGAGCCCTCAGCCCGCCAAGTGAGAGCTATCACAAGCCTCCGGTGAACCGGCTCACAGTGCCGCGTCGCGCCTACCTGCGACGACTCCGGACGGTCCGGACAAACCGGATCCAACTGGGGAAACAGCGGCGAATTCAGAGCCCGTCGGCGAACGCACTCACCTCGGCCACGAAGCGCGACCGGTCCTCGATGAACAACCCGTGCTGGGCTCCCTCCCAGTACGAGGTGCGCGCGTCGGGCACCGCGGCAGCGATGTAGCGGCCGTTCTCGATCGGCACCACCGGGTCTGCGGTGCCGTGCAGGACCAGCACCGGAATATCAAGTGCCCGTAGGGTTTCGGTGTTGTCGACGGTGCGATAGAACAGCGCTTTGCGCACCGCGGGCACGGTGGCCAGGCTCGCGCCGAACAACCGCTGGGCATCGACGCCCTTGTCCGCACCCGGACCGGTGTTGGCGTTGCCGAACGCGCCGAACGCCTTCACCGCGCGCCCCGCACTCTCCTCGAAAACACCGGGCATCGCGGCCTGCATCGCGGTGCCGACCGCGGCTCCCGGCACGCCGCGGCCGAGGTTGGCCATCGAACCCGTATAGACCACGCCCGCGAGCGCGCCGGTGCCGAAGGCGGTGAGGTAGTCGCTGAGCACGATGCCGCCGTAGGACCAGCCGAGCAGGATCGCGCCGGTATCGATGCGCTCGACCGCCAGCACGGCCGCGATATCGGCGGCCCAGTTCTTCGGATCGTCGTAGCCGGCCGCCGGTGCGTCGGAGTAGCCGTGCCCGCGCAGGTCGACGGCGATCACCCGGTAGCGCGTCGCGAGCTCGTTCGCGGCCCGGCCCCAGCACAGCAGATTGGCCGACCAGCCGTGCAGGAGCAGCAGCGGTCGCGCGCCCGCGGGGCCGCTGACCCGATAGACGATATTCGTGCCATCCGCGCTCACCACGTCCCGTAATGCCATGCGGCTCAGGCTAACGGTGATCCCCACTACAGCCCCAGCGCCGGTCTCCGGCCCGGCCCCTAGGATCTGATCCCATGAGCAACCGCACCGCCGTCGTCACCGGAGCCAGCTCGGGAATCGGCGAGGCCACCGCCCGGGAACTGGCGAAACAGGGCTACCACGTGGTGGTCGGCGCCCGCAGGCTCGACCGGCTGCAGCGGGTCGCCGACGAGATCGGCGGCACCGCACTGGAACTCGACGTCACCTCGGACGAGTCGGTGCGGACGTTCACCGACGCGATCGAGCGGGCCGACGTGCTGGTCAACAACGCCGGCGGCGCCAAGGGGCTGGCCACGGTCGCCGACGCCGACCTCGACGACTGGCGCTGGATGTGGGAGACCAACGTGCTCGGCACCCTGCGCCTGACCAAGGCGCTGCTGCCCAAGCTGATCGCCTCCGGCGACGGCCTCATCGTCACCATCACCTCGGTCGCCGCGTTCGTCGCCTACGACAACGGCTCGGGCTACACCTCGGCCAAGCATGCGCAGGCGGTGCTGCACCGCACGTTGCGCGGCGAGCTGCTCGGCCAACCGGTACGGCTCACCGAAATCGCGCCCGGCGCAGTGGAAACCGAGTTCTCCCTGGTTCGCTTCGACGGCGACGAGGACCGCGCGGCCAAGGTCTACCAGGGCATCGACCCGTTGGTCGCGCAGGACATCGCGGAGATCATCGGCTTCGTCGCTTCGCGTCCGTCGCATGTGAACCTCGATCAGATCATCGTCAAACCGCGTGATCAGGCCGATGCCGGACGCTTCGCCCGGCGCAACTGAGTGCGATAGCCGATTCGAATAAATCACTGCGCGTTCGGCGTTCGCTGGGGAATTGCCCGGCCGACGCCGGGCGTGCGCTGCCGTTAGCATCGGGGCTTCGACTGCCAGCTCACTCAGATCGGAGTTGTTCGCCTCATGCTCAAGGGGTTCAAAGAGTTCCTGATGCGCGGGAACGTCATCGACCTTGCCGTCGCCGTGGTGATGGGCACCGCGTTCACCACGGTGGTCACCTCGGTGACCAAGGGCGTCATCAACCCCCTACTCGCCGTTTTCGGCAGCACGAATGAGCTGGGACTAGGCGTCCAGTTGATCTCCAGCAAACCTGCGACGTTCATCCAGATCGGCCCGATCATCACGGCCTTCATCAACTTCGTCGTCGTCGCCGCGGTGCTCTACTTCGTGCTGATGGTGCCGATGAAGACGATCAAGAACCGGTTCGGCACCACCAAAGCCGCCGAGCCCACCGAGACCGAACTGCTCATCGAGATCCGCGACCTGCTCGCCGAACGCCATGACGAGGTCCGCAAACAGCGCGCGGCCGATCGCGCCGTCGAGGCCGAGGTCGACGGCGAGACCGCGGGGCGGCGCTGACCGCGTTCGGTCAGCGGGGCGGGCCGGGCGCGACCGGGGTGGCCGAAACGACCGAGGTGGAGCCGTCCAGGGCGGACATGGTCTTCCAGGTCGCCCAGTCGATGGTCCAGTCGTAGAGGTCACCGTCGGCGGCGGAGAGCTGGATCGAGGTGCCGGTGACCTCGACCGGGTCGCCGTAGAGCGCCGTCGGGAAGTAGGCCTGCGCGTCGGCGGGCGAGAGGTTGATGCAGCCGTTGGTGACGTTCGAAGACCCTTGCGCGGACAGCGATTCCGGGTTGGCGTGGATGAATTCGCCGTTGTTGGAGATGCGCACCGCCCAGCGTTCGCGCACGTTGGTGTAGAACGGCGGATTCGACATCATGAAGTCTTCGTACTTCTCGGTGACCACGTGCAAACCCGAGCGGGTCACGTTGCGCGGCTCGTTGCCCTCGCCGTAGCTGACCGCGAAATCGAACACGGTCTTGCCGTCGCGGACCACCTGCATGCGATGGCTCGGCGCGTTGGCTTTCACGATCTGACTGCGGCCGATCCGGAAATCCGTGGTCAGGTCGGTGTAGCCGTAATTGCCGCCGCCGAGGTCGAGCCCGTACAGCTTCGCCGAGACCTGCACCGTGGTGCCCGGCGTCCAGTAGTCCTTCGGCCGCCAGTGCACGCGCGAGCCGTTGTCGTCGGGGAACCAGGCCCACGCGCCCTCGGTGGGCGGATCGGTGGTGATGCTCAGCGCCTTCTCCACCGCGGCCTTGTTCTGCACCGGCGCCTTGAACTGCAGGATGATCGGCGCGGCGATGCCGACCTCCTGGTTGTCGGCGATGTTGATGGTCGCTGGGACGGTGTTCTTCGGCGCGAGCGTGCTGAACTTGCCGTCGATCGGAATCGGCTTGCGATCGGTGCCGATCGCGGTGCCCGACCAGGTGTAGGTCGCGTCGTAGCCGAGCGGCTCGGTGATCTTGTAGCTGCGCTTGTCCGGCGAGAACTCGCCCGCGACCTGTTTGCCGCTCGCGTTCGTGAGCGCGACCTGATCGATCGTTCCGTCGGTGATGGTGACCGAGACCGGCGCGGTCGGGTTGACGCTCTTGGCGTCGTTCTCCGGCGCCAAGGCGACCTTGGCGACCGGGCCGGGGTCGCGCGCCGCGTTCTGGCTGCCGCCGTTGTCGCCGGCGCATCCGGCCACCAGGGCGACCACGACGAACAGCACGGCCGCCACGGCGGCCACCGGTCTGCGGATCACTGGACGGTTGTTCACTTCTTCGAATTTACGCGGGCCGATTCGGTCGACTGTCCAGCGAAGCGTGTGGTGTCCGTTTCATCGCGTCACAGCGCGACGCCCACCGTGACCGGCTCCGGCTCCAGGCGGATGCCGAACCGTTCGGCCACACCGTCGCGCACGGTCCGGGCCAGCTCCACCAGATCCGTAGCGGTCGCCGCGCCCCGATTCGTCAGTGCGAGCGTGTGTTTCGTGGACAGCCGGGCCGGTGCGCCGGAGCCCGGGAACCCCTTCGCGAACCCGGCCCGCTCGATGAGCCAGCCCGCGGAGAACTTGACGCCGTCGGGCGCCGGATAAGTCGGCACCGTGACCTCACCCACATGCGCCGCGATCGCGGCCCGCACCGCGGGCACCCGGTCGGCGGCGACCACCGGGTTGGTGAAGAAGGAACCGGCACTCCAGGTGTCGTGATCCGCCGGATCGAGCACCATGCCCTTACCCGCCCGCAGACCCAGCACCGCGTCACGGACCTCGGCCGCCGGGCGGGACTCGCCGTCGGCCGCGCCCAGCCGGATCGCCAGCTCGCCGTAGCGCAGCGGCGCGCTCATACCCTTCGGGTCGAGCGCGAAATCGACCGCGAGCACCACGGCGTCGTCACGGTGCTTGAGCACGCTGGTGCGGTAGCCGAAGCCGAGTTCGCCGGGCGCGACCCAGCGGATCGCGCCGCTCGCCCGATCCAGCAGCTGGACCCGGCGCAGCAGCTGCGCCACCTCGGCCCCGTAGGCGCCGACGTTCTGCACCGGGGTCGCACCCGCCGAACCCGGGATGCCGGACAGACATTCGAGCCCGCCGAGGCCGGCCGCGACCGTCGCCGCCACCACCGCGTCCCAGTTCGCGCCCGCCTCGGCGACCACGCCGTCCGCGCCCAGCTCGACGCCGTCGGTGGCGACCCGTACCACCACGCCGTCGAAGCCCGCGTCGCTGATCAGCAGGTTGGAACCGCCGGCGAGCAGCAGCACCGGCACACCCGCCGCGTCGAGCGCGCGCACCGTCGCGACCAGCGAGTCGGTGCTGCGGCATTCGGCGACCATGGCGGGGCCACCGACCCGTAACGTGGTCAGCTCCGCCAACGGCACCGCGGCGCGGATCCGAGCGCCCGTGGCAGCCAGCACATCCGACGGCACCACACGTGAAGTTCGCACAGGCAGACGGTAGCGTGTCCGACCATGGCTACACCGCTGGCGTACACGGCCCGCTACTCGCACCCCGCTGCCGCCGTGCGCGCGGCTTTCGCGAACGACCAGTACTGGAAAGACCGGGTCGCCGAGGTCGGCGGGCCGAACGCCCGGCTCGACTCGGTGACCGTCGACGGCGACCAGATCCGCATCCACCTGGTGCAGGCCATCGCCGCCGAACTGCTGCCCGCCGCGATCACCGCGGTGCGCCCCGGCGATCTGATCATTCCTCGCGTCGAGACCTGGACCGGTGACAACGCCACCTTCCAGGCCACCGTCGAGGGCGCGCCCGCCGAGGTGCGCGGCACCATCGCCCTCGTCGACGACGGCGCGGGCTCCACCGCCGCCGCCAACGGCACCATCGAGGTCAAGATCCCGCTGTTCGGCGGCAAGATCGAGAACGCGATCGCCGAACACCTGACCGAGGTCCTGAAGAACGAAGAAGAGTTCACCAACACCTGGCTCGCGTCGCACTGATCGCTACGGTTCGCAACGGCCGCAAGATCATTGGCGGCCGTCCGCGCCGAACAAGAGCGTGGGGTCGACGGCGCGACCTCGACTCCCCAACGCTCCCACCACGGAACGAGTCTTACGAGCGACCGTTCGCGGCCGCGAACCGCGCGGTGCCGCAGGCGCCGCAAATCCAACCCAGTAATCTGTCCCCTCATGGCCCGTCGACTGGATTACTCCGCTCGCTACCCGCTGCACACCACCAAAGAGCTGTATGCGGCGCTGTCGAACCGCGACTATTGGGACGCGCGGATGGCGGAGATGCTGAAGTATTCGCCGGGTAACGAGGTCGCTTCGCTCGAGGCCGGTGACAGCGGGATCGATATCGTGCTGCACCACATTCTGCCGCGCGAGATGCTGCCGGAGATCGCGCAGGCCGTGATGCGCAAGGACATGGTGATCACTCGCAAGGAGAGCTGGGGTCCGTTCGGCGACGAAGAGATCGTCGGCAAGTACTCGGCCAGCATCCCGGCTGGGCCGGGCAGCTTGGGCGGCACCATCCGGCTGTTCCCCACCGACACCGGCTGCACCATGCGCTTCTCCTCAGAGGCGAAGGTGTTCATTCCGATGGTCGGTCCGCGCCTGGAGCAGCTGATGCTGGTGAACCTGGTGGATCTGTTCCGCGCCGAGGCCGAATTCACGGTGCAGTGGCTCGACGAAAATCACCCGACCAGCTGAGCAAACCGCTCGGCACCATCACCCGCGGCACCACCGGGGTGAATCGGCTGCGCCGCAGCGACCGCTGGCTGGTGCACGACGAACTGGTCACCGCCCGCCTGCTGGCGGCGCCCGATCCGCTGGTGGTCGATCTCGGCTACGGGGCGAGCCCGTGGACCACGCTGGAGCTGGCGACGCGGTTGCGGACGGTGCGCCCCGATGTCCGGGTGGTCGGACTGGAGATCGATCCGGAGCGGGTGGTGCCCGGGCGAGACGGCGTCACCTTCGCCCGCGGCGGGTTCGAATTGGCCGGGCTGCGACCGGTTCTGGTGCGGGCGTTCAATGTGCTGCGGCAGTATCCGGAGGCGGCGGTGCCCGAGGCGTGGGCGACCATCCGCTCCGGCCTGGCACCGGACGGCCTGCTCGTCGACGGCACCTGTGACGAGCTGGGCCGCCGCTGCGCCTGGGTGCTGCTGGACCGCGCCGGGCCGCGCTCACTCACCTTGGCGTGGGATCCGTTCACCGTCGAGCAGCCGTCCGATATCGCCGAACGCCTGCCGAAAGCGTTGATCCACCGCAATATTCCGGGCGAGCCGATCCACGCCCTGCTCACCGCGGCCGACCGCGCGTGGGCGCACGCCGCGCCCCTGGCGCCGTACGGTCCGCGGGTGCGCTGGCGTGCCGCCGCCGAATCGCTACGCCGAGAAGGCTTTCCGGTGCGGGTCTACCGGCGGCGCATGCGTGATTGCGTGCTCTCCGTCCCATGGGAAACGGTCGCGCCGAATCCCGGAATCGCTTGACCGGCACCGGGTCACCCGATCCGCTACGCCCCGGACAGCGCCCGCCGCACCCTTTCCACCGCTCGAGGCGTCAACTGCGCACTGGCCGAACGTATTTCGTCGCCGGTGCAGCGGCTGATGGCGACGGCGTCGCCGATCACCTCGTCCAGGGCGGTTTGGCCGATATCGCTTTCGGCGAGGTCGAGCACCGTGCGCAGCGGCGTGGTGACCAGGAAGGGCCCCGCGGACTCGATCTCCGCGCCGATCAGCGAGCGGCGCAGCACCACCAGCCGCGGCGTCACCGGCGGCCGGCCGGCCCCCACCGACAGGTGCAGGAACCGCGGCCGCAGCCGGCCGATGCCGTGCAGGTCGGCGGCGCTGTGGTGGGAAACCGCGGCGGCCCCGTCGAACCAGGCCGCCCACATGGCGTATTCGTCGAGCGGGCCGGTCGGCCATTCCGCCAGCCGCAGCATGCCGACCCCGGCCCTGGTCACGGTGCCCGCCCCGAGACCGGCGCGGACCTGCGCCTCGCATCCGGTGCGCAACACCTGCCGGGTGGTGAAGAAACCGGCATGCCGACCGGCCAATCGCCGCAGCACACGCCAGCCGTGTTCCGCGGATCCGAGAGCGCGGCCCACCGCATCGCCAGCCATGTGCATCAGGCTACGCCCGATTCTTGTGTCAGATGTCACAATCGAAGCCCTCAAAGACCCCTCAGAGACGGCACAGAAATGTGCGGAAGAATCGGCCGCATGAATACCAAGTCTCCGTCCAGCTCGACGATCAACCGGCGGACCCTGCTGATCGCCCTGACCGTGGTGGCGATCCTGCTGGCCACGGTGCTGGTCGGCGGCGAAGCGTACGCCCGGCACACCGTGTCCCGCTGCATCAGTACACAATTCGAGAAGGAGATGGGGTCGAAGATCGATGTCGGCTTCGGCGTCAAGCCGATGCTGATCACCTGGATCGACGGCAAGGTGCCCACTGTGACAGTGGACAGTGACGACACCAAGTTCGGTCCCGCCGTCGGCATGGTGGTGCACGCCGAATTCCACGATGTCGAGGTCGTGGACAACGGGCGCGGCGGCGGCGCCATCGGCAGTTCGTCGGCCGCGGTCACCTGGAGCAATGACGGCATCCGGCAGACGCTGGGCAACCTGGTCAGTGGCGTCCGGTCGACGCCGAGTTCGGACATGCTGTCGCTGGACGTGCTCGGCGGGCTGGCCCAATTGCAGGTGAAGCCGGTGATCAAGAACGGCGTCATCGAGGTGGAGACGATGTCGGCCCAGCTGCTCGGCATGGGCCTGCCGACCGACCTGGTGCAGGGCATCGTCGAGGTGTTCACCCAGAGCCTGCAGAGCTACCCGTACAACATGCAGCCGACCGAGGTGAAGGTCACCGACAACGGCATCGCGGTCGAGCTCGCCGGTACCCGCGCCGAGCTGCCCGCCGCGACCGGTGACAGCAACGCCACCTGCGCATAGCCGGACGAAAGCGGCCGAGCGCCAACGACTTCTACCCGCTGCGGGCCGAAATCGCCTAGCGCTCGGCTGCCTGCGGCCCGCTCAGGCCGAAAAGCCTGCCAGCACTTCGCGCGATTTCGACAATCCGAGTCGCGTCGCGCCCGCCGCGATCAGCGCCGCCGCGGCCTCGGCGGTGCGGATACCGCCGCTCGCCTTGACGCCGAGCCGCCCGCCCACGGTCGCCGCCATCAGTTCGACGGCGTGCACACTGGCGCCGCCCGCGGGATGAAAGCCGGTGGAGGTCTTCACGAAATCCGCACCGGCGCGTTCGGCGGCCCGGCAGACCTCGACGATCGCGGCGTCCGGCAGCGCGGCCGCCTCGATGATCACCTTGAGCACCGCCCGGTCGCCGATCGCCTCGCGCACCGTGACGATATCGGCGAGCACCGCGTTGTATTCGCCCGCCAGCGCGGCGCCGACATCGATCACCATGTCCACCTCGGCCGCGCCCTGATCCACGGCCAGCCGCGCCTCCGCGCCCTTGACCAGCGAATGGTGTTTGCCCGAAGGGAATCCGGCGACGGTGGCCAGCACCAGCCCCGGCGCCCGCACCGGCAGCATCGACGGCGACACGCAGATCGCCAGCACCCCCAGTTCGCGGGCTTCGTCGATCAGCGCGGCGACGTCGGCGGGGGTCGCCCCCGGCGCCAGCAGCGTGTGATCGATCATGGCGGCCACTTCGGCCCTGGTCGGTGACGCGGAACTAGCCATGGCCCGAAAGTCTGGCACACCGGTGGCGAATTCCGTTGCGCGCCTGGCGACACTTCCCGCACACTCGTACTGGTGCCGGATCGACGGTAGTGACGCGGCGGCCGACTGGTTAACGTGTGCGGATGGGGCTCTACTTGGTTCGGGAGGAGACAACACCGTGCTGATCCGTCGCGAACGCGCCGACGACATCGCGGCGATTGCGGCCGTCCATCGCAGTGCGTTCGGACCGCAGGCCGCGGACCGCGACCCGGCGGCACCGCCGGACGCCGAACCGCCCGAGGTCGACCTGGTCGCCCGGCTGCGCAGCGATGCGGGCTGGATACCCACCCTCTCGATGGTCGCGGTGGAGTACGACACCGTGGTCGGTCACGTCTGCCTGACCCGGGCCGCGGTCGGCCCGTTCCCGGCACTGGCGCTGGGTCCGATCGGCGTGCGCGCCGAGCACCAGGGCAGCGGGGTGGGAGCGGCGCTGATGCACGCCGTCCTCGGCGCCGCCGACGCGCTCGACGAGCCACTGGTCTGTCTGCTCGGCCACCTGGACTACTACCCGCGCTTCGGCTTCGTCCCCGCCGCCCGGCTCGGCATCACCCCCGACGACCCGTCCTGGGTCTCGCACTTCCAGGTCCGCCCGCTCAGCGCTTACGACTCGCAGATCACCGGCGAATTCCGCTACCCGGAACCCTTCTACGACCTTTGACCGCACCTTCGGCGGGCGAGATCACCATCTGACGCCACACCACGGAGCGAGCCCGACGAGCGACCGTTCGCGGCCGCGGCCACGCGGCCAATAATATCGACGGATGAGTTCCACCCGCGCCACCTCCGATGACCGCCGGTTCGTGCTGACCCTCGGCTGCCCGGACCGCCCGGGCATCATCGCCGGGATCACCTCGTTCATCGCCGGGTTCGGCGGGTCGATCGTGGAGGCGGGGTACCACTCGGATACCGACACCGGCTGGTTCTTCACCCGGCAGGCGATCAAGGCCGCGACGGTGCCGTTCGGGCTCGCGGAGCTGCGGGACCGGTTCGCCGGGGTGGCCGCAGAACTCGGGCCGGAGACCGAGTGGCAGTTGCTCGATTCGGGCGCCCGCCGCCGGGCCGTGCTGCTGGTCAGCAAGGACGGGCACTGCCTGCACGATCTGCTGGGGCGCGCGGTGAGCGGCGAGCTGCCCGCGACGATCGAGGCGGTGATCGGCAACCATCCCGATCTGGCCGGACTGACCGAAGCGCACGGCGTGAAGTTCCACCACGTGCCGTTCCCGAAGGACCCGGCCGAACGCGGACCGGCGTTCGCCGAAGTACGCGCGCTGGTCGACGCGCACGATCCGGACGCGGTGGTGCTGGCCCGGTTCATGCAGGTGTTGCCGCCGCAGCTGTGCGCGCACTGGGCGGGCAAGGCGATCAACATCCACCACAGCTTCCTGCCGTCCTTCGTCGGCGCCCGCCCGTATCACCAGGCGTTCGCGCGCGGGGTGAAGCTGATCGGCGCCACCTGCCACTACGTCACGGCGGAACTGGACGCGGGCCCGATCATCGAGCAGGACGTCAGCCGCATCGATCACGCCGACGACGTGCGCGACATGGTCCGGCAGGGGCGCGATATCGAACGCGTCGTGCTGGCCCGTGGGCTGCGCTGGCACCTGGAGGGCCGCGTGCTGGTGCACGGCAAGCGCACCGTCGTCTTCAGCTGACGGGACTGCCGCTCAGCCCGCGAGTTCGACGCGCTGGCGCGCGGATTCGAGGATGTGGCGCAGTTCGTCGTTGAACTTTTCGTGCGCCTCGACATTGCCCAGATGCCCGGTGGGCAGCACCACGTACCGCGCCAGTGTGCCGGTCTCCCGGACCATTTCGGCGATGCGCTCCGAATGCACCACCGGGGTCAGGTCGTCGAATTCGCCCGCGATCACGGTGGTCGGCACCACCAGGTTGCGCGCGGACTCCCCGACGTCCATGTGCGCGAGCAGCTTGCCGAACTCGGCCCGCACCGACGCGCGACAGCCGCGCACGATGTTCATGCCGTAGTCGAGCACGTCGCCCTTGGCCGCGGTGCTCATCACCTGACGGGCGAACAACCAGCGCACCGGCGCGATGGGCGGGAAGACGATCGGCGTGCCGAGGCCGAGGCTGCCGAGCAGGAACGGCAGCGGCACCTTCAACTGCAGCAGTCGCATGGGACGGTTCAGCAGCGGCACCACCGTCGTCTCGAGGACCAGCCGGTCGGGCGCGCTGTTGTTCAGCAGCACCGCGAGGGCCTGCTTCGCGACGCGCTCGGGGTAGCGCCCGGCCCACGCCTGCAAGGTCATGCCGCCGAGGCTGTGGCCGACCAGCACGGCCCGCTGGCCGGGTCGCAGGGACGCGTCGAGCACGTCGGCCAGGTCGTCGGCGAGCAGGTCCATGGTCAGCGGGCTGGAGCCCGGTTCGCTCTCGCCGTGGCTGCGCAGGTCGAAGGCGATCACCCGGTACTCGCCGGCGAAGGCGTTGATCTGGGCGTTCCAGTATTCGATGCTGCAGGTCCACCCGTGCACCAGCACCACGACCGGGCGATCGGCGGGGCCGTAGGCGAGCACCCGCAGCCGGGCGCCGTCGCGGGTGACGACGGGGATCTGCTCGTGCGGGACGGTCGGCGGGTTGAACGCCGCGGTCGCGTAGGTACGCGAACGCAGGCTCGCACGGTGTGCGTCGAGCGCCCCCCGAACCTGTCCCGGGAAGTTCGCCAACGCAGACGGCAGCATTGCACGCATCGGACACTCCTTTGTGTTACTGCTCGATACAGTAACTCCGATTCGTGCCGCTTGCTAGTGCGAGCACGCAAAAAGTTATCGATTATTCGCGGCCGGAACTGCTCGACCGGCGATAATCGCGGCGCTGCCGCGCGAGCTCACCAGCGCGGACCGCGCTGGATCTCGTCCACCTTCGGCCGCACATCGGCCAGGTAGACGCCGGTCGCGATGATCGCGGCGAACGAGAGCAGGCCCAGGCCCGCGGGCGAGAGCAGCAGCAGCAGCACCGCGACGCCGAGAATGGCCAGCCAGATCGGCTTGGTCAGCTTGTCTACCGCGGTGAACGCGTCGGGCCGCTGCCGCACGGCATGAATCAGCGCAAAGATCGTCGCGCCTAGTGCCGCAAGCCACAGCACGAGCAGGATCATCCCGGTCAATCCGTGCACCATATTCACCTCACCCATCATACGAGCAACGCCCCCGCACCTCAGGGTGTGCGGGGGCGTTGCCTCATCGATCTTCAATCACCTTGCGGCCCTGTCGAATCGACCGTCGGCGCGGCAGGTGACGGGGCGTTGTCACGCCTTCTTCGGCGCCGCCTTCTTGGCGGGCGCGGCCTTCTTGGCCGGGGCCTTCTTGGCGGCGGGCGCCTTGGCGACCGGCGCGGCGGGCTCCTCGGCGGCGGCCGGGGTGGTCTCGGTGGTCACCGTGACGACCTCGGCGTCGACGACCGGCGCGACGACCTCGTCCTCGACCTTGGCCGGACGGCCGAGCAGGCCGTTGACCCGGCCCAGCACGTCCTCCGCGCGGGTCACGGCGTCGGTGTAGAGCGGCTTGACGCGCTCGATCTGCTCCTCGACCAGATGGTTCGTGCGCAGCCGCTCGACCGTCTCCTCACCGCGCACGGCGAGATCGGCGTAGAGGTCGAGCACCTGGTGGTAGTACTTGTCGGCCAGCGCGCGCAGCTCCTCGGGGGTGAACTTCTCGCGCAGTTCGGCGAGGTCCTCCGGCAGTTCCGAGGGCAGTCCGGCCAAGCGCTCGCGCAGGGTCTCGAACTGGGCCTGCACGTCGGCGGGCACGTTGGCGAAGCGCTCGCGCGCCTCCTCGACCCGGGCCGAGACGTCGGTGGCCGCGGCGCGCTCACGCACCTGGGTGACGACATCGGTGACGGCGGTGTAGAGCGCGTCGCCCGCGCCGACGGTGGCGAGCAGCGGCTTGGTCACGGTGGGATTGGTCTTGTCTGTCATGGTGTTTCGTGCTCCTGGCGTGGCGGAGTTTCGGTATTCGTGCGTGGAACGGCGCTGTCCCCTTCCCCCCCTGGCTCGTTCCCTCCGTTTTCCCGGCGAAACGATTCATAGATCTCGAGCAGCACCTGCTTCTGCCGTTCGCTGATCGACGTATCGGCAAGCAGGGCATCGCGAACCGGGCTGTGTGCCCGTTGTTCGAGATAGCCGGCCCGGACGTACAACACCTCCGAAGACACCCGCAGGGCCTTGGCGATCTGCGCGAGTACCTCGGCGGAC
Organism: Nocardia brasiliensis NBRC 14402; assembly: GCF_000308475.2. GTDB lineage: Bacteria > Actinomycetota > Actinomycetes > Mycobacteriales > Mycobacteriaceae > Nocardia > Nocardia brasiliensis. Next base: position 25,040 of record NZ_BAFT02000113.1, on the reverse strand, counting down.
GGATTGCGCAATCCGCGCTCGATCTGGCTGAGGTACGGATTGCTCACTCCCGCAAGGGTGGCGAGCTGACGCAGCGAGACTTGCGCGGCCTCTCGCTGTGCCCTGATGAAGCCTCCGATGTCGTGCGCCGCGTGCACGACGCGGGCCGCTTTTTCGCCGACGCCGGCCGATTGCTCGGCCGCACCTTCGGGGTACTCGGCGGAAACCTCGGGCTGGTCTGCCATCACTCACCTTCTGGCGGTTGTACGAGTTCAATTCTAGGGCAGGGTGCTAACTATTGCAAGCAGTCTGTTAGCACCCTCTCGGCAAACATTCGGCGCGCTGTCGCTCAGCCGCCGAACATCAGCTGCGAGATCGTGTAGATCGCAAGGCCCGCAAGCGAACCCACGACCGTTCCGTTGATTCGAATGAATTGCAGGTCACGCCCGACCTGCAATTCGATCTTCTTACTCGCCTCATCGGCATCCCACCTGGCAACCGTATCGGTAACCAGCGTCGAGATCTCCCCGGCGTAGTTCTCCACGAGATACCTTGCCCCGCGGTCGATCCACCCGTCCACTTTGGCACGCATGTCGGCGTCGTCGCGCAACCGCTCGCCGAGTTGCCGCACATTCTCGCCGACCTTGCGCCGCAGCGTGCTGTTCGGATCGTCGGCCGATTCCAGGATCAACCGTTTGGCCGCGCGCCAGGTCGCCTCGGCCATTCCGGTGATTTCCTCGCGGCCCATGATCTGCGCCTTGATCCGCTCCGCCTTTTTGATCATGGCGTCGTCGTGCTGGAGATCGTCGGCGAATTCCTCGAGAAAACGATTCGCCGCCAGCCGCACCTCGTGCTCCGGATTCGAGCGCACCTTCCAGGTGAACTCGACCAGTTCCCGATAGATCCGCTCGGACAGCAAAATATTGACGAACTTCGGCGCCCACTGCGGTGCGTCGCGCAGCACGATTCGATCGATCGTCTCCTGCGAGCCGAGTGCCCACTGGTGCGCGCGCTCGGCGAGCAGATCGAGCAGCGCGAGCTGCCGATTGTCGGCCAGCAGTTCGGCGAGCACCCGGCCGATCGGCGGACCCCAGAGCGGTTCGGCGATCCGCTTCACGATGGTCTGGTCGATGATCTGTTCCACGTCCTCGTCGCGCAGCACGCCGACCACCGCGCGCAGCAGGGTGGAACTCTCCTGCGCGACCCGGGCGGCGTGCCCGGGATCGGCCATCCAGCGCCCGACCCGCCAGGAGATCTGCGCCGAATTGACCTTCGCCGAAACCACTTCCGGGGAGAGGAAGTTGGTGCCGACGAAGGCGCCGAGGCTCTCGCCGAGCTGATCCTTCTTCTTCCGGATGATCGCGGTGTGCGGGATGGGCAGGCCGAGCGGATGCCGGAACAGCGCGGTGACGGCGAACCAGTCGGCCAGCGCGCCGACCATGCCCGCCTCCGACGCGGCCCGCACGTAGCCGACCCAGTCCCCGCCCGAACCGCGCGATTCGAGCCAGCGACAGAACAGATAGATCGCCGTCGCCGTGGCGAGCAGCCCGGTGGCGAGCGCTTTCATCCGCCACAGATCCCGCCGTTTCCCCGCCTCGTCGAGGACGGCGGCGAAGCCGAGAGGCGCGGCCGCGGGCGGCGCCGGGGCCGCCTCCACCACCGCGATGTTGCCGGGAGCTTTCTCCATGTCCTCCATTCTGCTGTGCATACCCGGCACAGCGCCGCAGGCACCGAAGTTGTGCAACCCGTCGCACTGGGACCCAAACGCGCATATCACTGCCTGCCGGGACCTAAGCTTGAGGCGCACGGAGAATCCGACTAACAAGGGAGCCCACGCTGTCCACCGATGACCTTGTCGACGTCGGCGAGATCGCCGATCGACCGGCGGCGGTGCGCACCGGCCGAACGGACGGCCGCAAACGCCGATGGCGCCAGCACAAGATCGACCGCCGCGAGGAACTCGTCGACGGCACCCTGGCCGCTGTGCGAGCCCGTGGCAGCAATGCGGGGATGGACGAGATCGCCGCCGAGATCGGCGTCTCCAAAACCGTGCTCTACCGCTACTTCTCCGATAAGAACGACCTGGTCCACGCGACCATGCAGCGGTTCATCGAGACCACGCTGATGCCGCGGGTGTACGGCGCGATCAGCCTCGACGCGGACGAGTACCAGCTGGTGCGCTCGGCGCTGGCGGAGTACGTCGGCACGGTCGACGAGGATCCCGAGGTCTACCGCTTCATCATGGGCAACGGCTCGGATCCGTCCTCGCTCGCCGAGTTCGAGAAGCTGTTCGCCGAGGTGGTCGCCGCGGTCATCTTCGACCGCGCGTCGGCCAAGGGCATCCAGACCGACGGCGCGATGCTGTGGTCCTACGTGCTGGTCGGCGGCATCCAGCTGGCCACGCACTGGTGGACCACGAACAAGTCGATGTCGCGCGAGGAAGTGATCGACTACCTCACCATGATGACCTGGAGCGCCATCGATGGGATGGCGCGCGCCAATGGTTCGCGGGAGATCTTCAACGCGCAGCCGCATGTGCTGCCCACGCCGGGCGCCGACTCGGAAAACTGATCGCACGTCCGACTTCCGGGTGCTAGCGGCATGCCCGAACGAGCGCCGAAGTTCCTGGGCACGGCGCTAGCTGAGGTGCTAGCAAAAGTGTGACACAGGGCTCGACATTGGCGTGCGGTTGGCTACTCTGAACCCGAGCGGTGCGCCGAGTGCGCTGCGTCACCGCCCCGCGCGCCGGCACCAATGGAGGTACCTCGATGGCGAAGCAAGTACCGACCTCGCGGCTTGCTCGTGGCACCAAGCTCGGTGCCGTCGCAGCCAGTTCGGTGATCCGCACGCAACGCGCGCGGCTGTCGATGCGCGGCAGATCCGAGGCGGTACGCGCGAAGATGGCCGAGGAGTCGATGATTCGCACCACCGAGCAGGTGGTCATGGTGCTCGGCACCATGAAGGGCGTCGCGATGAAGCTCGGGCAGATGATGTCGGTGCTCGATCTCGATCTGGTGCCGGAGGACCATCGCGAGCGCTTCCAGAAGCGACTGGCCGTGCTGCGCAACGCGGCGCCGTCGGTGTCCTTCGAATCGATGCGCCAGGTGATCGAGGACGATTTCGGTCAGCCGCTGGACGCGATCTTCGCCGAGTTCGAGGCCGAGCCGATCGCCGCCGCCTCGATCGGCCAGGTCTATCGCGCCCGGTTGCGCGACGGTCGCCAGGTCGCGGTGAAGGTGCAGTACCCCGGGATCGACGCCGCGGTGCGCGCGGACCTGAAGAACCTGGCCATGTTCCGCCGGGTGCTGCAATCGGCGATGCCGTGGGTGACCCCGGCCGTGCTCGACGAGCTGCGCCTCAACATGGAGAGCGAGCTCGACTACCAGGCCGAGGCGAATACCCAACTGCAGATCGCCGAGCTCTACGCCGGGCATCCGTTCATCGTGGTGCCCCGCTCGATGCCGGAGCTCAGCACCACCCGCGTGCTCGTCAGCGAATACGTGGCGGGCAAGGGCTTCGAGGAGATCCGCCAGCTGCCCGACGCCGAACGCGACCGGATCGGCGAGATCATCTACCGCTTCTACGTCGGTTCGCTGTTCACCTTCAACGAGTTCTGCGGCGACCCGCACCCGGGCAATGTGCTGCTCGCCACGGACGGCCGGGTCGGCTTCCTCGACTTCGGCTTGTTCAACCGGATGGACGCCGACCACGTGCAGTTCGAGCTGACCTGCCTGCGCGCGGCCGCCGAGGATCGCGCGGAAGACCTGCGCCAGTTGATGATCGAGCGCGGCGTGATCGATTCGCCGGACGAGATCGGCGCCGAGGAGTGCCTGGAATACGTGCTGGCCGCCTCCGAATGGTGTTTGATCGACGAGGATCTGACGATCACCCCCGAATTGGCCAGCGGCGCTTTCCTGCTCGCGGTCGACCCGCGGGCCAGCGAGTTCGCCGGGATGAAGCAGCAGAACCTGCCGCCGGAGCACCTGTTCTCCCGCCGGGCCGATTTCCTCACCTTCGGCATGCTCGGCCAGCTCGGCTGCACCGCGAATTGGCATCGCATTTCCCGGGAATGGCTCTACAACGAGCCGCCGGCCACCGAACTCGGTCAGGCGCACCATGTCTGGCTGGCCGATCATCCGCCGGTCGCGCCGAAGAAGTCGCGCACCAAGGCCGCCAAGCCCACCAAGGCCGCCCGTCCCCAGGCCTGAACCCCGCAGAACGGAAGACAATGGCAGACACTCGAGAATTCGACCTGGTCCTGTTCGGCGCGACCGGCTTCGTCGGCAAGCTCACCGCGCAGTACCTGCTCACCGCCGCACCGGAATCCGCGCGGATCGCGCTGGCCGGCCGCTCGCTGGACAAGCTGACCAAGGTGCGCGACGAACTCGGCCCGCCCGCCGCGGGCTGGGGTCTGGTGGTGGCCGATTCCAGCGACCAGGCCGCGCTCGACGCACTCGCCGCGCAGACCAAGGTCGTCGTCACCACGGTCGGTCCGTACCTGCGCTACGGCCTGCCGCTGGTCGCCGCCTGCGCACAGGCGGGCACGCACTACGCCGACCTCACCGGCGAGCCGCTGTTCATCCGCGACGCGATCGACCAGTACCACGAGCAGGCCGCGCAGACCGGCGCGAAGATCGTGAATTCCTGTGGCTACGACTCGATTCCGTCGGACCTGAGCGTCTACCAGCTGTACCGGCGCTCGGTCGCGGACAACACCGGTGAGCTGGAAGAGACGACGCTGGTCGCCTGGCTCAAGGGCGGGGTCAGCGGCGGCACCATCGATTCCGGCCGGGCGATGATGGAGGCGATCGCCGCCGACCCGAAGAAGGGGGCCGTGCTGAGCCACCCGTATTCGCTCAGCCCCGACAAGTCGATGGATCCCGACGTCGGCCGCCAGACCGACCAGGCGCTCTCGCGCGCCAGCGCCATCGACCCGAGCCTGGACGGCTGGGTGAGCACCTTCGTCATGGCGTCGCACAACACCAAGATCGTCCGTCGCACCAACGGCCTGCTCGGCTGGGTGTACGGCAAGAACTTCCGCTACCGCGAGGTGATGAGCGCGGGCAAGTCGCCCGCGGCGCCGCTGGTCGCGGCCGGCCTGGCGGGCGGCATCGTCGCGGGCATGGCCGCGGGCGCGGTGCTGTCGCGAGTGTCGGTGGGCCGCAAGCTGCTCGACCGCGTGCTGCCCAAGCCCGGCACCGGCCCCAGCGAAAAGGCCAGGGACAGCGGCTGGTTCACCATGAAGACGTTCACCCGCACCTCCTCAGGCGCGAAGTACGTCGCGACCTTCGCCGGCCAGGGCGATCCCGGCTACAAGGCGACCGCGGTGCTGCTCGGCGAGAGCGGGCTGTGCCTGGCCTTCGACACCGCGAACCAGCCGGAGCTCGCGGGCATCCTCACCCCGGGCGCGGCCATGGGCGACGCGCTCACCGAGCGCCTGCGCGGCGCGGGCATGACCATCGAGGTCGAAACCGCCTGAGCCGCAGGCCGCACGAAATCTCCTGGGGCGTAAACGGTTGCCCCGTCGAACGAGATACCGGTAAGGGATCACGGGCGACGAAGTGGAGATCTGGTGCGGTATTCCTGGCTGACGGCCGCCGTGGTTGCGGCGGTGACGATTTCGGCGTTCGCCGGGGCGGGGGTCGCGGTCGCGGAACCCGGCCCCGCCCCGGTGGGATTGCAGGCCGACCTCGATCTGCTGATCCGGGCCATCGGTGTGCCCGGCGCCCAGCTGGTGGTGCGCGGCGTCGGCGCAAACGCGCAGATCGACAGCGGCGTAGGCGATCTGGCCACCGGCGCGCCGTTCCCGGACAACGCGCAGGTGCGGATCGCCAGCAATACCAAGACCTTCGTGGCGACGGTGGTGTTGCAGCTCGCCGCGGAGCACCGGGTCGAGCTGGACGCGCCGATCGAGCAGTACCTGCCGGGCGTGGTCCACGGCCCCGGCGGCGACGGGCACCAGATCACCGTGCGAGATCTGTTGCAGCACACCAGCGGGATCCCCGACTACCTGGCCTACCTGGATCTGGCCTCGGTCGACCGATTGCAGCGTCCGCGACCGGCCGCGGAGCTGATCCGGCTGGGTCTCGATCAGCCCGCGGTCTTCGCACCGCGCACCAGTTCCGGCTATTCCAATACCGATTTCCTGCTGGCGGGCGCGTTGATCGAGCGCGTCACGGGGGTGCCGGTCGGGGTCGAGGTCACCCGGCGGATCATCATCCCGCTCGGTTTGCGTGACACCTACTGGCCACTGTTCCCGCTGGAGCATGTGATTCGCGCGCCGCATCCGCGCGGATACCACGCCTTCGACGGCGCGCTGGTGGACATCACCGATATCGATCCGGGCTGGGGCCTGGCCGACGGCGCGATGGTCGCCACCGGCGCCGACCTCGGCCGGTTCTTCATGGCCCTGCTGTCCGGTGAGCTGTTGCCGCCCGCGCAGCTGGCCGAGATGCAGCGCACCGTGCCCTCCGGCGACCCGCTCCGCGACGCCGATTTCGGTCTCGGGTTGTTCCGCCGGATCAACGCCTGCGGGATCGAGATCTGGAGCCACGGCGGCGCCATGAACGGCTTCCTGGTCGTCAACGCCGCCACGCCGGCCCGCGCCGTCACGCGCCGTCACGCTCAGCATGAACCTGCTGCCCGATCCGCTCACCACGGTGATGTATCAGGCGGCGATGAACAGCGTGCTCGACGCGGCCTTCTGCGCGGGCTGAACCCGGACGAACTCTCGGCCCGGCTGCGAAAGAGCAGCCAGGTCAACGAGACTCAGGAGGCACTGCCGGTGGGCGGACGCTGCCGTCGCGCTTCGCAGGCGGCGTGATCGGCGTCCGGCTTGTCTTCGCCGGATCGGGCGCAGCCCTGCGCGGTGTAGCCCCAGCGGTCATAACCCCAACGGTCGAAGCCGTCGCGGTTGAAGCCGGATCGGTCGTAACCCCACCGGTCATAGCCCGAGCGGTCGAAGCCGGAACGGTCGAAGCCCTCGTCGTTGAAACCGTCGCGGCCGTAGCCGGACCGGTCGTTACCCCAGCGGTCCAGCCCGGAGCGGTCGAATCCGTCGCGGTCGTAACCGAATCGGTCATACCCGAACCGGTCGTAACCGGAGGAGTCGTAGCCGTCGGGGCCGTACGGATCGGCCGGCGGCTTGGGCGCCGTGGTGGGCGGCGGGGTGGTCACCGGCGGGGTCGTCGGCGCGGGCGGGTTGGTCGGCGGGGGTGTCACCGGCGGGGCCGGAGTGACCGGCGCGGCGGTGGTGGGCGCAGCGGGCGCGGGCGTGTCCGGGGCCGCGAAGGCCGCCACCGGCGCGAGGGCCGAGGCTCCGATGACGGCTGTCAGCAGGACCAGTCGCCGGAATTTGCGGCTACTTCTACCCGGATTCACCATGTTCGACCTCCATTTCGAGCACAGGCGCGCATACCGCACCCCCGCTCTCCTATCGGCCGAACACCCAAATTCGATACACACCAGTTACTTTCACGGCGTTGCCTCGGCCTATACCCCTTCGCTCTGATTCGGCGAACGCTGCGGGGCCGGCTTCAGTGCACGGGCGGGAAGGTGTCGGAGATCTGGGCGACCAGCCGCCACGGGCGGTCGGTGTCGGTGGTCGCCTTACCGCTGGTGAGCACCGCGCCGGCGAGCCCGCGTGCCGGGTCGGCCCAGCCGTACTGGGTGGTGAGGCCGCTGCGGCCGAAGTGCGAGCGGGTGTCGCGGCCGAATTTCGATCTGCGCCCGCCCAGTTCGTACCCGGCCCGGCTCACCCGCCCGGCGAGGCCGGGCAGCCGTTTCGCCGGTTGCACCGCGGCGCGCACGGTCTCGGGTCGCATGATCCGGATTCCGTCCAATTCGCCGCCGCGCGCGAGGATTTCGTAGAAGCGCGACAGCTCGGCCGCCGTGCTGACCAGATTGCCGGAGGGCAGCTCCGCGGTGAGCAGCGCCCGCGTGCCCGCATCCGAGACCGCCTTGCCCATGCCGCCGCCGAGGGCCTTGCGCGCCAGGAACTTCGACACCCGCGAGGGTCCGGGGCCGGTCTGCACGCTCGGCACGACCTGGTCGACCTCCGCGGCGTCGACGCCGAAATTGGTCCACCGGAACCCGAGCGGGTCCAGCACCTGTTCGGCCAGATGCTCGCGCATGCGTTTGCCGGTCGCCCGCTGCACCAGCAGCCGCTGGATGAGCCCGCCGGTCATCGCGTGATAGATCCGGAAGCGGCCGGTCGGCCAGCTGGGCACCAGATCGGTGAGCGCGCGGACCGCCAGGTCCTCGTCGACGATGAGCTGAAAACCCTTGTAGGGCGGGGTGATGAACGGCACGCCCGCCGAATGCGACAGCACGTCACCGATGGTGATCCGGTCCTTGCCGTTGGCCGCGAACTCCGGGATGTAGGCGCACACCGGCTCGTCCAGGCCGAACGCGCCCTGTTCGGCCAGCATGCACATCACCGCCGCCGCGACCCCCTTCGCGGTCGAGAACCCGCAGAACGGGCTGTCCGGCGTGGCGAGCACCTGCGCCGCATCGGGTGCGTCACCCGGCGCGTTCCCCCAGCCGTGCCCGATGGCGCGGTTCAGCACGATCTTGCCGTCGCGCCGCAGGCAGAGCTGGATGGCCGGGGTGGTGCCCATCCGATACCAGTCGCGCACGGACTCCCACACCGCGTCGACCGCCCCGCGGGTCGCGCCCACCGCGGCGGGGTCGTCCTCACGACCCACCGTCGTCACCGAGTCCAGATCCTCGGCGACCGTCACCAAAGTGCCCGCCAGCGCGCCCATCCAGCCAGCATACGGACCTGTCCCGGGCAATCGTGCCCCTGGTCACAGCCGCCGAAGCCGCGCCCGCCGCGCCTTACCGACCGGTAGAGTGCCCATCCAATACCGCGTCAGGCAGTGGACCGAACAGAGGGGGTTCCCACATGGCGGTACCGGATACCGGGCAGGGGACGGCACGGCAGTTGTACGCGGCGGCCACCGGCAGCACGGGCAAGCCCTTCGAGTTGGACACCGAGGTCGCCGAAAACCTCGCTGCCGCATGCGACAAGCTCGTCGAGGACCTACGCCGCGCCATGACCACCGGCCATCTGGTGACCGAAGTGACGGGCTTCCCGAACCTGCCCACCGGCCACGGCCTCACCCGCGGCTTCCGTGACAAGGGCAGGCAGTACCTGGACACGCTCGCCGCCTTTCAGGAGACGGCGCTGCTGTTCAAGGCCGCGTATCTGGCCGCGGGCAAACGCTTCGCCGACGCCGAGGCGGCGCACCGGGCCGCGCTCGCGGTGGTCACCGCGCATCTGGAGTCGCGATGAGAGCAGTAGGGAACTGAAGCGATGGCAGACTCCGCAGCCCGGGCCGCCGCCGAGCACATCCGGCAGGAGCTCGCCGGGTTACGCACCGGCGCAACCGATCCCGCATACGCCGCGGACCGGGAGTTGTTCGGTTCCTATACCCACCAGGAAATCTGGGAGCTGGTCCGCGAACCGCTGAACCCAGCCGCGCTCGGCCAGGTCGCCGCGGCCTGGCTGGCGAACGCCGGCGCGCTGGCCGAGGCGTTCCAGGCCTTCTCCGATGCCGCCAACCGCGAATTCGCCCGCTGGTCGGGCCATACCGCCGACGCCGCACTGCGCGCCACCCGGGAATTCGTGCGCACCGGGATCGAGGCGCAGGACGTCTGCCGTGCGGTGGCGCGCCTGATGGAACTGAACGGTGATGCGGCGCAGACCATTCGGAGCGCGATTCCGCCGCCCGAACCGTATCGGCCGCTGGACGATCCGGCCGCCGAGGCGGTCTACGGCGGCAAGCGACGGATGGCGCACGACAGCGCCGCCGCCGATGTCGAGGCCGATGTCCGGGACACGATGACCTACGTCTACGCGCCGACCATGCCCGCCTCCGGCGACTGCGTGCCCCGATTCCTCGCCCCGCCCGACGGACCGCGACCGGCCGGCGACGGGGGCCGCGCGCGGTGAAATGGGTGCTGACCCCGGACGAGTTCTCGCATGTCTGGGAAAACGAGACGGGTCTGGATCGCAGGCCGTATCCGGTCAACATGGCGCCCGCGGCCACCGTGCGCACCGAATCCGAATACGCCGCACTGCGTTTGCCGCAGCGCTTCGCCCGGCAGGCCGACCCGGACCTGGCCGCCGCGCTCATGCTGTGCGGCCGCACCGACGCCACCACCCTCACCCTGTCCGGGGAACGGAACACCCCGCCGCGCAACGGTTCCGGCGCCGATACCGAACGCATCCTGGCCTATGCCGCGGTGGTGCACAATCACGCGGGCATCCTGGTCGCCACCCCGGAGAAGGTCACGGTGCTGATGTGCCACGCCCGTGCGGTGGGCGAGCGTCTGGTGCAGATCATCGGCCCGGCCCGCCCCGGGAAACTCGGCACCATGCGCGAACCCCAGGACGCGGTGCTCGGCCCGGAACGCACCGAACCGTTCGGCACCAACGGACAGGGCGGCGCCGCCCGCTTCCGGCACACGCTGCGCAAGCCCGTCGACGGGCGGGGCTTCCTGACCGTCACCGTCGAACCCGACAATCCGATGTCGCCGCCCACCCGCCACCGCACCTGGCTCGATTTCACCGGCGACGGCCGCTACCTGCTGACCACCTCGCAGGACCTCATCCTCACCCCGGTCTCGGACGAGGATTTCGCCGCGCAACTCGTCGCGCTCGCCCATATCCGGGGATGACACGCTGCGCCGTCGCACCGACCCGCTCGGCGCGCACCTGGTTAGCTGTAGTGCATGGCTAAGAAGGGCTGGTCCGTCCCGGCTACCGAAGCGCTGCAGGCCGACGGCTTGCAGATCACCGATCTGGACACCTCCGCGACACCGGGCTTCACCGGTGACAAGGCAGCGGGCCTGGACCTGCTGGCCGAACGCACCACGGTGCTGTCCGCGCTGCAGGAACGGCTCTACGCCAACGGGCGATCCGGCGACCTGCGCAGTGTGCTGCTGGTACTGCAGGGCATGGACACCGCGGGCAAGGGCGGCATCGTCCGGCACGTGATCGGTTCGGTCGATCCGCAGGGCGTGGACCACCACGCGTTCGGCGTGCCGACCGAGGAGGAGAAGCGCCACCACTATCTGTGGCGGATCCGCAACGCGCTGCCACGCGGCGGCCAGCTCGGGGTGTTCGACCGCTCGCACTATGAGGACGTGCTGGTCGTCCGCGTGCACAACCTGGTGCCGAAAAAGGAATGGGAACCGCGCTACGACGAGATCAACGCCTTCGAGCGGGAACTCGTCGACGAGGGCACCACCGTGGTGAAGGTGGCGATGTTCGTCTCGCTGGACGAGCAGAAGAAGCGGCTGCGCGAACGGCTGGACCGGCCGGACAAGTACTGGAAGTTCAACCCCTCCGACATCGATGAGCGCGGCTACTGGCCCGCCTATCAGGAGGCGTACCAGGCCATGCTGGATCGCACCTCCACCGAGTACGCGCCGTGGCACGTAGTGCCCGCCGATCGCAAATGGTTCTCCCGGCTCGCCGTCACCGAACTGCTCATCGACGCCTTGGAGCGGCTCGACCTCGAGTGGCCCGCCGCGCAGTTCGACGTCGAGGAGCAGAAGCGGCGACTCGACAAGGCCTGACCGCCGGCTAGATGAGCGGCCGAACCTGTTCGGCGACAAAGCGAACGAAGCCTTCGGGATCCGGCTCGTCTCCGGTCGGCTGGATGACCACGGTGTCGGCGCCCGCCTCGGCCAGCGCGCGGACCGCGTCCGCGACCTCCTGCGCGTCCCCGGCGACACCGGCCAGCGGCGGTGTCGTGGTGGCTTGGACGTGCGCGAGCCGGGCCGCCGCGTCCGGGCCGGTCACCGCGAGCAGATTCGCCACCACCACATGCCGGTCGGTGCGGCCCGCCGCGGCCCGGCCCTCGTCGATCAACGCCCGCGCGGCCCGCACACTGTCGGGGCCCGCGATCGAATCCAGCAGCGTCCCATCGGCATGCGACCCGCACAGCCGGATCGAGCGCGGCCCCCTGGCTCCCGCGTAGATGCGCGGCGGTGCCAGTGGCGGCCAGTCCAGAGCCACATCATCGAGCTGCACATAACGTCCCGAGGTGGTCACCCGCTTCCCCGCGAGCAGGGCGCGCAGCGCGTCCAGGTACTCGGCCAGCAACGTCACCGGCGACTCGACCCGCGCGCCCACCTGCCCCATCCAGTCCAGCACGCCGTGCCCGACGCCGAGCAGTACCCGATCGGGGAACAACCGATGCAGCGTCGCGGCCTCCATCGCGGTCAACGCCACGTTGCGCAGCGGCACCGGCAGCAACCCGATGCCGATGTGCACCCGCTCGGTCCACGCGAGGGCGGCCGCCGCACTGGCGATACCGCTCTCGAAGAAACAGTCCTCCCACAGCCACAGTTGTTCGAGCCCCGATTCCTCGGCGACCCGGGTGACGGCGCGCAGCCGTTCCGGCGGATTTTGCGGACGAAACACAGCACCGAGAGCAGTCATCCCACCATTCTCGACCGGGACTCCCGAATACCCACACGGATTTTTCGGCGTCGCCAGTGCCCGATATTTCGGAATCTCTCAGGTTCGTTCACGATGATGTGGGCCGTGGCCCGACCACACGGGGACGAGTTCGCGCTCTACCATCGTGGCGGCAGGTACCGGCAGTCGAGCGAAAGGCGTGGTGAACGCACGGTGAGCAAGAACCCGGGTGGGAAGAAGAATCCGTTGCTGGCGGCGAATCGCGCCGACCGCAACCGCAAGATCTTCATCCAGGTGGCCGTGGCCGCCGTGCTGATCGGCCTGATCGCCGCGATCGGCATCGGTGTCGCGGTGAAGAAGGCCCGCAAGGACGACCCCGGCCCCACCCCCTCGATTCCGGCGGCCGCCAACACCTCCCCGGACGGGGTCACCGGCACCATCACCGACAACGGGGCGGTGCGCATCGGCAAGCCGAACGCGAAGGTCACCGTGCGGGTCGTCGCCGACCTGCAGTGCCCCGCGTGCAAGGGCTTCGAGGGCGCGAACGCCCAGGTGCTCGCCGACGCGGTGAACAACGGCACGGCCGCGGTCGAATACGACGTGATCGCGTTCCTGGACAAGGCGTCCACCACCCGCTACTCGACCCGCGCGGCGAACGCCTCGTACTGCGTGGCCGAGGCGGACCCGACCAAGTACCAGGCCTGGGTGTCCTCGATGTTCGCCCAGCAGCCGCCGGAGGGCGGCGCGGGCCTGCCCAACGACAAGCTGGTCCAGATCGCCAAGGACGCGGGCTACCCCGACGCGGTGGCGAACTGCATCACGGATGTGAAGTACGACAAGTACATCCAGGCTCGCACCGATGACGTGCTGAAGAGCGGCATCAAGTCGACCCCGTCGGTGTTCGTCAACGGCAAGCAGGTCGAGTCGAGCCAGGAGATCTTCGGGCCCGGCGGTCTCGGACCTGTGATCGCCGCCGCCGCGGCGCAGTGATCACCGCCCCGCCCCGGGCCGCCTGGGTACTGCTGCTCGGCGGGCTGGCCGGCTGGCTGGCCTCGATGGCGCTGACCATCGAACGGTTCAAGCTGTTCACCGAACCGGGTTACACCCCGTCGTGCAGCATCAATCCGATCCTGTCCTGTGGCTCGGTGATGGTGACCGATCAGGCCGCGGTGTTCGGGTTTCCCAACCCGATCATCGGCATCGCGGCCTTCTCGGTGGTGGTCACCGTCGGGGTGCTCTCGGTGGCCGGGGTGGGGTTGCCGCGCTGGATCTGGGGCGGGCTGTGGCTGGGCACGCTGCTCGGCGTCGGCTTCATCTGCTGGCTGATCTTCCAGAGCCTGTACCGGATCAACGCGCTCTGCCCGTACTGCATGGTGGTGTGGGCGATCATCACGCCGCTGCTCGCGGTGGTCACCGATCAGCTCTGGGGCGGGTCACGCGGTCCGCTGCGGGTGCTCGCGGAGTGGCGGTGGACCATCGTCGCGCTGTTCTACGCGGTGGTGCTGCTGCTGATCTTCCTGCGCTTCCAGGACTACTGGCTGTCGCTGTTCTAGTTGGGCGTGCCGCGGGCGAGCACGACGGTCACCGTGCGGCGGTTGCCGCCGGTGTCGGTCACGTCGAGCTGGATCGCGTCGTCGGGTTTGCGCACGTTGATCGCCGAGTGCAGGGCGCGCGCCGAGGTGATCGCGCGACCGTCCACCGACGTGATCACCTCGCCGTGGGTCAGCCCGGCCGCTTGGGCGGGCAGCCCGTAGACGGCCAGATCGATCCGTGCCCCAACGGGTTTCGCGTCGGAGGTCAGCACGCCGAGGGTGGCGGTCGGCCCGATGTGCACGGTGTCGGTGGGCACGCCGGACCGGATCTGCCGCACCACCTGCATCGCGGTGTCGATCGGCACCGCGTACCCGTTCGGCGGCCTGCCCCCGGCCCGCGCCGGGTCACCCGAGGCGGCCGCGATCACCCCGACCACCGCACCCTGACGGTCGGCCAGCGCACCGCCGGATTGCCCGGAACTCACCGCGGCGGCCACCTCGAGCATGCCGGTGAGCGGCTTGCGGGACAGATCGGCGGAGTTGAGCGCGACGATGGTGCTGTCCAGATCGGTGAGCGTGCCCTGGATCGCGGTCGGCGTGCCGCCGATGCCGCCCGCGTTGCCGATCGCCAATACCTCGTCGCGCACGTGCAATTCGGCCGAGCTGCCGATGCGGGCCGTCGCGAGGTCGGCGGCACCGGACAGCGCGAGCAGCGCGATATCGGCGGCGGCGTCGTAACCGAGCACCACCGCGTCGTAGGTGCGGCCGTTGCCGACATCGGTCGCCGTCACCGTGTCGGCGCCCTTGACCACGTGATGACTGGTCAGCACCTGGCCGTCGGCGGTGAGCACGATGCCCGACCCGGCCGCGCCGAGCCCGAACGGCCGCATCGACGCGCTGATGTCGACCAGCGCCGGATCGACGACGGCGGCGACCGCGACCGGATCGAGCGGTGGGGGCGGCGCTAGCTCGACCGGCGCGGCGATCTCCGCCGTCCCCGGCGGCCAGCCGGGCAGTTCGCCTCGATAGCCGAGGAATCCGGCCACCGCGAGCAGCGCGGCGACGATCGTCGCCAGCGCGCGGCCCCCATACCGTTGTTCGCTCATCGCTCTCCGCTCGGTCCACCTGCGCATTCCATTGTGGCTGGCGATGATCATGTCCGGGGGCTATCGACGACTCTGCCGGCCGCCGCCGTACCGAACTGTTTACCTGTCATGGTTGGCAACCGGGCGCATGCGACGGTAGGCATGTATGCATGACGACAGCAGCCGCATACGCGATATCCGCACCCGATGGCTCGTTCGAGAAGAAGACCATCGAACGCCGGGAGCTGGGCCCGCACGATGTGCTGATCGACATCAAATACGCGGGCATCTGCCACTCCGACATCCACACCGCCCGCGACGAGTGGGGCGGCACGAAGTACCCGTGCGTGCCCGGCCACGAGATCGCGGGCCTGGTCGCCGCGGTCGGCTCCGCGGTGGGCAAATACCAGGTGGGCGACCGCGTCGGCGTCGGCTGCATGGTCGACTCGTGCGGCGTCTGCGGCCCCTGCCTGGCCGACGAGGAGCAGTACTGCGTCCGCGGCGCCACCATGACCTACAACACGCCCGTCGAGGAGTCGGTGCAGCCCGGCGGATACACCCTCGGCGGCTACTCCACCCAGATCGTGGTGACCGAGAACTTCGTCGTCGGCATTCCCGAGGGCATCGGGCTCGATGCGGCGGCCCCGCTGCTCTGCGCGGGCGTCACCCTGTTCTCGCCGCTGCGGCACTGGAACGCCGGGCCGGGCAAGAAGGTGGCCATCATCGGCATGGGCGGGCTCGGTCACGTCGGGGTGAAGATCGCCGCGGCGCTGGGCGCCGAGGTGACCGTGCTCAGCCACTCGCTGAGCAAGCAGGAGGACGGCAAGCTGTTCGGCGCCAGCCACTACTACGCCACCAGCGACAAGCAGACCTTCCGCGACCTGCGCAACCAGTTCGACCTGATCCTCAACACCGTCTCGGCGGACCTGCCGATCGACTCCTACCTGAAGATGCTGAAGCTCGACGGCACGCTGGTGATCCTCGGCCTGCCGGAGAACCCGATGAGTATCAAGCCGTTCACCATCACGGGGCTGCGCCGTTCGCTGGCCGGCTCGATGATCGGCGGTATCGCGCAGACCCAGGAAATGCTGGACTTCTGCGCCTCGCACGGCATCGGCGCGGAGATCGAGGTGATCTCCGCCGACGAGATCGACGGCGCCTACGACCGGGTGGTGGCCAGCGACGTCCGGTACCGCTTCGTCATCGACGTCTCGACCATGTGAGCCGCGAGGTATCCGCACCGGCGATAACGCGGTGAGACGGGCCGATATGGGTACGTTTGCGATGTGGCCTCGGAAGAAGACGACAACGCGCCAGCGCCCTCGGACGCACCGGCACCGGTAGCGCCCGGCGAGGCCGTGGTCACCGCGGAGATGACGTCCACGCCGCCGCCGTGGCTGCTGCGCGCGTTCCTGCTCGCCGCGGCCACGGTGGCCGGACTCTTCGCGGGTTTCTGGGCACTGACCCGGTTGCAAGGCTTGCTCACCATCGTGCTGGTCTCGCTGTTCCTGGCCTTCGCTATCGAGCCGGCGGTGAACTGGCTCGCGCGCCGCGGCATGAAACGCGGACTCGCCACCGGGGTGGTCTTCCTCGTCCTGATCTCGGTGGTCGTCGCGTTCTTCTGGACGCTCGGCTCGCTGCTGATCGACCAGATCACCACCCTGGTCAACAACGCGCCGGAGTACGCCGATCAAGGCATCGACTGGGTCAACCGCACCTTCAACACGCACATATCCGGCACCGACCTGGAGAAGTACACCAGCAACTGGAGCAAGTACCTCGAGGGCGCGGCCGGAAACGCCTGGGACATCAGCACGAAAGCGGTGAGCGTGGTGTTCCAGTCGCTCGGGGTGCTGCTGTTCACGTACTACTTCGCCGCCGACGGCCCGCGGTTCCGCAATGCCGTGTGCTCACTGCTGCCGCCGCGCAAGCAGCTGCATGTGCTGCGCGCCTGGGATATCGCCGTGCAGAAGACCGGCGGCTACATCTATTCGCGCGGATTGCTCGCGCTCGCTTCGACTTTGGCGCACTACGTGGCGTTGCGGGTGCTCGACGTGCCGTCCGCGTTCGCGCTCGCGCTGTGGGTCGGCGTGGTGTCCCAGTTCATCCCGACCGTCGGCACCTACCTCGCGGGTGCCCTCCCGGTCATCGTGGCGCTGGTGCACGGACCGTCGGACGCGCTGTGGATCCTCGGCTTCATCGTCCTGTACCAGCAGTTCGAAAACTATGTGCTGCAACCGAGAATCACCGCGACCACGCTGGACATGCATCCGGCCGTCGCCTTCGGCGCGGTGCTGGCCGGCGCCGCCCTGCTCGGCGCGACCGGTGCGCTGCTCGCCATTCCGGTCACCGCGACGGTTCAGGCCTTCGCCGGGGCCTACATCCGGCGTTACGAAGTGCAGACCGATGTCGACCTGGATGCCCCGCTGCCACCGCCGCCACCCAAGCCGCACCGAAAATGGGCCCGGCAGCTGACCATCCGTTTCGCCGGCACCGATCGTTCGAAAGGCGCGTAGTCGCGCGCCGAGCCGCCTGTCCGCTCGCTTGCCGGCGGGATGCACTGCGGCCGGCCGACCGGGTGACGAACTCGCCGATCGGAGATGCCGGGCGCGTCGCGACCGATCGCCCATGCTGGTGCGATGGCGATTCTGCTGGCGCTGGTGTCCATGTGCTCCACGCTGGTCGGCGGATTCGTCGCGGTCCGCATCGGCGACCGCAGGCACCTGGTGCTCGGGCTCGCCGCGGGCGTGATGCTCGGCGTGGTGTTCTTCGACCTGATCCCCGAGGCCCTGGAACAATCCGAGCAGGATGTGCTCGGGGTACCCGCCGTGCTGATCGCCGCCGTCGGCGGCTTCCTCACCATCCACGTCATCGAGCGCGCCGTGGCCATCCACACCGGCCACGAACAGGAATTCGGCACGCACACACACGGTTTCGAGTCGGTCGGCGTGCTCGCCGCGGCCGGGCTGATCTTCCACAGCTTCTTGGACGGGCTCGGCATCGGGCTCGGCTTCCAGGCGGGCGCCACCGTCGGCGCGGCGGTGGCCATCGCCGTCATCTCGCACGACTTCGCCGACGGTTTCAACACTTTCACCATCTCGACGCTCTACGGCAACGCCCGCAAACGCGCGCTCACCCTGCTCGGGCTGGACGCCGTCGCACCGGTGATCGGCGCCGTGGTCGGCACGCTCATCCAGGTACCCGAGGGCATGGTCGGCCTCTACCTCGGCTACTTCGGCGGCTTCCTGCTCTACCTCGCCACCGCCGACATCCTGCCCGAGGCGCACGCCGTACACCCGTCTCGCCTCACCCTGGCCTGCACCGTCCTCGGCGCCGCCCTCATGTTCGTCGTCGCCGCCCTGAACCACTGAGGCTGGGATCGCGGCGCGTCCCGACTCGAACCGGAGGGCGGCGAACGAAGGCCGCCCCCTGTCGAAACAGGGGGCGGCGCAACGTTTTCGGTTATTCGGCTGCGAGTGCGCGGCGCCGGACCCGGCGGGCCGCCGCGACCAGGTTGCGCAACGACGGCTCCAGTTGCCAGTAGTGCCGGGTCTTCAAACCACCGTCCGGATTCGCCCACAGTCGTTCGGGCGTGATGGCTTGTGCTGCGGCGGTGAGCAATTCGTCGAGCTCGTCGATGTCCGGGATGCGGGCCGAACGGCTCTCGTAGACACCGGGACCGACACCGTGGCTCAGGCCGTGGTCGGTGCCGCTGTCCGCCTCGAGCGCGGTGACCACCCATTCGATCGACCGGGTCGCGACGATCGCGGTGACGTCGGCGTCGAGCTCCTCGATCGCGTCGACCACCTCGGCCCGGCCGGAATAGCCGATGTGCGTGTGGATCTGGGTGTCCGGTTTGACCCCGGAGGTGGCCAGCCGGAACGCGCCGACCGCCCAGCGCAGGTACTCCGCGCGCCCCTCCGGACGCAGCGGCAGCATCTCTCGGATCGCCGGCTCGTCGACCTGGATGATCGCGATGCCCGCCTTCTCCAGGTCCGCGAGTTCGTCCCGGATGGCGAGCGCCACCTGGTCCGCGGTCTCGTGCAGCGGCTGATCCTGCCGGACGAACGAGCGCGCGATCATGGTGACCGGTCCGGTCACCATGCCCTTGACCGGCTTGTCGGTCAGCGACTGCGCGTAGCTGATCCACTCCACCGACATCGGCGCGGGCCGCGACACGTCACCGTAGATGATCGGCGGTCGCACACAACGGGACCCGTACACCTGCACCCAGCCGAAGTGGGTGGTCGCGAAGCCGTCGAGCAGCTCGGCGAAGTACTGGATCATGTCGTTGCGCTCGTGCTCGCCGTGCACCAGCACATCGAGCCCGATGTCTTCCTGCAACCGGATGGTCGACTCGATCTCGGCTTCGATCCGCTTGCGGTAGTCGTCGTAGGACAGCCGGCCCTGACCGAGCTCGTGGCGCGCCTGCCGGACCGCGGTGGTCTGCGGGAACGAACCCAGCGTCGTCGCGGGCACCGGCGGCAGGTTCAGCCTGGCCTGCTGCGCCTCCTTACGCACCTCGTACGGTTCGCGCGAACGCATTTCCGGCGTCACCGCGTAAACCCGCTGCCGCACCGCGTGCTTCTGCTTGAAGTGCACCTCGGTCGGCCGCTTGCGCCATTTGTCCGACGGGCCCTCGGTGAGCGCCTTGGCGAGCGAAACCACCTCGCCCACCTTCTGTTTCGCGAAGGCGAGCCGGTCGGCCACGTTGCCCGGGATGTCGTACTCGATGAGTAGGTCGTAGGGCACGTGCAGCAGCGTCGTGCCGGTCGAGACCACCAGGTCGGGGCACACCTGCGCGAGCTGGTTCAGGTACTCCAGCGTCACGTAGCGGTCGGCCCGCCACACGTTGCGGCCGCTGATCACACCGGCGTACAACCGCTTGCGGCGAATACCCGGGATCGCCGCCAGGTCGTCGGGCCGGATGCGGTAGCTGGCCAGGTCGAGCCCGATCGCCTCCACATTGCTGGCGGCCAGGATGCGCAGCGCCGCACCGAAATCGCCGTACTGCCCGGTCACCAGCATCCGCGGGCGCAGCGGCGCCTTCGAAAGCCGTTGGTAGGCCCGCTCGAACGCGGCCAGCTCGGCGGGGGTGCGCTCACTGGTGAACGCGGGCTCGTCGAGCTGCACGCAGGTCGCGCCGCGCTTGGCGAGGATCTCGAAGAGCTGTTCGTACACCGGCAGCAGCTTGTCCAGCAGGCTGACCGTGTCGAATTCGTCCTGGCCCGGGGTCTGCCCCGCCTTGGACAGCAGCAGCAGCGACAGCGGGCCGAGCACCACCGGGCGCAGCTCGATGTGCTGAGCCTTGGCCCGGTCGAATTCGTCGAGCAGCGCCTCGGGGTGCAGCGAGAATTCGGTCTCCGCTGCCAATTCCGGCTGCCGGTAGTGATAGTTCGTGCCGAAGAACCGGACCAGTTCCAGCGGCGGCAGGTCGGGACGACCGCGCGCCATCAGGAAATAGAAGTCCAGCGGGTCCATCTCGTCCCGAAACGGTTCGAACCGCTCGGGCACCGCGCCGAACAACAGGGCGTTGTCCAGCACGTGGTCGTAGAAGGAGAAGGTGTTGCCCGGCACCTGAGTCAGCCCGGTCGCGGCCAGCTCGTTGAACTGCCGTTCCTGGATGTCGCGGCCGACCGCGAGCAGTCCGTCGCGGTCGAGCGCACCGCGCCAATAGGCCTCGAGTGCCCGCTTGAGTTCTCGATGCGGCCCGATCCGCGGATAGCCGAGGATGCTCGACCCGTAGCCGTCGGTCACGTTCACCATGAGCGCGCTGCTCCCTTCGATGGCTGCGCGGCGCCCATTGCCTGGCATGGACGCCGCACGCTAATGCGCCTGGGGGGTTGGATCGAAAGAGCTCAGGCTCGGTTGTACTGGTAGAAGCCCGCGCCGGTCTTCTTGCCGAGCAACCCAGCTTCGACCATACGCATGAGCAGCGGCGGAGCGGAGTACAGCGGCTCCTTGAATTCTTCGTACATCGAGTCGGCGATCGACTTCACGGTGTCCAGGCCGACCAGGTCGGTCAGCGCGAGCGGACCCATGGGGTGCGCACAACCGAGCACCATGGCCTTGTCCACGTCGTCCTTGGTGGCGAAACCGGACTCGACCATCCGGATGGACGAAAGCAGGTACGGCACCAGCAGCGCGTTCACCACGAAGCCGGAGCGGTCGGCGGAGCGCACGACCTGCTTGTCCAGCACCTCGCCGGCGAACGCCTCGGCCCGCTTGGACACGGCCTCGCTGGTCTTCAGCGTGGTGACCAGCTCGACCAGCGGCAGCACCGGGACCGGGTTGAAGAAGTGCATGCCGACGACCCGCTCGGGCTGGGTGGTGGCGACCGCGATCTTCATGATCGGGATGGAGGAGGTGTTGGAGGCCAGCACGGCCGACGGGTCGGTGACGACCTTGTCGAGCTCGGCGAAGATGGCGGTCTTCACTTTCTCGTCCTCGAGCACCGCCTCGACCACCAGCTGGCGGTCGGCGAAGTCGTTGAGGTCGGAGGTGAACCGCAGGCGCCAGGCGGCCTGTTCGCGTTCGCGCTCGGTGATCTTGCCGCTGCTGACGCCGCGGTCGAGGGAGCGCAGAATGCGGGCGCGGCCGGCGGCGGCCAGCTCCCGGGTCTGCTCGTAGACGAGCACGTCGACGTGCGCCCGGGCGCACACCTCCGCGATTCCGGCACCCATCTGTCCGGCGCCGATGATGCCGACGCGCTGAATCTTCTCGCTGCTCACGTCCCGCTCCTGCTGTTGGTCTGGCTAGTCGGTGGCTGGAGGGGTTTGCTCTGGTGCGAGCGGCCCCTCGATCGTCCAAGTTATAGGGATGCCCTCCCTGCCGGGGCTGTTCGGCAGGGAGGGCGGTACACCCCTACTGGAGTAGAGGTCTGGCGGTATTCACGTCGGGCAACCTCCCTTGGCGAAAACCTCGATCGGGACGTCGGTGCTCACGCAACCCCGTCCGGGGCGAGCCCGACGAGCCCGTTCGCGGCCGGTTCGCTGCCGAGCGCTCGAGCGCATGCGCCCTAGGCGCGAGTCTCGAGTGCTCGGCGGCGAACCTGAGGGGCCGCGAACACGCGGCGCCGCAGGCGACGCCGGCAACTCAGTGGAACTGGCCTTCTTCGGTCGAGCCCTTCAGCGCAGCGGTGCTGGTGTTCGGGTCGACGGTAGTGGCGATGGTGTCGAAGTAGCCGGCACCGACCTCACGCTGGTGCTTGATGGCGGTGAAGCCACGCTCGGAAGCGGCCTTGAACTCGCGCTCCTGCAGGTCGACGAAGGCGGTCATGCCCTCGCGGGCGTAGCCGTAGGCCAGGTCGAACATGCCGTAGTTGAGCGAGTGGAAGCCGGCCAGGGTGATGAACTGGAACTTGAAGCCCATCGCGCCGAGCTCACGCTGGAACTTCGCGATGGTGGCGTCGTCCAGGTGCGCCTTCCAGTTGAAGGACGGCGAGCAGTTGTAGGCCAGCAGCTGGTCCGGGAACTCGCCACGGACGGCCTCGGCGAACTTGCGCGCGACCTCGAGGTCCGGCACGCCGGTCTCCATCCAGATGAGGTCGGCGTAGGGGGCGTAGGCCTTGGCCCGCGCGATGCAGGGCTCGATGCCGTTCTTCACGCCGAAGAAGCCCTCGGCGGTGCGGGTGCCGTCCAGGAACTCACGGTCGCGCTCGTCCACGTCCGAGGTGATCAGGGTGGCGGCCTCGGCATCGGTGCGGGCGATGATCACCGAGGGGACGTCGGCGACGTCGGCGGCCAGGCGCGCGGAGGTCAGGGTGCGGATGTGCTGCTGGGTGGGGATCAGCACCTTGCCACCGAGGTGGCCGCACTTCTTCTCCGAGGCCAGCTGGTCTTCCCAGTGCACACCGGCGGCGCCGGCGGCGATCATGGCCTTCTGCAGCTCGTAGGCGTTCAGCGCGCCACCGAAGCCGGCTTCGGCGTCGGCGACGATCGGGGCCAGCCAGTTCTTGACCGAGTCGTCACCCTCGACCTTGGCGATCTCGTCGGCGCGCAGCAGCGCGTTGTTGATACGACGCACCACCGACGGCACCGAGTTGGCCGGGTACAGCGACTGGTCCGGGTAGGTGTGGCCGGACAGGTTCGCGTCACCGGCGACCTGCCAACCGGACAGGTAGATGGCCTTCAGGCCGGCGCGGACCTGCTGGACCGCCTGGTTGCCGGTGAGGGCGCCCAGCGAGTTGATGTAGTCCTCGTTGTTCACCAGATCCCAGAGGATCTCCGAACCGCGGCGGGCGAGAGTGGCCTCTTCGACGACGGTGCCCTGGAGCTTCGACACCTGCTCCGCGGTGTAGTTACGGGTGACGCCCTTCCAGCGCGGGTTGGTGTCCCAATCCTGCTGGATTTCCGCAGCGGTCTTCGGGGTGCCGGCGTTCGACATCTCTGACTCCACTTCCTCGTTTAGGTCGATGTGCCCCACGGCCGAGCGGATAAACGACTCGAACTGCTGGAGCGGCAATTTGCAGGCTTGCTAGGCCCATGGGGTGTACTTCCACACGATTGCACAATGCGAAATGGCCGTCTACCTGTTGCTAATGTGAATCTCAGCTAGGTTTCCACACTGGTTTGCTAACTTTGCAAAATTTGCCTGCGAATTGCAAAGGTGGAACCTACCCGCCGGTAGCCCTGACGTGCGGTTTTAGCGTAACGCCCGTACTGTTTGGGCTCGGCCGGTCACCTGCCATCGACTCCCGCGCGCATTCCGGTTTGTGAGGACGTTCACAAGGCGGGGCGGGTGCCGCAGGTGTGGCCCACGCCACCCGCGCCTGCGCCGCGCGCCTGCGGTCGGGCAGACTCGGCCTGGACGTACGTCCGGCTGCCTGCGGAAGGCAGCCCGCACCTCGGACCCAGGAGCCCTCATGCGGAAACCGGTCATCGCCGCGGCGGTCACCCTCGCCTGCGCCTTCAGCCTGCTGAATCTGCCCACCGCGGCGGCGACGCCGGTCGGCACCGTCGAATCGGCCGGCGCGCTGGCCCCGGCCGCGACGCCGCCGGGCGCGGCCCGGTCGAGTCGCATCCTGTACAGCTCGACCACCGCGAACGATGTGCCGACCACCGCGAGCGCGGCCGTCTACTTCCCGCCGGGCGCACCGCCCGCGGGCGGCTGGCCGGTCATCGCCTGGGCGCACGGCACCGTCGGGATCGGCGACGACTGCGCGTACAGCGTCGCGGGGCCGAGCGCGGTCGAACGCGACTGGGCCTACCTGGGCACCTGGCTGAGCCAGGGTTACGCGATAGTTGCCGCCGACTACGCCGGGCTCGGCACGCCGGGCGAACACCCGTATCTCAACGGGGTGGTCGAGGCACACAACGTGGTGGACGCGGTCAAAGCCGCGACGGGACACTATTCGTCGCTGTCGAAGAAATGGGCGGTGGTCGGACAATCCCAGGGCGCGGGCGCCGCGATCTTCACCGCGCGCTATGCCACCGAATTCGGCGGGCCGGAACTCGATTATCGCGGCGCGGTGGGCACCGGCACGCCCGCCTATATCGAAGACATTCTGCTGCCGCTCGGCCCGCACGTGCCGCCGGTGAAACTCAGCCCGCACACCACCGCGTACGTGCTCTACATCCTCAACGGATTGCGCACCACGTTCCCCGAGCTGGACATCGAGTCCTACCTGACCGATGCGGGCCGCGCGTGGCTGGCCACGGCCCGGACCGAGTGCCTGCTGCCGCTCGGCGAGGAGTTGGGCGCGAATCGCGTGATCGTGGGCGATCTGTTCAGCAAGCCGCTCGCGCAGATCCCCGACCTGCACGGGCTGCTGAGCCGCTACCTCGGCCTGCCCGAATCCGGTTACGACAAGCCGATCTTCCTCGGCCAGGGTCTGCGCGACACCGATGTGATCACGCCGGAGACGCTGCGCTTCGCCGCCGTACTGCAGGCGAACGGGCAACCGGTCCAGCTGCACACCTACCCCGAGGATCACAGCGGCACCGTGAACGCCTCACTGCCGGATTCGCTGCCGTTCGTGGCCGGACTGTTCGGCTGAGCCGCGTGCCGCGG
>NZ_BAFT02000114.1 GCF_000308475.2 Nocardia brasiliensis NBRC 14402 | reverse complement strand
TACCCGAGTAGCAGCGGGCCCGTGAAATCTGCTGTGAATCTGCCGGGACCACCCGGTAAGCCTGAATACTCCCTGGTGACCGATAGCGGACTAGTACCGTGAGGGAAAGGTGAAAAGTACCCCGGGAGGGGAGTGAAATAGTACCTGAAACCGTGCGCTTACAATCCGTCAGGGCCTGCGAGTGACTTGTCACTGTGGGTGATGGCGTGCCTTTTGAAGAATGAGCCTGCGAGTTAGTGGCATGTGGCGAGGTTAACCCGTGTGGGGTAGCCGTAGCGAAAGCGAGTCCGAATAGGGCGTTTTGAGTCGCATGTTCTAGACCCGAAGCGGAGTGATCTACCCATGGCCAGGGTGAAGCGACGGTAAGACGTCGTGGAGGCCCGAACCCACTTAGGTTGAAAACTGAGGGGATGAGCTGTGGGTAGGGGTGAAAGGCCAATCAAACTCCGTGATAGCTGGTTCTCCCCGAAATGCATTTAGGTGCAGCGTCACGTGTTTCACGCCGGAGGTAGAGCTACTGGATGGTCTAGGGGGCCTACAAGCTTACCGAAATCAGCCAAACTCCGAATGCCGGTGTGTGAGAGCGTGGCAGTGAGACTGCGGGGGATAAGCTTCGTAGTCGAGAGGGAAACAGCCCAGATCGCCGGCTAAGGCCCCTAAGCGTGTACTAAGTGGAAAAGGATGTGGGGTCGCGAAGACAACCAGGAGGTTGGCTTAGAAGCAGCCACCCTTGAAAGAGTGCGTAATAGCTCACTGGTCAAGTGATCCTGCGCCGACAATGTAGCGGGGCTCAAGTACACCGCCGAAGCCGCGGCATTCACACTTAACACCGGTGTGTCCTTACGGGGGCGCATCCAGTGGTGTGGATGGGTAGGGGAGCGTCGTGTCACCATGGAAGCAGCGGAGTGATCCAGCTGTGGAGGTGACGCGAGTGAGAATGCAGGCATGAGTAGCGAAAGACGAGTGAGAAACTCGTCCGCCGAATGACCAAGGGTTCCTGGGCCAGGTTAATCCGCCCAGGGTGAGTCGGGACCTAAGGCGAGGCCGACAGGCGTAGTCGATGGACAACGGGTTGATATTCCCGTACCCGTGTATCCGCGCCAAATATCGAATCATCTGTGCTAACCATCCAAATGTGGACGGATCTCCTTCGGGAGACCTGAAGCGGCTGCATGGGATCCTGGGTGTAGTAGGTAAGCGATGGGGTGACGCAGGAAGGTAGCTGGGCCAGTCAGTGGTTGTACTGGTGTAAGCCTGTAGGGCGAGACGTAGGCAAATCCGCGTCTCATGTGCCTGAGAGGTGATGCGTAGCCGATTGAGGCGAATTCAGTGATCCTATGCTGCCGAGAAAAGCCTCTAGTGAGTTGGTACACGGCCCGTACCCCAAACCGACACAGGTGGTCAGGTAGAGAATACTAAGGCGATCGAGAGAACTGTGGTTAAGGAACTCGGCAAAATGCCCCCGTAACTTCGGGAGAAGGGGGACCCGGTCTGGTGATGGCACTAGCTGCTTGAGCTGGGTTGGGTCGCAGAGACCAGAGAGAAGCGACTGTTTACTAAAAACACAGGTCCGTGCGAAGTCGTAAGACGATGTATACGGACTGACGCCTGCCCGGTGCCGGAAGGTTAAGAGGACCGGTTAGCGACTTCGGTTGCGAAGCTGAGAATTTAAGCCCCGGTAAACGGCGGTGGTAACTATAACCATCCTAAGGTAGCGAAATTCCTTGTCGGGTAAGTTCCGACCTGCACGAATGGCGTAACGACTTCTCTGCTGTCTCAACCACAGACTCGGCGAAATTGCATTACGAGTAAAGATGCTCGTTACGCGCGGCAGGACGAAAAGACCCCGGGACCTTCACTATAGCTTGGTATTGGTGTTCGGTACGGTTTGTGTAGGATAGGTGGGAGACTGTGAAATCGGCACGCCAGTGTCGAGGGAGTCATCGTTGAAATACCACTCTGATCGTATTGGACTTCTAACCTCGGACCATGATCTGGTTCAGGGACAGTGCCTGGTGGGTAGTTTAACTGGGGCGGTTGCCTCCTAAAATGTAACGGAGGCGCCCAAAGGTTCCCTCAGCCTGGTTGGCAATCAGGTGTCGAGTGCAAGTGCACAAGGGAGCTTGACTGTGAGAGCGACAGCTCGAGCAGGGACGAAAGTCGGGACTAGTGATCCGGCACCGGCAAGTGGAAGCGGTGTCGCTCAACGGATAAAAGGTACCCCGGGGATAACAGGCTGATCTTCCCCAAGAGTCCATATCGACGGGATGGTTTGGCACCTCGATGTCGGCTCGTCGCATCCTGGGGCTGGAGTAGGTCCCAAGGGTTGGGCTGTTCGCCCATTAAAGCGGCACGCGAGCTGGGTTTAGAACGTCGTGAGACAGTTCGGTCTCTATCCGCCGCGCGCGTCAGAAACTTGAGGAAGGCTGTCCCTAGTACGAGAGGACCGGGACGGACGAACCTCTGGTGTGCCAGTTGTTCCGCCAGGAGCACCGCTGGTTAGCTACGTTCGGAAGGGATAACCGCTGAAAGCATCTAAGCGGGAAGCCTGTTCCAAGATGAGGTTTCTCACCACCTTCGAGTGGTTAAGGCCCCCCACAGACCATGGGGTTGATAGGCCAGAACTGGAAGCCCGGTAACGGGTGTAGGTGACTGGTACTAATCGGCCGAGGACTTACCAACAAAGAAGCTACGCGTCCACTGTGCAGTATCTGAAACAACACACAGA
>NZ_BAFT02000115.1 GCF_000308475.2 Nocardia brasiliensis NBRC 14402 | reverse complement strand
AGCGCCGTTGGTGTCGGTGAGGTGGAATTTTTCGACCATGGTGTCGAAGGCGGTCATGCCGGGTCCGCCGTCGGTGTCGAGGCTGCATCCGGTGGCGAGTGCGTCGAGTTGGTGTGCTTGTGATCCGGCGCCGGTTGGGATGACGTAGCGGTGTTCGTATTTGGCGATGGCGAGTAGCCGGTAGAGGGCTTCGATTTCTTCGGGTTCGAGCCGGATCGAGGGGGCGATCGATGGGTCTGGTTCTTCGCCGAGGTTGACCGAGCGCATGAATGCGCGCATGCCGGCCAGTCGTTGCAACGCGGCGCGCACTGGTCCTACCTCGCCGGCGGTGAACAGCTCGGCGAGGTATTCGACCGGGATCCGTAGTGCGTCGATGGCGCCGAAGAGGTTGTGCGGGTTTTCGCCGTCGTGGCCGGTTTCGGTGAGCACGTCGACCACGGGTGAGAGGGGTGGGACGTACCAGACCATGGGCATGGTGCGGTATTCCGGGTGCAGGGGTAGGGCGATCTGGTAGTCGGCGATGAGTTTGTAGACCGGTGAGTCCTGGGCGGCTTGGATCCATTCCGGGGAGATGCCGGCGTGTTCGGCTTCGGTGATGACGCGGGGGTCGTGGGGGTTGAGGAAGACACCGAGTTGGGCGGGGTAGAGGTCTTTCGGGTCGGTGACCGAGGCCGCGGCACCGACTTTGTCGGCGTCATAGAGCATGACGCCGATGTAGCGCAGGCGCCCGACGCAGGTTTCCGAGCACACGGTCGGGATCCCGACTTCCACGCGGGGGTAGCAGAAGGTGCATTTCTCGGCTTTGCCGGTTTTGTGGTTGAAGTAGATCTTCTTGTAGGGGCACCCGGTGACGCATTGGCGCCAGCCCCGGCATTTGTCCTGGTCGACGAGCACGATCCCGTCCTCGGCGCGTTTGTAGATCGCTCCCGACGGGCACGACGCCGCGCACGAGGGGTTGAGGCAGTGTTCACAGATGCGGGGCAGGTAGAACATGAAGGTTTGCTCGAATTCGAGTTTCACCTGGTCGGACAATCGTGCCAGCAGCGGGTCCTTCCCGACTTGCTCGGGTCCGGAGCCCAGATCGTCGTCCCAGTTCGCCCCCCACGTGATCGTCGTATCCGCGCCGGTGATCAACGATTTCGGGCGCGCGACCGGGGTGGTGTCCATCGCCGGGGCCGAGAGCAGAGTGTCGTAGTCATAGCTCCACGGCTCGTAATAGTCGGCGACGGTGGGCAGGTCGGGGTTGGCGAAGATGTTGAGCAGGCGGGTGAACCGCGACCCCGACCGCAACGTCAGTCTGCCGCGCCGGTTCAGTCGCCAGCCGCCTTTCCACTGGTCCTGGTCTTGATATCGGCGGGGATAGCCTTGCCCGGGACGGGTTTCGACGTTGTTGAACCACATGTATTCGGTGCCACCACGATTGGTCCACGCCTGCTTACACGTCACCGAGCAGGTGTGGCAGCCGATACATTTGTCCAGGTTCATCACCATCGCCAGCTGTGCCATGACACGCATATCAGTACTCCACTTCCTGGCTACGGCGCCGGATCGTGGTGACCTCGTCACGCTGATTACCGGTCGGGCCGTGATAGTTCAACGCAAACGACTGCTGGGCATACCCGCCGATCAAATGCGACGGCTTGATCATGATCCGGGTCAACGCGTTATGGATCCCGCCCCGCTTACCCCGCGCGTCATCGACCTGCGCACGGTCCTCGATCCTGGGTACACCCACCGCCCGGTCCTGCGCGTGATACATGAACACCGTGCCCTCGGGCATCCGATGCGACACGATCGCCCGCGCCACCACCACCCCGTTACGGTTGACCGCCTCGATCCAATCATTATCGGCCACACCGATCTTCGCCGCATCCCGCTCCGACATCCAGATCGAGGGCCCACCCCGCGACAACGTCAACATATGCAGATTGTCCTGATACGCCGAATGAATCGACCACTTCGAATGCGGCGTCAAATACCGCACCGTCACACCATTCGCCCCGACCGCACCGACCTCGGGCTCCCGGAACAACCCCGTCATATCCAACGGCGGCCGGAACACCGGCAACTGCTCACCCAGCTCGATCATCCAATCATGATCCAAATAGAAATGCTGCCGCCCACTCAACGTATGCCACGGCTTGTACCGCTCCACATTGATCGTGAACGGCGAATACCGCCGCCCACCCGACTCACTACCCGACCACTCCGGCGAAGTGATCACCGGCACCGGACGCGCCTGCGTATCAGCAAACGTAATCCGCTTACCCTCATGCTCCGCAGCCAAATCCACCAACCCCGTACCCGTACGACGCTCCAACGCCTCGAAACCCTGCACCGCGAGCCGGCCATTGGTCGTGCCCGACAGCGCCAGAATCGCCTCCGCGGCGTGGGTGTCCTTGGCCAGCGACGGACGCCCCTGGGCCACACCGGAAACCACGGTGCCGTTGACACCCGCGAGGTATTTCACCTCCTCCTCCGGATAGGTCGTCACCCCCTTCGTGGTCAAGCCCAGCGTCTCGACCAACGGCCCCAAAGCGGCCATCTTCTCGGCGATCTTCGGGTAATCCCGTTCCACCAGCACCAGTTTGGGCATCGTCTGACCCGGAATCGGCTCGCACTCACCGGCTTTCCAGTCCAGCACCCGCCCGCCCGCCTGCGCCAACGCATCCGGCGAATCGTGCTGCAACGGCACCGCCACAATGTCCTTGCGGACACCCAGGTGCTTTTCGGCCATCCACGAGAACCCGCGCGCGATCCGATGGAACGCCTCGAAGTCGGTCTTCGCCTCCCACGGCGGTGAAATCGCCGGAGAGAAGGCATGCACGAACGGATGCATATCGGTCGAGGACAGATCGTGCTTCTCATACCAGGTCGCCGCGGGCAGCACGATATCGGAGAACAATGTCGTGCTCGTCATCCGGAAGTCCAGCGACAGCAACAGATCCAGCTTCCCGGTCGCCGCCTGCTCCCGCCACACCAACTCCTGCGGCCGCACACCGGTCACATCGGTGGTCTGCAAATTCGAATCCGCACCCAGCAGATGCTTGTGGAAGTACTCGTTGCCTTTACCCGACGAACCGAGCAGGTTCGCCCGCCACACCGTCAGACAGCGCGGGAAATTCTCGGGGGCATCGGGGTCCTCGCACGCGAAACGCAGGTCACCGGACTTCA
Source organism: Nocardia brasiliensis NBRC 14402 (assembly GCF_000308475.2). Lineage (GTDB taxonomy): Bacteria > Actinomycetota > Actinomycetes > Mycobacteriales > Mycobacteriaceae > Nocardia > Nocardia brasiliensis. The sequence goes on along the minus strand of NZ_BAFT02000115.1, from coordinate 1,785 downwards.
ATTCGTCCACGATGTGCTCGGGCGCGGACTTACCCGCACGCTCGGCCTCATCCGCCAGATCCAGCGGATTGCGGTCGAACGTCGGATAACTCGGCATCCAGCCCAGCCGACTCGCCAGCGCGATATTGTCCGCCGCCGTGCGCCCCGCGAAGCGGCCCTCCCCCAGCGGCGAAGCGAACGTCTCCGCGGTGAACGGGTCATAGCGCCACTGATCGTTGCTGAGATACCAGAAGACGGTGCCCTGCATCTGGCGCGGCGGCCGCTGCCAGTCGGAGCCGAAAGCCAGTGTGGACCACCCGGTTACCGGCCTGCACTTCTCCTGCCCCACGTAGTGCGCCCAGCCGCCACCGTTCACCCCCTGACAGCCGGTGAGCAGCGTCAGCGTGAAGAACGCGCGATAGATCTGATCGGAGTGGAACCAGTGATTGGTGCCCGCCCCCATCAGAATCATCGACCGACCGCCCGAACGGTCGGCATTGTCGGCGAATTCGCGCGCGATCCGGGTCGCCTGCACGGCCGGTACACCGGTCACCGCCTCCTGCCAGGCGGGCGTATACGGCTCGGACGCATCGTCGTAACCGGTCGGCCAGCTTCCGGGCAGCCCGTCGCGCGCGACACCGTACTGAGCCAGCAGCAGGTCGAACACGGTGGTGACCCGCTTACCCGCGACGACCGTCGTCGGCACACCGCGGGTCAGCACACCGGGCACATCGGTGTCGAAGCGGGGAAACCGCACGGCCGCAGCATCATCGGTGCGGCCGTGCAGCGTCAGCAGCGGATCGACGTCCGCCAGGTCGAGGTTCCACCGTCCGGTGCCGGACGCGCCGAAACGATCGCCCAGAGATCCGTTGGGCACCACCGGATTCGCGTCGGCGTCCAGCAGCACCGTACGGAACGCGTCACCCGCGTCCGGTTCGGCAGCCCCCTGCGCCACCGAACCGGACGCGGCGAGGTCGGCCGCGGTGAGGAACTTGCCGGGCACGTAGGCGCCGTCTCGCTCGTCGAGGGTGATCAGGAACGGCAGGTCGGTGTAGCGCTTGACGTAGTCGGTGAATCGGGCCGTCGTCTTGTCGACGAAGAACTCCTTGAGCACCACGTGCCCCATCGACATGGCAAGCGCCGCATCGGTTCCCGGCCGCGCCGCCACCCACTCGTCGGCGAACTTCGTGTTGTCGGCATAGTCGGGCGACACCACCACGACCTTCTGCCCCCGATACCGCGCCTCGGTCATATAGTGCGCATCCGGCGTCCGCGTCACCGGCACATTCGAACCCCACATGATCAGATACCCGGCATCGAACCAATCCGCCGACTCCGGCACATCGGTCTGATCACCGAACACCTGCGGCGACGCCACCGGCAGATCCGCATACCAGTCATAGAACGACAGCATCGACCCACCCAGCAACGAAATGAACCGCGCCCCAACCGCATGGCTGACCATCGACATCGCCGGAATCGGCGAGAACCCCGCCACCCGATCCGGACCGTACTGCTTGATCGTGTAAACGTGCGCCGCGGCCGCGATCTCCGCCGCCTCCCACCATTCGGCGCGCACGAAGCCGCCCTTGCCGCGAGACGACTTGTAGCGCTTCGCTTTCGCGGCGTCCTCGACGATTTCGCCCCAGGCCAGCACCGGGTCCTTGAGCCGAGACTTGGCTTCGCGGTACATCTCCAGCAGCACATCGCGCACATACGGATAGCGGATCCGTGCGGGCGAATACGTGTACCAGGAGAACGAAGCGCCGCGCGGGCACCCCCGCGGCTCGTACTCCGGCTTGTCCG